>NZ_CP107985.1:6197500-7414654 GCF_036108815.1 Streptomyces sp. NBC_00353 | reverse complement strand
GGCACTTTTAAGAGCCCGGGTCAGTCGTAATGTCGCCGCGTCCTTCCTTTAGACGACCGCAGATCGAAGCTCCGCGGGTTGGAGTCGAACCAACATCTCGACGCGCATGGGCCCGAGCCCGTTTGATCCGGCGATCGGCGGCGAATGCTGAGTCTGGAGCAAGAGTCTGAGATTGATCGCGGTCTGCCTCTGCCATTTGGGCCACCCCGGCCCGTGTGGTCGCACCGACCGAATCGGTGCGGCCCGAATGCCGGGGGGAGGACTCGAACCTCCACTGGAACCGCGTCGTCACGACAAGCTTCAGTTTCAGCTTGCGCTCCTCGCGCACCCCGGCCGTGACAATGTGGCCGGGGAATCCATGGTCGGCTACCCGAAGAGGTAACCGAATACCGCGTCACCCACCCGCTGGTCGGTGACCTCCACGCCGTTGGCCTCCTCGCGGGCGAACTTCACGGCCTGCTGGAGCTTCTCCACCCGGTCCAGGAGTTCATTGATGCGCCGCGCAGGAAGAGCCCCGGAGAACTTCACGGTCGTCCAGTAACCGATCGGAACGTCCTCGTAGTACACCTCGACCTGCGCCGGGTGCTTCTCGGTGGCCTCCGCCTTCACATGGTTGCGGGGCACCTTCTTCGTACGGAGCGTCCGGACCGGCTCGGTCTTCCAGGAGTCCGTCGACGGGTCCTGCGTCCACGCCTCGGCGGCGTCGAGCACCGGCAGCTTGCGCACAAACGTGTTGATGTCCGTCAGCTGCTTCTCGAGGAAGAGCAGATACGACACCGGCACATCGGCGACGAGCACCCGGCCGTCGACCTTCACGTCGGCGCGGGCCGCACAGTTCGCCCAGTCCTTCGTGGCGGTCACATCGAAGAGCCGGGTCAGCGTCGCCGCGGTGTCCCGCAGCACGTCCTCGGCCTTGATCTGCACCAGTGTCGACTCCGGCGGAAGCTGCTCACCCTCCTCGTCCTTCGGCTGATAGGTCCGGGAGATCCCGGCCAGCAGCCCGGCCTTCTGGAGGCCGTGATGCGCCGCCGTCAGGTCCTGGTGAGCCTTGGACTTGACGCCTTTCTCCACTGCGATGATCTGATTGAGTTTCGCCACATCGAGGAAGTTAGCACCGGCAATCCGCCCCGTACGAAGGGTTTTTGCGGCCGTACTCCGCCTCCCGCGCAGCTGCCTTCACCGGTACGGGTGGTTTCCACCCGATGCCCATGTCCTGCCGCTCTCCGGTGGGGGCCGCTTGCCACAGTGAGCCGCGCGCAGTCCGCGCCCGCCCCTCCGAAAGGCCCCTCCGTTGCCGCTCCTCCCCCACTCGACCGGTCACCACAGCAACGACAGCACCGACGCCGGTGACAGCCGACGCGGCTTGAAGCAACACACCGCGCTGACCGCGGCGGCCACTGCCCTCGCCGTACTGACCGTGGGCACACCCGTCGCCTACGCCACACTGGGCAACGGATCGCCCGCCGCCTCGCAGTCCGCTCCATCGGGTGTCGCCGCCCGCGGCAAGGCCTACATCGAGACCAGGCTCTTCTTCGGTACGGAACGCCCGGACGGCGGACCCGATGTGACCGATCAGCAGTTCCTGGCCTTCGTCGACGAGGAGGTCACCCCGCGCTTCCCCAGGGGCCTGACCATCCAGGACGGCCGCGGTCAGTGGCGGGACTCCCACGGGGTGATCGAGCGGGAGCGCAGTTACGAACTGATCCTGCTCTACCCGGCGACCGAGGCACGCCTTCGCGACCAGCAGATCGAACGGATCCGCAACGCGTACGAGAACGCCTACGCCCAGGACTCGGTGGCCCGGCTGGAAGAGCGCACGACCGCCGACTTCTGACGAGACCCGAGCCGGCCCCACGGGCCGCCGCCCACCTGAACGCCGGCTGCCGGGGCCAGGGGGCGCCGGTGGTCAGCGGCCGAGCAGCGCCGTGAGAGTGCCCACCGGGTCCACGTCCGGCATGGAACGGGGCCACCAGTCGTCCTTGCCCGGGTCCGATTCATAGCCGTACCAGCGGCCGTCGTGGCCGAAGCGGAGCTGAATTGTTCCGGCGGGGTGCGTGAGGTGGTTGCGCCAGGGCTGGAAGCGGGGGAAGTCGGCGGCCGCGAGGGCGGGGCGGGCCCGGTCGAAGGGGCCGGCCGGGGGGTCCCAGGGTATTTCCAGGACCTCCAGGCCCTCGGCGCCGCCCTGGCGCCAAGCTGCGACGGCGCGGGCCAGGTCGGTGGTGGTACGGCCGGTGGCGAAAGCCAGTTCCCGGTAGAGGGCGCGGGTGGTGGCGGTGAGTCCGGCGGTGGGTCGGGCAGCGGCCAGCCGGACGGCGTCCTGCCAGGGCGTGATCCCGGAGAGGGGGTCCTGGCCGGTGGTGAGGAGGGCGTGCGCGCGGGCGGCCGCGTCCGTGGCGAGGTGGTCGAGCGAGAGCGGGTCGCGGGCGCCGGGCAGCGGCGGGTACGAGGGTGGCTGGCCGGGCTGCGACGGTACCGGGAGCGGGGCGGGCAGCGGCGGGAGGAAGCGGCCGGCCAGGGCCTCGCGCGCCGGTACGGAGGGGGTGGTGGGGGCCGTGGGGCGTTCCCGGGCACCGTGCGCCGCGCTGCGCCGGCCCAGCTCCTCGACGAGTTCGCGCTCACCGCGGCCGCGCAGCAGCAGGAGGACGAACGGGTCGGTGTCCAGCAGGCGGGCCATCTGGTAGCAGAGGGCGGCGACATGCTTGCAGGGCCAGCCGTGGTCGGGGCAGGAGCAGCTCGGGTCGAGGTCGTTCGCGGCGGGCAGCAGTCCGGTGCCCGCCTCGGCCGCCGTGTCGACGAGGGTGTGCGGCATCTCCTTGGCGAGCAGCGCGGCGAGATGGTCGGGCCGGGCGGCGACGGCGTCGAGGAAGGTGTCCCAGCCGGTGTCGGTGAGGGGGCGCAGCCGCAGCTCGGCGCGGTACGGACGGGGGCGGCTGCCCTGGACGTAGGCGACGACGCGGCCGGGGGTGACGGTGATCGCGGCGACATGGCCGCTGTCGGCGTAGGTACGGCCGCGGGCGAGCCGGCCCTCGTCCATCGACAGGGACTCCAGCGCCGCCACCCAGGACCGCCCCCACCAGGTGTCCGCGAACGGTTCGTCGCCGTGGGACGTGCGGGGCGGAACGGCCTCGAAGGTGCGCCGCAGGTCGTCGGGGCCGGGGCGGGCCCTGACGTACGACGGGGACGAGGGCTGGGAGCGGGGGCTCATGACGGCCTCCGGAGCGCGACGAGATCGGCGAGGTCGCGGTCGCTGAGCTCGGTCAGCGCGGTCTCTCCGGTGCCGAGGACCGCGTCGGCCAGGGCCTGCTTGGCCGCCAGCATCTCGCCGATCCGGTCCTCGACGGTGCCTTCCGCGATCAGCCGGTGAACCTGGACGGGCTGTGTCTGCCCGATGCGGTACGCACGGTCCGTGGCCTGTTCCTCGACGGCCGGGTTCCACCAGCGGTCGTAGTGGATGACGTGGGCGGCGCGGGTGAGGTTCAGCCCGGTGCCGGCCGCCTTGAGGGAGAGCAGGAAGACGGGTACTTCGCCGGACTGGAAGCGGTCCACCATCCGTTCCCGCTCGGCCACCGGTGTTCCGCCGTGCAGGAGCTGGGAGGGGACGGCGCGCGAGGCGAGGTGCGCGGAGAGGAGCCGGGCCATCGTCACGTACTGGGTGAAGATCAGCACGGAGCCGTCCTCGGCGAGGATCGTGTCGAG
Source organism: Streptomyces sp. NBC_00353 (assembly GCF_036108815.1). Classification (NCBI taxonomy): domain Bacteria; kingdom Bacillati; phylum Actinomycetota; class Actinomycetes; order Kitasatosporales; family Streptomycetaceae; genus Streptomyces; species Streptomyces sp. NBC_00353. Next base: position 7,410,958 of record NZ_CP107985.1, on the reverse strand, counting down.
CAGCTCGTCGAGCAGGGCGAGCTTGCCGGAGCGGCCGATGAGGCGGGTCGGTTCCTCCTTCAGATACTGCGCCGGGTGGTTGCAGATCTGCTTGAGCGAGGCCAGCAGCTTCATGATCAGACCGCGGCGGGCGATGCCCTCCGAGGCTTCGATGAACGCCATGGTCTCGCGCACCGCCGCCTCGTAGAGCGTGGCCTGTTCGCGGGTGAGGAAGACGGGGTGGTCGGTCTCCGTCTTGGGCGGCAGCTCCGGGGCGATGCCCGGGTCGGACTTCTTGCGGCGCAGCAGGAACGGCCTGACCAGCCGGGAAAGGCGCTCGACCGCGTCGTCGTTACCGAGTCCTGCCGCGGTGCCGGTGTTCTCGACGATCCGGGCGTGCCGGGCACGGAACGCCTTGAGCGGGCCGAGCAGTCCGGGGGTGGTCCAGTCGAGCAGGGCCCAGAGCTCGGAGAGGTTGTTCTCCACGGGGGTGCCGGTGAGGGCGATCCTGGCCGGTGCCGGGATGGTGCGCAGCGCCTTCGCCGTGGAGGAGTGCGGGTTCTTCACATGCTGCGCCTCGTCGGCCACGACAAGTCCCCAGCTGTGGGCGGCGAGTTGGGTCGCGCTGGAGCGCATCGTGCCGTACGTGGTGAGGACGAAGCCGCCGTCGGGGTCGTCGAGCGTGCGGCCGGTGCCGTGGAAGCGGCGCACGGGGACACCGGGGGCGAAGCGGTTGATCTCGCGGTGCCAGTTGCCGAGGAGGGAGGCGGGACAGATCACCAGGGTGGGTGCGGGTTGCGCGCGGTGCAGATGGAGGGCGATGACGGTGATGGTCTTGCCGAGTCCCATGTCGTCGGCGAGGCAGCCGCCGAGGCCCAGCGATGTCATGCGGTCCAGCCAGGCCAGGCCGCGCAGTTGGTAGTCGCGGAGCGTGGCATCGAGCCCGGGCGGCGGTGCGACGGCCGTGTCGTCGGCGAGGATGCGGGTACGGAGCTCGGCGAGGGCACCGGCCGGCACCGCCTCGACCTGCTCGCCGTCCACCTCCGCGCTGCCGGTCAGCGCGACGGCGAGGGCGTCCACCGGATCGAGCAGCCCGAGCTCCCGCTTGCGCGCCTTGCGTACGAGCGCGGGGTCGACGACGACCCACTGGTCCCGCAGGCGCACCACCGGCCGATGGGCCTCCGCGAGGATGTCCATCTCCCGCTCGGTGAGCTGTTCGTCGCCGAGGGACAACTGCCAGTTGAAGGCGAAGAGCTGCTCGGCGTCGAAGAACGAGGTGCCGTCGGTGGCCGAGCCGGGTGCGGGCCGGACCACGGCGGCGGCGGTCAGCGAACGCACGAGCTCACGCGGCCAGTGGACGCTCACCCCGGCCTGCGCCAGCCGCGCCCCGGCGTCGCTCAGTAGCTCGTACAGCTCGTCCTCGGTCAGGGCGAGCACATCGGGGACCGGCTGGTCCAGCAGCCGTTCCAACGGCGCCCAGACGCGGGCGGCACGGCGCAGCGCGAGCACGGCGTCGATCCTGGCCCGGGGACCGAACGGCTCTCCTCCGCCGCCGTTCCATAGTGCGGCGGCGTCGATGACGTACGTCGGGTCGGCCAGGCTGTGCACCTGCGTGATCGCCGCGGCGGCGTGCCGGGCGGCGCCCGGGTGGACCTCCGCGGAGCTCCCGGAGGCCTCGGGCCCGTCGGCACCGGCGGCGGTTCCGTCGGCCGCGTCCTCGGCGTCGGGGTTGCCGTAGGTGTCGGCCGTGTCGAAGAGCTCGTACGCCGACAGGTCGAGGCGGAGCGATACCCGTACCCCCGCGTCCAGACCGGCCGCGACCTCGACGGCCCAGTCTCGGGCCCGGGGCAGATGCTGGGCCTCGCGGGCCGCGAAGGGGGCACCCGTCGCGTACGCCGCGGCGGGCGTCCGGGGCAGGGTGTCGGCGACCGCGTCGAGGAAGGCGCCGAGCAGCGACTCGGGGTCGGGGAGCCGGAGCGGTGTGCGGTCAGGAAGCGGGACGGCGTAGGCCTCGGGCGGCATGGCGGCGGCGACCGCCCGCAGATGGGCGATGTCCTCGGCGTCGCGCGGTCCGGCCCGCCAGGCGTCGTGGTCGTCGGCCGTCAGGCCGGGGACCAGCCTGCCGCGCGCCACCAGGTTGAGCGCATGGAGTGCGGCCGCGCCCCAGCAGCGCGCGGCCGGGTGGGCGGACTGCTGATGCCGGGCGCGGGCCAGCAGGGGCACGGCATCGGCGACGGGCAGCAGCACGGCGGGTACCGTCCGGCGGCGGACGTCGTCCTGCTCTCCGTGGCGTCGTACCACCGTGATCTCGGCGGTCTCGGCCGCAGTCTGTTCGTGGGCGCCGCCGATCGCCGGTAGCGGTCCGCCGTCCGGGTCCCAGAAGGCGACGCGTCCCTCTCTCGGCAGTGGGGCGGGCAGGAAGACGGCAGCACAACGCAGGAGGCGGGCAGTTGCCGCGTCCTGCGTCTGTTGCTGTACGTGTGGTGCCGAGGTCATCGCTCCCCTCCCGTCCCGCCCTTGATCGTCCGATCCTCTCTGTCTCTGCGAGTCTAGGCGGGGGGTGTGACAACCGGTCTCGCACCGGTATTCGCGCAGGTCAGTGCCTGGCCAGCGGCTTGGAGCGAGTGACCCGCGCGGGCCCGGAAGGGGTGGGTGCGGCGGCGGGCGCAGGCGACACAGGCGGCGGCTGCTGTGGCTGCTGCGACGGTTGTTGCTCGGGCTGTTGTTGCTGAGGCTGCGGCTGGAGTTGCGCCTGCTGCTGCGTCGATACGGGCTGCTGGGCCCGCTCCAGGAAGCGGAGCAGCTCCACCGGGAACGGCAGCACCAGCGTGGAGTTCTTCTCCGCGGCGACCGCGACCACGGTCTGCAGCAGTCGTAGCTGGAGCGCGGCCGGCTGGGAGGACATCTCCTTCGCCGCCTCGGCCAGCTTCTTCGATGCCTGGAGCTCCGCGTCCGCGTTGATGACACGCGCGCGCCGCTCCCGGTCGGCCTCGGCCTGACGCGCCATGGAGCGTTTCATCGTCTCCGGCAGCGATACGTCCTTGATCTCCACCCGGTCGATCTGGACGCCCCATCCCACGGCCGGACTGTCGATCATGAGCTCCAGCCCCTGGTTCAGCTTCTCCCGGTTGGACAGCAGATCGTCCAGGTCGCTCTTGCCGATGATCGAGCGCAAGGATGTCTGCGCCATCTGCGACACCGCGAACCGGTAGTCCTCGACCTCCACGACCGCGCTGGCCGCGTCGACCACCTTGAAGTAGATGACCGCGTCCACCCGCACCGTCACGTTGTCCCGCGTGATGCCGTCCTGTGCGGGCACCGGCATCGTCACGATCTGCATGTTGACCTTGTGCAGCCGCTCGATACCGGGAAGCACCATGGTGAATCCGGGTCCGCGCACATCGTTGCGCAGCCTGCCCAGCCTCAGCACGACGCCCCGTTCGTACTGCTTGACGACCTTCGCAGCCGCGGCCACATAGACCGCCCCCACGGACGCCACCGTCACTACGGCGACCATCAGTTCTTGGACCATGACGGCCCCCTGCCAGCCGGACACATGCGACTCTTGCCGCTATTACCACGTTATGCCCCATATGAACACCAGGCGAACATGGGTCCGATCCACGGTCACCCGGCAGGCCGCGCACCGGATGCCGGGGCGGCCGCGAGGGGGCAGCGTGACTAGCGGTACAGATGAGCCGGACGACACAGACGAGGACCCGCCCATGCCCGTGATCGATCACCGACGCCGCCGTCTCGGCATCGCCGCCGGGACCGCGCTCCTGACCCTCACCGTCGCGGGCTGCTCCGGCCTCGGCCGCACCGCGGTCGGGCCGGTCACCTACGTCACCGAGCGGGACGCCGTGATCATGCTGAACAGCCCCTCCGTGAAAGGCTGCCACCGGCTCGCTCCGGCGGGCGCCAAAGAAGTGCTGAACGGGACCCTGATCGACATCATCCTGTACCGCACGCCCAACTGCACGGGTCCGGGGACGACGTATGTCGCCACCACGCTCGCCGACGTCAATCCGCCGAGCGCTCTCCCCTGGCGCAGCTTCAGCACGGTCCACTGACGGGCGCGGGGCCCACGCCCCGCCGATGTCCCTAAGCGCGCCGACGCACGAGCGCGATCAGCCGTGCCGTGCTCTCCTGCCGGTCCCGGGCGATCAGGACGACCAGCACGATGAGCAGCGCCGGCATGATCGCGTTCACCGGGTCGAGCAGCGTGAGCTGGACGACGGACGCTCCGGCCAGCAACCCGACGAAGGCGATCGCCGCCACCCCGGACAGCAGGGGCACCAGCAGGGCGACGGCGCCCGCCATCTCCAGGGCTCCGATGACGTACATCGCACCATGGCTCCAGCCCATCCGGTCGAAGGACTCGATCGCGGACTCATGGGCGATCAGCTTGGCGAACGCGCTGAAGGCGAAGAACAGGGCGAGCACGACCCGTGCGACGGTGAGCGCGACCGCACCCCGGCTGCGTGCCGCGGGCGCGGTCGTCCCGGTGGTGGTGGCAGTGGTGTTCGTCGTGGTCTCGGACATCCGGGTCTCCTCGGGAAGCGTCGCGCGGTGTTGCGTACGCAAGGAAAGACCCCGCAGCGGTCCGGAACTCATCGCTTCCGGACGGACGGTCTTCTCGGTCCCGTCGCCCCGGCGACTACCTGGGCACCGCCCTTACCCACACCCCGTCATCCGTCAGATAGCGGTCGACGGCGAGTCCCGCCGCCTCCAGGTGTCCCTCGAACTGTTCCTTCGTCAGCTCCCGCGACAGGAACGTCTGGGTCCATCGCGCATCGTCGAAGATGTACTCCGCGTGCACCGAGTTCACCCCGTCGCCGACGGGGTCCGCCGAGACGATCCGCACGGTGTATCCAGCCGGATCGACCCGCTCCCGCGGCAGATCGGTGTGGTAGTCGGCGCCCTCGCGCTGAAGGAGTACGACGCCGCCGTCCCTGACGTATCTCCGGCAGGTCCGCAGCATGGCGTCGCGCACCCGGTGCTCGCTCGTGTGCACCAGGAACGACGCCAGCATCACCACGTCGAACGTCTCGCCGCCGAGCTCGAGCGACTCGATGGGGCTCCGCACCGTGCGCGCGCCCCGAATGTGTTCCAGCATCTGCGCCGACTCGTCCACGGCCGTGACCTCGAAGCCGCGTGCGACCAGCGGATGGGTCACCCGGCCCGCCCCGCAGCCGAGCTCCAGAATGCTCGCACCGGCGGGTACCGCCGCCTCGATCACGTCCGGTTCGGCCCCGACGGACAGCCGCGCGTACAGCTCGACCGCGCAGCCGTCCGGTGTGATCGAGCCGGGCCCCGTCCCCGAATATCCCTCACGCACCAGTGATCCACTCATGTACAGCCGAACGAACGGCCGTTGGGCACCGTTCCCGGTCCGGGTGGGGGCAGGGGGAAGACCCGTCAGCACACCGGATAGCGCTCCTGCGGCCACTCCACCGCCTGCTCGAACTCCAGACACAGATCGTCGGCCAGCTCGGCGATCACTCCCCGCCCCTCCGTCAGCACCAGCCAGGACGGCGGGAGTTGCACGTCTGCGTGGCGGGCGCCGAGCAGATTTCCGCAGACCGAACCGGTGGAGTCGCTGTCGCCCGAGTGGTTGACCGAGAGCAGCAGCGCCCGAGCGACCTGGTCGGCGTCCGGCAGCACCAGGGCGCAGTACACGGCAATGGCGAGGGCCTCCTCGGCCACCCAGCCCGCGCCCAGTGACTCCACCTTCTCGGCGGTCGGCGCGCCCTGCGCGGCCAGGTCGACAGCCGCGCGCAGCGCCACCGTCGTCTCCTCGTGCCCCGGGTGGCGGGCCAGCAGCTCCATGGCCCGGAGCACGGCACCCGCCATCGAGTCGCCCTCCATCAGATGGGCGATGATCGCGGCGAACGCACCGGCAGCGTACGCACCGGTCAGGTGCCCGTGAGTGATCTGCGCGCACCGGTACGCCAGCCCGAACCCGGTCTCCGCTCCCTCACCGATCAGGCCGAAGGGCGCGGACCGCATCACCGTGCCGCATCCCTTGGACCCGGTGTTGACCGGCCCGGGACGGCCGAACGGACCCGCCGGGTCGGGGATGTGCTCGGCGGCGAGCCCGGTCAGGCAGGCGTTGCCCGGGGCACGGCGCGCGTACAGGAAGCGCTGCTGCCGCAGCCACCCGGTCCGCACGGGGTCGTCCCCGCCGCGGGCCGGTGGTGCGGGGTGGTTCTGGGTGTCGAGCCAGCGCAGATAGGCGTTGCGTACGAGGGCGGTCTCGGCGCCGCCGATGCCCTTCGACATCGCCCGGGAGTGCGCCCTGATCAGCCCTTCGGCGGTGAACAGGGTCATCTGCGTGTCGTCGGTGATCCGGCCGACGGCCCCGTCCGCGTCCGCGACGAGTCCCCGGACGCCGTCCTCTCCGTACGCCCTGCGGATGCCGGCGAGCGAGAGGAACTCCACCGGGTTGCCCAGTGCGTCCCCGATCGCACCGCCCAGCAGCGACCCGCGGACCCGGGCCCTGCGGGCGGCGCTGTTCCGCCATGGTGTGCCGTTCACGGACGGTCCCCCACAATCTGTCTCGACGTGCCTCAAAACCGCAGTCGTGGGTCCATCCTGGTAGGAGAGGCGATCGCCATGCGTACCGGTAACGAACCGATGACTGCACGCAGCCCCCTGCGACTGCGGCTGTGCCTGAGTCTATGGGGCATGGCCTGGGCCCTTTTCGGCCTGACGGCCTTCTCCCTGGTCGACCGTCCGGGCTGGGCCGTGGCCTGCGGACTGCTGCTCCTGCTGACGCTGGTGGATCTTGCGGTGATCGTCCACCACATCCACCAGGGCCCGCACTACCAGCCGGGCCGCAACATCCCCCCGTACGAGCCGGACCACGGCGGACGCCGCCGGTACGGACACTGAAGCCTCGGTTCGGTTCCGGCGGCGCGTGTACGCACCGGTTCCGGCGCAGCTACGCGCGACGGGCCGAGGCCGTCAGGCGCCCGCGTCGAAGCGGGCCGCCCGCAGGTACTCCGGGTTCGGGTCGAGGGCGGCGGCCAGCCGGAAGTGGCGCACGGCTGCTTCCGAGCGGCCGGAGCGCTGGAAGGTTCGGGCCAGCGCGAAGTGTGCGAACGCGTTGTCCGGTTCGCGCTCCAGAACGAGTTCGAATTCGAGCTCGGCGGGGCGCAGTTGGGCGGCGGCGAAGAAGGCGCGGGCCCGCAGCAGACGGGCGGCCGTGTTCTCCGGATGGGCTGCGATCACCGAGTCCAGGAGCTTGACCGCACCCCGTGGATCGCGCGCGGCCAGCAGGCGTTCGGCCGCGCGGAAGTCTATGACATGGGTTTCCGGGGTCCTCTCGGGCACGCTCGCATCCTTCCCTTCGCTTCCGGCTTTCCAACGTCCCGCCGGGTACCGGTATTCCGGTCCGGTGGTCAGCCGGCCGCCGCCCGCCGGGTCAGCTCCGCCCAGACCTTGCGGACCTGCGGCTCCAGCGCCCCGAGCGGCCCGTCGTTGTCGATGATCAGATCGGCGACGGCGCGGCGCTGCTCGCGGGTGGCCTGCGCGGCCATCCGGGCGCGGGCCTCGGACTCCGTCATTCCGCGCAGCCGTACGAGCCGGTCGAGCTGGGTCTCCGGGGTGGCGTCCACGACCACGACCAGGTCGTAGAGCGGGGCGAGGCCGTTCTCGGTGAGGAGGGGGACGTCATGGACGACGACGGAGTCGGGGCCTGCGGCACGCTCCAGCTCGGCGGAGCGTGCACCGACCAGCGGGTGGACGATCGCATTGAGGGTGGCGAGCCGGTCCGCGTCGGAGAAGACGATCGAGCCGAGCTTCGGCCGGTCCAGGGTGCCGTCGGCGGTGAGGATGCCTTCGCCGAACGCGTCGACGACGGCCGCGAGTCCGGGGGTCCCGGGCTCGACGACCTCGCGCGCGATCCTGTCGGCGTCGATCAGCACGGCCCCGTACGAGACCAGCAGCCGTGACACTTCGCTCTTGCCGGCGCCGATACCACCGGTCAGGCCTACTTTCAGCATGGTCGGCAGCCTAATGCGCGACCCCCGGCCGGTCATGGCCCGGTCACGGCGCACCCGCCCGCCAGGGCACGGCATCGCCCGCGCCGATCCGTCAGGCGTCGCCCTCCCGCTCGGCGAGGAACCGCTCGAATTCGAGGCCGATCTCGTCGGCCGACGGCAGGTCGACCGATTCCGCGACCAGGTTGCCGCGCGTCTCGGAGCCCGCGATCGCGTCGTACTGGTGCTCGAGCCCCTCGACGAGCGAGACGAGCTCCTCGTCGCCCTGGTCGATCTGGCGGTCGATCTCGGTCTGTGTGCGGTGCGCCTCCGTGCGCAGCGAGTGGGCGATGCTCGGCAGGACCAGTCCGGTCGCGGCCGTGATCGCCTCCAGCGCGGTGAGCGCGGCGTCCGGGTAGGCGGAGCGGGCGACGTAGTGCGGCACGTGGGTGGCGACACCGAGGACGTCGTGTCCGGCCTGCATCAGCCGGTACTCCACCAGGGCCTCGGCGGAGCCGGGGACCTGCGCCTCGTCGAACGGGCTGCGGTGGCCCGGCATCAGGTCCGTGCGGTTGCCGTGCGGGGTGATGCCGACCGGGCGCGTGTGCGGGACGCCCATCGGGATGCCGTGGAAGTTGACGGAGAGGCGGACGCCCAGCCGCTCGACGATCTGCTCGACGGCTGCGGCGAACCTCTCCCACTCCACGTCCGGCTCGGGCCCGGACAGCAGCAGGAAAGGCGCCCCGGTGGCGTCCTGGACCACCCGGACGTCCAGCGTCGGGGTCTCGTACCCCGACCAGCGGTCACGCTTGAACGTCAGCAGCGGGCGCCGTGCGCGGTAGTCGACGAGCCTGTCGTGGTCGAAGCGGGCCACGACCTGGTGCGGCAGCGATTCGAGCAGGCCGTCCACGATCTGCTCGCCCGTCTCACCCGCGTCGATGTATCCCTCGAAGTGGTAGAGCATGACCAGGCCGGCCGACTCCTGGGCGAGCGCCATGTCGACGACGGCCAGGCCCTTCGGCTCCCATTCGTACAAACTCTGCGGATCAGGCACGGTTACCGCTCCTCCTCGTGTTCCTAGGGAAGAACGTCCGAAAGGGCACGGGCATTCCCTGCACGTGCCCTTTCACAGGGTGTTTACGCCAGGACGCGCGTGTGCAGTGCGGTGACCGCCTTCCGTGCGGAACTGAAGGCGCCGTGCTGCCAGGCGTCGGCGTAGCTCAGGTAGTCACCGGCGAAGTAGACGCGTCCGGCGGCCTGGTTGAGCGGCGCGAAGACGGGGGCGTCGGGGCCACCGGCCAGCGAGTGCCAGGCGGCCTCCAGGTGCGGGGTCTGACGCCAGTGGTGGGAGAAGGACGAGGCGAGTTCCGTGCGGTACTTCTCGCCGTGGATCTTCACGCCCTGGGCGACGGCACGCGCCTCCCGCTCGCTCGGGGTGAGTGCGGCGTACGCGTCGGCCTGCGCACCGTAGTTGTAGTACCCGATGAGAGTGCCGCGCGCGCCGTTGTGACCGTACGACGGGTACCAGATGTGTGACAGATCCATGTCGGTCTCGGTGATGCCGCCGTAGATCCGGTGGTCGGTCTCCCACCAGCGGCTGCGGTACTCCAGGCCGATCTTGCCGGCCGAGGACGGCTTGCAGGCCTCCAGCGCGGTCTGTACGGCGGGGCCGAGGTTGTGGGCGGTCTTGGCGAGGATGTTGGGCGGCAGGGCGGCGATGCAGTAGTCCGCGTCGATGGTGCGGGTGTGTCCGTCCTGGGTGTACGTGACGGTGACGCCGTGAGCCGTGTCGGTGATTTTGCTGACGGCGGCTCCGGTGCGGATCCTGCGCTCACCTATCGCCCGGGTGAGGGCTGCGGGTATCCGGTCCATACCGCCGACCGGCTGGAACATCAGCATGGCCTGGTCGTACTCGAACTCGAAGGAGAAGTAGCGTCCGACGCCGCTCGCGAAGACCTCGGAGGCGGACGGTACGGAGCCGAGTTCCTCGCCGGGGGTTCCGGCGGCAGCGGGGTCGACGCGGTACCCGCGCCGGGCGCTGCCGGTGTAGTCGAGCGTGTCGCCGATGTCTCCGAAGTCCTTGAGGAATTCCAGGAGTCGCTCCTGGTCGTCCACGGTGATCCGACGGTCGAGGGCGCCCTTGTCGGTGGCCTTGGCGAGGAGTTCGGCCACATAGCCGTACACATCGGCCTTGGCGGTGCGGTAGCGGACCGGCGCCTTCATGCCGGCCTTCTCGTTGAAGATATAGGCGTTGGCGTTCACATTGGTGAACACCTCGATGGGGACGCCGAGTTCGCGACAGTAGTCGAGGGTGACCATCCATTGCGGAATCCGGGCGGGTCCCGCGTTCATGTACTGCCCGTCGCTGAAGCGGGCGGTCTGCCGGTTGCCATGGATGTCGGTGGTGGAATCGCCGCCGCGCACGGTGAAGTTGCGCCCGCCGGTACGGCTCCGCGCCTCCAGGACCGTACAGTCGTAGCCGGCCTTGCCCAGCTCGTATGCGGCAGCGAGTCCGGCGATGCCGCCGCCGACGACGACGACCTTGGCCGCCCCCTTCCCCTTCAGCGTGAAGTCACCCTTGCTCGGGGCGTGGAAGGCGGGTTCGCGTTGTGCGGCCTGGGCAGTGGGGGCGAGGCCGAGGGCTCCCATGGTCGCGAACATCGCGCCCGCCCCACCGGTGATCCCGACCTGGCGCAGAAAGCTGCGGCGGCTCGCGCCCGTCGCCGAGGGCGAGTTGTTCGAAGTGTGCGTCATGTCCCGGCTCCCGTTCAGATCTTGACGTTGCCGGGATCCTGGCAAGCGCGTGTTACGGCCCGTCAGTTACTCGTGTATCCCGCACGTTTCTCTCTGTTCACCGCGCGACGGCGGTAGCCGAACAATGGTCCAGACCTTGACAGGGGCACGCCCCATCCCTACCGTCACTGGGCAGCACGTTCAGACATACGCCCCATATTCATGTACAAGAACGGCTCGCACTCCTTCGACGGGAAGGCACCCCCATGCGTACCCGCACGCTGCTCCCCGCCCTGCTGGCCACGGCGCTCGCCACCGGAGGCCTGACTCCCGTCTCCGCCACCGCCGCCGGCGCCGCCACGGTCATCGACGTGAGCACCGCCGCCCAGCTCAAGACGGCCCTGGCCGCAGCGGTCCCCGGCAACACGATCCGGCTCGCCGACGGCACGTACACCGGCAACTTCAAGGCGACCGCCCCCGGCACCGCCTCCGCCCGGATCACCCTCACCGGCTCGGCCGGGGCGGTCCTCACCGCAGCCGGCGGCTACGGGCTCCACCTCAACGGTGCCTCCTACTGGACCGTCCAGGGCGTCACCGTCACCGGCGGCCAGAAAGGCATCATGGCCGACGCCGCCAACGGCGTCGTCATCGACTCGGTGACCGTGCACGACCTGGACATGGAGGGCGTGCACTTCCGCAAGTCCAGCACGAACGGCGTCATCAGGAACTCGCGGATCTACGACACCGGGCACGACGGCCGCGGCATGGGCGAGGGCGTCTACGTCGGCACGGCCGGTGATCTCACCGACCGCAGCGACCAGGTGCAGATCCTGAACAACACGATCGGGCCGGGCGTCGGCGGGGAGAACGTCGACATCAAGGAAGGCACCACCGGAGCGAAGATCATCGGCAACACCTTCGACGGCAGCGGGCTGACCGGCGCCAACTACGACGACTCCTGGGTCGACGTGAAGGGCAATGACGTCCTGGTCGAGGGCAACACGGGCTCCCGTACGACCGACAACGGCTTCGAGACCCACACCCAGCAGAGCGGCTGGGGCTGCGGCACCGTGTTCCGCGACAACACCTCGGACCTGTCCGGCTCCACGGGCGACAAGCGGATCGCCTTCAACGTCACCAACTACAGCGCGAGCTGCCCGACCACCGTCTACAGCAGCAACACGGTCACCGGCGGCAACGGCCTGACCAACATCACGGTCACGCCGTAACCCCGGCCGCGAAAACGAGTGAGGCCCGCTCCCCGAAGGGAGCGGGCCTCACTCGTCAGCTACTGCAGTCGATGACCGACCGGAGGGTCAGAGCGTCAGCTCTGGCCGCCCGCCAGCTTCTCGCGCAGGGCAGCCAGGGCCTCGTCCGACGCCAGGGCGCCGGAGTTGTCCGCGGACTCCGAGGAGTACGAGCCGCCGCCACCGGTGCCACCCGAGGCAGCCGGGGTACCGCCGGCCGGGGCAGCAGCGCCCTCGGCCGCAGCGGCCTCGTCGGCCTCGCGGGACTTGATGACCTGGGCCTGGTGCTGCTCGAAGCGCTGCTGCGCCTCGGCGTACTGCGTCTCCCACGCCTCGCGCTGGGTCTCGTAGCCCTCGAGCCAGTCGTTGGTCTCGGGGTCGAAGCCCTCGGGGTAGATGTAGTTGCCCTGGTCGTCGTAGGACGCGGCCATGCCGTACAGGGTCGGGTCGAACTCGACCGACGCCGGGTCGGCACCGAAGGACTCGTTGGCCTGCTTCAGCGAGAGGCTGATGCGACGACGCTCGAGGTCGATGTCGATGACCTTGACGAAGATCTCGTCGTTGACCTGGACGACCTGCTCCGGGATCTCCACGTGGCGCTCGGCCAGCTCGGAGATGTGGACCAGACCCTCGATGCCCTCGTCGACGCGCACGAACGCACCGAACGGAACGAGCTTCGTGACCTTACCGGGAACGACCTGCCCGATCTGGTGCGTACGGGCGAACTGCTGCCACGGGTCTTCCTGCGTCGCCTTGAGCGACAGCGAGACGCGCTCGCGGTCCATGTCGACGTCGAGAACCTCGACGGTGACTTCCTGGCCGACCTCGACAACCTCGGAGGGGTGGTCGATGTGCTTCCAGGAGAGCTCGGAGACGTGCACGAGACCGTCGACGCCACCGAGGTCCACGAACGCACCGAAGTTGACGATCGAGGAGACGACGCCGGAGCGGACCTGGCCCTTCTGCAGGGTCGTGAGGAAGGTCTGACGGACCTCGCTCTGGGTCTGCTCGAGCCAGGCACGGCGGGACAGGACCACGTTGTTGCGGTTCTTGTCCAGCTCGATGATCTTCGCCTCGAGCTCCTTGCCCACGTAGGGCTGAAGGTCGCGGACACGACGCATCTCGACGAGCGACGCCGGGAGGAAGCCACGGAGGCCGATGTCGAGGATGAGACCACCCTTGACGACCTCGATGACGGTACCGGTGACGATGCCGTCTTCTTCCTTGATCTTCTCGATGGTGCCCCAGGCACGCTCGTACTGAGCGCGCTTCTTCGAGAGGATCAGGCGGCCTTCCTTGTCCTCCTTCTGGAGAACCAGGGCCTCGATCTCGTCGCCGACCTTGACGACCTCGTTCGGGTCGACGTCGTGCTTGATCGAGAGCTCGCGGCTCGGGATGACGCCTTCGGTCTTGTAACCGATGTCGAGGAGAACCTCGTCCCGGTCAACCTTGACGATGACACCGTCAACGATGTCGCCGTCGTTGAAGTACTTGATCGTCTCGTCGATCGCCGCGAGGAACGCGTCCGCGTCGCCGATGTCGTTGACCGCAACCTGCGGAGTGGTGGCGGTGGTCTCGGTGCTGCTCGTCATGTGGGAAAGGGCTCCGGTACGGACAGTGAGTCGTAGGTACTGCTACGCCGTGAGCCCGTATCGCCTCTGCAGAAGCCGGACAGCCTGGGAAGCGCCCGACCCGCGAGCGGGAGGCGCCTCGTGAACCGAGGGGACATACAACAGACGCAAGCGCGGCCTGCTAGGTCTGAGGCGCGCAGGCTCGCAGCGCAACTTGTAGCATACGGGGGCAGCCGGGCAGGGTCAATGCGCGAAGGCGGACACCCGGGGCACAAAGGCCCAAACCCGACACAATTCTTGTTCTCCGAGGCCACATCGGCCCCGGCCGTGTTGCGTGAGTACGGTTCCGTACTCACAAGTACCCCCAAGGTACGTACCGCGTGCAACGGGGTGAAGGCAAACTACAACGACGGACACGATGAGCCAAGAGATCTACACCGCCGAACCCGAAGCGACACGCCGCAGCGCCGGGAAAGCGGAGAGCAGCCGGGCCAGTCGCGGCTGGTGGGACCGGCACGCCGACGAGTACCAGAGCGACCACGGCGCCTTCCTCGGCGACGACCGTTTCGTCTGGGGTCCGGAAGGTCTCGACGAGGCCGACGCCGGTCTGCTCGGACCCGCCGAGTCGCTGAGCGGCCTGGCCGTCCTGGAGATCGGCGCGGGCGCGGCGCAGTGCTCGCGCTGGCTGGCGGCCCGCGGCGCCCGCCCCGTCGCCCTCGACCTCTCCCACCGCCAGCTCCAGCACGCGCTGCGGATCGGCGGCGGGGTGCCGCTCGTGGAGGCGGATGCCGGGGTGCTGCCGTTCCGGGACGGCTCCTTCGACCTGGCCTGCTCCGCCTACGGTGCGGTGCCGTTCGTCGCCGACCCGGTCCAGGTCTTCCGCGAGGTGCACCGGGTGCTGCGCCCGGGGGGCCGCTGGGTCTTCTCGGTGACGCACCCGATCCGCTGGGCGTTCCCCGACGAGCCGGGCCCCGAGGGCCTGTCGGTCGCCGCCTCGTACTTCGACCGCACTCCGTACGTCGAGCAGGACGAGCAGGGCAACGCCGTGTACGTCGAGCACCACCGGACGGTGGGCGACCGGGTGCGGGACGTGGTGGCCGGCGGGTTCCGGCTGCTCGACCTGGTCGAGCCGGAGTGGCCGGCCTGGAACGACCAGGAGTGGGGCGGCTGGTCCCCGCTGCGCGGAAACCTGATCCCGGGCACGGCAATCTTCGTCTGCGTACGCGACTGAGCATTCCTGCCGCACGGCGTACGGGACCCGTGCGCCGACCAGGTCCTACCGGACTGAGCGCCCGCCGTGCGGTACCGGGCGCCGGTCGTACGAGACTGGGGGCGTGATCCGTACCGACGCCCTCGACCGGCTGCCCGTCCGTACCGCCGTGCCCGCGCTCCGGCAGGCGCTCGACGACCGGGGTGTCGCGGTGCTCTGCGCACCGCCCGGCACCGGCAAGACGACGCTGGTCCCGCTGGTCCTCGCGGGCCTGGTCGGCGGCGGGCCCGCGCGCCGTGTGGTGGTCGCCGAGCCGCGCCGGATCGCTGCCCGCGCGGCGGCGCGGCGGATGGCGTGGCTCCTCGGGGAGCAGACCGGGCGGCGCGTCGGGTTCACCGTCCGCGGGGAGCGTGTCGTGGGGCGCGACACGGTGGTGGAGGTCGTGACCACCGGCGTGCTCCTGCAACGGCTCCAGCGCGACCAGGAGCTCGCCGGGGTCGATGCGGTGATCATCGACGAGTGCCACGAACGGCATCTGGACGCGGACACGGTCGCCGCGTTCCTCCTCGATGTACGGGAGGCGATCCGGCCCGATCTGCGGCTGGTCGCCGCGTCGGCGACGACGGACGCGCAGGGCTGGGCCCGGCTGCTCGGTGACGCACCGGTCGTCGAGGCGCAGGGCGTGTCGCACCCGGTGGAGGTGGTGTGGGCCCCGCCGGTGAGGCCGGTCAGGCCGCCGCACGGGATGCGGGTCGACCCGGCGCTGCTGACGCATGTCGCCTCGATGGTGCGCCGGGCGCTCGCGGAGCGGGACGGCGATGTGCTGTGTTTCCTGCCGGGCGTCGGTGAGATCGGCCGCGTCGCGGGACAGCTGGCGGGGGTGCCCGCAGAGGTTCTGCAGGTGCACGGGCGGGCTCCGGCGGCGGTGCAGGACGCCGTGCTGGCGGGTTCGTCGGAAGGCCGCCGGGTGGTGCTCGCGACCTCCGTCGCCGAGTCGTCGCTGACCGTGCCGGGGGTGCGGATCGTCGTCGATTCGGGCCTGGCCAGGGAACCGCGTACCGATCATGCGCGCGGGCTGAGCGCGCTGACGACGGTACGGGCCTCGCAGGCGGCGGGGAGGCAGCGGGCGGGCCGGGCCGGGCGTGAGGCACCGGGCGCGGTGTACCGGTGCTGGGAGCAGGGGGAGGACGGGCGGCTGGCGCGATTCCCGTCGCCGGAGATCAAGGTGGCCGATCTGGCGGCGTTCGCGCTGCAGGCGGCGTGCTGGGGCGATCCGGACGCGTCGGGTCTGGCGCTCCTGGATCCGCCGCCGGCCGGAGCGATGGGCGTGGCCCGCGAGACGCTGACGGCGGTCGGCGCGGTGGACGCGGACGGCCGGGTGACCGACCGGGGCGTACGGATGTCCCGGCTGGGTCTGCATCCGCGGCTCGCGCGGGCGCTCCTGGACGGTGCGGCCGAGGTCGGCAGCCGCCGGGCGGCCGAGGTGGTGGCGCTGCTGAGCGAGGAGCCGCCGCGGGAGTACGGGGACGATCTGGCGGCCGCACTGCGTACCGCACGACGGGGCGGGGACGGCTATGCCGCGCGCTGGCGGCAGGAGGTACGGCGGCTGTCGTCGTCCATCGAGAGCAGCGGCGAGGGATCCGGCCGGGGTGGTTCGGACGATGCGGCCGTCGGCCTGGTGGCGGCGCTGGCGTTTCCGGAGCGGGTGGCGCGGGCCCGCGGCGAAGGGGCCTTCCTGATGGCGTCGGGGACCGGCGCGGAGCTGCGGGACGGGTCCCGGCTGCGCAGTGCGCCGTGGCTGGCCGTCGCGGTCGCGGACCGGCCGGCGCACGCGGCGTCCGCCCGGGTGCGGCTCGCCGCCGTCATCGACGAGGACACGGCGCGGCTGGCCGCCGGGCATCTGCGGTTCTCCGGTGAGGAGGTCCGCTGGGTGGACGGCGATGTGGTGGCGCGCTCGGTGGAACGGCTGGGCGCCGTCGAACTGTCGGCGCGCGCGCTGAAGCAGCCGAGGCCCGAGCTGGTGCGGGCGGCGCTGGTGGACGGGCTCGGGCGCGAGGGGCTCGGGCTGCTGCGCTGGAGCCGGGAGACCGGGCAGCTGCGCGAGCGGCTCGCCTTTCTGCACCGGGAGCTGGGCACCCCGTGGCCGGATGTGTCGGACGGTGCGCTGCTGGCCCGTACCGAGGAGTGGCTGGAGCCCGAACTGTCCCGGGCCCGCCGCCGCTCCGACCTGGCGAGGATCGACGCCGGGCAGGCGCTGCGGCGGCTCCTGCCGTGGGCGACCGGCGAGGCGGCCCGGCTGGACGAGCTGGCACCGGAGCGCATCGAGGTGCCGAGCGGGTCGCGGATCCGGGTGGAGTACGGCGGCGATCAGCCCGTGCTTGCGGTGAAGCTCCAGGAGCTGTTCGGTCTCACCGAGACACCGAAGGTGGCCGGGGTGCCCGTCCTCGTCCATCTGCTCTCCCCCGCGGGCCGCCCGGCGGCGGTCACCGCGGATCTGGCGTCGTTCTGGCGGGACGGATACCGGGCGGTGCGGGCGGAGCTGCGCGGCCGCTACCCGAAGCATCCGTGGCCGGAGGACCCGACGACGGTGGAGGCGACCCGGTACACGTCGGCACGGCTCAGGCGGGAGTAGGCGCCGGATCCGGGGCGGGTGCGGCGGCCGGCTCCGGCTGCCGGCCGCCCGGCCGCCGGGACCGCGCCTCCAGCCACAGCGCGAGCGTGAGCAGCCCGGCGGCGAGCACCAGGAAGCCCCAGGGCAGGTACGAGGTGAGCAGCAGGATCAGCACCCGCTGGGACTTCACCAGGGCGACGGTGTACTCGATGTAGTCCTCGCGCATCTTCACGTGCCCGGCGAACGCGGTGACCGTGTCCTGGGGCATGCCCATCGCCTTCGCGTTGCGGAGCTCCTCCTTGTGGATCTCCTCGCCGTTGACGGGTGCGCCGGTGACCGGGTCGACCCAGAACATCCGCTTGGTGGTGTACCAGCGGGTCATGCCCGTCTTGGCGACCTGCTCGGGGGTGACGCCCTTGATCGGCATCTTCTTCGGCATCGGGACCTCGGTCCACGGGATGGTCTGCTCGAAGTAGTAGACGTCCATGCCGCGGAACTTCCGGGTGCCCTTGTAGTGGATGGGCGAGGTGGTGCGGCTCTGGGCGTCGAAGTACTCGTAGTCGCGCTTCTGGGTGAGGAAGGGCCACTTGAACTCGATGCCCTGGCGCTCGACCGGGTCGCCGTCGACCATCTCGCCGGTGGCGTGGACGGGGGCCTGGCTGTGCGCGTCGAAGATGTAGCGCTCGGGGATCTCCGAGACCATCTTGCCGTTCGGGTCGACGACGTAGCTGAGGCCGTCCCAGACGACGACGTCGCGGCCGGCGCTGCGCTCGATCTTCTCGGACGCCTCCACGTTGCCCTTGAGGGTCTGCACGATGGTGACCTTGGGGACCTGCTTGACCTTCATGCCGTCGTTGTAGTCGAGGAGGGTGGCGGGCTTCGCCTCCAGCACCATCTCCTGGTACTGGCTCGGGGGGATCTTCGCCAGCCTCGGAAAGGCGTACCAGCGCAGCAGGGGTGACAGGGCGGCGAAGAACACGGCGAAGGCCAGGAGTACGAGGCCGGCTCGGCGGCGCATGGCGCCCTCCCTCTACTTCTTGGGGCCGGGGACGGTGGTCAGCAGGGGTTGGGGCGAGGTCTCGCCGGGGGGTGCGCCGATCGCGCTGATGGTGAACACGAGGGCGAGGGCCGCGGCCAGCCCGATGGCGGCGGCGATGACGGCACGCATGCTCGGCCTCCCGGAGAGCGCTGATCTGATGGGTCGTCAGGATTGGGGCACCGTAGCAACGCGGGCGCGAGATGAGAACACGTGGAGCAGCCCCTGTGCCGGGTGGTGGCACAGGGGCTGCTCGGTGAACGCGGTGCGGGGCGTCAGGCGGCGGGCGCCTCGACCGTGAGCTCGATGACGACTGTGGCGCCGCCCTCGGTGGTCAGGCGGAGCTTGTACGTGCCCGCGGTGCCGTCGGCGTAGATCTTCGGGAGCTGCAGCGTGCCGTCGGCGCGGGTCTTCAGCTCCGTCAGGGTGCGGACCGTGCTGCCGTCCGCGTCCTTGAAGTACGGGCCCTTGTCGTTCTCGGCCGGAGTGTCCCCGTCGGTGATCATCGTGGCGGTGACGGCGACACCGGACGCGATCGCGCCCTTGTAGGTGGCCTTGACCTCGACGGCGTCGGCGAACTCGGCGCCCGGCGCCGCGGTCAGCGCCTTGTCGTCGGTCCGGGCGATGGCGTCGGCCTGCCGGGCGGTGACGGTCGCGGTGTAGGCGACGGCGGGCAGCGAGCGGCCGGTGGCGATGGCCCGGACCGTGAACTCGCCCGTCGTCTCGCCCGCCTGCAGCACCGGTGCGGTCACCGTGCCGTCGGATCCGGTGGCCAGGGTGACCGCGTTCTTCCCGCCCTCGAAGCGGGCGTCCGTGTCACCGGCGATGGTGAACGTCACGGACACCTTGGCGAGCGGCCCGCCGAGGCTGTTCTTCGCCCGCACCTTGATCCGCTCGGCGAACGCGTCGCCCGCGGTGGCGGTCAGCGCACCGGTGCCCGCGTTCTCCACACCGGCGAGCGTCTGGGACGGCTTGGGGGGCTGGGTGGGCGGCGGGGTGGAGGGCTTCGGGTCGGTCGAACCGCCGCCCGGTTTCGGCGGCTTCGAGTCCGGCTTCGGCTTCGCGGGCGGGGTCGGGGACGGCGAGGTGCCGGGGTTCGGGCTCGGGTCCGTACCACCGTCGAGGGGCGGCGGGACGACGCCGGTGCCGTCGGGGACCTCGTGCGTGCCGCGCTTGTAGTAGTCGAACCAGGAGCGGACCGTACGAAGGTATTCGTTCGAGTGGTTGTAGCTGAGGACCGCCCGGTCGAGATCGGCCGCGATCGCCAGATCACGGGAGCCGGCGCAGAGATAGTGCCCGGCGGCGAGCGCAGCGTCATAGATGTTGTTGGGGTCCTTGCGGCCGTCGTCGTTGCCGTCCTGGCCCCAGGTCGCCCATGTCGACGGGATGAACTGCATCGGGCCGACCGCACGGTCGTGCGTCGAGTCCCCGTCGTACGCCCCGTTGTCGGTGTCCTTGATCATCGCGAAGCCCTGGCCGTTGAGGACCGGGCCGAGGATCGGGGAGAACGTGGTGCCGTTCGCGTCGACCCGGCCGCCGCGGGCCTGGCCGGACTCCACCTTGCCGATCGCGGCGAGGAGTTGCCACGGCAGCCGGCAGGCCGCGTCGCTGCTCGCGATGGACTGCTGAGCCTTCTTGTACGCGGCCAGGACCGAGGCCGGTATGCCGGACTCCGCACTGCCGGTGATCGGCAGATTGGTCGACGTACCGGGCTTGTTGGGGGTGACCAGCGGCGGCAGGTCCGTGTAGTACGGCGAGTTGCCGGTGGCCGCACTGTCGTCGGACGGCGCGGATCCGGCTGCGCGCTGGTCACCGCCGCCACCGTCCGATGCGAGCACTGCCCCGGGGCCCTGTGACGCGGAGAGCGCCGCCACAGCAACTGCGGCCACCGCAGTAGTGGTCGCCCCTCGGCGCAGTCGGCGACCGAATTGCGCTGCCATACGTCTGGTCCCTCCCCATCGACGGCTGCCCGCGCTCCCCAGCGCGAGGACTCAGGCGACCCTACGGCAACTTGCGCCGCCCGAACACAGTGGCCTGACCGATTTTTATTGGTATTTCACGTTCCGGACTGCAAGTTGAACGGTGGGTGTCGGGTGACCGTCGGATCCGCACCACAGTGCTCGCGCATACTTGCGGCCATGCCGTTCACCCTCAGCCATGCCGCTGCCGTGCTGCCGGTCGTCCGACGCAACGGCACCGCGCGCGGGCCGCTGTTCGCTTCGGCGCTCGTCGCGGGTTCGTTCGCCCCCGACATGACGTACTACGCGGATACGGCGATCCCGGGCGCAATGGAGTTCGGGCAGGTCACCCATGCCGTGTGGGGCGTGTTCACGGTGGATGTCCTGATCGCCGCGGCCGTGGTGGCGCTGTGGCTGCTGCTGCGCGAACCGCTGGTGGCGCTGCTGCCGGGACCCTGGCAGGGGCGCGTGCACACCTTCGTGCGCGGAGAGCGGCAGGGCCCATGGGGGGTGCGGGACGGTGCGTGGTTCGTCGTGTCGGCGGTCATCGGGGCGGGCACACACGTGGTGTGGGACGCGTTCACCCATCACGACCGGTGGGGCACCCGGTTGGTGCCGGTCCTCAACGAGAACGTCGGCGGCTTTCCGGTGTTCCAGTGCGTGCAGTACGGCAGTTCGGCGGTGGCACTGACCGTGCTCGCCTGGTTCACCGCGTCCGGGCTGCGACGCACCGGGGCGCGGCCCGTCCCACCGTCCGTACCGGTCCTCGACCGCCGGGCACGGTGGTGCGCGGGCGCCCTGCTGAGCGTCTGCGTCCTGCTCGGCATCGTCCACCGGTGCGCCCGCTGGTACGCCTACTTCGGGCACATCGACACACCGCTGGACATCATCCCGACCGCCTGCTTCGGTGCCGGGGCAGGCCTTGCGGTCGGCCTGGTGCTGTACGGAGCGTGGATACGGCTCCGAACCCGGTCCGGGGACGAGCCACCCACCGCCACCGCACCACCCGGCCACCGGACAGACCTGATGACAAGCCCGCCGGACAGCCCCTGAGGGTGTCCGGCCGGTCCGGCCGGACACCCCTGCGCCCGTGCGGGCGCCGTCACGGCCGCGTCAGTGCGCCGCGGACTCCCAGTCCGCGCCGACACCGACCGAGACGTCCAGCGGGGCACGCAGCTGCACCGCCGTCGACATCTCGTGGCGCAGAATCTCCTCGACCTGCTTGCGCTCGCCCTTGGCGATCTCCAGCACGATTTCGTCGTGGACCTGCAGCAGCATCCGCGACGTCAGCTTCGCGTCGGTCAGCGCCCGGTCGACATGGAGCATGGCGACCTTGACGATGTCCGCCGCCGTGCCCTGGATAGGTGCGTTGAGCGCCATCCGCTCGGCCGTCTCGCGGCGCTGCCGGTTGTCGCTGTTCAGGTCCGGGAGATAGCGGCGACGCCCGAACACCGTCTCCGTGTAGCCGGTGGCCCGGGCCTCCTCCACCACCCGGTGCAGATAGTCACGGACACCGCCGAACCGCTCGAAGTACGTGTCCATCAGGCCGCGCGCCTCGCCCGCCTCGATGTTCAGCTGCTGCGAGAGACCGAACGCGGAGAGCCCGTACGCCAGTCCGTAACTCATCGCCTTGATCTTGCGGCGCATCTCAGGGTCGACGGCGGACTTGTCGACGCCGAAGACCTGCGACGCGACCGTGGTGTGCAGGTCCTCGCCGGACGTGAACGCCTCGATCAGGCCCGCGTCCTCCGACAGGTGGGCCATCACCCGCAGTTCGATCTGGCTGTAGTCGGCCGTCATCAGCGTCTCGAACCCGTCGCCGACGACGAAGCCGCGCCGGATCGCCCGGCCCTCGTCGGTGCGGACCGGGATGTTCTGCAGATTGGGATCGGTCGACGAGAGCCGGCCGGTCGCCGCCACCGTCTGGTTGAACGTGGTGTGGATACGGCCGTCCGCCGCGATCGTCTTGACCAGGCCCTCGACCGTCACCCGCAGCTTCGCCTGCTCGCGGTGGCGCAGCATGATGACCGGCAGCTCGTGCTCCGTCTGCGCGGCCAGCCACGCCAGCGCGTCCGCGTCCGTCGTGAAACCGGTCTTCGTCTTCTTCGTCCTGGGCAGGCCCAGCTCACCGAAGAGGACCTCCTGGAGCTGCTTGGGCGAGCCCAGGTTGAACTCGCGGCCCACCGCCGCGTGCGCCTCCTTCACCGCCTGCTGCACAGCACCGGCGAACTGCTGCTCCATCGATTCGAGGTGCTCCCGGTCGGCCGCGATGCCGTGCCGCTCCAGACGGGCCAGCAGCGCGGACGTCGGCAGCTCCATGTCGTGGAGCAGCTCGGCCGCACCGACCTCCTTCAGCCGGGCGGTGAACGCCTCCCCGAGGTCCAGGACCGCACGGGCCTGCGCCATCAGCGCATCGGCCTCAGCCTGGTCGTCCGCACCGAACGCCAGCTGCCCGTCCGCCGCCGCGGGGGCCAGCTCCCGGCCCAGGTACTCCACCGCCAACGCGTCCAGCGCGAACGAACGGCGGCCGGGCTTGACGAGATAGGCGGCCAGCGCCGTGTCCATCGTGACGCCCTCGACCTGCCAGCCGTGCTCGGGGAACACCCGCATCACGCTCTTCGCGTTGTGCATGACCTTCGGCCGCCCGGCGTCCGCGATCCACGCAGCGAACGCCCGCTCGTCCGTCTCGTCGAGCTGCGCCGGATCGAACCACGCCGCCGCCCCGCCGGCCGCGGCCAGCGCGATCTCCATAACACTGCCGGTGCCCAGCGCCCACGTGTCGACCGTGGCAACACCCAGCGGCTGCCCGCCGTGCTCGGCCAGCCACGGCGCGAGTTCGCCCGCAGCCAGCACCGCGCCGTCCAGCTCGATGCCCGCGGCAGGCGCCGGAGCCTCGTCCTGCGCAGCCCCTGGGTCCACGGCGAGCAGCCGCTCGCGCAGGCTCGGGTTACGGATCTCCAGCACATCCAGCACACCCGTGACCGCCGAGCGGTCGTACGGCGCGCGCTCCAGGTCCTGCGGAGTCTTCGGCAGCTCCACGTCACGGACCATCTCGGTCAGCCGCCGGTTCAGCTTCACGGACTCCAGGTGGTCCCGGAAGTTCTGCCCGGCCTTGCCCTTGACCTCGTCCGCACGCGCGACGAGGTCGTCGAACGAACCGAACTGGTTGATCCACTTCGCCGCCGTCTTCTCCCCGACGCCCGGAATACCCGGCAGGTTGTCCGACGGGTCGCCGCGCAGCGCCGCGAAGTCCGGGTACTGCTGCGGCGTCAGCCCGTACTTCTCCTCGACCTTCTCCGGAGTGAACCGCGTCAGCTCCGAGACGCCCTTCGTCGGGTACAGCACCGTGACGTTGTCCGTGATCAGCTGGAACGAATCCCGGTCACCGGTGACGATCAGCACCTCGAACCCGGCCGCTTCCGCCTGCGTCGCCAGCGTGGCGATCACATCGTCCGCCTCGAAGCCATCGACCGCGAAACGATCGGCGTGCATCGCGTCCAGTAGCTCGCCGATCAGCTCGACCTGCCCCTTGAACTCGTCCGGCGTCTTCGAACGATTCGCCTTGTACTCGGGGAACTCCTGCGACCGCCACGTCCTGCGCGAAACGTCGAACGCCACCGCGAAATGCGTAGGCGCCTCATCACGCAACGTGTTCGCCAGCATCGACGCGAAGCCGTACACCGCGTTCGTCGGCTGCCCCGCCCCCGTCGTGAAATTCTCCGCAGGCAGCGCAAAGAACGCCCGGTACGCCAGGGAGTGCCCGTCCATCAGGAGCAGGCGCGGTCGGTTGTCTGCCGTCTTCTTCGATGCCGTCTCAGCCACGCCCCCGATCCTGCCACGGACCACTGACAATCCGGACCGCAGACCACTCGCCCGGCACACGCCCCGCGCCGCGTGACACGATCGCAGACAGGAACAACCACAGGAACGCACGCAGCGACACCGCGCAGGTTCGCAGCTGGCTCAAAGGGGAGCACAATGGCCACCAAGCCGCCCACCGGTGACCCGGTCCAGGACGCACCGCACGTCGAACCGGCCCAGCACTCGGCCGCCGGAATTCCCGCCGTCGCCCACAGCCTGCGCATCGCCCACCAGCAGATGGGCATCCGCCGCACCGCCCGGACCCTCCTCAAGGTCAACCAGAAGGACGGCTTCGACTGCCCCGGCTGCGCCTGGCCCGAGGGCGACAAACGGCACACCGCCGAATTCTGCGAGAACGGCGCCAAGGCCGTCGCCGAAGAAGCCACCCTGCGCCGCGTCACCCCGGACTTCTTCGCCGCCCACCCCATCGCCGACCTCGCCGGCCGCAGCGGGTACTGGCTCGGCCAGCAGGGCCGCATCACCCAGCCGATGTACCTTCCCGAAGGCGCCGACCGGTACGAAGCGGTGACCTGGGAACACGCCTTCGACATCATCGCCGAGGAGCTGCGCGCCCTCGACTCCCCCGACGAAGCGCTCTTCTACACCTCCGGCCGCACCAGCAACGAGGCCGCGTTCCTGCTCCAGCTGTTCGCCCGCGAATTCGGCACCAACAACCTGCCGGACTGCTCCAACATGTGCCACGAGTCCTCCGGCTCCGCACTCATGGAAACCATCGGCGTCGGCAAGGGCAGCGTCTCCCTCGAAGACCTCCACCACGCCGACCTGATCATCGTCGCCGGCCAGAACCCCGGCACCAACCACCCCCGGATGCTCTCCGCCCTGGAGAAGGCCAAAGCCGCAGGTGCCAGGATCATCTCGGTGAACCCGCTGCCCGAAGCCGGACTGGAACGGTTCAAGAACCCCCAGACACCCCACGGCATGATCAAGGGCACCGCACTCAACGACCTGTTCCTGCAGATCCGCATCGGCGGCGACCAGGCCCTCTTCCGGCTCCTCAACAAAATGGTCCTGGAGACGGAAGGCGCCGTCGACGACGCATTCGTGGCCGAACACACCCACGGATACGAAGAGTTCGCGGCCGCCGCCCGCGCCGCCGACTGGGACGAGACCCTCACCGCCACCGGCCTCGACCGCGCCACCATCGAGCAGGCCCTCACCATGATCCTCGCCTCGAAGCGCACCATCGTGTGCTGGGCCATGGGCCTCACCCAGCACAAGCACTCCGTGGCCACCATCCGCGAAGTCGTCAACTTCCTTCTGCTGCGCGGCAACATCGGCCGTCCCGGCGCCGGAGTCTGCCCCGTCCGCGGCCACTCCAACGTCCAGGGCGACCGCACCATGGGCATCTTCGAACGCCCCTCACCCGAGTTCCTCGACGCCCTCGACAAGGAATTCGGCATCACCTCACCGCGCCACCACGGCTACGACGTCGTCCGCTCCATCC
The DNA here is from genome assembly GCF_036108815.1 of Streptomyces sp. NBC_00353. Lineage (NCBI taxonomy): Bacteria > Bacillati > Actinomycetota > Actinomycetes > Kitasatosporales > Streptomycetaceae > Streptomyces > Streptomyces sp. NBC_00353. The sequence goes on along the minus strand of NZ_CP107985.1, from coordinate 7,385,302 downwards.
AGGCCCTGCGCGACGGCGACGCAAAGATCTTCTTCGCCATGGGCGGCAACTTCGTCGCGGCGACCCCCGACACCCACGTCACCGAAGCCGCCATGCGCCGCGCCCGCCTCACCGTCCACGTCTCCACGAAGCTCAACCGCTCGCACGCCGTCACCGGCCGCCGCGCCCTGATCCTGCCCACCCTCGGCCGCACCGACAAGGACATCCAGGCAAGCGGCAAGCAGTTCGTCACCGTCGAGGACTCCATGAGCATGGTCCACGCCTCACGCGGCAACCTCACCCCCGCAAGCCCCCACCTGCTCTCCGAACCCGCCATCGTCGCCCGCCTCGCCCGCGCCGTCCTCGGCCCCGAATCCACCACCGACTGGGAAGAGTTCGAGAAGGACTACGCGACGATCCGCGACCGCATCTCCCGCGTCGTCCCCGGCTTCGAGAACTTCAACACCCGCGTCGCCCGCCCCGGAGGCTTCACCCTCCCGCACCCACCGCGCGACTCCCGCCGCTTCCCCACCGCCACCGGCAAGGCCAACTTCACCGCGGCCCCCGTCGAACACCCCGAACTCCCCGAAGGCCGGCTGCTGCTGCAGACCCTGCGCTCCCACGACCAGTACAACACCACGATCTACGGCCTCGACGACCGCTACCGCGGGATCAAGGGCGGCCGCCGCGTCGTCATGGTCAACCCCGACGACGCCCGCACCCTCGGCCTCGCCGACGGCGCATACACCGACCTCGTCAGCGAATGGAAGGACGGCACCGAACGCCGGGCACCCGGCTTCCGCATCGTCCACTACCCCACCGCCCGAGGCTGCGCCGCCGCCTACTACCCCGAGACCAATGTGCTGGTCCCCCTCGACTCCACCGCCGACACCAGCAACACCCCCGCCAGCAAGTCCGTCGTCATCCGCTTCGAGAACATCCAGAGCCGAAACGTCCAGGAACAGGACATACAGGAAGAATCCGCATCCATATCCCGCTAAGCGTTCGCTCAGTCGTCTGATAAGAACGATGCACACAGCAATAAAGCTATGAACCACCGCAGACGATCGGAGCCGGACCCCATGGGCGAGCACACCGCACCCAAGTTCCCCCAGGAGATCATCGACGAGTACGCCGCACTCGGCGTCGACCTGCCCGCCCTCTTCTCCGCCGGCCACCTCGGCGAACGCATGGGCGTCCAGATCGTCGAAGCCTCCGCGGACCGCGTCGTCGGCACCATGCCCGTCGAAGGCAACACCCAGCCCTACGGACTCCTGCACGGCGGCGCCTCCGCCGTCCTCGCCGAGACCCTCGGCTCCGTCGGCAGCATGCTCCACGGCGGCGCCACCAAGCTCGCCGTCGGTGTCGACCTGAACTGCACCCATCACCGAGGGGCACGGAGCGGACTCGTCACCGGCGTCGCCACCCCCGTACACCGCGGCCGCTCCACCGCCACGTACGAGATCGTCATCACGGACGAACAGGACAAGCGCGTCTGCACCGCACGCCTCACCTGCATGCTCCGCGACGCCCCCAAGCCCGCAGCCGCCTGACCCACCGGCACCGCACCACCCCTCTGCCCGGCCCGGATCACAAACCAGGCCGGGCAGAGCCATATCCACCCACAACCACCCGTGCAGGAAGGGGCGTTGGGCAACTTCCACCCCCAACACTCTTGACCGCGCAACCCGTTGTATGACCCACTCAACAGCCACACGCACCCCACGGACACCACGGGGCGTGGACCACACCGCCCCCCGGCGTAACACTGCGTAACAAGCGCGCAATACCCGGGCACCGCCGGGCGGCACACAGGACCCGGCCCGCGGCCGCCGGGCACTTCGTCGCGCCCTCACCGCCCCCCGCGACGCGACAGCACCAAGATCGCTTCAAGCGCCTTAGCAGAGCTGCGCGTTCTCAGCATGCGGTCACTTCACCGTCCGGTAAAAAGCCGTACATGTCCGCACAGCCACCTCAAGCCTTCCTCAACGTCATAACAAGACAGTCACATCCTCCGCCGACCCATCCCCGACCCCGCCACCTGCGCCTAGAGTCACGGCCAGTCACCGCGCCGCCGGGCGCGACTGAGATCGCGGCGCTTCCACGCACCAGCACGGCCCGGCGAGTGCAACGGCACCTCAGCAGAGGGGGCCGCGCCTGGGAAAGGATTCACCGTGCGACACCGTTCCTTGCTCATTCTCACCGCTGTGATGACCACCGGTGCTCTTACCTTGACCGCTTGCGGTTCGCGCGACGACAACAAGGGCAGCGACAAGAACACCACCGTGATCATCGGCGTGGACGCCCCGCTCACGGGCTCGCTCTCCGCCCTCGGCCAGGGCATCAAGAACTCCGTGGACCTCGCCGCCAAGACGGCGAACAAGAACAAAGAAGTCCCCGGCGTCACCTTCAAGATCCAGGAGCTGGACGACCAGGCCGTACCGGCCACCGGCCACCAGAACGCCGTGAAGCTCGTCGCCAACAAGGACGTCCTCGGCGTCGTCGGCCCGCTGAACTCCGGCGTATCGCAGTCCATGCAGAGCGACTTCGCCAAGGCTCACCTCACCCAGGTCTCGCCGGCCAACACCAACCCGGCGCTCAGCCAGGGCGACAACTGGGGCACCGGCGACCTCAAGCGCCCCTTCGACACCTACTTCCGTACGGCCACCACGGACGTCATCCAGGGCCGCTTCGCCGCGCAGTACTACTACAACGACGCGAAGAAGCGGAAGGTCTACGTCGTCGACGACAAGCAGACCTACGGCGCCGGCCTCGCGGCCATCTTCTCCAAGGAGTTCGAGCGCCTGGGCGGCAAGGTCGTCGGCACCGACCACGTCACGGTGAAGGAGACCGACTTCTCCAGCACCGCCGACAAGGTCAAGAACTCCGGCGCCGACTCCGTCTACTTCGGCGGCCAGTACCCCGAGGGCGGCCTCCTCTCCGACCAGATCAAGAAGGCCGGAGCAAAGATCCCCGCCATGGGTGGCGACGGCATCTACGACCCCGCCTTCATCTCGGCATCCGGCGTCGCCAACGACGGTGACCTCGCCACCTCGGTCGGCTACCCGGTGGAGCAGCTCGACACCGCCAAGAAGTTCATCGCCGACTACTCCGCAGGCGGCTACAAGGACCCCTACGCGGCCTACGGCGGCTACTCCTACGACGCCGCCTGGTCCATCATCCAGGCCGTCAAGGCCGTCGTCGCCGACAACGACGGCAAGCTGCCCGACGACGCCCGCGCCAAGATCACCGCGGCCATGGCCAAGGTCTCCTTCGACGGCGTGACCGGCAAGGTCGCCTTCGACCAGTACGGCGACACCACCAACAAGCAGCTCACCGTGTACGAGGTCAAGGGCGGCGAGTGGGTGTCCGTGAAGAGCGAGACCTTCAAGGACTGACCACCGCAGCACCCGGCATGACCCGCACTACTTGAACCAGACCGCGCGAGGGCGCAAACAGCGCCCTCGCGCGGTGTCATATCCGACACGCTCATCGGAGGCCTGCGGTGCACGAACTGCCGCAAACGCTGGCCAACGGCCTGACCCTCGGTGCCCTCTATGGCCTTATCGCCATCGGCTACACCATGGTGTACGGGATCGTCCAGCTCATCAACTTCGCCCACGGCGAGATCTTCATGATCGGGGGCTTCGGCGCCCTCACCATCTACCTCTGGCTTCCCAGCGGAACAGCCCTGTGGATGGCCATCCCGCTCATGCTCATCGGCGGCGTCATAGCCTCGGTGGCCATCGCCACCGCCGCCGAAAGATTCGCCTACCGGCCGCTGCGCACCGCGCCCCGCCTGGCCCCGCTGATCACCGCAATCGGTCTCTCCATCGCACTGCAGCAGATCGTCTGGGGCTTCTACCCCGACGCCAAGAAGGCCCGCAGCTTCCCCGAATTCACCGGCGAAGCCTTCAAGATCACCGACAACCTGCAGATCCAGCGCGCAGACCTCTTCCTCCTCGTCGCCGCACCCCTGTGCATGCTGGCCCTCGGCGTCTTCGTCGCCAAGAGCCGCTCCGGCCGCGCCATGCAGGCCACCGCGCAGGACCCCGACACCGCCCAACTCATGGGCATCAACACCAACCGCATCATCGTGATGGCCTTCGCCATCGGCGCCGCCTTCGCCGCAGTCGCAGCGGTCTCCTCCGGCCTCAAGTACGGCCAGATCAACTACGAGATGGGCTTCATCGCCGGCCTCAAGGCCTTCACCGCAGCCGTCCTCGGCGGCATCGGCAACATCTACGGCGCCATGCTCGGCGGCGTCGTACTCGGCCTCGCCGAAGCCCTCTCCATCCAGTACATCCAGGACATCCCCGGGATGGACAAGCTCGGCGGCGGAGCCTGGGCCAACGTCTGGGCGTTCGTCCTGCTCATCGTCGTCCTCCTGGTCAGGCCACAAGGCCTGCTCGGCGAACGTGTCGCGGACAGGGCGTGATACCCATGACAAACACTCACGAGACCACCCCCGTCATCCCGCTCCCCGAGACCGGCGCACGACTCGCCACCACCGTCGGAGCCATCGCCACCCTCGCGAGCACCTTCCTCGCCTGGACCTGGACCGACGAATTCCCCGGCGACCTCACCGTCACCGGCTACCCCGGCGGCCTCCAGGTCATCACCCTCGTCGGCGCCGCCCTCACCCTGCTGTTCGCCCTCGCAGGCCACGGCGTACGCGGCCTCGGCTGGCTCAACCCCGCAGGCAGCAACAACGCCCTGCTGCTCATCGCACTCGGCACCTTCGGCACCACCTGGTACACCGTCATCGCCATCGCGCAGGAACTCGGCGGCATCGCCAACCTGGAACCCGGCGGATTCGTCGCCGCGGCAGCCTCCCTCATCACCCTGCTCGCCGCACTCGGACTGCCGCTCCACCGCGACACCGACCCCGCCAGCAGCGGCCTCAAGAAGGCGCTCGCCGCGGTCTTCGGCATCAGCGGCACCAAGCTCGCCCGGCCCAAGGCACTCCCCTCCTGGGCCCAAATCCTCGTCATCGCCGCCGCATTCGCCATCGGCCTGTTCGTCGCCTCCTACGGACTCCAGGCCGAAAGCGAACAATTCGTCGGCTTCCTGATCCTCGCCGCCTTCGGCGTCGCCACGCTCTCCCGCTCCGGACTGAGCGCCCGCCTCAAGGCACTCACCACCGAACACCGCAAGGTCACCGTCATCGCCGCCTTCGCGGCAGCCGCGGCCTTCCCGTTCACCCAGAACACCGACGAGTTCACCCTCCTCGCCGTCAGCATCCTGATCTTCGCGACCGTCGCCCTCGGCCTCAACGTCGTCGTCGGCCTCGCCGGACTGCTCGACCTCGGATACGTCGCCTTCCTCGGCGTAGGCGCCTACACCGCCGCCCTCGTCTCCGGATCGACCGCCTCAACCTTCGGCGTCCACCTCCCGTTCTGGGCCGCCGCCCTCACCGGCGCCGCCGCATCGCTGATCTTCGGCGTCCTCATCGGCGCCCCCACCCTGCGACTGCGCGGCGACTACCTCGCCATCGTCACCCTCGGCTTCGGAGAGATCTTCCGAATCACCATGGGCAACCTCGACGGCACCTCCGGCCCCAGCGTCACCAACGGCCCCAACGGCGTCCCCAACATCCCCGACCTCAAATTCTTCGGATACGACTTCGGGGCAGAACACACCATCGGCGGCTTCACCCTCGGCTCCTACGCCAACTACTTCTGGCTGATGCTGCTCTGCACGGCACTCGTCGTCACAATCTTCGCCCGCGCAGGCAGCTCCCGCATCGGCCGCGCCTGGGTCGCCATCCGCGAAGACGAAACAGCCGCCACCGCCATGGGCATCAACGGCTTCCGCGTCAAACTCATCGCCTTCGCACTCGGCGCCACCCTCGCCGGCCTCGCCGGCACCGTACAAGCCCACGTACAGCACACCGTCGTCCCCGAGATGTACGTCTTCGCCGGACCCGTACCGCCCAGCTCCGCGTTCCTCCTCGCCGCCGTCATCCTCGGCGGCATGGGAACCATCACCGGACCCCTGCTCGGCGCCACACTGCTGTACGTCATCCCGACCAAGCTGCAGTTCCTCAACGACTACCAGCTGCTCTTCTTCGGCCTCGCGCTCATCCTCCTGATGCGCTTCCGCCCCGAAGGAGTCGTCGCCGACAAGCGACAGCAACTCGAATACCACGAGAACGACCCCATCGACGTACCAGAACCACGGCAGTCCGAAGAAACCGGCGCCGGCATCGCCAAGGCGGGGGCGTGACAGCCGAAATGACCACCGACACCATCACCGAAGGCACCCCCAAGACCGGCACCCCCGTCCTTGAGGCCACCGGAGTCACCATGCGATTCGGCGGACTCACCGCCGTACGCAACGTCGACCTCACCGTCAACGCAGGCGAAATCGTCGGCCTCATCGGCCCCAACGGCGCCGGCAAGACCACCTTCTTCAACTGCCTCACCGGGCTGTACGTCCCCACCGAAGGCACCGTCAGCTACAAGGGCTCCGTACTCCCGCCCAAACCACACCTGGTCACCAAAGCCGGCGTCGCACGCACCTTCCAGAACATCCGGCTCTTCGCCAACATGACCGTCCTGGAAAACGTCCTCGTCGGCCGCCACACCCGCACCAAGGAAGGCCTCTGGTCGGCCCTCCTGCGCGGCCCCGGCTTCAAAAAAGCCGAAGCCGCATCCCACGCCCGCGCCATGGAACTCCTCGAGTTCATCGGCCTCCAGGACAAGGCCGACCACCTCGCGCGCAACCTCCCCTACGGAGACCAGCGCAAGCTGGAAATCGCCCGCGCCCTCGCCAGCGACCCCGGACTCCTCCTCCTCGACGAGCCCACCGCCGGCATGAACCCCCAAGAAACCCGCGTCACCGAAGAACTCATCTTCGCCATCCGGGACCAAGGCATCGCCGTCCTCGTCATCGAGCACGACATGCGCTTCATCTTCAACCTGTGCGACCGCGTCGCCTGCCTCGTCCAAGGCGAAAAGCTCGTCGAGGGAACCTCGGAAGTCGTCCAGGGCGACGACCGCGTCATCGCCGCCTACCTCGGCACCCCCTTCGAAGGCGCCCCCGGCGCCGAAGAAGTCGCCGAAGTCGAGGCCGCCGAAGCCTCCGGAGCACAGAGCAACACCAGCACGGAAGGAAACGCCCAGTGACCGCACTGCTCGAGGTCGAAGACCTCAAGGTCGCCTACGGCAAGATCGAAGCCGTCAAAGGCATCTCCTTCACCGTCGAAGCCGGCCAGGTCGTCACCCTCATCGGCACCAACGGCGCGGGCAAAACCACCACCCTGCGCACCCTCTCCGGCCTCCTCAAGCCCATCGGCGGCCAGATCCGCTTCGAGGGCAAACCACTCACCAACATCCCCGCCCACAAGATCGTCTCCCTGGGCCTCGCCCACTCCCCCGAGGGACGCCACATCTTCCCCCGGCTGACGATCGCCGAAAACCTCAAACTCGGAGCATTCCTGCGCTCCGACAAGGCAGGCATCGAAAAGGACATTCAGCGCGCCTACGACCTCTTCCCCATCCTCGGGGAGCGCAGGAAGCAGGCCGCAGGCACCCTCTCCGGCGGCGAGCAGCAGATGCTCGCCATGGGACGCGCACTCATGTCCCAGCCCAAACTGCTCATGCTCGACGAACCCTCCATGGGTCTCTCGCCGATCATGATGCAGAAGATCATGGAGACCATCGTCGAACTCAAGGCGGCGGGCACCACGATCCTGCTCGTCGAGCAGAACGCCCAGGCCGCACTCTCCCTCGCGGACCAGGGCCACGTCATGGAGGTCGGCAACATCGTCCTCTCCGGCACCGGCGCGGACCTCCTCCACGACGAGTCCGTCCGCAAGGCGTACCTCGGCGAGGACTGACCCACCCCTTCACACGGAAGAGGCCCGCACCCCGATCGATCCGGGGTGCGGGCCTCTTCCGTACGTACCTAACCGACTACTCGCCGTCCTTCGACGCCCGCCGCTTCTCCTCGGCATCCTCGATCAACGCCTCGGCAAGCTGCTGCATCGACAGACGACGATCCATCGACGTCTTCTGAATCCAACGGAACGCAGCCGGCTCCGACAGCCCGTAATCCGTCTGCAGAATGCTCTTCGCCCGATCCACCAGCTTCCGCGTCTCCAGCCGCTGCGAAAGATCCGCGACCTCGGTCTCCAACGCCTTCAGCTCCGCGAACCGCGACACGGCCATCTCGATGGCCGGCACCACGTCGCTCTTGCTGAACGGCTTCACGAGGTACGCCATCGCCCCGGCATCCCGCGCCCGCTCCACGAGGTCGCGCTGCGAGAACGCGGTGAGCATCAGGACCGGCGCGATGGACTCCTCGGCGATGCGCTCGGCGGCGGAGATGCCGTCGAGGATCGGCATCTTCACATCGAGGATGACGAGGTCGGGCCGGTGCTCCCGGGCGAGCTCGACCGCCTTCGCGCCGTCTCCGGCCTCGCCGACGACCGCGTAGCCCTCTTCTTCGAGCATCTCTTTGAGGTCGAGGCGGATGAGAGCCTCGTCCTCGGCGATGACGACGCGGGTCGTCAGCGGCGGGACGTGCGACTTGTCGTCGTCGGCGACGGGCTGGGGCGACTCGGGCGTGGTCACGGGGCTCCTCGTTCAAGACAGGGGTACTGCTGCCAAGAGCCTACCTAGTTACGGTATGTTTGAGGCACGGAGGGTCTTCGCGATCCTTCGTTTCGAAGGGGCCCCGGTAGCCCAGCGGTAGAGGCCATGGATTCAAAACCCATACAGCGTCGGTTCGAATCCGACTCGGGGCACTTCTCCTTCGATTCCAAGGTGGATCAGTGATTGGCGATCTTCACCCTTGATGGTGAGCGCATCGCCGATCCGAGTGCCTGGTCACGAGTCTCGGACGAAGATCCGTCTCATGGCACAGCACAATCCTTCGATACGTGACGAAGCGCTCGCACTCTTGAGACGTGGCGTAACCAATCGGGCGGTTGCTGAACATCTCAATGTTCCCCGCGGAACCGTCGGCTGGCGGCTGCACGAGGATCGCAAGCAACGTGGGGTCAAGTACACGCAACCCACCGACTGCCCGATATGTACCGGCCGAGACTTCGACCGCATCGCGTACGCGTACCTCCTGGGGCTCTACCTCGGTGATGGGCACATCATCTCGAAGCCCAAGCAGCATCATTTGTCGATCTTCTGCGGCGACGCCTGGCCAGGGCTGATCACCGAAGCCGAGGCGGCCATGCGGCGGGTGATGCCTGCACCGCGGACGGGACGACGGCAACGCAGCGGCTGCGTCGAGGTCAAGTCCTTCACGAGGCACTGGACATGTGTCTTCCCACAGCACGGCCCGGGCAAGAAGCACGAACGACTCATCGCCCTCGAACCCTGGCAGCAAGAAATCATCGACGCGCACCCGTGGGACTTCGTCCGGGGCCTGATCCATTCCGACGGGTGTCGCAACATGAACTGGACCACCCGCATCGTCGGTGGTGAACGGAAGCGTTACGAGTACCCGAGGTACTGGTTCACCAACGTCTCGGACGACATCAGGCAGCTCTACACCGACACCCTCGACAAGCTGGGCGTCGAGTGGAAGCACTGCACGCGCGCGGGCAAGAAATACAACATCTCCGTCGCCCGACGGGCGTCCGTCGAGCTCATGGACGCTCACGTCGGGCCGAAGCACTGACGACCGATCTACTTGGGGCTGTCGTCCTCGCCGATGTGGTGCACGCGTACCAGGTTCGTCGATCCCGCGACGCCGGGCGGAGAGCCGGCCGTGATGACCACGACGTCGCCCTTCTCGCAGCGGCCGATCCGCAGGAGTTCCTCGTCGACCTGGGCGACCATCGCGTCCGTGGAGTCGACGTGCGGGCCGAGGAAGGTCTCGACGCCCCACGTGAGGTTCAGTTGGGAGCGGGTGGCCGGGTCGGGGGTGAAGGCCAGCAGTGGGATGGGTGAGCGGTAGCGCGAGAGTCGCTTGACGGTGTCGCCGCTCTGGGTGAAGGCGACCAGGAACTTCGCGCCGAGGAAGTCGCCCATCTCGGCGGCTGCGCGGGCCACCGCGCCGCCTTGGGTGCGGGGCTTGTTGCGGTCGGTGAGCGGGGGCAGGCCCTTGGCGAGGATGTCTTCCTCGGCTGCTTCGACGATGCGGGACATCGTGCGGACCGTTTCGATGGGGTATTTGCCGACGCTGGTCTCGCCGGAGAGCATCACCGCGTCGGTGCCGTCGATGACGGCGTTGGCGACGTCGGAGGCTTCGGCGCGGGTGGGCCGGGAGTTGTCGATCATCGAGTCGAGCATCTGGGTGGCGACGATGACCGGTTTGGCGTTGCGCTTGGCGAGTTTGATGGCGCGCTTCTGGACGATCGGGACTTGTTCGAGGGGCATTTCGACGCCGAGGTCGCCGCGGGCGACCATGATGCCGTCGAATGCGGCGACGATGTCGTCGATGTTCTCTACGGCCTGGGGTTTTTCGACTTTGGCGATGACGGGGAGGCGGCGGCCTTCTTCGTCCATGATGCGGTGGACGTCGTCGATGTCTTGTCCGCTGCGTACGAAGGAGAGGGCGATGATGTCGGCGCCGGTGCGCAGGGCCCAGCGGAGGTCTTCGATGTCTTTGTCGGAGAGTGCGGGGACGGAGACGGCGACGCCGGGGAGGTTGAGGCCTTTGTTGTCGGAGACCATGCCTCCTTCGATGACGGTGGTGTGGACGCGGGGGCCGTCGACGTGGGTGACTTCGAGGGTGACGCGGCCGTCGTCGACGAGGATGCGTTCGCCGGTGGTGACGTCGGTGTGGAGGCCTTCGTAGGTGGTGCCGCAGGTGTTGCGGTCGCCTTCGGTGGGTTCGACGGTGATGGTGAAGGTGTCGCCGCGTTCAAGGAGTACGGGGCCTTCGCGGAAGCGGCCGAGGCGGATCTTCGGGCCTTGAAGGTCGGCGAGGATGCCGACGCTGCGTCCGGTTTCGTCGGAGGCTTTGCGTACGTGGCGGTAGCGCTGTTCGTGTTCGGCGTAGGAGCCGTGGCTGAGGTTGAAGCGGGCGATGTCCATTCCGGCTTCGACGAGTGCCTTGATCTGGTCGTATGTGTCGGTGGCGGGGCCCAGGGTGCAGACGATTTTTGCTCGGCGCATGGTTTGAGCCTAGACCTTACCTACGGGTAGCGATTTGGGTCTGCGTGTCGACTCAACAACCTTTGGGTGAAGGGTTATTGACAAGTGTTGAATTGTGCACGGTGGCGCTCTGATGAGCATTCTGTTCGGAGTTTTGGGGGGCGTCTTGGTGAAGTGGGCGTTCACCTGGGCGTGGGCGGTGTGTCGTTGGGGTTCGGGGTCGGGGGCGGGGGTGTTTCGGGGGTGCCGTAGGGGGCTGGTGTGGGGGGCAGGGGTCCACGGTCGCATCGGGGTGTGACTCGTGTGGTCATCAGATAGAAACCTGCGAGGGGTGTTGCCGGGTGCGGCTGGTGGGTCATTATCTACGCGCGTTGTGTACTGCGAGATCTGATCTGTGGGAGACGAGATGCCGCTGAACCGTAGGACGTTCCTGGGCACATCGGCTGCGGCCGGGGCCGGTGTGGCGATGGCTGGGGGTGTGGCTGTGCCTGCCGAGGCTCACGGTCGTGGTCATGGGCGTCCGCCGAAGCGGTATTCGTTCACGGTGATGGGTACGACCGATCTGCACGGGAATGTCTTCAACTGGGACTACTTCACGGACAAGGAGTTCGACGACAAGGCGCACAACGATGTGGGTCTGGCGAAGATCTCGACGCTGGTGGACCAGGTCCGTGCGGAGAAGGGCCGGCACAACACCCTGATGATCGATGCGGGTGACACGATCCAGGGCACGCAGCTGTCGTACTACTACGCGAAGATCGATCCGATCACGGCGAAGCGTGGTCCGGTGCATCCGATGGCGCAGGCGATGAACACGATCGGGTATGACGCGGCGGCGCTGGGCAACCATGAGTTCAACTACGGCATTCCGGTGCTGCGGAAGTTCGAGGAGCAGTGTGATTTCCCGCTGCTGGGTGCGAATGCGCTGGATGCGAAGACGTTGCGGCCTGCGTTCGCTCCGTATGTGATCAAGCGGATGCGTACGCCGCACGGTCCGGATGTGAAGGTGGCGATTCTGGGTCTGACGAATCCGGGGATCGCGATCTGGGACAAGGCGAATGTCAGCGGCAAGATGGTGTTCCCGGGGTTGGAGGAGCAGGCGGCGAAGTTTGTGCCGCGGCTTCGGTCCATGGGTGCGGATGTCGTGATCGTGTCGGCGCATTCGGGGACCAGTGGGACGTCGTCGTACGGTGATCAGGTTCCGTATGTGGAGAACGCGGCGGCTCTGGTGGCGGAGCAGGTGCCGGGCATCGATGCGATTCTGGTCGGTCATGCGCATCTGGAGATCCCCGAGTACTTCGTGGAGAACAAGGAGACGGGCAAGAAGGTGGTGCTCTCCGAGCCGTTGAAGTGGGGGCAGCGGTTGACGCTGTTCGACTTCGATCTGGTGTGGGAGAAGGGCCACTGGGTGGTGGAGCGTGCGGGTTCGCAGGTGTTGAACTCGAACACGGTGGCGGAGGACCCGAAGATCACGGGTCTGCTGGCCGACGAGCACAAGAAGGTCGTGGCGTACGTCAATCAGGTCATCGGTTCGTCGACGGTGGCGATGACGACGGCGGAGGCGGCGTGGAAGGACGAGCCGATCATTGATCTGATCAATGTGGTTCAGGCGGAGACGGTGAAGGCTGCGCTGGCTGGTGGTGCGTATGCGTCGCTTCCGGTGCTGTCGCAGGCGTCGTGTTTCTCGCGTACGGCGCAGATTCCTGCCGGTGATGTGACGATCAAGGATGCGGCGGGGTTGTATCCGTTCGAGAACACGCTTGAGGCCCGGTTGTTGACGGGTGCGCAGATCAAGGACTACCTGGAGTTCTCGGCGCGGTATTACGTGCAGACGGCGGCCGATGTTCCGGTGGATACGGCGAAGTTGACGAATGCGGACAACACGCCGGACTACAACTATGACGCGGTGTCGGGTCTGACGTATGACATCGACATTGCGAAGCCGAATGGTTCGCGGATTGTGAATCTGTCGTTCGAGGGCAAGGCGATCGATCCGGCGGCTCAGTTCGTGCTGGCGGTGAACAACTATCGGGCGAGCGGTGGCGGTAACTTCCCGCATGTGCCGGGTGCGAAGCAGTTGTGGGCGAATTCGGAGGAGATCCGCAACACGATCATTGCGTGGGTGCAGGCGAAGGGTTCGGTGGACGGTTCGCAGTTCGCTTCGGTGGACTGGCGGCTGACGCGGGATGGTAAGCCGGTGTTCTAGCGGTTCCTTGGTTGAGCGGCCGTCTCCTTTCCGGGAGGCGGCCGCTTCTGTTTTGTGCGGTGGGTCAGTTGCCCTGTACGAGGGGGATGAGGCCGGGGTGCTGGTGGGGGATTTTGGGGGTGTTCTGGGGGGTGAGGCCGAAGGTGGTGAAGGCGGTGCGTTGTGGGAGGGGGTAGGCGTTGGTGTCGGTGAGGTTGTTGAGGATGGTGGCGCTGCGCCAGGCGGCGAGTCCGAGGTCGGGGGCGCCGACTCCGTGGGTGTGGCGTTCGGCGTTCTGTACGTAGACGTTGCCGGTGACGGTGGGGTCGAGTTCGAGGCGGAAGTGGTCGTCGATGCGGGGGCGTCCGCCGGTGTCGCGGCGGATGTGGGGGGCGAGGCCGGTGAGGATGCGGTCGAGGGGGCGTTCGCGGTAGCCGGTGGCGAGGACGACTGCGTCGGTGGTGAGGCGGGTGCGGGTGCCTTGTTGGGTGTGTTCGAGGTGGAGTTCGACGCGATTGTTGGCGAGACGGCCGGCGGTGCGTACGTGGACGCCGGGGGTGAGGGTGGTGTCGGGCCAGCCGCCGTGGAGGGTGCGTCGGTAGAGCTCGTCGTGGATGGCGGCGATGGTGTCGGCGTCGATGCCTTTGTGGAGTTGCCATTGGTGGGGGACGAGTTCGTCGCGTACGTGTTCGGGGAGTGCGTGGAAGTAGCGGCTGTAGTCGGGGGTGAAGTGTTCGAGGCCGAGTTTGGAGTACTCCATGGGGGCGAAGGCGTGGGTGCGGGCGAGCCAGTGGAGTTTTTCGTGTCCGGCGGGGCGTGCGCGGAGGAGGTCGAGGAAGATTTCGGCGCCTGACTGGCCGGAGCCGATGACGGTGATGTGTTCGGCTTCGAGGAGTTGTCGGCGGTGGTGGAGGTAGTCGGCGGAGTGGATGACGGGGACGGTTTCGGCGTCGGCGAGGGGTTTGAGGGGGTCGGGGATGAAGGGTTCGGTGCCGATGCCGAGGGCGATGTGGCGGGTGTAGGCGCGGCCGAGGGCTTCGGCTTCGCCGTGGGTGTCGAGTTGGGTGAAGTCGACTTCGAAGAGTTGGCGTTCGGGGTTCCAGCGGACGGCGTCGACCTGGTGGCTGAAGTGGAGTCCTGGGAGTTGGTCGGTGACCCAGCGGCAGTAGGCGTCGTATTCGGCTCGTTGGATGTGGAAGCGCTCGGCGAAGTAGAAGGGGAAGAGGCGGTCGCGGCTGCGTAGGTAGTTGAGGAAGGTCCAGGGGCTTGCGGGGTCGGCGAGGGTGACGAGGTCGGCGAGGAAGGGGACTTGGAGGCTGGCGCCGTCGATGAGGAGGCCGGGGTGCCAGTGGAAGGCGGGGCGTTGTTCGTAAAAGGTCGCGGCGAGGGGGTGGGGGTTGCCGGGGATGCCGTGGGCGAGGGCGGCGAGGGAGAGGTTGAAGGGGCCGATGCCGATGCCGACGAGGTCGTGTGGCTGGTCGGGGTTGGGGCTGGGTCGGTCGGTCATCGGGGTGTGTTGCCTTTCTTGAGGTCGTGGGTGAGGTGGGTGACGTGGTCGAGGAGGGTTTGCAGGTCGTTGGGGGTGGTGTGGGGGTTGAGGAGGGTGGCTTTGAGCCAGAGGCCGTTGTGGGTGTGGGCGCGGCCGAGGACGGCTTGGCCGTTGGTGAGGAGGGTGCGGCGGATGGTGGCGACGGTGTGGTCGTCGGTGTTGGTGGGGCGGAAGAGGACGGTGGTGATGGTGGGGCGTTCGTAGAGGTCGAGGGTGGGGGTGTGGGTGATGAGGTCGGCGAGGTGGTGGGCGGTGTTGATGGTGCGGTCGATGAGGTCGGCGAGTCCGGTGCGGCCGAGGGCTTGGAGGGTGACGGCGATTTTGAGGGCGTCGGGTCGGCGGGTGGTGCGCAGGGAGCGGCCGAGGAGGTCGGGGAGGCCGGCTTCGGTGTCGTCGTCGGCGTTGAGGTAGGCGGCTTGGTGGTGGAGGGCTTGGAGGTGGTGGTGGTCGGGGACGGCGAGGATGCCTGCGGGGGCGGGTTGCCAGCCGAGTTTGTGGAGGTCGAGGGTGACGCTGTGGGCGCGGTGGAGGCCGTGGAGTTTGGTGCGGTGGGTGGGGCTGAAGAGGAGGGGGCCGCCGTAGGCGGCGTCGATGTGGAGTTCGGCGCCGTGGGTGGTGCAGAGGTCGGCGATGTCGTTCAGGGGGTCGATCCGGCCGGTGTCGGTGGTGCCTGCGGTGGCGGTGACGAGGAGGTGTTGGTGGTGGTGTCGGGTGAGGGTTTCTTCGAGTGCGGTGAGGTCCATGACGCCGGTGGGGGCGGGGATGGTGAGGGGTTCGGGGAGGCCGAGGAGCCAGGTGGCGCGGTTGATGCTGTGGTGGGCGTTGGTGGCGCAGATGGTCTGTACGGGGCCGTGGCGTTCGCGGGCGAGGAGGAGGGCGAGTTGGTTGGCTTCGGTGCCGCCGGTGGTGATGAGGGCGTCGGGGTGGGGGTGGTGGGGGTAGATCTCGTGGGCGAGTGCGGTGGTGGTGTCGGCTTCGAGGGTTGAGGCGGCGGGTGCTTGGTCCCAGGAGTCCATGGAGGGGTTGAGGGCTGAGGCGGCGAGGTCGGCTGCGGTGGCGAGGGCGAGGGGTGGGGTGTGGAGGTGGGCTGCGCAGTGGGGGTGTGCGGGGTCTGCGGAGCCTTGGGCGAGTGCGGTGATGAGGGTGCGTAGGGCGTGGTGGGGGCCGGTGCCGTGGTCGGGGATGACGGGGTGGGTGGCGGCGCGTATGCGGGGGGTGGTGGCTGGGGGTCCGCCGGCGGGGATGGGGCCGTTTCGTTGGTGGGCTCCGTCGTGGAGTGCGGTGAGGACGGTGTCGAGGAGGGGGCGGAGGGCGTCGGGTCCGGTGGTGGATCCGGCGAGGGGTGGGGTGGGCATGGGTGGTGGGGCCCTTCGGGTGCGCGCATGGGTGGACATGCCAGCTTGTCCGGGTTTCTGGTGGCGCGGCCGGTGAGCCCGTTGATCTGAACCCGAAAGGGGGACGGGCGGTGGGGGGTGGGGGGTTGTCGGGGGGTGCCGGTGGTATGGGTGTGCCCGGCGTCTCCCCTTGTGGTGGGGGTGGCGCCGGGCACGGGTGTTGCGGTGTGTGGGTGTCGCGGTGTGGTGGGTCAGTGGGCGTTGCGTACGGCGATGGCTCGGCGCAGGTCGTCGATCTGGTCGGTGAGTTTGCGGTGGAGGGCGGGGATGAGGGTGGGGTCGTTCAGGGCTTGTTCGCCGTGGTGGAGGTTGTCGGTGTCGATGGCGTAGTGGGGGAAGGCGTAGCGGCCCGCGGCTTCGGCGATGGCGGGGCCGCGGCGGGCGGCGAGTGCGGTGGCTTCGGGGTAGTAGCGCGGGACGTAGGTGTGGACGAGGTCGGCCTGTTCGGGTTGCCAGAAGCCTTGGGCGGTGGCGCTGAAGAGGTAGTTGGAGAGGGTGTCGTCGTTGAACAGGCTGTGCCAGGCGGTGGCTTTGGCTTCGGGGGTGGGGAGGGCGGCGCGGCAGCGGGCGGCGCCTTCCTGGCCGGTGGCGCTGGGGTCGTGTTCGAGTTCGGTGGCGATGGTGGTTTCGTCGGTGGCGCCGAGGACGGCGAGTCGGGTGAGGATGCGCCAGCGGAGTTCGGGGTCGAGTTCGGGGCCGCCGGGGACGCTGTCGTTGGTGAGCCAGTCCTGGATGGTGTCGGGTTGGGTGGCGGCGTCGATGAGGTGGCGTACGGCGGTGAGGCGGAGGCCGGGGTTGGTGCCGTCCTCGGTGCGGCGGATGAGGTCGCGGCAGAGGTCGGTGAGGGTGGCGTGGGCGGCGGGTCGGTTGTCGGGGGTGGTGTAGCGGCGGGTGATCTGGGTGTCGGCGAAGGTGAGGACGCCTTGGACGAGGGCCAGGTCGGTTTCGTGCGGGAGGTGGGTGCGGGCTGTGCGGAGGTAGGTGGCGGGGTGGAGTTCGCCGTCGCGGACCATGTCGCGGGCGGTGTTCCAGATGACGGCTCGGGTGAGGGCGTCGGGGATGCCGGAGAGGGTGTGGAGTGCGGTGTTCCAGGATTCGGGGTCGAGGCGGACCTTGGCGTAGGTGAGGTCGTTGTCGTTGGGGACGATGAGGGCGGGGCGGCGCCCGGTGTGGATCTTGGCGGTGTTGTTGTGGGGGACGTCCAGTTCGAAGCGGTCGCGCAGGGTGAGGCGGTCGGGTCCCGGCTGGGTGTCGAGGGCGTGGTCGTAGGCGCCGACGGCGATGCGGTGGGGGCGGTGGCCGTGCTGGTCGATGGTGATGGACCAGGCGCCGTCGGATTCGTCGACGTGGGGGGTGAGGGTGTCGACGCCGGTGGTGCGGAGCCATTCTTCGGCCCAGGCGTGGACGTTGCGGTCGGTGGCGGAGGCGAGGTTGTCGATGAAGTCGGCGAGGGTGGCGTTGGCGAATTTGTGTCGGGCGAAGTGGGTGTTGATGCCGGTGAGGAAGTCTTTTTCGCCGAGCCAGGCGACGAGTTGGCGCAGGGCGGATGCGCCCTTGGCGTAGGAGATGCCGTCGAAGTTGAGCATGGCGGATGCGGTGTCGGGGACGGCGGCGGGGTCGGGGGCGACGGGGTGGGTGGAGGGGCGTTGGTCGGCGTCGTATCCCCAGCCCTTGCGGGCTACGCCGAAGTCGACCCAGGTGTCGGTGAAGCGGGTGGCTTCGGTGAGGGTCTGGTAGCCCATGTATTCGGCGAAGGACTCGTTGAGCCAGATGTCGTCCCACCAGGCGAGGGTGACGAGGTCGCCGAACCACATGTGGGCCATTTCGTGGGCGATGACCATGGCGCGGGTCTGGCGTTCGGTGTCGGTGACGGCTGAGCGGTAGATGAATTCGTCGCGGAAGGTGACGAGCCCGGGGTTCTCCATGGCGCCGGCGTTGAATTCGGGGACGAAGGCCTGGTCGTAGGAGTCGAAGGGGTAGGGCTCGTCGAATTTCTCGTGGTATCGGTCGAAGCAGGCGCGGGTGATGTCGAGGATTTCGTCAGCGTCGGCGTCGAGGTGGGGGGCGAGGGAGCGGCGGCAGTGGATGCCGAAGGGCAGTCCGGCGTGCTCGGTGGTGACGGAGTGCCAGGGGCCTGCGGCGACGGCGACGAGGTAGGTGGAGATCAGTGGTGTGGGGGCGATGGTCCACCGGCCGTTGCCGGTGTGTTCGGCGATGCCGTTGCCGAGGACGGTCCAGCTTTCGGGGGCGGTGACGGTGAGGGCGAAGACGGATTTGAGGTCGGGCTGGTCGAATGCGGCGAAGACCCGTTGGACGTCTTCCATGAAGAGCTGGGTGTAGAGGTACGTTTCGCCGTCGGTGGGGTCGGTGAAGCGGTGCATGCCTTCACCGGTGCGGGAGTAGCGCATGGCGGCGTCGATGCGCAGTTCGTGCGGGCCGGCGGCGAGTGCGGTGAGCGGGTACCGGTTCTCGGTGAGGTCGGCGGGGTCGAGGGGGTGTCCGTCGAGGCTGATGGAGCGCAGGGTGGCGGGCTTGAGTTCGACGAAGGTGTCTCCGGCCGCGAGGGCGGTGAACTGGATGACGGTGCGGGAGTCGAAGGTGTCCTCACCCGTGGTCAGATCGAGGTCGATCGTGTACCGGTGTACGTCGAGGAACTGGGCTCGGGTCTGCGCTTCGTTGCGCGTCAGTACGGACATGGATCCATGCTGTCGCATGGCGTGGGGGGTGCGCAGTGGGGTTCTCGCAGGGCTGAGTGCGCGGTGGGCGGGGTGCGGTGCAGGTGGGTGGCTGCGCGGCCGCGGGTGGCCTTTGAGGGCTAAGATTCTTACCCATTGTGTTCCTGCACGGAGGGTGCCCGGGATGGCGAAGAAGACGGCTTCCGCGACGCGGCAGGATGCGGTGGCGTCGATCGTCGAGGACTGGCGGCGGGAGCGGCCGGATCTGGATACGGCTCCGCTGGAGGTGTTCGGCCGGCTGCATCGGGCGTTCCTGCGGTACAGCGCGGCGATTTCGCGGCCGGTGGAGCGCAAGGGCCTGTCGATGGCGGGGTTCGATGTGCTGACCGCGTTGCGCAGGGCGGGTGCGCCGTTCCGTCGTACGGCAGGTGAGCTGGCGGACTCCGGGCTGATCAGTTCGGCCGGTGTGACGTTGCGGATCGACCGGCTGGAGAAGGACGGGCTGATTCTGCGGGAGCGGGATCCGCAGGACCGTCGGGTGGTGCATTCGCGGTTGACGGACGAGGGTCTGTCGACGATCGACGAGCTGTTCTCGGAGCATTTGGAGAACGAGCGGCGGATGCTGGCGGGGCTCACTCCTGCAGAGTGCCGGCAGTTGGCGCGGTTGTTGGAGAAGTTGGAGCGGTCTGTGCTGGCGGCGGAGGAGGGGGGGGGCGAGGAGGGGTAGGGCGGGGACCGCACGTGGCCACTTTGTCCTCGATCGCGTAACGAGACCGATTTGCCGGACAGGTTGGGAATTGCCCGGCCCGTGCGTGAACCTCGATCGCCGGACGGGCTCGTTGATCGAGCTCGTCCGGCGATCGAGGACATCTTTGTGTTCGAGGCGGCTCAGCCGGTGGTGTTCGCCCGGGCCTGGGCCTCTGCTTCCGTGCGGTACATGCGGCGGACGCGGACGACACCCAGGTCGTGCTGGTACAGGTTCTCCGCCTGGTCGGCGTCGCTGCGGAGCTCTTCGAGCATGATCCGGTCCTGTTCGAGGACGTCCCAGTGGCGGTCCTCCAGCACGGTCCTGTAGAGGAAGCGCCAGGTGTCGCGCTGCCAGTCCGTGACGCGACGGTAGCGCCAGAAGAAGACGGCGCAGCGGTCCTCGTCGATGGGGGTGGCCATGCCGACGATGCCGAACGGGCCGCCGGGGCCGGCGGTGGGCGGGTACGGGATGGTCAGGTCGACCCAGTCGATGCCGGTGCGGCAGAGTTCGACCCAGTCGAAGTTCACGCCGCTCTGGTCGGTCTTCTCGAAGAAGAAGCCGCGTTCGGTCTCGCGGATCCGGAAGCGGGCGGTGGTCTGCCCTTCGGACATGCTGTGCGAGTCGCGGTGCAGGAACGATCCGTGCATGGGGTCGAGGAGGTTCTCGACGGCGTAGCGCCAGTTGACGTTCCACTCCGCGTAGCAGAGGAAGGCCGAGACGTCGGGGTCGGTGAGCTGTTCCGGCAGGACGAGGGGGGCCGGTTCGGGGTGTTCGTTGTCGCCGAAGTAGGCCAGGATCGCGCCGCCGGCCTCGACGAGATGGGGTGCGGCGACGAGCTGTTTGCCTTCGAGGTTGCAGCCGGGCAGGCCGGGTACGGCGGCGACGGTGCCGGTGCCGTCGACCTGGACGCCGTGGTACCAGCAGGCGATCCGGTCGCCGAGGTGTTTGCCGAGCGAGAGGCGGGCGCCGCGATGGGGGCAGCGGTCCTCCAGCATGTGGAGGGTGCCGTCGGCGCGGCGGAAGAGGAGCCATTCCTCGCCGAGGAGGGTGAGGCGCTTCATGCCGCCGGCGGCGACGAAGTCGGAGGGGCAGACGGCGTACCACTGGTTGCGTATGCCGGTGCCGAAGAGACGGTCGGCGGTGCGGTTGCCGGGGCGGGCGACTTCGGAGGGCCGGGTGGTCTCGCCCGTGTGTGTTGCGGTGTCGGTGGTCATGGTCGTTTCACGCTCCCAGTCGTCGCATCTCGGTGCGGAAGGTGTCCTCGGTCCACGGGTTGCCGTCGGGGGCGGGCAGGTCGCGGGCGTTGAGTCCGGCGACGAGGCCTGGCAGGTCGTGGGCGCCGCTGCCGAAGACGTCCTCGATCACGGCGGCGAGTTTCTTCTCGTACGGGGTGGGGTCGGCGGTGCGTGCCTGGTGGGGGTTGAGGTACTGCGGGGTGGTCATGTCGGCTCCCTTCGGGGGCGGTTCAGAGGTCGAGGACGAGGCGCGGGGTGCAGGCGCGGGAGACGCAGAGCATCATCGAGGCGCCGGCGGCCCTCTCGCTTTCGGAGAGCAGGAAGTCCCGGTGGTCGGGGGTGCCTTCGAGGACTTTGGTCTCGCAGGTGCCGCAGATGCCGTCGCGGCAGGAGGAGGGTACGGAGATTCCGGCGCCTTCCAGTGCGTCCAGGACCGAGGTGTCGGGGCCGACCTGGACGGTGGTTCCGGTGCGGGAGCAGACGACGTCGAAGCCGGTGTCCTCTCCGTCGCGGGGGGCTGCCGTCGGGGCGGCGAAGCGTTCCGTGCGGGCGGTGGGGCAGCGTTCCTCGACGGCGGCGAGGAGGGGTTCCGGTCCGCAGCAGTAGACCTGGGTGTCTGCGGGGAGGTCGCCGAGGAGGGTGTCGAGGTCGATGTGGCCCTGCTCGTCCTGGGGGACGAACTCGACTGATCCGCCGGGGAGTTCGGCGAGTGCGGTGAGTTCGGCACCGAAGGCCATGGAGGTGCGGGTGCGGCCGCCGTGGACGAGGCGCCATGGGATGGCGCGGCGGGTCGCTTCGCGGGCCATGGCGAGGATCGGGGTGATGCCGATGCCGCCTGCGATGAAGAGGAAGCTGCCGGCGGTGTCGTCGGCGTCGAGTTCGAAGTGGTTGCGGGGGCCTTGGACGCGGAGGGTCTGGCCGGGCCGCAGCTGGGTGTGGATGTGGGCGGAGCCGCCGCGGGATGCGGGCTCCTTGAGGATGCCGATGCGCCAGTGGGTGGGGTCGGCGGGGTCGGAGCACAGGGAGTACTGGCGGATGTGGCCGCCGGTGTGTACGTCGATGTGGGCGCCGGGGGTCCACGCGGGGAGGGGGATGCCGTCCGGGTGGGTGAGTTCGATGCCGAGGACGCCGTCGGCTTCCCAGGTCATGCGGTGGACGAGCAGGTCGAGCTGGGGTTCTTGTCCGGTGGTGGTCATCGCGGGTTGCCTCCTTGTCCGGTGGCGGTCGAGGGGAGCTTGACGGGCGGGGTGAACGGCGTGTTCATCGGGCCGAGTGCGGCGAGGTCGATCTCGACGAGAGTGGGGCCGTCGGAGGCGGTGGCTTCCTTGATGACGGGGCCGGCGTCGGCTTCGGTGGCGATCCGGGCGTACGGGAGTCCGACGGCGGCGGCGAGCGCGGCGAAGTCGGGGGTGGTGAGGTCGACGCCGGAGCGGCGCGGGAAGTGGGTGTCCTGCATGTTGCGCAGGACGCCGTAGCCTCCGTCGTTGAAGACGAGGAGGGTGAGGCGGGGCCTCTCCTGGGCGAGGGTGAGGAGTTCGCCGAGGTGGACGGCGAGGCCGCCGTCGCCTGCGATGACGACGGTGGGGGTGTCGGGGCGGCCGAGTGCGGCGCCGATGCCCATGGCGAGGCCTTGTCCGATGCCTCCGCCGCGGGGGAAGACGTTGGTCGCCGGGTCGGTGATTTCCAGCAGCCGGTTTCCCCAGGTGGAGGAGGGGATGGTGACGTCTCGGGCGATGACGGATGCGGGCGGGCAGGCGTCGCGGATCGCGTCGTTGACTGCGGCCTGCGGGCCGATCGCGTGGCGCTGTGCGTTGCGGGCGTCGTTACGGGCCTTGCGTACGCGGGCCGGCCAGTCCGTCTCCGTACCGCTGCTGCTGATGCGTTCCAGGAGGGCTGTGAGGACGGCGGCCGCGTCGCCGTGCAGGGCGCAGGTGGCGGGGTAGACGCGGCCGGGGGCGGCCGGGTCGAGGTCCAGCTGGATGTGTACCGAGGGCAGTTCGAGGCTGTAGTCGGCGGTCTCGTTGGAGCGGAAGTGGGTGCCGATGGAGAGCAGCACGTCGGCTTCGGCGAGGAGGGCGCGTCCGGCGGGGGCGGTGGCGTAGTTGCCGAGGACGCGTTCGTCGGACTCGGGGACGGAGCCGCGGCCGGAGTTGGAGGTGACGAGTCCGGCGTTCAGCGCGTCGAGGAGTGCGGCGAGTTCGGGGCGGGCGCTGTTGGCTCCGCCGCCGGCCCAGACGAGGGGGCGGTGTGCGGCGGCGAGGAGGGCCGCGGCCTCGTCTAGGAGGGCCGGGTCGGGCAGGGCCGGGGGTGAGCCGGCGGGTACGGGTGTGCCGGTCAGCTGCTGGGGGGCGAACTGCAGGTCGATGGGCCATTCGACGCTGACGGGGCCGTGCGGGGCGGTGAGGGCGCGGGCGGCGGCGTCGCGGAGGATGTCGCCCGCGTCGGCGGCGTCGGTCACGGTGACGGCGTGGGTGGAGACCGCGCGGAGCATGCCGAGCTGGTCCTTGGTCTCGTGGATGAAGCCGCGTCCGGAGCCGAGGTATTCGCTGTCGATCTGGCCGGTGATGTGGAGGACGGGGGTGCCTGAGCTGAGGGACTCGATGAGGGAGCCGGCTGCGTTGCCCGCTCCGGTGCCGGTGCTGGTGAGGGCGCAGCCGAGGCGTCCGGTGGCGCGGGCGTAGCCGTCGGCCGCGTTGACTGCGGCGGCTTCGTGGCGCACGGGGACGAAGCGCAGGTCGCGGTCCACGGCTTCGACGAGCGGCAGGTTGTGCACGCTGACGATGCCGAACACCGTGTCGACGCCGAGTCCGCGCAGCGTCTCGACGAGCAGGTCGCCGCCGTTGGGTTGGGTCATGTCGTTGCGCTCCTGAGGTACGTGAACGGGGGTGGGGGGCGGGTGTTATGCGATGGATCGGTTGACGCCGCCGCAGACGTCGACGGTGGTGCCGGTGATGTACGAGGCCCGGGGTGAGAGGAGGGTGGTGATGGCGTACGCGACTTCTTCGGCGTTGCCGAGGCGGCCGAGTGCGATGCCTCGGTCGGCGGCGAGTTCGGCCTGCCAGGCGGCGTAGTCGAGGGGGCTGCCGGATGCTGCGTAGCGGCGTTCCCACTGTCCGGTGTCGACGAGGCCGAGGCAGACGGAGTTGACGCGGATGCCGTCGGGGGCGAGTTCCTTCGACAGGGAGGTCGAGAGGTTGAGGATGCCGGCGCGGGCGGCGCTGGTGGTCATGAGCCGGGTCTCGGGCTGCTTGGCGAGTACGGCGTTGATGTTGACGACGGAGGCGTTGCCGGACTTGCGCAGGTGGGGCAGGGCGGCGTGGAGGGGGTTGAGGACGCCGAAGAATTTGAGTTCGAGTTCGTCGCGCCAGTCGTCCGCGGTGGTCTCGGTGAAGGGTTTCATCCGGGAGGCGCCGGCGTTGTTGACGAGTCCGTCGATGCCTCCGAAGCGGTCGGCGGCTTCTTCGGTGAACGCTTTGACTGCCGCTTCGTCCCTTACGTCGCAGGGGGCGTGGTGGAGCCTGTCCGGTCCGGCGAGTCCGTCGAGGGCGGCGGTGAGGGCGTCGGCGCGGCGGCCGCAGGTGGCGACGCGGGCGCCTTCGGCGAGCAGCATGCGGACCGTGGCGAGGCCGACGCCGGAGCTGCCGCCGGTGACGAGGATGCTGCGGTCGGCGAGGCCGAGGTCCATCTCGTACTCCTTGGTGTGAGGGGGGTGTCCTGGGGCGGTCGCCGCACCGGGGCCCTGTGGGAGTGGTCCGGTGCGGCGGTGTGCCCGTGGGGTCAGTGCATGGTGAAGCCACCGTTGACGGCGAAGGTCTGGCCGGTGATGTAGCCGGACTCGTCGCCGACGAGGAAGGCGATCAGGCCGACCAGGTCCGCCGGTTGCTGGGGCCGGGAGATCGCCCGGTTCAGCCGGTACAGCTCGTGCCGTTCGGCGGGGATGTCGACGGAGGACTCCCCCTCGGTCAGTCCGGGGGCGACCGCGTTGACGGTGATGCCGAGGTCCCCGGTCTCGCGGGCCATGGCCCGGGTCAGGGAGATGACGGCGCCCTTGGAGGCGATGTAGTGGGCGAGGCGGGGCGACCCGTACAGCGCGGCGTCCGAGGCGAGGTTGACGATCCGGCCGCCGCCGCCCGCCGTCATGAGCGGGAGGAGGGCGCGGGCGACGAGCCAGGGGCCGCGGGCGTTGACCGTCATGATGCGGTCCCACGCCTGCACGTCGATCTCGTGGAACGGTTTTCCGCCGACCGCGTTGGCCAGACCGGCGTTGTTGACCAGGCCGTGGAGCCTGGTGCCGTCGCCGGCGAGGGTGGTGGCGAGGGCGTCGACGGAGTCCGGGTCGGCGACGTCGAGCGGGTGGAAGTCCGCGGTGATGCCGTCGGCGCGCAGGTCGTCGGCGGCCTGCTTGCCGGTCCGTTCGTCGAGTTCGGCGATGACGACGCGGTAGCCGTCGCGGCCGATCCGGCGGGCCGCGGCCAGTCCCAGGCCGCGGCCGGCGCCGGTGACGACGACCGTACGGGAGCTGTCCGCGGTACGGGGGGTGTCGTCGGCGGCCATCAGTCGCGGGTGATGCCGTGCATCGGGGAGTGCTCGGGGTACGTCGGGACCTGCGGCTTCCGGGTACCGATGATGACGCAGAACAGGGCGTCGGTGTCGCCCTCGTTCTTCAGCGAGCGGGCCACTCCGGCGGGCACGACGATCATGTCGCGGTAGCCGAGGGTGCGGTACTCGACCTCGTCGGCGCCGCGGTGGATGCCGACCCTGACCTGGCCCTCGAGGACGAAGAAGGCTTCCTCGACGTCGTGGTGGGTGTGCTCGGGGCCTTCGGCGCCGGGCGGCAGCAGCATGTTGGAGAAGGTGAAGCCACCGGACGGGATGATGCGGTTGTCGTTCTCGTGGTTGCCGGTGGCGCCGGAGCCGACGTAGCGGATCTGGGCGCGCTTGTACTGGTCGCCGGCCTTCGCCTGGAAGGAGAGGGTGTTCCAGTCGGGCTCGCGGGAGTCCTTGGTGGCGATGAGCGAGTCGGTGTACTTCGCGAGGTCGCCGTCGGTCTCGTAGGGGGTGTTGTCGATGGGCACGGGTTGCTCCTCGGTTCGTTGGTGCGGGTGGGGGCGGGCCGTCGTCACGCGGGGGTGCGGGCGACGACGTGGAGGTGGGCGCGGACCCAGGCGTTGAAGGCCTCGGGCCGTTCCTGGTTGGAGAGGTGTCCGGCGCCGGAGAGGGTCACGTACACGGACTTGGTGAGGCCGCCCGCGATGGCTTGGGACTCCTCGGTTCCGGTGACGGTGTCCTGTTCGCCGCAGAGGACGAGTGCCGGTGCGGTGATGGTGGGCAGGTCGTCGGTGAGGTCGGTCTCGGCCATCGCGTCGGCGGCGTAGCCGTATCCGGGGGTGCGGATGGAGGCGGCCATGGTCGCCACGACGCGTTCGACGAGTTCGGCCGGGGCGTCGGCGGAAACGAGGCGTGGGCCGCGGGCGGCGGCGAAGGCGTCCGGGCCTTCGGCGGCGAGCTGTGCCGCGCGGGCGCGCATGGCGGCTGCCTTGTCCGGGTTGGTGCCGGAGCCGCGGCTGGAGTCGGCGACGATCAGGGACTCGACGAGGTCGGGGTGGCGGGCGGCAAGGCGCAGGGCGATGACGCCGCCCCAGGAGACGCCGAGGACATGGGCGCGGCCGCCGCGGTCACGGATCAGCGCGGCCGCGGTGTCGGCGTAGCCGTCGAGGCCGGGGGCCCGGCCGGGGTCGGCGGAGGCCGCGTACCCGGGGGCGTCCCACGCGACGACCCGTACCTGGTCGGAAAGTCCGGCGAGTTGCGGGGCGAAGGCGCCGGAGGAGGAGCCGATGCCGTGCAGGCAGAGCAGCAGCGGTGCGTCGGGGTTGCCGGCCTCCTGGGTGTGGACGGCCTCGGTGGTGAGGGTGGCGGTCACAGGATCTGTCCTGCCCGGCCGACGACGGCTGCGAGACTGCGCAGCACGGAGTGCGGCACGACCTGGCTGGTGGCGGGGTTCGTGGCGTCGGGCCGGTGGGCGACCTCGAAGCGGTAGGTGCCGTGCGGGCCGTCCGCCTCGATGACGTGCCGGGTGAGGGTGGCGGCCGGGTCGGCGACGACGACGACCTCGACGAGGTCGGGGTCGCCGGTCGCGAGGGCCACGGATGCGGCGACGTTGGTGGACTTGGGGAACTTCACCGGGACGTCACGGGCGGTGCCGCGCATCACTTCCACCGGTTCGGTGGTGGTCCGCAGCCGTTCGGTGAGCTCGGCGTCCATCCACGGCTGGTGGAGGGTGGCGGGCAGTTTGGTGGTGGTCAGGCGTACGGAGGTGAGGGCGCCCAGCCCCGTGACGGCCTGCAGGAGGTCGAGTCCGCCGACGGCGCCGCCGGTGAAGTAGACGCGTCCGGGGCCGGCTGCGCGCAGCCGGTCGACGAGTTCGGGGTCGACGAGTGCTCCGGTGGAGGCGATCAGCAGGTCGGCGCCGCTGTCGAGGACCCGCTCGGCCCACTCCCGTACGACGCCCTGGCCTGCGGCTTCGACGATGAGGTCGCAGACGGCGAGGGCGTCCTCGAAGGACAGTTGGGGTGCGGGGGCGTCGACGAGGGGCCGGTTGTCGACGATGCAGGTCAGTTCGGCGCCGGGGATGTGGCCCTCGGCGAGGGCGGTGCCGACGACGCGGCCGATGGCGCCCCAGCCGACGAGTCCGATGCGTCGCGCGGGTCGCGTGGGGCGTGCGACGGGAGTGGGGCGGGTGGTGGTGGCGGTCATGCGGACACCTCGTCGGTGGCGGGGGCCAGGGGCCCGGGGTCGGGTTCGCCCGCCATGTGGCAGCGGATCTTCTGGGACGGCGGGCCTGCGGTCCCCCACAGGTCGGAGAGGTCGGGGGTGCGCCGCCAGACCTTGGCGATCCAGGCGTCCTCGACGATCTGGGCGACCTCGGAGGTGTATTCGCAGACGAGTCCGGCGGGGTCGGTGAAGTACGAGAAGGTGTTGTTGCCGGGTCCGTGCCGGCCGGGACCCCACTGGGGGTTGATGCCGTGGTGGCGGAGCCGGCCGAGGCCGCGCATGAAGTGGTCCACCGATGTCATCTCGTACGCGACGTGGTTCAGCGACGCCCATGCGGCCTGGTTGAAGGCGATGCAGTGGTGGTCGGCGTTGCAGCGCAGGAAGGCCATCTGGTGCTCGGACCAGTCGGAGACGCGCAGCCCGAGGACCGAGGTGTAGAAGGCGACGGCGGCGTCGATGTCGGTGGTGTTGAGGACGGTGTGGGTGACGCCGACGGGGACGGCGGCGTCCCGGCCGCGCGGGGTGACGGCGTGCGTCTGGGCGCTGAGTTCGATGAGCCGGCCCTCGGGGTCGGTGAAGCGGAGTCCGTATCCGCCGCCGACCTGGTCGAGGGGGCCGGGACCGGCGACGGGGACGATGCCCCTGGCGAGGAGGCGGCGGGCGGCCTCGTCGATCTCGGCGGGGGTGGCCACGGCGAAGGTGATGCGGCCGAGGCCGTTGCGTTCGCCGCGGGTGAGGGCGAGGACGTGGTGTTCTTCACCGGTGCCGCGCAGCCAGGCGGCGTCGCGGTCCTGCTCGACGGGTTCCAGGCCCCACACCTCGGTGTAGAAGTCGGTGGACTCGGTGAAGGCGGGGGTGTGCAGCTCGACGGAGCGCAGGGCGCGCAGTCGGGCGATGGGTTCGAGCGGGACGGCGGTGGGGCGGGCGTGGAGGTTCTCGTACGCCCCGCGGTTCTCGTGAGTCATGTGGTTCTCCGGCTCCTCGTCTGTCGGCATCAGTTGGCGGCCCACGGCAGCGGTGTGGTGCCGGTGCCCCAGTAGAGGGACTTCTGCCGCTGGTAGCCGCGGATCAGGTCGCGGCCCTTCTCGGTGCCGATGCCGCTGTCCTTCAGCCCGCCGAACGGGGTGGAGATGCTGAACTGCTTGTACGTGTTGATCCAGACCGTTCCGGCGTCGATACGGCGGGCGACCCGCCAGGCCTTGGCGTGGTCCCGGGTCCACAGTCCGCAGGCGAGGCCGTACACGCTGTCGTTGGCCTGGGCGACGAGGTCGTCCTCGTCGTCGAAGGGCAGGGCGACGAGTACGGGTCCGAAGATCTCTTCCTGACAGACCCTGGCGGTGTTGGGGAGGCCGTCGAGGACGGTGGGGAGGTAGTAGGCGCCGTCTCGGTAGGTGTCGCCTTCGGGGGGCGCTCCCCCGCACCGGACGGTGGCTCCTTCTTCGCGGGCCAGGTCGACGTAGGCGGCGACGCTGTCACGGTGCTTGTGGTGGACGAGCGGGGCGACCTGGGTGTCCGGGTCGGTGCCGGGTCCGACGCGCAGCTTCTCGGTGCGGGCGACGAGGTCACCGACGAATTCCTCGTACCGCGAACGGGCGACGAAGAGCCGCGATCCGGCGATGCAGCTCTGGCCGCTGGAGGAGAAGACGCCGTACATGACGCCTGCGAGGGCCTGCTCGAGGTCGGCGTCGTCGAAGACGATCGTCGGCGACTTGCCGCCGAGCTCCAGCGATACGGGGATCAGCTTGTCGGCGGCGGCGTGCGCGAGAGTGCGGCCGGTGTTCGTGCCACCGGTGAAGGTGATTTTCCCGACGGCCGGGTGGCGGACGATCGCGTCGCCGATGACGCTGCCGCGGCCGGGCAGCACGGAGAGCAGTGCGGCGGGCAGTGCGGCCTCGGTCATTGCCTGGTGGACGAGGCGGCCGAGGGCGAGGGCGACGAGCGGGGTCCACTCCGCGGGCTTGAGGACGACCGCGTTGCCCGCGGCGAGTGCGGGGGCGAGCTTCTGGGCGTCGCTGGCGATGGGCGAGTTCCACGGGGTGATCGCACCGACGACGCCGATGGGCTCGTGGACGCTCATCGTGACGTACGGGCCGCGGGACGGGGTGATCGCGTCCTCGGCGGTCTCCAGCGCGGCGGCGGTGTAGCGGAAGGTGCCCGCGGCGCTCAGTACGAGGGCACGGGTCTCGGTACGGCACTTGCCGGTGTCAGCGGTCTGCAGGGCGGAGAGCCGGTCGGCGTCGCGCTCGACGAGGTCGGCGATGCGGTGCAGCAGCCGGGCCCGCAGATGGGCGGGCAGCTCACGCCAGGCCGGGTCGTGGGCCGCGTGGACGGCGGCGGTCACGGCGTCCTCGACGTCGTCGAGGGACGCGGCGTGCACGGTGGCGATGACCTGGCCGGTGGCGGGGTCGACGGTCTTGATGGGGGCACCGCGGCCCTGCCGCCACTGCCCTGCGACCAACACTTCGTCGGCAAGCATCAGTTGGCCTCCTGCAGTCGATACGGTTACCTCAGAGCTAAAAATCTAAGTGCTTAAGTAATTCACCGCAAGACCTCTTCGTAAAAACTCTTTTGCCCTGGAGGTCTTGACGACCTCCACCCCCGGACCGATAAAACTTAAGCCCTAAGAAGCTAGGCACCTTAGAGAGCAGCCGGCGGCAGTGGTGGGCGGTCTCACAAGCTCACGAGCCCCGCACCGCCACCCCGTCCCCGTACGCTCAGCTCACTCCCGTACACCCCTGCTCTCCCGCGCACCTGGCTCCCCAACCGCTCCGTCCCCACCCGGAGCAGGAGGAACCCTCGATGACCCGGCCCACCGCCGCCACCCGCGAAGCCGTCACCGCCCGTGACGCCATAGCCGCCCGCTTCGAGCGGCTGCCGGCCTCCCGCTGGCACGTCACCGTCCGCCTCGTCGTCGGCGTCGTCACCTTCTTCGAGGCCTTCGACCAGCTGCTGATCGCGTACGCACTGCCCGAGATCCGGCAGGAGTGGCACCTGACCGACGGCGCTGCCACGTCGGTGCTCACCGTCGGCTCGGTCGGCATGCTCATCGGCGCGCTGCTGTCGGGCCGGCTGGCCGACAGATTCGGCCGGGTCCGGGTGATCGCGTACTGCGTGGCGGCCTCGGGGCTGGCCGGCCTCGCCCTCGTCGCCTGCACGTCGCTCACCCCGTTCCTGGCGCTGCGCTTCGTGCAGGGGCTCGCGATCGGTGGTGAGGTGCCGGTGGCCGCCGCGTTCATCAGCGAGATCACCCGGAGTTTCAAGCGGGGCCGCTTCGTCCTGCTGTACGAACTCGTCTTCCCGGCCGGACTGACCGTCGGCGCCCTGGCCGCCGCGTGGCTGGTTCCCGCGGCCGGCTGGCGCGTGATGTTCGCGGTCGCGGCCGTGCCCGGACTGCTCGCGTTCCTCGTCCAGCGCACGGTTCCCGAATCGCCGCGCTGGCTGGCGGACCGGGGGCGGACGGCGGAGGCCGAGGCGGTCATGGACGAGATCGAGGCGAAGGTGTCGGCCGCCACGGGCGAACCGCTGCCACCGGTCCGGTACTCCCCCGGACCCCCGGCACACCCCGGGTCCCCGACGGCGAAGGCGGCCACCGATGCGGAGCGCACCGCCACCGGGCTGCGTTCCCTGTTCACCGGCCGCTACCGCCGCCGCACCCTGGTGGTGGGCGCGATCTGGTTCACCGGCTACTTCGTCAACTACGGCGTGACGTCCTGGCTGCCCAGCATCTACAAGGACGGGTACGGCCTCACGCTCTCCGACGCCCTGCTCTACTCCACGGTCACCTCGGTCGCCGGACTGCTCGGCTGCCTGCTGGTGGCACTCACCGTGGACATCCTCGGCCGCCGCAAGATCTTCGCGATCTTCCTGGGGGGCTCCGCCGCGCTTCTGCTCACCCTGGCCGCACTCGGCGCCCACAGCCCCGCCCAGGTCCTGATCTGGACCTCGCTGTCGGCCGTCGGCTTCTTCGGCTCCAACATCTGCCTGTACCTGTACACGCCGGAGCTGTACCCGACCCGGATGCGCGCCCTCGGCTGCAGTGTCGGTGGCGCGGTCAATCGCCTCGGCGTGATCCTGGGCCCGATCCTGGTCGGCGCGGTCTACAGCGCCGGGAACAACGTCGCCGCCGTCTTCGTGATGCTCGGTGCGGTGGCGCTGGCCGGTGCGGTGGTGGCGGGCGTCCTCGCCGAGGAGACGGCCGACCGGCCGCTGGAGGAGATCTCCCCCTGACCGCCCCGCGCACCGCTCCCGCGATGCCGCCGGTGCTGTGCGGTGCGATCAGCGTCCGGGCCGCGGTGCCGGCGCGCGGTGTCTCCCCGCAGACGGGAGTCCGCGCGGGAGGTCATCCCCCTGCCGCGGAGATCTCCTCGGCACGCCGGTGGTGGAGCAGGACGACCCCGTTGCCGAAGCTCCGCGTCCCGGCGAGTCGCAGATCGCTCTTCGCGTCCGCCGGCCGGAACAGCGGCTTGCCCCGGCCGATGAGGACCGGATGGACGTAGACGCGGTACTCGTCGATCAGATCGTGCTCCCTGAAGGCCGCGGCGAGATCGGCGCCACCGAGGGCCAGGTCCCCGCCCGGCTGTGCCTTGAGCGCCATGATCTCCTCGGGGACGACGTCCCGCACCACGGTGGTGTTCCAGTCGGCCCGCTCCAGGGTCCTGGAGAACACCAGCTTGGGCATGTCCCGCCAGATACCGGCGAACTCCGCCATCGGCCCGGCATTCGAGGGGTCGGCGTCGGCCGTCGGCCAGAACCCGGCCATCAGCTCGTGGGTGACGCGACCGCTCAGAAAGCCGCCCATCGCTGCGAGTTCGTCGTTGAAATGGCCGTGCAGCTCGTCGTCGACCAGATGCCAGGCGATGTCGCGGTCCGGCCCCTCGATGAATCCGTCGAGGGACACCGACATCATCAGGATGATCTTTCTCATCACGGTCCTCGCCAACGCCGTCGTGGTTCGGGGGTCCAACGGCTCGGGCCGCAGGTGCGCCGACCGGGCCCTGCCGAGCGAGCAATCGGCTGCCGGGCGCCCCGACGGGAAGGTCCCGCTCGGCAGCCGCGGCGGCCCGTTCCTTGTCGTACGCGACGAACGCCGTCAGCACAAGTCCCCGACGGGCGCTCCCAACCTACCCACCGGGACGACGACAGCGCGGAATGCCACCCGGTCGGTGGAGGCCGGCGGGGAGCGGACCGACGCGAGGGGTCACCCCTCGGAGACTGCGCCGCCGGCCGGAGGGTCGCCGGCGATCCGCTCATGGTGCCTGATCACTTCGGCGATGATGAAGTTGAGGAGCTTCTCCGCGAAGGCCGGGTCCAGTTTCGCGTTCTCCGCGAGGCGGCGAAGGCGGGCGATCTGCTCGGCTTCGCGGTCGGGGTCGGCCGGGGGCAGTTTGTGGTTCGCCTTGAGATGGCCGACCTGCTGGGTGCACTTGAAGCGCTCGGCGAGCATGTGGACAACGGCAGCGTCGATGTTGTCGATGCTTTCGCGGAGCCGGTTCAGTTCCGCGCGTACGGACTCGTCGGTGTCGCTGGTGGTCATGGTCGACGAGCTTAGACGGCCGGTTCCGGGGCCCTGCCAGGGGACAGCCCTCAGGGGCTGATCATCGGTGGGTGGTCCGGGTCGGGGATCGTGTCGCTCCAGCCGCCCGGTACGGCGCGGCCCTGCTGTTCGCGGAAGCGGACCGGGGCGGTGCCGACGCGGCGGGCGAAAAGCCGGGAGAAGTAGGCGGGGTCGTCGTAGCCGACGCGGCGGGCGACCGCGGCGACGGGCAGTTCGGTTGCGGCGAGGAGTTCCTTGGCGCGGCCGAGCCGGATGCCCAGGAGGTAGTCCTTGGGGCTGCAGCCGGCGCCGCGTCGAACCGCGGTGCGCAGTTCGGCGGGCGTCATGTTGTGCCGGGCGGCGTGTTCGGCGACCGAGAGCGGCTGGAACGCGTCGCGGGCGAGGGCCTGCAGGACCGGATCGCCGTCGGGGCTGACATCGGCGCGGGCCCGGCGCAGGGCGACCAGGAGTTCATGGACGGCGGCGCCGGTCTCGACCTCCAGCAGCGGGTTGCCGCGTCGGGCCGCGCGGACGATCCGGCTCACCGCGGCACGCGGGCCCGCCGTGTCGGCGAGGGGGACGAGCGGGCGGTCCGGTTCGATGTAGCCGAGTTCGGTGTACGTGGCGGTGGCGGGGCCGGTGAAGTCGACGAAACTCTCGTCCCAGCCGGTGCCCGGGTCGGCGCCGTAGTGGTGCGGGGTGCCGGGGGTCAGCCAGATCAGGCTGGGGGCGGTGACGGGCAGCCGGCGGCCGTCGGGGCCGGCGAACCAGCCACTGCCCGAGTGGATCACGACGGCCACGTGGTGGTCCAGGGTGCGGGGGCCGACCGTGGGCAGCGCGCCGTGCTGCAGGCCGACGCCCAGGCAGACGAGGCCCAGCCGGTGGTGGAGCGGGCTGGGCGTGAAGAAGCGCATCCAGGTGTGGTACGTCGACATCGGCTTTCCTTCCTCCGCTCCGCTCGTCCGGGGCCGGTTCGGTGATCTGCGCATTGTGTCCAAACAGCAGCGATCTTTGTCCATGGACCGGCCGCACGCCAGGGGGTGAGGGTGGCTGCAGCATTCCTCCCGGGTCCGCGCGCTCCGTGGTGCGTACCGTCGTGCGGCCTCGGGGCGAGCGGCTTCGGGGGTGGGACCGGCGCAACAGGAGAGTACGAGCACGATGGCTGACTTCACCGTGGGGGACGACCACTTCCGGCTCGACGGGAACCCCGTACGCCTGCTGTCGGGGGCCCTGCACTATTTCCGGGTGCACGAGGCGCAGTGGGATCACCGGCTTTCGATGCTTCGGGCCATGGGCCTGAACTGTGTCGAGACGTACGTTCCGTGGAACGTCCATGAGCCCGAGCCCGGTGTGTTCCGGGACGTGGCGGCGCTGGGCCGGTTCCTGGACGCGGCGCACCGCGCCGGACTGTGGGCGATCGTCCGCCCGGGTCCGTACATCTGCGCCGAGTGGGAGAACGGTGGGCTGCCGGTCTGGGTGACGGGACGGTTCGGGCGGCGGGTGCGAAGCCGTGATGCCGGGTATCTGGGAGCGGTCGAGCGGTGGTTCGCGCAGCTGCTGCCGCAAGTGGTGGAACGGCAGATCGACCGCGGCGGCCCGGTGATCATGGTTCAGGTGGAGAACGAGTACGGCAGCTACGGCACCGACGCGGTCTATCTGCGACGACTCGCGGACCTGCTGGGCGAACAGGGGGTGAGTGTGCCGCTGTTCACGTCCGACGGGCCGGAGGACCACATGCTGACGGGCGGCTCCGTGCCCGGTCTGCTCGCCACGGCGAACTTCGGATCGGGGGCGCGTGAGGCGTTCGAGGTGCTGCGACGGCATCAGCCGAAGGGTCCGCTGATGTGCATGGAGTTCTGGTGCGGCTGGTTCGGGCACTGGGGTGCGCCGCCGGTCGTACGGGAACCCGCGCAGGCCGCCGAGGCGCTGCGGGAGATCCTGGAGTGCGGGGCGTCCGTGAACATCTACATGGCGCACGGGGGGACGAACTTCGCGGGCTGGGCGGGGGCCAACCGGTCCGGTTCGCTGCAGGACGAGGATTTCCTGCCGACGGTGACGTCGTACGACTACGGCGCCCCGATCGACGAGTACGGGCGGGCCACGGAGAAGTTCTGGCTGTTCCGGGAGGTCCTCGCCGAGTTCGCGGACGGTCCGCTTCCTGATCTGCCGCCGGAGCCGGCCGGGCTCGTCGCGCCGGTGCGGGCGGAGCTGACCGGGTGGGTGCCGCTGTCCGGCGTGCTGGAGGCGCTGGGCGACCCGGAGCCGGCGGAGTCCGGTGTTCCGCCGACGTTCGAGGAGCTGGGCGTCGACCGGGGCCTGGTGCGCTATCAGGTGGATGTGCCGGGTCCGCGGCAGCCTTACACGCTGGGGGTGACGGGGCTCCGGGACCGGGCCGTGGTGTACGTGAACGGCGTCCGGGAAGGCGTGCTGGGCGACGGGAGCGCCACCCTCGAGACGCCCGTGGCCGGACCTGCGTCCGTCGAGCTGTGGGTGGAGTCGCTGGGCCGGGTCAATTACGGGCCGCGGCTGGGTGAGCCGAAGGGCATCACGGGCGGGGTGCTGCACGAGCGGCAGTACCTGCACGGTGTACGGGCCAGGGCGCTGCGGCTGGCCGCGTTCGAGGAGCCGGGCGCGGTGGCCGGGGTGCCGTTCGGGGATGTCGTGGAGGGGCGCACCGGGCTGTACCGGGGGTCGTTCGAACTGGCGGAACCGGGTCGCGTGGATCACGCGGGCCTCGAACTGCCGGGCTGGACACGCGGGTTCGTCTGGGTGAACGGTTTCTGCCTGGGCCGCTACTGGTCGGTGGGCCCGCAGCGGACGCTGTACGTGCCGGGTCCGGTGCTGCGGGAGGGCGCCAATGAGGTGTGGGTGCTGGAGGTGGAGGGTGCGGGGGCTCCGTATGCGGAACTGGGCCCGGGTGCGCCCGTCCACGTGGGCACACCCGGGGTTGTTCGGAGTTGATACTGCGGCGTCAGAGCGTGGCTGCCGCGGAGGCTATGTTGGCGGCGAAGGTCGAGACCTCGCTGTACACACCGGGGTAGCCGGGCTCGGCGCAGCCCTGGCCCCAGCTGACGATGCCCACCTGGATCCAGGCTCCGGCGTCGTCCTTGCGGAACATGGGGCCGCCGGAGTCGCCCTGGCAGGTGTCCACCCCGCCGGTGTCGACGTACCCGGCGCAGATCTCGTCGCCGGGGACGAGGTCGCTGCCGTACGCGTCCTGGCAGTCGGCGTCGGAGACGAACGGCACGGTGGCCTTCAGCAGGTAGCGCTGCTGGCCGCCGCCCTCGGTGGCGGCGCCCCAGCCGGCGATGGTGAAGGTGCCGTTGTTGTACGTGGTGTCGGTGGCGATCTTCAGGGTGGGCAGGTCGATGGGCTTGGCGAGCTTGATCAGCGCCCAGTCCTTGCCCATGCCGTTGTAGCCGGGGGCCTGCAGGACCTTGGTGGACCTGACCTTGACGGCGCCGGTGGACTGCAGGTCGACGACGCCGGCCGTGGCGGTGATGGAGGTGTTGTTGCCCGAGCCGTTCACGCAGTGTGCGGCGGTGAGCACGATGCTCTTGGTGTAGAGGGCACCGCCACAGCCCATGGAGAGCCGGACCATGAAGGGGAACTCACCCTGGGCGGCGCGGGTTCCGCCGACGACGGGTGTAGGGGCGGCGGACGCTCCGGCGGGCTGCAGGCTGACGGCGGCGAGGACCACCGCGGCTATGACGGAACATCTTTTCAGGGTGCGCAGAAGCTGCTTCAACGAAGTGCCTTCTTTCGTGGGGGGTGCGTGGGGGGCGGGTCGGCACGTGCCCAAAGTCGTCATGCACCCGACAAGGACATGGCCGGATTATCGGGAGCGATCACCGACCCCACAAGGTCCACTTTTCGGCCAATGTCGCGGACGGTCCTCGCTCCCGTCCTCGCCACCGATCGGCCCGCATCCGCTTACAGTGGAGGCCGGTTGAGCGTCACGGAGGGGGTGCGGACGTGACAAACGACAGTCCGGTGGTACACGGCTTCCCTCATCTCGACACCGTCCGGTCCGCGATCACCGCGCTGTACCGGAGGCTGTCGTACGACGGTGTCCGCAGTTACGCCCCGAGCCTCGCGCCCGCCGACGCGGCCTTCTCCGACCAGGACGATCTGCATCTCGGCGCGCAGCGGGTGGCGCGGGCGATGGTCCAGCACCTGCATCTGCCGGACGCCCGCATGATCGTCGCGTTCCGGGCGATGGAGCATGCGGGAAGTGTCGAACTCGCGGCGGGTCCCGAGTACTTCATCGAGCTCAACGACCGCTTCCGTACCCACCGCAGGGACATCGGAGCCGCGCTCTCGCACGAGGTCATGCATGTGCTGCTGCACCGGCTCGGCCTGGAGTTTCCCGGTACGCGCGACAACGAGATCCTCACCGACACCGCGACGACGTATCTGGGCGCGGGCTGGCTGCTGCTCGACGCGTTCCGGGAGGACGGCACGTCCAGCCAGAAACTCGGCTACCTCACCCCGGAGGAGTTCGGGTACGTCCTGGCCAAACGGGCGTTCGCCTTCGACGAGGATCCCTCACCGTGGTTCACCAGCCCGCAGGCCTACGAGGCGTTCGTGGCCGGGCGGGCGCGGGCGGAGCAGGACGCCCGGCAGCCACCGCTCGTGGCGGCCGGCTGGGCGGGCCGGCGGCGCTACGCGAAGGTCCGCCGGTACGCCCGGGACCATCCGGGCGGGGCTGCGGCCCCCGCCCCCGGTGTTCCGTACGCCTTCGAGGACGGACCGGACGGGCTGCGGGTCTCGTTCGCGTGCCCGACGTGCCTTCAGCGGATCCGGGTTGCGGTGCGGGGGCGGGTGCGGGTGCGGTGTGGGCTCTGCCGCACGGTGCTGGACTGCGACACGTGAGCCTGGGCGGTGAGGTCGGTGCGCCCGTGGCGGGGGTGTCCCCTGCCCACCTCTTCCCGAAACCGGGTGCGCTGCCCCGGACCCCCGCTCCTCAATCGCCGGAGGGGCTGGATTCTCCCACCGCTGCCGGGCCCCCTTCCGCCCGTCACCGCACCCCGTACACCTGCCGCCCCACCCCCGCATCCGCCAGCAGTTTCCGTGTCGCCTCCCCCGCCTCCGCCGGCGCCCACCGCGCGCCCCGGTCCACGGAAGGGCCCGGGCGCCAGCCGTCCATCACCGTGATCCGGCCCGCCTCCGCTTCGAAGACCCGTCCGGTCACCCCGTCGCTCGCGGCCGAGCCCAGCCACACCACCAGCGGTGACACGTTCTCGGGCGCCATCGCGTCGAACGCCCCCGTCCCCTCCCCCGGCGCCGCCATCGTCTCCGCGAAGGTCCGCTCGGTCATCCGGGTGCGGGCCGCCGGAGCGATCGCGTTGACCTGGACCCCGTACCGGCCCATCTCCGCCGCGGCGACCAGTGTCAGGCCGACGATCCCGGCTTTCGCGGCGGAGTAGTTGCCCTGACCGACGCTGCCGAGCAGCCCCGCACCCGAACTGGTGTTGATCACCCGGGCGACGGGGGTGCGGCCCGCCCCGGTCTCGGCCCGCCAGTGCGCCGCCGCGTGTTTCAGCGTGAGGAAGTGACCCTTGAGGTGGACGCGCATCACGGCGTCCCAGTCGTCCTCGTCCAGGTTGACGAGCATCCGGTCGCGCAGGAAGCCCGCGTTGTTGACCAGGGTGTCCAGCCGCCCGTAGGTGTCCAGCGCGGCCCCGATCAGCGAGGCCGCGCCCGCCGCGGTCGCGATGTCACCGCCGTGGGCCACCGCCTCGCCGCCCGCCGCCTCGATTTCGTCGACCACCTGCCGGGCCGGTCCGGGGGACGACCCGCCGGCCCCGTCGAGTCCGACACCCAGGTCGTTGACCACGACCTTCGCGCCCTCGGCGGCGAACGCGAGGGCGTGGGCCCGGCCGAGCCCCCGCCCGGCCCCCGTCACAATCACCACACGGCCCGCGCAGAGCCCCGTGCCGTGTCCGTCGCTGCTTGCGGTCATCTCACATCTCCTTGTTGGCGATGCGGGGGCAGGCTGCTACCTTCCACACCTAACAAATGTTTGGTGGAAAGGTAGCTGATCCGCTCATGGGTGTCTCCACCGCAAGCCCCGTCAAGGGCGTATCCGTCGTCACCGTCGACCACCCACCCGTCAACGCCCTGCCCGTGCAGGGCTGGTACGACCTGGCGGACGCACTCCGCGCGGCGGGCCGCGACCCCGAGGTCCGCTGTGTCGTCCTGGCCGCCGCCGGGCGCGGGTTCAACGCGGGCGTCGACATCAAGGAGATGCAGCGCGACTCCGGGCACGACACCCTGATCGGCGCCAACCGGGGCTGCTTCGAGGCATTCGCCGCGGTGTACGAGTGCGAGGTACCGGTCGTCGCCGCAGTGCACGGCTTCTGCCTCGGCGGCGGCATCGGACTGGCCGGCAACGCCGACGTGATCGTGGCGAGCGACGACGCGACGTTCGGCCTGCCCGAGCTGGACCGGGGCGCACTCGGCGCCGCGACGCATCTCGCCCGGCTCGTCCCGCAGCATCTGATGCGCGCGCTGTACTACACCTCGCGCACCGTCACGGCCGCCGAGCTGCACGCCCACGGTTCGGTCTGGAGGGTCGTCCCGCGCGCCGAACTCCAGGAAGCGGCGCTGGAGCTGGCGGGCGAGATCGCCCGGAAGGACGGGTATCTGATCCGGCTCGCCAAGGCGGCCATCAACGGCATCGATCCGGTGGACGTCCACCGCAGCTACCGCTTCGAGCAGGGCTTCACCTTCGAGGCCAACCTCAGCGGAGCCGCCCGCCGCGTCCGTGACACCTTCGGCAAGGAGGCATGACGGTGACCGACAAGACCATGACGGTCGACGAGGTCGTCTCCCGGCTCAGCAGCGGCATGACGATCGGCATCGGCGGCTGGGGCTCACGCCGCAAGCCAATGGCGCTGGTGCGTGCGCTGCTCCGGTCCCGGATCACCGATCTCACCGTGGTCTCGTACGGCGGCCCCGACGTCGGCCTGCTCGCCGCCGCCGGCCGGATCCGCAAACTGGTCGCGGCCTTCGCCACTCTCGACTCGATCCCGCTCGAACCGCACTTCAGAGCGGCCCGCCAGCGCGGCGGCTTCGAACTGACGGAGGTCGACGAGGCGATGTTCATGTGGGGGCTGCACGCCGCCGCGAACCGGCTGCCGTTCCTGCCCGTCCGGGCCGGCATCGGATCGGACGTCATGCGGGTCAACCCCGGTCTGCGTACGGTGCGTTCGCCGTACGCGGACGGCGAGGAGTTCGTCGCGATGCCGGCCCTGCGGATGGACGCGGCGCTGGTCCACCTGAACCGCGCCGACCGGTCCGGCAACGGCCAGTACCTCGGGCCCGACCCGTACTTCGACGACCTGTTCTGCGAGGCCGCCGATACCGCGTACGTCTCCTGCGAACGGCTCGTCGAGACGGCCGAACTGACCGCGCGGGCCGCCCCGCAGACCCTGCTCGTCAAGCGGCACTCGGTCACCGGCGTCGTCGAGACCCCGAACGGCGCGCACTTCACCTCCTGCGCCCCCGACTACCCACGCGACGAGGCGTTCCAGAAGGCGTACGCCGCCGCGGCCGCCGACCCGGCCGCCTGGGCGGCGTTCACCGCCCGGTTCCTGCCCGTGGACGGCAACGAGAAGAGCTACCGGTCGGCCGTCCGGACCTGGCATGAGGAGCAGAAGTGACGACCCCTGAGACCACGGCCCCCGGCACCCGGACCGTCACCCGCGCCGAGTACTGCGTGATCGCCTGCGCCGACGCCTGGCGCGACGACGGCGAGGTGCTCGCCAGCCCGATGGGCCTGATCCCGTCCGTCGGTGCCCGCCTCGCCAAGCGCACCTTCTCGCCCGAACTGCTGCTGACCGACGGCGAGGCGATGATCGTCGGCCTCGACGGCACGCCCGAGGGCTGGCTGCCGTACCGCCTGCACCTCACCATGGTCACCGGCGGCAGGCGCCACGTGATGATGGGCGCCGGCCAGATCGACCGGTTCGGCAACCAGAACATCTCCTGCATCGGCGACTGGGAACAGCCCACCCGCCAGCTGCTCGGCGTACGCGGCGCCCCCGTCAACACCCTGAACAACCCTGTCAGTTACTGGATCCCCAAGCATTCCCGCCGGGTGTTCGTCGAGCGCGTCGACATGATCAGCGGGGTCGGTTACGACAGTGCGGCGGCCGCCGGCCCGTCGGCGACCCGCTACCACCGCATCCCGCGTGTCGTCACCGACCTCGGCGTCCTCGACTTCGCGACCGCGGACCGTTCGATGCGCCTCGCCTCGCTTCACCCGGGCGTCACCGCGGACCAGGTCCGCGAGGCCACCGGCTTCGCGCTGACGATCGCGGACGATGTCCCGTACACCCGCGAGCCGACCTCCGAGGAGCTCCGGCTGATCCGCGACGTCATCGATCCGGA
This sequence comes from Streptomyces sp. NBC_00353, assembly GCF_036108815.1. Classification (NCBI taxonomy): domain Bacteria; kingdom Bacillati; phylum Actinomycetota; class Actinomycetes; order Kitasatosporales; family Streptomycetaceae; genus Streptomyces; species Streptomyces sp. NBC_00353. The sequence continues at coordinate 7,343,773 of NZ_CP107985.1, read as the reverse complement.
CGGCACCCGTGACCGCGAGGTCAGGACCTGATGGATCCGATGCGCACGCCCCTCACCGAGCTGGTCGGCGTCCGGTACCCGATCGTGCAGACCGGCATGGGCTGGGTCGCCGGGCCCCGGCTGGTCTCCGCCACCGCCGAGGCCGGTGCGCTGGGCATTCTTGCCTCCGCGACGATGACCGTGGAACAGCTGCGCGCGGCGGTACGGGAGGTCAAGTCCCGTACCCAGGCGCCGTTCGGGGTCAATCTGCGCGCCGACGCCGGTGATGCGCGCGAGCGCGTACGGATCGTCGTCGACGAGGGCGTGAAGGTCGCGTCGTTCGCGCTGGCCCCGTCGAAGGAACTGATCGCCGAGCTGAAGGACGCGGGGGTGGTCGTCGTTCCGTCGGTCGGCGCGCGGCGTCATGCCGAGAAGGTCGCGGCGTGGGGCGCGGACGCGGTGCTCGTGCAGGGCGGGGAGGGCGGCGGGCACACGGGCGAGGTGGCGACGTCGGTGCTGCTGCCGCAGGTGGTGGACGCGGTGGACATCCCGGTGATCGCGGCGGGCGGCTTCCACGACGGCCGCGGGCTGGTCGCAGCGCTGGCGTACGGGGCGGCGGGCATCGCGATGGGCACGCGGTTCCTGCTGACGTCGGACTCGACGGTCCCGGACGCGGTGAAGGCCCGCTATCTGGCGGCGGGGGTCAGGGACGTCACGGTCACCACGGCGGTGGACGGGCTGCCGCACCGGATGCTGCGTACGGAGATGGTCACCGCGCTGGAGCACGCGGGCCGCACCAGGGCTCTGGTCCAGGCGGTGCGCCGGGCTGCGGGTTTCAAGCGGATCTCGGGGCTCAGCTGGTCCCGGATGGTGCGCGACGGCCTCGCGATGAGGCACGGCAAGGATCTGTCCTGGAGCCAGGTGCTGCTGGCGGCCAACACCCCGATGCTGCTGAAGGCATCCATGGTCGACGGCCGGACGGATCTGGGGGTGATGGCGTCGGGCCAGGTGGCGGGCGTCATCGAGGACCTGCCGAGCTGTGAGGAGCTGGTGGGCCGGTTGATGAAGGAGGCACAGCGGACGTTGACGGCATTGGCCCCGCTCGCCGGACAGGTGGATACATCAGGCCTGTCCGGCGATTGAGACCGGCGTCCGGGGCAGCGCCCCGGTGCGGTGACCCGGTCGTCGACCTGTCACCGCACCGCGTACGCCGCTATGCCGCCCTGCGGCCTCGTGCGGCCGCACTGCCGTTGCTTCGCCCGGAGCCACCCGCACGCCCCGCGCCTGCGCCCGAACCGTTGCCACGCCCCGAGCCGCCGGCCCGAACCGCACCGCCGGACCGAGCCGCACCGCCCGAACGCATCTCGCCGCCGCCCTGAGCGGACCCGGAGCCGGCTCCGCCGCCGGCTCCGCCGCGACGGCCACGGCCCCGGCTGCCCGCGCGGAACGCACCGCCGGTACCGGCACCCGCACCGCCCGACCGCGTCCGCGGCTTCGGCTGCGTCGGCTGGGGGACCTCGACCACGATCGCGATGCCGGACGGCTCACGGGCCCCGGTGATCCGGGTGAGCTCCTCGTCGCTGGACTTGATCCGGGTGGTCCGCGGAGCGATGCCCGCGTCAGCCATCAGCCGGGTCATCTCCCGCTTCTCCTCCGGCAGCACCAGCGTGACGACGCTGCCGGACTCCCCGGCGCGCGCCGTGCGCCCACCGCGGTGGAGGTAGTCCTTGTGGTCCGTCGGCGGGTCCACGTTCACGACCAGGTCGAGGTCGTCGACGTGGATGCCACGGGCCGCGACGTTGGTCGCCACGAGCGCGGTGACCTGGCCGTTCTTGAACTGGTCGAGCGTCCGGTTGCGCTGCGGCTGAGACCGTCCGCCGTGCAGGGCGGCAGCCCGTACACCGCTGGCCAGCAGCCGCTTGGCGAAGCGGTCGGCAGCCCGCTTGGTGTCCACGAACATGATCACCCGGCCCTCGCGGGCGGCGATCCTGGTGGCGACAGCCTTCTTGTCGGTCTCGTCGGCCACATGCAGCACGTGGTGCTCCATGGTGGTGACGGCGCCCGCGGACGGGTCGACCGAGTGCACGACCGGGTCGGTCAGGAACATCTTGACCAGCCGGTCGATGTTCTTGTCCAGGGTCGCGGAGAACAGCATCCGCTGACCGTCCGGCTCGACCTGCTTGAGCAGCGCGACGACCTGCGGCATGAAGCCCATGTCGGCCATCTGGTCGGCCTCGTCGAGGACGGTGATGGAGACCTGGTCGAGCCGGCAGTCGCCGCGCTCGATGAGGTCCTTCAGCCGGCCGGGCGTGGCGACGAGCACCTCGGCGCCGCGTCGCAGCGTGCCGGACTGCTTGGTGATCGACATGCCGCCGACGACGGTGGCGAGGCGCAGGTTCACGGACGTCGCGTACGGCGTCAGCGCGTCGGTGACCTGCTGGGCGAGCTCGCGGGTCGGGACGAGGACGAGCGCCAGCGGGGCGCGCGGCTCGGAGCGCCGGCCGGCGGTGCGGGCGAGGAGCGCGAGACCGAAAGCCAGGGTCTTGCCGGAGCCGGTACGGCCGCGGCCGAGGATGTCCCGGCCGGCGAGCGAGTTCGGCAGGGTGGCGCCCTGGATCGGGAACGGGTCGGTGACGCCCTGCGCGGCAAGGGTCTTCAGCAGGGCGGCGGGCATGTCCAGCTCGGCGAACGCCTCGACGGCGGGCAGTGCGGGGGTCATGGATTCGGGCAGGGCGAATTCGCCCTGCGGCGGCGTGGCCCTGCGACGGGGCGACGCCTTGCCGGATCCCTTGCCGGAACCCTTGGCGGTTGCCTGTGCCGGGGCCGTGCCGCGCCCCCTCGACGGGCGAGTGCGGGCGGGTCGGTCCTGGCGTTCGGAGCGGGTCATACGGAATTGCCCTCCTGGGGATTCCTGGGAACTACTGGGGACTGTCCGGGACTTTCGGGCGCATCCCCGGGACAGCACAAGCCGGGACCCGCACCTTCACGGTGCGGGCCCCGGCTGCGAGGTGCGCGTCGCGGCAATTAGGCCGGGACGATGTTCTCCGCCTGCGGGCCCTTCTGGCCCTGCGTGACGTCGAAGGAGACCTTCTGGCCCTCCTGGAGCTCACGGAAGCCCGAGGTGGCGATGTTGGAGTAGTGGGCGAAGACGTCGGCGCCGCCGCCGTCCTGCTCGATGAAGCCGAAGCCCTTTTCCGAGTTGAACCACTTCACGGTTCCAGTAGCCATGTCATTCTCCTAAAGAGGTGCAGTGCCGGAAATCCGCACTTTACGAATTCCAAGTCGCCGCATTGAGCCCCATCCGGAGAAAGCCGGAAAACAATAATGCGCCTGAGGAAGCATTCCCGTCAGGCGCACATAAAGTTCATGGGTACCAAAACTGCAACTCGGCAACCGTAGCACGTTCTGCAGATCCGCGGTGTGATCCGCCCCACCGCCGCGCGTCGTGGTCGCCCGGGAGCCTTGGCGCGCCCGGCTCAGAGCCTTTCGATGATCGTCACGTTCGCCTGTCCGCCGCCCTCGCACATGGTCTGCAGGCCGTAGCGGCCGCCCGTGCGCTCCAGCTCGTGCAGCAGCGTCGTCATCAGTCGGGTGCCGGTGGCGCCGAGTGGGTGACCGAGCGCGATCGCCCCGCCGTTGACGTTGACCTTGTCCGGGTCGGCGCCGGTCTCCTTCAGCCAGGCCAGCACCACCGGTGCGAACGCCTCGTTGATCTCGACCAGGTCGATGTCGTCGATGGTCATGCCGGCCTTCTTCAGCGCGTACGCGGTGGCCGGGATGGGCGCCGACAGCATCCGGATGGGGTCCTCGCCGCGTACCGAGAGGTGGTGGATGCGGGCGCGCGGGGTGAGGCCGTGTTCGGCGACGGCGCGTTCGGAGGCGATGAGCATCGCTGCGGCCCCGTCGGAGACCTGGGAGGAGCAGGCGGCGGTGATCGTGCCGCCGTCCAGGACCGGCGGGAGTGCGGCCATCTTCTCCAGGGTGGTGTCGCGGCGCGGCCCCTCGTCGACGGTGACGTCCGCGTACGCGACGGTCTCGCGGGCGAAGCGGCCCTCGTCGACGGCGCGGATCGCCCGCCGGTGGGAGCGGAGCGCGAACTCCTCCATGTCGCGACGGCTGATGCCCCACTTCTCGGCGATCAGCTGGGCGCCGTGGAACTGGTTGACCGGCTGGTCCCCGTACCGGGCGCGCCAGCCCTCGCTGCCCGCGTACGGACCTTCGGTGAGGCCGAGGGGTTCGGCGGCCCGACGGGAGGCGAAGGCGATCGGGATCTGCGTCATGTTCTGGGTGCCGCCCGCGACGACCATGTCCTGGGTGCCGGAGAGGACGCCCTGGGCGGCGAAGTGGACGGCCTGCTGCGAGGAGCCGCACTGGCGGTCGATGGTGACGCCGGGGACCTCTTCGGGCAGTCCGGCGGCCAGCCAGCAGGTCCGGGCGATGTCACCGGCCTGCGGTCCGACGGTGTCGAGGCAGCCGAAGACGACGTCCTCGACGGCCGCCGGGTCGATGCCGGTGCGCTCGACGAGAGCCCGCAGGACATGGGCGCCGAGGTCGGCGGGGTGGACGGCACCGAGGCCACCCTTCCGGCGGCCGACGGGGGTGCGGACCGCTTCGACGATGTAGGCCTCGGCCATGGCTGCTGCTCCTCGGTGAGCTCGGGTGGGGTCAGGTGTCGAGGGCGATGCCGTCCAGGACCATCGAGAGGTACTGGCGGGCGATCTCCTCGGGACTGTGCTGTCCGCCCGGCCGGTACCAGGAGGCCGCGACCCAGACGGTGTCGCGGACGAACCGGTACGTGAGCCGGATGTCGAGGTCGGCGCGGAAGACCTCGGCGGCGACGCCGCGTTCCAGCGTGCCGAGCCAGGCCTTCTCGAACTTCTGCTGGGAGTCGACGAGATAGGCGAAGCGCGGCTGGGTGGCGAGGTGTCTGGACTCCTTCTGGTAGATGGCGACGGCTGCGCGGTGCCGGTCGATCTCCCGGAAGGACTCGGTGACGAGGGCCTCGATCGTCTCGCGGGGGCCGAGGCCGGCGGCGAGCACCGCGTCGTACCCCTCCCAGAGTTCGGTGAGGAAGGTCGAGAGGATCTCGTCGATCATCGATTCCTTGGAATCGAAGTGGTAGTAGAGGCTGCCCGCGAGCATGCCCGCCTCGTCCGCGATCCTGCGGACGGTGGTGGCGTTGTATCCCTGCGCGGCGAAGACCTCGGCGGCGGTGTCGAGCAGTTCCCGGCGCCGCTCGGGCGAAGGGATCACCTGGGGCTTCTTCTTGGTAGGCACCCGCCCATTCTCCGCCCGTGCGCTGCCCCCTGCGGACGCACCGGCGGGCGTCCGGTCAGGCACGTTGGCTGCTGACGGGGACCACTTCGCCCGTCATGTACGAGGAGTAGCCGCTGGCCAGGAAGACGATGACGTTGGCGATCTCCCACGGTTCGGCATACCGGCCGAAGGCCTCCTTGCCGGTCAGTTCGTCGAGGAGTTCGGCGGAGGTGACCTTCACCAGGTGCGGGTGCATGGCGAGGCTGGGGGCGACGGCGTTGACCCGTACGCCGTATGCGGCGGCCTCGACGGCGGCGCACCGGGTGAGTGCCATGACGCCCGCCTTCGCGGCCGCGTAGTGGGCCTGGCCGGTCTGGGCGCGCCAGCCGACGACCGAGGCGTTGTTGACGACGACACCGCCGCGGCCCGCGGACCTGAGGGAGCGCAGGGCGGCGCGGGTGCAGCGGAAGGTGCCGTTCAGGGTGACGTCGAGGACCTTGGACCACTGTGCGTCGGTCATCTCGGTGAGCTCGGCGGTACCGCCGAGTCCGGCGTTGTTGACGACGATGTCGAGGCTGCCGTGGGCCTGTTCGGCGTGTGCGAAGAGGGCCTGGACCTGGGTCTCGTCGGTGACGTCGCAGGGCAGTGAGGTGACGTTCGCGGCGCCGAACTCCTCGGCGAGCGCCTGCTCGGTCTCCTTGAGCCGGCGGGCGTGGGCGTCACCGATGACGATGCGGGCGCCTTCCTCCAGGAATTTGCGGGCGGTGGCGCCGCCGATCCCGGCGCCGGCCGCCGCAGTGATGACGGCGGTGCGGCCGGTCAGCAGCTGGTGTCCCGGTATGTACTGCGGTGCGCTCACGCCCCTGCCTCCTCGGGTTCCCGGCTCCTCGACGGCCTCGTGCCCGTACGTTAACCTACCAAACACTTGTTAGGGAAGAATGGGCCCGATGACGACAGAGAGGGCGGGCGTCCGATGGATCTGACCTTCACCCCCGATCAGGACGCGTTCCGGGCCGAGGCCCGGCAGTGGCTCCGGGCCCATGTGCCCGCCGAACCGCTGCCCTCCCTGGAGACCGCGGAGGGTTTCGCCGCGCACCGGGAGTGGGAGGCGCGGCTGTACGCGGACCGCTGGTCGGTCGTCTCCTGGCCGTCCGCCTACGGCGGCCGGGGCGCCGACATCTTCAAGTGGCTGATCTTCGAGGAGGAGTACTACGCGGCGGGCGGCCCCGGCCGGGTCTCGCAGAACGGCATCAACCTGCTCGCCCCGACTCTCTTCGACCACGCGACGGACGAGCAGCGGGCCCGGGTCCTGCCGCCGATGGCCAGTGGCGAGGTGATCTGGGCGCAGGCCTGGTCCGAGCCGGAGTCGGGCTCGGACCTGGCGTCGCTGCGGTCGCGCGCGGTGCGCACGGACGGCGGCTGGCTGCTGTCGGGGCAGAAGACCTGGTCGTCACGGGCCGCGTTCGCGGACCGGGCGTTCGGGATCTTCCGTACGGACCCCGAGGCCGCGAAGCCGCACCACGGGCTGACGTATCTGATGTTCGACCTGTCGGCTCCGGGGGTCTCGGTCCGGCCGATCGGACGGCTCGACGGCAAGCCGGCCTTCGCCGAACTCTTCCTGGACGAGGTGTTCGTACCGGACGAGGACATCATCGGCGAGCCGGGCCAGGGCTGGCGTATCGCCATGTCGGCCACGGGCGACGAGCGCGGGCTGACGCTGCGCTCCCCCGGGCGCTTCCTGGCCACCGCGGACCGGCTGGCCGAGCTGTGGCGTACCCACGGCGACCCGTCGGACACGGCGATGCGGGACCGGGTCGCGGACGCGGTGATCGGGGCGCGCGCGTACCAGCTGTTCACGTACGCCCATGCGTCGCGCTTCGCGGCGGGCGAAGGGGGTCCGCCCGCTCGAACGGCGCCGAAAGCGGGGGGCACCGGCGCCGAGTCGAGTCTGAACAAGGTGTTCTGGTCGGAGTACGACATCGCGCTGCACGAGACGGCACTCGATCTGCTCGGCCCGGACGGCGAACTCGCGGAGGGCGAGTGGGCGCAGGGATACGTCTTCTCCCTCGCGGGCCCGATCTACGCCGGCACGAACGAGATCCAGCGGGACATCATCGCCGAGCGGCTGCTCGGCCTGCCGAAGGGACGGCGCTGATGCGATTCCTCCTCGACGACGAGCAGCGGGATTTCGCCCGCTCGCTGGACGCGATGCTGTCGGCCGCGAAGACGCCGGCGGCCGTCCGGGCGTGGGGCGCCGGGGACCACCGACCGGGGCGGGCCCTGTGGGCGCGGCTCGCGGAGGCGGGGGTGTTCGCGCTCGCGATACCGGAGGCGTACGAGGGTGTCGGACCGCTTCCGGTGGAACTCGCGGTGGCCTTCCTGGAGCTGGGGCGGCACGCGGTGCCGGGGCCGGTGGTGGAGACGGTGGCGGCGGGGGTACTGCTGAGCGGGGTGGGCGGTCCGGTGGCGAAGGAGTGGCTGCCCCGGATGGCGTCGGGGGCGGTGTCGGCGACGCTCCTGCTCGACGACGGGGCGTTCGCGCTGGACGCGGACGCCGTGGACGCGGTCTTCGCGGTGTCCGGGGACGAGCTGCGGCTCGCGTCCGGACACGGCCCGCTCCGCGCTTCGTCCGATCCGGCGCGGCGGCTGTTCCGGGTCGAGCCCGGCGGGCAGGTGCTCGCCTCGGGACCGCGGGTGGTGGAGGCGGCCGGTGCGGCGGCGGACTGGGCGGCGTTCGCCACGGCGGCGCAGGCGCTCGGGACGGGCGAGGCGCTGTTGCGGGCCACGGTCGCGTACGTGAAGCAGCGCACCCAGTTCGGGGTGGCGGTCGGATCGTTCCAGGCGGTCAAGCATCGGCTGGCGGACACGCTGATCGGCCTGGAGTTCGCCCGCCCGCTGCTGTACGGGGCTGCGGCGGCGCTCGCCGAAGGGGCGCCGCGCGCGGGAGCCGATGTGGCGGCGGCGAAGGTCGTGGCGGGCGAAGCGGCGTACGCGGCGGCGCGGGCGGCGCTGCAGCTGCATGGGGCGGTGGGGTATACGGAGGAGCTGGATCTGTCGGTGTGGATACGGAAGGCGGGGCCGTTGCGGGATGCCTGGGGGGTGCGGGGGGATTGCCGGGGACGGCTGGTGACCGGGGGCGCCCGGTGGCCGCTCTGCCCTTGATGTCCCGCCATGGTCCGAAGTCCGAAGGCATGGGACCCTCTCGACGGCCTTGATTCTCCCGCCTGCCGGACTTGACGTGGCCCGGGCCGGCGGCCCGGCCCGGCCCGGTCGCCTCAGATTGCCTCGCGCGGGGTGCTGTCGTCATTTCCGCGGTGGAACGTGCGCAGCGGGGTGCCTGGGCGCCAGGTCTGGACGATCAGTTCCTCGCCCTTCAACCCCGTGCGGACCACCTCCGTCAGTTCCGTGCGGAACAGGTGGAACGGCTCCGGTGGCTTTGCCTCCTCGACGAAGCGGGCCAGGACGTCGGGGTCGGTCTCCTCCACCGCGCGGCCGGAGATCCGGACGTCGGCGTCGGCCATCGTGTCGTCCGGTCCCGGGTTGGCCTGCACCGCGAACCGGGGATCACGCCGCAGGTCCAGTGCCTTGCGCGAGTTCGGCATCATGCCGAGCCACAGCTCACCGAAGCGGAAGTCCACCTCCAGTCCGGTCACACGCGGCGAGCCGTCCTTGCGAAGGGTGGCCAGGACGTGGTGCTTGTACAGCCCGAAGCGGGCCTGAACGGTCTCGGCGAAGTCCGGCTCCGCCGACTGGAACGCTGCCCAGGAAGTCGATGTCATGACTCCATCGAACCCTTGAAACCCGACATCTTCTGTCCGGTTTTCCGGGCGGCCACCCGATCGGATGCCGTCCTGGGTCGATCGTGTTCTGCTGTACGAGGCACCTGGCCGTCAGCGTGGCGGCGGGGAGGGACTGATCCCGTGAACCCGAGGTGATTGACGATGGCGGTCTTGGTGCATGCCACTCTGTCGGGCGTCACGGCCGACCAGTACGACGCTCTCCAGAGGGAACTTCAGGCACTGCCCGGAGACCCCTTCGCCGGCTGCCTGTCGCAGGTCTGCACAGTGACCGATTCGGGCGTGGAGCTCTTCGACCTGTGGGAGTCCCCGGAGGCCGCGGAGAAGTTCGGCAGCGTGATGCTGCCGGTCGCCGAGAAGCTGGGCCTGCCCATGACGTCCGGACCGCCGAAGATGTCGAAGGCGCACCGCTACCGGGTTCCCGGCGCGTGACCGCAGCTACCTGACGGACAGCGTGACCAGGAGCGCCCAGCCCTGGGTCCGTAGCACTCCGGGCGACGCACTGTCGGCCACCACCGCGTCGTAGCAGTCGAGTTCGATGTCGTGGCCGTCGAGCACCGCACCGTCCTCCAGCGCGACGGCCAGGACCGTACCGCTCTGCGGCGCCAGCAGCCGGAGGGTGCCGCGTACGACCGCGACCTCCGCCGTCGTACGTTCCCTGCGGTACATCACATTGAGGTTCACGACCGGGCCGCCGAGCAGCCGGCCGTCCGTCTCCAGGTCTCCGGGGAAGTCGTGCGGCCAGTACTGCTCGTCGACGATGTGGTGTTCGCCGCCCACCATCAGATCCATCCCGGCGCCCTCGACCACGGTCAGCGTGCGGTCGACGCCCGGGAACGAGGAGAACGCCCCGTCCGCGGACACATCGGCGAGACTGACCCGCCAGTCGAAGTCGTCCAGCGGTGCGCCCTCGGGGGACGCGGCGATCTCCCGGGTGACTCCCCCGCCGTTCTTCCAGGGCACGGCCGTGCGGTCGGCCGCCCTCAGTACTCGTAGCGTCACTTGACGATCCTCTGTGCTCGGGCCGCGGCCAGCCAGTGCGGGAATTCGGCGACGAGCCGGTCGTACAGATCGGCGTCCGGGACCTGCCGCGGGTCGAGTCCGGCGTGGAAGAAGCCTGCGTTGTCGACGGGACGCTGTGCGGGAACGGCCAGTTCGTCGAGCTTGTGCAGGAAGTTGAACTGCGAACTGCGCTTGTTGCCGAAGCCGATGAACTGCCAGAACATCGGCAGCTTCGCCGCCTTGCAGAGATAGCGCTCGGCCGCCAACTTGTTGATCGGACCGCCGTCGGTCTGGAAGACGACGAGTGCGGGCGCGGTCGAGCCACTGTCGATGTAATGGTCGATGACCGCGTCCATGGCCAGGTGGTAGCTCGTCTTCCCCATGTGCCCGAGGCCCGCGACGATCTCGTCGACGCGCCCGCGGTGGTTGTCCAGGGCTATCTCGGTGACCGCGTCGATGTCCGTGGAGAAGAGGACGACGGGCACGCGGCCGTCGTCGTCGAAGTGGGCCGACAGACCGAGCACCCGGTCGGCGAGCGCCTGGACGCTGCCGTCCTTGTAGTACTCCTTCATGGAGCCGGAGTAGTCGAGGACGAGGTAGACCGCCGCACGCTCACCGCTCAGCCCGTGCCTCTGCAGCGAGACCCCCGCGCTCTTGTAGAGGCTGACCAGCGCGGGCGCCGTCTCCTCGACCTTGCGCAGGCTGATGGCTGCCATACGGGACTCCGTTCCTGGTACGGGAGTTACGAGGTTACGCCGTGACCGGCCTGCCCTGATCCGCTCGTACCCGGCTGCGGCGCCCTTCGCGGTGTTCGCTATCTTGATCGCCGCCGCCCCACCGGCCCTCGTGACCGCCCACCAGTGAAGGAGCCGGCCATGGAGGCCGCCGTCACCACGTGCTACCGCCATCCGTCGTACGAGACGTATGTGCGCTGTACCCGCTGCGACCGCTACATCTGCCCCGACTGCATGCGGGAAGCCGCTGTCGGCCACCACTGCGTGGAGTGTGTGAAGGAGGGACAGCGCTCGGTCCGGCAGGCGCGCACGGTCTTCGGCGGCGCGGTGTCGAGGACGGCGGTGCCCGTCGTGACGTACGTACTGATGGGCCTGAACATACTGGCGTATCTGGGCGAGCTGATCCGTCCGGACATCGTCGACCGGTTCGGGATGCTCGGCGCGGGTCTGAACGGTTCCGACGGCAGTCAGTACGTGTACGAGAGCGGCGACATCCCCGGGTTCGACGCGGTCGGTGTGGTGGACGGCGAGTGGTACCGGCTGCTGACCGGGGCCTTCCTGCATCTTCCGCCGGGCGAGTCGTCGTTCGGTTCCCTGCCCTTCGGGGTGCTGCACATCCTCTTCAACATGTACGGGCTGTGGAATCTGGGCCGGGTCGTCGAGGAGCAGCTCGGCCGGGGGCGCTTTCTCGCGCTGTATCTGCTGTCCGCGCTGGGCGGTTCGGTGCTGGTGTATCTGATCGCGCCGGGCGACACCGCGGTGGGCGCATCAGGGGCGATCTTCGGCCTCGCGGCGGCCTTCTACGTCATCAACCGGCGGCTCGGACGGGACATGCAGGCAGTCAACCGGTTCCTGGCCGGGTTCCTGATCTGGATGCTGATCTCCGCACGGTTCACCTCGTGGCAGGGGCATCTGGGCGGCCTTCTCACGGGCGGCATCGTCATGGCCGTGCTCGCCTACGCGCCGGCGAAGCGCCGTACCGCCGTGCAGATCGCCGGGTGCGCTGTGCTGTTCGTGCTGCTGGTCGCCCTGGTGGCGCTGAAGACATCACAGCTGACCGGTGGGGCAGTGGCCTGAGCCGTCCGGCCCGCCGGTACGGGGCGTCCCCGGACGCGCCACGGCGCCTGCCGAATCGTCCGGTCGGGGACGGGCAGGCGCCGCGTTCAGTTCCGTACGCCGTTGTACGGGACGTCTGTTGTTGGTACTGCTGGTGCTCAGACCGTCAGGGAACGGTCCGTCGGGCGGATCGGGGCCGGCAGTGCGCTGGCCCCGGTCAGGAAGCGGTCCACACCGCGCGCCGCGGAGCGGCCCTCGGCGATGGCCCACACGATGAGGGACTGGCCGCGGCCCGCGTCACCGGCGACGAAGACACCTTCGACGTTGGTGGCGTAGTCCGCGTCGCGCGCGACATTGCCGCGCTCGTCGAGCTCCACACCGAACTGCTGGACGAGGCCGTTGGACTGGTCGGTACCGGTGAAGCCCATGGCGAGCGTGACCAGCTGCGCCGGGATCCGCCGCTCGGTGCCGGGCTTCTGCTCCAGCTTGCCGTCCTTGAACTCCACCTCGACGAGGTGCAGCGCCTGGACGTTGCCGTCCTCGTCGCCCTCGAAGTGGGTGGTGGAGACGGAGTAGACCCGCTCGCCGCCCTCCTCGTGCGCCGAGGTGACCTTGTACAGCATCGGGAAGGTCGGCCAGGGCTGGTTGGTGTTCCGCTCCTCGCCCGGCTTCGGCATGATCTCCAGCTGGGTGACGGAGGCCGCGCCCTGCCGGTGGGCGGTACCGACGCAGTCGGCGCCGGTGTCGCCGCCGCCGATGACGACGACGTGCTTGCCCTCGGCGGAGATCGGGGAGACCGTCAGGTCGCCCTCCTGCACCTTGTTGGCGAGCGGCAGGTACTCCATCGCGAAGTGCACGCCGTTCAGCTCACGGCCCGGGACGGGCAGGTCGCGGGAGACGGTGGCACCGGCGGCGATGACGACCGCGTCGTACCGGCGACGGAGCTTGGCGGCATCGAGGTCCTTGCCGATCTCCACCTCCGTACGGAACTTGGTTCCTTCCGCGCGCATCTGCTCGATGCGGCGGTTGATGTGCGACTTCTCCATCTTGAACTCGGGGATGCCGTACCGGAGAAGGCCTCCGATGCGGTCCGCACGCTCATAGACGGCGACCGTGTGACCGGCCCGGGTCAGCTGCTGGGCGGCGGCGAGACCCGCCGGGCCCGAGCCGATGACCGCGACGGTCTTGCCGGACAGGCGCTCGGGCGGCTGCGGGGTGACGTCGCCGCTGTCCCACGCCTTGTCGATGATCGAGACTTCGACGTTCTTGATGGTGACGGCCGGCTGGTTGATGCCGAGGACACACGCCGACTCGCACGGAGCGGGGCACAGGCGGCCGGTGAACTCCGGGAAGTTGTTCGTCGCGTGCAGGCGCTCGGACGCGGCCGTCCAGTCCTCGCGGTAGGCGTAGTCGTTCCACTCGGGGATGAGGTTCCCCAGCGGACAGCCGTTGTGGCAGAACGGGATGCCGCAGTCCATGCAGCGGCCGGCCTGCTTGCTGATGATCGGGAGCAGCGAGCCCGGAACGTAGACCTCGTTCCAGTCCTTGACGCGCTCGCCCACGGGGCGGGTCTTGGCGGCCTCGCGCCCGGTGGTCAGGAAGCCCTTGGGGTCAGCCATTGGTCGCCGCCTCCATCATCTTCTCGGTGGTCTCCTGCTCGGAGAGACCGGCGAGCTCAGCGGCGTCCTTGGCGGCGAGCACTGCCTTGTAGGTGGACGGGATGATCTTGCTGAAGCGGGAGACACCGCCGTCGGCGCTGTCCCACTCGGCAAGCAGCTTCTCGGCGACGGTGGAGCCCGTCTCCTCCTGGTGGCGGCGCACGACGTCGTGCAGCCACTGCTTGTCGGTGTCGGAGAGTTCCTCGATCGCACCGAGGTTGCCGACGTTGACGTTGTCGCGGTCCAGGTCGACGACGTACGCGACACCGCCCGACATACCGGCGGCGAAGTTGCGTCCGGTCTCGCCGAGGACGACGGCGTGACCACCGGTCATGTACTCGCAGCCGTGGTCGCCCACGCCTTCCGAGACGACGGTCGCGCCGGAGTTGCGGACGCAGAACCGCTCACCGGTGCGGCCGCGCAGGAACAGCTCGCCGCCGGTCGCGCCGTAGGCGATGGTGTTGCCCGCGATGGTGGAGTACTCGGCGAGGTGGTCGGCGCCGCGGTCCGGGCGGACGATGACGCGACCGCCGGAGAGGCCCTTGCCGACGTAGTCGTTGGCGTCGCCCTCCAGGCGCAGCGTCACACCGCTCGGCACGAACGCGCCGAACGACTGGCCGGCGGAGCCGGTGAAGGTGATGTCGATGGTGTCCTGCGGCAGACCGGCACCGCCGAACTTCTTCGTCACCTCGTGGCCGAGCATGGTGCCGACGGTCCGGTTGATGTTCCGGATCGCGATCTGGGCCCGGACCGGCTGGGCGTCCTCGGCGCTGTCCGCGTTCAGGGCGTCGGCGGCGAGCTTGATCAGCTCGTTGTCGAGGGCCTTGGCGAGACCGTGGTCCTGCTCGATCTGCTGGTGGCGGACCGCACCCTCGGGCAGCTCCGGGACGTAGAACAGGGGCTCCAGGTCGAGGCCCTGCGCCTTCCAGTGCGTGACCGCACGGTCGGTGTCCAGCAGCTCGGCGTGGCCGACGGCCTCTTCGATCGTACGGAAGCCGAGCTCGGCGAGGATCTCGCGGACTTCCTGGGCGATGAACTCGAAGAAGTTGACGACGTACTCGGCCTTGCCGGAGAACCGGTCGCGTAGGACCGGGTTCTGGGTGGCGATGCCGACCGGGCAGGTGTCGAGGTGGCAGACGCGCATCATGACGCAGCCGGAGACGACGAGCGGCGCGGTCGCGAAACCGAACTCCTCGGCGCCCAGCAGCGCGGCGATGACGACGTCGCGGCCGGTCTTCAGCTGGCCGTCGGTCTGCACGACGATGCGGTCGCGCAGGCCGTTGAGCAGCAGGGTCTGCTGGGTCTCCGCGAGGCCGAGCTCCCAGGGGCCGCCCGCGTGCTTCAGCGAGGTGAGCGGCGAGGCGCCCGTTCCGCCGTCGTGGCCGGAGATCAGGACGACGTCCGCGTGCGCCTTGGAGACACCCGCGGCGACCGTGCCGACGCCGACCTCGGAGACCAGCTTCACGTGGATGCGGGCCGCGGGGTTGGCGTTCTTGAGGTCGTGGATCAGCTGAGCCAGGTCCTCGATGGAGTAGATGTCGTGGTGCGGCGGCGGGGAGATCAGACCGACACCCGGGGTGGAGTGCCGGGTCCTGGCGACCCACGGGTAGACCTTGTGGCCGGGCAGCTGGCCGCCCTCGCCGGGCTTGGCGCCCTGCGCCATCTTGATCTGGATGTCGTCCGCGTTGACCAGGTACTCGCTGGTCACACCGAAGCGGCCGGAGGCGACCTGCTTGATGGACGAGCGGCGCGCCGGGTCGTAGAGCCGGTCGGCGTCCTCGCCGCCCTCACCGGTGTTGGACTTGCCGCCCAGCTGGTTCATGGCGATGGCGAGGGTCTCGTGCGCCTCGCGGGAGATCGAGCCGTACGACATGGCGCCGGTGGAGAACCGCTTGACGATGTCGGAGACGGACTCGACCTCGTCGACCGGGATCGCCTCGCGGCCCGACTTGAAGCCGAACAGGCCGCGGAGCGTCATCAGGCGCTCGGACTGCTCGTTCACCCGGTCCGTGTACTTCTTGAAGATGTCGTACCGGCGGTTGCGGGTGGCGTGCTGGAGGCGGAAGACCGTCTCCGGGTCGAACAGGTGCGGCTCGCCCTCGCGGCGCCACTGGTACTCGCCACCGATCTCCAGCGCGCGGTGCGAGGCGGAGATGCCGGAGGCGGGGTAGCCCTTGGCGTGCCGGGCGGCGACCTCCTTGGCGACGACGTCGAGGCCGGCGCCGCCGATCTTGGTCGCGGTGCCGTTGAAGTACTTCGCGACGAAGGCCTCGTCCAGGCCGACGGCCTCGAAGACCTGGGCGCCGCGGTAGGAGGCGACGGTCGAGATGCCCATCTTGGACATGACCTTCAGGACGCCCTTGCCGAGCGCGTAGATCAGGTTCCGGATGGCCTGCTCGGGCTCGATGCCCTCGATGAACGTGCCGGCCCGGACCAGGTCCTCGACGGACTCCATCGCCAGGTAAGGGTTGACCGCGGCGGCGCCGTAACCGATCAGCAGCGCGACGTGGTGGACCTCGCGAACGTCCCCGGCCTCGACCAGCAGACCCACCTGGGTGCGCTGCTTGGTACGGATGAGGTGGTGGTGGACGGCCGAGGTGAGCAGCAGCGACGGGATCGGGGCGTGCTCGGCGTCGGAGTGCCGGTCGGACAGGACGATCAGGCGGGCACCGTCCTCTATGGCGGCGTCGACCTCGGTACAGATCTGCTCGATCCGGGCAGCCAGGGCCTCACCGCTGCCGCTGACCCGGTAGAGACCGGAGAGCGTGGCGGCCTTCATGCCCGGCATGTCGCCGTCGGCATTGATGTGTATCAGCTTGGCCAGCTCGTCGTTGTCGATCACCGGGAACGGCAGCGTCACGCTGCGGCACGACGCGGCGGTCGGCTCCAGCAGGTTGCCCGCGGGGCCGAGCGAGGAGCGCAGCGAGGTGACGAGCTCCTCGCGGATGGCGTCCAGCGGCGGGTTGGTGACCTGCGCGAACAGCTGGGTGAAGTAGTCGAAGAGCAGCCGGGGGCGCTCGGACAGGGCCGCGATCGGCGAGTCCGTGCCCATGGAGCCGAGCGGCTCGCCGGCGGTGCGCGCCATCGGCGCGAGGATGACGCGGAGCTCTTCCTCGGTGTAGCCGAAGGTCTGCTGGCGACGGGTGACGGAGGCGTGCGTGTGCACGATGTGCTCGCGCTCGGGGAGATCCTCCAGCTCGATCTCGCCGGTCTCCAGCCACTCCTGGTACGGCTGCTCGGCGGCGAGGCCCGCCTTGATCTCGTCGTCCTCGATGATGCGTCCCTCGGCGGTGTCGACGAGGAACATCTTGCCGGGCTGGAGGCGGCCCTTGCGGACGACCTTCGCGGGGGCGATGTCCAGGACACCGACCTCGGAGGAGAGGACGACGAGGCCGTCGTCGGTGACCCAGTAACGGCCGGGGCGCAGACCGTTGCGGTCGAGGACCGCGCCGACCTGGGTGCCGTCGGTGAAGGTGACGCAGGCCGGGCCGTCCCAGGGCTCCATCATCGTGGAGTGGTACTGGTAGAAGGCGCGCCGGGCCGGGTCCATCGAGTCGTGGTTCTCCCACGCCTCGGGAACCATCATCAGCACCGAGTGCGGCAGCGAGCGGCCGCCGAGGTGGAGCAGTTCCAGGACCTCGTCGAAGGAGGCGGAGTCGGAGGCGTCCGGGGTGCAGACGGGGAAGATCCGGTCCAGCTGCTCCGTACCGAAGAGGCTCGACGCGAGCTGGGACTCGCGGGCCTTCATCCAGTTGCGGTTGCCCTTGACCGTGTTGATCTCGCCGTTGTGCGCGACGAAGCGGTACGGGTGGGCGAGCGGCCAGCTCGGGAACGTGTTCGTGGAGAAGCGCGAGTGGACCAGCGCGACCGTGGTGGCGAGACGGCGGTCGGAGAGGTCCGGGAAGAACGGCTCCAGCTGCCCGGTGGTGAGCATGCCCTTGTAGACGATCGTGCGGGCGGAGAGCGAGGGGAAGTACACCCCGGCCTCACGCTCGGCGCGCTTGCGCAGCACGAAGGCCTTGCGGTCGAGCGCGATGCCGGCGTTCTCGCCGTCCGCGACGAAGAGCTGGCGGAACTCGGGCATGGTGGCGCGGGCGCCGCTGCCGAGGAGGTCGGGGCTGACCGGGACCTCGCGCCAGCCGAGGACCTTCAGGCCCTCCTCGGCGGCGATCTTCTCGAGCTTCTGGACGGCCTCGGTGGAGTCGTCCGCGGGCAGGAAGGCGATTCCGACGGCGTAGCCACCGGCCTCCGGGAGGTCGAAGGGGACCTCTGCGCGGAGGAAGGCGTCCGGTACCTGGAGCAGGATTCCGGCGCCGTCGCCCGAGTCGGGCTCGGATCCGGTGGCGCCGCGGTGCTCGAGGTTGCGCAGTACGGTCAGCGCCTGCTCGACCAGCTCATGGCTGGCCACACCGGTAAGAGTGGCCACGAACCCGACACCACAGGCGTCGTGCTCGTTACGGGGGTCGTACATCCCCTGCTGGGCGGGGCGACCGTCCATGGGCGACCAGGCGTCGGAACGCATTGGCTCTCCCGTCGTCGTCGTGGCATATGCAGTGCCGAGGGACGACGTTGGCCCTCTGCGAAATTTCGTGCAGGTTACATGATGGGCTGCTTCTCAAGAAGCGGATAGCCCGTTCCAACATGCGGACACCGCATGGAGCGGTGGAGCGGGTCGCAGTCGGAGGATCGGCGCCCGGGGGACCACAGAGAGCAGGCGTCGTTGCCTGCGGTGTCTACGGCTCATGCCCAGTGGTAAAGGAAACGAAACCGCCGAGTAACGGCTACTTATGTGCAGCACTGTATAGAGACTCATTTTACGTCCGTTGGGGTGGTTCCGCCCAGAGGCGGAACCCAAGACGTACGTCACACGGATTGCAGGCAGATTGCCTGCAGGCGGATTGTGCGAGCGGCGCGGGCGCGATCAGCCGCCGACGGCCACACCGAACAAGGTGCCCAGGCCGTACGTGATCGCGGCGGCCGTCCCGCCGAGCACCAGCTGCCGCAGCCCGCTGAACCACCAGCTGCGGGCCGTCACCCTCGCCACCACCGCCCCGCAGCCGAAGAGGCCGATCAGCGCGAGCAGCACCGCGGGCCACATCGCGCTCGCACCGAGCAGATACGGCAGTACGGGCAGCAGCGCGCCCATCGCGAAGGCGCCGAACGACGAGACGGCGGCGACGAGCGGCGAGGGCAGATCGCCCGGATCGATGCCGAGCTCCTCGCGGGCGTGTATCTCCAGGGCCTGATCGGGGTCGCGGGACAACTGCCGGGCGACCTCGCGGGCGAGCCCGGGGTCGACACCGCGGGACTCGTAGAGCGCGGCGAGCTCTTCCATCTCGTCCATCGGGTGCTTGCGCAACTCGCGCCGCTCGACGTCGAGTTCGGCTTCGACGAGCTCGCGCTGCGAGGCCACGGAGGTGTATTCGCCGGCCGCCATGGAGAACGCACCGGCGGCCAGACCTGCCAGGCCGGTGATCACAAGCGTCTGCTGGGAGACCGAGCCACCCGCGACGCCGGTCATCAGCGCCAGGTTCGAGACCAGCCCGTCCATCGCGCCGAAGACCGCCGGACGCAGCCAGCCGCCGTTCACATCACGGTGGGTGTGGTTGTCGCGGTGCGCCTCGTGCAGTACGGCGTCGGTCTCGATGATGGACACAGCTCTCCCCTTCTCCAGCAGCGGGTTCTGCTCGCCCCACCCCGCTCAACACCACCGAAAGTACGCACGAAAAGGATCCCCCGCCAGCAAGCCAGGCCGTACTTACCTGGCCTCTGACCAGGTAAGTACGGCCTGCCTTACGAAGGGGATCCCGTCATCCGAGTGGCCCTTTTGTTGTGTTTATCGGCCTCTGTCGGTGCTCCGCGTGGCACAGATCGGACAGGTACGAGAACTGGCTCGGTACGAGCGAAGGGTCGACGCGATGGAGTTGATTGCAGGCAATCCGGCAGAACCGCGCACGGGCGGGGGCACGGCGGAGGCAGCCCGGAACGACGCGCACCGCGCCGACGCGAGCGTCACCGACGGTGCCGGCCGCCCCGACCGGGCCGACCGGGCCAGGGGTGCGCTCCTCGGCCTTGCCGTGGGCGATGCGCTGGGCGCACCCGCGGAGAACCTGCGACCGTCCGAGATCCGCCGTCGCTGGGGCCGGATCGAAGGCTTCGTCAGCGACGACCCGGCCGGTACCGACGACACGGAGTACGCGATCTTCTCCGGGCTGCTGCTCGCCCGGCACGGCTCGGCGCTGACCGTCACCCACGTCGAGCGGGCCTGGCATCTGTGGATCGCCGACCTGGACGAGGGGCCGTTCCGCGGTGCCGGGTTCAGCGAGCGCGGCACCCTGGAGAACCTGCGCCGGGGCCTCGCCGCCCCGATCTCCGCCCAGCACCGGCACGCCTGGAGCGACGGGCTCGCGATGCGCGCGGCCCCGTTCGGAGTCTTCGCGGCAGGCCGGCCCGCGGAGGCCGCGCGCCTGGTCGCGATCGACGGGCAGGTCAGCCACGACGGTGAGGGCATCTACGGCGGCCAGGCGGTGGCGGCCGGGGTGGCCGCCGCGATGGCGGGAGCGGGGGTCACGTCCGTCATCGCGGCCGCCCTGTCCGTCGTACCGATGGACTCCTGGACCGCGCGCTCGCTGCGGCGGGCTGTGACGGCCGCGCAGCACAAGCACCCCGACCGCCTCACGAGGGAACGCGCGGTGCGCTCCGCGGTGGTGGTGGGCGGCTACCCGTGGACGGACCTGGCACCGGAGGCGGTGGGCCTGGCGTTCGGTGCGTTCGCGGCGGCGCGCGGCGACTTCCGTACGGCGGTGCTCACGGCGGTCAACATGGGCCGCGACGCGGACACCACGGCAGCGGTGGCGGGTGCACTGGCCGGCGCGCTGGGCGGGGTATCCGCGATCCCCCGGAACTGGGGGCGGGCGATCGGCCCGGTCCGAGGCAGCTGCCTGCCGTCGATGCGGGGCCATCACGTCCTGGACATCGCGGAGCTGCTCACACCGGACGAGACGGACGAGCCGGACGGTGCGGAGAACGGCGGGAACCGCGGGGACAGCGGGACCGGCAACGGCCACGGGACCGGCGCAGCCGACGGGACCGGCGGGGCCGGCGGCACCTCCGTCGGCACCCGCCCCGCCACAACCCGGCACGCCGCCGCCCACGTCGACGGGCCGTCGGGTCCGTCCGCCGCGGACGGACCCGCGGCGGTGGTGTCATGACTACCGCGCGGGACACCGAGCCCCACCCGGAGAACCGTTCCACCCCGCCCCTGAACCGACCCCTGCCGGGGCGCCGGGCCCGGATCGAGGGGCTCCTGCTCGGGCTGGCCTCGGGGGATGCCGCCGGGTGGCCCGCGGCGCGTCACCGGGCGGCCCGGATGCCCGAATGGACGCGTCGGCTCACCCGGGAGCTCGACACCTTCGCCGAGCAGAACGCCACCACCACTCTCCCGGTGCCCATCGCACTCAACCAGCCGCCCGAGCCACTGCGGCTCGGTCCCTCCGACGACGCCGAGTGGGCCGCGTTCGCCGCCGGGACCGTACTGGCTTCGGCGGCCGGCCCGCTGCAGGGGCTCTCCCCCGACCGCCGGATGCGGGCCGCCATCGATGTCGCGTGGAACGCGCTGGCCGCCGAGGTGGCCGCGGCCGCCGCACGGGCGCCCGAGGTCGAGTCGGCGGTTCTCCCGCTGCGCGCCCGGATCTCGGTCCGGGCCGGGCTCGGTAATCTCGCCGCCGGGCTGCGGCCGCCCGCCACCGGTCACGACAACCCGCACTACTTCGACGACGCGGCCTGTGTACGGGCTGCCGTGCTGGCGGTCGTCCACCCCGGCCGGCCCTGGGCCGCCGCCGAACTCGCCGAGTTCGATGCCCGGTACACCCAGGACGGCGACGGTGTGCACGGCGCCCGTGCGATGGCCGCCGCGATCGCCGAGGCGCTGGGCGGGGCCGATGTCGACACCGCGGTGAACGCCGCGCTCGTCCAGCTCCCCGAGGGCACCGAGATCGCCCGCAACGCCGCTCACGCCGTCCGGATCGCCCGCGACTTCGTCGGCGAGGCAGCCGGCGCCTTCGCGCTCGTACCGGTACTGGAGCACCAGATCGTCGACCACGTCTACAGCTACGGGATCGCCGCGGCCGAGACCGTACCGGTCGCCCTGGCCCTGACCACCGCGGCCCGTGGCGAGATCGCCCAGGCCATTCCCGCGGCGGCCTGTCTGTCGCGGGTCGCGGACTCGGCGCCTGCCCTGGCCGGCGCGCTGACCGGTGCGCTCGGCGGCATCGCCGCCGTCCCGGACGGCTGGCGCGAGGCCTGCCGCACCCTCGCGGGATGCGCGCTGCCCCGTCTCGCGGGCACCGATCTCATCGAACTCGCCGGGCTGCTGACAGACACGGAACCAGCCCCTCCGGGTGGACAATTCCGGCATGACGCCGATTCAGAACAAACCACCCACCGCGCTCGGTCTCGATGACCGGATCACCGGCGCCCTCGTCGGCGCCGCCGTCGGCGACGCGCTCGGCGGGCCGGTCGAGGGCCGGTCCCCCGAGCAGATCGTCGAACGCCACGGCGGCCGGATCACCGGCATCGTGGGCCCGTGGGACGGCGAGGACTGGCGCACCGCCCGCCCGATCGCCCCGTATCACAAAGGCGACGGTCACGTCACCGACGACACCTTGATGACCCATGCGCTGGTACGGGTGTACGGCACCGTAAAGGACCACCTCGACGCGTACTGCGTCGCCGACCATCTCGTACCGGAGCTGATCTCGACCCCCCGCTGGATCCCGGAGCTGGAGGCCGAGGCGCTGCCGCTGCAGCGGATCTTCCTCGCCGAGAAATGGATGGTCGCCCGGCTGCACTACGGTCATGTCGATCCGCGCGAGGCAGGCTCCGGGAACATCGTGAACTGCGGGGCGGCGATGTACATGGCGCCGGTCGGCCTGGTCAACGCCGCCCATCCGCAGGCCGCGTACGCCGAGGCGCTGGACGTCGCGGGCGCCCATCAGTCGTCGTACGGGAGGGAGGCCGCCGGAGTCTTCGCGGCGGCCGTCGCCGCCGCCTGTGCGCCGGATGCGACGCCCGCCACCGTCGTCGACGCCTGTCTGTCGCTCGCCAAGGACGGGACGCGGACCGCCATCGAAGCGGTCTGCGAAGTGGCCGTGCGGTACCGGGACTTCGAGACGGCACTGACACCACTGCGGACCGCCGTCGCCCCCTTCGACACCGTCGGACCCGACTACCGCGCACCGTCCCTCGGCGCCCGCCGCCCGTCCCGGCTGCACGCCATCGAGGAGCTGCCGATCGCCCTCGCAATGCTGCTCGTCGCGGACGGCGACTACCGGCACGCGGTGCTCGGCTCGGTCAACTACGGCCGGGACTGCGACTCGATCGCCACGATGAGCGGTGCGCTCGCCGGCGCGCTGCACGGCGAGGCGGCGATCCCCGCCACCTGGGTGAAAACGGTCGCCGAGGCCAGCCGCCTCGATCTGCACGCACCGGCGCGGACACTGACGGACGTCGCCCGCGAGGTGTTCGTACGGGACACCGCCCGGCGGCGTACGCACGAGGCGGCGTTCGCGACGCTGGCGGGTACGCCGTGACCGTGCGGGTCACCTGGGTGCAGCCGGAGGATCTGATCGGGCACGAACTGCGCCAGGCGGCCGAGGACGGACGGGACGTGCGGGACATCGAGCGCCGCTGGTACGCGGCGGGCGGCGCCCCCGCCCCGGAGCGCGCGGGCGCGTCGACGCCCCCCGCGCCGCCCGCACTCCGCGCGCTCGCCGAGCGGCTGCTCGACGAACTCGCGCTGCTCGACTCGACGTCGGCCGTCGACGAGCCGACGGATCTGGCCGCGATCCGGGCGGCCTGCCCGCACTGGCCGGCTCCGCGCGCGGAACTTCCGACGGTCGGCAAGGCCCGGCTGGAGGCGGCCTGGCTGGGCCGCGCCGCCGGCTGCCTGCTCGGCAAGCCCGTCGAGAAACTGCCTCTCGCGGGGATCCGCGCACTGGCCCGCGCCACCGGGAACTGGCCGCTCGCCACCTGGTTCACCGCCAGGGGCCTGCCCGACGAGCTGACCGCCGCGTACCCCTGGAACCGCCGCTCCGCCGCCACCTCGCTCGCCGAGAACATCGACGGGATGCCGGAGGACGACGATCTCAATTACCCACTCCTCACCCTGCTGTTGATCCAGCGGTACGGACCGTCCTTCTGCACCGCCGATCTCGCCCGGCTCTGGCTCGACGAACTCCCCGCCGGCCGGACCTTCACCGCCGAGCGGGTGGCGTACCGCAATCTGCTCGACGGAATCGAGCCGCCGGACACCGCCCGGCACCGCAACCCGTTCCGGGAATGGATCGGCGCCCGGATCCGCGCCGATGTGCACGGCTGGACACACCCCGGCGACCCGGCGGCCGCCGCCGAGCAGGCCCACCGGGACGCCGTCCTCACCCACACCGGCAACGGCGTGTACGGGGCGATGTTCACCGCTGCCGCGCTCGCCGAGGCGGCCGGCGGGGAGACCGATGTACACGGCTGCCTCGCGACCGGGCTGCGCGTCGTACCGCCGCGCTCGCGGTTCGCGCACGCGGTCCGCACCGGGATCGACGCGGCCCGCGGGCAGCCGGACTTCGATGCGGTCGCCGACCGGCTGCACGCCGCGTTCGGCGCGTACCACTGGGTCCATGCGCTGCCCAACGCCGCGCTGCTCGCCGCCGCTCTCACCCACGCCGACGGCGACTTCTCCGGCTCCATCTGCCGTGCGGTCTCCGGTGGTTGGGACACGGACTCGAACGGTGCGACCGCCGGTTCGCTGGCCGGTCTGCTGGCCGGCCGGCCCGACGCGCTGCCCGTCCGGTGGACCACCCCGCTCAAGAACCGTCTCGCCACATCCGTCCCGGGTTTCGACTCCGTCGGCTTCGACGCACTCGCTGAACTGACCTACCAGGAGGCACTCCGCCCATGACCGCCATCGCGGTGCTCGGCAGCACCAATATGGACCTTGTCGCCTACGTCGCACGGGCCCCGGAGCGCGGGGAGACCGTCACCGGAAGGGAGTTCCGCACCATCCCCGGCGGCAAGGGCGCCAACCAGGCCATCGCCGCCGCCCGCGCGGGCGCTGACGTGCTGATGATCGGCGCGGTCGGCGACGACGCGTACGGGGTGCGGCTCCGGGCCGAACTCGAGCACGCGGGCGTCGAAACCGATCTGCTGCACACCGCCGAGGGCCCCAGCGGCACGGCGCACATCGTCGTCGACGACACGGGTGGCAACGCCATCGTGGTGATCCCCGGCGCCAATGGCACCGTCCACACGCTCGGCCCCGGCGAGATGGCCGCCATCGCGGAAGCCGATCTGCTGCTCCTCCAGCTGGAACTGCCCCTGTCCGCCGTGGTCGAAGGGGCCCGGATGGCCCATGCGCAGGGCGTACGGACGATCCTCACCCCCTCCCCCGTACAACCCCTGCCGGACGAGCTCTTCGACACCGTCGACCTGTTGATCCCCAATGAGCACGAGGCGGCCGCACTCTCCGGGAAGACCGAACCCCACGCGGCGGCCGAGATCCTGCTCCGGCACGTCCCCGAGGTCGTCATCACCCTCGGTTCGAAGGGCTGTTTGTACGCGGCCCGGGGCGGCGAAACGGTCCACTTCCCCGCCCCGCAGGTGACCGCTGTCGACACCACCGGAGCCGGGGACACCTTCGTCGGGGCGCTCGCCGTGGCCCTCGGCGAAGGACGGGCCGTACCGGAGGCCCTCGCCTGGGCGTCGACCGCTGCGGCGCTCTGCGTACAGAAACCCGGCGCCTCGACCTCCATGCCGTACCGCAGCGAGATCGACGCCGCATGACCGCGCCCACGGAAGCACCCCTCTCCGGTCTGCGGGTCCTCGACCTCGCCACGCTCTTCGCCGGCCCCCTCGCGGCCACCATGCTCGGCGACTTCGGCGCCGAGGTGATCAAGGTCGAGCATCCGCGCAAGCCCGACCCGTCGCGTGGCCACGGCCCGACGAAGGACGGCATCGGCCTGTGGTGGAAGCTGCTCGGCCGCAACAAACGCAATCTCACCCTCGACCTCTCCACTCCCGGCGGGCGCGACGTCCTCCTCCGGCTGGCCGCCTCCAGCGATGTGATCATCGAGAACTTCCGGCCGGGGACGCTGGAGCGGTGGGGCATCGGCTGGGAGGAGCTGCACGCGGTCAACCCGCGGCTGGTGCTGACCCGGGTCACCGGCTTCGGCCAGTTCGGCCCGTACGCGCGCCGCCCCGGCTTCGGCACACTCGCCGAGGCGATGAGCGGTTTCGCCGCGATCACCGGCGAGCCGGACGGGCCGCCGACCCTGCCGCCCTTCGGCCTCGCCGACTCGATCGCCGCACTCGCCACCGCGTACGCCGTGATGGCGGCGCTGGCCGGGCGGGACCGCACCGGGGAGGGCCAGGTCGTCGACCTGGCGATCATCGAGCCGATCCTCACCGTGCTCGGCCCGCAGCCGCTCTGGTACGACCAGCTCGGCTACGTCCAGGAACGCACCGGCAACCGCTCGCGCAACAACGCCCCGCGCAATACGTACCGCACGTCCGACGGCCAGTGGGTCGCCGTCTCCACCTCCGCCCAGTCCATCGCCGAACGCGTGATGCGTCTGGTCGGCCGGGCGGAGCTGATCGACGAGCCGTGGTTCGCCTCCGGCACCACCCGCGCCGAACACTCCGACGAACTCGACGAGGCGGTCGGCACCTGGATGGCCCGGCACACCCGCGACGACGCGATCTCCGCGTTCGAGAAGGCGGAGGCGGCCATCGCCCCCATTCACGACATCCGGGACGTGATGGAGGATCCGCAGTACCGGGCCCTGGGCTCCGTCGCCGAGGTCCCCGACCCCGAACTGGGCCCGCTCCGGATGCAGAACGTCCTCTTCCGGCTCTCCCGGACCCCGGGCTCGATCCGCTGGGCGGGCCGTCCGCACGGCGCGGACACCGAGGAGATCCTGACCGGGCTCGGCCTGTCAGGACCGGACATTGCCGGGCTACGGGCGGAAGGCGTCCTGTGACCGCAGCCGAAGAGGTGCATCTGACGTGGCTGTACGTTCCCGGGGACCGGCCGGACGTGGTGCGCAAGGCACGCGACTCGGGCGCGGACGTGGTGATCGTCGACCTGGAGGACGCGGTCGCACCGGACCGCAAGGACTACGCCCGGTCCGCCACCGTCGAGCTCCTCACCGAACCGGCCGCCGGCACGGCCGCGCCGGTACATGTCCGGGTCCACACAGAGGCCGACGTCCTGGCCCTGGCCGGCCTGCCGGGCCTCGCCGAACTGCGCCTGCCGAAGATCACGCATGCCGCGACCGTCCACCACATCGCGGCGCTCGCCCCCGGCGTGGCGCTCTGTCCGCTGCTGGAGTCGGCGCTCGGCATCGAGCACGCGTACACGGTCGCGGCCTCCCACCACCAGGTCCGCTCGATCGCCCTCGGCGAGGCCGATCTCCGGGCCGATCTGGGGGTGCGGGACGACCGGGGCCTCGACTGGTCACGCAGCCGGGTGGTGGTCGCCGCCCGCGCGGCCGGCCTGGCCCCGCCGACCCAGTCGGTGTTCCCGGACGTACGGGACCTGGACGGCCTGCGGCACTCCTGCGCGCACGGCCGCGCACTGGGGTTCATCGGCCGGGCAGCGATCCACCCCCGGCAGCTACCGGTGATCGAGCGGGCGTTCCGGCCCACTTCGGAGGAGATCGACTCGGCCCAGGAAATCGTGGCGGCGGCCCTCACGGAGGCAGGCGCACTGGCGCTGCCGGACGGCCGATTCGTGGACGCGGCGGTGGTGGCAGCGGCCCACCGGACGCTTGCGCTGGCAGAACGGGTGAGCTGACGACGGAGACCCAGCCCCTCCGGCACACCGAATCCAGCCCCTGCGGCGATCGAGGAGCGGGGGGTTCGGAGGCGGAGCCCCCGGGGGAACGGCGAGGGGCCCGAACCGTCCGGTTCGGGCCCCTCGTACAAATGGGTGGCGTCAGCCGTTCTTCGCTGCCTCTGCGGTGCCGTTCTTCCCCGGCGCCCGACCCTCGTCGTCACGCTCGGCGTCACCATCGGCGTCCGAGGCGGAGCCCGAGTCCGCGTCCTTCGCGCCCTCGTCCGCATCCTCCACGCCCTCGGCCGCCTCGGCGGTCTCCGCGGCCCCCGGCTCGACGACCTCCTCGCGCCCCGGCCGCACCTTCGCCGAGATCACGATGTACGTCACCGCCAGGACGAAGACGATCACCGCGGTCCACACATTCAGGCGCAGGCCCAGAATGTGGTGGGCCTCGTCGACCCGCATGTACTCGATCCACGCCCGTCCCGTGCAGTACGCCGCGACGTACAGCGCGAACGCCCGCCCGTGTCCGAGCTTGAAGCGGCGGTCCGCCCAGATCACCAGCAGCGCGACGCCCACACACCACAGCGACTCGTACAGGAACGTGGGGTGGTACGTACCGGCGACCCGGTTGGGGCCTTCGCTGATCTTCAGGGCCCATGGCAGATCCGTCGGCTTGCCGTACAGCTCCTGGTTGAACCAGTTGCCCCAGCGGCCGATCGCCTGGGCGAAGGCGATGCCGGGGGCGAGCGCGTCGGCCCAGGCAGGCAGCGGGATCCCGCGGCGGCGGCAGCCGATCCAGGCACCGACCGCGCCGAGCGCGATCGCACCCCAGATGCCGAGGCCGCCCTGCCAGATCTTGAAGGCGTCGACCCAGTTCTCGCCGTCGCTGAAGTACAGCTGGTAGTCGGTGATGACGTGGTAGAGCCGGCCTCCGACAAGACCGAAGGGCACGGCCCAGACGGCGATGTCGGCCACCGTGCCGGCTCTGCCGCCCCGGGCGATCCAGCGCTTGTTGCCGAACCAGACGGCGACAAACACACCGATGATGATGCAGAACGCGTAGCCGCGGAGCGGGATCGGTCCGAGATCGATCACGCCGGTCGACGGGCTGGGAATGTAGGCAAGGTCCATGGCAAGGTCGACGCTACCCTGCCGGGCGGGACGTACGGCAACCCGCCCGACAACGTATGGGTAACGAGCCGATCATCGAATCGCCGCCCCGGCGGGCCCCGGTCCGGGTCAGGAACCGGTCGGCGTCGGGGTGACCTTCGCCGGCTGCTTCCCCTTGTTCGCCTCGGCGACCCACTTCTTCAGGTTTGCCACGGTGATCGGTTCGCTCCCCTTCTTCGGGAAGATCGATTCGCCGTTGAGCATCGCGGTCGGCGTGCCCTGGAAGCCGCCGTTCTGGAACGCGGTGTTGGACTTCTGGACCCAGGTGTTGTGCGTGCCGTCCTCCACGCAGCTACGGAAGGCGGGGGTGTCGAGGCCTTCGACCTTGCCCGCCAGCCCGATCAGCTTGCTGCTCTTGCCGAAGGCGTCGTCGGTCTCGGACGGCTGGTTGCGGTAGAGGACGTCGTGGTACGCGGAGAACTTGCCGACGTTCTGCGCGCAGGCCGCCGCATTGGCCGCGTCCAGCGAGCCGCTGCCGCCGAGATTGCCGTCGATGATCGTGGCCAGGTGGTACTCGACCTTCAGCTGTCCGCTGCTCTCCAGCTGGTGGATCGTGTCCCGGAACGCGTTCTCGAACTGCGCGCAGACCGGGCAGCGGAAGTCCTCCCAGATCGTGAGCGTGGACGGGGCATTGTCCGCACCCACCGGGATGGCCAGGTTGTCCTTGCCGGTCGCACCGGACGGCGCGACGACGGGCCCCGCCCCGGTCGCCTTCTCGCCCTTGCCGCCCGAATTCGCGGCGATGATGCCGATGACGGCGGCCAGCGCCAGCACACCCACCACGCCGGTGGTGACGATCAGCGTGCGCCGGCGGCGCTCGCGCGCCTTCTCCCGCTCACGCTGCTGTACGAGCCGGTCGCGCGCGGTCCTTTTTCCTTCTTCGTTCTTCTCGCTCACACCCGCAGCAACGAACCGGGGAGGCACGTACGTGCCTCCCCGGTCCCAGGTCCACCCGTTCGGGCGATGCCCGGTGTCAGCGCTTTCGAACGCCTTCGGCCAGTTCGCCCGCAAGTGAGCGGACTGCGGCCAGTCCGGACTCCTCGTCGGGGGCGTCCAGCATCCGCTTGACGAAGGCGGAGCCGACGATCACTCCGTCGGCGAAGGCGGCGACCTCGGCGGCCTGCTGGGCGTTGGAGACGCCGAGACCGACACAGACCGGGAGCCCGGTGGTGGCACGGGTGCGCCGCACCAGGTCCTGGGCCTGCTCGCCGACCGATTCACGGGTGCCGGTCACGCCCATCAGCGAGGCCGCGTAGACGAAGCCGGAGCCGGCCGCGGTGATGGTGGCGAGGCGCTCGTCCTTGCTGCTCGGCGCGACGACGAAGACGGTCGCGAGACCGTGCTTGTCGGCGTGCTCGCGCCACACGGAGGACTCCTGGACCGGCAGGTCGGGCAGGATGCACCCGGCGCCGCCCGCCTCGGCGAGCTCGGCGGTGAAGCGCTCGATGCCGTACCGGTCGATGGGGTTCCAGTACGTCATGACGAGGATCGGGACGCCGGTCGCCTCGTAGGCCTCGCGGACCGTACGCATCACGTCGGCGATCTTCACGCCGCCGCGCAGGGCGATGTCGTCGGCCGTCTGGATGACCGGTCCGTCGAGCACCGGGTCACTGTGCGGCAGGCCCACCTCGACGACGTCGGCGCCACCGGCGACGACGGCCTTGACGGCTTCGATACCGCCGTCGACCGACGGGAACCCGGCGGGCAGGTAGGCGATCAGTGCGGCCCGGTCCTCGGCCCTGGCCGCGGCGAGGGTGGCGCTCAACAGCTCGATGTTGCCGCTCACTTGACGTCCCCCTCGATCTCGGCGCCGTTGTTGTCCGCGTCCGCCTCGACGGTCGCGTCCGTGTCGTACAGCCCGAAGTATCGGGCCGCCGTGTCCATGTCCTTGTCGCCGCGACCGGACAGGTTGACCAGGAGCAGCGCGTCCTTGCCGAGCTCCTTGCCGACCTCCAGGGCACCGGCCAGCGCATGGGCGCTCTCGATGGCCGGGATGATCCCCTCGGTACGGGAGAGCAGGCGCAGCGCCTGCATGGCGGCGGCGTCGGTGACCGCGCGGTACTCGCCGCGGCCGATGTCCTTGAGGTACGCGTGCTCCGGGCCGATGCCCGGGTAGTCGAGACCGGCCGAGATCGAGTACGGCTCGGTGATCTGGCCCTCGTCGTCCTGGAGGACGTAACTGCGCGAGCCGTGCAGGATGCCGGGCTCGCCGGCGGTCAGGGTCGCCGCGTGCTCGCCGGTCTCCACACCGTGTCCGGCGGGTTCGCAGCCGATCAGCCGGACGCGCGCGTCCGGGATGAACGCGTGGAACAGCCCGATGGCGTTGGAGCCGCCGCCGACACAGGCGATCGCGGCATCCGGCAGCCGGCCGGTCCGCTCCAGGATCTGCCGGCGGGCCTCGACGCCGATGACACGGTGGAAGTCACGGACCATCGCCGGGAAGGGGTGCGGGCCCGCGACCGTACCGAAGAGGTAGTGCGTGCGGTCGACGTTGGCGACCCAGTCGCGGAACGCCTCGTTGATGGCGTCCTTGAGTGTGCGGG
Source organism: Streptomyces sp. NBC_00353 (assembly GCF_036108815.1). NCBI lineage: Bacteria > Bacillati > Actinomycetota > Actinomycetes > Kitasatosporales > Streptomycetaceae > Streptomyces > Streptomyces sp. NBC_00353. The sequence continues at coordinate 7,312,750 of NZ_CP107985.1, read as the reverse complement.
AGCCGGACTTCACGGCAATGACCTCGGCGCCGAGCATCCGCATCCGCGCCACGTTCAGCGCCTGCCGCTCGGTGTCGATCTCGCCCATGTAGATGGTGCATTCGAGACCGAAGAGGGCGCAGGCCGTCGCGGTGGCCACACCGTGCTGGCCGGCACCGGTTTCGGCGATGACCCGGGTCTTGCCCATGCGCTTGGTGAGCAGCGCCTGGCCCAGCACGTTGTTGATCTTGTGCGAGCCGGTGTGGTTGAGGTCCTCGCGCTTGAGGAAGATCCGGGCACCGCCCGCGTGCTCGGCGAAGCGCGGCACCTCGGTCAGCGCGCTGGGCCGGCCGGTGTAGTTGACCATGAGCTCATTGAGCTCGGCGGCGAAGGCCGGGTCGGCCTTCGCCTTGTCGTACTCGACGGCGACCTCGTCCACGGCGGCGACGAGCGCCTCCGGGATGAACTTGCCGCCGAACGCGCCGAAGTAGCCCTCGGCGCTGGGGATCAGACCCTCGGGGTCCGGAATGAAGAAGTCAGATGACATCCGACGTGCTCCTCGTCATGGCAACGGGTGGGTTCACCGTATGCGTCGTGAGCGAGACGCCGCCGCGACCGAGGGCGGTCGGGCGGTGCGGTCGTACGTACGAGAGGTGTGGTGCGGGTACGTGGCCGGGGCTCGCTACAGCGCGGTCCCCGGGCGCCATCGCATGCCGTTGACCTGGCCGGGCTCGTCTCCGATCACGTACCGCACACGCCGGCCGTGCACCCGGCGCGCGGGGGCGCGGCAGCCGCGGGGGCGGCAGCCGCGCGCCAGCGGCGCGTGCGGGTCCCGGGCAGCCGTCACACCGGCGAGGCGCAGGCCCGGCCGGGTGCGGAACACGGGACGGTCGGCGGACACGGTGCGGGTCAGCTCCGTCCGTGCCGCAGGGCCGGGTGGGCGCCCGCGGCGACCAGGTCGGCGACGGCGGCCCGCGGGTCGCGGCCGGTGACCAGGGACTCACCGACGAGCACGGCGTCGGCGCCGGCGTTGGCGTAGGCGATGAGGTCGTGCGGGCCTCGGACGCCGGACTCGGCGACCTTCACGATGCCCGCCGGGATCTCCGGGGCGACGCGCTCGAACGTCGAGCGGTCGACCTTGAGGTCCTTCAGATTACGCGCGTTGACACCGATGATCTTCGCTCCGGCGGCCACGGCACGCTCCGCCTCCTCCTCGTCGTGCGCCTCGACCAGCGGCGTCAGACCGATGGACTCGGCGCGCTCGATCAGCGAGACGAGTGCCTCCTGGTCGAGAGCGGCGACGATCAGCAGCGCGAGGTCGGCGCCGTAGGCGCGGGCCTCCCAGAGCTGGTAGGAGGTGACGATGAAGTCCTTGCGCAGGATCGGGATGTCGACCTTGGCGCGAACGGCTTCCAGGTCGGCGAGCGAACCGCCGAAGCGGCGCTCCTCGGTGAGGACGGAGATGACGGACGCGCCACCGGCCTCGTAGTCCGCGGCGAGCGCGGCGGGGTCGGCGATCGCGGCCAGGGCCCCCTTGGAGGGGCTGGAGCGCTTGACCTCGCAGATGACGGTCACGCCCTCGCCGCGCAGGGCGGCGACTCCGTCCTTGGCAGCAGGAGCGCGCGCCGCGCGCTCCTTGAGCTCGTCGAGGCTGACGCGCGCCTGCCGCTCTGCGAGGTCGGCGCGAACGCCGTCGATGATCTCGTCGAGCACACTCACGCGAGCGGCCCCCTTCCGGGACGGTGATGAGGGAACAGGATCAGCCATCTCGATGGTATCCGCAGGAGGGCCCCCGACTCACATCCGGCCGACGGATGTCCCACTACCTGGGCATTCACGGCGCCAACATCGATCCGAACGGCAGATTCCGGACCACGGCGAAGATCAGGAGCACGGCACCGATCCCCCACCAGTAGACCGGTGGCAGATTGATCCGTAGCGGCCGTCCCCTGCTCGCGCGGACCATCCAGACCACCCACACGACGGCGAAGATCGCGTAGCCGACGACCGCGAGGGCGTTGGAGCCCAAGGCCGCGGCGATGTCCCCGTGGGCGACGGCGTGGGCGCTGCGCAGCCCGCCGCAGCCCGGGCAGTACAGGCCGGTGAACCGGAGCAACGGGCAGACCGGGTAGTGGCCCGGCTGGTTGGGGTCGACGGCGCCGACATAACCGAAGGCCGCGACGACGGCGGCCATCACCCCGAGGGGGGTGGCGAGCCGGCGGACGGCCGACCGCGGCACGGGCGCGGGCGGAAAGACCGGCACGGGCGGGTGACCGTGCGGGCCCGGTGCGGCTGCGGGAGAAGGGGAGGCGTCCACCCGGTGATTGTCCCCGGTCACGCGGAAAGGCGCAGCCCGGTCCGGGCTGCGCCTCGCACAATGGGTCCGACCGGGGTCAGGAGGAGACCTGGGCCTGTCCGGCCCGCGCCCTGGCTGCGGCCATCTCGGCCGACTCCTTCGGCATGCCGAGGCCGGCGGCCTTCATCGCGAGACCGACGAGCCCACCGATGAAGATGACCGCGATACCGGCCCAGAAGCCGAGCGGATTGGCCGCGACCATGAAGACGCCTGCGATGCAGAAGCCGATGAAGGCGATGATGACACCGGTCCAGGCGGCCGGGGTGTGTCCGTGGCTGCTGCCCGCCATGAGTTGCTCCTCGTTGGTGTTGCGCTGTTGGTATCGCTGTACGCAAAGCTGGTGCCGCGGTGGTGCGCTGCGCTGCCGCTGTGCAGAAAGCTCACCATCATTGTCCCGTACGTGCGGGTACGACGTGAGCTGGGGGGTCATACCTCGCGCGTCGGGTCCTCACCACGGTCAAGGGCCTTCCACAGGTCCTCGGGCCGGTCCGGGTCCGGGGCGGTGCGGGGGGCCTTGCGGGGCCGCGGGGTGCCGTCGCGTTCGTACCGTCCCGACATGGTGGGCCACAGCTTCCCGTACCGCAGGGCGAGCAGCCCGGCGAGGAGGATCAGCAGGCCGCCGGCGGCGGTGACGTACGGCCACGCGGTGTGGCTGAGGGCGTCGATGGTGGCGGAGGCGTCGCCGGTGGTCTGCGCCGCCTTCTCGTCGAGGGCCGCGCTGTCGGAGGCGCCGAGGTAGGCGCTGGCACCGGCCCCGAGGCCGCTGAGGGCGAGCAGCCCGGCGACGAGCAGCCGGCCGGCGCTGCGGACGGCGAAGACGGCGACGAGGGCGGCCAGGCCGACGATGGCGAGGGCCGCCGGGAGACCGGTGACGTCCTGGCCGTCGGCGGTCAGTGGCAGGGAGCCGCCGCCGACCGCGGCTTTGCCCTCCGCCCAGGTCTGGCCGGAGGCGAGGAGGACGACGGTGGCGCCGACCGCCCCGAGAAGCAGGCCGGCGGCCAGGCTGCGGCGGCTTCCCGTGGCGTCGGGCGCGGTGGCGGCTTGGGCACGGGGCTGGGGTACGGGGACAGCACTCACGTACCCCACTATCCCTTACCTCGTCAGCGTTCGTGGAGGCGGTTGGCAGTATGGACGGCGCGCAGGACCGCGGCGGCCTTGTTACGGCACTCGGTGTCCTCGGCGACCGGGTCGGAGTCGGCGACGATTCCCGCCCCGGCCTGGACGTATGCCGTGCCGTCCCGCAGCAGCGCCGTACGGATGGCGATGGCGGTGTCGGAGTCCCCGGCGAAGTCCAGATAGCCGACGCAGCCGCCGTACAGTCCGCGGCGGGTGGGTTCGAGCTCCTCGATGATCTGCATGGCGCGCGGCTTGGGGGCGCCGGAGAGGGTACCGGCCGGGAAGCAGGCGGTGAGGACGTCGAAGGCGGTACGGCCTTCGGCGACGCGGCCGGTGACGGTGGAGACGATGTGCATGACGTGCGAGTACCGCTCGATCGACATGAAGTCGACGACCTCGACGCTGCCGGGCACACAGACCCGGCCCAGGTCGTTGCGGCCGAGGTCGACGAGCATCAGGTGCTCGGCGCGTTCCTTCGGGTCGGCGAGGAGCTCGTCGGCGAGGGCCTGGTCCTCCTGCGGGGTGATGCCACGGGGCCGGGTCCCGGCGATCGGGTGGACCATGGCGCGCCCGTCCTCGACCTTGACGAGGGCTTCCGGGCTGGAGCCCACGACGTCGAAGCCGTCGAGCCGGAAGAGGTACATGTACGGCGACGGGTTGGTGGCGCGCAGCACCCGGTAGACGTCCAGGGCGGCGGCCGTGCACGGGGTCTCGAAGCGCTGGGAGGGGACGACCTGGAACGCTTCGCCGGCCCTGATCCGCTCCTTCACGTCCTCGACGGCGTCCTGGAAGGCCTGGCCGCCCCAGAGTGCGGTGTACGGCGGGAGTTCGGACGGCGGGAGCGCGACGGGGGCGCTCTCGACCGGACGGGAGAGATCGGCCTCCATGGCGTCGAGGCGGGCGACGGCGTCGGCGTACGCCTCGTCGACGCCGGTCTCCAGATCGTTGTGGTTGATCGCGTTGGCGATCAGCAGGACGCTGCCGTCCCAGTGGTCGAGGACGGCGAGGTCCGAGGTGAGCAGCATGGTCAGCTCGGGGAGCTTCAGATCGTCGCCACCGTGCTCGCCGATCCTCTCCAGCCTGCGCACGACGTCGTAACCCAGATAGCCGACCATGCCGCCGGTGAAGGGCGGCATGCCGGAGTGCAGGTCGCGCGGGGTGTGCAGGGCGTCGATGGTGGCGCGCAGGGCCACCAGCGGGTCGCCGTCGACGGGGACGCCGACGGGCGGGGTGCCGAGCCAGTGGGCCCGGCCGTCGCGGGTGGTGAGGGTGGCGGCGCTGCGTACCCCGATGAAGGAGTAGCGGGACCAGGTGCGGCCGTTCTCCGCGGATTCGAGGAGGAACGTGCCGGTGCGCTCGCCCGCGAGCTTGCGGTAGAGCGCGACCGGGGTGTCGCCGTCCGCGAGAAGCCGGCGGCTGACGGGGATGACACGCCGGTCGGCGGCCAGCTTGCGGAAGGTCTCGAGATCCATGGCGGCTGACCCTACTGCCCGAGCGGGAGGACGTCGGCGTCGAAGCAGGTGCGGTCGCCGGTGTGACAGGCGGCGCCCGTCTGGTCGACCTTGACGAGGACGGTGTCCGCGTCGCAGTCGAGGGCGACGGACTTGACCAGCTGGATGTGACCGGAGGTGTCGCCCTTGACCCAGTACTCCTGACGGCTGCGGGACCAGTAGGTGCAGCGGCCGGTCGTCAGGGTGCGATGCAGCGCCTCGTCGTCCATCCAGCCGAGCATCAGCACCTCACCGGTGTCGTACTGCTGGGCGATGGCCGGAACCAGACCGTCGGCGTCGCGCTTGAGGCGGGCGGCGACAGCGGGGTCCAGGCTGCTGGCGGGCGGGGTGCTGGGGGCGGGCGTGCTGGTCATGTGCCCCATTGTGCCGTGGCCGCGGAGGCCGTCCGGCGAGGCGTCCACTGGGCGGACTGCGGACGCCGGTCGTACGCTGGCGGGCATGTCGACCCATGCAAAGCGTGAACGACTTCTGCTCGCCGACCTGTTGGAGGCGGCGGGCCCCGAAGCCCCGACCCTGTGCCACGGCTGGACGACCCGCGACCTCGCCGCCCATGTGGTGGTACGCGAGCGCAGGCCGGACGCGGCGGCCGGGGTGCTGCTGAGCCCGCTGAAGAGCCGGCTCGACCGGGTCCAGTCCGAATTCGCCGAGAAGCCGTACGAGGAACTGATCCAGCTCATCCGTACGGGGCCGCCCCGGATGTCGCCGTTCGGGCTGAAGCAGCTGGACGAGGCGGCCAACACGGTGGAGTTCTACATCCATGCGGAGGACGTGCGCCGGGCCCAGCCCGACTGGTCGCAGCGGGATCTGGACCCGGTCTTCGCCGACGCCCTGTGGTCGCGCATGGAGAAGGCGGCGCGGCTGATGGGGCGCAAGGCCCCGGTGGGGCTGGTGCTGCGCCGTCCGGACGGACAGACGGCCGTGGCGCACAAGGGCACTCCGGTGGTGACGGTGACCGGGGAGCCGGGCGAGCTGCTGCTCTTCGCGTCGGGGCGGCAGGATGCGGCGCGGGTGGAGCTGGAGGGCGACAAGGAGGCGGTGGCCCGGGTGAGCACGGCCGAGCTGGGCATGTAGGGCGTACGGGGCCGGGGTCAGCGCGGGAGTTCCGCGCGGCGCAGCCGGGTGACGACCAGACCGGTTACGGCCCCCGCCCCGCCCAGCGCCGCGCCGGCGACGAAGACCGGCGCGGTCCCCCAGGCGGCGACGGCCGCGCCGGTCACCGGGTAGCTGAGCGGTGCGACCGCATGGGTGAAGAGCGTGGAGACCGAGGTGACCCGCCCCAGATAGGCGGGATCGGTGGCGGACTGCATCAGCGCCCCGCACAGCGCCCCGCCCAGTCCGGCGAAGAGCCCGACCGCGGCGCCGACGGCGGCGGCGAGCGGCACCGACGGGACGTACGCGAGGGCCCCGGCGGCGACCGCGCCGACGAGCACGGTCAGGCACATGATCAGCCCTGCCCGGGGCAGCCGCCCGCGGACCGCGAGCAGCAGGCCCGCGGCACCGGCGCCGATGCCGAAGGCGGCGACGATCCAGCCCATCCCGGAGGCCCCCCAGCCGCGCTCCTTCGCAAGCAGGATCAGCCCGAGGTTGAGCGGGCCCGCGAAACCCAGCTCGCTGACGGCGAGGACGAGTACGAGCGGCCCGAGCAGTGGATGGCGCCGGATGTGGCGCACCCCGTCGGCCAGTTCGCGCCATGCGGTGCCGGGAGGTTCGGCACCGGCCTGCTCGGTCAGGGGTGCGATCCGTACGACGACGAGCAGGGGCAGTGAGACGGCAAAGAGCACCCCGGCCGCGGCGAAGGCGAGCACGGGTCCGCCGACGGCCACCGCGACCCCGCCCAGCGGTGCGCCGACCACATTGGCGGTCCGGGTGGCGAGTCCGCGCAGCCCCTGGATCCGGGCCAGCTGTCCGGCGGTGGTGATCCTGGGCGGCAGAGCTCCCACGGCGGGCAGGAAGAGCGCGTCGACCGCGCCGAAGACGAGCGCGACGGCGATCAGCATCCACAGGGCGGGCGAGGTGAACATCAGGGCGCCGGCCAGGCCCAGGACGACCAGGCAGCGCGCGGCGTCGCTGCCGATGACGAGACGCCGGGGCCCGAACCGGTCGGCGAGGACTCCCCCGCCGAGCATCAGCACGGCGCGGGGTACGGATCCGGCGGCGAGGACGAAGCCGGCCTGCGAGGCGGTGCCGGTGCGGGTGGCCGCCCAGGCCAGCGCCATGTAGTAGACGCTGTCGCCGACCATCGACGCGGTGTACGCGCCGAGCCAGCGCAGGACGTTGCCGTCGCGGTGGGCGGGGCGTTCGGGAGCTCTCGTGGCCGTGACGGTGACAGTCATGAGGGTCGTCCTCTCGGGTGGCCGGCTCAGATGCGGAACGGGAATGCGTACAGGTGCATGGCGACGTTCTCGCGCCCTTCCGTGTCCCCCGCCTCGTCGCGGGCCCGGCCGGCCGCCTCGTACCGGTCGATCACCTCGTGCACTTCGCGGTTGAGCGCGGCCAGTTCGTCGGCGGTGAGCCGGGCCAGGTACTCGGAGCTGGAGGCGGCGCTGCGCCACTTCATCGACCAGCTCTGGGCCGAGTCGAGGTAACGGCGGTACAGCTCGATGTGCTGGTCGAAGGAGAGCCTGCCGACGGCGGCATGCGTGGCGACCTTCTCGGGCGCGTCGCTGAAGTCTTCGTCGTGGACGTTCAGCCCCTTCGACGCGGGCTGCCACCAGCGCTCGCGGCCGTCCTTGCCCTGCTGCTCGGCCTCCTCGATCAGGCCGTGGTCGGCGAGCTTGCGCAGGTGGTAGCTGACCAGCGAGACCGCCTCGTCGACCAGCTCGGCGAGCTGGGAGGCGGTGGCCTTCCGGGAGATGTAGAGCGCTCGGTACAGCTTCATCCGCAGGGGGTGCCCGAACGCCTTCAAGGTCTCCAGATCCGAGACCCGGCGCGGTTCGTTGCTTGCCATGCCCCTCACCGTAGACAGGAAAGAAAACTTGCACAATCTTTATTGCGCAATAAAAGTTGCGGGGTTTCGTGCATGACTGCCGCGATCGGGCAGGGACTGACCGCAGAACGCCGATCGCCGGACGGAACCGCATATCGGCTCCGTCCGGCGATCGATGACTCCGCGGTCAGCGGACCGGGTGCCCGGCCTCCCGCAGTGCGCCCTTGACCTCGGAGATCCTCAGATCACCGAAGTGGAAGACGGACGCGGCCAGCACCGCGTCGGCGCCCGCCGCGATGGCCGGCGCGAAGTCCGCGAGCCGGCCCGCGCCACCGGAGGCGATGACCGGGACGGTCACATGCCCCCGGACCGCCGCGATCATCTCGGTGTCGTAGCCGTCCTTCGTGCCGTCCGCATCCATCGAGTTGAGCAGGATCTCGCCCGCACCCAGCTCGGCGGCCCGGTGCGCCCACTCGACGGCGTCGATGCCGGTGCCCCTGCGGCCGCCGTGCGTGGTGACCTCGAAGGTGCCTTCAGGGGTACGGCGGGCGTCCACGGAGAGCACGAGGACCTGTCGGCCGAACCGCTCGGCGATCTCCCGGATGAGGTCCGGGCGGGCGATGGCCGCGGTGTTGACGCCGACCTTGTCGGCGCCGGCCCGCAGCAACTTGTCGACATCGTCGGCGGTGCGGACGCCGCCGCCGACGGTGAGCGGGATGAAGACCTGCTCGGCGGTGCGGCGCACCACGTCGTAGGTCGTCTCCCGGTCACCGCTGGACGCGGTGATGTCGAGGAAGGTCAGCTCGTCGGCACCCTCGGCGTCGTACAGCTTCGCCATCTCGACGGGGTCACCCGCGTCGCGCAGGTTCTGGAAGTTGACGCCCTTGACGACCCGGCCGTTGTCGACGTCCAGGCACGGGATGACTCGTACCGCGAGACTCATTGCGCACCTGCCCGGTAGGCCTCGATCTCGACCTCGACGACCAGGCTGGGGTCGACGAAGCCGGACACGATGATCATGGAAGCGGCGGGGCGGACGTCGTCGAACAGCTCCTTGTGGGCGCGGCCGACCTCGTCCACGTCCCGGGCGTGCGTGATGTACATCCGGGTACGGACGACGTCCTCACGGCCGAGTCCCACCTGCTTCAGCGCGTCGAAGGCGACGTTGAAGGAGGCGACGGCCTGCTCGTACGGGCCGCCCGCGGAGATCTGCCCCTTGACCACCGATGTGCAGCCGGCCACCAGGACGAGCCCGTTGGACAGCTCCACCGCTCGGGAGTAGCCGAACTTCTCCTCCCAGGGGGCCCCGGAGGAGACACGGCGGACGGAGTCGGTCATGCGGAGACCACCTGCAGCGCCTCTTCCAGGGTGAACGCCTTCGCGTACAGCGCCTTGCCGACGATCGCGCCCTCGACCCCGTCGGGCACGAGCGAGGCGATCGCCCGCAGGTCGTCCAGCGAGGAGACACCGCCGGAGGCGACGACGGGCTTGTCGGTGGCGGCGCAGACGTTCTTCAGGAGCTCCAGGTTGGGGCCCTGGAGCGTGCCGTCCTTGGCGATGTCGGTGACGACGTAGCGGGCGCAGCCCTCGGAGTCGAGGCGGGCGAGCGTCTCGTAGAGGTCGCCGCCGTCACGGGTCCAGCCGCGGCCGCGGAGCGTCGTGCCCCGGACGTCGAGGCCGACGGCGATCTTGTCGCCGTACTCGGCAATGACCTTCGCGACCCACTCGGGGGTCTCCAGGGCGGCGGTGCCGAGGTTGACCCGGGTGCAGCCGGTGGCGAGGGCCGCGGCGAGCGAGGCGTCGTCGCGGATGCCACCGGACAGCTCGACCTTGATGTCCATGGAGCGGGCGACCTCGGCGATCTGCGCCCGGTTGTCACCGGTGCCGAACGCGGCGTCCAGGTCGACCAGATGCAGCCACTCGGCGCCCGCCTGCTGCCAGGCGAGGGCGGCCTGCAGGGGGTCGCCGTACGAGGTCTCGGAGCCGGACTCGCCGTGCACGAGGCGGACGGCCTGGCCGTCGCGGACGTCGACGGCGGGGAGGAGCTCAAGCTTGGTGGACATCAGAGTGTTCCGATCCAGTTGGTCAGCAGCTGGGCGCCGGCATCGCCGGACTTCTCGGGGTGGAACTGGGTGGCCCACAGGGCGCCGTTCTCCACTGCGGCGACGAACGGCTCGCCGTGGGTGGCCCAGGTGACCCGGGGGGCACGGATCCTGGCGTTGGTGACTTCGAGGCTCCAGTCGTGCACGGCGTAGGAGTGCACGAAGTAGAACCGGGCCTCGGGGTCGAGACCGGCGAAGAGATCGGAGTCCTCCGGGGCCTGCACGGTGTTCCAGCCCATGTGCGGGACGATCGGCGCCTTCAGCGGGGCGACGGTACCGGGCCACTCGTCGAGGCCCTCCGTCTCCACGCCGTGCTCGATGCCGCGTTCGAAGAGGATCTGCATGCCGACGCAGATGCCCATCACGGGCCGGCCGCCGGAGAGCCTGCGGTCGATGATCCATTCGCCGCGGGCCTTCTTCAGCCCCTCCATGCAGGCGGAGAACGCACCGACGCCGGGCACCAGCAGCCCGTCGGCGTTCATCGCCTTCTCGTAGTCGCGGGTGATCTCGACGTCCGCGCCGACGTGGGCGAGGGCGCGCTCGGCGGAACGGACGTTGCCGAAGCCGTAGTCGAAGACGACGACCTTCTTCTGGTCACTCACAGGTCGCTCCCTCAGTCCCAGAGTCCCTGGATCCGCATGACGCCTGCGACCAGGCACATCACGGAGGCGATCCCGAGCAGCACGATGAGGCCCTTGGGCATCTTCTGCTTCGAGAAGGAGTAGACGCCGCCGGCCAGGAAGAGGCCGACGACGATCAGCACGGTGTTGAGGCCGGTCACAGTGCGCCCTTCGTGGAGGGGAGGATTCCGGCAGCGCGCGGGTCGTGCTCACAGGCGTACCGCAGGGCGCGGGCGAGCGCCTTGAACTGGCACTCCACGATGTGATGGGCGTTGCGGCCGTACGGGACGTGGACGTGCAGGGCGATCTGCGCCTGGGCGACGAACGACTCCAGGATGTGCCGGGTCATCGTCGTGTCGTAGGAGCCGATCATCGGCGCGATGTTCTCCGGCTCGGTGTGCACCAGGTAGGGGCGGCCGGAGAGGTCGACGGTGACCTGGGCGAGCGACTCGTCGAGCGGGACGGTGCAGTTGCCGAAGCGGTAGATGCCGACCTTGTCGCCGAGAGCCTGCTTGAAGGCGGCGCCGAGGGCGAGGGCGGTGTCCTCGATGGTGTGGTGCGTGTCGATGTGCAGGTCGCCCTCGGTCTTCACCGTGAGGTCGAAGAGGCCGTGGCGGCCGAGCTGGTCGAGCATGTGGTCGTAGAAGCCGACGCCGGTCGACACGTCGACCTTGCCGGTGCCGTCGAGGTTGACCTCGACGAGTACGGACGTCTCCTTGGTGGTGCGTTCCACGCGGCCTACGCGGGGGCTCATGCGTCGTGCTCCTTCTTGAGTTCGCGTACCGCATCGAGGAACGCGTCGTTCTCTTCCGGGGTTCCTGCGGAGACCCGCAGCCATCCCGGTACGCCGTTGTCCCGGACCAGGACGCCCCGGTCGAGGATCTGCTGCCAGGCGGTGTGGCTGTCGGCGAAGCGGCCGAACTGGACGAAGTTGGCGTCCGAGTCCGTCACGTCGAAGCCGAGGGCGCGCAGTTCGGTGACGATCCGGTCGCGCTCGCTCTTCAGCTGGGCGACGTACCCGAGGAGCGTATCGGTGTGCTCCAGGGCGGCGAGCGCGGTGGCCTGGGTTACGGAGGACAGGTGGTACGGCAGCCGCACCAGCTGCACGGCGTCCACGACGGCCGGGTCGGCGGCGAGATATCCGAGCCGCAGTCCGGCGGCGCCGAACGCCTTCGACATGGTGCGCGAGAGCACCATGTTCGGCCGGCCCTCGATCAGCGGGAGCAGCGAGGGGTGGTGGCTGAATTCTCCGTACGCCTCGTCGACCACGACCATCGACGGCCTGGCTGCCTGGGCGGCGTCGTACAGCGTGCGCACGGTCTCGGCGTCGACCGCGGTACCGGTGGGGTTGTTGGGCGAGGTGATGAAGACGATGTCCGGGCGTCGCTCGGCGATGGCCTCGCAGGCCGCCGCGACATCGATGGTGAAGTCGTCCTTGCGCGGTCCGGAGATCCACCCGGTGCCGGTCCCCCGGGCGATGAGGGCGTGCATCGAGTACGAGGGCTCGAAGCCGATCGCGGTGCGTCCGGGGCCGCCGAAGGTCTGCAACAGCTGCTGCAGCACCTCGTTGGAGCCGTTGGCCGCCCAGACGTTGGCGAGAGCCACCTCGTACCCGGCGGTGCGGGTGAGGTACCGGGCCAGCTCGGTACGGAGCTCGACGGCGTCCCGGTCGGGGTAGCGGTTGAGGTCGCGGGCGGCCTCGCGGACCCGCTCGGCGATGCGGTCGACGAGCGCCTCGGGAAGCGGGTACGGGTTCTCGTTGGTGTTCAGCCGTACCGCAACGTCGAGCTGCGGGGCGCCGTACGGGGACTGGCCGCGGAGCTCGTCCCGGATCGGAAGATCGTCGATCCGGATCGACTTGCTGTTCGTCACTGCTGCGGAACCTTCCAGCCACTGCGCTCGAACTCGCCGCCGGCGAAACGGGCCTTGATTGCGGCGCCGTGGGCGGGGAGGTCCTCCGCCTCGGCGAGGGTCACGACATGGTGGGCGACCTCGGCGAGCGCGTCGCGCGTGTAGTCGACGATGTGGATGCCGCGCAGGAAGGACTGCACGGACAGGCCCGAGGAGTGGCAGGCGCAGCCACCGGTCGGCAGGACGTGGTTGGAGCCCGCGCAGTAGTCGCCGAGCGAGACCGGGGCCCACGGGCCGACGAAGATCGCTCCGGCGTTGCGGACGCGGTCGGCGACGGCGGCGGCGTCGGCGGTCTGGATCTCCAGGTGCTCCGCGGCGTACGCGTCGACGACCTTGAGCCCGTCCTCGAGATCGTTGACCAGGACGATCGCGGACTGGCGGCCGGCCAGTGCGGGCTCGATCCGGTCGGAGACGTGCTTGGTCGCGGCGACCTGCGGCTTCAGCTCGGCCTCGGTGGCGGCGGCCAGCTCCTCGGAGTCGGTGACGAGGACCGCGGCGGCCATCGGGTCGTGCTCGGCCTGGCTGATCAGGTCGGCGGCGACGTGCACCGGGTCGGCGGTGGAGTCGGCGAGGATCGCGATCTCGGTGGGCCCTGCCTCGGCGTCGATGCCGATGCGGCCCTTGAGGAGGCGTTTGGCGGCGGCGACATAGATGTTGCCGGGGCCGGTGACGAGGTTCACCGGAAGACATTCGGCCGTTCCGTACGCAAACATCGCGATGGCCTGGGCGCCACCGGCCGCGTACACCTCGTCGACGCCGAGCAGGGCGCAGGCCGCGAGGATGGTGGGGTGCGGCAGGCCGCCGAACTCCTTCTGCGGCGGAGAGGCGACGGCGATGCCCTCGACACCCGCCTCCTGGGCCGGTACGACGTTCATGACCACGGACGACGGATAGACGGAGCGCCCGCCCGGCACGTACAGACCTACGCGCTCGACGGGCACCCACTTCTCGGTGACCGTGCCGCCGGGGACGACCTGGGTGGTGTGCGTGGTGCGGCGCTGCTCGTGGTGGACGAGGCGGGCGCGGCGGATCGACTCCTCGAGGGCGGCCCGTACGGCGGGATCCAGCCGCTCCAGTGCCTCGGCGATCGCCGAGGCCGGGACCCGGATCGAGTCGATCCGTACGCCGTCGAACTTCTCCCCCCACTCGATCACTGCCGCTGAGCCACGATGGCGTACGTCCTCGCAGATGGGGCGCACCGTCTCCAGTGCGGCCTCCACGTCGAACTCGGCCCGGGGCAGCAGGTCGCGCAGGTCGCCGCCCTCGGGGAGGGCACCGCCGCGCAGATCGATTCGAGAGATCACACCGCAATTCTCTCAGACCGCCATCGGCGACAGTTCGCCCGTATCACTGACTGATACATGCCCCGGCGGTCACAGCCGACTACTCCCGGCCACTGCTGACCACCGGCGTTCACGGCGTCACACAGAGGGAACAGAGAGGGAATAACAACTGCAAGCGGAGGGGGCCACGGTGGCCGAACCGCAGAACGGCGACATTCCGGACACTCTCAGCGCGGCCGAGCTGGGCATGTGGCAGGCCTTCCGAAGCGGCAGCACATACGATCTGCGCGCCCGCGATCCGCTCCGGGACGATCCGTTCGCGCCGACGGTCTGGGGCGCGGAGCGCAGTGTGGACGCGCGGGTCGTCGCCCGGCTGCTGCTGAGCGGTCCGCGGGCCCGGCCCGGGCGTGTCGCCGCGCTGAAGCTCCGGGGCGTACGGATCACCGGCACGCTGGATCTCGCGGGCGGGCGCGTCGCGCCGTACGTGGAGCTGACGGGCTGCCGTCTGGAGAACGAGATGGTGCTGCCCGAGTGCCATTTCACGACGTTACGGATGGTCGGCTGCGCGGTGCCCCGGCTGGATGCGGCCCGGCTGCGCACCGAGGGCGATCTGCATCTGCCGCGCTGCCGGATCGAGCGGGGGATCCGGCTCACCGACGCCCACATAGGCACGGATCTGCTGCTCAATCAGATCGAGCTGGGGGCCGACCGGCAGGGCCGCGCCCTGGCCGGGGACGGGCTCACGGTCGCGCAGGACCTGCAGGTCGAGATGGTGGAGGCACGCGGTGAGCTGAGTCTGCGCGGGGCGAAGGTCGGCGGCTCGATGAGCCTGCGCGGCAGCCGGCTGCGGGCCGGGCCGGGGCGGCGGGCGCTGAACGCCCCGCAGCTGACCGTGGAGCGCACGTTGTACATGACCGAGGCCTGGGTGAGCGTCGACACGGGGAACCAGGGCACCACTCCCCCGTACGGCATCGTCATGGCCCCGACCCCGGCGCACGGCACCCGTTCGCAGATCTTCGAGTGCCGCGGCGGGGTGCGGCTGGACGACGGGCGGTTCGGCGACGCGGTCGATCTGCACAAGGCGCGGTTCGTGCTGGCGCCCCACGAGGAGCTGTCGCTGCGCCGGATCGTCGCCCCGGAGCTGCGGTTCAACGCGGAGCGGCCGGAGGAGGGCCGGGTCGTGCTGAACGGCGCGAAGGTCGTCACACTGATCGACGTGTCGACCAGCTGGCCGGGGCCCGGCGGGCTCGCGATGGGCGGCTTCGTGTACGAGAACCTCGTCCCGTACGGGCACTTCCCGCTCTCCCGGCGCCTGGAGTGGGTGGCGGCGGCGACCCCCGAGTACGTGCCGGAGCCGTACGAGCGGCTGGCCGCCGTGCTCCGCAACTGCGGCGAGGATGCGGACGCCCGTGAGGTTCTGCTCGCCAAGCAGCGGCGGCGGCGCGAGACGCTGCCGCCCGCCGCGAAGCTGTGGGGGATCCTGCAGGACTGGACGGTGGCGTACGGCTACCGGCCGGGACGGGCGGCGGTGTGGATGGCGGTGCTCTGGGCGGCGGGGGCGGTGGCCTTCTCGCAGTACGACCCGGCGCCGATCAAGCGGGACGAGCACCCGGAGTGGAACGCTGCGCTCTACGCACTCGATCTGCTGGTGCCCGTGATCAACCTCGGACAGGACGGGTACTGGCGGATGGAGGACGGCTGGCAGTGGGCGTCGGCCGCGCTGGTGCTGCTCGGTTGGATACTGGCCACCACCGTGGCGGCGGGCGCGTCCCGGCTGCTGCGCCGGGGCTGACCGGCCCCGCCGGGTCCGGGCGGCACATCCGCTCCGCCCCACCGCCCAGGCCTCTTCCGCCGCCCGGCCGGCACACGTCCCGGCACCCTTCGCCGGGACGCTCGAACGACCGGCCGACCGACGGCCGAAGAGACGGACGGCCACCGCCGGAACAACAGGATCAGGCCAGATTCCATGCATTCCTTTACTTTTTCTTGACCGCCTTCGGGGCAACCCATGTACTCGGCACCAAAGCTTCACAGTGCCCCTCTGGCGCTGCCCCGACCAGCGCTTTTCAATGGTCTGCACCATGTCATTCCTTCGCGCTCTGCTCCGTACCGCGCGCATGATCCGGCACTCGCCGCGGCTGTCCACGGGACTGCCCGCGGACGACGCGGTGCTGCTCGACGCCCCGGACGAACGGCTCTCCCCGGCCCTCGTGGCCGCCGCCCTGGGCGAGTACGAGCCGGCTGCCAAGCTCCTCGCCGGCACCCGGGACGCGGCCGAGTGGGAGAACCGGGACCGCTACCTCAGCCGGCTCGCCACCTTCGCCCGCAACCGCGACGGCTGGCTGAACGACTGGCTCGCCACCGCCCCGGACGACCCGGACGCGCTGCTCGTCAAGGCCGAGCTGGCGGTCCGCCGGGCCTGGGAGTCGCCCGCCCGCGCGGAGCGGCTGCGCGACGTGGGTCCGCTGATCACCGCGGCGGCCGAGAGCGATCCGCGCGACCCGGTGCCCTGGCGGCTCGCCCTGGACCACGCGCGCGGCACGCATGCCTCGCACACCACCTTCGAGGCGCTGTGGGAGCAGGCGATCCGGCGCTCGTCGCACCACTACGGCTGCCATGTCGCGGCGCTGCAGTACCTCTCCGCCGCCTGGTACGGCTCGCACCGCGAGTGCTTCGACTTCGCCGAACGGGCCGCCGAGGACTCGCTGCCCAGCTCGCTGGTACAGGCGCTGCCGGTGCGGGCCGCGTTCGCGCTGCTGATCGCCGGTCCGGACGTGAAGACGACATCGGTGCTTGAGGAGCGGATCGACACGGCGGCGGATCTGGCGATCACGCTCTCCGCCGCGTTCGAGCCGGGCGATCCCTGGCCGGCCGAGGTCCGCAATCTGCTGGCGTACGTACTGGTCGTGCGAGGCCGGTGGGACGAGGCACTGGAGCAGTTCCGGCTGATCGGACCCCATGCGGCGTCGTTCCCGTGGTCGTTGGTGTCCGACGATCCGCTGGGCCAGTTCCTGGATGCGCGGGACGGGGCGCGGCTCCAGGTGGCCTCCGCGACGCCCTTGTGGAACCGGGCCGACCACGGCCGGTCGCACGGCCATTACGCTTGACCGTTGTGACCACCGCTCGTCTGCCCCTCTTCCCGCTGAACGCGGTGCTGTTCCCCGGCCTTGTGCTGCCGCTCAACGTCTTCGAGGAGCGCTATCGCGCCATGATGCGTGAGCTGCTCAAGACCGATGAGGACGAACCGCGCCGCTTCGCCGTGGTCGCCATCCGCGACGGCCGCGAGACCGCCCCGACGGCCGTCGGCATGCCGGACACCGCCATGGCGCCCGCCGCCACCGAGCGCGGCCCCTCGGACGGCTTCGGCCCCGACCCGGTACAGACCTTCCACCGGGTCGGCTGTATCGCCGACGCGGCGAAGATCCGGGAGCGGGCGGACGGCAGCTTCGAGGTCCTGGCCACCGGCACGACCCGGGTCAAGCTGCTCTCGGTCGACGCGAGCGGCCCGTATCTGACGGCCGAACTCGAAGAGCTCGACGAGGACTCCGGCGAGGAGGCCGGTGCGCTCGCCGAGGGCGTGCTGCGGGCGTTCCGCAGTTACCAGAAGCGGCTGGCCGGAGCGAGCGAACGCTCGCTGACAACGGGCGCGGAACTGCCGGACGACCCGTCGGTCGTCTCCTATCTGGTGGCCGCCGCGGCCGTCCTGGACATCCCCACCAAGCAGCGGCTGCTGCAGGCACCGGACACGGCGACGCGGCTGCGCGAGGAGCTGACGCTGCTGCGGTCCGAGACGGCGGTCATCCGCCATCTGCCGTCGCTGCCCGCGGTGGACCTGACCAGGGCCCCCACCCACCCCAACTGACCTCCACCACCCGAGGACCCTGCCCCGTGGCGAAGAAGTCGAAGAAGCAGCAGTCCGGCTCCGGCGGTACCCCGGCGACGGTCGCCCTGACCGCGGCGGGCACGCCGTTCACCACCCATGCGTACGAGCACGACCCGGCCTCCCCTTCCTACGGCGAGGAGGCCGCCGAGGCGCTCGGTGTCTCCCCGGACCGCGTCTTCAAGACGCTGGTGGCCGACGTGGACGGCAACCTGACCGTGGCGGTCGTCCCCGTGGCCGGCTCCCTGGACCTGAAGGCCCTGGCCTCGGCGGTCGGCGGCAAGCGGGCAGCGATGGCGGACCCGGCGGCGGCGGAACGTACGACGGGCTATGTACGGGGCGGCATCTCACCCCTGGGACAGCGCAAGCAGCTGCCGACGGTGCTGGACGCGTCGGCACAGACCCACGAGACGATCTGCGTATCGGCCGGCCGCCGCGGTCTGGAGGTCGAACTCTCCCCGGCGGATCTGGCGTCGCTGACGGGGGCGCTGTTCGCGCCGATCGGCCGGTCGTAAGCGCCCTTCCGAGCCCACCCGGAGCAATCGAACCCGTCGCGTCGGTCGAGGACCGGAGTCCGGGGCGGAGCCCCGGTTTCGGGAACGGGCGGGGCGGGGCGAAGGGCCCGCGCAGCGGCCCCGGCCCCCTACGGCTTCGTGGGAGGCCCCGGCGCCGCACCAGGCGCCTGCGCGCCCCAGCTCCCCCACTCAGGCTCCGGATCCCGCGGCCCGAACATCGCCGTCAGCGCCAGGTGTACGACCATCGCCGCCAGCGCCCACACCAGCAACGCCCCCTTCGCATGCAGCTCGAGCGGCGCATCGAACACCACGCCCTTGCCGACCTCACGTGCGTGGGCGACCACATCCCGCTCCGGCCCGAACCAGACGCCGATCCCCCAGGCGACCAGCGACCCGAGCAGCCCGCCCAGGGCGAGGCCGACCACGGGCGCGATCCCGCCCCGCCGGAAGAACCAGAAGACGAGCGCCGCAGCCACTGCTCCGAATGCGAGCGCAAGCAGCACGAACGTGCCGTCGGAGCCGATCGCCTGCTCACCCTCGCTGTCGCTGAGGAAGACCGCCCGGTTGTCGGAGACCAGCGGGACGCGCGGCGCCAGCCACAGCCACAGCAGTCCGAGCGCGACGCCGGCCACCGTCAACAGGACGGTGATCAGGGCTGCCCGCCGCAGGTCCGCCCGAAGGTCATGGTCCTCCTGCGACTCCAGGAGCATCCCGGAGTGGGAGCCATCGCCCTTCGGCGGGATGTGCCAGGGATCGTTGGGCGAGGGCCGGTGGGGCGGCGTCAGAGGTGCGGTCACACTGCCATCGTGCCAGGCGTCCCTGTGTCGCGCCTCACCGGACCGCTGCCCTGCGGTACGCCCAGGTCGCCACGGCCAGCGAGAGAACGCCGACGACCGCGCAGACGCCGAGATCGAGGGCGATGACCGCCCAGTCGGGATGGGCGCCGAACGACCGGGACAGGGCCTCCACCCCGTACGTCGAGGGCAGCAGATCGCGGGCCCAGCCGATCGGCGCGGGCATCCGGCCGGCGGGCAGCACCCCGAGCAGCAGCGCCGCCGACATGCCCAGCTGCCCGAGCAGCGTGGCCAGCTCCTGCCGGGGTGCGAGCAGTCCGAGTGCGGCGCCGAGCCCGGAGAGCGCGGCCCCGGAGAGCGGGATGACGGCGACCAGCACCCACAGGTGGGTCATCGGCAGCTGGAAGAGCACGCTCCCGGTGACCGCGGTGACGATCGTGCCGGGCACGGTGAAGGAGGCGTACGCCCCGGCCGCACCGAGCACCACCGCGGCGGGCGGCACCGGCAAGGTGGCGTAGTGGTCGAGCCCGCCGCTGGCCCGCAGCTGTCCGAAGTACTGGGCGAGCAGGTTGAGCGCGACGAAGGCGACGACGAGGACGCTGGATCCGGCGACCACGGCCCGTGCCTCCGAACCACCGTCGACGACCCCGCGCATCAGAATCATGATCCCGATGGACTGGAAGGTCGCCACGAAGAGCAGCGGGATCCGGGCGACCCTGGCCCGGGACAGCTGGGCGCGGTAGACGGCGGCGAGCGAGGGGAACAGCTTGGCGCGCGGCGCGAGCTGCGCGACAACGGCGCCCGCGCCGTCCTCGGCGGGGGAAAGTCTTTCGGTCACCGGCTCGGCACCGGCCACTTCTGCAGGAACAATGCTCGTCACCTGGCGCTGCTCCTGTTCGGTCCCTGCCCGGCCCTGCATCCGTACCCGATCACGCCGGTCACGCCTTCACCAGCCCCTGCGTCGTATTCCCGCCGAGCGCCAGATAGACATCCTCCAGGCTCGGTGTCGCCAGCGTGAAGTCGTCCAGTGCGGCGAACGCCGCCCCGCCCGTCACCGCCGCGACCGCCGCGCGCGCCTCGTCCGGCCCGAGCCGCAGCACCCAGCGGCGCCCGGACTCCTGGGCCAGCGCGCGCAGGGCGGCCACTTCGGGTACGTCCAGGGGCGCGCGTTCGCGCCACATGAGCTCGACCCGGACCTCGCCCGCGACGCGCTCCTTGAGCCCGGCCGGGGTGTCGCAGGCGATGACCTTGCCGCGTTCGATGACGGCGACCCGGTCGAGGACGGTCTCGGCCTCGATCACGTTGTGGGTGACCAGCAGCACCGTCACACCGCGCTCGGCGCGCCGCCGGTCGACGGCGGCCCAGACTGCGCGCCGGGCGACGGGGTCCATCCCGGTCGTCGGCTCGTCGAGGACGAGCACCGGGCGCTCCCCGACCAGCGCCGCCGCAAAGCAGGCGAGCCTCCGCTGCCCGCCGGAGAGCTTCTTCAGGGGGCGCGCGGCGATGTCGGTGAGGCCGAGTTCGTCGAGTACGGCGTCGCGTGCGGCGCGGGCGTCACGTACCGCGAGTCCGCGCAGCCGCCCGGTGGTCTCGGCGGCGAGCGACACGGTCAGCTCGTCGAGGGCGGTGGACTCCTGCCCGAGGTAGCCGATCAGCCGGGAGGCGCGCTCGGGATGGCGTACGAGGTCGTGGCCGAGCATCTCGACGCTGCCGGAGTCGGGCCGCATCAGCCCGGTGAGCTGCCGGACGAGAGTGGACTTGCCGGCTCCGTTGGGCCCGAGCAGTCCGAAGATCTCACCGCGCCGGACATCGAGGCTGATCCCGTCGGTGGCGCGCACCTCCGGGGTGGCGGGTGCGCCGCGGCGGCCGCGGGCGGCGGGATAGGTCTTGACCAGATCACGCACCGCGCACACGGTCCCGGTCGCCGTCTGCGCCTGTGCTGTGCCCGTACTCACGAGGTATGAGGGTACGGGGTCGGATGCCCCGTATTGCGCCCGGGGCTGCCGGACTACTCCGCCGCGGGGGCGTGTTCGGCCGCCGCACGTACGTCGATCTCGCGCCAGAAACCCGCCCGGATCGCGTACCGGTCGTGTTCGTCGATCTGGTCGTCCTTGTGGGCGAGCAGGCCGAACCGTGCCGCGTACCGCAGCAGCTCGCCGTCGATGCGGTGCGGGATACGCGGGTACATGGTCGACAGCTTCTGCAGATGAACGGTCTCGGGCAGCCGTTCCATCCAGCGCCGGGCAAAGACCTGGCCCACCTCGAAGGGGTCGCCGCCGACGGTGGTGATGTCCTCCTCGCGGTCCGCCCAGCGCTGCTCGGCGGAGGTGAGCTGGGCGAGGGTGGGCAGGGACGCGGTCTCGGCGGGTTCGCCGAGCTGGCCGCCACGCTCCACCCAGCCCTTTTCGGAAGACCAGCGCAGGGTGGCGCTCGCCGGGGGCGGGGCGGGGTGGGCCGGCAGGGCGCCGGGGCCGCGGAGGCTGCCTGCCAGATCCTTCGGGGTGGGGACGCCCCTGCCGCCGTGCGCGACCGGGGTGTGCACGGTGTCGTTGACGGCCGGCTCCGCCGCGCCGTTGCGGGCAGCGGCCGCCTGGGCCTCCGAGGCCCGCTCGGCGGAGGCTGCGAGGGCCGCCTCGGGCAGCGGCGCGGAGAGGATCGCGGCGATCTCGGGGCGGGGGGCGGGCGGCGGGGCGCAGCTGCCGCCATTGTCCTTGGCCCGTACGGCCTGGGTGATCCAGGCCCGGTCGAGCACCCTGCGTTCGTCGGCTTCGGCGACGAGGTCCTCGGACTGGTTGTAGTCGCCGTCGGCGGCCTGGACCGCCCACAGATGGACGGCGACGCCGTGTTCCTTGGCGGACATCAGGCCGGGCAGCAGATCACCGTCGCCGGTCACCAGAACCACATCGGAGCAGGCGCGGTTTCTGGCCAGCTCGGTGAGTTCGGCGTGCATCGCGGCGTCGACGCCCTTCTGCGCCCATCGCCCGTCACTGCGGGTGAGCGCCCCGAGCCTCACGGTCACCCTGGGCATGACCCGCAGCCTGCGGTGTTCGGGCTGGGGTACGCGGTCGGGGGCACCGTCGAACCAGTAGATCCGCAGCAGCGGCTGCGCCGTATCGGCCTCGGCTCGCTCGCGCAGACCCTGGATCAGCGCCGCATGGTCGACGGTGATGCGGGAACGGGCGGGCTCTCCTGCCAGCAGACTCGCGGCTGCTCCCAGCAGATAGCCGGCGTCCACCAGGACGACGCAACGGTCCACGCGTTCCACCCTCTTCCAGAAATCGGGAATGGGTTTTGCTCAGGGTTTCCTTCGAGTCTGCCCGACGGCAGGGGGCTTGACGGCCGGAACTCGATCATCGGCGTGGCGGATCGGTAAATCGGCGCATGATACCCCCTTACTACGCACGGTAATGATCCAACATGCGGGCTATATCCTGATATGTGAGTCTGACAGCGGTCCTGGCCCCGAGATTCCGCACAGGAGGAACACCATGGCCAAGAACAAGAACCGCAAGCAGAGCAGCCAGCAGGACCGCGTGTCCGCCGCGGAGCGCGGTGCGGAGGAGGCGAAGTCGACGGCTTACGAGTCGCAGATGAAGCCCCAGTCGCAGGCCCAGGGCAGCCCTGCTGATGTTGCCCGTAAGCACCAGCGGCGATTCGGCCACAACTGACCTGTTTTTGCCCGGTCCGGCCTGTAACCGGTAACCGGAGAGGGGCGCTCCCGCCTTCGCGGGGCGCCCCTCCTGTGTATGCGGTGGCGAGTGCGGTGGTCGCTCAGCCGGCCAGGCAGGACGGGCCGAGCAGCACCTTCAGGTCGCCGAAGAGCGCCGGGTCCGGCTGGACCCGGTGCCGGTCCAGCCGCAGGACGGTGGTCTTCCGGGGGCCCTGGAGCTTGATCCGCACCTCGGTGTTGCCGCGGTGGTTGCTGAGCACCTCGCCGAGGCGGGCGACCATCGGCGGCGTGATCTTGACCGTGGGGATGGTGAGCACCACCGGTGCGTTGGTCCCTGCCGACGAGAGGTCGGGGACCTGCATCTCCATGGCGACCAGCCGCGGGATGTCCTCGCGCTTGTCGAGCCGTCCCTTGACGAAGACGACGGTGTCCTCGACGAGTTGGGTGGAGACCAGCTGGTACGTGGCGGGGAAGAACATGCACTCGATGGAACCGGCCAGGTCCTCGACCGTGGCGATGGCCCAGGCGTTGCCCTGCTTGGTCATCTTGCGCTGGAGCCCGGAGATGATGCCGCCGATGGTGACGATCGCGCCGTCGGCGTGTTCGCCGCCGGTGAGCTGGGAGATCGCCGCGTCGGACTTGTCGGACAGGACGTGCTCGATACCGAAGAGGGGGTGGTCGGAGACGTACAGCCCGAGCATTTCGCGCTCCTGGGCCAGCAGATACGACTTCTCCCACTCGATGTCGGAGAACTCGACGTCGAGCCCGAAGCCCGGCTCGTCGCTGTCCTCCTCGCCGCCACCGAAGAGGTCGAACTGTCCCTCGGCCTCCTTGCGCTTGACCTGCACCACGTTGTCGATCATCGGCTCGTGGTGGGCGACGAGGCCCTTGCGGGTGTGGCCCATCTCGTCGAAGGCGCCGGCCTTGATCAGTGATTCGACGGTCCGCTTGTTGCAGACGACCGCTTCGACCTTGTCGAGGAAGTCGGGGAAGGAGCTGTACTTCCCCTTCGCCTTGCGGCACCGGATGATCGAGTCGACGACGTTCTGTCCGACGTTACGGATGGCCGTCAGCCCGAAGAGGATGACGTCGTCGCCCTGGGCGGCGAAGTTCGACTCGGACTCGTTGACGTTCGGCGGGAGCACCTTGATGCCCATGCGACGGCACTCGTTGAGGTAGACCGCGGACTTGTCCTTGTCGTCCTTGACCGAGGTCAGCAGCGCCGCCATGTACTCGGCGGGATAGTTCGCCTTGAGGTACGCCGTCCAGTAGGTGACCAGGCCGTACGCGGAGGAGTGCGCCTTGTTGAACGCGTACCCGGCGAACGGGACCAGCACGTCCCACAGGGCCTGGATCGCCGCGTCGGAGAAGCCGTTCTTCTTCGCACCCGCCTGGAAGAGCACGAAGTTCTTCGCCAGCTCGTCGGCCTTCTTCTTGCCCATCACGCGGCGCAGGATGTCGGCCTCGCCGAGCGAGTACCCGGCGACGATCTGGGCGGCCTTCTGCACCTGCTCCTGATAGACGATCAGGCCGTAGGTCAGGCCGAGCGTCTCCTTGAGCGGCTCCTCCAGCTCCGGGTGGATCGGAGTGATCTCCTGGCGGCCGTTCTTGCGCTCGGCGTAGTTCGTGTGCGAGTTCATGCCCATCGGGCCCGGCCGGTACAGGGCCGAGACGGCGGAAATGTCCTCGAAGTTGTCGGGCTGCATCTGGCGCAGCAGGGAGCGCATCGGGCCGCCGTCGAACTGGAAGACGCCGAGCGTGTCACCGCGGCACAGCAGCTCGTACGTCTTGGGGTCGTCCAGCGGGACGGAGAGCAGCTCCAGCTTGACGCCCTTGTTGGCCTCCACCATCTTGACGGCGTCGTCCATGATGGTGAGGTTGCGCAGGCCGAGGAAGTCCATCTTCAGCAGGCCGAGCGACTCGCACTGCGGGTAGTCCCACTGCGTGATGGTGACGCCGTCGGTGTGCCGCACCCAGACCGGGGCGTGGTCGACGATGGGCTCGCTGGACATGATGACGCCTGCGGCGTGCACGCCCATCTGCCGGACCAGTCCCTCGACGCCCTTGGCGGTGTCGATGACCTTCTTGACGTCCGGCTCGCTCTCGTACATCCCCCGGATCTCGCCCGCCTCGCTGTAGCGAGGGTGCTTCGGGTCGGTGATCCCGGAGAGGTCGATGCCCTTGCCGAGGACGTCGGCGGGCATGGCCTTGGTGAGCCGGTCGCCCATCGCGTACGGGTAGCCGAGGACGCGGGCGGAGTCCTTGATCGCGTTCTTGGCCTTGATCTTGCCGTACGTACCGATCATGGCGACCTTGTCGGCGCCGTACTTCTCCGTCACGTACCTGATCACTTCGACGCGCCGGCGCTCGTCGAAGTCGATGTCGACATCGGGCATGGAGACACGCTCGGGGTTCAGGAACCGCTCGAAGATCAGCCCGTGCTCGATCGGGTCGAGGTCGGTGATCCCCATGGCGTACGCGACGATCGAACCGGCCGCGGAGCCACGGCCGGGGCCGACCGCGATGCCGTTGTTCTTGGCCCACATGATGAAGTCGGCGACGACGAGGAAGTACCCCGGGAACCCCATCTGGATGATGACGTCCATCTCGTACTCGGCCTGCTTCTGCCGGTCGTCGGGGACGCCGCCGGGGTAGCGGCGGTTCATGCCGACCCGGACCTCTTCCTGGAACCAGGTGATCTCCGTGAAGCCGTCCGGGATGTCGAACTTCGGCATCAGGTCGCGCTTCTCGAACATCCCGGTGGTGTCGATCTGCTCGGCGACCAGCAGCGTGTTCGCGCACCCCTGCTGCCAGGCGTCGGAGGAGTCGACGGCGTACATCTCGTCCGTCGTCTTCAGGTAGTAGCCCGTGCCGTCGAACCGGAACCGGTCCGGGTCGGAGAGGTTCTTGCCGGTCTGGATGCAGAGCAGCGCGTCGTGCGCGGAGGCCTCGCCGGCGTACGTGTAGTGCGAGTCGTTCGTCACGAGCGGCGGGATGTTCAGCTTCTTGCCGATTTCGAGGAGCCCGTCACGGACCCGGCGCTCGATCTCGATGCCGTGGTCCATGAGCTCCAGGAAGTACTTGCCCTCGCCGAAGATGTCCTTGTAGTCGGAGGCCGCCTGGACCGCCTCGTCGAACTGGCCGAGCCGCAGCCGCGTCTGCACCTCGCCGGACGGGCAGCCGGTGGACGCGATCAGACCCTCGGACCACTGGGCGATGGTCTCCTTGTCCATCCGCGGCCACTTCTGCAGCCAGCCCTCGGCGTACGCGTCCGAGGAGAGCCGGAAGAGGTTGTGCAGACCCGTCTTGTTCGACGCCCAGATCGTCTTGTGGGTGTAACCGCCGGAACCCGAGACGTCGTCGCGCTTCTGGTGCGGCTGGCCCCACTGGATCTTCCGCTTGTGCTTGCGCGACTCCGGGGCGACGTACGCCTCGATGCCGATGATCGGCGTCACCTCGGCCTTCTTCGCCTGGTGGAAGAAGTCGTACGCCCCGTGCAGGTTGCCGTGGTCCGTCATCGCGATGTGCGACATGCCCATTTCATTGCAGGCAGCGAACATGTCCTTGAGCCGCGCGGCACCGTCCAGCAGCGAGTACTGGGTGTGGACGTGAAGGTGCGTAAAGGGCGGCTTGGTCACGGCGTCGGGCCTCCGGGGAAACAAGCAATGACGGACTGGGGGGACAGCGTGGAAGTCTACGTCTCCGGACTGACAACCGAGGGGCACTCCCGGGTACCGTCGCGCGTTGAGGGGTCGGAGACGCCCGTCCCATTTGTCATGAACGCCAGGTACCAGGAGGCACCCAGAAATGTCGGAAGCGCAGACCGGCGCAGCGCAGCGCGGGGAGCAGATTCTCGAGGTTTTCGACACCGCTTTCGGCCAGCTCCTGGCCGCGGACCCGGCGGCCTTCCGGGTCAAGTTCCGCAAGATGGCGGGCTCGGCGTTCGCCTTCTACCGGGGCACGGCGTGCCTGTTCTACAACGACCTGGAGCGGGAGCGGCACGGCGGCCCGTACCTGGACGACCGGACCGGCCGGGTGTGGATCCACGGCGATCTGCACGCGGAGAACTTCGGCACGTACATGGATGCCAACGGCCGGCTGATCTTCAATGTGAACGACTTCGACGAGGCGTACGTCGGCCCGTTCACCTGGGACCTCAAGCGGTTCGCCGCCTCCGTCGCCCTGATCGGGTACGCGAAGGCGCTGGGCGACGACCAGATCAGTGAGCTCGTCCGGGTCTACGCGGCGGCCTACCGCGAGCGGATCCACGCGCTCGCAACAGGCGCGAAGAACGACGAGGTGCCCCCGTTCACGCTGGACACCGCCGAGGGCCCGCTGCTGGGCGCGCTGCGCGACGCCCGGTCGCTGACCCGGTTCTCGCTGCTCGACTCGATGACGGAGATCCGGGACTTCGAGCGCCGGTTCGCGGCGGGCGGCGGCGCGATCGATCTGGACGCGGCGACGCGCTACAAGGTGCTGGCCGCGTTCGACGGCTATCTGGAGACGCTGCCCGAGTCGAGCCTGACCCGCCCCGACTCGTACCGGGTGAAGGACGTCGTCGGCCGTCGCGGCATCGGCATCGGCTCGGCCGGGCTGCCCTCGTACAACATCCTTCTGGAGGGCAACAGCGACGCCCTGGAGAACGATGTGGTGATCTACATCAAGCAGGCGCAGACCCCGGCGGTCTCCCGGCACATCACCGACGCGGCCGTGCGCGACTACTTCCAGCACGAGGGGCACCGCACGGTCATCTCGCAGCGCGCCCTGCAGGCCCACGCCGACCCGTGGCTCGGCTGGACCGAGCTGGACGGTTCCGGGCAACTGGTCGCCGAGGTCTCGCCGTACGCGGTCGATCTGGACTGGTCCGACATCGACGAGCCGGAGGAGATCGCGGCGGTCATCGCCGACCTCGGCCGGGCGACGGCGACGATGCACTCCGCGGCGGACGACGAGAGCGGCCACTCGCTGGTGCCGTTCTCCACCGAGCGGGCGATCGACGCGGCGATCGCGGCGGACGAGGAGGGCTTCGCCGGGCTGCTGGTGGACTTCGCGCACAGCTACGGGGCCCGGGCGCGCGCCGACCACCAGATCTTCGTGGACCTCTTCCGCAACGGCCGCATCCCGGGGCTGTGAGCCTCCTCACCGAGCGGTGCCCCCTTTAGGGGTCGCTTACAGGTTCACATGGCACACTCTCCGGCGATGGAGATATCAGGGACGCAGCTCAGAGTCGTTCGCGCGGCGCTTTTCACAGCGCTCGTCGTGACGCTCTCCGCTGCGTCCCATGTGCTGCTCTCCCAGGTCCCGCTGCCGATGACGGTCGTCGCCGCACTGGCCGGTCTCGTCTTCGCCGTGGCGTACGCGCTGGCCGGCCGGGAGCGCGGCTTCGGTGCGATCGCCGGACTGCTGGTGCCGCTGGAGCTGACCGCCGACACCGTCTTCACCACCGGCCAGCACCTCTGTTACGGCGCGGCGGGCGGCCCGATCGCAGGCCCGTTGCGTTCGGTCGGCGTGGACGTCCTGTGCGGCGGCGATGTCGGTGCCGGGTCCGCGCAGCTCGGCCGCGTCGGCTCGGTGGGCACCCCGCTGGCCTCGGTGACCGGACCCGGGCACGGTGCGGCCGCCCTGCTGGCCTCCCCGGGCCCCGCCGTGCCGTGGCTGCTGCTGGCCGCCCATGTGACCGTCGGTCTGCTGGCCGCGGCCTGGCTGCGGCGCGGCGAGTCCGCGCTCGCGGGTCTGCTGCGGGCGGTCGCCGCCACCGCGTTCCGGCCGCTGCTGATCGCGGTCGCCGTGGTGGGCACGGCCCGCCGCTCCGTACGCCGTGCCGCTCGGCCCGCGCCGTACGGCCCGCACCTCCTCGCGCACGCCCGTCTCCTCGTGCACTCCGTGGGACGGAGGGGGCCGCCGCGCTCGGCCTGCGCCACCGCCTGAGCGCGCAAGTCCCTGACGACGTACGCCCCACACACCACGGAGAGAACAACCATGAGCAAGCGCAACAGCCAGGCCAACAAGGCAGCCGCCCGCGAGCGGCTGCGCGCCGAGCGCGAGCGCCAGGCCAAGAAGGACAAGGTCCGCAAGCAGGTCGTCGTCGGCCTCTCGGTCGTCGCCGTGCTGGCGGTGGCCGGTGGCGTCGGCTACGGCGTGATGCAGCTGAACAAGCCCTCCCACTGGGAGGCGGCCAAGGACGCGAAGAACGTCACCGCGCCGAAGAACACGTCGGGCGCCGACGGCACGACCGTCGTCGTCGGCAAGTCGACGGCGAAGAAGACCCTCGAACTGTACGAGGACTCCCGCTGCCCGATCTGCGCCCAGTTCGAGCAGACCGTCGGTGAGACGGTCCACAAGGACGTCGACGCCGGCAAGTACAAGATCAAGTACATCGGCGCGACATTCATCGACAACAGCGACAACGGTGAGGGTTCGAAGAACGCGCTCAGCGCGCTGGGTGCGGCTCTCGACATCAGCCCCCAGGCGTTCCTCGACTACAAGTACGCGCTCTACTCCGCGAAGTACCACCCGGAGGAGGCCGACGACAAGTTCGCCAAGGACTCGTACCTCATCGAGGTCGCGAACACCGTGCCCGAGCTGAAGGACAACAAGGCGTTCCAGAAGGACGTCAACGACGGTACGTACGACAACTGGGCGATGAAGATGTCCCAGACGTTCGACAAGAGCGGCGTCCAGGGCACCCCGACGCTGAAGATGGACGGCAAGACGCTCACCGGCGAGGGCACCAAGAACGCCCCCATGACCGTCGCCGACTTCAACACCGCGATCACCAAGGCCCTGAAGGGCTAATTCCGGACAGCGGCTTCCCGACGGGCAGGCGAACTTCCTTTGTTCGCCTGCCCGTTCGCCGTACTGGTCAGTAGGGTTCTGCTCCGTGACCAGTCGACACCTTTCTTCGTCTCTCTCCGCTCCCAGCCGCCGCACGCTCGTGAAGGCCGCTGCCGCCACCGCTGTCGTGGCCCCCGTGCTCGGCGCCGCCACCGGCGCACGCGCCGCCGACGGACCTGCCTTCCTGCACGGCGTCGCCTCCGGCGACCCACTGCCCGACGGCATCCTCCTGTGGACCCGCGTCACCCCCACCCCCGACGCCGTGCCCGGCTCCGGCCGCGGCGCCGACACGGCGGTGCGGTGGGAGGTCGCCGAGGACAAGGAGTTCGCCCGGATCGTCGCGCAGGGCTCCACCGTCGCGAGGGCCGCATCCGACCACACCGTCAAGGCCGACGTCCGGGGCCTGGCCCCGGCAACCACGTACTGGTTCCGCTTCTCGGCGGGCGACGGCGGGGCGGTACGGTCCCCGGCCGGCCGCACCCGTACGGCTCCGGCGGCCGGTGCGGCCACCCCGGGGGTGCGCTTCGGCGTGGTGTCGTGCGCCAACTGGGAGTCCGGCTACTTCTCCCCGTACCGTCATCTCGCCGCCCGCGCCGATCTCGACGCGGTCCTCCATCTCGGTGACTACATATACGAGTACGCGTCGGGCAGTTACCCGGACGCGAAGTACGTCGTGCGGCCGCACGAGCCGAGGAACGAGATCCTCACCCTCGCCGACTACCGGACCCGGCACGGCCACTACAAGACGGACGCCGATCTGCAGACCCTGCACGCCACGCATCCGGTGATCGCGATCTGGGACGACCACGAGTTCGCCAACGACGCCTGGTCGGGCGGGGCCGAGAACCACACGCCGGGCACGGAGGGCGCCTGGGCCGACCGGGCGGCCGGCGCCAAGCAGGCGTACTTCGAGTGGATGCCGGTCCGCGCATCGACCGAGGGCACCGTCTACCGGCGGCTGCGCTTCGGCAACCTGGCCGATCTCCAACTCCTCGATCTGCGCACCTTCCGCTCCCAGCAGTCGACGGTCGGCAATGGTTCGGTCGACGACCCGGACCGCACGATCACCGGCCGGGCGCAACTGGACTGGCTGAAGTCGGGCCTGGCCGGCTCGGACGCCACCTGGAAGCTGGTCGGCACGTCGGTGATGATCTCGCCGGTCGCGTTCGGTTCCGTACCCGCCCATCTGCTGGAGCCGCTGGCAGAGTTGCTGGGTCTGCCCAAGGAGGGGCTCGCGGTCAATGTCGATCAGTGGGACGGCTACACGGACGACCGCAAGGAGCTGATCACGCATCTGCGGGACCGGTCGATCACCAACACGGTCTTCCTGACCGGCGACATCCACATGGCGTGGGCCAACGACGTACCGGTGAAGGCCGCTACGTACCCGCTCTCGGCATCGGCCGCCACGGAGTTCGTGGTGACGTCGGTGACCTCGGACAACCTCGACGACATCCTGCATGTCGCGCCGCAGACCGTCTCCGTGCTCGCCGCGGCGGCGGTCAGGGCCGCCAACCGCCATGTGAAGTGGGTGGACATGGACTCGCACGGCTACGGCGTCCTCGATGTGACCGCCGAACGCTCGCAGATGGACTACTACGTGGTCTCCGACAAGACGAAGCGGGACGCGACCGCGGCCTGGACGCGCTCGTACCGGACGCTCAGCGGCACCCAGAAGGTCGAGCGGGTGGACCGCCCGGTGCTCTGAACGTCCATTTCCAGCCATGCCGGACCATGTTGACGGCGCATTACATCGCTACGGCGGGTGGCGCGTTCCCCTGCTCCAATGGGGACACACCACCCGCCGGGGTAACGCGCGACGTTACGTCCGTATCTCAAACTCTGGAACGCACAGAAATAATTCTTCCCGTTACCCCGGTTTGCCCCACGAATGATTGGGCCTGATCGATTCTCCTCAACATGTGACATGCGCACGTAATCTCCCGGCGGCGGGTGAGGAAATTCCTCCCCCACACATCCGCGAGGAGTCTCTGTGCGCACTTTTGCCCGCATATCGCCGCGTATACGTAACCGTGCGATCGGCACCGCCATCCTGGCCGGAACCCTGGCCCTGGCACCGCTCTCCGCGCCCACCGGCTCAGCCGCCGCCAAGGTGTCCTCCGCCTCAGCCTCTGCCGAGAAGTGCGCGAGCACCGACGCGACCGCGCGCCAGGCCCGCCCCTCGGGCACCAAGCACGCCGCGGAGCCCAACGAACTCACCGCGACCCAGGCCAAGGCCATGGACACGCAGTTGAAGGAGAGACTCGCGGACCGCCGGGTCAGCGGAACCACCCTGGCCGCCGGAGCGACCGTCCCGGTCTACTTCCACGTCATCCACTCCGGCACCACCGGCAAGCTCACCGCCGGCGACATCAGCAGCCAGATGAACGTGCTGAACGCGGCCTACAGCGGCCAGGGCACCGGCAACACCGACACCGGCTTCCAGTTCTCGCTGGCCGGCACCGACTACACGGACAACGCCGCCTGGTACAACCTCTCCTCGGGCTCGTCCGCCGAGAGGGCGATGAAGACGGCGCTGCGCAAGGGCGGCAAGAACGCGCTCAACGTCTACACCGCCAACCTCGGCGGCGGGCTGCTCGGCTGGGCCACCTTCCCCAGCTCGTACAACTCCAGCCCGAGCATGGACGGCGTGGTGATCCTCGACGCCTCGCTGCCGGGCGGTTCGGCCACCAACTACGACGAGGGCGACACCGCCACCCACGAGGTCGGCCACTGGATGGGGCTGTACCACACCTTCCAGGGCGGCTGTAACGGCAACGGCGACTACGTCTCCGACACGCCCGCGGAGAAGAGCGCCGCGTTCGAGTGCCCGACCGGACGCGACACCTGCACCAACAAGACCGGGGTCGACCCGATCCACAACTTCATGGACTACACGTACGACTCCTGCATGTACCAGTTCACCGCGGGCCAGGTGCAGCGGATGAGCGACAGCTGGGCCGCGTACCGCGCCTGAGCCACGGACCGGGCCGCCGGGGCCCCGCACACCGTCACGGTGGCGGGGCCCGGGTCCGTCTACAGGGTGGCGAGGAAGCCGAGCGCAACCTTCCAGGTCAGCTCGGCCGCCGACGCGTCGTAGTCCGGCAGATCCGGGTCCGTGAAGAGGTGGCCGGCCCCGGGGTAGCGGTAGACCTCGACATCGGCGCCGGTCCGCTGCATCTGCAGATACCAGGAGTTCAGCCAGTCGTGCGTCTCGAACGGGTCCGGGTCGGCGACATGCAGCTGTACGGGCAGCTCGTCGACCGACGCGCTCTCGGCGATGTCCGACGTGCCGTGGAGCAGCAGCAGTCCGCGCGCCTTCTCGTCACCGAGGGCCAGGGTCTGAGCGGTTGACGCGCCGAAGGAGAAGCCCGCGTAGACCAGGCCGCGCTCGGAATAGGGCGCGGCGGCCAGCACGGCGCGCCGGAGCAGTTCGTCCTTGCCCACCTCGTCCTTGAAGGCCATGCCTTCCTCGACGGTCTCGAACGTGCGCCCGTCGAAGAGGTCGGGCACGTGCACCTCGTGCCCCGCTGCGCGAAGCCGGGCGGCGGCCGCGTGCACCGCGGGGCGCAGGCCGTACGTCGAGTGGAAAAGCATGATGTTCATGGGAGCAATGGTGCCAGGTGCGGCCGACAGTACGGCGAACGACAACACCGCGGCCGTCGGCCCGCGGCACGACGGAAGGCCCTGTCGTCAGTGCAGGCTCCGAACGTCCAGCTGACGCAGCACCCGGTCGACCACCTCCGGGTCCGTCCCCGTCTCGCTGCGCGCCGACAGCACGGCATGGCGGGCCGCGGACATCATCTCGCGCTGGATCCGGCTGACCGCCCGGAGCCGCTCGGCACGCTGCGCGTACGCCTCACGCCGGTCCTCGTCGACCATCTCGGGGCTGATCCGCGCCCCCACGTCGTACGCCAGTCGCAGCAGCCGCTCCACCACCTCCTGCGGGAACTCCTCGACCTCCTGGATCTCCCTGAGCCGCTGCCGTGCGGCCTTCGCGGCGCGGATCGCGAGGTCCCGTTCCAGTGCCGCCTCCGCGCCCGTGTCCGCGCGGACGCGGAGCTTCCGTACCAGCCACGGCAGGGTGAGCCCCTGGAAGACCAGGGTCGCCATGATCACTGCGAAGGCGATGAAGACGATCTCGTCGCGGCCGGGGAAGGGCTTCCCGTCGTCCGTCTTCAGCGGGATCGCGAGGGCCAGCGCGACCGTGGCCACACCGCGCATCCCGGCCCACCACATGACGACGGTCTCGCGCCAGCCGGCGGGGAGCTCCTCGCTGTAGTCGCGGCGGCTGTGCAGCCGCTTCGCCAGCCAGGTGGCGGGCAGCAGCCACAGCAGCCGTACGCCGACGACGACCGCGACAATCACCAGACCCCAGCCGGTCATCTGCCAGGCGCGGCCGTCCGACACACCGAAGACATTGCGTAGTTCGAGGCCGATCAGGCCGAACGCGACCCCGGTGACAAGGGTGTCGACGATCTCCCAGAAGGTGCGGCCGGTGAGCCGGCCCAGCACGTCGTCCGCGTCGGCGGTGTGTTCGGCGAGGAAGAGCGCGGTGGTCAGCACGGCGAGCACGCCCGACCCCTGCAGCTCCTCCGCGAGGACGTAACTCACGAACGGCACCAGCAGGGTCAGCCCCACCTGGAGCGTCGCATCGCCGAGCAGACCCATGAGTTTGATGGTCAGCCAGCCGAGCGCGAGACCGACCGCCACGGCAACCACCGCGGACAGGACCAGCAGCCCGAAGGCGTGCGGCAGCGAGAAGGTGCCGCTGACCGCTGCGGCGATCGCCACGTGGTAGAGCACGATCGCGGTCACGTCGTTGAACAGCCCCTCGCCCTCCAGGACGGAGACGAGCCTGCGCGGCAGCCCGAGCGATCCCGCGACGGCGGTCGCGGCGACCGGGTCGGGCGGTGCGACGAGCGCGCCGAGCGCCACGGCGGCGGCGATGGGCAGCCCGGGGACGATCGCGTTGGCCACGCCGGCGACGGCTGCCGTCGTCACGAAGACCAGGGCCACGGCCAGCAGAAAGATCGGGCGCCTGTTGGCGGCGAACTGCCGCCAGGAGGTGCGCTGCGCGGAGGCGTAGAGCAGCGGCGGCAGCAGGGCGGGGAGAATGATCTCCGGGGGGATGTCCACATTCGGCACGAAGCCGATGAATGCCATGGCCACCCCGGCGAGGGTCATCAGTACCGGCGCCGGCAGCCCGAGACGCTCCCCCAGTGGCACCGTGACCACGGCTCCGAGCAACAGAAGCAGGAGCAGTGCCATCTGGTCCACGATGTGCCCTTCCGGAGCGCTCCTGGTGGACGCGGACCGCGCCGGGGTCTGCCGGGCCGGCGCGGACGTGTGCCGGGGTGCCGTGCCGTGCCGGTCCGGACCGTACGGCGGGGGCGGTGCCTGCTGTCAGAGAGTGCGGCGCATCGCCCGGTGGGCGATCCCCGCATCCGCGAACTCAGGGCCGTACGCCACATACCCGAGCCGCTCGTAGAAGCCGAGCGCGTGGGTCTGGGCGTGCAGGTCCACGGCGACGAGACCGAGCCCGCGGGCCGCGTCCTCGATGGCCCCGACCAGCGCCACGCCGACCCCGAGACCGCGCGCCCGCTTGGCCACCGCGAGCCGGCCGAGCGAGCCGACGGTGAGGTCGCCACCTGTCTTGGCGGCCACCCCCGCACCGTGCAGCAGCCGTCCCGTACCGAGCACCGAACCGTCCGCCGCGACGGCGACGACATGCACCGCGTCCGCGTCGTAGGCGTCGTACTCGATCTCCTCGGGCACGTTCTGCTCGCCGACGAAGACCTCCTTGCGGACCTGGAAGCAGGCCGCGAGGTCACTCTCGTCGACGGCTATGCGGGTGGTGTACGGGGCCGGGGTGCCGGTGGTCATTCGCTCTCCGCCGCGATCTTGTCCAGGGCGTTCTGCAGGTCGTCCGGGTAGCTGCTGGCGAACTCCACCCAGCTGCCGTCCGCCGGGTGCTCGAAGCCGAGCCGGACCGCGTGCAGCCACTGCCTCGTCAGCCCGAGACGCTTGGCCATCGTCGGGTCGGCGCCGTAGGTCAGGTCACCCACGCAGGGGTGGCGGTGGGCGGCCATGTGCACGCGGATCTGGTGAGTGCGGCCGGTCTCCAGCTTGATGTCGAGGAGGCTGGCCGCCCGGTACGCCTCGATGAGGTCGTAATGCGTCACGGAGGGCTTGCCCTCGGCCGTGACCGCCCACTTGTAGTCGAGGTTGGGGTGACGCCCGATGGGGGCGTCGATCGTGCCGCTCATCGGGTCCGGATGGCCCTGGACCAGCGCGTGGTACTTCTTCTCGACGACCCGGTCGCGGAACTGGCCCTTCAGCAGCGTGTAGGCCCGCTCGGACTTGGCGACGACCATCAGGCCGGAGGTGCCGACGTCGAGACGGTGGACGATGCCCTGGCGCTCGGCGGCGCCGGACGTCGAGATCCGGTATCCGGCCGCGGCGAGACCGCCGATCACGGTGGTGCCGGTCCAGCCCGGGCTCGGGTGGGCGGCCACCCCGACGGGCTTCATGATCACGACTATGTCGTCGTCGTCGTGCACGATCTCCATGCCCTCGACGGGCTCGGCGACGATCTGCACCGGAGCGGGCGCCTGCGGCATCTCCACTTCCAGCCAGGCGCCGCCCTGCACGCGCTCGGACTTCCCGACCACGGCTCCGTCCACCTGCACCTTCCCGGCAGCGGCCAGCTCGGCGGCCTTGGTGCGGGAGAAGCCGAACATCCGGGAAATGGCGGCGTCGACACGCTCGCCTTCCAGACCG
The DNA here is from genome assembly GCF_036108815.1 of Streptomyces sp. NBC_00353. Lineage (NCBI taxonomy): Bacteria > Bacillati > Actinomycetota > Actinomycetes > Kitasatosporales > Streptomycetaceae > Streptomyces > Streptomyces sp. NBC_00353. The sequence continues at coordinate 7,276,470 of NZ_CP107985.1, read as the reverse complement.
TCGGGCACGGGCAGGGTGCGGACCTCGGGATACGTACTCACCTGTCGAGTATGCCTTGCCCCCGCTAGTCCTTGTGCACGGTGCCGTCGGGGTCCAGGCCCCTGAAGGAAAGGATCACGATCAGGATGCCGCCGCAGACGATGGCGGAGTCCGCCAGGTTGAAGACGGCGAAGTGCGCGGGGGCGATGAAGTCCACCACCGCGCCCTTGAAGACGCCGGGCGAGCGGAAGATCCGGTCGGTGAGGTTCCCGAGCGCTCCACCGAGCAGCAGACCGAGGGCGATGGCCCACGGCAGGCTGTAGAGCTTGCGGGCGAGCCTGGCGATGACCACGATCACAGTCGCCGCGATGACGGTGAAGATCACCGTGAATGCCTCGCCGATGCCGAACGCGGCGCCCGCGTTCCGGATCGCGTCGAACCGCAGCCAGTCGCCGAGGACCTCGACGGGCTCGTGGTGCTCCAGCTTCGCGACCACGATCATCTTGCTGATCAGGTCGAGCAGGTAGGCGAAGACGGCCACGGCGAAGAGCACCGTGATCTTCCGCTTGCCCTTGCCCCGGACCTCGCCCTGGACCTTGTCCCCGGCGCCCTCGGTCCCCTCAGCTCCAGGGATGTCCGGCGTACCGATGATGCGCTCCGCCTCTGCCACGTGAGTCCCTCAACCTAGGTTCCTGACCGAAGACGAGAGTACGACACGCCCCCCGCGGATCAGCCGCGGCGCTCCTGCTTCTGTTTGTCCTCGACGCAGAGAGTGGCCCGGGGGAACGCCTGCATGCGCGCCTTGCCGATCGGCTTGCCGCAGATCTCGCACAGTCCGTACGTCCCCGCGTCGAGCCGGGCCAGCGCCCGCTCGGTCTGCTCCAGCATCTCCGTGGCATTGGCGGCGAGCGCCATTTCGTGCTCACGGGTGATGTTCTTCGTGCCGGTGTCCGCCTCGTCGTCACCGGCTCCGTTGCCGGAGTCCCTCATCAACCCGGCGAGCGCGACCCCGGAGGCCTCCAGCTCACTGCGCAGCCGCATGATCTCGCTGGTCAGCTCGGCCCGCGCCTCCGAGACCTCGTCCGGCGTCCAGGGGTCCTCGCCCGGCCGTACGGCCAGTTCCCCGGGTGCTGTCGCGGCGGCCCGGGCGGGCGGTACGGGCGCCGCGCCCTTGCCGGCCGTGCGGGTCCGGGCTGCGCTCTTCTTGGCTACCACCGTGTGGGCTCCCGTCTCCTCGGCGGCCTCGGCCGCCCCCGTGTCCGCCGCAGCGGTCTTCTTCGAAGCCTTCTTGGCCGCGCTCTTCTTCGCAGTGGCCTTCTTGGCCGGAGCCTTCTTCGCCACGGCCTTCTTCGCTGCCGACTTCTTGGTCGCCGTGCTCTTCGCCGCGGCCTTCCTCGGACCCGGATCCGCGGTCTGCGAGCCCGCCTCCTCGGTCGTCGCCTCGGCCGCCGCGCCCGTGGATCTCGCTGACGCCGATTTCTGTTCGGCGGTCTTCTTCGCCACCATGGCCGCGGCCCCTTCACATATTGTGATCTTGCACGCGAATCGTGCTGGGACGATAAATCGACCCCAGCCCGGCGGCAACGGGGCACGCCGCCGGATCGCCCCTCCTCGTGCCGGATCACCGCGCGCCTGAAACCGTTGTGCCCAGCTCCCCGCCCGGTAATCCGTCTCCCGGCCCCCGCCAGGACTCCGTACGACCCGTCGCGCCATTCGGGTCACGGTCGCGCCCCCTGGATAAACCGGTCGGCCGTCGCCCGTACGGGCCCGTACACTGGCCCCAGCGAGAGGCATGGATGGGACGAGTAGCGTCGTAGGCAGCCAGGAGCGACCCGGGGACGGTGAGAGCCCGGGGGCGAGCGCGTCGTGAAAATCACCCGGAGCCGTCGGAAGAACGCCGCAAGGCAAGTAGAACCGGCATCGCGACCCCAATGAGGGGGCCACGGGCACACACCCGGGGCCAAGGAGGGTGGTACCGCGGGAGCCGGCACGGTTCTCGTCCCTCCGACGGAAGTGGAAAACGTCCGCCGGAGGAATCTCGCCCATGACATCGCCGCAGTACCGCCAGGTACCCGCCCAGGTCGACCTTCCCGCGCTGGAGCACGCCGTGCTCGACTTCTGGCGCGAGAGCAAGGTCTTCGCCAAGAGCCTCGAACAGTCCGAGGGCCGCCCCGAGTGGGTCTTCTACGAGGGCCCGCCGACCGCCAACGGCATGCCCGGCGCCCACCACATCGAGGCCCGCGTCTTCAAGGACGTCTTCCCGCGCTTCCGCACCATGCAGGGCTACCACGTGGGCCGCAAGGCCGGCTGGGACTGCCACGGACTGCCGGTCGAGCTCGCGGTCGAGAAGGAGCTGGGCTTCAACGGCAAGAAGGACATCGAGGCGTACGGCATCGCCGAGTTCAACGCCAAGTGCCGCGAGTCCGTGACCCGCCACACCGACGCGTTCAGCGAGCTCACGACCCGAATGGGCTACTGGGTCGACCTGGACGACGCGTACCGCACGATGGACCCGTCGTACGTCGACTCCGTCTGGTGGTCCCTGAAGGAGATCTTCAACAAGGATCTGCTGGTCCAGGACCACCGCGTCGCCCCGTGGTGCCCGCGCTGCGGCACCGGCCTCTCGGACCACGAGCTGGCGCAGGGTTACGAGACGGTCGTCGACCCCTCGGTCTTCGTACGCTTCCCGCTCACCTCCGGCCCGTTGGCCGGCGAGGCCGCGCTGCTGGTCTGGACGACCACCCCGTGGACGCTGGTCTCCAACACCGCGGTCGCCGCGCACCCCGACGTCACATATGTCGTCGCGACCGACGGCGAGGAGAAGCTCGTCGTCGCCCAGCCCCTCCTGGAGAAGGCACTCGGCGAGGGCTGGGAGCTCACCGGCCAGTCGTTCACCGGCCGCGAGATGGAGCGCTGGACGTACGAGCGCCCGTTCGCCCTCGTGGACTTCCCGGCCCCGGCGCACTACGTCGTCAACGCCGAGTACGTGACGACCGAGGACGGTACGGGTCTGGTCCACCAGTCCCCCGCGTTCGGTGAGGACGACCTCAAGGTCTGCCGCGCCTACGGCCTGCCGGTCGTGAACCCGGTCCGCCCCGACGGCACCTTCGAGGAGAACCTGCCGCTGGTCGGCGGCACCTTCTTCAAGAAGGCCGACGAGGCGCTCACCGAGGACCTGGCGGCCCGCGGCAAACTCTTCCGCCACGTCCCGTACGAGCACAGCTACCCGCACTGCTGGCGCTGCCACACCGCGCTGCTCTACTACGCGCAGCCGTCCTGGTACATCCGTACGACCGCCATCAAGGACCGGCTCCTCGAAGAGAACGAGAAGACCAACTGGTTCCCGGACTCGGTCAAGAACGGCCGCTTCGGCGACTGGCTGAACAACAACGTCGACTGGGCGCTGTCCCGCAACCGCTACTGGGGTACCCCGCTCCCCATCTGGCGCTGCGAGGACAACCACCTCACCTGCGTCGGCTCCCGCGCCGAGCTCACCGACCTCACCGGCGCCGACCAGTCGGACCTGGACCCGCACCGTCCGTTCATCGACGCGATCACGTTCACCTGCACGCACGAGAACTGCCAGCTGGAGGCGTACCGCGTCCCGGAGGTCATCGACGCCTGGTACGACTCGGGTTCGATGCCGTTCGCGCAGTGGGGCTACCCGTACAAGAACAAGGAGCTCTTCGAGAGCCGCTACCCGGCGCAGTTCATCTCCGAGGCCATCGACCAGACCCGCGGCTGGTTCTACACGCTGATGGCCGTCGGCACGCTGGTCTTCGACAAGTCGTCGTACGAGAACGTGGTGTGCCTGGGCCACATCCTCGCCGAGGACGGCCGGAAGATGTCCAAGCACCTGGGCAACATCCTCCAGCCGATCCCGCTGATGGACCAGCACGGCGCGGACGCGGTCCGCTGGTTCATGGCGGCGGGCGGCTCCCCCTGGGCGGCGCGGCGCGTGGGCCACGGCACGATCCAGGAGGTCGTGCGCAAGACCCTCCTCACGTACTGGAACACGGTCGCCTTCCAGGCCCTGTACGCCCGTACGTCGAACTGGGCGCCGTCCGCGGCCGACCCGGCCCCGGCGGACCGCACGGTCCTGGACCGCTGGCTGCTCAGCGAGCTGAACGCGTTGGTGGACCAGGTCACGCAGGCACTTGAGGGCTACGACACCCAGCGTGCCGGCAAGCTCCTCTCCGCGTTCGTGGACGACCTGTCCAACTGGTACGTGCGCCGCTCCCGTCGCCGCTTCTGGCAGGGCGACAAGGCGGCGCTGCGCACCCTGCACGAGGTCGTCGAGACGGTCACCCGGCTGATGGCCCCGCTGACCCCGTTCCTCACCGAGCGGGTCTGGCAGGACCTGGTCGTCCCGGTCACCGTGGACGCCCCCGAGTCGGTCCACCTCTCCAGCTGGCCGAAGGCGGACCTCGCGGCCATCGACCCGGCCCTCTCCACCCAGATGGCGCTGGTACGCCGCCTGGTCGAGCTCGGCCGGGCCACGCGCGCGGAGTCGGGCGTCAAGACCCGCCAGCCGCTCTCCCGGGCGCTGGTCGCGGCGTCGGGCTTCGACGCGCTCTCCCCCGACCTGCACGCCCAGATCACCGAGGAGCTGAACGTCTCCTCGCTGGCCTCCCTCTCGGAGGTCGGCGGCTCGCTGGTCGACACGACGGCGAAGGCGAACTTCCGGGCGCTGGGCAAGCGGTTCGGCAAGGGCGTCCAGGCGGTCGCGAAGGCCGTGGCGAACGCCGACGCGGCGGCACTCTCGCTGGCCCTGCGCGAGGGCACGGCGTCGGTCGAGGTGGACGGCGAGCAGGTCACCCTCTCCCCCGACGAGGTGATCATCACCGAGACGCCGCGCGAGGGCTGGTCGGTGGCGTCCGATTCGGGCGCGACAGTCGCTCTGGACCTGGAGATCACCCCGGAACTGCGGCGCGCGGGGCTGGCCCGTGACGCGATCCGGCTGATCCAGGAGGCCCGCAAGAACAGCGGCCTGGACGTCGCGGACCGCATCGCCGTCCGCTGGACGTCCACGTCGCCGGCGACGGTGGAGGCCCTGACCGAGCATGCGCCGCTGATCGCGGACGAGGTGCTGGCGCTGGACTACGCGGAGGGCGAGGCGGACGAGGCGTACGGCGCCCCGTTCGAGGACGAGGGCCTGTCCCTCACGTTCCGCCTCCGCAAGACGGAGCAGTAACCCGCACCGGAGCAGCGAAAAGGCCCGGCCGGAAACTTTCCGGCCGGGCCTTTTCGCTGCTCCGCTATCGCCGGAGGGGCCGGCTCCTCAGCCTCGTCTGCGACTGCGGCCCGTGGTCCGGGGCGGCTAACGGGGCGGGGCGGGGACAAGGACCGCCGCAGGCGTACCCGCACCCGCTGCACACGGCAAAAGGGCCGGGCCCCGGGGAAATCCCCGGGGCCCGGCCCTCAGCCTGCCGACGGCTACGCGCTCAGCGCGCGCGAGCCGCTCAGTTGTCGTCCTCGTCGATGAGGAACCCACGCATCGGCGACGGCGCCTGCTGCATCGGCTGCGGCGCCTGCGGCCGCACCGGTGCCATCGGCTGGGTCATGGCCGGCGACATCTGCTGCTGGCCACCGTAGGACGGTCCGGCGCCCATGGACGGGTTGCCGCCCATCTGCGGGCCACCGTGACCACCGTGGTTGCCACCCATGGTGTGTCCCATGGCACCCGCACCGGCCGGAGCCAGCGAGGGCGACGGCGGCAGCGAAGCGGCAGCCGGGGTCCGCGGCGGGGCCAGCGAGTCGTCGGCCTGGGTCTCCAGCTGACGCAGCTGGCTCTCCAGGTAGGACTTCAGCCTGGTCCGGTACTCGCGCTCGAAGCCGCGCAGGTCCTCGACCTTGCGCTCCAGCGTCGCGCGGGCCGACTCCAGCGAGCCCATCGCCACGCGGTGCTTCTCCTGCGCGTCCCGCTCCAGTGCGTCCGCCTTGGCACGCGCGTCGCGCTCCAGGCCCTCGGCACGGCTCCGTGCCTCGCCGACGATCTTGTTGGCCTCGGAACGGGCCTCCGCGATCGCCTGGTCGGCGGTCTGCTGCGCGAGCGAGAGGACACGGGCGGCGCTGTCGCCACCGGGTCCCTGACCGGGCTGCTGCATCTGCGGCGGCTGCATCTGCTGCATCTGCTGCATCTGCTGCGGTGCGTGACCCATGGGACCGCCCATGGGGCCGCCCTGCATCGGGCCGGGGCCGTGCTGACCCTGAGGGCCGGGGCCGTGCTGACCCGGACCGTGACCGCTGGGACCGGCGGGCAGCTGCGGAGCACCACCGGGCAGCTGGGGGGGACCCATCTGCGGGGGCTGCTGCTGGACCGGCGGACCCGATATGGCGGCGGGCACGGGTGCCCCGGGCCGGTCCTGCGGCTCCGGCTTCCGCATGCCCTGCTGCTGGTTCTGCGCGGCGGCACGCGTGGCGGCGGCCAGCTTGGCGCGCAGGTCCTCGTTCTCACGGAGCAGGCGGGTCAGCTCGGACTCGACCTCGTCCAGGAAGGCATCGACCTCGTCCTCGTCATAGCCTTCTCGGAGACGGACGGTCGTGAACTGCTTGTTCCGCACGTCCTCGGGGGTCAGCGGCATCTCTTCTTCACCTCTACGTAGTCGTCGGCAGTCGGCAAGACCGTATCGTTCACAGCCTGGTCACAATCGCGATCAGGATGTAGACGATGATCATCAGAACGAAGAAGGACAGGTCGAGTGCCACGCCCCCGAGACGCAGCGGCGGAATGAACCGCCGCAGAAGCTTGAGCGGTGGATCGGTGACAGTGTAGGTGGCCTCAAGAAGCACCACCATCGGCTTGCCGGGCTGCCATGAACGTGCGAACTGGAAGACGTAGTCCATGACCAGCCGGAAGATCAGCACGATGAGGAAACACATCAGCGCGATATAGACAACCTGCAGTGCGACGCCCATTTCGCGCTTCCCTCTCCCCTGGCTCTCGTAGCTCCGGCCTCTCGGCCGGGGTCGTTCCCGGTGTCGTGTTCTCAGCTCTGGTTGAAGAATCCGCCCTCAGCGATGCGGGCCTTGTCCTCCGCCGTGACATCGACGTTAGCAGGCGACAACAGGAACACCTTCTGCGTCACCCGTTCAATGCTGCCATGGAGACCGAAGACGAGTCCTGCCGCAAAGTCGACAAGTCGCTTCGCGTCCGTATCGTCCATCTCCGTGAGATTCATGATCACCGGAGTGCCCTCACGGAAGTGTTCCCCGATGGTACGGGCCTCGTTGTAGGTCCGGGGGTGCAGCGTGGTGATCCGGTAGGGCTCCCGCTCGGACACGACCTTGGGCATGATCACCGGTGCGTTCTTCTCCATGTTGGGGCGTTCAGGTGTGATGGATGCCACGGGCGCGATTCGGGCGGGTCGCACGCTCTCCGCCGAGATCTGGACGGGCTCCCGCTGCGCGGGCGGCTGCACCACTCGTACCGGTTCGTCCCGCTCACGGTCCCGCTCCACCTGATGCGCGGGCTGGTGCCGCCGCCGGTCACGCTCCGGCTCCGGCTCGGGTTCGAATTCGTCGTCGGGGTCGAACCCCGGACCGTCGTACCCATCGTCCTCCACGAGGCCGAGGTAGACCGCCATCTTGCGCATCGCGCCGGCCATGCTCTGAGTCCTCCGCTCTGTGGTGGATCGGAACCTGTCACCAAGTGCCCGCGATCCACTCAGGCCTGCCCGCCAAAGGCGGGAATGACCATATTTTCTGCTGTGGTCCGACTTGCTTGGCGACGTTACCCGAGCCCGGGTCGGACTCCGAGTACCGCAGTACCGACGCGCACATGTGTCGCTCCGGCCGCAACCGCTTCCTCGAGGTCCGCGCTCATCCCTGCAGAGACCATGTTCGCAGCCGGATGGTTCCCGCGCAGGCGGGATGAGAATTCCATCAGCCGGTCGAATGCCGCGCGTTGCCGCCCGGCGTACGTTCCGGCGAGCGGGGCCACGGTCATCAGACCGTCGAGCCGGAGCCCCGGAGCGGCGGCCACCGCGTCGGCCAACTCCTCGATCCTGTCCGGCGCGACGCCGCCCCGGTCACCGCGCTCACCGCTCTCCGCGTCGAGGGCGACCTGGATGAGACACCCGAGTTCACGCCCGCCGCGCACGGCGGCGGCCGAGAGGGCCGTGACCAACTTGGTCCGGTCGACCGACTGCACTACATCGGCATAACTCGCCACAGAACGAACCTTGTTCGTCTGCAGTTGTCCGACAAAGTGCCATGTGAGCGACAGATCCGCACAAGCGGCTGCCTTGGGTGCCGCGTCCTGGTCACGATTCTCCGCGACATGACGCACACCGAGTTCATGCAGGATCCGCACATCGCTCGCCGGATAGGTCTTCGTGACCACGACGAGGGTCACTTCTTCCCTTTTGCGACCGGCGGCGGCACAGGCGGAAGCAATACGTTGCTCCACCTGTGCCAGATTTGCGGCGAGTTGAGTTCTACGGTCCGTCATGCCCTATCAGTCCAACCAGACATATCCGGCGAGCCGCCCGGTGGTGCGGTCGCGGCGGTACGAGAAGTGGTCGCCCGATTCCAGGGTGCAGGCGGGCGACTTGTGCCGGTCCCGCACCCCTAGCGCTTCGAGTTGGGCATGGACCCCGGCGGTGACATCCACGGCCGGCGTCCCCCAACTGGTCTCGGACCACGATCCGGGAACCGCCTCGGCGACCTCGGACCGCATTGCCGCCGGGACTTCGTAACACCGTCCGCAGACGGCCGGGCCGGTGTGCGCGGTGATCCGGGAGGGCTCCGCACCGAGCGCCACCATGGCCTCGACCACCGCGGGAACGACTCCGGCGACCAGACCGGGCCGGCCGGCGTGTGCCGCTGCCGCGATCCCGGCGACCGGGTCGGCGAGGAGTACGGGGGTGCAGTCGGCGGTGAGCACGGCGAGCGGGAGTCCGCGTCGCGCGGTCACCACCGCGTCCACCGCGGGAATCTCGGAACCGTCCGGCCAGGGCCCGTCGACCACCGCCACGTCCCGCCCGTGCACCTGGTTCATCCAGACGACCCGTGCCGGGTCGAGACCGAGGCCTCGGGCGGCGCGCTCGCGATTGGCGAGAACGGCGGCGGAGTCGTCCCCGACCGCGCCGCCGAGGTTGAGCTCCCCGTACGGAGCGGCGCTCACCCCACCCCACCTGTCGGTGAAGGCGAAGTGAGCGCCACCCCCCGAGGACACGGAGGACACTGCGGTCACTGCGTGGTGCCGGCCTATCACTTCAAGAAGTCCGGAACATCCAGCTCTTCGGCCTGGGTGTCCTGGTAGGAGGGACGGGCCGGCGGGACGTGCGGCTGGGAGACCGGCGACATCGAGGTCTCGTTCGCCACCGGCACGGACTCGGCCGGGGCCTCCTCGCGCACGGGCACGGAACCGAGCCCGCCGGACTGGCGCACCGGCTCGGCGGACCGGACCGGCGGAGCCTGCTCCTCGCGCTTGCCGGCGCCCGCACCGAGGACGTTCTCGCGACGCGCCGGCGGCTGTCCGCCGTCGAAGCCCGCAGCGATCACGGTGACCCGCACCTCGTCGCCCAGTGCGTCGTCGATGACCGCACCGAAGATGATGTTCGCCTCCGGGTGGGCCGCCTCACTCACCAGCTGGGCGGCCTCGTTGATCTCGAAGAGACCGAGGTCGCTGCCGCCGGAGATGGAGAGCAGGACACCGCGGGCGCCGTCGATGGACGCCTCCAGGAGCGGCGAGGAGATCGCCATCTCGGCCGCGGCCACCGCGCGGTCGTCACCGCGGGCCGAGCCGATGCCCATGAGCGCCGATCCGGCCTCGGACATGACCGACTTGACGTCGGCGAAGTCGAGGTTGATCAGACCCGGGGTGGTGATGAGGTCGGTGATGCCCTGGACACCCGAGAGCAGTACCTGGTCGGCCGACTTGAACGCGTCGAGCACGCTGACCTGACGGTCCGAGATGGACAGCAGTCGGTCGTTGGGAATGACGATGAGGGTGTCGACCTCTTCGCGGAGCTCGGCGATGCCGTCCTCCGCCTGGTTCGCGCGACGCCGGCCCTCGAAGGTGAACGGGCGGGTGACCACACCGATCGTGAGGGCGCCGAGCGAGCGAGCGATGTTGGCGACGACGGGCGCGCCGCCGGTGCCGGTGCCGCCGCCTTCTCCGGCGGTGACGAAGACCATGTCGGCCCCCTTGAGGACCTCCTCGATCTCCTCACGGTGGTCCTCTGCCGCCTTACGACCGACGGCCGGGTTGGCCCCGGCGCCGAGGCCGCGGGTGAGTTCACGGCCGACGTCGAGCTTGACGTCGGCGTCGCTCATCAACAGGGCTTGCGCATCAGTGTTGATCGCGATGAACTCGACGCCCTTGAGACCGACCTCGATCATTCGGTTGATGGCATTGACACCACCGCCGCCGACACCGATGACCTTGATGACTGCGAGGTAGTTCTGCGGTGCTGCCACGTCGAAGGCCTCTCGCCTCGAGTTACGTGTCGTCGCTTCGCGGATCTCCCGCGGCGACGACTGATGCCGATTGGGACGGTCCGAACGCCGACCCAAACCCTAACGTTGAAGTTTAGGGTTACCAGTGTGTCTGCTTCTTGGACTCTTCCGAACAGGACACTAAGTCGACAAGTGGCGCACGTTCAACGAACACGCCGAACCTCCCGTTTTTCTTTTCACCCTATGTGATCACCCGTAGCGCTGACCAACCAGGGTGCTGGCCAGGCCAAATGCGCGTCAACTGCCCGACACCGCGGGAGCGGTGGGTGCACTCACGTCGAAGTGTCCCGCTTTGGGACCCGCTTTCATGAGAGCGGTGAGGACTCTTGCCTTCACCGGCCCCTCTTCGCCGCTGCCCCAGACCACCGTACGGTCACCGGTCAGCTCCAGGGAGATCGAATCGTACGAGGTGACCCGCACGACCCGGGTGTCCTTGGCGACTGCAACGGGGAGTTCGCCCGCTACCCGGACCGCTTCCCGCACCAGCCGGCCGCTGCCGAAGCGGCGCAGACTCGCCGACTGATCGGGGGTCAGTTCGAGCAGCGGTACGCGCTTCGGCGCCCTGTCCACCGTGGCGAAACGGACACCTTTCACGTCCACTTCAATGAACTTTGTGTCCTTTTTCATCAACAGGACCGGTTTGCGTTCGGTCACTTTAAGTCCGATGCCGTGCGGCCATGACCGTACGACATCCACCGAGTCGATACGGGGCAACTTCTGGCGCAACCGGTCCGCGATGGCATCCGTGTCCACGGAAACCATCGGGGCCCCGATCGGCACCGCGGCGACGGCCTCCACCTCGGCCGGGGTCAGTACGTCGACACCGGTGATCGTGACCTGTTCGGCCCGGAGCCAGGACGAGCCGTAGAGCGCCCAGACGGACCCGGAAACGAGCAGCAGGACGCCGACGGTGATCACGGTCAGCAGTCTGCGGCTGGGCAGTCTGCGCCTGGTGGGGCGCGGTGGGCGGGCCGGTTCGTCCTGCTGCTGCCCTGTACCGCGCCGGGCGGTCGTCGGTCCGGCCACGCTCGCTCCTTATGCCGGGTCCGGGGGCATCACCCCCGGACCCGCCCGCCTCACGCGTTGCGGCGTGCGGCAATCGCCTCGTACACCATGCCGACGAGCAGGTCGTCGGCATCCCTGCGGCCGAACTCGGCGGCGGCGCGGGACATTTCATACAAACGGTGCGGATCCGCAAGCACCGGGAGGACATTGCTCTGCACCCACTCGGGGGTGAGCGCCGCGTCGTCCACCAGCAGACCGCCGCCGGCGTTGACCACCGGCTGGGCGTTGAGCCGCTGTTCGCCGTTGCCGATCGGCAGCGGGACGTAGGCGGCGGGCAGCCCGACGGCGGAGAGTTCGGCGACGGTCATCGCGCCCGCGCGGCAGAGCATCATGTCGGCCGCGGCGTACGCGAGATCCATCCGGTCCACGTACGGTACCGGGACGTAGGGCGGCATCCCGGGCATGTTGTCGATGCGCGGCAGTTCGTTCTTCGGGCCGACCACGTGCAGGATCTGGATCCCGGAGCGCTGCAGCAGCGGGGCGACCCGCTGGATCACCTCGTTGAGATGGCGGGCGCCCTGCGAACCGCCGGAGACCAGCAGCGTCGGCAGGTTGGGGTCGAGGCCGAACGCGTCGCGCGCCTCCGGGCGGACCCGGGCCCGGTCCAGGGTGGCGATGGTGCGGCGCAGCGGGATTCCGATGTAGCGGGCACCGCGCAGCTTGCTGTCCGGGGTGGACACGGCGACCCCGTGTGCGTACCTGGAACCGATCTTGTTGGCCAGGCCCGGCCGGGCGTTTGCCTCATGGACGACGATCGGCACCCCGGCCCGCTTGGCGGCCAGGTAGCCGGGCAGCGCGACATAGCCGCCGAAGCCGACGACGCAGTCCGCCTTGGTGCGCTCCAGGATCTGCTCGGCGGCCTTGATGGTGCCGCGCAGCCGCCCCGGGACAGTGATCAGTTCAGGGGTGGGCTTGCGCGGCAGCGGAACGGCCGGGATCAGCGCCAGTTCGTACCCCCGCTCGGGTACGAGCCTGGTCTCGAGTCCGCGCTCCGTGCCCAGGGCAGTGATTCCCACGCTCGGGTCCTGCCTGCGCAGGGCATCCGCGAGGGCAAGCGCGGGCTCGATGTGGCCGGCGGTCCCCCCACCGGCGAGTACGACATGCACCGAAATTCACCGCTCTCCGGACGGACGCTTCTTGACGCGCCGTCTCATCGTCTTCCATCTCACCCCGGGCCTCCGCATGGCCAGGGCCGCCTTCGCGGCGGGTTCCTCTCGCGCGAACGCGATCAGCAGCCCGACAGCGAACATGGTCGGCAGCAGGGCCGATCCTCCGTAGGAGAACAGCGGGAGAGGGACCCCGGCGATCGGCAGCAGGCCGAGCACCGCACCGATATTGATCACGGCCTGGACCGTGATCCAGGTGGTCACACCTCCCGCGGCGTACCTCACGAAGGGGTCCTCCGTGCGTCCGGCCACGCGGATACCCGCATAGCCTAGAGCCGCGAAGAGGGCGAGCACCGACAGCGTCCCCGCCAACCCCAGTTCCTCCCCGGTGATGGCGAAGATGAAGTCGGTGTGAGGTTCGGGCAGTTGGCCCCATTTTTCCACACTCGCACCCAGCCCGGATCCGAACAATCCGCCGGACGCCAGAGCATAGATGCCGTGCACGGCCTGCCAGCACGAGCCGTCGGGGCCGGGTTCGCTGACCCCCATGCAGCTGAGGCGTGACATCCGGTTCGGACTGGTCTTGATCAGCAGGAAGGCAAGGACTCCCGCGACGGCGAGCACCCCGGCGAAGAGCCGGGTCGGCGCCCCGGCCAGCCAGAGCAGGCCGAAGAGGATCGCGGTGAGAATGATCGCAGTTCCCATGTCACCGCCGAGCATGATCAGCCCTAGGAGCATGAAGGCGACCGGGACGAGGGGCACCAGCATGTGCTTCCACTGTGTCAGCAGCCGCCTGTCCTGTTTACGGGCGAGCAGATCGGCGCTCCAGAGGATCAGGGCCAGCTTGCCGAACTCGCTGGGCTGGAGCTGGAAGGGGCCGCCCAGATAGAGCCAGTTCTGGTTGCCATTGACCGACATCCCTACCCCTGGTACCTGGACCAGCACCATCAGGAAGACCGTACCCATGAGCAGCGGGTAGGCGAGCGCCCGGTGGAGCTTGACGGGCATCCGGGAGGCGATCACCAGCAGCGCGGAGCCGATGACGGCGGCGAGGAACTGTTTACGGAAGAAATACGTGCCGGGCTTGTCCAGCTCCAGCGCCTTGATCATCGAGGCGGAGTAGACCATCACCAGGCCGAGCACGGTGATCAGCAGGCCGGCGCCGAGGATCAGGTAGTACGCGGTCAGCGGGCGGTCCCAGGCCCGGCGTGCCTGCTCGTACATCCGCCGCACACCACTGCTCCTGCGGGGGGTGCGCGGGCCGGAGCCGTCGTGGCCCCTGGAGCGCGGCACCGCGGGCCGCCGCCCGGCACCCGCAGCCAGCCTGCCGCGCAGAGCGAGGCCGGCGGGCGCCGGGGGCCCTGCCGGGCGGGCGGAGACCAGGAGGGGCGGGGCGAACGCCCGGCTGATCGCCGCGGTCGCCCGTGAGCGGCCTGTGCCGCGCGCGGCGGAGCTCTCGTCGGCCGGCATTGTCGCTGTCCCCTCCACTGCTCGTGCCCGGGGCTGCTGCCGAGGGCCGGGGCACGCGGCGGAGCCGCCCCTACCCGGTTCTCCGGGACAGTACGGCGCGGCGGCCGGGCCCGTCAGGCGCTCTCGTCGGCGAGTGCGCGGACCGCGTCCGCGAATGCCTCGCCCCGCTTGTTGTAATTGGCGAACATGTCCATGGAGGCGCAGGCCGGGGCCATCAGTACGGTGTCTCCCGGCCGGGCGAGCCGTGCCGCCTCGCGGACCGCCTCGGACATCGCCCCAGTGTCGGTCCGGTCGAGGTCGACGACCGGGACCTCGGGGGCGTGTCGCGTGAGGGCTTCGTGGATGAGTGCCCGGTCGCGGCCCATCAGTACGACGCCGCGCAGCCGCTTCGCGGCCCCGCTCACCAGCTCGTCGAAGGTGGCGCCCTTGGCGAGGCCGCCGGCGATCCAGACGATCGGGTCGTACGCCGCGAGGGAGGCCTCCGCAGCATGGGTGTTGGTGGCCTTGGAGTCGTCGATGTAAGCGACTTCGGCGACGTCCGCGACATGCTCGATGCGGTGCGCGTCGGGACGGAAGGCCCGCAGCCCGTCCCGTACCGCCCTGGGCTCGACGCCGAACGCGCGGGCCAGCGCCGCGGCCGCCAGGGCGTTGGCGATGTTGTGCGGGGCGGGCGGGTTGACGTCACCGACCTCGGCGAGCTCCTGGGCCTGCTTCTGCCGGTTGGTCACGAAGGCCCGGTCGACGAGGATGCCGTCGACGAAGCCCAGCTGGGACGGGCCAGGGGTGCCGAGGGTGAAGCCGATGGCGCGGCAGCCCTCCTCGACGTCCGCCTGCCGGACCAGGTCCTCGGTGGCCTTGTCGGCCGCGTTGTAGACGCAGGCGATCCGGTTTCCCTCGTAGATCCGGCCCTTGTCCGCGACGTACGCCTCCATGGAGCCGTGCCAGTCGAGATGGTCGGGCGCCAGGTTGAGGACGACGGCGGAGTGGGCGCGCAGCGAGGGCGCCCAGTGCAGCTGGTAGCTGGAGAGCTCGACGGCGAGTACGTCGTACGTCTCGTCGCCGAGCACCGCGTCCAGCAGGGAGACCCCGATGTTGCCGACGGCCGCTGTGCGCAGCCCGGCCGCCTCCAGGATCGAGGCGAGCATCCGGACGGTCGTGGTCTTGCCGTTGGTGCCGGTGACCGCGAGCCAGGGGGCCGGCTCCCTGCCGTCGTGGCCGCGCAGCCGCCAGGCGAGCTCGACGTCGCCCCAGACCGGGACGCCCGCCTCGGCGGCTGCTGCGAAGAGCGGCTTGTCGGGCTTCCAGCCGGGGGTGGTGACGATGAGCTCGGTGGACTCGGGCAGGGTCGCCCCGTCGCCGAGGCGCACGGTGATTCCCTGCGCCTCCAGCTCGGCGGCCTGTGCGCGGGAACGCTCGTCGTCCCCGTCGTTGACCACGGTGACGACGGCGCCGAGGCCGTGCAGGACACGGGCCGCGGGGATACCGCTGACACCGAGCCCGGCGACGGTGACGTGCTTGCCCTGCCAGTCCTGGTTGCTCACTTGGCGGCTGCCCACCCTGCGTAGAAGAGACCGAGTCCGACGATCACGCACATGCCCTGGATGATCCAGAAACGGACCACGACAAGGACTTCGGACCAGCCCTTGAGTTCGAAGTGGTGCTGGAGCGGTGCCATCCGGAAGACCCGCTTGCCGGTCATCTTGAAGGAGCCGACCTGGATGACCACGGACATGGTGATCATCACGAAGAGGCCGCCGAGGATGGCCATCAGGAACTCGGTGCGGGAGCAGATCGCGAGACCCGCGAGCGCGCCGCCGAGTGCCAGCGAACCGGTGTCACCCATGAAGATCTTGGCGGGCGAGGTGTTCCACCACAGGAAGCCGAAGCAGGCACCCATCAACGCGGAGGCGACGACCGCGAGGTCGAGCGGGTCGCGGACCTCGAAGCAGGCGTTGGGGTTGGTCAGGGTGACCGCGTTGGCGCAGGACTCCTGGAACTGCCACAGCCCGATGAAGGTGTACGCGCCGAAGACCATCACGGAGGCACCGGTGGCCAGACCGTCCAGACCGTCCGTCAGGTTCACGCCGTTGGACATGGCGAGGATCATGAACAGCGCCCAGACCACGAACAGCACCGGGCCGATCGACCAGCCGAAGTCCGTGACGAACGACAGCTTGGTGGAGGCCGGGGTGTTGCCGCGGCCGTCGGCGAACTGGAGCGACAGCACCGCGAAGGCGATGCCGACGATCAGCTGGCCGGCCATCTTCGCCTTGGCCCGCAGACCGAGCGAACGCTGCTTGACGATCTTGATGTAGTCGTCGAGGAACCCGACAAGACCCATGCCGGTCATCAGGAACAGGACCAGCACACCGGAGAAGCGCATCTGCTCGCCGGTGATCACCTTCGCCAGGACGTACGCCATCAGCGTGGCCAGGATGAAGGCGATGCCGCCCATGGTGGGCGTGCCCTTCTTGCTGCCGTGGCTGCGCGGGCCGTCATCACGGATGAACTGCCCATATCCCTTGCGGGCCAGGAGCTTGATCAGCAGCGGGGTACCGACCAGGGTCAGGAAGAGCCCGATGGCCCCCGCGAAGAGGATCTGCCTCATCGGCCGGTGACCTCGCCCTCGGTCGAGTTCTCCAGCAGTGCCTGGGCGACCTTTTCCAGGCCGGCCGACCGGGACGCCTTCACCAGCACGACGTCTCCCGCGCGCAGTTCACTGCGCAACAGGTCGACGGCAGCCTGTGCGTCGGACACGTGCACCGACTCCTCACCCCACGAACCCTCGTTGTATGCGCCCAGTTGCAGCCAGGAGGCTTCTCTGCCCCCGACCGCGACGAGCTTGCTGACGTTGAGCCGGACGGCGAGCCGTCCGACCGCGTCGTGCTCGGCGAGCGAGGCGTCGCCGAGCTCGGCCATGGGGCCGAGCACCGCCCACGTACGCCGGCCCTTCCCCATGGCGACCAGCGCGCGCAGCGCTGCTCGCATGGATTCGGGGTTCGCGTTGTAGGCGTCATTGACGAACGTCACGCCGTCCGGACGCTCGGTGACCTCCATGCGCCAGCGGGAGAGGGTGCCCGCCTCGGAGAGCGCTTCGGCGATCTCGTCTGCGGACAGGCCCAACTCATGGGCGACGGCGGCCGCGGCGAGCGCGTTCGACACGTGGTGCTCACCGTACAGGCGCATGGTCACATCGCTGCACCCGGTGGGTGTGTGGAGCGTGAAAGCGGGGCGGCCGTCGTCGGTGAGACGGACCTTCTCTCCCCGTACGTCCGCATCCGCGGCTTCGCCGAAGAGCAGCACCCGGGCCTTCGTACGGGAGGACATGGCGCGCACGAGCGGGTCGTCGGCGTTGAGGACGGCGACCCCGTCCTCGGGGAGCGACTCGACCATCTCGCCCTTGGCGACGGCGATCTGCTCGCGGCCGCCGAACTCGCCGATGTGTGCGGTGCCGACGTTGAGGACGAGGCCGATCCGCGGCGGGACCAGACCGGTGAGGTAGCGGATGTCGCCGATGTAGCGCGCACCCATCTCGAGGACGAGGTGCTCGGTGCTCTCGGTGGCGCGCAGGGCGGTGAGCGGCAGTCCGATCTCGTTGTTGAGGTTGCCCGCGGGGAAGACGGTGGGGCCCTTGCGCTCCAGGAGCTGGGCGATCAGGTCCTTGGTGGAGGTCTTGCCCGCGGAGCCGGTGAGGGCGACGACGGCGGTGCCGAGCCGTTCGACGACGGCCCGGGCGAGAGCGCCGAGCGCGGCCAGGACGTCGTCGACGACGATCGCCGGGACGCCGACGGGGCGAGCGGCCAGCACCGCTGCCGCGCCCGCCTCGACGGCGCGCTGCGCATAGTCGTGGCCGTCGACCCGCTCGCCGGCGAAGGCGACGAACAGGCTGCCTTGCTCCACCGCTCGGGAGTCGATGACGACAGGCCCGCTGACGGTCGCTGCCGGATCCGGTATGTCGTACGACTGCCCGCCGACGATATCGGCGATCTCGGCGAGGGTAAGGGCGATCACTTGGTCATCCCTGACTGTTGTTCTCGTGGGTGTGGGCGAGGTCCGGGGCGTCCTCGGGGGCGTCGTCGGCGCTCTCTTGCCCCAGGGACCGGGCGATGGCGGCGCGCAGCACCGTACGGTCGTCGAAGGGGCGTACCACTCCGTGGATGTCCTGGCCCTGTTCGTGGCCCTTGCCGGCGATCAGCACGGTGTCACCGGGTTGGGCGCGGGCGACCGCGGTGGCGATGGCGGCGGCCCGGTCGGCGTCGACCAGGACCTCGCCGCGTTCGTGGACGGGCACCTCGGCGGCGCCCGAGAGCATCGCGGTGAGGATGGCCAGAGGGTCCTCGGAGCGGGGATTGTCGGAGGTCAGCACGGCGGTGTCGGCGAGCCGGGCAGCTGCCGCCCCCATCGGTCCGCGTTTCGTCGTGTCGCGGTCGCCGCCGCAGCCGAGCACGATGTGCAGTTTGCCCTCGGTGACCTTGCGCAGGGAGCGCAGGACGGACTCGACGGCGTCGGTCTTGTGCGCGTAGTCGACGAGCGCGAGGTACGGCTGTCCCGCGTCGACGCGTTCCAGCCGGCCGGGGACTCCGGGGACGGCGGCGACCCCGTCGGCCGCGGTCTGCGGGTCGACGCCCGCGACGGCCAGGGTGACGATCGCGGCGAGGGTGTTGGCGACGTTGAACGGGCCGGGCAGCGGGGCCCTGGCGCTGATCCGCTCACCCTTGGGGCCGACAACGGTGAAGGTGGAGCCCAGCGGGCCGACTTCGACGTCCTCGGCGCGCCAGTCGGCGTCCAGATGGCCCTCCGCGGAGAAGCTGACGACCGGAACGGACGCCCCGGTGATCAGCCTGCGGCCGTACTCGTCGTCGAAGTTGACGACGCCCCGCCGGCTGCGCTCCGGGGTGAACAGCTGGGCCTTGGCCGCGAAGTAGTCCTCCATGCCGGAGTGGAACTCCATGTGCTCCGGGCTGAGGTTGTTGAAGACGGCGACGTCGAAGACGCAGCCGTCGACCCGGCCGAGCACCAGCGCGTGGCTGGAGACCTCCATGGTGACCGCGTCGACGCCGCGCTCGCGCATGACGGCGAACAGTGCCTGGAGGTCGGTCGCTTCGGGGGTGGTGCGCTCGGACTTGATGCGCTCGTCGCCGATCCGCGTCTCGACGGTGCCGATCAGACCGGTGCTGCGTCCGGCGCCCCGGAAGCCGCCCTCGATGAGATACGCGGTGGTGGTCTTCCCGGACGTTCCGGTGATGCCGATCTGCAGGAGGTCGGCGCCCGGCCGCCCGTAGATCTCCGCAGCGAGTTCGCCCATCCGGCCGCGCGGGTTCTCGGTGACCAGCACCGGCAGTCCGGTGGCGGCGGCGCGCTCGGCGCCCGCCGGGTCGGTGAGGACCGCCGCCGCGCCGAGGCCGGCCGCCTGGGCGACGAAGTCGGCGCCGTGGAGGCGGGCGCCGGGCAGCGCCGCGTACACGTCGCCGGGCCGTACCGCCCGCGAGTCATGGGTGATCCCGGTGACCTCGCCGGGTCCGGGCGATTCGACTCCCAGCCGGGCTGCCAGCTCGCCGAGGGTGGTCGGCCGTAGCCGATCCGGGCGGGGCGCTCCCGGGTAGTTCACAGGGGCGTCCTTCTGGATGGTTTGGGACTGTTCAGCGTGGGGCACGGCGGTGAGCGTACCGGGCGCACCCGGCCTCCCGCGAAGTGAGGGGGCCGCTCCCGGGTGGTTCCCGTTCCGGTTCCCGGGATCGGGGGTGATGGTTGTCACTGGCTGGTTACCCCGAGTTCACTCGCCGGGCTGGAAGGACACCGGCAAGCGGGCGGACCCGCTGCCGGACGGTGCGGTCTGGAGCGTCTTCAGCGCGAACTCCATGACCTGTTTGTAGATGGGACCGCAGATCTGGCCGCCGAAGTAGCTGCCCTTCGTCGGATTCTGGATCGCGCAGTAGACGGTGATCTGCGGGTTGTCGGCGGGCGCGAAGCCCGCGAAGGACGCGGTGTAACCGTGGTATCCACCGCGGACCGGATCGACCCGGTTGGCCGTGCCGGTCTTGCCCGCGACCCGGTAGCCGGGGATACGGGCCTTGGTACCGGTGCCCTCCTCGTCACCGACCACCGACTCCAGCATGCCCGCGAGCGATTTCGCGGTCTTCTCGCTGATCACCCGGGTCTGTCCGGGGGTGGTCGCGGGGGTGAAACGGCCGTCGGCGCCCTTGGTGCCGCGGACCAGGGTGGGCTGGATCCGGACACCGCCGTTGGCGATCGTCGAGTAGACCGAGGCAGCCTGCATGGCGTTGAGCGAGAGTCCCTGGCCGAACGGGATCGTGTACTGCTGCGAGGTCGACCAGTCCTGCGGCTTGGCGAGGATGCCGGGCGTCTCGCCCGGGTAGTCCAGTCCGGTCGGGCTGCCGATGCCGAATTTGCGCAGGTACGAGTAGAGGACCTTGTTGGCCTCTGCCTGCGTCTTGCCGAGCTGTCCGGTGGCCAGGATGGTCCCGATGTTGCTGGACTTGGCGAGTACGCCGTTGAGCGTCAGGTACCAGGTGACGTGGTCGATGTCGTCCTTGAAGAGCCGGTCGCCGCGGTGGAGCCGGTTGGGGACGGTGACATGGGTACCGGGGGTGGCCACGCCCTCCTCCAGGACGGCGGCCATGGACATGACCTTGCTGGTGGAGCCGGGTTCGTACACGTCCTGCACGGCCGCGTTCCCCAGCGACGCCGCGTCGGCCTGCGAGAGGTCGTTGGGGTCGAAGCCCGGGGCGTTGGCCATGGCGAGGACCTCGCCGGTCCTGGTGTTCTGCACGATCACATAGCCGCGGTCCGCCTTGGACTTCTTCACCTGGTCCGAGATGGCTTTCTGGGCGGCCCACTGGATGTCCCGGTCGATGGTCAGCTCGATGTCGGAACCGGCGACGGCCGGGACCTCCTTGGTGCCCGCGGTGGGCACCCGGCGGCCGCCGGACTGGGCGTACTTGATCTTGCCGTCCTCGCCCGCGAGCTCCTTGTCCAGCTGCGATTCGAGGCCGCCCGCGCCCTTGCCCTCGGCGTTGACGTAGCCCAGTATCCCGGCGGCCAGCCCACCGTTGGGGTAGACCCGTTTGGTGGTCGCCTCCTGGAAGATGCCGGCCAGCACATTGGCTCCGGGGCCGCCGTTCACCCTGTCCTTCTGGGCCTTCTCGGCGAAGACGGACTTGAGGTCCTTGATCTGCTTCCAGACCTGTGGGGTCTGCCGGCGGGCCAGGACGGCGTACCGGCTCTTCGGCTTCGACAGCTTCTTCGTCAGCTCCTCGGCGTCGACGCCGAGGATGGGGGCGAGGAGGGCCGCGGCCTGCTGCGGGGCGTCCGGAGCCTTGCTGTCCTCGGGCGTGAACATCTTGGGGTCGGCGGTGATGTCGTACGCGTCGACGCTGATGGCCAGAGCGATGCCGCTGCGGTCGGTGATCTCACCGCGCTCGGCGGAGATCGTGTACTCGAGGTAGCGGTTCTCCTCGGCCTTGGCCGCGTACGCGCTGGCGTCGACGGCCTGGACCTGGAGGAGCCGGACGACGAACGCCAGCATGACGAGCGTCAGCCCCAGGCTGACCAGGCGGAGCCGGGGGCGCGGGCTGCCGAGGCGCAGCGGGCGCGCCGACGGCCCCCGCGGGGCGCGGCCGCGTGGGACCGGCGACGGGCGACGGGCGGCAGGCCGGGGGCGGCCGGAGCCGGCTGCGGCGCTGCGGGGGCGTGCGGGGCCGGGGACCCGGCGGCGCGGCGGTTCCTTCGAGGGCACTGCGTCACCTGCCGGGGCTGGTCGAGGACTGGTGTGCCGGGGTAGGCGATTGCGCGGGCGGGGCTGCCGAGGTGCTGGGCTTGGTGGCGGGCGGGGCTGCCGAGGTGCTGGGCTTGGTGGCGGGCGGCGCCGGGGACGTGGCGGAAGCGGACGGCGCGGCCGGGGGCCGTACGGATTTCGACGGCGAGGCGCCGGCAGGCGGCGCGGCCGCGGGCGCCCGGGTCCGCTGGGCGACGGCCTCGGAGGGGACGCCGCGGACCGTACCGTCCGGGTTGAGGAAGGCGGGACTGCCACCGGGCACCATGCCGAGCTCGCGGGCGCGCCGCTCCAGTGCGTCCGGCTCGGAGCGGCCGTCGACGTCGCGCTGGAGGGCCTGCTCCTCGTCGGTGAGATCGGTGGTCCGCTTCTTCAGTTCGCTCAGCCTGAACGATCCCTCGTTGAGTGCGGAGTTCAGCAGCAGCAGGGTGATCAGGCCGCCGCCGAGGAGCAGCACGACCAGCAGGACGAAGGGCGTACGGGCCGCACTGCTGGACCCGGAGGGCATCAGCCGGGCCAGCCGCGCGGCCCGCCCCTTGAGCTGTCCGGCCGGTCCGCTCACCGCGTCACCTCGGCCTCTCCCGGTGCCGTACCGGCTGCGCTCATCGCTCCTCCTCGCGGATCCGCTGGGCGCCGCGCAGCCGGGCGGGGGCGGCGCGCCGGTTCTCGGCGACCTCCTCCTCCGTGGGCAGCTCCGCACCGCGGGTCAGGAGCTTCAGCCTCGGCTGATAGCGCTCGGGGACGACGGGCAGTCCGGGCGGCGCCGTATTGGCCGCGCCTGCCGCGAACACCTGCTTGACCAGCCGGTCCTCCAGCGAGTGGTACGACAGGACGGCGATCCGGCCGCCCACGGCGAGGGCCTCCACGGCGGCCGGGATCGCCCGCTCCAGGACGGAGAGCTCGCCGTTGACCTCGATGCGCAGCGCCTGGAAGGTCCGTTTGGCGGGGTTGCCGCCGGTGCGCTTGGCGGCCTGCGGCAGTGAGTCACGGATCAGCTCGACCAGCCGGGCGCTGTTGCTGAACGGTTCCTTCTCCCGCTCGCGCACGATCGCGGAGACGATCCGCTTGGCCTGCTTCTCCTCTCCGTACGCACGCAGGATCCGGACGAGCTCGCCCGGCGGGTAGGTGTTGAGGACCTCGGCCGCACTGATGCCGGTCGTCTGGTCCATCCGCATGTCGAGCGGGGCGTCCTGGGCGTACGCGAACCCGCGGTCGGCCTCGTCCAGCTGCATGGAGGAGACCCCGAGGTCGAACAGGATGCCCTGGACCTTGGGGACGCCGAGCCGGGCGAGCACCTCGGGCAGCTCGTCGTAGACGGCGTGCACCAGCGTGGCCCGGTCACCGTACGGGGCGAGCCGCTCGCCGGAGAGCCGCAGCGCCTCCTTGTCCCGGTCCAGCGCGATCAGCCGGGCGGACGGGAAGGCGGCGAGGAGGGCCTCGCTGTGGCCGCCGAGACCGAGGGTGCAGTCGACGACCACGGGCTCTTGCGGACTCGGCACCTCCAGAGCCGGGGCCAACAGGTCCAGGCATCGCTGGAGCATCACCGGGACGTGTCGGGTCTGGCTCATGCGCCCTCTCAGGCTCAGGTCCCGTGTGGCTGCACGTACGGCCTGGTCCCCGCCCGCTCGGAAGGGGAGGTCCGCCGGCGCCGGGGAAGTGGCGTCGGCCGACCGGCGAGCGGGAGAGGGCCGGGCCGTACGTACGCCGCGCACACAGGGGAAATCTTCGGAATGTGCAAGGTGTCGGTAACTTCCCGTCACTTTAGTCCACCCTGCCATTCGATCGATTCCCGATCAATCAACCCGGTAGCGCGTCGGCCCGCCCTCTCTTCACTCGGTCGAGTGACCTGCCCCAAGGCCTGTGGGTTACCTCACAACAAGCCTCGTTGACCTTCTTTGTCCCTTCTCACAGCACGCCAGGGTGATCCGCGAGAGCTAACGTCATATCCATGTCGACTTCCGCGCAGTCCCCTGCTCAGCACCCCGCACCCGCTGCCGGCCGGGCCCGCTCCGGCGGTACGGTCACCGACCGCCTGGTCGAGGCGAACATCCGTTACGCGGCCGAGTTCGACGATCCCGGCATGGACGCGCGGCCGGTGCTGCAGGTCGCCGTGGTCGCCTGCATGGACGCCCGGCTCGACCTCCACGACGCGCTCGGCCTGGCGCTCGGCGACTGCCACACCATCCGCAACGCGGGCGGCGTGGTCACCGACGACGTCATCCGCTCGCTGACCATCAGCCAGCGGGCGCTCGGCACCCGCAGCGTCATACTCATCCACCACACCAACTGCGGCCTCGAGTCGATCACCGAGGAGTTCCGCCAGGAGCTGGAGGCGGAGGTCGGCCAGCGGCCGGTCTGGGCGGTGGAGGCGTACAAGGACGCGGATCAGGACGTCCGGCAGTCGATGCAGCGCGTCCGCACCTCGCCGTTCCTCCTGCACACCGATGACATCCGCGGCTTCGTCTTCGACGTGACCAGCGGCTTGCTGCGCGAGATCCACCCCGTCAGCTGACGCTCTCGAGTTTTTCCGGGCACCGAAAGTACCCCCGACCCTGACATTTCGCACCCACTTATCCACAGGCGAGTGACACGAAGCGGTAACGGCAACAAGAATGCGGGTGTGACATCCCACCGGACCGTTCCGGAGGGTGTTCGTTTTTCGGGGTGGCCGGGCCAACTACAGCGCATCGGCCCGTGAATGGGGTATCCCCTGCTCCTTGAGAGCGTGGGGCAGGGCCGAGGAGGGCCGGGTGACGACCTATGACGATCGAGCGAGCCTCACAGATCTGACGACCACAGCGGAGCGGGTGCGCAGGTCGGTGGAGGCTGTGATCGAGGGCAAGCCTGAGGTCGTTCGGCTTTCGCTGACCGTGCTGCTCGCAGAGGGGCATCTCCTCATCGAGGATGTCCCCGGGGTGGGCAAGACCATGCTGGCCAAGGCGCTCGCGCGGTCGATCGACTGCTCGGTGCGGCGCATTCAGTTCACACCGGACCTGCTGCCTTCCGACATCACCGGTGTGTCCATCTTCGACCAGCAGCGGCGCGAATTCGAATTCAAACCGGGCGCGATCTTCGCCCAGATCGTGATCGGCGACGAGATCAACCGCGCCTCGCCCAAGACCCAGTCCGCGCTGCTGGAGTCGATGGAGGAGCGCCAGGTCACCATCGACGGGCACAGTTACGAACTGCCGGACCCGTTCATGGTGGTGGCCACCCAGAACCCGGTGGAGATGGAGGGCACGTATCCGCTGCCCGAGGCCCAGCGCGACCGGTTCATGGCCCGGGTGTCGATCGGCTATCCCAGCGCGGAGGCCGAGCTGCAGATGCTCGATGTGCACGGCGGGGTCTCGCCGCTCGACGATCTGCAGCCGGTGGCGCACGCCCACGACATCGTGAAGCTGATCGAGGCGGTACGGACGGTCCATGTGGCCGAATCCGTGCGGCGGTACGCGGTGGAGCTGGTCGGGGCCACCCGTGTCCACCCGGATCTCAGACTCGGCGCCTCGCCGCGCGCCACGTTGCATCTGCTCCGCGCGGCAAAGGCCTCGGCGGCGCTGAGCGGGCGGGACTACTGCCTGCCCGACGATGTGCAGGCGCTGGCGGTCGCGGTGCTCGCGCACCGGCTGCTGCCCACCGCGCAGGCCCAGTTGAACCGTCGTACCGCGGAGCAGGTCGTGCTGGAGATCCTGCAGCAGACGCCGGTGCCGACCGCGGGTGGCGGTGCGGCCGTCCCGGCGCCGCCGCAGCACCAGCCGGGCCCCGTGATGTACGGCCGGCAGCAGCCGCCCGGCATGCGGCGGGTGTGATGGCAGCAGGGGGGCCGGCCGCGATGAACGACGGCGACGACAAGGGCGGTCTGCGGGCCGCGCTGGGCGGGCTCACCACACGCGGGCGGTCCTTCCTCGCGGCCGGGATCGCGGCTGCGGTCTGCGCGTATGTGCTGGGCCAGGGCGACCTGCTGCGGGTCGGGCTGCTGCTCGCCGCGCTGCCTCTGGTCTGCGTGACGGTGCTGTTCCGCACCCGCTACCGGGTCGCGGGCACCCGGCGGCTCTCCCCGTCCCGGGTGCCCGCGGGCACCGAGGCGCGGGTGCACCTGCGGATGGAGAACGTGTCGCGGCTGCCCACGGGGCTGCTCATGCTGCAGGACCGGGTGCCCTATGTGCTCGGGCCGCGGCCGCGGTTCGTGCTGGACCGGGTGGAGGCGGGCGGCCGACGCGAGGTGTCGTACCGGGTCCGGTCGGATCTGCGCGGGCGGTATCCGCTCGGACCGCTGCAGCTGCGGCTGAGCGATCCGTTCGGGATGTGCGAGCTGACCCGCTCGTTCAGCGCGTACGACACCCTGGTCGTCATCCCGCGGACCGAGCCGCTGCCGCCGGTCCGGCTGGCGGGCGAGGCCTCCGGGTACGGCGAGGGGCGGCAGCGCGCGCTGGCACTGGCCGGTGAGGACGACGTGATTCCGCGCGGCTACCGGCACGGCGACGATCTGCGCCGGGTCCACTGGCGCTCCACCGCGCGCTACGGCGAGCTGATGGTGCGCCGCGAGGAGCAGCCGCAGCGGGCCAGATGCACGGTGCTGCTGGACACCCGGCGGATCGCCTACCAGGGGACCGGGCCCGACTCGGCCTTCGAATGGGCGGTGTCGGGGGCCGCGTCCGCGCTGGTGCACATGCTGGAGCGGGGCTTCGCGGTGCGGCTGCTGACGGATGACGGCAGTTCGGTGCCGGGCGAGGGCGAGGGCGGCTTCGCCGGCTCGACCCACGAGTCCGCCGACTCGGCGGGACTGATGATGGACACGCTCGCGGTCGTCGACCACTCCGACGGGGGCGGCCTATCGCGCGCGTACGACGTGCTGCGCGGCGGCAACCAAGGGCTGCTGGTCGCCTTCTTCGGCGATCTGGACGAGGAACAGGCGGCGGTGGCGGCCCGGATGCGGCAGCGCAGCGGCGGCGCCGTCGCGTTCGTGCTGGACAGCGATACCTGGGTGCAGGGAGAGTCGCACGACGCCGCTGTCGCGGGGGCGGAGGAGCGGCTGCGGCTGCTGCGCGAAGCGGGCTGGACAGCGGTCCTGGTGAAGCCCGGGGCCGATCTCGCCGAGCTGTGGCAGCTGGCGGGGCAGCAGAGCGCCGTGACGCAGTCCGCCCTGTCGGGCGGCGTCACGGGCGGTACGACAGGTTTCACCGGGGGATGGTCATGAGGGGACGGTCATGAGCGGTCGTGGTCGGCTGGCGCTGTGCGCCTTTGCGGCGACGCTGTTGGCAGCGGGTTCGATGCTGCCCCTGGTCGACCCGGCCGCCTGGATCGTGCAGGCCGCGTTCCTGCTGGCGATCCAGAGCGGGGTGGGCGCACTCGCCCGCCGGGTGCCGTTGCCGCGGCTGCTGATCGTCACGGTGCAGTTCCTGGTCACTCTGGTGCTGCTGACCGTGGTGTTCGCCCGGGGGCAGGCCCTGATCGGTTTCCTGCCCGGTCCCGAGGCCGTCCAGCGGCTCGCTGACCTGCTCACCGCGGGTGCGGACGACGTCGGGCGGTACGCCATCCCGGCGCCCGCGACGGACGGCATCCGGCTGATGCTGGTCGGCGGTGTGCTGCTGATCGGTCTTGCCGTGGACACTCTCGCGGTGACGTTCCGCAGCGCGGCTCCGGCAGGGCTGCCGCTCCTCGCGCTCTACTCGGTCGCCGCAGGACTGTCCGGTGGTGCGGGCCGGCTGTGGTTCCTGCTGGCGGCCGCCGGCTATCTGCTCCTGCTGCTGGCCGAGGGCCGGGACCGGATCTCCCAGTGGGGGCGGGTCTTCGGCGGTACGGGCCGGTCACCGAACGGTCTGGCGGCCGGTCTCGACATGTCGGGCGGCCGGCCGCTCGCCCCGGTCCGCACCGGGCGGCGGATCGGTGCGCTGGCGCTGGGGATCGCCCTGGCCGTACCGACGTCCGCGCTCAACGGCGGTTGGCTGACCGGTACGGGGACCGGGTC
This sequence comes from Streptomyces sp. NBC_00353, assembly GCF_036108815.1. NCBI lineage: Bacteria > Bacillati > Actinomycetota > Actinomycetes > Kitasatosporales > Streptomycetaceae > Streptomyces > Streptomyces sp. NBC_00353. The sequence goes on along the minus strand of NZ_CP107985.1, from coordinate 7,248,629 downwards.
CGGCAAGGGCGGAGGCGGTGGCACGATCTCCGCGGTGAACCCGCTGGTCTCGCTGCAGAACGATCTGAACCAGCCGGAGAACCGGGAGGTGATGTCGTACCGCACCAATTCCGGCAGCCCGCAGGACTTCTACCTGCGGATCCTGGCCCTGGACCAGTTCACCGGGGGCGAGTGGCGGCCCTCGCGGCGCAGCCTGCAGGACGTGCCGAAGCGGCTCCCCAACCCGGATGGCCTGGCCGCGGACGTCGCCGTGACGGAGATCAGGTCGAACATCTCCGCGTCCCGTTCGTACCAGCAGACCTACCTGCCGCTCCCCTACCCGGCGACCGAGATCAAGATCGGCGGGCACTGGCGGTACGAGCGCGCGGGACGCACCCTCGTCGGAGACCGCGGCCAGACGACCCGCGGGGCGCAGTACGGGGTCTCCAGCCTGGTGGTGCAGCCGACCGCGGATCAGCTCGCCGCGGCGGGCCCGGCGTCGGCCGCGATGCGGCGGGAGTACACCCAGGTACCCGGCTCGCTGCCGAAGGTGGTCAAGGAGACGGCGGAGCAGGTGACGAAGGGCGCCGCCAACAACTACGAGCGAGCGGTGAAGCTGCAGAATTTCTTCGCCCTGGACGGCCGCTTCAGCTACGACACCTCGGTGACCTCGGGCACCGGCTCGGCCGCGATCGGCCGGTTCCTGAAGGCCAAGCGGGGCTTCTGCGTCCACTTCTCGTTCACGATGGCCGCGATGGCGCGGACGCTGGGCATTCCGGCCCGGGTCGCGGTGGGCTTCACGCCCGGCACCGCGCAGTCGGACGGTTCGGTGTCGGTGGGGCTGCGCGATGCGCACGCCTGGCCGGAGCTGTACTTCGAGGGCATCGGCTGGACCCGCTTCGAGCCGACCCCGACGCGGGGCAGTGCACCCGAGTACACCCTGCCGGACGCCCCCGCGGGCGGCTCGGCCAACCCGAGCCGTCCGCAGGCGAGTGCGTCGGCCGCGCCGTCGGCCGCGCCGTCCGCGTCGGACAGCTGCCCGCCGCAGCTTCGCAGGCAGGGCGAGTGCGGCTCGTCGACGGCGCCGGGCGCCGCGGCTCCGAAGGACCCGGGGACGCCGGTGGGCACCGTCGTCTGGGCGGTTCTGGCGGTCCTGCTGGTGCTCGCGCTGCTGCTGCTGCCGTTGCTCTGGCGGGTTCGGGTGCGTACGCGCAGGCTGAACTCGTCCGCGGGACGTACGCCGGCGGATGCCACCGCCAGAACGCTGGCGGCCTGGCGGGAGATCACTGACACGGCGTGGGACCACGGCATCGGCCCCGACGATTCGCTGACCCCGCGCAAGGCGGCAGCGCGGATGGTACGGCTGGGGCGGCTGGACACCGACGAGGCCGCTGCCGTGCACCGGGTGGCAGGGGCCGTGGAGCAGGTGCTGTACGCCCCGCAGCCCCGGGCGGCCACCGGGCTCTCCGAGGACGTGGAGACGGTGCGGAACGGGTTGCGGGCCTCCGCCGACCGCTTCGCCCGGATCCGCGCGGTGGTGGCACCACGCTCCGCCGTTCGGGTGATCTGGGCGGCGTCCGAAAGCTGGTCCGCGCTCATCGGCCGGTGGGCGGCGCGGTGGCGCAGGTTGCCGCCGTGGCCGTCCCGCCAGCGGGGCTGAGGAGGGGGCGCGGCCACCGGGCCGCGCTCGCTCCTCGTCGCCGGACGGACGGGCTCGATGCTTCGGCCCGTCCAGGGGGAGGAGCAAACGCCGTGAGCGGCGTGGGCCGCTGCCCGGTGGGAGGACATTCGCCTGCCCTTGGGGCCGTGGGGGCAATCGAAGGGCGGTGCCGCCGGGCCGCGCAGGCGGTGCGCAGACATGGCTGAGGGGCGGCCGCGGGAATGCGGCCGCCCCTCACCAGTACACGTTCGGAAGCGCTTACTGACCCTGCTCGTCACGGCGGCGCTGCCACCGCTGCTCGATCCGGTTCATCACGGTTCGGCGTTGCTTGGGGTGTCGGCGCTCGCCCTTGCCCCCGGGCGCCTGCTGCTCGCCGGGCTTGGGCGCCTTGCGCCAACCGGTGACCGCAAGGACCGCGCAGCCCAGCATGACGAGGAATCCCACCACGCTGATCCAGATCTGCTGGGCGACCATTCCGGCCATGAGGAGCGCGATACCCACAAGGAAGCCAGCGACCGCCTGGTAGACCCGTCGCCGGGTGTACGTACGCAGCCCGCTTCCCTCGAGCGCTGTCGCGAACTTGGGATCTTCGGCGTACAGCGCTCGCTCCATCTGCTCGAGCATTCGCTGCTCGTGCTCCGAGAGCGGCACGGAGTCCTCCTCGTCGTCGGCCGCGGGGGGCGGCCGGTATGCGGCCCTTCCAGGATAGGCAGGGATTCGCCCCCGTGAAACCCGCCCTGTTCGCCAATCAGCCAGTCCGGGCCGCCACAACGGCTCAGCTGCTGAGGCGTAGATTCCCCAACATCCGATCCGTCATGCCGGATGGTGTCCCCCGATCATACGGTGACTGCGCCCCGATCGGGGGGCCTGTGGCGTACTCCATCTGCAGCTGCGTTGCTGATCAGCCGCGCTGCCGCCGCACTTCGGCCCGGTCCGGCACTGCCGGCAGCCAGGCCCCGGCCGCGACTCAGGCGCGCTTGGTGCCCAGAACGTGCAGTTGGGTCGCGACCGAGCGGAACGCCGGCAGTTCCGCAACCGCAGTCTCCAGCTTGAGCAGTGCCTCCATCGCGCCGGACTCGGTGTCCACCAGAACACCCGGTACGAGGTCGGCGAAGACCCGCACACCGTGGACCGCGCCGACCTCGACGTCGGCTGCGGAGACCAGCTCGGTGAGCTGCTCCGCGGTGTACCGCCGGGGCACCGGGTCGCCTGCGCCCCAGCGGCCCGCCGGGTCGCTGAGCGCCTGCCTGGCCTCGGTGAAGTGACCCGCGAGCGCCCGGGCCAGGACGGCGCCGCCGAGTCCGGCGGCGAGCAGGCTGAGCTCACCCGCCGGGCGGAGTGCGTCGACAGCGTTGCGTACGCCCTCGGCGGGGTCGTCGACGTACTCCAGGACGCCGTGGCACAGCACCGCGTCGTAACCGCCGCGCTCGACCACCTCGAACAGGCCGAGGATGTCGCCCTGGACGCCTCGGACGCGGTCGGCGACCCCCGCCTCGGCGGCGCGGCGCTCCAGTGCGAAGAGCGCGTTGGGGCTGGGGTCGACCACGGTGACCCGGTGGCCCAGGCGGGCGACCGGGACCGCGAAGTTTCCGGTGCCGCCGCCGGTGTCCAGGACGTCCAGGGCGTCCCTGCCGGTCGCCTTGACCTGACGGTCGAGAGCATCCTTCAGGACCTCCCAGACCACGGCGGTACGGAGGGAGGCGCGGGGGCGCAGCTGATCCGACACGGCAGTTGACTCCTCGGCACGGTGCCGCCACTGACGGCGGAGCGTGAACGGTGCAGGTTGATGCAGGTGCTGTCCACCCTATTGCCTCGAGCCACCGCAGCCGTCATCCCGCGTCGGGCCGCTCCTGCCGGGCCTGAGGGAGCGTCGGCTGGAGCACCAGGAGCCGCTCCACCAGGCGCAGGAACATGGCCGCGTCGCGCAGCAGATCGTCGGCGTCGCGGCTGCTGGCCGCCCCCGGTATGCCCGCTTCCGCCCGGGCCCTCCGGCGGGCCCCCGAAGCGAACAGGGCGCTCCATTCGGTGAGCTCCGGGGCGATCTCCGGAAGGACTTCCCAGGCGCTGCGGATCCTCTCCCTGCGTCGCCTGGTCGTTTCGGGCCGGCCGCGGGCGGCGAGCACGGCGGCAGCGGTGCGCAGCGCGGCGAGATGAGCGGTGACATAGCGCTCGTTCGGCACGGCGAGCACGGCGGCCTCTTCGAGACCGCCGCGGGCCTGGGCCAGCAGATCGAGAGCGGCGGGCGGCGCGGTGGTGCGGCGCAGCACCGGGTGGACGTCGTTCGCCGGGCCGCTCGAAGACGGGGCGGGGCCGGTCGGTGAGGGGGCAGGGCCGCCTGCGCGGCGCCGAGAGGCGGCAGCTGCGGACGAGTTGGCCATGACGAACCTCCTGTCGTCGTGTGACGGCTCCGTGGCCGTATGTATCCATCGTGGGGCCCACCACTGACAATCGACCTCGATCCGCCCCTGACCTGCCCTTTTGCCTAGTTCGCGAGTTCGAGCTATCTTTTTGTACTGACCAGTCAGTTTAAAAGGGGAGGGTCTGTGGACAGCCCGCACGGGGCAGCTGTCACCGCCGAGGACTTCGGGCTCAAGGGACCGCGCGGCTGGGCCTTCCGGGGCGTACGGCTCGACGCCCCACCCGGCGCCCTGGTCGCCGTCGAGGGCCCGTCCGGCTCCGGCCGCACCTGCCTGCTGCTCGCCCTGACGGGCCGGATGCGCCCCTCCGAGGGCCGCGCCGAGGTGGGCGGTCTGCGCCTGCCGCGCCAGATGGCCGCCGCACGCAGGATCAGCGCGCTCGGCCCGGTGCCGGAGGTCAGCGAACTCGACCCGGCCTTCACGGTCGCCGAGCACCTGCGCGAGCGCGCCCTGCTGCAGCGCCGCTTCGACGGTTCGCTGCGCACCCTGCTCCGCCCCCGCGCCGAGCGCACAGCCGCAGCCCGCGACCGGATCGACACGGCACTGGCCGCCGCCGGACTCGACCCGGCAACCCTGCCCAAGGCCGAGCGGACCTCCGTACGCGATCTGGAGCGGCTGGAGGCGCTGCGGCTGTCCGTCGCCCTCGCACTGATCGGCCGGCCGCGGCTGCTCGCCGTGGACGACACCGATCTCAAACTCTCCGATGCCGAGCGCGCCGAGGCCTGGGAGCTGCTGCGTTCCGTCGCCGACAGCGGAACGACCGTGCTCGCCGTCTGCAGCCAGGCGCCCGGGGGCGCCATCACCGTCCGCACGGACAACACGGCCGCCACGAGCGTCTCAGACACCGCGGACGTCACAGAGGCAGACGCCACGGACGCCTCCGAGCCCGCAGAGGCCCCCGAGGCGACGACTACCGAGAAGACCACTGATGAGGGGACGGCCGATGCGTTCGCCGAAACTGGCCGCGCTTGAGCTGAAGCGTTTCGGCAGGGGCAGGCTGCCCCGCGCCGCACTCGTCGCGCTCCTGCTCCTGCCCCTGCTCTACGGCGCCCTGTACCTGTGGTCCTTCTGGGACCCGTACAGCCGCCTCGACAAGATCCCTGTCGCCCTGGTCGACAACGACAAGGGCGCCACCGCCGCCGGAAAGCGCATCGAGGCCGGGGACGAGATCACCGGCGAGCTGCTCGACTCCAAGATCTTCGAGTGGCACGAGGTGAGCTCCGCCCAGGCCGACCGGGGCGTCGAGGACGGCACGTACTACCTCTCGCTGACCATGCCGGCGGACTTCAGCAAGCGGATCGCGTCCAGTTCGGGTGACTCCCCCGAGACCGGTGCGCTGCAGGTGCGGACGAACGACGCCAACAACTACATCGTCGGGCAGATCTCCCGGACGGTGTTCTCCGAGGTCCGCACCGCCGCCTCGGTCAATGCCTCGCGCGGCTTCCTCGACCGGATCTTCATCTCGTTCTCCGACCTCCACGACGCGACGGCGAAGGCCGCGCAGGGCGCCGACGACCTCAAGGGCGGGATCGGCAAGGCGAAGAAGGGCTCGAAGGATCTCGCGGACGGGCTCAAGGACGCCAAGTCCGGCAGCGGCCGGCTGGAGAGCGGAATCGCCAAACTGAACAAGGGCGCCGGCGACCTCGAAACCGGGTCCCAGCAGGTCGCCGACGGCACCCAGCTGCTCGCCGACAAGGTCAACGGGGTGGCGGCCGACGTCCGCCCGTTCCTGAAGGACAACGGCAGGACGATCGGCGACACCGCCCGGCTGGTCGCCGATTCCTCGCAGACCGTACGGGACAACCTCGACCTGCTGGTGAAGGCGGCGCCGACCGCGGCGACCGCCGCCCACGAGGCCTCCGCCGATCTGGCCGACGTCTACCGCACCCGCTGCACCGGGCAGCTGCTCCCCGACCCCACCGTCTGTCCCCCGCTGAAGCGGGCCACGACCGCCGCGGCCGATGTCGCGAAGGTCGCCGACGATGTGAACGTACTGGTCAAGGACCAGAACGGGGATCTCAAGAAGCTGCGCGGACAGCTGGCGACCCTGCAGAAGCAGGCCGACGCCCTCGCCGAACGCTCCCCGCACCTCGACGAGGACCTGAAGTCCGCCGTCGCGAAGGTGAACGCGCTCAACACCGGAGCCCACAAGGTCGCCAAGGGTGCGGACGAGCTGCACACCGGCCTGGCCACCGCGAGGACCGGATCCGTCGATCTGAACACCGGCGTCGGCGAGTTGAAGAAGGGGGCGACCAGCCTGGACGGCGGGCTGATCCGGCTCGGCGACGGTTCGGCGACGCTCGCCCAGGGGCTGAACGACGGGGTCGGCAAGATCCCCGACTACGACAAGCAGGACCGCGACCGGCGCACCGATGTGATGGCCGACCCGGTGAAGCTCGCCTCCCAGTCGCTGCACAAGGCTCCCAACTACGGCACCGGGTTCGCCCCGTACTTCATCCCGCTCTCCCTCTGGGTGGGCGCCATGGTGGCGTACATGCTGATCCAGCCGCTCAACCGGAGGGCGCTCGCCGCCGGGGCCTCCGCCTGGCGGATCGCCTTCGCGGGCTGGCTGCCGGTGGCCGCGATCGGTCTGCTGCAGGTCGCCGCCCTGATGTCCGTGCTGCACTGGGGGCTGGGACTGCAGATGGCCCACGCCGCCGGAACGATCGGCTTCCTCGCCCTTGTGACCTGCTGCTTCGGCGCGATCGTGCAGTGGCTGAACGCACGGTTCGGCGCAGCGGGACGGATCCTCGTGCTCGCCGTGCTGATGCTCCAGCTGACCTCGGCCGGAGGTACGTATCCCGTCCAGACCAGCCCCGGCTTCTTCGGTGCGATCCACCCGTATCTGCCGATGAGCTACATCGTCGAGGGGCTGCGCAGGCTGATCACGGGCGGCGGGCTCGGCCCGGTCTGGCAGGGCTGTGCGGTGCTCCTGGCGTTCACGGCGGGGGCGCTGGCCCTGACCGCGGTCGCCGCACGCCGCAAGCAGGTGTGGACGCTGGACCGGCTGCATCCGGAGCTGAGCCTGTGAGCGCGCCGGGACCTGTGAGAATCGACCGCATGGAAAGCAGTAGCACCACGCGTCGCCAGGCCACCCGGCAGAAGCTCTACGAGGCGGCCGTCACGCTCATCGCGGAGAAGGGTTTCTCGGCGACCACGGTCGACGAGATCGCCGAGCGCGCCGGGGTCGCCAAGGGCACGGTCTACTACAACTTCAAGAGCAAGACCGAGCTCTTCGAGGAACTGCTGCGGCACGGCGTCGGACTGCTGACCGCGTCACTGCGGTCCGCGGCCGAGCAGACCGAGGAGCGCGGCGGCACCCGGGTCGAGGCCCTGGACGCGATGATCAGGGCCGGTCTGGTCTTCATCGACCGCTATCCGGCGTTCACCCAGCTGTACGTCGCGGAGCTGTGGCGCACCAACCGTGCCTGGCAGGCGACCCTGCTGGTGGTACGTCAGGAGGCCGTCGCCGTGGTCGAGGACGTGCTCCGGGAGGGCGTCGGGAACGGCGAGCTCAGCCAGGAGATCGACATCCCGCTGACGGCGGCCGCACTGGTCGGCATGGTGCTGGTGGCGGCGCTGGACTGGCAGGCGTTCCAGCCCGAACGGTCCATCGACGATGTGCACTCGGCGCTGTCCCTGCTGCTGCACGGCCGGGTCAGCGGACGCTGATACGCACTCCTCTCCGAGGGCGTGCGCACGCACAGAAGCGCCGGTCCCACGAGGCTCGATCCCCCCGAGCCTCGTCCGACCGGCGCTTCCCGTGCTGTCGGAGAGCCTTCCCCCGTGACCCCCGTGGTCCCCGGGCCCTCCGTGGTGCACCCCCGTTCCGGAAAGGAGTGCCGTGCCTGTTCCGCCGCCCCGTGTCGGCGGTACCGGCGCCCCGCCCCTTCCGTGGTCTCCACTCTTCCGTCTGCGCAGGTGGCGGCCCATCCGCGTACCTACTCATCTCGTTCACTAGGTACGGATACTCAGAGCTGCGCACCCGACCCCACCCGCAGCGCCGCACCACCTGGTTACGATCACGTCCGTGTCCGTACTCCCCCTGGTCTTCACGAGCGGCTGGGCGAGCGGGATCAACGCCTACGCGGTGGTCCTGTTGCTCGGCGTCTTCGGTGCGACCGGCATCAGCGACGAGGTGCCCGCATCGCTGCAGCGCACCGATGTCCTCGTGGTGGCCGGCGTGCTGTTCCTGTGCGAGGCGGTGGCGGACAAGATCCCGTACGTGGACTCGCTCTGGGACTCGGTGCACACCGTCATCAGGCCGCTCGCCGGGGCCGTCGTGGCGGCGCTGCTGGCCGGTGAGAGCGGTTCGCTGCCGGAGCTGGCCGCCGGGGCCGTCGGCGGTTCCACCGCGCTGATGAGTCATCTGGTGAAGGCGGGCACCAGGATGGCGGTGAACACCTCGCCCGAGCCGTTCAGCAATATCGCGGTGAGCACCGCCGAGGACCTGGGCGTCGCCGGAATCATCACGTTCGCGATATTCCATCCGCTGGCGGCCTCGATCATCGCCGCGACGCTGCTGGTGCTCGGCATCGTGACACTGGTCCTCCTGGCCTCCCGGATCCGCCGGTTCCTGCGCCGCAGGGCCCAGCGGCGCGAGGAGAGACGCCTGGCCGGGACGGGTTCGCACTGGCCTCCCGGCTGACTTGTCGGCGGTGGCCGTTAAGGTCACTGACATGGCACGTATTGCGGTGATCGGCGCCGGGATGGGCGCAATGGCGGCGGCTGCCCGGCTGGCCGTGGCAGGGCACCGGGTGACGGTGTACGAGCGGTCCGGGACGTACGGCGGCTCGGTCGGCCGGTATGCCCGTGACGGCTTCGCGTTCGACACGGGTCCCTCGCTGCTGCATCTGCCGGCCGTCTACCGCGATCTGTTCGTCAAGACCGGCAAGGAGCCGCTGGAGCGGTGCGTCACGATGACGCAGGTCGATCCGGCGAGCCGCCATCTCTTCGCCGACGGCACGGCGGTCTCGCTGCCGAACGCCTCGCGGGCCGGGGTGGTCGCCGCCCTGGACGGCGCGCTGGGGACCGGTGCGGGCAGCAGCTGGGGCGAGTTCCTCGACCGGGCCCGGGATGCGTGGGACCGGTCCCGGCGGCCGCTCCTGGAGGAGCCGTTGCGCGCCGACTGGCAGGTGCTGGGCCGCGATCCGTATCCGGCGCTCCGGCAGCGCCGGATACTGCGGGCCGCCCGGCAGGCGGGCACGGTGGCGGAGGTCGGCGCCTGGGAGCTGACGGACCCCCGGCTGACCGCGCTGCTCGACGGATACGCGTTGTCGTACGGCCTCGATCCGCTGCGCACGCCGGCGAGCGCGGCCCTGCTCCCGTACATGGAGGAGACGTTCGGCAGCTGGTACGTGGTCGGCGGGATGCGGGCGCTGGCGCAGGCGGTGTACGAGCGGTGCCTGGCGCGGAAGGTGGAGTTCGTGTTCGGCGCCGAGGTGGCCCGGGTGGTGGAGACGGACGGCCGGGCGGCGGGGGTCGAGCTGGCGTCGGGGACGGTCGCCGAGGTCGATCACGTGGTTCTCGGGGCCTGGCCGCGCCCGGGGCTGGTGCCGGGTCAGGAGCTCTGGCGGGACGGCGATGTGACGGCTCAGCCGCGGTCGGCGGACCGGGCGACGGTGCCGGGCCGGTTCCAGGTCCTGCTGTCACTGAGCGGCGCCCGGCCGGCGGGGACGGTGCACCGGACCGTGGTGCACGGCGTGGACGGCGCGGCGGAACGAGAGGCGGTGTTCGGTGGCCGGCTCGCCGAGCGGCCCACGGTGACGGTGATCCGCCCGGACGATCCGTCGACCCGCCCCGACGACGCGCACGAGGCCGTGACGGTGACGGCGACGGTCGCCCCGCACGGCGCGGTGGACTGGACGGACGCGGCGCTGCGCGAGCGGTACGCGGACACCTTGATCGAGGCGGCCGGCGCTGCCGTCCCCGGCATACGTGAGCGGCTGCTCCACGCCGAGGTGCGGACGCCCGTCCAAACAGCGGCCGACACCGGCGCCGAGGGCGGCTCGGTACCCGCACCGGCGCTGGCCGGGGCCGGGGGCGCGTATCTGCATCCGGGGAACCGCACCCGGCTGCCGGGTCTCTACCTCGCGGGCGGCTGGTCCCACCCGGGCGGCGGGCTCGCGCACGCCGGGATGTCGGGGACGCTCGTCGCCGGGCTCATCGTGGAGGGGGACGGCTTCCGCGGCTCCCGGTGAGGGGCCGGCATCGGGAGGGCACGAGTGCGGGTACGGGGGCCGGGCCCATCGGGGGCCGCCTCGTCGCCGGTCTCCCCCATGACCTCGAAGGCATGAGAGGCCGGGACCGGCTGCCGGGCGTCGGTCAGTAGCGGTACTGCTGCTCGTTGTAGCCGCTGTCGTAGGTGTTCGGGTACGGGGCGGGCTGTACGGGCTGCTGCTCCGGCGGATACTGCTCGCCCTCGCGCTGCTGCGGTACCCAGACGCCGCCCGGCGGGGTCTCGGAGGTGTACTGCTGGGCGTAGGGGTCTGCCGCGTACTGCTGCTGGCCGCCGTAGCTGTCGTAGCTCGCGTGGGTGTCGGGCGCGCCGTACTGCGAGGGGCCGGTGGTGCCGATGTACGGGTCGGAGTACGCGGCGTACTGCTGCTGGCCCGTGCCGTAGTCGTACTGCCCGGCGTAGCTGTCCTGACTGGCGTAAGTGTCCTGCCCGGCGTAACTGTCCTGACTGGCGTACGCGTTCTGGTCGGCGTACGTGCCCTGTCCGGCGTAGCTGTCCTGGCCGGGCACGCCGCTGTACGTGGAGTAGTCGGTGTACGGGTCGTACGCGCCGTACTGGGGCTGCCCCTGAGCCTGCTGGGACTCCTGCTGCGGGACGGGATCGGTGTAGATGCCGTACTGCCCGGTGTCGTCCGGCAGCGGTTCCGGCTCGTAGACGGCGGCCGCGGGTGCGGGTGAGGCGCTCTCCGCCTCGCCCTCGCCCGCCCGGTCGTACTCCACTTCGAGGTCCGACACTTCGAGCGTGGGCTCCCGGCGGGTGTCCCGGGCACCGCCGCTTCGGCGGCGACGGCTCTCGCCCGGGCTGCCCCCTATGGCCCAACCGGTCGAGAAGCCGCGCCGGAAGGAGAGCGTGACGTACGTCTGGCCGATGGCGAACGCGATCGCGCCGACGGCGATGACGGGCACGGACGGCATCAGCACGCCGACGACCACGCCGGCGAAGCCGGTGAAGGCGAGCAGGCGCCAGCGCAGCCGCGCCTTGTACTGCAGGAGCACTTCGCCGAGCAGCCACAGCGCCACGATGCCGAACGCGATGTAGAGGACCGTCCAGCCCATGCCCGCCCCCATTTCTACGGCCGCCGCCCGGGATCATGGCGGGTACGGCCGGTCACGACTGCTTGTGCAGTCCGAGATTCTCGTAGATTTCGAGCGTTGCCGTCGAGTTGTTGAGCGTAATGAAGTGCAGTCCGGGCACACCCTCGGAGCGCAGCCTCGCGCAGAACTCCGTCGCGAACTCGATGCCAATGGAGCGTACAGCGGCTGCGTCGTCCTTGACGGCGAGGATGCGGTCTTTCAGGGACGAAGGCAGCGTCGCGTTGCTGAGCTGCGGAAACCGCTCCAACTGCTTGACACTGGTGAGCGGCATGACCTCGGGGATGACGGGCGTGTCGCAACCCGCAGCAACCACGCGGTCACGCATCCGCAAATAATCGTCCGGATTGAAGAACATCTGCGTGATCGCATAGTCGGCACCCGCGCGGCACTTGTCCACGAAATGCCGGATGTCGGTGTCCCAGTCGGTCGAGCGCGGATGCATCTCGGGAAATGCCGCGACCCCCACGCAGAAATCGCCGGATTCCTTGATGAGCCGGACGAGGTCGGCGGCGTACCGCACGCCCTCCGGGTGCTCGACCCACTCGCCCATCGGGTCGCCCGGCGGGTCGCCGCGCACGGCGAGAATGTTCCTGATCCCGGCGTCGGCGTACTGCCCGATCATGTTGCGCAGCTCGGCGACGGAGTGGTTGACGGCTGTGAGGTGCGCGACCGGGGTGAGGGTGGAATCGGCAGCGATCTGCTGGGTGGCTCTGACCGTCCCGGACCGGGTGGAACCACCCGCCCCGTACGTCACGGAGACGAAGCTCGGGCCCACCGCCTCGACCCGGCGCAGCGCATTCCAGAGATTCCGCTCGCCCTTCTCGGTCTTGGGCGCCCAGAACTCGAACGAATACGAAGTCTTGCCGGTCGCGAGCAGCTCACGCACGGTGCGTGCGTGATCAGTCCTGGTAGAGGGAGTGCCAAGGGCCATACTGCAGGTTAACCAGGGTGCGGCGGTGCCCCAACCGGACCAGCGGCAATTGCCCGAATTGACTGGTGGTTTGTCCACCCTTCGGACAGTCCTCCGGCGTTCTCCGGATGTTCTGTGATTTCCCTGACGCGCCTGTCAGCCGTCGGCGCGCGCCCTGATCCGCTTCGCCAGCTCCGCGGTGGCCGCCGCCGGATCGTCGGCCTCGGTGATCGCCCGCACGACGACGACCCTGCGCGCTCCCGCGTCCAGCACCTCGTCGAGGTTGCCCGCGTCGATCCCGCCGATGGCGAACCAGGGGCGCGACTGGGCGAACGAGGCGGCGTACCGAACGAGGTCGAGGCCGGGGGCGTGCCGACCGGGCTTGGTCGGGGTGGGCCAGCAGGGTCCGGTGCAGAAGTAGTCCACGCCGGGCTCCGCGACGGCGGCGTCGACCTCGGGCTCCGCGTGCGTGGAGCGGCCGATCACCACGTCCTCGCCGATGATGGCGCGGGCGGCGGGGACCGGCAGGTCTCCCTGGCCGAGGTGGAGCACGTCGGACCCGATGGCATGGGCGACATCGGCCCGGTCGTTCACGGCGAGGAGCTTGCCGTGGCGCCGGCAGGCGTCGGCGAGGACCGCCAGGTGTTCGAGTTCCTCGGCCGCCTCCATGCCCTTGTCACGCAGCTGGACGATGTCCACCCCGGAGGAGAGCACGGCGTCGAGGAAGGCGGGCAGGTCACCCTGGCGCCTGCGGGCATCCGTGCACAGATAGAGCCGGGCGTCGGACAGCAGCTCGCGAGGCGTGGGCATGGCGCGGTTCCCCCTTGATACAGCTGTACGGAATACAGCGGTACGACACGGTCGGGCTGGTACAGAGGTACGGCGTGATGCGGAGGTACGGGCACGGGCCGTTCGGAACGGACCGTGCCCGTACCCCGCGTGCGGTTGTCCCGGTCAGACGGCGAGCGCCTGGGCGCGGCGCTTCACCTCCGTGCCGCGATTCTCGCTCAGCGCCTGCGCGGGGGTACCCGGCAGGGTCGGGTCGGGGGTGAAGAGCCACTCCAGCATCTCTTCGTCGGTGTAGCCGTCGTCCCTCAGGAGCGTCAGGGTGCCGGAGAGGCCCTTGACCACCTTGTTGCCGTCGATGAAGGCAGCAGGCACCTGGAGCGTCCGGTTCTCACCACGTCGTACGGCGATGAGCTGGCCCTCCTTGACCAGCTGCCGCACGCGCGTCACCTCGACATCGAACATTTCGGCGATGTCGGGAAGGTGGAGCCAGGCGGGGACGAGAGCATCAATCTTTGCGTCAATCTCGGTCACGGAGACAAGCGTGCCATCCCGGACCGACAGTCGGTACCCGGACCCGACCGGACGGGGGTCGACCCAGTGCCCGCAAGGGCTCCGGAACCCCGCCGGGCGCGCCGCTACAGGGCATCGGCCCTGGCCGACTTCAGCGGTACGGCGGGGTCGGCCGCCCGCACCGGATCCAGCCGTGCCCCCGCCTCGATGAGTTTGCGCCCCTGGGCCAGATCGCGCGGCCGGCCGACGGCGAGGACGGCGACCAGCGCGCCGTCCCGCAGCCAGCAGACGGACCAGGCGGGATCGGCCGGGTCACCGCGCCAGAGCAGGGTGTCCGCGCCCCCGTGATGGCCCGCGTACTGCACGAACCGGTCGAACTGCTCGGACCAGAAGTACGGCACGGGGTCGTAGGCCAGGAGCTGCGACGCCCCGTCCGCACCGGCACCGATGATGTTGGCGGCGGCGGTCCGCGGCCCTTGGAGGGCGTTGTCCCAGTGGTGGACGAGGAGCCGTGTGCCGTACCGCGCGGAGGGGAAGGACGCGCAGTCCCCGACCGCGTACACATCGGGCAGCGAGGTGCGCAGCTCGGCGTCGGCGGTCACCGATCCGTCCGGACCGAGGGCGATGCCGGAGCCGGCCAGCCAGCCGGTGGCGGGCCGGGCGCCGATCCCGACGACCACCGCTCCGGCGGCAACCGTGCGGCCGTCCGCGAGGACCACGCTGCCGGGCTCGATCCGGGCCACCGGGGCGCCGGTGAGGAGCTCGGCGCCGCTCTGCGCGTACCAGCGGGCCATCGGGGCGGCGACCTCGGCGGGCAGGACGCCCGCGAGCGGTCGGTCGGCGGCCTCGACGACGGTGACCTCACAGCCCGCGGCGCGGGCTGCGGTGGCGAATTCGGCGCCGATCCAGCCCGCGCCTACGACCACGACGGTGTGCTGCTGGTCGAGGACCGGCCGCAGCCGTGCGGCGTCGTCGAGGGTACGCAGCAGATGGACGCCGGGTACCCCCTCGGAGCCGGGCAGCACCACCGGTTCGGCGCCGGAGGCGATGACCAGGACGTCGTACGGGACGGGGCCCGCCAGGGTGTCCAGTTCGTGCGCGTCGGCCCGTACGCCGGTGACGTCACGGCCCAGTTGCAGCTCGATGTCCAGCTCTTCGAAGTCGATGTCGAAGGCGGAGCCTTCGGCCGTGCCGAGCAGCACCGCCTTGGACAGCGGAGGCCGGTCGTACGGCTGGTGGGGTTCGGCGCCGATCAGGGTGACCGGGCCGGTGAAGCCCTGTTCCCTCAGGGCCACCGCGGTCTGCACGCCGGCCATGCCCGCACCGACGATGACGACGCGGCGCTCTGTCCGCCCGGCCGGCTGCTCTGTCTGCTGCTCGCTCACCTGTCCACCTTAAGCATCTGACGAACCGTCAGGTCCGTGAGTTCCTCGACCGCACTCGTCCCGCTGCCCTCTTGCGACTCCCATTCCCAGCGCTCCTCCAGCCGCACCCGGCCGTCCGCAAGGCCGACGACGGTGGAGACGCAGTGTCCGGAGGAGGTCGTTCCGTCCTGCTTCAACTGGACGTACCGGAAGTCGAGTCGATCGCCGGTGCGGGTGCCGACGAGATGACCCCGGACCACGTCCCCGCCCGCGTAATCGGCCCAGATCGTGCCCCTCTCCTCGTGGTACGTGAAGCGGGTCCGGGTGCCGACCTGACCCGGAGCCTGGTCGGCGACCGGCGAGAGGACAAGTCCGTCGAGTGAACGGGCCACGGTGGCTGCTCCCTTACTGGGTCCGGGTGACGGGGTTTAGGGTGGCCAACGTAAGACACTCGCGGGAGCCCGGACGCACCGGGCTGAGAGGGAGGCTGGGCGGCCTCCGACCGTACGAACCTGATCCGGGTCATGCCGGCGAAGGGAGGGGCTGGACGCCCATGCGATCGTCCGGGAACACCTCGGCAGACGGATCCGACGTACCCGGATCCGACGTCCTCGTCATCGGGGGCGGAATCATCGGTCTGGTGACCGCCTGGCGGGCGGCGCAGCGCGGCCTGCGCACCGCGGTCGTCGACCCCGACCCGGGCGGCGGTGCCGCCCGGGTCGCGGCCGGAATGCTCGCCGCCGTCACCGAACTCCACTACGGCGAACAGATGCTGCTCGGCCTCAATGTCGCCTCCGCCGCGCGCTACCCGGCCTTCGCGGCCGAGCTGGAGGCGGCGAGCGGCCAGGACATCGGCTTCCGGGCCTGCGGCACCCTCGCGGTCGCCCTGGACTCCGACGACCGCGCCCATCTGCGGGAACTGCACGCGCTCCAGCACCGTTCGGGGCTGCAGTCGGAGTGGCTCACCGGCCGCGAGTGCCGCCGCCTGGAACCGATGCTGGCGCCGGGTGTGCGCGGCGGTCTGCGGGTCGACGGCGACCACCAGGTCGACCCCCGCCGGCTGGCCGCCGCTCTGCTGACGGCCTGCGAACGGACCGGGGTGGTCTTCCACCGCGACCGGGCGGAACGCCTGGTGGTGGTACGGGACCGGGCCGCCGGGGCCGTACTGGCAACCGGCACGGAGCTCGCAGCCGACCAGATCGTGCTCGCCGCGGGCAGCCTCAGCGGGCGGCTCGCGGGGCTGCCGGACGAGGTCGTGCCGCCCGTCCGGCCGGTGAAGGGGCAGGTGCTGCGGCTGACCGTGCCCGCCGCGTACGCGCCGTTCCTCACCCGGACCGTGCGGGCCGTGGTCCGCGGCAGCCACGTCTATCTCGTCCCGCGCGAGAACGGCGAGCTGGTGGTCGGCGCCACCAGCGAGGAGATGGGCTGGGACACCACGGTCACAGCGGGCGGGGTGTACGAACTGCTGCGCGACGCCCATGAGCTGGTGCCCGGCATCACCGAACTGCCGCTCACCGAGACCCGGGCCGGCCTGCGCCCCGCCTCCCCCGACAACGCCCCGCTGCTCGGCCCCACCGCCCTGCCCGGCCTGCATCTCGCCACCGGCCACCACCGCAACGGGGTGCTGCTCACCCCCGTCACCGGTGACGCCATGGCCGAGCTGCTGACCACCGGCGAGCTGCCCGCCGTGGCCCGCCCGTTCACCCCCGGGCGGTTCGCGCCCGCCGTCGTACCGCCGCCCGCCGCGCCCCCCGCCACCGCACGTCAGGAGCAGCCCGCATGACCGACTCCATCGCGCTCTCCGTGTCCGTGAACGGTGATCCCCGCTCGATCGCCGCCGGTACCACCCTGGAAGCCCTCGTCGCCGCGCTCACCGCGGCACCCTCGGGCGTCGCGGCCGCCGTCAACGAGACCGTCGTCCCGCGCAGCCGGTGGTCCACCGCGGCGCTCGCCGACGGCGACCGGATCGAAGTTCTCACCGCGGTCCAGGGAGGCTGACCATGTCCGACGATCTCTTCACCCTCGGCGACACCACGTTCGGCTCCCGGCTGATCATGGGGACGGGCGGGGCACCCAGCCTCGACGTGCTGGAACGCTCGCTGACCGCGTCCGGCACCGAGCTGACCACCGTCGCGATGCGCCGCCTCGACCCGACCGTGCAGGGTTCGGTGCTCTCCGTGCTGGAGCGGCTCTCGATCCGCGTCCTGCCGAACACGGCGGGCTGCTTCACCGCGGGCGAGGCCGTGCTGACCGCGCGGCTGGCCCGCGAGGCGCTGGGCACCGACTGGATCAAGCTGGAGGTGGTGGCCGACGAGCGGACCCTGCTGCCCGACCCGATCGAACTGCTGGACGCCGCGGAGACGCTGGTGGACGACGGTTTCACCGTCCTTCCGTACACGAATGACGACCCGGTGCTGGCCCGGAAGCTGGAGGACGTGGGATGTGCGGCGATCATGCCGCTCGGCTCCCCGATCGGCTCCGGTCTCGGCATCCGCAACCCGCACAACTTCCAGCTGATCGTCGAGCACGCCCGGGTACCGGTGATTCTCGACGCCGGCGCCGGGACCGCATCGGACGCGGCGCTCGCGATGGAGCTGGGGTGCGCGGCGGTGATGCTGGCGTCGGCGGTGACCCGGGCGCAGGAGCCCGAGCTGATGGCGGCTGCGATGCGGCACGCGGTGGACGGCGGGCGGCTGGCGTACCGCGCGGGCCGGATCCCCCGGCGCCACTTCGCCGAGGCGTCGTCACCGATGGAGGGGCGGGCTGCGCTGGACCCGGAGCGGCCCGCGTTCTGAGCCCCCCGTACGCACGCGCCTGGCGCCGCACGCGTGTGACGCGCATCTCCCTGTCACGGCTCGGCTGCAGTACGGCCCCGGGATCGCCCCGGCCAGTCGGTCACGTCCTCGGCGGCTCGTAGACTCGCTTGCGTGGATACGACCCTCCAGGACCCTTCCCCGGCCTTCGGCCGGGGAGACCCCATCGTCGGGCAGCTGCTCGACGGCCGCTACCGCGTCGATGCCCGCATCGCCGTGGGCGGGATGGCCACGGTCTACCGGGCCATGGACACCCGGCTCGACCGGGTGCTCGCCCTGAAGGTGATGCACCCGGCCCTCGCAACCGACGCCTCGTTCGTCGAACGTTTCATCCGCGAGGCCAAGTCCGTGGCCCGGCTCGCGCACCCCAATGTGGTCGCTGTCTTCGACCAGGGCGCCCAGGGGCCGTACGTCTACCTGGCGATGGAGTACGTGGCGGGCTGCACGCTGCGCGACGTCCTGCGTGAGCGCGGCGCCCTGCAGCCGAGAGCCGCGCTGGACATCCTGGAGCCGGTCCTGGCCGCGCTCGGCGCCGCACACCGGGCAGGCTTCGTGCACCGCGACATGAAGCCGGAGAACGTCCTCATAGGGGACGACGGCCGGGTCAAGGTCGCGGACTTCGGTCTCGTACGGACCGTGGGTTCCGACACCAACACCACCGGAACGGTCCTCGGCACCGTCTCCTATCTCGCCCCCGAGCAGATCGAGCACGGCACGGCGGACACCCGCACCGATGTGTACGCCTGCGGTGTCGTGCTGTACGAGATGCTGACGGGCGCCAAGCCGCACACCGGCGAATCCCCCGCCCAGGTCATCTACCAGCACCTCAACGAGGACGTGCCGACGCCGTCGGCCGTCGTCCCGGGGCTCGCGACCGAGCTGGACGAACTGGTCGCGAACGCCACCGCCCGCAACCCCGAGGCCCGTCCGTTCGACGCCGTGGCCCTGCTGGCCGAGGCCCGCACCGCGCGGGCCGCGCTCACCGACAACCAGCTGGACGCCGTACCGCCGCAGGCCCTCGCCGAGGCGCACGACGATGCCGAGGACCGGACGAGCGTGATCCCCCGGGTGCTCCCGGTCGACCAGGGCACCGCCCATCACACCAGCCGGCTGGAGATGCCCCCGCCGCTGCCGCCCGAGCCGGCGAGGAGTGGGCCGCGGCACGGCGGTCCCCGCCGCGGGATGCTCGCTGCGATCGTCGCCGTGCTGCTGGTACTGGGGGTCGGCGCCGGTGTCTGGTACATCAACTCGGGACAGTTCACCCGGGTCCCCTCGCTGCTCGGCCAGACCGAGAAGGCCGCCCGCCAGCGGCTCTCGGACTCCGGTCTCGAGCTGAAGGGCGTCGATCGGGCCTACAGCGACAACGTCGACCGCGGCAAGGTCATCGGCAGCGATCCGAAGTCGGGCGCCCGCATCCGGGGCAACGGATCGGTGAAGATCGTCCTCTCGCGCGGCCCCGAGATCGTGAAGGTCCCCGACGTCCGGGGCACCGGGCTCGCCGAGGCCAGGCGCGCACTGAAGAAGGTGGGCCTGGTGCCCGGCATGGTCACCAAGGAGTTCAGCGAGGACATCGGGCAGGGCCAGGTGATCCGTACGGATCCCGGAGCGGGCGCGGAACGCCACCCCGACTCCGCGGTCGCCCTGGTCGTCAGCAAGGGCAGTCCGGTCGATGTCCCCGACCTGACCGGGCTGTCGGTCCAGGAGGCCACCGACGCGCTGGACGGGGAAGGCCTGAAGGCCGAGGTGCTGCCGGGCCGGGTCAATTCGCCCGAGGCCGCGGGCGACATCGCGCGCCAGTCACCGGGCGGAGGCACCCGGGCAGCCGAGGGCGACACCATCACGCTCACCGTCTCCAAGGGCCCGCGGATGATCGATGTCCCGGATGTCACCGACAAGGACATCGACGAGGCCACGCGCCTGCTGAAGGCGGCGGGCTTCGAGGTCAAGGTCGACCGCCCGTTCCTCTCCTTCAGCGACACGATCGCGAGCCAGTCCGTCGACGGCGGCGACCGGGCTCCCGAGGGCAGCACCATCACCATCACGACCAAGGGACTCTAGATCCGTATGCGCAACCCAGTCGGCGGCCATGTCCCCGTGGCCGGCGGCCTCGCCAAGGTCGGCCTGCCCTACGCCCGCGAGATGGGGGCGGAGGCCGTCCAGGTCTTCGTCGCCAATCCGCGCGGCTGGGCGACACCGGCCGGGAACCCGGCGCAGGACGAACAGTTCCGCGCCGAGTGCACCGCCGAGTCGATACCGGCGTACGTCCACGCCCCGTATCTGATCAACTTCGGCTCGCACACCGAGGCCACTGTCGAGCGGTCCGTGGAGTCGCTGCGCCACTCCCTGCGCCGGGCCCGCGAGATCGGCGCCCTGGGCGTCGTGGTGCACACGGGCTCCGCGACCGGCGGCCGGCCGCGCGCGGAGGCCCTGGCCCAGGTACGTACGCACATGCGGCCGCTCCTCGACGAGCTGACCCACGACGACGACCCGTTCCTGCTGCTGGAGTCGACCGCCGGGCAGGGGTTCTCACTCTGCTCACGGACCTGGGACTTCGGCCCGTACTTCGAGGCGCTGGACGCCCACCCCAAGCTCGGCATCTGCCTCGACACCTGCCACATCTACGCGGCGGGCCACGACCTGGCGGGCCCGGCGGGCATGAAGCAGACCCTGGACCTGCTGGTGGAGACGGTCGGTGAGGGCCGGCTCAAACTGATCCACGCCAATGACTCCAAGGACGTGGTGGGAGCCCACAAGGACCGGCACGAGAACATCGGCGCAGGGCACATCGGCGAGGAGCCGTTCCAGGAGCTGTTCTCGCATCCGGCGACGGCCGGAGTGCCGCTGGTCATCGAGACGCCGGGGGGCAAGGAAGGCCACGCGGCGGATGTGGCGCGCCTCAAGGAGCTGCGCGACCGGAACTGAATCCGCGAAGGCATGGGGAATACCCCCAGGGGGTATACGGTTCTCTGATCGAAGGGAACCGCTACCGGCATTGGGGGATCGCCATGCACCACGACACGCGCGACGAACAGCACGAGCAGCAAGGCCGGCACGAGCACCGGGGCGACGACAGCCGGCAGGCAGACCACACGGGTCACGCAGACCAGTCAGCTCACGCCGGACACACGGCGCACGCCCCCGGCAAGGCCGGCTGGTCCATGGCGGCCCGCGCCACGCTGCACTGCCTCACCGGATGCGCCATCGGCGAGATCCTCGGCATGGTGATCGGCACGGCGCTCGGCTGGGGCAACGCGGAGACGATGGTCCTCGCGATCATCCTGGCCTTCGCATTCGGCTACACGCTGACGCTGCGCTCCATCCTCAAGGCCGGCGTCGACTTCCGTACGGCGTTCCGGGTCGCCCTCGCCGCCGACACCCTCTCCATCGCGGTGATGGAACTGATCGACAACGGTGTGATCGCGCTGTGGCCGGGCGCCATGGACGCGCAGCTCGCCGACTCGCTGTTCTGGGGAGCCCTCGCGCTGTCGCTGGCCGTCGCCTTCGCCGTCACCACACCGGTCAACAAGTGGATGATCGGCCGTGGCAAGGGGCACGCGGTGGTGCACCGGTACCACCACTGAGGGCGGGCCCGCGGCGACCGGGCCCGACCGGTCAGAGCTCGGGGCCGTCCCCGGGCTCCTCCTGGTAGGAGTAGCGCTGTTCCTTCCACGGGTCGCCGATGTTGTGATACCCGCGCTCCTCCCAGAAGCCCCGGCGATCGGCGGTCATGTACTCGATGCCCCGGACCCACTTGGGCCCTTTCCAGGCGTACAGATGCGGTACGACCAGGCGCAGCGGGAAGCCGTGCTCGGCGGTGAGCAGTTCGCCGCCCTGGTGAGTGGCGAAAAGTGTTCGGTCCGAGGCGAAGTCGTCAAGCCGCAGGTTCGAGCTGAATCCGTACTCGGCCCAGACCATCACATGAGTGACCTGGGGCGAGGGCGGCGCGAGTTCGAGGATCGTACGGGCGAGGACCCCGCCCCATTCGGCGCCGAGCATGCTGAATTTGGTGACGCAGTGCAGATCGGCGACGACCGAGGAGAACGGCAGGGCCGAGAACTCCTCATGGTTCCAGCAGTGCTTCTCGCCGTCCGCCGTGGCTCCGAAGACCCGGAACTCCCAGCGGTCGGGCTTGAACTTGGGAACGGGCCCGTAGTGGGTAACCGGCCAGCCGCGCTGCAGGCGCTGTCCCGGCGGAAGCTCGGACTGCTCTGATTCGCGGTATTCCCGGCTTTCCGGCTGACCCATGACTCCATGGTGACAGACAGGCAGGGGTGGTCATGACCAGGGCAGAGGCGATTCAGGACAACCCCTACTAAGCGTGTACTTACTGGACGGTGGCTGGGTGCGGTGCGAGGATGCCGCCAACTTGCCCGGTTCACGGTTGGAAGGAGCCTCTGCGATGCAGGGCGACCCCGAGGTCCTCGAGTTCCTGAACGAACAGCTGACCGCCGAATTGACTGCCATCAACCAGTACTTCCTGCATGCAAAGATGCAGGAGAACTTCGGCTGGACGAAGCTGGCGAAGTACACGCGCTCCGAGTCGTTCGACGAGATGAAGCACGCCGAGATGCTGACGGACCGCATTCTCCTTCTCGACGGACTACCCAACTACCAGCGGCTCTTCCATGTGCGGGTCGGCCAGACCGTCACCGAGATGTTCCAGGCCGACCGCCAGATCGAGGTGGAGGCGATCGACCGGCTCAGGCGCGGTGTCGAGTTGATGCGCGGCAAGGGCGACATCACGTCCGCAAATGTCTTTGAGTCGATCCTTGAGGACGAGGAGCACCACATCGACTACCTCGACACCCAGCTGCAGCTGATCGAGAAGCTCGGCGAGCCGCACTACCTCGCGCAGCAGATCGAGCAGCCGGACAGCTGAGGCCTCGAGCCCCCGAGCCCTGAGTTCAGGCCGCGTCGGGGAGCCGGATGCCCGGGGCTCTGCCGGGGGCGATGCCCGGAGCCCTGCCCGGGTCCGCATCGGAGGGCACGCCGGGCGCGAGCGGCTGCTCGGGGACGCCACCGGGGGTCAGCTTCTGCTTCTGCTCGAGCAGCTCGCGACGAGCGCACTCGCCGCGGCCCAGCATCGCCTGGATCCTGCGGACACAGCCGCCGCAGTCCGTACCCGCCTTGCAGGCGGAGGCTATCTGGCGGGGGGTGCACGCCCCGGCGTCCGCATGTTCCTTGACCTGCTGCTCCGTAATGCCGAAGCACGAGCAGACGTACATGCGGTTCACCTCCCGACGGGATCGATCGTTGGCGCCGTCCCGATTGATCGGTGAGGCTAACCTAACCTTACCCGGCGCTCCACTCCCGTAAAGCCCCGGTACGACTGTGGGGCACGGATCACATCGATCCGTGCCCCACAGTCGTACGTGCGGTACCTGCGGTGACTGCCCTACTGATCCCGGTACATCTCGGCGACCAGGAAGGCCAGGTCCAGCGACTGGCTGCGGTTGAGACGCGGGTCGCAGGCCGTCTCGTAACGCTGGTGCAGGTCGTCCACGAAGATCTCGTGGCCGCCGCCGACGCACTCGGTGACGTCGTCACCGGTGAGCTCGACGTGGATGCCGCCCGGGTGCGTACCGAGGCCCTTGTGCACCTCGAAGAAGCCCTTGACCTCGTCCAGGACGTCGTCGAAGCGACGGGTCTTGTGGCCGGAGGCCGCCTCGAAGGTGTTGCCGTGCATCGGGTCGGTGACCCAGGCGACGACCGCCCCGGAGGCGGTGACCTTCTCGACCAGCGCGGGGAGCTTGTCGCGGACCTTGTCGGCCCCCATGCGGACGATGAAGGTCAGCCGGCCGGGCTCGCGCTCCGGGTCGAGGCGTTCGACGTAGCCGAGCGCCTCGTCGACGGTGGTCGTCGGGCCGAGCTTGATGCCGATGGGGTTGCGGATCTTCGAGGCGAACTCGATGTGCGCGCCGTCCATCTGACGGGTGCGCTCACCGATCCAGACCATGTGGCCCGAGGTGTCGTACAGCCGGCCGGTGCGCGAGTCGGTGCGGGTCAGCGCCGACTCGTAGTCCAGCAGCAGTCCCTCGTGCGACGAGTAGAACTCGACCGCCTTGAACTCGGCCGGGTCCGTGCCGCACGCCTTCATGAAGTTCAGCGCGTTGTCGATCTCGCGGGCCAGCGCCTCGTAGCGCTGACCGGACGGGGACGACTTCACGAAGTCCTGGTTCCAGGCGTGCACCTGGCGCAGGTCGGCGTAACCGCCCGTGGTGAAGGCGCGGACCAGGTTCAGCGTGGAAGCGGATGCGTGGTACATCTGCTTCAGCCGCTCAGGGTCCGGGATCCGGGCTTCCTCGGTGAAGGCGAAGCCGTTGACGGAGTCGCCGCGGTAGGTCGGCAGGGTGACGCCGTCGCGGGTCTCGGTCGACTTGGAGCGGGGCTTGGAGTACTGGCCGGCGATCCGGCCCACCTTGACGACGGGCACGGAGGCCGCGTAGGTCAGGACGGCGCTCATCTGGAGCAGCGTCTTCAGCTTGGCCCGGATGTGGTCGGCGGACACGGCGTCGAAGGCCTCGGCGCAGTCGCCGCCCTGCAGCAGGAACGCCTCGCCCTTGGCGACGGCTCCCATGCGGGCGCGCAGCTGGTCGCACTCGCCCGCGAAGACGAGCGGCGGATACGACGCGAGGTCCGCGAGTACATCGCGCAGAGCCTCGGCATCGGGGTACTCGGGCTGCTGCGCCGCGGGAAGGTCTCGCCAGGTGTTGCCACCGGCGACGGAGGTATTGGCGTTCACGGTCACATCCACAACATTACGGGGTCTCGTGGGGCGCTCATCCGTAGGCTCAACAGATGAGACGCGCGTCTGGACCGGTGGACGTCCGGTAGGGTGCGGAACATGTTCGCGCAGACGCATCAGAACTGGTGGTGGACCGCTCATCCGGCGGCCCACTGATTCATCGCGCGACAGACCACGCGAAGGCCGCCCGAGGGGCGGCCTTCTCTGCGTTTCGGGAGCCGTTCCTCCATTCGGAAGGAACACCTCATGCCCGACCCCACCGAGCTCGTCGTCCAGCGGCTCCTGACGGACGACTGCCCACCGTTCGCGCTGCTGCGCAGGCGCACCCCCGGCCGTGATCACGACACC
Source organism: Streptomyces sp. NBC_00353 (assembly GCF_036108815.1). Lineage (NCBI taxonomy): Bacteria > Bacillati > Actinomycetota > Actinomycetes > Kitasatosporales > Streptomycetaceae > Streptomyces > Streptomyces sp. NBC_00353. The sequence continues at coordinate 7,223,762 of NZ_CP107985.1, read as the reverse complement.
GTCGAGGTCCTGATCGGCCGGGTGCGGGAGGTGGACCGGCTCGCCGATCTGCCCGTCGGTCCGCAGCCGTCGCTCGCCCTGGTGCCGTTCCGGCAGATCGCCGAGCGCAGTTTCGACGTGCGCGACGACGGGACCCCGCTGTCCGTGCTGGCCGCGGACGAGACGTACGAGCTGCCGCTCGCCACCGTGCTCGACGTGCTGCCCACCCATGACGTGCAGGTCGAGGGCGGTGCCTTCGACGTGCCCGACGAGGAGTACGCCGGGATCGTCCGGCAGGTCATCGAGGACGAGATCGGACAGGGCGAGGGCGCGAACTTCGTCATCCGGCGTACCTTCCAGGGCGCGATCCCCGGATTCGGGCGGGCCGACGCGCTGGCGCTCTTCCGGCGGCTGCTGGCCGGTGAGCGGGGCGCGTACTGGACCTTCGTCGTACACACGGGCGACAGGACGCTGGTCGGCGCCAGTCCCGAGGTGCATGTGCGGATGTCCGGCGGGACGGTCGTGATGAACCCGATCAGCGGGACGTACCGCTACCCCACCGAGGGACCGACCGCCGAGAGCCTGCTGGCCTTTCTCGGTGACCGCAAGGAGACCGAGGAGCTCTCCATGGTGGTCGACGAGGAACTGAAGATGATGTGCACCGTCGGTGACATGGGCGGGGTGGTGATCGGGCCACGGCTCAAGGAGATGGCCCATCTCGCGCACACCGAGTACGAGCTGCGCGGGCGCTCCTCGCTGGACGTACGGGAGGTGCTGAAGGAGACCATGTTCGCGGCGACGGTCACCGGCTCACCCGTGCAGAACGCCTGCCGGGTCATCGAGCGGTACGAGCCCGGCGGGCGCGGATACTACGCGGGCGCGCTGGCCCTGCTGCGTCAGGAGCCGGGCGGGGCGCAGACCCTCGACTCGCCGATCCTCATCCGCACCGCCGACATCGCGGCCGACGGGCGGCTGCGGGTGCCGGTCGGGGCGACGCTCGTACGCCACTCCGATCCGGCGAGCGAGGTAGCCGAGACCCATGCGAAGGCGGCCGGAGTGCTGGCCGCGCTGGGGGTGCGGCCCGGGCGGCCGTGGGCCGAGAGGACACGTCCGCGGCTGGCCGGCGATCCTCGGGTGCGGGCCGCGCTGGACGCCCGGCGGGACGGGCTCGCACCTTTCTGGCTGCGGATGCAGGAGCGTACCCAGGAGCTGTCCGGCCATGCGCTGGTGATCGACGGCGAGGACACCTTCACCGCCATGCTGGCGCATCTGCTGCGCGCCTCGGGCCTGGAGGTGTCGGTGCGGCGCTACGACGAGCCGGGGCTGCGCGAGGCCGTCCGGGCACACCTGGGCCCGGTCGTGCTGGGCCCCGGGCCCGGGAATCCGGCCGACACCGGCGATCCGAAGATGCGGCTGCTGCGCGAGTTCGCCGCGGAGCTGGTCCGGGACCACCGGCACGGGCTGCTCGGGGTCTGCCTGGGCCATGAACTGATCGCGGCGGAGCTGGGTCTGGAGATCGTCCGCAAGACCGTGCCGTACCAGGGCGCGCAGACCCGGATCGAACTGTTCGGGCGCCCGGAGACGGTCGGTTTCTACAACAGCTTCACCGCTCGCTGCGACGACGAGACGGTCAACGAGTTGGCTGCGCACTCCATCGAGGTGAGCCGGGACACGGCCACCGGGGAGCTGCACGCGCTGCGCGGGGACGGGTTCGCGTCGGTGCAGTTCCACCCGGAGTCGGTGCTGACGCTGCGCGGGGCGTCGATCGTCGCCGAGCTGCTGGCGGGGCTGCCCGTGCACAGCTGACGGCGGACGCGGGCGGAGCTCCGGAGGAGATCCGGGGCTCAGTCCTCGCGGAGCACGGGAACGAGGACGTTGTCGCTGCGGCGGCGTGCCAGGTAGTCGGCGACGTTCTGCACGGTGGCTTCGATGATCTGTGCCACGGCGTCCTCGGTGTAGTAGGCCTGGTGCGAGGTGACGATGACGTTCGGGAAGGTGACGAGCCGGGCCAGGGTGTCGTCGTCGATGCCCTCCAGGGACTTGTCGAGGAAGAAGAGCCCGGCCTCCGCCTCGTACACATCGAGTCCGACGCCGGTGAAGCGGCCCGCCCGCAGTTCGGCGACCAGAGCGGTGCTGTCGACCAGTCCGCCGCGGCTGGAGTTGATCAGGATCGCGTCGTCCTTCATCAGGGACAGGGCGTCCTTGCCGATGATGTGGTGGGTCGCGGGCAGCAGCGGGACATGGAGGCTGATGAGATCGCACTCGGCGAAGAGCTGTTCCTTCTCGACGTACGTCATGCCGAGCTCGACGCAGGCCGGGTTCTCGACCACGTCCCAGCCGAGCAGTTTCATTCCGAAGCCATGAGCGATACGGGTGAAGGCCTCGCCGATCTTGCCCGTACCGACCACGCCGACCGTACGGCCGTGCATGTCCCGGCCGAGGAGGCCGTCGAGGCGGAAGTCGAAGTCGCGGGTGCGGCTCGCGGCGCGGAGGATCCGTCGGTTGACCGCCATGGCGAGCGTCCAGGCGAATTCGGCGACCGCGTACGGCGAGTAGAAGGAGACCCGGGCGACCCGCAGCGCGAGGCGTTCGGCGACGTCCAGGTCGATGTTGTTGAAGCCGGTGGAACGCTGGGCGATCATCTGCGTGCCGCCCGCGGCGAGGGTCTGCAGCACGCTGCTGCCCAGATCGGCGTTGACGCTGGTGGAGATGATCTCGTAGCCCGCCGCGATGGGCGCGGTGTCCTTGTTGAGGAAGACGTCCAGGCAACGGACCTCGTGCTGTCCGGCGAAGGCCTTCTCGATCAGCGGCTTCTCATCGGACTGCACACCGAATGCCAGGATTTCCACGATTTCTCCCGATAGGCAGGGTACGGGCCGGATAGCGGCGAATATACGGCCCGTACCTCTGCCGTGCTCAGCCGAAGAAGCGCGCTCAGCCGAAGAAGACGCCGACCTCCGCGTAGAGCGCCGGGTCGACCGTCTTGAGCCGGGCGGTCGCCTCCGCGATCGGCACCCGCACGATGTCCGTGCCACGCAGGGCGACCATCACGCCGAAGTCGCCGTCCCGCACGGCTTCGATGGCGTGCAGCCCGAAGCGGGTGGCCAGCCAGCGGTCGAAGGCGCTGGGGGTGCCGCCGCGCTGGACATGGCCGAGCACCGTGGTCCTGGCCTCCTTCCCGGTGCGCCGCTCGATCTCCTTGGCCAGCCATTCGCCGACGCCGGACAACCGGACATGACCGAAGGAGTCGTGGGATTCGTCCTTGAGGATCATCGCCCCCTCGGCGGGCATGGCGCCCTCGGCGACGACGACGATCGGGGCGTAACTCGCCCGGAAGCGGGAGGTGACCCAGGCGCAGACCTGTTCGATGTCGAAGCGCTGCTCGGGGATGAGAATGACGTTCGCGCCGCCTGCCAGCCCGGAGTGGAGCGCGATCCACCCCGCGTGGCGGCCCATCACCTCGACCACGAGGACCCGCATATGGGACTCGGCGGTGGTGTGCAGACGGTCGATGGCCTCGGTCGCGATGCCGACCGCCGTGTCGAAGCCGAAGGTGTAGTCGGTGGCCGAGAGGTCGTTGTCGATCGTCTTGGGAACACCGACGCACGGGATGCCGTACTCGTCGGACAGGGTCGCGGCCACGCCGAGCGTGTCCTCGCCGCCGATGGTGACGAGCGCGTCGACCTCGTACTTGGCGAGGTTGTCCCTGATCCGGCGGACGCCGTGTTCAGCATTGAGGGGGTTGGTGCGCGAGGAACCGAGGATGGTGCCGCCGCGCGGCAGGATGCCGCGCACCGCCGGGATGGAGAGCGGGACGGTCTCCCCCTCCAGCGGGCCGCGCCAGCCGTCCCGGAAGCCGATGAAGTCGTAGCCGTACTCCTGCACGCCTTTGCGGACGATGGCGCGGATGACCGCGTTGAGCCCGGGGCAGTCGCCGCCCCCGGTCAGTACTCCGACCCGCATGGAAGCATCCCTTCGCCGAAGTGAGCTCGCTACGACCACGCTAATGGTGATCCAGGTCACTCAGGGATGGGTCGGAAGGTCAATTCCCGCGCAATAAGCCGGAGTTGATCACGAGCGTCGCCGAGGCGCAGTCGATCTCGGCGTTCCTGGTCTCAGGCGTCGTCGAGGCCGCGTTCGATCGCGTACCGCACGAGCTCCACCCGGTTGTGCAGCTGGAGCTTGCCCAGGGTGTTCTGGACGTGGTTCTGGACGGTGCGGTGCGAGATGACGAGCCGCTCGGCGATCTGCTTGTACGAGAGCCCCTTGGCGACCAGCCGCAGCACCTCGGTCTCCCGGTCGGTCAGCTGCGGGGCCTTCGGCTCGTCGGACGCGACGGGCACCGGCTCGGAGGCCAGCCTGCGGTACTCGCCGAGCACCAGTCCGGCGAGGCCCGGGGTGAAGACCGGGTCGCCGACCGCGGTGCTCCGCACGGCCTCGGTCAGCTCCTGCGTACTGGCCGACTTGAGCAGATAGCCGGTGGCGCCGGACTTCACCGCCTCCAGTACGTCGGCGTGCTCGCCGCTCGCGGAGAGCACCAGGACCCGCAGGCCGGGGTGGGAGCCGACGAGCTCCTTGCAGACCTGGACGCCGGGCATCCCCGGCAGATTGAGGTCGAGCACCAGGACGTCAGGGGTGACGGCCCTCGCCCGGCGCACGGCCTGCGGGCCGTCACCGGCGGTCGCCACCACGTCGAAACCCGACTCGGCGAGATCGCGGGCGACGGCGTCGCGCCACATCGGGTGGTCGTCGACCACCATCACCCTGACCGCCCGCTGCGTGGCGTCCTGCCCACCTGCCGCGCTCGTCGCGCCGGTCGCGTTCGTCACGTCGTCCGTGCTCATCGGCCGGAACCTGCCTTCCCCCGTGAATCGTCCGGAGTCCTCGAAACCTTTGGAACCCTCAACTCGACCTCGGTGCCCTGGCCGGGCACCGAGATCAGCTCTGCCGTACCGCCCAGGTCGCGCAGCCGCCCCCGGATCGACAGGGCGACCCCCATCCGCCCCTCCCCCTCCGCCTGCGCCAGCCGCCCCTCCGCAATGCCCGGGCCGTCGTCCCGGACCGTCACGATCACCTCGTCCGGCCAGTCCTCGACGAGGATCCAGGCCTGGGCGTCCTGCCCGGCGTGCACCCGCACATTGTCCAGGGCAGCACTGACAGCGGCCGCGAGTTCCTTCGCCGCCGCCGGAGCGAGCAGTACCGGGGCGCCGGGCTCCGCGAAGCTGACCCGGGAGCCGGCGTGCGGGGCGAGCAGGGAGCGCAGATCGCATACGGCCCCGCCGGCCGGGCCGTCCTCCTCGTCGTCGACCTCGACGGTACGGACCACCGCGCCCTCGGTGGCGTCCTCGGAGACCCGGGTGGTGGGCACCAGTCCGCTGGAGACCAGCGTGCGCAGGGCGACCTCCTGTTCCCCGGCCATCCGGCCCAGCTCGGCCGCCTCGCCGCCCAGCGCCGTACCACGGCGCTGCACCATCGCGAGGACCTGGAGCACGCTGTCGTGGATGTCGCGGGCCAGCCGTTCCCGTTCCCGGGTGGCCGCCTCGATCTCCAGGGCGCGGGCCAGGGTGCGCTCACTGGCCCTGGCCACCTCGACGACGTAACCGATGGCGATGGAGGCGACCCAGACCAGCAGGACGTTGTGGAAGGTGTCCCGGCTGGGTTCGCCGCGCTCGATGATGTTGGCTGCGGCGACGAAGGTGGAGGCGAAGGCAGCCCAGCGCCAGCCGCCCTTGATCGCGAACGCCAGGACGGAACCCGCGGTCCAGATGGACGGCAGGGTCGAGCCGTCCATGTGCTGGGCGTCGAAGTCGGCGAGCGGGGTCAGCAGAATGCCGACCAGAGCGATCACGAGGTCGGCGCCGAGGAAGCGCTTGGTGCAGCTCACCGCGCCCGCGACCTTGGGGAGCGTGGCGAGGGTCCAGGCGGCCATGACGACCAGGTAGGCGAAGGCCACCCACGGCCGCTCGTACTCGTCCCGGCCGAAGACGGCGAGCAGACTCGCATAGAGCATCGTCAGGATCCGGTACGCGGTCAGCGCTCGCCACAACGGCTGCTCGACCGACATGCGTACGACCCGTTCGCGTTTGGCCATGCCCCCCACCCCCCGACGGACGCCGGCGCGGTGACGCGCCGGCCCGATCCGTCACCCTTGCGTTCCGGGCTTTCTGCCCGCGTTCTTCTCTTCCTCTGCGCGGCGCTTCGCCTCGTCCGCGATCTGCCGCTTTGCCGCGGTCGCGTAGATGTCGACGTACTCCTGGCCGGAGAGTTTCATGATCTCGTACATCACCTCGTCGGTGACCGAGCGCAGAATGAAGCGGTCGCCCTCCATGCCGTGGTAGCGGCTGAAGTCGAGCGGCTTGCCGATCCTGATGCCGGGGCGCATCAGCTTGGGAATCAGCTGACCGGGCGGCTGGATCTTCTCCGTATCGATCATCGCAACGGGGATGACGGGGGCTCCGGTGGCAAGTGCCACGCGGGCCAGGCCGCCGGGCTTGCCGCGGTAGAGCCGGCCGTCGGGCGACCGGGTGCCCTCCGGGTAGATACCGAAGAGTCCGCCGCTCTCGATGACCTCGATGCCCGCCTTGATGGCCGCCTCACCGGCGCCTCGGCCGCCGGAGCGGTCCACCGGGAGCTGGCCGACGCCCTTGAAGAAGGCGGCGGTGAGCCTGCCCTTCACCCCGGGTGCGGTGAAGTACTCGGACTTGGCGATGAAGGTGACCTTGCGGTCCAGGACGGCCGGCAGGAAGAAGGAGTCGGAGAACGAGAGATGGTTGCTCGCGAGGATCGCCGGCCCCTGAGCAGGGATGTTCTCCAGGCCCTCCACCCACGGCCTGAAGGCGAGCTTCAATGACCCGCCGATGGAGAACTTCATTGCGCCGTAGATCAACTCGGGTGCCTCCTGTGTGCTGTCGCACTGACCTTAACCCGTGGTGCAGCTGCCGTTCCTGCCCGGCACGGGGCCGAAGCACGGCTGTGACCGGTGACGACCCTGGTCGGTGTCAGTCCGGTCGCGTACGGTGAAGTAATCCTTCTTGCACGCCCCCTTTCGCTCCCCTTCGAGCCTCACGAACAGGAGACCCAGGTGCCGGTCCTTCCTGGAGCCGAGCCGTTCCGCCACGAGGGCGGAGAGGTCGGCGTCCTCCTCTGCCACGGATTCACCGGTTCACCGCAGTCGCTGCGTCCCTGGGCCGACCATCTGGCGGAGCGCGGACTCACGGTCTCGCTGCCGCTGCTGCCCGGGCACGGCACGCGCTGGCAGGACATGCAGGTCACGGGCTGGCAGGACTGGTACGCGGAGGTGGACCGGGAGCTGCGGGCCCTGTCGGAGCGGTGCAGTCAGGTCTTCGTCTTCGGGCTGTCGATGGGCGGCGCGCTGGCGCTGCGGCTGGCGGCGAAGCACGGGGACGCGATCAGCGGTCTGGTGCTCGTCAATCCGGGGAACAAGGTGCACGGCCTGGCGGCGTACGCACTGCCTGTCGTCCGTCATCTGCTGCCGTCGACGAAGGGCGTGGCCAACGACATCGCGCGCGACGGCTCCGTGGAGATCGGCTACGACCGGGTGCCGCTGCACGCGGCGCATTCGCTGCGGAATTTCTTCCGGCTGGTCGACACCGATCTGCCGCAGGTCACCCAGCCGGTCCTGCTGCTGCACAGCCCGCAGGACCATGTGGTGCCGCCGGCCGACTCGGCGCGGATCCTCAGCCGTGTGTCGTCGACGGATGTCGAGGAGATCCTGCTGGAACAGAGCTACCACGTGGCGACGTTGGACCATGATGCGGAGCGGATCTTCGACGAGAGCTACTCGTTCATCGGCCGCCTCGCTCCGAGCGTCGGGAAGAAGGGGAGCACATCCGGTGGCTGAGCACGACGCGGAGCGCGCGGGCAGCGAGGAGGAGCGCGAACCGCGCCCCACCGAGGGAGCGGCCGTGCCCGACGGGGGCGCGGGTGCGCAGGACGCCCTCGCAAGGCCCAGGGGCGAGGGCGACCCGATCGACGAGGAGGCCGTCTGGGAGGCGATCGTCGCCGGGTACGGCGAGGAGCCGCCGGACCCGCCGGGTGCCAAGCCGTTCAAGTCGATCGATGACCTCGCGCAGCTGGAGGACGGTCAGCGCAATGTCCTGGACCCCGACAAGGGTGCCGGGAAGCAGGGGCCCCCGAAACCGCCGGAGAAGCCGCTCGGCAGCTCGGTCGTCTTCGCGCCCGGTGTCACCGGTCCGCGTGACTACGAGGTGACGGAGCCGGCCGACGGGGACGACACGGACGGCCACGACGAGGGGCATTTCGTCCCGCCGGAGCCGCCGCCGCTGCCGGAGGCCGATGTCCCGGCGAAGTTCGCCTGGCTCGCGGTCGTCGGCGGGCCGGTGCTGCTGCTGATCGCGGTGCTGCTGCAGTGGGACATGACGTGGTGGCTGACCACGCTCTGCGTCGGCGGCTTCCTGGGCGGCTTCGTCACCCTGGTCGCGCGGATGCAGGACGCCGACGAGGACGACGACGATCCGGGGCGCGGCGCGGTCGTCTGACACGGCTCCCGGGACGGTGCTGCGAGCCGCTCCCCGGGATCAGGTCGGTTCGGCGAGGGAGGCGAGGGCGGGCACCCGGAGTGCTGCCAGTACCGGCAGATGGTCCGTGGCCGCCCGCAGGTCCGGCTCGGTGATGCCGGGCAGCCCCGACGGGACTCCGCAGCCGAGGACCTCGATCCCGGCGGTCGCGAAGATCGCGTCGATGCGCAGACGTGGATCGTGCGCGGGGAAGGTCCGGTCGGCGCCCCACGGCCGGACCGACCGGCAGTCCTGGAGCCGCCCGGCCAGCAGCTGGAAGGCCTTCCCTTCCGGGCCGTCGTTGAGGTCGCCGGCCGCAATGGCGTGCTCGACCTGCATTTCGTCGAGCCGGTCGAGCAGCAGATCCGCCTGGGCCAGGCGTTCGTCGTGCCGCAGGCTCAGATGGCAGCTCAGCAGACCGATCCGGGTGCCCGCGATCCGTACCACCGCTGTGGCGAACCCCCTGCGGTGCAGTCCAGGGGTGCGTGGCAGCAGCAGATCTTCCGTTCGTTCCACGGTGGCACGCAGCGAACAGAGCAGCAGGGGCCCGGCCGCGGTGGCGCCGCCGGAGAGAAGCACCAGGTCGGTGTGGGCCGCCAGCCAGGCGGCGCGCTTGCGCCAGCGGAAGAACCGCGGGGCTTCCTGGATGAAGACCAGATCGGGTGCGCAGGCGCGGATGACGCGGGCCAGTGCCTCGCGGTCGTCACGCATCGACCGGATGTTGTAGCTGAGCACTCTGATGACGGCCGAACCATCCGGCTCGGTACGGGAGTCGGGCAGCGGCGTCAGGACCATGGCGCTCACGATACGACGGACGCCCGCCGCTCCCACAGGGGCGCGACGGGCGTCCGTCGATGTCCGTGACCGGGTGGCTCAGCCCTGCCGGGCCAGGTCCGCCGCGCCCACCAGTCCGGCCTTGCCGCCCAGTTGGGCCGCGAGCACCTGGGCGTGCGGGCGCCACTCGCCGCCGATCAGCCAGCGGCGGAACGACTTGCGGATCGGGCCGAGCACGAGCTCGCCCTCGTCGGAGACGCCACCGCCGACGATGAACGCGGACGGGTCGAAGAGCGAGGCGAGGTCGGCGAGTCCGGCGCCGGCCCAGCGGGCCAGCTCGCGGAACGAGTCGATCGCCACCGGGTCGCCCTGCCGGGCGGCCTGGCTGATGTGCTTGCCCTCGATGCCGTCCACCGTGCCGTCGCCGAGGCTGAGCAGGATCGTGGCGTTCTCCGGGGTGGCGTTGGCACGCTGCTTCGCGTACCGGACGAGGGCACGCCCGGAGGCGTACTGCTCCCAGCATCCCTGGCTGCCGCAGCCGCAGAGCAGCCCGTCCGGGACGACCCGGATGTGGCCGAATTCGGCGGCCACACCGAAGCGTCCGCGGCGCAGCTTGTTGCCGATGATGATGCCGCCGCCCAGGCCGGTGCCGAGCGTGATGCAGATGACGTCGTCGTGGCCCTGGCCGGCGCCGAAGCGGTACTCGCCCCAGGCCGCGGCGTTGGCGTCGTTCTCGACGACGACCGGGAGGCCGACGCGCTGCTCGACCTTGTCCTTCAGCGGCTCGTGCCGCCAGTTGATGTTCGGCGCGAACAGCACCGTGGCGCGCTTGTCGTCGACATATCCGGCAGCGCCGATGCCGACTGCTTCGACCTCGTGTCCCTCGCTCGCGCCGGATACCGCCGCCGCGATCGCGTCCACGATGCCTTCAGCCGTCGGCGGGGTCGGCACCTTGAACATCGAGAGGATCCGGCCCTCTTCGTCGACCACTCCAGCCGCGATCTTCGTGCCGCCGATATCGACGCCGATGGTGAGTCCCATGAATCCCTCAGTTTCGGTCGAGCCCCGCTATGGGCAACCGTACCCGAGCGCCGGTCCCCGCCCTATCGGTGCCGGTCAGTCCAGGTCGATGTGTTCGCCCGCGCCGGTGCCGTCGTCGCGCGGGTCGGTGGGGTCGTCGGCCTTCTTCGAGGGGCCGCCGGGGTCGGTGGCGCCCTGGGTCCAGCGGCGCTCCTGGCTCTCGACGGCGGAGCGGTAGGCGGCGAGGAGTTCGCTGCCGGCCGCGGCGATGTGGTCGAAGACATCAGGGTTGCGTTCGATGACCGGCTCGACGACGGACTTCGCCTGCTTGATCACCTGCTGTACGGCCCCCTGGGCGGCCACGCCGAACAGCGGGGACTGGAGGGAGGCGACCTTGTCGGCCACGGCATCGACCAGTTTGCGCAGTTCTTCGGCGGCGGAGCCGGGCGGCGGGCCGTGCTGGGCGCGGCGGCGGGCCTTCTCCGCTTCGAGATCCTCGGCGCAGGCCTTCGCCCACGCATCGTCGTCGACGGGACGATCGGTGGCTTCGCTCATGGCGGACTCCTGCGACATGGTTGCGGACGGTGACACGTACGGGACACGTACGGTGGCGCATACGGGACACGTACTACCGACGTTACCCGAACGGTGTTACGCCGTTCAGGAGGTCCGCGGCCACAGGCCCGGGTCCGGCGTGAACCGGACCCGCAGCACACCGTCGGTGAGCGCCGCGCCGGAGACGGTGCAGCGGCGCAGCCCGGACTCCAGTTCAACGATCCGGCGGAACGGGCCGACGTTCAGGAGCAATTCGTCGCCACGCCGCACCAGCTGGAGGTGCTCCTTGACGGCTCCGGGCAGCGGAAGGCACCAGACCAGGACCCCATCGGGGCCGTCCGGGACGCTCGGGCCCTCGATCCACCAGGGGTTGTCGGCGCGCCCGCCCGGCCGGTCGGCGGGTTCGACGGCGAGCCCGTCGCCCTCGAAGCGGCCTCCCCCGCTGCCCGCCGCCTCGGCGGTGGTGCGGTTCGCCCCGGCGTCGAGAAGAGTGAGGTCGTCCAGCCCCTGCGGGTCCCGGCCGAGGTGTGGCACCTCGCACAGGGAGGCGACCGGCGCCCACTCCTCGTACCAGTGGTCGACGCACTTCTCCTGCTGTGCGGCGAGAGCGGCGAACCACGGGTCGGACGAGTGACGGGGCAGCACCCGGTTGACGGTGAGGGTGTCGACGCGCAGGCCGTGCAGGGCGAATCCGGTGCGGGCGGTACGCAGGGCATCCTCGGCGGCGGGTCCGGGTTCGGCGACGAGGCGGACCGTGGTGCCCCGGTCCTCGACCAGCCTCTGGACGGCGGCCAGCTCGGCGTCGCGGCGGGCGGCGGTCTCGTACAGCCACTGGGCGGGCATCGGGACGCCGGCGAGCTGGGCGAGCATCGGGCGCAGAGCGCGGGCGGCCTGGCGTTCCGGAGGCAGCAGACGGCGCAGATAGCGGCGCAGCTGCTCGGGCAGGGCGAGGACGGCGAGGGCCTCGCGCAGCGGCGGCAGGTCGACGACGAGAAGCTCGTGGCCGTCGTGCGACCAGTCGCCCTCGGCGGCGCGGCGCAGGGTGTGCAGCAGGGCGAGTTGGCCGCTGCCGGGGAGTTCGGTCAGCTCCTCGGCGTCGAGCCGGTTGCCACCGAGCAGGTCGAGCACCGGGGACGCCTGCTCCTGGAGGGCGAGGAGTTCGGTGCGGAAGTGCTCGCCGGAGTCGACGCGGGCGAACCGGAGTCCTTCGGTGACCTCGGTGGGTTCCGTGGCGTCGGGGAAGCCGGGTATGGCGTCGGGGGAGAGCAGCAGCGTGCGGCAGCCCCGGCGGGCGGCGGCCAGTGCGGTCGCCGCCGCGACGGTGGTACGGCCGGCGCCGCCGGGGCCGGTGACGAGGACCGTACGCACCGGGTCAGCCCTGCGGGACGGACTCGACGCGCTTCTTCAGGCCGGCCAGTGCGCGGTCGATGATGACCTTCTCGGCCTTGCGCTTGATCATGCCGAGCATCGGGATCTTGACATCGACGGTCAGCCGGTAGGTGACCTCGGTGCGGCTGCCGTCACCGATCGGGGCCAGCGCGTAGGAGCCGTCGATGGCACGCAGCATCTGGGACTTGACCAGGGTCCAGCTGACCTCGTGGTCGCCGGTCCAGGTGTACGCGAGGGTGTGGTCGTCCTTGATCGCACCGGCGTCGAGGACGAGGCGGACCTTCTCGGCGCGGCCGCTGTCGTCCTTGGCGAGGATCTCGGCCTCCTTGACCTCGCCGGTCCATTCCGGGTAGCGGTCGAAGTCGGCGATCACGCCCATGACGTCGGCCGGTGCCGCCTCGATGGTGATGCTCGAGCTGGTGTGTTCAGCCATCGCTGTGGCTCCTCCAGTGCGGGGTACCGGTCGGTCGGCAGAGGCCTGCCGCCAGAAGGCTATCGCGTGCGCGGGGCGCATCCTCCCAGGGTCCGGTCGGCACGGCCCATCGATCCCGGTCGCCGGTCCTGGTCACCACTCCAGAGCCCACGGCCGGCCGGTCGACGCGAAGTGCCCGACGTTCACGCATTCGGTGGCGCCGATCCGCATCCGGCGGACCAGCGGCTGATGGACATGGCCGAAAATTGCGTATCGGGGACGGGTCCGGCGGATCGCGTCGAGCAGCGCCCGGCTGCCGCGCTCGAAGCGGCGCGCCACGGTGTCGTACGTCAGTTCCGGGACGTCGGGCGGGATGTGCGTGCACAGGACGTCCACCTCGCCGATCGCCTCGACCTTGGCGGCGTACTCCTCGTCGCTGATCTCGTACGGGGTGCGCATCGGGGTCTGCAGTCCGCCGCCGACGAAGCCGAAGACCCGGCCTCCGATCTCGACGCGTTCACCGTCCAGGACGGTGGTGCCGGGGCGGGCGTACTCGGGCCAGAGATCGGGGATGTCGACGTTGCCGTAGGTGGCGTACGTGGGGGTGGGGAGCGCATCGAACAACTCGGCGTACTGCTTGCGCACCGCGCCGACGATGGCGGCATTGCGGTCCAGGCCCGCCCAGAGACCGCGACCGAAGTCCCGGGCCTCCTCGAAGCGGCGGGCGGTGCGCAGTTCGACGATCCGGTCGGCGTTCTCGACGCCGAAGAGGTCGGGGAAGATGCCGCGCGAGTGGTCGGCGTAGTCGAGGAAGAGGACCAGGTCACCGAGACAGATGAGCGCGTCCGCACCATCCCCTGCACGGGCCAGCGCTTCGGTGTTCCCATGCACGTCACTGACCACGTGGATGCGGGTACGGCGTGCGGTGGCGGCATCACGGCTGTTCGGTCCGGCTCGCATGACGATCACCCTAGGACGACACCCGCAGCATGGGTAGAGCCGTCGGACCTGCGGTTACTTCCTGGTCGTAACTCGGGTGCACTACTGTGCGCGCAAGGGCCACCAATATGTGTGACGCATAAAACATCTGGCCGGAACCCCCTATCGGGAACCCAGTACTGATGGGTAACGTCCGGGCAGTCCAGTCGTGCTCACCCCACTGAGCACCCGCCAATCTTGGACCGCGCCGGTGCGTCACACAGAGCCGTGGCACCGGAGCCCGATGAGGAGCAGCAGTCTTGCGCGAGTTCAGCCTTCCGGCCCTGTACGAGGTCCCTTCGGACGGCAACCTGACGGATCTCATCCGCCGCAATGCCGCGCAGCATCCCGACGTGGCGGTGATGAGCCGCAAAGTGGCAGGCGTCTGGACCGATGTGACCGCCACCCAGTTCCTGGCCGAGGTCAGAGCCGCCGCCAAAGGCCTGATCGCCGCGGGCATCGAGCCCGGTGACCGGGTCGCACTCATGTCCCGTACCCGTTTCGAATGGGTGCTGCTCGACTTCGCGATCTGGACCGCCGGGGCGGTCACCGTCCCGGTGTACGAGACCAGTTCCGCCGAGCAGGTCCAGTGGATCCTCGGCGACTCGGGCGCGGTCGCGGCCCTCGTCGAGAGCGACGCGCACGCCGAGTCGGTCACCTCCGTGCGCGACCGGCTGCCCGGCCTGCGCAACGTCTGGCAGATCGACAAGGGCGCGGTCGACGAGCTGACCGCGGCGGGCACCCAGGTCTCGGAGGAGACCGTCGACCTGCGCAGCACGAGCGCCAGGGCCGACGACCCGGCGACCATCGTCTACACCTCGGGCACCACCGGCCGCCCCAAGGGCTGTGTGCTCACGCACCGCAGCTTCTTCGCGGAGTGCGGCAATGTGGTGGAGCGGCTCAGGCCCCTCTTCCGCACCGGCGAGTGCTCCGTTCTGCTCTTCCTGCCCGCGGCCCATGTCTTCGGACGGCTGGTCGAGGTGGCGTCCGTGATGGCACCCATCAAGCTCGGCTGCGTCCCGGACATCAAGAACCTCACCGATGAACTGGCCTCGTTCCGGCCGACGCTGATCCTCGGTGTGCCGCGGGTCTTCGAGAAGGTATACAACTCGGCGCGCGCCAAGGCGCAGGCCGACGGCAAGGGCAAGATCTTCGACAAGGCCGCGAACACGGCGATCGCGTACAGCCGCGCGCTGGGCACCCCCGAGGGCCCGTCCATCGGCCTGAAGTTCAAGCACAAGGTGTTCGACCGGCTCGTCTTCAGCAAGCTGCGGGCCGTACTCGGCGGGCGCGGCGAGTACGCGATCTCCGGCGGCGCGCCGCTGGGCGAGCGGCTCGGGCACTTCTACCGCGGCATCGGCTTCACGGTGCTGGAGGGCTACGGCCTCACCGAGACGTGCGCGGCCACCGCGTTCAACCCGTGGGACCGGCAGAAGATCGGTACGGTCGGCCAGCCGCTGCCCGGATCGGTCGTCCGGATCGCCGACGACGGCGAGGTGCTGCTGCACGGCGAGCACCTCTTCGCGGGCTACTGGAACAACGAGGCGGCGACGGCCGAGGCGCTGGCCGACGGCTGGTTCCACACGGGCGACATCGGCACCCTCGACGAGGACGGCTATCTCGCGATCACCGGCCGCAAGAAGGAGATCATCGTCACGGCGGGCGGCAAGAACGTCGCACCCGCGGTGATCGAGGACCGGATCCGCAGCCACGCCCTGGTCGCCGAGTGCATGGTGGTCGGCGACGGGCGGCCGTTCGTCGGTGCGCTGATCACCCTGGACGAGGAGTTCCTCGGCCACTGGGCCCAGGAGCACGGCAAGCCGGCCGGCTCGACGGCGGTGTCGCTGCGCGAGGACCCGGAGCTGCTGGCCGAGGTGCAGCGGGCGGTGGACGACGGCAACGCGGCGGTGTCCAAGGCGGAGTCCGTGCGTAAATTCCGCATCCTTGCCTCGCAGTTCACCGAGGAGGCGGGACACATCACACCGTCGCTGAAGCTGAAGCGGAATGTGGTGGCGAAGGACTTCGCGGACGAGGTCGAGTCCATCTACCAGCGCTGAGAGGGCCGTTGGCCGAAACCTGGCCTTGTCCCCCGTGCAGGGCCGGTGCAGGGGTCTGGATCACTCGAACCGATCCACTTCCCTAGGGAGACCCCTGTGCGTACCGCCTTCCAGCGGGCCGGTCTGGTCGTGGCCGTGGCAGCCTCCGCCCTCGTGGCGGTGCCCGCCACGGCCGATGCGGCAGCTGCCGCGGCCAGTCCGACCGCGGTCTGCGGGGCCGACGGTTACAGCTACTCCGTCGTCGCCTCGTCCCCCGTGAAGTTCAGCAGCGGCACGGTCGCCGGCACCGTCTACCTGATGTACAGCAGCGGGAACGGCAAGAACTGCGTCGTGACGGTCAAGACCTCGTACACGGGCACGGCCACCTTCACCACGGCCCAGCTCATCATCCAGAACGGCAACACGTACGTCGACCAGGGCAACTACACCAGCTACGCCGGACCGGTCCGGGGCAGCGCCGCGGGCAAGTGCGTGAAGTACTGGGGCTCGATCAACACCGGGCCGGACGGACAGGCCGGGGCCAACGCCAGCGGCGGTCGCATGAGCTGGGGCAACTGCGGCTGAGAACAGTGCGCTGCCCGGCGCAGGACGCGGCGGGCAGCGCATTCTGTCTCACAGCAGCGTTCTGAGCCGCTCCGCAAGCAGGTCCCAGCGCCACTTCTCCTCGACCCAGGCCCGGCCCCGCTCCCCCATCCGCTGCCGCAGCTCCGGGTCGCCGAGCAGGGTGGCGATCCGGTCGGCGGACTCCTCCACGGAGCCGCCCCGCACCACCCAACCGGTCTCGCCGTCCAGTACGGCGTCGGGGGCGCCGCCCGAGTCGCCCGCCACCACCGGCAGTCCGGTCGCGGACGCCTCCAGGTAGACGATGCCGAGCCCTTCGACGTCGAGGCCGCCGCGGCGGGTGCGGCACGGCATGGCGAAGACGTCGCCCGCGCCGTAGTGGGCGGGCAGCTCCTCCCACGGCACCGGTCCGGTGAACCGTACGGAGTCGCTGACGCCCGTCTCCTCGGCGAGCTTCTTCAGGTCCTTGGCGTACGGTCCGCCGCCGACTATCAGCAGTACGGCGTCCGGCTCCCGTGCCAGGATCGCGGGCATAGCGAGGATCAGGGTGTCCTGCCCCTTGCGGGGCACCAGCCGCGACACGCAGACGACGACGGGCCGGTCCGTGAGCCCGAGCCGGGCCCGGACCCGGTCCCCGCCGGAGTCCGGATGAAAGGTCTTCTCGTCGACGCCGGGCGGCAGTTGGACCATGCGGCCCGCGGCTTCGGGGGTGAGCGCGGCCGCGATCCGGGAGCGGGTGTACTCGCCGAGGTACGTGATGGTGTCCGTGCCCTCGCCGATCCGGCGCAACAGCTGCCGGGACGCGGGCAGTTGGGCCCAGCCCGCCTCGTGCCCGTGAGCGGTCGCCACCAGGCGCCGGGCACCGGCCTTGCGTAGCGCCGGCGCCATCAGCCCCAGCGGGGCGGCGGCACCGAACCAGACGGACGTGCAGTCGTGTGCGCGCAGCAGCTGGACCGCCCGCCGGGTCACCCGGGGGGTCGGCAGCAGCATCGTCGTACGGTCGCGGACGACGGTGAACGGCTGCTCGGCATCGAACGCGGCGGTGGCCTCGATGCCCTCGGGGCTCCGCTTCCAGGTGGAGGCGTAGACGACGATTTTTCCGGGGTCCAGGCGCAGTGCCATATTGTGCAGAAATGCCTGGATACCGCCGGGTCGGGGCGGGAAGTCATTGGTCACGATCAGGGTCTTGTCCATCGCCGCTGACAGTACCGAACAGCTGGGCCTGATGGCTCCCGCACAGAGACGCCGTGCATCATGGCTCATCGAGCCACCGGCGAAGGGGATGAGTGCGGCCATGACGGCAGCAGGCGGCACCGGCAGATTTCTCGCACCCGTGGCGGTGTGGGCCCTCACCAGGGCCGCGTTGCTGCTCTGCGTCCTGAAGGTGATCACGCTGCCGGGCCCGGACGTGACGAGTGACGTCTCGGTGATCTACCACGGCTGGTCCGAGGTGCTGCAGAGCGGCACGTACCCGCAGTCCGATGTCACCTGGCAGTACCCGCCCGTCGCGGCGCTCGCCATCCGCTCCCCCGCCCTGCTGCCGTTCCTGGACTACACCTCGGCCTTCTTCGTCCTCGTGTGCCTGTGCGACGCGCTGGTGCTGGGCCTGCTGCTGTACGCGGGCCGGCGGACCGACAGGCGGACGGCGGGCGGCTGGGTCTGGGTGGCGGGGGTGCCGCTGCTCGGCACGACCGCGTACGCGCGCTACGACGTGATGGTGACGGCGGTCGCGGTGGCGGCACTGCTGGCGGGGGCGCGGCATCCGCGGGTGCTGGGGACGCTGGCCGCCTTCGGTGCGCTGCTCAAGGTGTGGCCGGTGCTGCTGCTCGTCGGCACGGCGCGCGGGGAGCGCACCCGCCGCTCGTGGACGGCGGCCGCGGTGACGGCGGCGGGTCTGCTGGTGGTGTGTGCGGCGGCGATGCCGGGTGCGCTGGCCTTTCTCGGCTTCCAGCGCGACCGGGGCACCGAGGTCGAGTCGCTGGGCGCGCTGGTCTTCCATGTGGCCCGTCAGTTCGGCTGGCAGGGCCGGGTGGAGCTGAACTACGGATCGCTGGAGTTCCTCGGTCCGCATGTACCGCTGGTGAGCACGCTGGCGCTCGGTCTGAGCCTGATCGCCTGCGGCTGGCTGCTGGTGTGGCGGCTGCGGGCCCGCACGTTCGGGGCGAGCACCACGGCCGACGCGGCGTTCACTGCGGTCCTGCTGTTCACGACCACCAGCCGGGTGATCAGCCCCCAGTACATGCTGTGGCTGGTCGGCCTTGCGGCGGTCTGCCTGGTCTTCCGGTCCGGCCGGATGGGATTGCCCGCCGGACTGGTACTGGCAGCGACGGGCGTCACGCAGCTGGAGTTCCCGCTCGGGTTCGTCCATGTGGTGACCAGTGACGCAACGGGCGTGACGCTGATGTTCGTACGCAACGGCCTGCTGGTCGCGGCGACCCTGGTCGCCGCGAGGCGGCTGTGGCAGCGGACGGTGACCGAGCCGGGGAGGCCGGAGCAGCCGGTGCCGGTCCGGCCGGTCCCCTGCCGCGCGTCCGCACCGGCCGGGGACGTCAGCCGAGACGGGACCGCAGATACTCCCGCCAGCGCGCCGTGAAGTCCTGCTCGGTCGTGCCGAGCACCTCGTGCAGGGCCTGCTCCACCGCTCCGTCCCGCCCTGAGTGCCCCCCGACGGCCCGGTAGAAGGCGAACAGCTTCTTCTCGCCCCAGTGGTCGGCGATCAGCGCGCAGGCCAGCCAGCCGCCCTCGTACGCCCTCGCGAGGTGCCCGGAGTCGCCACCGAAGCGGAAATCCTCGTCCGTGGGGAGTGCGGCGGGCAGCTCGCCGCGCCGGACGGCTTCCGCCAGTTCCGGCGCGGCCTGTGCGGGGGTCCGGTCCTCGGCGCGGTAGGCAGCCCAGTCGGCGAAGCCCTCGGAGAGCCAGGTCGGGGTCGCGGCGGAGGTACGGGCGCGGGTGGCGACATGGGCGGTCTCGTGGGTGAGGACGACCCGCTGCCCGAACGTGCCGAGCATCGCGTACGCCTGCGGGTTGATGATCACCCGGTCCGCGGGCGTCCGGCCCGGGCCGCCGGTCTCCCCGGTGGTGACGGCCGCGATGCCCCGGTAGTTCGCCACCGGGTCCCCGAGCAGCCCGGCCATGTCGTCGACCGTCTTCGGCACGATCACCACCACGCGGGCGGCCCAGTGCTCCGGCCAGGCGGCAGAGAGGGCGGGCACCGCGCGGTCCTCGGTGTCCGCGATCCGGCGCAGCTCCTCCTGCGTGCGGCCCACTCCGAGGACGAGGCTGTGCGCGCCGTGTACGACCCGCACGTCGCCCTGCTGCCAGAGCTGCCGGCCGCTGTCCTTCCCGGCCCGGTCAGCCGCTATGTACCAGCGGCCGTCCGCCCCGTGCCGTTCCAGGTCCAGGACACGGTCGACGGTGACCGGAGCGCTGTCGTAGCCCGCGATCCGGTACCGCAGTTCGACGTCGGCGGTGGCCTTGTCGGTGCCTTGCTCGCGCACATCGGTCACTGAGTACGTCCACGAGCTCAGGGGCACGTCGGCGAGGTTGGCCAGTTCACGGCGCTGGGCCGTCCGCAGCCCGGTGGCCCCGGGGGCGACCGTGGCCGCATAGGCGTCCGGGTCGTGGTCCAGGACGGCGGCGGCTCGGCGGTCCAGGGTGGCGCGGACGTCGCGGACCGTGGTGTCGGGGGAGGTGGCGGCGGGGGCCGTGCAGGCGGCCGCGAGCAGCAGGACGGCGAGTGCC
Organism: Streptomyces sp. NBC_00353; assembly: GCF_036108815.1. Taxonomy (NCBI): domain Bacteria; kingdom Bacillati; phylum Actinomycetota; class Actinomycetes; order Kitasatosporales; family Streptomycetaceae; genus Streptomyces; species Streptomyces sp. NBC_00353. The sequence goes on along the minus strand of NZ_CP107985.1, from coordinate 7,203,759 downwards.
GCGCCTGTCGCCCGCCACCGTCCGTCACGTCCCCGGCCTGCCGTACGCCCCTGATCAGCCACCCGGTCGAGGGTACGGGTCAGATGCGGGTGACCGACGAGACGGGCATCATGCCGACCGGGTCGTAGCGGACCGGGGCACCCGGGTACGGGGCGTGGATCACCTGGCCGTTGCCGACGTACATCCCGATGTGACTGGCGTCCGCCCGGTAGGCGACCAGGTCGCCCGGCCGGGCCATGGAGAGCGGCACCATGCGTCCGGCGTACCGCTGGGCCTGGGAGGTGCGCGGCAGGCTGACACCGGCCTGCGCGTACGCCCACTGCATCAGCCCGGAGCAGTCGAACCCCGCAGGCCCGTTGGCACCCCAGATGTACGGGCGCCCGACGGCGTGCCGGGCCGCCAGCACGGCGGCCGCCGCCCGGGACGAACCCGGCGGCAGATCGATCATGCCCGGGAACACGTCGTCGCGGCCGGTGCGCGAGGTCCTTTCGAAGGCCGCCCGGTCCGCGCCCGGCAGGGAGCTCAGCAACTGCCGGGCCCGCTCGAGCTTCTGCTCGACGGTCCGTTTGTGGCGGGCGGCGGCGGCCCGGTTGCGCTCCAGACCGGCCAGCGAGCGGGCCGCCTCCGCACGGGCCTGTGCGAGCCCGCGCCGGGCTCTCTGGAGCTTCTGCAGAGTGCCGGCCCGCCGGACGTTCAGCCGGTCGAGGGTGGCCGCCCGGTCGAGGTAGCTGTCCGGGTCCGAAGAGAGCAGCAGGGCGAGCGAGGGGTCGATGGAGCCTGCGCGGTACTGCGCGGCGGCGGCCGAACCGACCGCGGTGCGGAGCCGGTTGATCTGCTCCTGGTCGCGGGCCGCCCGCTCCTGGGCCCTGATCACCTCGCCCCGCAGCCGCTCGGCGTCCTCCCCGGCCTTGTTGAACTGCTCGGTGGCCCGCTCGGCCTCGCCGTACAACCGGTCGACCTCGGCCTTCGCGGCCCGGGGCGTGTCCTGGGGTTCGGCGTTCGCGGTGGCCGCCCCGAGTGCGGCGGCAGCGGTCGCCGCCGACAGGACTGTGATCCGGACGCTCCGGTTGACGCCGGGCTGTGTGGAACGGCGATGGGACACCACAGGACGCCGCACTCCCTTCCGCTGTACGCAGAGGTGCACAGCCCCCTGCCGCCCGGGGCGGGCGGACCGACGGACGGGAGCTGCACAGCAGGCAGACAGTAGCCGCGCGACTACGGAGCGCCCAACGGCCTCGCCGATCGGGTGAGGGGTACGAAAGCCGCCGCCCCGCCGGTGACCTGTGGTCTCCGGCGGGGCGGGCAGTCGGTCGGGGCGTGGGAATTCGCCCGTTCGGGCGTCGTCAGATGCGCACGCCGACCTGGAAGCTGCCGATGGTGTTCATCGACTCGTAGCGGACCACCGCGCCCGGCTTCGGGGCGTGCAGGACGGTGTTGTTGCCCGCGTACAGGCCCACGTGCGCCGTGTTGTTGAAGAAGACCAGGTCGCCCGGCTTGAGGGCGCTGCGGCCTATCTGGGTTCCCTGGTTGATCTGGGTGTACGTGGTGCGGGTGATCGCGGCGCCGGCCTGGGCATAGGCCCACTGGGTGAGGCCCGAGCAGTCGTAGGAGCTGGGGCCGGTACCGCCGGAGACGTACGGCTTGTTGAGCTGGGTGGCGGCGGCCCGGAGGGCGGCGGCGCCGAGGGCGGAGGCGGGGACCTCGTTGCCCAGATCGACCCGGCTGCCCGCGTCGCGGCTGGCGCGCAGGTCGTCCTGGCGCATCTTCTCGCGCTCGGCGGCGGTCAGGGTGTTGAGCAGACTCCGCGCCTCGGCGAGCTTGCCCTGGAACTTCTTCTTGTTCTCACCGAGCGTCTTGCGGACGTCCGCGAGGTCGGCCAGCTTGTCCTGGGCCTCCTTGCGCTGCTGCGCGAGGGAGCGCTGCTTCTCCTGGATCTTCTCCAGGGACTCGGTCTGCTTGGCCGTCAACTGGTCGAGGGCCGAAGCCTCGTCGAGGAAGCTGTCCGGGTCGGAGGCGAGGAAGAGCTGCACGGACGGGTCGATGCCACCGGAGCGGTACTGCGCGGCGGCGAGCGAACCGAGGCCGCCGCGGAGCGTGTTCAGCTCCTGCTGACCGCGGGCCACCTTGTCCTGCAGCGCACCGATCTGCTTCTCGAGCTTCTCCTGCTGCTCCTTGGCCCCGCTGTACTTCTCGGTGGCCGTCTCCGCCTCGTGGTAGAGCTTGTCGACCTTCGCCTTGACCTCGCTCTTGGTCGGCTTGGGGTCGGCGTGGGCGGCCTGGGAGGTCAGGGCAACGGCCGCGGCGGCGGTCGCGGTGAGCACGGTCACGCGGGTGCGGCTCGGCTGCTTGGGACGACGGTGGGACGCCACGAAGGCGAGCTCCTTCTTCCTCGAGCCGCCTACCGGGTTGTGGGGGAGCGGATCCCCGGCTCCGTGCACGTCACGGACTCGGCGGTTCCTTCGCTGCCACCCCGGATGGGTGATCAACCGTGCGAAGGTTCGAAGCCCGACCTTAGTGACCATCTTGTGATCAGTTCAAATCCTCACAAGAAAAATCTCGCCCCAGAAGTCACTTCTTTACTCACATCACACCGCGTGTAGCTGCGGCTTGACGGTCCGTTCCAAATATTCCGGCAAGTCACCACAACTCTCACTAGACGCGCGAAAGCCGCTTCAGGAGCAAGACGGACGCAACGGGCCTGGCCCCCGCCTTCGCCACGCCGTCCGCCACCTCGCGGTCGGTGGAGACCACGACGACGGGCCTGCCCGGCGGTTCGGCGCGGGCCAGTTGACGGATGAGCTCGTCGGCGGTGACACCCGGCTTGCTGAAGAGCACCCGCACCCCGCGCGGCGGTGCGAGCAGTACCGGAGCGGCCAGTTCGGCCCCGTCGAAGACACAGGTCATCTCGGCGCCGGACTGCGCCGCGAGCACCGCGAGACCGCCCAGCAGCCGCAGCCGCTGCTTCTCCAGCGGCAGTTGCGGATAGCCGGTCTTGGTGACGTTGTAGCCGTCCACGATCAGATGCGCCTGCGGCAGTGCGAGCAGCTGGTCGAGCAGGGCCGGATCGGTGTCCGAAAGCGCCCTGGCGGCAATGTCCTTGGGCGACATCGCACCGGGTTCGACCGCGTCGACGCTGTCTGCGGGACGGATCGAGGAGGGCGGCAGGGCCAGTTCGCGGCGCAGCCCGCGGGCCGCGTCGAGCACCGTGTCGAGCAGCAGCCGCAGCCTCATGTCCTCGACCGAGCGGCCCTCCCTGGCAGCCCTGCGGCTCGCCTCGACGGACGCCTCCGCCTCTCCGAGCCGGGCCCGCAGCCGCCGGGTCTCGCTCTCGGCCGCGGAGATCCGGGCGGCCGCCTCGGTCCGTACGGTCTCGGTCTCGGCCTTGCCCCGGCGGACCGCGGCCTCACCGCGCTTGACCTCGTTCAGGGCGGAGCGCAGTTTGCGCTGCAGCCCGTCGGCTTCCTTGCGGGCCGCCTCAAGCTCACCGCGGAGCCGTTCGGTCTCGCTCCTGGTCTGGGTCCGGGCCTGGGCGAGTTCCTCGCGCAGCCGTTCCAGTTCGCGCCGGCCTTCCTCGTCGGCCCGTTCCGCGTCGGCCCGCTGGACCTCCTCGCCGGCTGCGGCGACCAGCTTCACCCAGCCGACCGGGCGCAGCACATAGGCTGCGGCGGCCACATCGACGGGGTCGGCGGCGGCGGGCGGCGACCCGGCCTCCACGGCCGCGGCCAGCTCGGGCTGGGACTCCCGGAGCCGTTCACCGATGCGCTGACGGAACAGAGTGTCGCTCTCCAGGGCGGCCGCCATCGCGTTCCCGGCGAACTTGGCGCGCCGGGTCGGGGTGAAGCGGGCGTACTGCCTCAGCTGGGCCGGGAGTTCGGTGACCGTGAGGCCACCGAACGCGTCCGAGACCAGCGCGACGACCCGCCGCCGTACGCCTTCGGGCAGCGGGCGGTCGAGCGCCTCGACGGCGTCGCCGGCTCCATCGGCCGGCTCGGCGCCGCTATCGGGCTGCTCCACGATCCGTCACCCCAAATGTCTGTCCGCACGGCCCCGTCAGGAGTCGGCACCCGGCCTGTCGACTAGTTCGATCTGGTCCACCGCGTTGCACCAACGACACCGGACCGACTCGATGGTCTCACTGACCACCTCGCGCTCTTCGACGGTCGCCTCTCCTGCGAGGTCGAGATGCACGTATTCGACAACCTTGGACGAGCGCGTGACATCGAAGCGCGTGAGATTCCCGCAGAGCGTGCAGCGCCAGCGGGTCCCGTCGGTCGGCTGGGGAACCGTCGTCATCGTTGCGTCCTCTTTCGTCGAGCGTCGTGCTGCTGCCTGCCAAGGATCTCGCGGTGCGCCGTCGAACTGCGGATGTCCTGCTGTAACCCTACGGCCTTGTGCATACCCATCGGCACGGCGAGGCGGTCTGCCCCGTTCCATCACCTTGCGTCATGCTCTGTTCATGATCGAGCGGCGGGCTGTGACGGGCGGACTGACCGGCAGGCTCCTGCGCGCCGCCACCGCGGGCGGTGCCCCGGTGACGTATGCCCTCATCGGCCTGTGCTGTGCCATCTTCCTGATCAGCCCGCTCTCCGGGTTCAACCCCACGTACGGCACCGCCGACACCCTGCTCGCCGCCCAGGCCGGGTATTTCGAGCGCTGGGGGGTGATCCCCACCGAACTGTGGGGCGGCTCCGCACACGCCCTGCTCACCCCGCTGACCGCACTCTTCGTGCACGGCAGCTGGCTGCATCTGCTCGGCAACATGCTCTTCCTGTACGTCTTCGGGGCGATGGCCGAGGAACGGATGGGCCATGCCGAGTTCGCCTTCTTCTATCTCGGCTGCGGCTACCTCGCCCTGCTGGCGTACGCGGCGGCGCACGCCGACTCCGACCAGACCCTCGTCGGCGCCTCGGGGGCGATCTCCGCGGTGCTCGGGGCGTTCCTGTACCTGTTCCCCCGGGCCCGGGTCACCAGCCTCTTCCCGTTCCTGCTCTTCCTGCCACTGCGCTTTCCCGCCTGGATCGTGCTGATCTTCTGGTTCGTCCTGCAGTGGATGGCGGCGCAGGGTGCGGGCAGCGGTCCGGGGGTGGCCTATCTCGCCCATGTGGTCGGCTTCGCCACCGGCTTCCTCTACGCCTGGGGGCGTTACCGCCGTGGGGCTAGAGTGAAGACTCCAGCCACGGCCACCGAGGGAGAAAGCCAGCCGTGATCACCGCGATCGTGCTCATCAAAACCAGCGTGGACCGGATTCCCGAGATCGCCGAGTCCATCGCGGCGCTGGACAGCGTCAGCGAGGTCTTCTCGGTCACCGGTACGTACGACCTGATCGCCATGGTCCGGGTGGCCAAGCACGACGATCTGGCGGACGTCATCCCCGGTCGCATCAGCAAGATCCCGGGCGTCGAGGGCACCGACACTCATGTCGCGTTCCGTACGTACTCGCAGCACGACCTGGAAGCCGCCTTCGCCATCGGTCTCGACGCGTAGATACGCCTCATTACGGCGTAATACTTCGGCCGGGGACGGGCAGCTGCCCGTCCCCGGCCGAAGTATTACGGCCTCGGTTCCCGGCCGGTCAGACCTGCGCCGTGCCCCGGTCCGGGACGCAGCGGCCGTCCTCGGTGCGGTACTTCCACTGGGCCCCCTCGCTCACCAGCTCCTTGACCGCGCGGACGAAGCGCTCGATGTGCTCGTCCGGCGTACCGGCGCCGAAGCTGACCCGGATCGCGTTCAGCGAGCGCTCGCCCGGCTCGGCCTCCGGCGCGCCGCACTCGCCCGGGTCCTGCGGGTCGCTGCCGAGCAGGGTGCGCACCAGCGGGTGGGCGCAGAAGAGTCCGTCGCGCACCCCGATGCCGTATTCGGCGGAGAGCGCCGCGGCGAAGTGCGAGCTGTTCCAGCCCTCCACCACGAAGGAGATGACGCCGACCCGCGGGGCGTCGTCGCCGAACAGCGACAGCACCTTGACCTGGGGGACCTCGGCAAGGCCTTCGCGGACCCGGGTGACGAGCTGCTGCTCACGGGCGACGAGGCGGTCGAAGCCGGCCTCGGTGAGCGCCTTGCAGGCGGAGGCGATGGAGTAGACACCGATGACGTTGGGCGAACCGGCCTCGTGCCGGGCGGCGGTGGAATGCCACTCCACGTCCACACCGCCGTCGGTACGCCGGGCGACCTTACGGGAGGCGCCGCCGCCGGCCAGGTACGGCTCGGCGTCCTGCAGCCAGTCGGCGCGGCCCGCGAGGACACCGGAGCCGAACGGCGCGTACAGCTTGTGTCCGGAGAAGGCGACCCAGTCGACGTCGAGCTCGTCGATGTCGACCGGGTGGTGCGGCGCGAGCTGTGCGGCGTCCAGCACGATCCGGGCGCCGTGCGCGTGGGCGGCGGCGGCCAGCTCCTTCACCGGCCACAGCTCACCGGTGACGTTCGAGGCGCCGGTGACGCAGACCAGCGCGGGGCCGTAGGGGTCACGGTCGGCGAGCGCCCGCTCCAGCGTCTCGACGGCCTGCGCCGGGGTGCGGGGAGCGTTGAGGTAGGTGACACGGGCATCGCGCCACGGCAGCAGCGAGGCATGGTGCTCGGTCTCGTACACGAAGACCTGGCAGTCGGCGGGGACCACCGCGGCCAGCAGGTTCAGCGAGTCCGTCGTCGACCGGGTGAAGATCACCTGGTCGTCGGCGCGGCAGCCGAGGAACTCCGCAACTGCCTTGCGGCTGTTCTCGAAGAGGTCCGTGGAGAGCTGCGAGAGGTAGCCGGCGCCGCGGTGGACGCTGCCGTAGTACGGGGCGTACGCGGCGACGTCGTCCCACACCCGCTGCAGGGCCGGGGCACTGGCCGCGTAGTCCAGGGCGGCATAGGTGACTTCTCCGCCGGTAACGAGCGGAACGGTAACATCCTTGCCGAGAACAGGCAGCGGGGAACAAATGGACCGGTCGGCGGCAGCGGTGACAACAGACATGGCGAACTCCCGTACAAGGCAGGCGAATTCACTGCGCCGGCAGGTACGCGGCAGCGCAGGAGGAAGGAAAAGGGGGTGCGGAGAGGGGCCGGACCGGGCCCTATCGCATTCGCTTGCTCACAAGAGGCTCCTTGAGGACCAGGACCCCAGGGATGTGACATTCACAGATGTCGAGGGGTCCGCGCTTGCCGTAGACCTCGCTGCCTACGGCCTGGTCTTCACCCGGGGCACCCCGCCACGGACGGAGGGTTGCCGGACAGCGGGCCGGGGCCGTAGTCGCTGTCACTCATGACCTGCCCAGAATCTTGCCATACGTGCGTCGACGCGCAAGGCGCAGTCCAAGATCTGGACTGCGCCCCGTTCCGCGTTTCCCGTTCGGTCAGGCGTTGCTGACCGTCACCCAGCGCTCCAGCGCCGCCCGGGCCGCACCCGAGTCGACGGACTCGGCGGCCTTGGCGATCCCGGCGGCGAGCTGCTCGTTCAGCGTGCCCTCACCCGGGTCCAGCGCCACCAGCGCCGCCGCCGAGTTGAGCAGCACCGCTTCACGTACCGGGCCGGTCTCACCGGCCAGCAGCCGGCGGGCCACATCGGCGTTGTACGAGGCGTCGGCGCCGCGCAGCGCCTCGACGGGGACCAACTGGAGGCCGACGTCGCGCGGGTCGAAGGCCTCCTCGCGCACCTCGCCGTCCCTGACCACCCAGATCCGGGAGGTCGCCGTGGTCGTCAGCTCGTCCAGACCGTCGTCGCCGCGGAAGACCAGCGCCGAGTTGCCGCGCGCCGCGAGCACGCCCGCGACGATGGGGGCCATCTTCAGATCGGCGACACCGATGGCCTGGGAGCGCACCTGGGCCGGGTTGGTGAGCGGACCGAGGATGTTGAACGTGGTCTGCGCGCCGAGTTCCTTGCGGGCCCGCGCCGCGTACCGCAGGGCGGGGTGGAACTTCACCGCGAAGCAGAAGGTGATACCCGCCTCCTCGGCCACCTCGACGACGCGCTGCGGGGCCAGCTCCAGATTGACGCCGAGCTTCTCCAGGACGTCGGAGGCGCCACTGGCCGAGGAGGAGGCGCGGTTGCCGTGCTTGACGACCTTGGCTCCGGTGCCCGCGACGACGATCGCGGACATCGTGGAGATGTTGACCGTCTTGGCGAGGTCGCCGCCGGTGCCGACGATGTCGACCGTGCGACCCGGCACCTGGATCGTGGTGGCGTGCTCGTACATGGCGCGGACGAGTCCGGTGACCTCGTCGACGGTCTCGCCCTTGGCGCGCAGGGCGACGGCGAAACCGGCGATCTGCACGTCGGTCGCCTCGCCGCTCATGATGTTGTCCATCGCCCACGCGGTGTCGTCGGCGGTCAGGTCCTGGCCGCGCAGCAGAGCGTTCAGTACGCCGGGCCAGGAACGAGCCGCCACGCTGTCGCCGCCGACCGGGGTCACAACGTTCATGGTCCGCTCCTGGGGGTCCACAGCCGATAAGGGTATGGACCCCACCCTATCGAGCGCCCGGGACAGCAAAGAGCCCCGTCCATCGAATGGACGGGGCTCCCGCTGTGGCGATCAGTTAAGGCGATCAGTGGTGGCCGTGGCCGCTGGTGATCTCCTTGTACTCCTCTGCGGTGGGCTTGGCGATCTGGTTGTGCTCGCCGAAGTAGCCCTTGCTGAGCTTGGCCCGCATCCTCTGCAGCGCCGGCACCTTGCGCTCGACACCGTTCTCGTCGACCGTCGGGCCGATCTCGACCGGCTTGTACTGCTCGTGCGCGGTGAGCGTGTGCAGCTGCGCGGGGCCGAGCGGCTCGTGGACCTCGACGAACTCACCGTGCGGCAGGCGCTTGATGAGACCGGACTCGCGTCCGTGCAGCACCTTCTCCCTGTCGCGGCGCTGAAGGCCGAGGCAGATCCGCTTCGTGACGAGGAACGCCAGGACCGGTCCCACGAAGATGAAGATCCGGACGAACCACGAGATGGAGTTCAGCGAGAGATCGAAGTGCGTGGCCCAGAGGTCGTTACCACCGCCGATGAAGACGATGATGTACTCCGTGATCCAGGCGACGCCGAAGGCCGTCCGGGTCGGGGCGTTGCGCGGGCGGTCCAGGATGTGGTGCTCGCGCTTGTCCCCGATGATCCAGGACTCGATGAACGGGTAGACCGCGATCACGGCCAGCACCAGGCCGAAGGCCATCAGCGGGATGAACACACCCAGGACGAGCGTGTGACCCCAGAGGTTGATCTCCCAGCCCGGCATCACTCGGATCAGCCCCTCGGCGAAGCCCATGTACCAGTCGGGCTGGGCGCCGGTGGACACCTGGTCCGGACGGTACGGACCGATGGCCCAGATCGGGTTGATCGAGGCGATCGCCGCGATGACCGCGATGACACCGAAGACCAGGAAGAAGAAGCCTCCGGCCTTCGCCATGTAGATCGGCAGCAGCGGCATACCGACGACGTTCTTGTTGGTGCGGCCGGGACCCGCGAACTGCGTGTGCTTGTGGAAGAACACCAGGATCAGGTGGCCGACCACGAGGCCGAGCATGATGCCCGGCAGCAGCAGGATGTGGATCGAGTAGAACCGGGCGACGAAGTCGCCGCCGGGGAACTCTCCGCCGAACAGGAACATCGAGATGTACGTGCCGACGATCGGCGTGGACAGGATCGCGCCCTGGGTGAAGCGGACACCCGTACCCGAGAGCAGGTCGTCCGGGAGCGAGTAGCCCGTGAAGCCGGTGAACATACCCAGCACGAACAGCAGGAAGCCGAACAGCCAGTTGATCTCACGCGGCTTGCGGAACGCACCCGTGAAGAAGACGCGCATCATGTGCACGAACATGGCCGCGAGGAAGATCAGCGCGGCCCAGTGGTGGATCTGGCGGACCAGCAGACCACCGCGGATGTCGAAGCTGATGTCCAGCGTCGAGGCGTAGGCCTCGGACATCCGGATGCCCTGCATCGGCTCGTAGGAGCCGTGATACACGACCTCGTTCATGCTCGGGTGGAAGAACAGCGTCAGATACACACCCGTGAGGATGATGATGATGAAGCTGTAGAGGGCGACTTCACCGAGCATGAAGGACCAGTGGTCCGGGAAGATCTTGCGCATGTTGGCCTTGGCCAGGGAGTAGATCCCGAGCCGGCCGTCCGCCCAGTCGGCCACCCGCTCGCCGGCGGGCGCCTTGCGCTTCGTGTCGGTCGCAGTACTCATCCGCGCTCCCAGAATGCAGGACCGACGGGCTCTTCGAAGTCACCGAGCGCCTCGAGGTTGCCCTCGCTGTTCACACCGATCCGCAGCTGCGGAAGGGAGTGACCGGCCGGACCGAAGATGACGCGGGCGCCGTCGGAGAGGTCGAAGGTGGACTGGTGGCACGGGCAGAGCACGTGGTGCGTCTGCTGCTCGTACAGGCTGATCGGGCAGCCGACGTGGGTGCAGATCTTCGAGAAGGCCACGATGCCCTCGTGGGCCCACTCGCGCTCGCGCTTGTCCTTGATGTTCTCCGGCTGGATACGGATGATCATCAGCGCAGCCTTGGCGATCTGCGTCTGGAAGTCGTGAGCGTCCTCCGTCAGGCCCTCGGGCATGGCGAAGGTCAGCGAACCGACGGCGACGTCTTCGGGACGCAGCGGCTCCATCGTGTTCATGTTGATGAGCTGCTTGCCCTTGGACCACAGGGTCTGACGGAGCTTCTTCTCCGGCAGCGGGCCGAGGTCGCGCAGCAGCATCACGCCGGAGAGCGGCACCAGGGCCAGCGCACCGAACAGGGTGTTGCGGATCAGCTTGCGCCGGCCGAACGCGGACTCCTCGGCACCGGCCGCGAAGTCGGCGAGAACCTTCGCCTTGACCTCGGGCTCCGCCTCGATGGCGTGCCGGTCGTCGGCGACCTCTACGTCGGACATCAGGGTGCGCGCCCAGTGGACGGCGCCCGCGCCGATCGCGAAGAGAGCCACGCCCAGGGTCAGCCCGAGGGAGAAGTTGAGCGCGCTCACATGGCCGAACGGCCAGATGAACACGATCTTGTCCACCGGGAAGATGACGTACGAGGCGATGAAGCCGACGGTCGCCAGCATGGACAGCACGAACAGGAACGCGACCGTGCGCTCGGAGCGCTTCGCGGCCCGTTCGTCGATGTCCTGGATGCGCGGCCGGTGGGCCGGCAGCCCCGGGTCGGCGAACGGGTCGTCCGCGCCCTCTACCGCGCCGTGCGCGGCTTCCTGCTCAGCGGGCAGGTTCTCTTCTGGAATCTTCTCTTGGCTACTCATGACTTCTTGGCCTTAGCGGTGTGGGCCGCGACCCAAACGGCAACTGCGACGAGTGCGCCCAGACCGAAGATCCAGGCGAACAGACCCTCGCTGACCGGACCGAGCCCGCCCAGCTTGAGGCCACCAGGGGTCTCGGACTCGGCGCTGTTCACGGTCTTGACGTACGCGATGATGTCCCGCTTCTGCTGCTCGGGCATCGTCGAGTCGGGGAAGGACGGCATGCTCTGCGGGCCGGTCTGCATGGCCTCGTAGATGTGCTTCGGGTCCACGCCCTCAAGGCTGGGCGCGTACTTGCCCTTCGTCAGGGCACCGCCCTCGCCGGTGAAGTTGTGGCACTGCGCGCAGTTGGTACGGAACAGGTCGCCACCCTTGGCGATGTCCGCACCCTCAGGGCTGACCTGGTCCTCGGTCGGCACGATCGGGCCGGCGCCGAGCGACGCGACGTACGCCGCGAGCTGGTCGATCTCGGCCTGGGTGTAGATGACCTTCTTCTTCGGTACCTGGGCACCCGGCTGCTGGGCCGGCATACGGCCCGTGCCGACCTGGAAGTCGACGGCGGCGGAGCCCACGCCGACCAGGCTCGGCCCGTCGGACGAGCCCTGACCGCCGGCTCCGTGGCAGCTGGCGCAACCGACGGAGTACAGCTTCTTGCCCTCATCGATGGCGAGGGACTGGGCGGTGTCGTCGGCCTGCGCCTTACTCGCGGGCGCAAACGCGGCGTACAGCCCCCCAGTAGCCGCCAGCGCGAGGAGTAGTACGACGACCGCCGCCAACGGATGGCGTCGTCGTGCGGAGAGCTTTTTCACGGATTACCCCGGTGTCAGGATCTTCTGCGTCGATGCTGGATGTGGTTCGGGTTCGAGCCCGATTACTTGATCATGTAGATCGTGGCGAAGAGGCCGATCCACACGACATCGACGAAGTGCCAGTAATAGGACACGACGATGGCAGCGGTCGCCTGTTCATGGGTGAACCTCTTGGCCGCGTATGTCCTGCCCAGTACGAGCAGGAAGGCGATGAGACCGCCTGTCACATGCAGACCGTGGAAGCCGGTGGTCAGGTAGAACACCGAGCCGTACGGGTCGGAGGACAGCGAGAGGCCGTCCTTCTTCACCAGCTCGGTGTACTCGAAGACCTGGCCTCCGATGAAGATCGCACCCATCACGAACGTGATCACGAACCACGCACGGAGCTTCTTCACATCGCCCCGCTCCGCGGCGAAGACGCCGAGCTGGCAGGTGAGGGAGGAGAGCACCAGGATCGTGGTGTTCGTCGCCGAGAACGGGAAGTTCAGGGCCGAAGCCATTTCCTTCCAGTGGTCGGGTCCCATCACCGATCGGAGGGTGAAGTACATCGCGAAGAGGGCCGCGAAGAACATCAGCTCGGAACTCAACCAGATGATGGTTCCGACGCTGGTGAGGTTCGGTCGATTGACCGACGGGTGCGCGTGCCCGGTTTCTACTGTCGTTGCTGTCGCCACGACCGACATTATGTCGGTCGCTTATCCCGCCCTCACTCCGGGGGGTGCCGTTCGGTGTGTCAGCAGGGTGTGTCCTGCCCGAACGGCCCATCGAATCGGTGTCATTACCGGTGCTGACAGGCTGTCGATCGGAGTACGATCCGCGCATCGGTTCATGCCCCGAGAGCCCCGAAGACACAGATGTCACGGAGGAACAATGCAGCCGACCGCCACGGTCCTGGTCTACAGCGACGACGCCAACACCCGTGAGCAGGTGAGGCTGGCCGCCGGTCGCAGGCCTGCGGCGGACGTGCCACCGGTGGAGTTCGTGGAGTGCGCCACGCTGCCCGCCGTCCTGACCGCGCTGGAGAACGGCGGCATCGACGTGTGCGTGCTGGACGGCGAGACGGCCCCGGCGGGCGGCATGGGCGTCTGCCGGCAGATCAAGGACGAGATCTTCCACTGCCCGCCGGTGCTGCTGCTGATGGGGCGCCCGCAGGACGCCTGGCTGGCCACGTGGAGCCGTGCGGACGCCGCGGTGACCCTTCCGGTCGAGCCGGTCGAGTTCGCGGACGCCCTGGCCGCCCTGCTGCGCAGCAGGCTCTGCGTACAGTCCTGAGTCCTGCTGCGGCCCGGCCCGCGGTTCCGCCGCGGACCGGGCCGCTTCATGTCCCTTCGAAAGGCGGCGCACTCCCCTGGCCGGTCAGACCTCGGGGCGCAGGCGCGCCGCCTGCACCGTCGACCCGTCCGGGGCGGCTTTGTTCTGCAGGGCGCTGCCCTGCTGCCATTTCGCCCAGGACAGGTTCCAGTCGCCGTAGCCGTTGTCGAACGGCGTCATCGTGGGGCCCAGGCTGCCGACGACCGAGACGAGGTCGCCCTCGCGCACGGTGTTGAAGAACCACTGGGCCTGGGCGTTGCTCATGCCCGTACAGCCGTGGCTGACGTTCGCGTACCCCTGTGAGCCGGTGGACCAGGGGGCGGCGTGCACGTACTCACCGCTCCAGGTGACGCGGGTCGCGTAGTAGACCATCAGGTCGTACCCGTCGCTGGAATTCTCCGAGATGCCGATGGTCTCCCCGCGCATGCGTACGGAGTACTCCTTGCTCAGCACGACCTTGACGCCGTTGCGGGTGTCGAAGCCGGGCCGTCCGGTGGTCACCGGAATGGTGTTGATCACTTCTCCGTTGCGCTTGACCGTCATGGAATGCGCGGCAGCGTCGGTGATGGCCTCGATACGGTCGCCGGTAGTGATCTTCAATGGCTTCGTGGGGGCTCCGTACAGCCCCTTGGTGACCCTGATGCCGGCCATGTTGCTGCTGGCCTCGATCGTGGCCCGGGCCGGCCAGTACGTCTGCGGGCGGTAATGCAGGATCTTGTCGTCGACCCAGTACCAGGAGCCCGTCACGGAGGGCGTGGAGCGGACCTTCAGCGCGCGCTCCACTGCGGCCCTGGCGGCCTTGCCCTTGACCGGAGCGCTGAGTTCCGCCGTAATGGGCTGTCCGACGCCGTAGGTGCCCGCGTGCGGGCCGAAAGTGACGTTCAGGAGCTTCTTCGCCGGGGCCGTCTCGAAGGAGAGCGTACGGCTGCCCGGGGCGCCGTCGTCGTCCTCGACGCTGACCCTGACGGTGTAGCGGGTGCCGGCCGCGAGCGGGACGGTGGAGTGCCAGCGCAGCCCGTCGGCCGAGAGTTCGCCCGCGAGATGGCGCCCGGCGGCGTCCACCGCGGCGACGTCCGTGATCCGGCCGTCGTCACCCGTGGCGGTGACTTCGAGGGGCTTGTCGGGATCGGCCTTCTGGTTGCCCTCCGGGGCGTTGGAGGTGATCTCGTCCGCCGCGTCATACGGCTGTTCGGCGAGCGGATGACCATCTGGCCCACCACAGGCGGTCGCCCCTGCAACCAGGGTCATGACCAGCAGCGTGCAGCTCACTACGGGGCGAATGCGCGGCGTGTTCATGGTCACCACGCTAAGAAGATTCATCAGTTTCAGCGCGCCGGGTGACTGCAAACGGGGGACCCGCACCTCTCACATGAGAAAGTGCGGGCCCCCCGTCAGGTGGAGCGGTGTCACTGGGTGCGGTTCTCACCGCGGTAGTACTCGAAGACCCAGCCGAACAGGCCGATCAGGATGACCGGGGCCGAGAAGTAGAGCAGCCACCATCCGAAGATGACCCCCATGAAGGCGAGGGCGCCACCGACGGCCAGCGAGAGCGGCTGCCAGCTGTGCGGGGAGAAGAACCCCACCTCGCCGGCCTCGTCCGCGACATCGGCTTCCTTGTTGTCCTGAGCCATCGCGTCGACCCGCTGCGCCGTGAAGGCCAGGTAGAAGCCGATCATGACGCTCAGGCCGAAGGCCAGGACGAGCGCGGTGGTACCGGCCGGCTCCTTCGACCACACGCCATAGGTCACTGCCATGGCGAGGATGAAGACGCTCAGCCAGAGGAACATCTTGCCCTGGATCTTCACTTGCCGGCCTCCTTGCCACCCGCGAGGGCCTTGTCAGCCTCGGAGTGATGCTCCAGCTGCTCGAGCGCCGAGATCTCCGGGTGGTGCAGGTCGAACGCCGGGGATTCGGAACGGATCCGCGGCAGGGTGAGGAAGTTGTGCCGCGGCGGCGGGCAGGAGGTCGCCCACTCCAGCGAACGGCCGTACCCCCACGGGTCGTCGACCTCGACCTTCTTGCCGTACTTGGCGGTCTTCCACACGTTGTAGAAGAACGGCAGCATCGACAGGCCGAGCAGGAACGAGGAGATCGTCGAGATCGTGTTCAGCGCGGTGAAACCGTCGGCGGCGAGGTAGTCCGCGTAACGACGCGGCATGCCTTCGGCACCGAGCCAGTGCTGCACCAGGAACGTGCCGTGGAAGCCCACGAACAGCGTCCAGAACGTCATCTTGCCGAGCCGCTCGTCCAGCATCTTGCCGGTGAACTTCGGCCACCAGAAGTGGAATCCGGAGAACATCGCGAAGACCACGGTGCCGAAGATGACGTAGTGGAAGTGCGCGACGACGAAGTACGAGTCCGAGACGTGGAAGTCCAGTGGGGGCGAGGCCAGGATGACGCCGGTCAGACCACCGAAGGTGAAGGTGATCAGGAAGCCGACGGCCCACAGCATCGGTGTCTCGAAGGACAGCGATCCCTTCCACATCGTGCCGATCCAGTTGAAGAACTTCACACCGGTCGGTACCGCGATGAGGAACGTCATGAACGAGAAGAACGGCAGCAGCACACCACCGGTGACGTACATGTGGTGCGCCCACACGGTCACGGAGAGGCCCGCGATGGCGATCGTCGCGCTGATCAGGCCGATGTAGCCGAACATCGGCTTCCGGCTGAACACCGGAATCACTTCGGAAATGATTCCGAAGAACGGCAACGCGATGATGTACACCTCTGGATGGCCGAAGAACCAGAAGAGGTGTTGCCAGAGCAGTGCGCCGCCGTTGGCCGCGTCGAATACATGCGCCCCGAACTTGCGGTCCGCCTCCAGCGCGAAGAGCGCGGCGGCGAGCACCGGGAAGGCCAGCAGGACCAGCACACCGGTCAGCAGGACGTTCCACACGAAGATCGGCATGCGGAACATCGTCATACCGGGTGCGCGCATGCAGATGATCGTGGTGATGAAGTTGACCGAACCGAGGATCGTGCCGAAGCCGGAGAAGGCCAGACCCATGATCCACATGTCGGCGCCGATACCCGGCGAACGGACCGCGTCCGAGAGCGGGGAGTAGGCGAACCAGCCGAAGTCGGCCGCACCCTGCGGGGTGAGGAAGCCGGCCACCGCGATGATCGAGCCGAAGAGGTACAGCCAGTACGCGAACATGTTCAGCCGCGGGAACGCCACGTCGGGCGCACCGATCTGCAACGGCATGATCCAGTTCGCGAACCCGGCGAACAGCGGCGTCGCGAACATCAGCAGCATGATCGTGCCGTGCATCGTGAACGCCTGGTTGAACTGCTCGTTCGACATGATCTGCGTGCCGGGACGGGCCAGCTCGGCGCGCATGAAGAGCGCCAGCAGGCCGCCGATGCAGAAGAACGCGAACGACGTGACCAGGTACATCGTGCCGATCGTCTTGTGGTCAGTGGTGGTCAGCCACTTGACGACGACGTTTCCCGGCTGCTTGCGCCGGACCGGCAGCTCGTCCTCGTACGAGTCGTCTGCTGCCGCGGCACCCTGAGATTCGTTGAGGATGCTCACAGTTTGTTCGTCTCCGCATTCCTGGCCGGGTTCGTCTGCTCGATACCGGCCGGCACGTAGCCCGTCTGGCCCTTCTTGGCCAGCTCCTTGAGGTGCGCCTGGTAGCGCTCCGGGGAGACGACCTTGACGTTGAAGAGCATCCGGGAGTGGTCGACGCCGCAGAGCTCGGCGCACTTGCCCATGAAGGTGCCCTCCTGGTTGGGAGTCACCTCGAATGAGTTGGTGTGGCCCGGAATGACGTCCTGCTTCATGAGGAACGGCACCACCCAGAAGGAGTGGATGACGTCACGCGAAGTCAGAATGAAGCGGACCTTCTCGCCCTTCGGCAGCCACAGGGTCGGACCCGGGTTGCCGTTCTGCGGGTTCCGGGTGCCCGGGACGCCGACGTCGTAGACGCCGTCCGCACCCGGGGGGAACTGCTTACGGAACCGGTCGGGGATGGCGTCGAGTTCCTTGGGGATCTCGTTGCCCGTGGCGGTCGAGCCGTCCACGTTCTCGATGTAGTTGAAGCCCCAGCTCCACTGGTAGCCGACCACGTTGATGGTGTGGGCAGGCTTCGCCGAGAGCGAGAGAAGCTTCGTTTCATCGCGCGCGGTGAAGTAGAACAGCACCGAGACGATGATGAGAGGGACCACGGTGTACAGCGCCTCGATGGGCATGTTGTACCGGGTCTGCGGAGGAACCTCCACCTTGGTGCGGCTGCGCCGGTGGAAGATGACGCTCCACAGGATCAGGCCCCAGACCAGCACGCCCGTGGCGAGCGCTGCCGCCCACGAGCCCTGCCAGAGGGAAAGGATCCGTGGTGCCTCTTCCGTTACCGGCGTGGGCATACCAAGGCGGGGAAAGTCCTTGTATGTGCAACCGGTGGCGGTCGCCAGGATCAGGCCCGCAGTCAGCACCTGCGGCAGCTTCCGCCGCATCGGGCGCCGCGACGAGCGGTCGGAGCCGTTGGGACTCACGTAGCGCCTTCCCGAGAGTCTCGCCCGCGCGTTCGGCGCGGCCGTCTCGCTGGTCGGTCGCCGCCCTGACGCGGGCAGGGGTTTGGATGTTTATGCGGACCAAACCCTACTGGACGCTATTTGGGGTCGCGCGGGGAGGGTGCCCAACGCGCCGCCCGACTCCCCGAAGGGGTGGAATCCGGGCCTCCGGCTGCCATCTGACGGGCCCTCTCCTGGCTGCGCGACCGGCCCGTCCCGACAGGGTGGCGGGCGCGAGCTAGCGTGGACGTGTGCCCTACTTCGACGCCGCATCCTCCGCCCCCCTGCACCCGGTCGCCCACCAGGCGCTGCTTGCCGCCCTGGACGAGGGCTGGGCCGACCCTGCCCGGCTGTACCGGGAGGGGCGACGGGCGCGGCTGCTGCTGGACGCGGCCCGGGAGGCCGCCGCGGAGGCCGTGGGGTGCCGCCCCGACGAGCTCACCTTCACCTCCTCGGGGACCCGGGCGGTGCACTCCGCGATCTCCGGAGCGCTCGCCGGGCGTCGGCGTGTCGGCCGTCATCTGGTGGTCTCGGCGGTCGAGCACTCGTCGGTGCTCCATGCGGCTGCCACCCATGAGGCGCAGGGCGGGACGTTCGCCGAGGTGCCGGTGGACCGGGCGGGGGCGGTGAGTGCGGCGGCGTACGGGGAGGCCCTGCGCGAGGACACCGCACTGGCCTGCCTGCAGTCCGCCAACCACGAGGTCGGTACGGAGCAGCCGGTGGCCGAGGTCGCGGAGCTCTGCCGGGCGTCGGGCGTACCCCTGCTGGTGGACGCCGCGCAGTCGCTGGGCTGGGGTCCGGTGCCGGCGGGCTGGTCGCTGCTGGCGGCGAGCGCCCACAAGTGGGGAGGGCCTTCGGGGGTGGGGCTGCTCGCCGTGCGCAAGGGGGTCCGGTTCGCCCCTCAAGGACCGTCGGACGAGCGGGAGTCGGGGCGGGCCGCCGGATTCGAGAACATTCCTGCGATCGTGGCGGCGGCGGCGTCACTGCGCGCGGTCCGCGCGGAGGCGGCGGCGGAGTCCGTACGGCTGCGGGCGCTGGTGGACCTGATCCGGGCGCGGGTGCCGGAGCTGGTGCCCGACGTGGAGGTGGTCGGTGATCCGGTGCGGCGGCTGCCGCACCTGGTGACCTTCTCCTGTCTCTATGTCGACGGGGAGACCCTGCTCCATGAACTGGACCGGGCGGAGTTCTCCGTATCGTCCGGTTCGTCCTGCACCAGCAGCACGCTGACGCCGAGCCATGTGCTGAGGGCGATGGGGGTGCTGTCGGAGGGGAACGTCCGGGTGTCCCTGCCGGCCGGCACCACGGCGGAGGACGTCGACCGCTTCCTCCGGGTGCTGCCGGGAGCGGTGTCAGAGGTGAGGGAGAGGCTCGGGGCGCCCGTTTCGGTGGCCCCCTCCCCCGCCGCCACGTCCCTGGTCGTCGACTCCCTGGGCAAGAGGTGCCCGATCCCGGTGATCGAACTCGCAAAGGTGATCGGAGAGGTACCGGTGGGCGGGACGGTGACCGTGCTCTCCGACGACGAGGCGGCGCGGCTGGACATCCCGGCGTGGTGCGTGATGCGTGAGCAGGAGTACGTGGGTGAGGAGCCGGCGGACCGCGGCTCGGCCTATGTGGTCCGCCGGCTGTCCTGACTACGCGAGGTGGGCGCGGACCTCGGCGGCGGCGTCGTGGCCGTACGCCTTGGTGAAGCGGTCCATGAAGTGGGTGCGGCGCAGGGTGTACTCCTGCGTGCCGACCGTCTCGATGACCAGCGTGGCGAGCATGCAGCCGACCTGGGCGGCCCGCTCCAGGCCGACGCCCCAGGCAAGGCCCGAGAGGAACCCGGCACGGAACGCGTCACCGACACCGGTCGGGTCGGCCTTCGTCTCCTCCTCCGGGCAGCCGACCTCGATGGTCTCCTGACCGGCCCGCTCGATCCGGACGCCGCGGGCGCCGAGCGTGGTGACGCGGTGGCCGACCTTGGCGAGGATCTCCTCGTCGGTCCAGCCGGTCTTGGACTCGATGAGCCCCTTCTCGTACTCGTTGGAGAAGAGGTATGTGGCGCCGTCGAGGAGGATCCGGATCTCTTCGCCGTCCATCCGGGCGATCTGCTGCGAGAAGTCGGCGGCGAACGCGATGCCTCGCGAGCGGCACTCCTCGGTGTGGCGGAGCATCGCCTCGGGGTCGTCGGCGCCGATCGAGACGAGGTCGAGACCGCCCACCCGGTCGGCGACGGCCTTCAGCTCGATCAGCCGGGCCTCGCTCATCGCGCCCGTGTAGAAGGAGCCGATCTGGTTGTGGTCGGCGTCCGTCGTACAGACGAAACGGGCGGTGTGCAGGACTTCGGAGATCCGGACCGATCCGGTGTCGACACCGTGCCGGTCGAGCCAGGCGCGGTACTCGTCGAAGTCGGAGCCCGCGGCACCGACCAGGATCGGGCCGGTGCCGAGGAGGCCCATGCCGAAGCAGATGTTGGCGGCCACACCGCCCCGGCGTACATCGAGGTTGTCGACCAGGAAGGAGAGCGAGACCGTGTGCAGCTGGTCGGCGACCAGTTGGTCGGCGAAGCGGCCCGGGAAGGTCATGAGGTGATCGGTGGCGATGGAGCCGGTGACTGCGATGCGCACGGGGAGACTGCTCCTGCGGAGGTCGAGGGGAACGGGTGACTGCGCTCCCGGAACGGCGTGACAGTCCACGCTACCCGTTCGTCGCACTCGCCTTGAAGGGGGAAAAACTACCCGATAGTAGGGCTTTTATCCTGAGGCGCGCGGTGCCTACGGTGCGGACATGTCGAAGAACATCGCCCCCCGCGAGTCCGAGATCAGCCTGGCCGAGCTGCGCGGTGACTGCGCACGGATGGCTCCGCACTGGGTGGTACCCGCCACGGCCGCTCCCACCCCTGTGACGCCGTCCCTGATTCACGGCGTGACCGTGCCGGCCGCGTCCGCACGGCTGATCGACTCGATGGCCGAGTACGGCGACTGAGAGCGGCGGCCGCTCGCACCGGGCATCCCCCGAATGCCCCATGGGGGAACCGGGTGCTGCTGCGCTCCGTCCCACCGTTGTCCCCGACTCGTGGGACAGGCGATGACCGTGCGACGGTCACGGCGACGGCAACGCAGTCGAAGGAGCGATCCGGTGAGCACCGAGCGACCCGACAACGACGTGATCCGCCCCCGGCGGCGGTCCCGGCTGGCCGTAGCCTCGGTGGCGGCAGCGGTCCTACTGGCCGGGGGCGGCGGCGCGTACTGGGCCGCCAGTGCGGCGGACGACGGAGGCAGCCGGTCCGGCAGCGGCGACGACGCCGCTCCCCTGCTCGCGCTCGACGAGACGCCGGGCGGCCCGGACAGCCCGACGGCGCCCCCCGAGGGCATCGCTGTCGGCGAGCCCGATCCGGGTGGCGGCGGTGTGGTCTACCGCGCGGCCGGCAAGCTGCCCGACGGGCCGGACACGGCCGCTGTCCACCGCGCGAAGGGCACGGTGTCGGCGGCGGAGGTGGCACGGCTGGCGAAGGCGCTGGGCGTGGCGGGTACACCGCAGGCCGAGGGCACGGCCTGGAAGGTGGGTTCCGACGGGGACGGCTCGGGTCCGCTGCTGCGGGTGAACAAGCAGGCGCCGGGCACCTGGACCTTCGCCAGGTACGGCTCCGGCGGGACGGACAACTGCCAGAGCACCACGGTGTGTTCGAGCAAGGACATGGCGCCGGGCGGCACGGGGTCGCCGGTGAGCGAGAAGGCGGCCAAGGCCGCCGCGGCGCCCGTGCTGAAGGCGGTCGGTCAGGACGACGCGGCTCTCGACGCCCGCCAACTGATGGGCTCGGTACGGGTGGTGAACGCGAACCCGGTGGTCGACGGGCTGCCCACCTACGGCTGGGCGACCGGGATCCAGGTGGGCCCCGACGGTGAAGTGACCGGTGGCAGCGGACAGTTGAAGGGCCTGGAGAAGGGCGCCGAGTATCCGGTGATCAGCGCGGGCGACGCGTTGAACCAGTTGAACAGGGCGGGCCGGGCGGACACTTCGCGCAGCGGCATCGGAGGGTGCGCCACCCCCGTACCACTGGAGGACGGCACCCTGAAGTCGCCGGGGAACAGTTGCGGGGCGCGGACCGGGGCGGAGCGCGGGACGACGACCGTGACGGTCGACAAGGCGGTGTTCGGCCTCGCGATGCGGTACGTGGAAGGCGAGCAGACGCTCGTGCCGTCGTGGCTCTTCTCGGTGCACCCGGCCGCGGGCGGGACGGGCAACACGGTCACGCAGGTCGCGGTGGACCCGGACTCGCTGGCGAAGCCCTCGAAGACCCCGACGCCGGAGAGGACTCCGGCCCCCGGCTCGGGGGACGACGCACGGTCCCAGCGGCCGCTCATCTCGTACAGCGCCGACGGGCGGACGCTGGAGGTGACGTTCTGGGGCGGGGTGTGCAGTACCTACGCGGCGAGCGCGACCGAGAGTGCGGACGCGGTACGGGTGACGATCACCGAGTCGAACCCCGACCCGAAGAAGGTCTGCATCATGATCGCCAAGAAGCTGACGCGAACGGTGACGCTGGACGCGCCGCTGGGTGACCGGAAGGTGCTCGACGCGACGGGCGGCATGGTGCCGCGCGGCTGAGTACGACAGAAGGCGGCGCCCCCCGGGAATCCGGGGGGCGCCGCCTTCTGCGGGCACTGCTGCCCGCTACCGCCTTCGCGCCTCAGCTGAAGGAGTCGCCGCAGGCGCAGGAGCCCGTGGCGTTCGGGTTGTCGATCGTGAAGCCCTGCTTCTCGATGGTGTCGACGAAGTCGATGGAGGCGCCGCCCAGGTACGGAGCGCTCATCCGGTCGGTGACGACCTTGACGCCGTCGAAGTCCTTCACGACATCGCCGTCGAGCGAACGCTCGTCGAAGAAGAGCTGGTAGCGCAGGCCCGAGCAACCGCCGGGCTGGACGGCGACGCGCAGCGCCAGGTCGTCACGGCCTTCCTGCTCCAGCAGGCCCTTGACCTTGGCTGCGGCGGCGTCGGACAGGAGGATGCCGTCGCTCACGGTGGTGGTCTCGTCCGATACGGACATCTGCTTCTCTCCCGGGTTGTACGGACTGCTTGCCGACGTTGCAACCGTCGGGACCACGGATTCATTCCGGGCCGAGCGCTTGCCTGTTCCTTTCATGCTCGCACACCGGTCCGCGAGGAGTCCGCGAGCGGGGGCGGCGAGGCCCCAGGACGGAATGCGTCACATCGACGCGATCGGTGTCGTCAAAGTGACATGAAGCAGATATGATAGATAGCGTCAAATAGACGAAAAGGCTCCCCGGTGCAAGCCCCGGCTCCACTGGAGCGGCTGTGCCGCACTGACCGCAGAACAGAAAGGGTGCGTGACGTGACCACCGCCCAACCACTGGATGTCCAGCCGACGCCCCTCGCCCTGCTGCTCCTCGGCCGCGATGCCGACCCCAGGAGCGAGCGCGGCGTGGAGTGTCCTGGCGATCTGCCCTCCCCGTCCGACCCGGACCTGGTGGAGCGCGCCCGCGCGGCCAAGGAGAAGCTCGGGGACAAGGTCTTCGTCCTCGGCCACCACTACCAGCGCGACGAGGTCATCCAGTTCGCGGACGTCACCGGCGACTCGTTCAAGCTCGCCCGCGACGCGGCCGCCCGGCCCGAGGCCGAGTACATCGTCTTCTGCGGCGTGCACTTCATGGCCGAGTCCGCGGACATCCTGACCACCGACGACCAGAAGGTCGTGCTGCCGGACCTGGCCGCGGGCTGCTCGATGGCCGACATGGCCACTGCCGAGCAGGTCGCCGAGTGCTGGGACGTGCTGACCGAGGCCGGGGTCGCCGAGCAGGTCGTACCCGTCTCGTACATGAACTCCTCCGCCGACATCAAGGCCTTCACCGGCCGCCACGGCGGCACGATCTGCACCTCGTCCAATGCGAAGCGGGCCCTGGAGTGGGCCTTCGAGCAGGGCGAGAAGGTGCTCTTCCTTCCCGACCAGCACCTGGGCCGGAACACCGCGGTCCGGGACATGGGGATGACCCTGGAGGACTGCGTCCTCTACAACCCGTACAAGCCGAACGGCGGTCTCACCGCCGAGGAGCTGCGGAACGCGAAGATGATCCTGTGGCGCGGGCACTGCTCGGTGCACGGGCGCTTCTCGGTGGAGTCCGTCAACGACGTGCGCGAGCGCATCCCGGGCGTCAATGTGCTGGTGCACCCCGAGTGCAAGCACGAGGTCGTGGCGGCGGCGGACTACGTCGGCTCGACGGAGTACATCATCAAGGCCCTGGAGGCGGCGCCGGCCGGCTCGAAGTGGGCGATCGGCACCGAGCTGAACCTGGTGCAGCGCCTGGCCAACCGGTTCGCGGCGGAGGACAAGGAGGTCGTCTTCCTCGACAAGACGGTCTGCTTCTGCTCGACGATGAACCGGATCGATCTGCCGCACCTGGTGTGGACGCTGGAGTCGCTGGCCGAGGGCAACCTGGTCAACCGGATCGAGGTCGACCCGGAGACGGAGAAGTACGCGAAGCTGGCGCTGGAGCGGATGCTGGCGCTGCCGTAGGCGTTGCGCCTGCGGGCGGGCGTTGGCCCCTACCGCCCCTCCCCCGTACTGGAGACGCGCAAGAGGCCCCGGCACCGTTGAAACGGTGCCGGGGCCTCTTGCGTGCCCTGCGTTACGCCTTCGCGGGCTCCGGCTCCTCGGAGGTGGTCTCCTCCGGCCGGGCCGTGGCGGACAGGCCCGCCTTCTTCGCCCGCTTGATCGCCTTCTTCTTCGCGCGGCGCTCCTTGCGGAGCTCCACCATCGCGTACAGCGTCGGCACCAGAAGCAGCGTCAGCAGCGTCGACGTGACCAGACCGCCGATCACCACGACCGCGAGGGGCTGCGAGATGAAGCCGCCCTCGCCGGTGACGCCGAGCGCCATCGGGAGCAGGGCGAAGATCGTCGCGAGTGCGGTCATCAGGATCGGGCGGAGGCGGTGGCGGCCGCCCTCGATCACTGCTTCGACAATGCCCATGCCCTGCGACCGGTACTGGTTGATCAGGTCGATCAGCACGATCGCGTTGGTCACCACGATGCCGATCAGCATCAGCATGCCGATCATTGCCGGAACGCCCATCGGGGTGCCGGTGACGACCAGGAGACCGATGGCGCCCGTCGCCGCGAACGGGATGGAGACCAGCAGGATCAGCGGCTGGACGAGCGAGCGGAACGTCGCGACGAGCAGCATGAAGACGATCGCGATCGCGGCCAGCATGGCCAGACCGAGCTTCATGAACGCGTCGTTCTGGTCCTCGGAGACACCGCCGATGGTGGCGGTGGCGCCGTCCGGCAGGTCCAGGGCATTGATCTTCGACTGGAGCGAGGCGCTCACCGCTCCGGTGTTGTCACCGGTGGGGCGGGCGGTGATCGTGGCGGCGCGCTGGCCGTCGATCCTCGTCATCGAGACCGGGCCGGGGACCAGCTTCACCTCGGCGATCTGACCGAGCTTGACCCGGCCGAGCGAGAGGTTCTTCAGCTCGTCCATCGTGGTGGCCGGGTGGGCGGACTTGATGACGACGTCGCGCTCGGTGTCGTCCATGATCGCCTTGCCGGACGGGGTGCCGCGCACCGCTCCGGCGACAGCCGCACCGAGCGTGGTCTGGTTGAAGCCGGCGGCCGCGGCCTTGGCGTTGGCCTTGACCGAGATGCGCGGGACGGACTGCGCCAGGTCGCTCTGGACGTCGGTGACGTCCTTGAGCTCGGCCACCTGCGCCCGCACCTCTTCGGAGGCCTTCTTCAGGGTGTCCGCGTCGGCGGACTTCACCACGACGCTCAGGTCCTGGCTGCCGAAGCCGTCGCCCGCGGCGATGGTGGTGTCACCGATGCCGTCGAGCTTGCCGAGGCCCTCGTCGATGCGCTTCTGGGTGGCGTCGAAGTCGGCCGAGTCCTTCAGAGTGACCTGGTAGGAGGCCTGGTTGGCTCCCGTACCGCCACCGAAGGCCGCCATGAAGCCGGAGGAGCCGACGGTGACCTGGTAGTCCTTGACGCCCTTGTCGCCGTCGAGGAGCTTCTCGACCTTCTTGGCCGCCTCGTCGGCGGCCGTCAGGCTGGTGCCGGGGGCCAGCTCCTGCTTGATGGAGAGGACTTCCTGCTCGCCCTGGTCGAAGAAGTTGGTCTTCAGCAGCGGGGCCATGCCGAAGGTACCGAAGAGCACGGCGACGGCGATGACGATGCTGGTGATACGGCGCCGGGTCGCGAAGCGCAGCACCGGGACGTACAGCCGCTGGAGCCGGCTGCGGGCCTCCTTCTCCTCGGCCTTGCGACGGGCCTCGTCCGGGTTCTCCGTGCTGCCCTTGGGGGCGCGCAGGAACCAGTACGACAGGACGGGGACCACGGTCAGTGAGACCAGCAGGGAGGCGAGCAGGGCCGCGGTGACGGTCAGGGAGAACGAGCCGAACAGCTCGCCGACCATGCCGCCGACCAGACCGATCGGCAGGAAGACCGCGACCGTGGTGAGGGTCGAGGAGGTGACCGCACCGGCCACTTCCTTCACCGCGGTGATGATCGCGGAGTGGCGCTCCTCGCCGTAGCCGAGGTGGCGCTTGATGTTCTCCAGGACGACGATCGAGTCGTCGACGACGCGGCCGATCGCGATGGTCAGCGCGCCGAGCGTGAGCATGTTGAGCGACAGGTCGCGGGTCCAGAGCACGATCAGGGCGAGGACCACGGAGAGCGGGATGGAGACCGCGGTGACCAGCGTCGAGCGGAGCGACGCGAGGAAGACCAGGATCACGATGACCGCGAAGAGCAGGCCGAGCGCGCCCTCGGTGGTCAGACCGGAGATCGCCTTGGAGACGGCGGGGCCCTGGTCGGAGACGACGGTCAGTTCGGCGCCCGCACCGAGGTCCTTGCGAAGGTCCGGGAGCTTGTCCTTGACGGCGTCCGAGATGGCGACGGCGCTGCCGTCCTTGTCCATCGTCGCCATCACGGCGAGGCTCGGCTTGCCGTTCGTCCGGGTGATGGAGACCGCGGTGGCCGGCTCCTGCTTCACGGTGGCGATGTCACCGACGCGGACCGGCTTGCCGGGCTTGTCGGCGGCCGGGTTCTGACCGGCGACCCGAAGGTCCTCGATCTGCTTCAGCGAGGTGAAGGCTCCGCCGACCTGGACGGTGCGGCTCTTGCCCTGCTCGGAGAAGGAACCGGCCGGGACCGTGGCGCCGCCCGCCTGGAGGGCCTGGGCGAGAGATCCGGCGTTCAGTCCGGCGGCCGCGAGCTTCTTGTCGTCCGGGGTGATGGAGACCTGGAGATCCTGGACACCGTTGACGGTGACCTGGCCGACGCCGTCGATGTCCTCCAGGGCGGGGACGACGGTGCGGTCCAGCTGGTCGGCGAGCGCCTGCTGGTCCTTGTCGGACGTGACGGCGAGGACGACGGTCGGGATGTCGTCCGTCGAACCGGCGATGACCTGCGGGTCGACATCGTCGGGCAGCTGGACGCGGGCGCGGTTGACCGCCTGCTGGATGTCGGCGACCAACTGCTTCGTGCCCTCGTCGCCGAAGTCGAAGGACGCCATGATGACGGCGTTGCCCTCGCTGGCGGTCGAGGTGACGCCCGTGACTCCGTCGACGGACTTGATGGTGTTCTCGAGCGGTTCGACGACCTGCTTCTCGACCACATCGGGAGACGCGCCCTGGTAGGGGGCGAGCACCGACACCATCGGGAGTTCGATGGTGGGCAGCAACTGCTGCTTGAGCTGCGGGATCGCGATCGCTCCGAAGACGAGCGCGACGATCGAGATCAGCCCGATCAGGGCCCTTTGCGCGAGGCTGAATCTGGACAGCCAGGACATGGGTGGGTCTCTCTTCTGTGGCTTACGCGGCAGGTGGGCGGGTGACTCGGGGACAGACCCGGCCCAGCTATACGATCGCTCATCCGCCCGGGCGAAAGCGTCGGCCCCAGGGTCGCATTCTTATGCGGCGCATACCGCAGGTGGAGTACGCCGCCCCTCCACCTGCTACTCCACCCGGGGGCGAACCAGGCCCGATTCATACGCAATTACCACCAATTGAGCCCGGTCGCGGGCGCCCAGCTTCGCCATCGCCCGGTTCACATGGGTCTTGACGGTGAGCGGGCTCACCGCCAGACGTTCGGCGATCCCGTCGTTGGAGAGCCCGCCCGCGACGAGGACCAGCACCTCGCGCTCACGACCGGTGAGCGCGTCGAGCCGCTCGGAGTACTCGGCGGCGCTCGGCCCCGGACCGTCCGAACTGCCGCCCTGCGCAAGGAAGGTGGCGATCAGTCCTTTGGTCGCGGCCGGGGAGAGCAGCGCCTCGCCGCCCGCGGCGATACGGATGGCATTGAGCAGTTCATCCGGTTCCGCCCCCTTGCCGAGGAAGCCGGACGCGCCGGCCCGCAGCGACTGCACCACGTACTCGTCGACCTCGAAGGTGGTGAGCATGACGATCCGCACGGCTGCCAGTTCCGGGTCGGCGCTGATCATCCGGGTCGCGGCGAGCCCGTCCGTACCGGGCATTCTGATGTCCATCAGCACCACATCGGCCCGCGTCGAGCGGGCCAGCGCCACGGCTTCGGCGCCGTCCGCCGCCTCGCCGACCACCTGCATGTCGGGCTCGGAGTCGACCAGCACCCGGAACGCGCTGCGCAGCAGCGCCTGGTCGTCGGCGAGCAGGACCCTGATGGGTGTTGTCATGGGCGTTCCCCCGTCCGGCCCGCCGTGCCCGGCTACTCCGGCTCTCCCGTTCGGGCCTTGACCGGCAGGATCGCATGAACCCTAAATCCGCCGCCGTAGCGGGGCCCGGCGGTGAGGGTGCCGCCGAGGGCGGTGACGCGTTCGCGCATGCCGAGCAGTCCGTGGCCGCCGCCGTCGGCGGCAGTGCCCGCGCCTTCGCTACGGCCCGTGCCGTTGTCGAGGACCGTCACCTCGGCCGTCTCCCCGACCCGTATGACACTCACCTCGGCCTTCGCCCCGGGGCCCGCGTGCTTCTGCACGTTGGTCAGCGCCTCCTGGATCACCCGGTACGCGGCGAGATCGACGGCTGCGGGCAGCGGGGTCAGACGGTCGGCGCACGCCACCTCGACCGGGAGGCCGGCTCGCCGGACCTTGTCCACCAGTTCACCGAGGACCGCGAGGCCGGGGGCCGGCTCGGTCGGCGCCTCCGGGTCGCCGGACTGGCGCAGCAGCCCGACGGTGGCGCGGAGTTCGCCCAGTGCGGAGCGGCTGGCCTCCCGGACGTGGGCGAGCGCCTCCTTGGCCTGGTCGGGGCGCTTGTCCATGACGTGGGCGGCGACCCCGGCCTGCACATTGACCAGAGCGATGTGGTGGGCGACGACGTCGTGCAGATCGCGGGCGATCCGCAGCCGTTCCTCGGCGACCCGGCGGCGGGCCTCCTCCTCGCGGGTGCGCTCGGCCCGTTCGGCCCGTTCCCTGATCGCGTCGACGAAGGCCCGCCGGGAGCGGACGGCGTCCCCGGCCGCGCCGGCCATGCCGGTCCAGGCGAAGACCCCGAGGTTCTCCTGGCTGTACCAGGGGGAGGCGCCGAAGAGCATCGCGGACGCCGCCAGAACGCTCATGGTCAGCAGGCCGACCCGCCAGGTGGTGGGCCGGTCCGTGGTGGCGGCGACCGTGTACAGCGCGATGACCGCGCTCATCACCACCGGGGCGGGCGGGTCCACCAGCACGAACTCGACGATCGTGAGCGCACCGGTGGCGGCGAGCACCGCCATGGGGTTGCGCCGCCGCAGGACCAGCACGGCAGCGCCCAGCACCATCAGGACCACGCTGGCCGCCTCGGGCGTACGGGTGCCGAAGCTGGGCCCGTTCGGGGCGTTCGGATCGGTGAACGACCCGGCGATCATCGAGGCGAGCACGGCCACGGCGAGCGCGCCGTCGAACGCGAGGGGATGGTCGCGCAGCCAGCGCCGCACGCGCAGGAACCCGGTTCCGAGGGTGGTCACGTCAAGCAACGGTACGGCGTGTCGCGCACGGATCCGGCCCATCCGCCCCCGCGCCGGGACGCAGAACGCACCGATCCGGACGAACCGGTCCGGCAGCACGACGTACCGGTCCGGAGAGCACACTGCCCCGCGGCCGGCGGACCGGACACGGGGCAGAGCACTTGCGTGCGGGTGCTGGAGCGGCTGACGTCAGCCGGGGATCAGACCGTCGTCGCGGAGCATGTCGCGTACCTCTTCGAGGGTGGCGTCGGGCGACGGCAGGATCAGTTCGGACGGCTCCAGGGAGTCGTCCGGCAAGGGCGTGCCGAGCTCGCGCACCCTGGCGAGGAGCGCGTGGAGCGTGGTGCGGAAGCCCGGGCCGTCACCGCTCTCCATCTCGGCGAGCAGTTCGTCGTCGAGCTTGTTCAGCTCGGCGAGATGACTGTCGGCCAGGGTCAGCTGGCCCTCCCCCATGATCCGAACGATCATGACGTCTGCCTCACTGCTTGTCGAACTTGTGCGGGGACTGCGACGACTGCTGCTGGCCGGCGTCCTGCGAGCCGCCCTCGATCGCCTGCTGCGGAGCGGAGCCGCCGGCCAGTTCGGCCTTCATGCGCTGCAGCTCCAGCTCCACATCCGTACCACCGGAGATCCGGTCGAGCTCGGCGGCGATGTCGTCCTTCGCCGTCCCGGTCGGGTCGTCGAGTGCGCCGGAGGCGAGCAGCTCGTCGATCGCACCGGCGCGCGCCTGCAGCTGCTGGGTCTTGTCCTCGGCCCGCTGGATCGCCAGGCCGACGTCGCCCATCTCCTCGGAGATCCCGGAGAACGCCTCGCCGATCCGGGTCTGCGCCTGGGCGGCGGTGTAGGTGGCCTTGATGGTCTCCTTCTTGGTGCGGAAGGCGTCGACCTTGGCCTGCAGCCGCTGGGCCGCGAGAGTGAGCTTCTCCTCCTCGCCCTGCAGCGTCGAGTGCTGCGTCTCCAGGTCGGTGACCTGCTGCTGGAGGGCGGCCCGCCGGGACAGCGCCTCGCGGGCCAGGTCCTCACGACCGAGCGCGAGCGCCTTGCGGCCCTGGTCCTCCAGCTTGGACGTCTGGCCCTGCAGCTGGTTCAGCTGCAGCTCCAGGCGCTTGCGCGAGGTCGCCACATCGGCGACACCGCGGCGCACCTTCTGAAGCAGCTCCAGCTGCTTCTGGTACGAGTAATCGAGGGTCTCGCGCGGATCCTCGGCCCGGTCAAGGGCCTTGTTTGCCTTCGCGCGGAAGATCATCCCCATACGCTTCATGACACCGCTCATGGGCTTCGCGCGCCCCCTTCTGACGGACTGGGCTCCAGCACTCCAACAGAACCCACAGTACGGGCCCTGTCTCTATTACCGCACTGTTCGAGCAAGGATGTGGTCCTCCCCAAGGACGACTGCTCCCGGTCACCACTCCGGCCCAGGGAGTAGGTGGCTGTCAGGGAAACCGGCGGCAACGTCCGTTCTGCCCCTCTCGGGACACATGTGAGGACGCAGGCCGTTGCCGGATCGTTCCCGACCGGGCTGGGGTCGCCGCCGCCGACCCCGTACCCTTGGGCTTTGTGTTCCGTAGCCGTTCGAAGGAAGAGAAGGCGCCCACCTCCAAGGTGACGGCGGACCTCTCCACGCAGCCCCGCGACCCGCAGGCACCCAAGGGTCGCCCCACCCCCAAGCGCAGCGATGCCCAGTCGCAGCGCCGTCGTGCCTCCAGTGGTGCGCCGCTCGACCGCAAGGAGGCCATGAAGCGCCAGCGCGAAGCGCGCCGCGTGGACATGGCCAAGCAGCGGGAGGCGCTCGCGAGTGGCGACGAGCGCTACCTGCCGGCCCGTGACAAGGGTCCGGTGCGGCGCTTCGTCCGCGACTTCGTGGACTCGCGCTTCTGCATCGCGGAGTTCTTCCTGCCGCTCGCAGTGATCATTCTGATCCTCAGCGTGATCCAGGTGCAGAACATCCAGAACATCTCACTGCTGCTCTGGCTCGGTGTGATCGTGCTGATCGTCATCGACTCGATCGGGCTCGCGTTCCGGCTGAAGAAGCAGCTGAACGCACGCTTCCCCGATACGCCGAAGCGCGGCGCGGTCGCCTACGGCCTGATGCGTACGCTTCAGATGCGTCGGCTCCGTCTGCCGAAGCCGCAGGTCAAGCGCGGAGAGCGGCCCTGAGCACGGAGGTTTCCGGCTCGGTGGCCGGTCCGTCCGTCGGTCCGCCTCGTCGCGGCACCTCCCCGTTCTCCGGGGCCTCTTCCACCTGGCTCAAAGGGCTCGGCGGGCTGCGCAACACCGTCCGCCAGGAGCTGGTCGCCCGGCAGCTCGACGAGCAGATCACCGCGCGCTTCCCGGTCGGGCAACGGCTGCGGGTCCTCGATGTGGGCATGGGGCAGGGCACCCAGGCACTGCGGCTGGCCCGGGCCGGTCACACGGTGACCGGTCTGGAGTCCGATGCCGAGATGCTGCGGGTGGCCCGCGAGGCACTCACCGACGAGCCCGCGGGCATCCGGGAGCGGGTCCGGCTGATCGAGGGCGACGGCCTGGAGACCGGGGTGCACTTCCTGCCGGGCAGCTTCGATGTGGTGCTCTGCCACGGCGTGCTGATGTACGTCCAGGAGCCGGACGCGATGCTGGCGGGCCTGGCCCGGATGCTGGCGCCAGGCGGACTGCTGTCCCTGGTCGTACGGAACGGGGACGCGCTGGCGATGCGGCCCGGCATCGCCGGCGACTGGGGCACGGCGCTTGCCGCGTTCGACACGGACGCCTACACCAATCGGCTGGGACTGACGGTCCGGGCCGACCGGCTGGACGACCTCACCGCCACACTCGCCGGGATCGCCGCGCCGCTGCATGCCTGGTACGGGGTGCGGATCTTCACGGACCACATGAGCAATGACGTGGAACTGCCGGCCGCGGCGGAACTGGACCGGGTGCTGGCCGCGGAGGACCGGGCCGGGCGGACGGACCCGTACCGCGGCGTGGCGGCACTGCTCCATCTGTGCGGCGTGCGGGGCTGAGCGCCGTCCCGTAACCCCTGGCAGGCGCCCCGCATCCCTGGCGGGCGCCCCGCTCGATCGGCTGCGTCCAACAGGCCGCCAATGGGGTTAAAAGTAATAATCCGGACATGGATGCTTCCCACTCGCGTACCCGTGCCCGCCGGTTGCTGCTGCCGCTGGCCGCAGGCCTCTGCGCCATCGCCCTGGTGAGCGGCTGCTCCGGATCGAAATCGAACGCGTCGCAGGCCGGTGCAACGCCGTCGGGCGCGAAGCAGCAGGCTCTGACCACCCCGTCCGCCGACGATCTGCAGACCGATTTCCAGACCGTCATCAAGAACGTCCTGCCCTCGGTCGTGCAGATCGACGCCTCCAACAGTCTTGGCTCGGGCATCATCTATGACGACAAGGGCCATATCGTCACCAATGCCCATGTGGTGGGCGCGGAGAAGACCTTCAAGGTCACCATCGCCACCGGCGAGAAGGTGCTGAGCGCCTCGCTGGTCGCCGCATATCCGGAACAGGACCTGGCCGTCATCAAGCTCGACGACGTGCCGAGCGGGCTGGAGCCGGCGACGTTCGGTGACTCGGAGAAGGTCGAGGTCGGTCAGATCGTGCTGGCGATGGGCTCGCCGCTCGGGCTGTCCAGCAGCGTCACCCAGGGCATCGTGTCGGCGGTCGGCCGGACCGTGACCGAGAGCCGCGCGGGCGGGGGCACCGGGGCGACCATCGCGAACATGGTGCAGACCTCGGCGGCGATCAACCCGGGCAACAGCGGCGGCGCACTGGTCAATCTGGACAGCGAGGTGATCGGTATCCCGACCCTGGGAGCGGTGGACCCCGCAATGGGCGACAGCGCCGCGCCGGGCATCGGGTTCGCGATCCCCGCCTCGATGGTCAAAACGGTGGCCGACCAGATCATCAAGAACGGCAAGGTCACCGACTCGGGCCGGGCGGCACTGAACATCACCGGCCGCACGGTCGTCGACGACAACTACCAGCCGGCCGGGGTGGCGCTGGTCAGCGTCACGAAGGGCGGCGCCGCCGACAGGGCGGGGCTGCAGGTCGGCGACATCATCACGAAGATCGGCGACGCGCCGGTCACCACGATCGCCTCGCTGTCGGAGGAACTGGCCGTCAAGAAGCCGGGCCAGAAGGTCACGG
This sequence comes from Streptomyces sp. NBC_00353, assembly GCF_036108815.1. Taxonomy (NCBI): domain Bacteria; kingdom Bacillati; phylum Actinomycetota; class Actinomycetes; order Kitasatosporales; family Streptomycetaceae; genus Streptomyces; species Streptomyces sp. NBC_00353. The sequence goes on along the minus strand of NZ_CP107985.1, from coordinate 7,169,888 downwards.
TGACGTATCTGCGCAACACCTCACAGCGGACCGCGGACGTCACGCTGGGCGAGATCTGACCGCCTGCGGAACCGCACGCGCGCAGGCCCCGGGTACCGACGAACGGCACCCGGGGCCCGTGCATGCCGGTGGAACGGGTCAGCCCTGGTCGGCCTGGAGGCTCATGGGGCCGTAGATCTTCGTCGTGTCCTCGAACAGCGTCACCTGGTCCGCTCCGCCGTCGAGGAGCTCCTTCCAGAACTCGCCGATCCAGGACTCCGCGTCCCCCTGGGTCGTGAATTCCTCCGGCTGCAGGGCCGGCTCCGTCTCCGTACCGTCGGACTTCTCGAACCGCCACGTCCACGCCATGTCCGCCTCCTGGGTCACGTTGCTGCCCGCAGCCTAGTGGCTGGACGCGCAGGGTTGGTCGCGCAGTCGGTGCGGGGACGCGGGAGGATCAGGAGCGTGGAACTGACTCTGCTCGGCACCGGAGCTCCCGACGGGCTGCCTCGCCCCGAATGTCCGTGCGCCGCCTGCGCCACCGCCCGCGGGCCGCGGGCGCGGGCCGCGACCGCGTTGCTGGTCGACGATGCGCTGCTGCTCGATCTCACTCCGGGGGCCGTGTTCGCCGCCGCCCGTGCGGGGCATTCGCTGACCGGCGTACGGCAGGTCCTGCTCACCCATCCGCACGACGGGCCCGCCATGGAGCTGCCCGCCGGGCTGCCCCCGGCCGCCCGGGTGCCGGACGGGCAGGAGCTGACGCTGATCAGCGGGCACCGGATCCGGGCGGTGTCGATGGACGCGCCGGGGACCGGATACGAGGTGACGGCTCCGGAGGGCGAGCGGCTGCTGTACATGCCCCCGGGGGCCGCCCCCGCCGGTCTCACGGACCGGGTGGCGCAGCCGTACGAGATGGTCGTCGGCGATGTGACCGGGCGGCCGGACGCGGTGGCCCGGCTGCGGGCCGTCGAGGCGATCGGGCCGGCCACCGAGGTCATCGCCGTCCATATCGACCACGACGCGCCGCCCGGCCCCGAGCTGGACCGGCGGCTCGCGGCGTCCGGGGCGCGGACCGTGCCGGACGGGACGACGCTGGTGGTCGGCGATTACCGAGCCGTACCGGATGTCCCGCGGCGCACGCTGGTGACGGGCGGTGCGCGGTCCGGGAAGTCGGTGGAGGCCGAGCGGCGCCTGGAGACGTTCCCCGAGGTGGTGTACGTGGCGACCGGCGGCGGCCGGGACGGCGACGCCGAGTGGGCTGCCCGGATCGGGCTGCACCGGGAGCGCAGGCCGGCCGCCTGGCGCACCGAGGAGACCTGTGAACTGGTGGAGCTGCTGGAGTCGGACGGGCCTCCGCTGCTGATCGACTGCCTGTCGCTGTGGCTGACGGACGCGATGGACCGGGTGGACGCCTGGTCCGACGCGGCGTGGGCGAACGGCGGCGAGACCGCGCTGCGGGAGCGGATCACCGAACTGGTCGGCGCGGTGCGCGGGACGCGGCGTACCGTCGTCGCCGTGACCAATGAGGTCGGCTCCGGCGTGGTGCCCGCGACGGCCTCCGGGCGGCGGTTCCGGGACGAGTTGGGGCGGCTGAACGCGGCGTTCGCCGACGAGTGCGAGCACGTACTGCTGGTGGTGGCCGGGCAGGCAGTGACACTGCGCGGCTGAGCGGACGGAACGGCAGAGCGGGAGAGGAGCGGACATGGCCCGTGTACGGCCGATGCTGAACGGGGTTCCGGAGACCCTGCTGTGGACGCTCTACAACCGGGCGTACGAGGCGGGGCAGCTCTATCCCGTCATCGACGATCCGATGGCGCTGCAGCTGGTGGCGGACCTCGACTACCCCTTCGAGGAGCGGTTCGGACGGCCGAACGCGTTCCACTCGCAGGCTCAGGCGCTGCGTTCGCGCTGCTTCGACCTCGCGGTGGAGGGCTATCTGCGCGCCCATCCGCAGGCCACCGTGGTCGCGCTCGGCGAAGGTCTGGAGACCGGCTTCTGGCGGGTCGACAACGGCCGGCTCAACTGGCTGAGCGTGGAGCTGCCGGAGGTCGCCGCGCTGCGCCGTACGCTGCTGCCCGCGTCGGACCGGCTGCGGACGCTGACCCGTTCGGCGACCGATCTCTCCTGGCTGGACGAGATCGAGGACCCGGCCGGCCGGGGTGTGGCCGTCACGACGCAGGGGCTGCTGATGTATCTGGAACCTGCCGAGGTACGGAAGATCCTGGCGGGCTGCGCCGAACGGCTGCCGGGCGGCGTACTCGTCCTGGACTCGATGGCACGCTGGCTGGCGCGAGGGACGGTGGCCGGTACGTCGAAGGTCGGCTCCATGACCATCCCGCCGATGCGCTGGGCGATGGACCCTCGCGAGCGGAAGAAACTGCGCAGCGCGCATCCGAACATCACCGAGGTGCACGCGCTGGGGCTGCCACGCGGACGGGGTGCGATGGGCGAGCTGATCCGGATCCAGCACCTGACCCCGGGGCTGCGGACGCTGACCCCCGCGATGACGCTGCTGCGGTTCGGGGCCTGATCCACCGCCCGCCGCACTGATGGGGCGTCAGAAATGTGGCAGGTACTGTTCCGCAATGAGCCCCGCGGCGGGCTCACCGGCCCACACCACGTAACGACCCGCGAGGCAGACCCCCGTGAATCTGGACGACTTCTCCGACCTGATCGAACGCCCCGACGGCGGCGTACGGCGCGACGCCGAGGAACGCCGGGAGCGGCTGATCGTGCCCCCGGGTGCCCTCGGGCGCCTCGACGAGCTGGGCGAATGGCTCTCCGCCGCACAGCAGGCCGTGCCGGTCAAGCCGATCGAGCAGCCGCGCGTGGTGCTCTTCGCCGGTGATCACGGGGTGGCCGAGCTGGGCGTCTCGGGCCGGGCGGCCGGGACCGCGCACGAGCTGGTGCGGGCCACGCTGGACGGTGCGACGCCGCTCGCCGTGCTGGCCCGCCGCTTCTCCGTACCGGTGCGGATCGTCGACGCCGGCCTGGACTGCGATCCGGAACTGCTGCCCGAGTCGGTCGTACGTCACCGGGTGCGGCGCGGCAGCGGCCGGATCGACATCGAGGACGCGATGACGGCCGAGGAGGCCGAGCAGGCGGTGCGGCTCGGGATCGCGATCGCCGACGAGGAGGCCGACTCGGGCACCGATCTGGTGGTGCTCGGCGACCTGAGCGTCGGCGGCACCACTGCGGCATCCACGCTGATCGCGGCGCTGTGCGGCACGGACGCCTCCGTGGTCACCGGGCGCGGCGGTGCGGGCATCGACGATCTCGCCTGGATGCGCAAGTGTGCGGCGATCCGGGACGCGTTGCGACGGGCCCGGCCGGTCCTCGGTGACCAGCTGGAGCTGCTGGCCACGGTCGGCGGCGCCGACCTGGCGGCGATGACCGGATTCCTGCTGCAGTGCGCGGTGCGCAGGCTGCCGGTGATCCTGGACGGCGTGGTCTCGTCGGCGTGTGCACTGGTCGCCCAGCGGGCCGCGTTCCGGGCGCCGGACTGGTGGCTGGCGGGCCAGGTGAGCGGCGAGCCGGCGCAGACGAAGGCGCTGGACCGGATGGCGCTCAACCCTCTGCTCGACCACGGCGTCATCGTGGGCGAGGGGAGCGGGGCCCTGCTGGCGCTTCCGCTCGTGCAGGCCGCGGCCGCGCTGGCGGCGGAGCTGCCCGAGCGCGCACCGGCGGGCACCGGCGAGGACGGCAAGAAGGACGGCGACGAGGCCGGGACGACCGGCGCGAACGGCGAGTCGGCCGACGACTGACCGACCCTGCCGGGCTGCGGCCGCCGGCCACGGACACCGGCCGCAGCACAGCCCCTTGTGAAGCGCGATGCCCCATATGATCGCTTTTCATGGGAGAGGTCCGATTGGTCGGTGGGGGTGTCCGGCGGAGCACCGTCCGCTCACGACGCGGCGCGGCATTCGCCATCTGGTATCTGCGCGCCGTGTCGTTCATCAATTTCCTGAGCGCTGTCTGGGTCACGCTCGGCCAGGACCTCCGCCGGCACAACACCGACAACTACTTCACGCCCTATCTGCTCACCGCGGGCTTCTCCTCCGGAGTGGTCGCACTCTTCCTGGCCGTCACCATGCGTCGCCGCAAGCGGGCCGCGTGGATCGTCAACATGGTGCTGAGCGGTCTGCTGCTGCTGCTCTTCGCCTTTGTGATCTCCTTCCCGGAGATCCGGCAGTACCCGCAGAACTGGATCTCCCTGGCACTGACCGCCGCGTTCGTCCTGGCGCTGCTCCTCGGCCGGCGCGAGTTCTACGCCAAGGGCGACAGATCCAACCCGAAGCTGGCGGCCGTGGTCGCCGTCGGCGGGCTGCTGCTCACCTCGCTGATCGCGACCCTGCTCGTGACCGTCACCAACACGGCGCACGACGAGTACCGCTCGACCTTCCTCGACCGCTGGCGCTACGGCGCGCTGCGGCTGATCTCGGTCGCCGCCGACAACTCCCGCTTCCCCGGCATCACCGTGCCCGGCTGGGTCAATGTCGTCATCAACATCCTCTCCACCCTGCTGCTGATCGCCGTCGTGTACGCGGCCTTCCGCTCCCGCCGGGCCGTCGACCCGATCACCCCGCAGGACGAGGACCGGCTCCGCGTCCTGCTCGACAAGCACGGCGACCGCGATTCGCTCGGCTACTTCGCGCTGCGCCGGGAGAAGAGCGTCGTCTGGTCGCCGACCGGGAAAGCAGCCGTCGCCTACCGGGTGGTCGGCGGGGTCTCGCTCGCCTCCGGTGACCCGATCGGCGACCCGGAGGCCTGGCCCGGCGCGATCGAGCCGTGGCTCACCGAGGCCCGCGAGCACGGCTGGATCCCCGCGGTGATGGGGGTGAGCGAGGAGGGCGGCACGGTCTACGCCCGGCACGGCCTCGACGCACTGGAACTCGGCGACGAAGCGATCGTGGAGACGGCCGAGTTCACCCTCGACGGGCGGGCGATGCGGACCGTCCGCCAGGCGTACAACCGGGTCAAGCGCGCCGGGTACGAGGTGACCGTCCGCCGCCACGCGGACATCCCCGACGCCGAGATGGCCGAACTGCTGCGCTGTGCCGACGACTGGCGCGACGGGGAGACCGAGCGCGGCTTCTCGATGGCGCTCGGACGGCTCGGCGATCCGGCGGACGGGCAGTGCGTGATGCTGGCGTGCCGGGACAGCGGCGACGTCCCGGGCCAGGGCCAGTTGCGTGCCGTACTGAGCTTCGTCCCCTGGGGTCCGAACGGTCTCTCGCTGGACCTGATGCGCCGTGACCGGAACTCCGAGAACGGCCTGATGGAGTTCATGGTCATCGAACTCCTGCAGCGCGCACCGGAGATCGGGATCACCCAGGTGTCGCTCAACTTCGCGATGTTCCGGTCCGTCTTCGAGAGGGGATCACGGCTCGGCGCCGGACCGGTGCTGAGGCTGTGGCGCTCGCTGCTCAGCTTCTTCTCGCGCTGGTGGCAGATCGAGTCGCTCTACCGCGCCAACGCCAAGTACCGACCGATCTGGGAGCCGCGCTTCATGCTCTTCGAGAAGAGCTCCGACCTGCTGCGCATCGGCATCGCCGCAGCCCGCGCCGAAGGGTTTCTGGAGGCCCCCGGCCTGCCCAAGTGGATGCACCGCTCGCATCTGGGAAGCCGTAGATGAGACCGGTGACCTCGCTGCGCACGGCCGCCCGCCGCGAGTGGGGGCCGCTGCTGTCGACCGTACGCTGCGCGCTCAGCGGCTCCCGGCTGCGGGCCGTCCCGATGGCGCTGGGGGCGGTCTGTCTGACGGCGCTGCTCCAGGTGGTGCAGAACCAGTCCTGGGGCCGTCGGCCGGTGGACGTCCTCGGCTCGGTGCGGGCCGAGGACCCGCTGTGGATCGCCCTGCTGCGTACTCCACTTTCGCTGTTCGTACCCGCGCCGGATCTCCCGGTGTGGGGTGCGCTGGCGCAGGTCCTGGTGGTTTTCGGGATCGCCGAGATCTGTCGGGGCCGGTGGCGCACCCTGTTGATCGCGTACGTCGCCACGCTGGCCGGGACGTTGTACGCACGGGCCGGCGTCGCGGTAGGCCCCGACGGGCTGTTCGGGCTGCCCGCATCGGACGCGCATGTCGTCGACACCGGCCCGTCGGCGGCGGTGGTGGGGATCGCGGTGTATCTGTGCCACGCCTACCGGGCCTGGTTCACCGGGGCGGTGGTGATCACGGCGATGGTCGTCGAGGTGGTCCTCAAGAACAACCTGGCGGGCAAGGAGCATCTCGCGGCGATCGTCGCGGTGCTGATCCTGTGCGGCTTCACGGCCCGGCGCGACCGGCGCCGTCATCTGCGCGCCCGCCGCGGTCAGGACTTGCGCGTCGGGGCCGGGTTCCGGTCCGGCGCGCCGCCGATCAGATCCTCGAACCTGCGGCGCGGCGCCACCCAGCGCCGGTCGTGATGGTACGCGCGCAGCACCGCCCTGGAACGGGCTCGGTGCCGGTTGCGGTAGAAGCGCTTCGCCCACTTCGACGTCGGCCGGGCCAGCCGGATCGCGCCGAACAGAGCGACGAACGGCACCAGGGTGCCGATCACCGCCATCCGGGCCTTGCCCTTGAAGAGCGCGATCAGCACGAAACAGAAGTTGACCACCAGGGTCAGGACGATGCCGAGCCGCCCCTGCTCCTGATCGCTGGTCAGTTCGTTCACCCCGAGCGGCGAGAAGCCACCGAGGAGAAGGAGGACGAGCGCCGCGGTGAGGACGACGACCTCCACGCTCTGCCGACCGTCTTCGGTCCAGTACACATCGTCGAGATGGAGGATCAGGGCGAACTCGTCCAGGACCAGCCCGGCACCCATCCCGAAGATCACCGCGCAGATGCCCGCCGTGACACCGTGCCGCCCGCTGGAGACCGCGCCGAAGCCACCGATCACCGTCAGCACCACACCGGGCACCACATGGTGGACGTGCAGGCCACCGGGCGTGACGTTGCGGAACGGGCCCTTCCCCGCCCTGATCAGCCGGGTGATGAGACGGGTGATGGCGAAGGTCAGCACAAAGGCGGCCAGCGCGAGGAGCAGGGGCAGCTTCCCCGGCTCGACGAAGTTCTGATCGAACCAGTGACCCATGCCACCCTCTCCCGATGATCCATTTTTGTGGCGTTCTGCAGCGTTTCGGCCAATCTATCGACCCGGAGGAGCGATTAGCCTGCGCGCCGTGACCTCCCCGAACAGCCACGGCATACGTTTCGCCTTCGGCACCCTGACCGTCCTCCCCGTCCGCGTCACCCGCTGGGACCGTGAAGCGGCCCGTGCCGGGATGCTGTGCGCCCCGTTCGCCGGTCTGGTGGTGGGGCTGTCGGCGGCGGTGCCGGGTGGGCTGTTGCTGCTGTTCGGCTCGGGGCCGCTCCTCGCCGCGGTCGCCTCGGCCGCGGTGCCCGCGGTCCTCACGAGGGGACTGCATCTCGACGGCCTCGCGGACACGGCGGACGGGCTCGGCAGCGGAAAACCCGCTGAGGACGCGCTGCGCATCATGAAGCAGTCGGACATTGGGCCATTCGGCGTGATCACTCTGCTGTTCGTGCTGCTGGCCCAGGTCGCCGTCCTCCACCAGCTGTACGGGCAGGGCTGGGCGCACGGCGCGATGGCGGCGGTCGTCGCCGGGGTCACCGCCCGGCTCGCGCTCACGCTGGCATCCCGTCAGGGCGTACCGCCGGCCCGGCCGGAAGGGCTGGGCGCGGCGGTGGCGGGCACGGTTCCGCTGCGGGCGGCGGCAGGTGCGGCCGTGGTGGTGGTGGCCGCGTGCGCGGGGGCCGGGGCGGTGTTCGGCGGGTACGCGCCGTTGCACCAGGGACTTGCCGTGGTGGGCGGGCTGGCCGGCGCGCAGGTGTTGCTGCGGCACTGCGTACGGAGGTTCGGCGGGGTCACGGGGGATGTGTTCGGGGCGGTTGCGGAGGTGGCCGCAACGGGGACGCTGGTGGGGCTGGCCCTGGGCTGAGAGAGTGCGGGGTGGCCAGATTGCCGATATGTCCTCAATTGCCGGACATGTTTGACGTACAGCTCCGGCGCCAGACTCCGAGTTCGTACTTCTTGCGCAGTGAGCTCAGGCGCAGCTTCTTCGACTGCGGGCAGAACCGCGCCACCGGCACCTCGTACTCCACATGGAACACCGCCTTGTCCGCCTCGATGAACGGTGCGAGGGCGGCGCACTCGTCGTACTGCGCGCACTGTTCGTTGACCGCGAAGTCGAAGTCCGGCTCCAGCTGCGGGATCTGGTCCAGGTCGTTCTTCAGGCCGACGGCCAGTCCGTGGCGGTGGGCGATGCGGGCGACGAGCCGGTTGTAGCGCAGTTGGTCGGCGGCGGTCAGCGGGAAGCCCGTCCGGTTGCGGTAGCCGTCCATGTTGTCGGGTTCGACCGCGTCGAAGCCCTTCTTCGCACACATCTCGATCCGGGCCTCCATCAGCGGTTCCAGCACGTCCGTGCGGCGGATGTCGAGCCAGCGCTCCCCCGGCCAGCCGTTGCCCCTTCCCCGCACCGAGGCGGGAAACTTCGCGGCGTCCGGGCGGAAGTCCTCCCAGGCGCCCGTGGAGACGTAGCAGATGACCTTGCGGTCCCGGCGGTGCAGATCGGCGACCGCCGACGCGTCGTGCTCGAAGCCGTCGATGTCGTACACCGGGACGTCCACGGTGGGGTCGAGGCGGCCGGAGAGCTGCCACTGCCAGTCGGCGCCGGGCCTCGGCCTCCAGCGCTCCGCGGGGGCGGCTTCCGGCGCCGAGGTGCAGCCGGCCAGGACTGCCAACAGAATCAGTACGGCGGGCAGCGCCGGCCCCGGCCCCGACATGCGTGCAGCCCACTGGGCGCGCATCGCTCTCCCCCCGCTCGCTCCGGCACTCCCAACCGACCCTACTGGCAGGGGCGTTCGCGGCTCCGCGGCCCCGGCCCGGGCCGGCCGGCGCCGGAGCCGTACCGCCGGAACGGGTCGCCAACGGCCCGCCGACGTGATCCGGCAGCAAAGGCGCGCGTAGGCTCATTACCGGCACATTGCGGCGGCGTCTACGATGCGCCGGGCACGGTCGGCCCACCCCTCGACCGATAAATGAACTCAACGGAAGCGAGATTTCACCACCGTGACTGCTCTCACTCTCAGCACTGCCGGTGCGGCGACGCTGCGCGCCGACGCACTCGTCGTCGGCGTCGCCAAGGGCGCCAAGGGTCCGGTCGTCGCACCGGGCGCCGAGGCCGTGGACAAGGCGTTCGACGGAAAGCTCGCCACCGTCCTGGAGACCCTGGGCGCCTCCGGTGCCGAGGGCGAAGTCACCAAGCTCCCCGCGCCGGCCGGCCTCAAGGTCCCCGTCGTCATCGCGGTCGGGCTCGGTTCGGTTCCGGAGAAGGACGCGGCGTTCGACGCCGAGGCGCTGCGCCGCGCCGCCGGCTCCGCCTCGCGTGCGCTGGCCGGTTCGAAGAAGGCCGGCTTCGCACTGCCGGTCGCGTCTGTCGAGGACGCCGAGGCCGTCGCCGAGGGCGCGCTCCTCGGTGCGTACGCCTTCACCGCGTACCAGGGCGGCGAGGACAAGCTCGCCTCGAAGGACAAGAAGAACGGCAACGGCCCGAAGTCGCCGCTCGCCGAGGTCGCCCTGCTCGGCGCCAAGCCGCGCGACAAGGCATTCAAGGCGGCCGCCGAGCGCGCCGTCGCGGTCGTCGAGGAGATCAACCGCGCCCGCGACCTGATCAACACCCCGCCGAACGACCTGTACCCCGAGTCCTTCGCCGCTGTGGCCACGGCCGCCGGCAAGGAGCACGGCATCAAGGTGCAGGTCTTCGACGAGAAGGCGCTCGTCAAGGGCGGCTTCGGCGGTCTGCTGGGCGTCGGCCAGGGCTCGACCCACGGCCCCCGCCTGGTGAAGCTCGCGTACACGCACCCGAAGGCGGAGAAGACCCTGGCCCTGGTCGGCAAGGGCATCACGTACGACTCGGGCGGCATCTCGCTGAAGCCGGCCGGTCACAACGAGACGATGAAGTGCGACATGAGCGGCGCCGCCGCCGTGTTCGCGACCGTCGTCGCGGCCGCCCGCCTGGGGCTCCAGGTCAACGTCACCGGCTGGCTGGCGCTCGCCGAGAACATGCCGTCCGGCAACGCGACCCGCCCGGGTGACGTGCTGCGCATGTACAGCGGCAAGACCGTCGAGGTCCTCAACACGGACGCCGAGGGCCGGCTCGTCCTCGCCGACGCGCTGACCCGCGCGTCCGAGGAGAAGCCGGACGCGATCGTCGACGTGGCGACCCTGACCGGCGCGATGGTGCTGGCTCTGGGCCACCGCACCTTCGGCATCATGGCGAACGACGACGCCTTCCGTACCTCCATCCACGAGATCGCCGAGGAGGTCGGCGAGGCCTCCTGGCCGATGCCGCTCCCCGCCGACCTGCGCAAGGGCATGGACTCCCCGACCGCCGACATCGCCAACATGGGTGAGCGGATGGGCGGCGGCCTGGTGGCCGGTCTGTTCCTGAAGGAGTTCGTGGGCGAGGGCATCGCCTGGGCGCACCTGGACATCGCGGGCCCGGCCTTCCACGAGGGCGCACCGTACGGCTACACGCCGAAGGGCGGCACCGGTTCCGCGGTCCGCACGCTGGTGAAGCTGGCGGAGCGCACCGCGACCGGCGACCTCGGCTGAGGCAGCTGTGTGCGTGCGGCCCCGGGCATACGTCCGGGGCCGTACGTGTTCCCTCCTTGACACCGCTGCACTGCGTCACGCAGGTTTCGCTCTCGACGAAATCCGTATGTCTCTACGCAGCGGTAACCCTCTGGAACGGACCATCAGCCGTCCCAGACCAGGGCCCCGCGTCCCGCCCACCGTCAACAAGTGCGAAGATGGGTTCTCGGCAGGACAGGGCCCCCACCACAGGGCCGAAAGACAAAAGCGGCCGAACACCAGCCGACCGGCCGGTCACACCCCAGCGACGGGGCCCGGCGTACGGCGCACATGCATGGAGGACGTGACGTGGCGAACGACGCCAGCACCGTTTTCGACCTAGTGATCCTCGGCGGTGGTAGCGGCGGTTATGCCGCGGCCCTGCGCGGAGCGCAGCTGGGCCTGGACGTCGCTCTGATCGAGAAGGGCAAGGTCGGCGGCACCTGCCTGCACAACGGCTGCATTCCCACGAAGGCGCTGCTGCACGCCGGTGAGATCGCCGACCAGGCACGCGAGGCCGGCCAGTTCGGCGTCAAGGCCACCTTCGAGGGCATCGACATCGAGGCCGTCCACAAGTACAAGGACGAGGTGATCACCGGCCTGTACAAGGGCCTGCAGGGTCTGATCGCCTCGCGCAAGGTGACGTACATCGAGGGTGAGGGACGGCTCTCCTCCCCCACCTCCGTGGACGTGAACGGCCAGCGCATCCAGGGCCGCCACGTGCTCCTGGCGACCGGCTCCGTGCCGAAGTCGCTGCCGGGCCTGGAGATCGACGGCAACCGCATCATCTCCTCGGACCACGCGCTGAAGCTGGACCGCGTCCCGCAGTCCGCGATCGTGCTGGGCGGCGGCGTCATCGGCGTCGAGTTCGCCTCGGCGTGGAAGTCCTTCGGCACCGACGTCACCATCGTCGAGGGTCTGAAGCACCTCGTCCCGGTCGAGGACGAGAACAGCTCGAAGCTTCTTGAGCGCGCTTTCCGCAAGCGGGGCATCAAGTTCAACCTCGGCACCTTCTTCCAGAAGGCCGAGTACACCGAGAACGGTGTGCGGGTCACCCTCGCCGACGGCAAGACCTTCGAGGCGGAGGTGCTGCTGGTCGCGATCGGCCGCGGTCCGGTCTCGCAGGGCCTGGGTTACGAGGAGGCCGGCGTCGCGATGGACCGCGGCTATGTCCTCGTCGACGAGTACATGCAGACCAACGTCCCGACCATCTCGGCCGTGGGCGACCTGGCCCCGACCCTCCAGCTCGCGCACGTCGGCTTCGCCGAGGGCATGCTGGTCGCGGAGCGGCTGGCCGGTCAGAAGGTCGTTCCGATCGACTACGACGGTGTCCCCCGGGTGACGTACTGCCACCCCGAGGTCGCCTCCGTGGGCATCACCGAGGCGAAGGCCAAGGAGCTCTACGGCGCGGACAAGGTCGTCGCTCTGAAGTACAACCTCGCGGGCAACGGCAAGAGCAAGATCCTGAAGACCGCGGGCGAGATCAAGCTCGTCCAGGTCAAGGACGGTGCCGTGGTCGGCGTCCACATGGTCGGTGACCGTATGGGCGAGCAGGTCGGCGAAGCCCAGCTGATCTACAACTGGGAGGCGCTGCCGGCCGAGGTCGCGCAGCTCGTCCACGCCCACCCGACGCAGAACGAGGCGCTCGGCGAGGCCCACCTGGCCCTGGCCGGCAAGCCCCTGCACTCCCACGACTGATCCGGTCAGGGCGCGACGACCGACACTTCCGCACTTCCCCGAGCTCGCGGTCCCGCTCGCGAGCCGGGGAGACCACATCCTTAGGAGCAACTGAAACCATGTCGGTTTCCGTAACCCTTCCGGCGCTCGGCGAGAGCGTCACCGAGGGCACTGTCACCCGCTGGCTGAAGGCCGAGGGCGAGCGCGTCGAGGTCGACGAGCCGCTGCTCGAGGTGTCGACCGACAAGGTCGACACCGAGATCCCGGCCCCCTCCGCCGGCATCCTCGCCTCCATCAAGGTCGCCGAGGACGAGACCGTCGAGGTCGGCGCCGAGCTGGCCATCATCGACGACGGCACGGGCGCACCCGCCGCGGCCGCGGCTCCGGCCGCCGAGCCCGTGGCCGCGCCTGCCGCTGCCGCACCGGCCCCGGTCGCCGAGGCCCCTGCCGCTGCCCCGGCCCCCGTGGCCGCCGCCCCGGCCGGTGGCGCCGCCGGTACCGATGTCACCCTTCCGGCGCTCGGCGAGAGCGTCACCGAGGGCACCGTCACCCGCTGGCTGAAGGAGGTCGGCGAGGAGGTCACGGAGGACGAGCCGCTGCTCGAGGTCTCCACGGACAAGGTCGACACCGAGATCCCCGCCCCGGTCTCCGGCGTGCTGCTGGAGATCGTGGTCGCCGAGGACGAGACCGCCGAGGTCGGCGCCAAGCTCGCCGTCATCGGTGCCGCGGGCGCCGCTCCGGCCGCTGCCCCGGCCCCGGCCGCTCCGGCTCCCGTGGCCGCCCCGGCTGCTCCGGCCCCGGTCGCCGCTGCCCCCGCACCGGTCGCGCCGGCTGCCCCCGCTCCAGCTCCGACCCCGGTGGCGCCCGCCGCCCCGGTTGCCGCTCCGGCGCCGGTGGCCGCTGCTCCGGTCGCCGCCCCGGCCCCGGTCACCCCGGTCGCCCCGGCGCCGGCCTCCGGTGACGAAGGCGCGTACGTCACGCCGCTGGTCCGCAAGCTCGCCGCCGAGAACGGTGTCGACCTCGCTGCGGTCAAGGGCACCGGTGTCGGTGGCCGTATCCGCAAGCAGGACGTCGTCGCCGCCGCGGAGGCCGCCAAGGCCGCCGCCGCTGCTCCGGCCCCCGTCGCGGCTGCCCCGGCGGCCGCGAAGGCGCCGAAGCTCGAGGTCTCCCCGTTGCGCGGTCAGACGGTCAAGATGACCCGCATGCGCAAGGTCATCGGCGACAACATGATGAAGGCGCTGCACTCGCAGGCCCAGCTGACCTCGGTCCTCGAGGTCGACATCACGAAGCTGATGAAGCTGCGCAACCAGGCGAAGGCCGCGTTCGCCGCCCGTGAGGGCGTCAAGCTGTCCCCGATGCCGTTCTTCGTGAAGGCGGCAGCCCAGGCGCTGAAGGCCCACCCGGTCATCAACGCCCGGATCAACGAGGACGAGGGCACCATCACGTACTTCGACTCGGAGAACATCGGCATCGCCGTGGACGCCGAGAAGGGTCTGATGACCCCGGTCATCAAGGGTGCGGGCGACCTGAACATCGCCGGTATCTCGAAGAAGACCGCCGAGCTGGCCGGCAAGGCCCGCGGTGGCGGTCTGACCCCGGACGACATGTCCGGTGCCACCTTCACCATCAGCAACACCGGTTCGCGCGGTGCGCTGTTCGACACCGTCATCGTGCCGCCGAACCAGGCCGCCATCCTGGGCATCGGTGCCACGGTCCGCCGCCCGGTGGTCATCGACCACCCGGACCTCGGCGAGACCATCGCGGTGCGCGACATGACGTACCTCTCGCTCTCCTACGACCACCGTCTGGTGGACGGCGCGGACGCCGCCCGTTACCTGACCGCGGTCAAGGCGATCCTGGAGGCCGGCGAGTTCGAGGTCGAGCTCGGCCTGTAGGGCGGAGTACGACTCGTTGTAACCAGCCTCACCAGCGGCGCCCCCGTCCGGACCACTTCCGGGCGGGGGCGCCGCCGTATTGTCTAGACACCACCGGTCGCCGCTCCGCTGCCGACCGGTCGGCAGCGTCGGTTTCCCCGAAGGAGCCCCTCATGACCCCGCCCGTCGTCCACTCGCTGCGCGAACAGATCCGCGAGCACATCGTGGACGGGATCGTCAGCGGGCGCTGGAAGCCGGGCGAGCGGATCGTGGAGCGACGGATCGCCACCGAGCTGGAGGTCAGTCAGACGCCCGTACGCGAGGCGCTGCGGGAGCTGGAGACCCTCCGGCTGATCGAGTCGGCGCCCAACAAGGGCGTACGGGTACGGAATCTGACCGCGGCCGATCTGGAGGAGTCCTACCCGGTACGGGCCGGCCTCGAGCAGATCGCTGCGGAGCTGGCGGCTCCGACGCTCGGCGAGGACTGCTCGCGGCTGTCGCCGCATGTGGCGGCGTTGTACGAGGCCGACCGGCTGGCCGACGGCGAGGCGCAGGTACGGCACACGGTGGCGTTCCACCGGGAGATGGTGCGGGCCGCCGGGAACGCCGTGCTGCTGCACACCTGGGAGGGCCTGGGCATCGAGGTGTTCACGGCGCTCTCGATCCGCTGGCTGGGGACGGTGCAGAAGTCGTACGCGGAGGAGCACGAGGCGCTCATCGACGCGTTCCTCCGCAAGGACCCGGACATCGGTGTGCTGGTGAAGGCGCATGTCCTGGGGTGCGCGCCGCGCGCCTGAGGCTCGTGCGCAGATGGGGGCAGGGGCGCTCGACCGTGCGATCGGGCGCCCGGTTTACCCTCATTTGTGGCGTCACTCCGTGCCGCGAAACGGGGCACCGGATGCCAATTTCTTCATATCGAGAAGTTTTGCCTTTCATCCTTTGATCGATCATCGATCAGCGACTTAGAGTTCATTTCGCGGGCCCACCGGCCCCATCGCCCTGTCCTGCCAGTCAGGGCCTTTCTCCACCCCCCTCCTCTCCGGAAGGCGGCGATCATGACCGACCCCGTAGGAAAGCTTCCGAGCGAGCTCGACCAGCTCCCGGACCGTGACCCGGAGGAGACCGCCGAATGGGCGGCCTCCCTCGATGCCGTCACCAAGGCCGCGGGCCCGCACCGCGCCGCGTACCTGATGCGCCGCTCGCTCCAGCACGCCGAGGGTGCCGGTCTCGCGCTGCCCAAACTGCTGGAGACCGATTACGTCAACTCCATCCCGACCGCCGCCGAGCCCGCGTTCGACGGCGACCTGGAGATGGAGTCCCGGATCACCGCCTGGAACCGCTGGAACGCGGCCGCGATGGTCACCCGTGGCGCCCGGCACGGCGTCGGCGGCCACATCGCCACCTTCGCCTCGGCGGCCTGGCTGTACGAGACTGGCTTCAACCACTTCTTCCGCGGCAAGGAGGGGGACGGCTCCGGCGACCAGCTCTACATCCAGGGCCACGCCTCCCCCGGCATCTACGCCCGCGCCTTCCTCGACGGCCGGCTCAGCGAGCAGCAGCTCGACAACTTCCGCCAGGAGGCGGGCGGCGACGGTCTGCCGTCCTACCCGCACCCGCGGCGGCTGCCCTGGCTGTGGGAGTTCCCCACCGTCTCGATGGGCCTCGGCCCGCTCGCGGCGATCTACCAGGCGCGCTTCAACCGCTATCTGACCAACCGCAACATCAAGGACACGTCGAACTCGCACGTCTGGGCCTTCCTGGGCGACGGCGAGATGGACGAGCCCGAGTCGACCGCGGCCCTCGCCCTCGCGGCGCGTGAGCAGCTCGACAACCTGACGTTCGTCATCAACTGCAACCTGCAGCGCCTGGACGGCCCGGTCCGCGCCAACTTCCGGGTGGTCCAGGAGCTGGAGGGTGCGTTCCGCGGGGCCGGCTGGAACGTCATCAAGACGCTCTGGGGCAACGCCTGGGACGAGCTGTTCCAGCTGGACACCACGGGCGCGCTGATCCGTCGGCTCCGGGAGGTCCCGGACGCCCAGTTCCAGACATACGCCACCCGCGACGTCGCGTACATCCGCGAGCACTTCTTCGGCGCCGAGCCGGCACTCGCCGAGCTGGCGAAGCTGCTCACCGACGCGAAGATCGCCGAGTGCTTCTACACCTCCCGCGGCGGCCACGAGGCCCGCAAGGTGTACGCGGCGTACAAGGCGGCCGTCGAGCACAAGGGCGCGCCGACCGTGATCCTCGCCCAGACGGTGAAGGGCTACACGCTCGGCAAGGGCTTCGAGTCCAAGAACGCCAACCACCAGATGAAGAAGCTGTCGATCGACGAGTTCAAGGGCATGCGCGAGCTGCTCGGACTCCCGATCCCGGACAGTGCCTTCGAGGACGGCCTGGTGCCCTACGGCCACCCGGGCGCGGACTCTCCCGAGGTCCGCTACCTCCAGGAGCGCCGCGCCGCCCTCGGCGGCCCCGCCCCGGCCCGCCGGGTGCACGCGGTGGCGCTGCCCGAGCCGGAGGAGCGCGCGTTCGCCGCGCTGAAGAAGGGGTCCGGCAAGCAGGAGATGGCCACCACCATGGCCTTCGTCCGCCTGGCCAAGGATCTGATGCGGGACAAGGAGACCGGCAAGCGCTGGGTTCCGATCGTCCCCGACGAGGCCCGTACCTTCGGCATGGAGTCGCTGTTCCCGTCGGCCGGCATCTACTCGCCGATGGGCCAGAGGTACGAGCCGGTCGACCGCGACCAGCTGATGTACTACAAGGAGGCCAAGGACGGCCAGATCCTCAACGAGGGGATCACCGAGGCCGGCGCCATGGCCGACTTCATCGCCGCCGCCACGTCGTACGCGACGCACGGCGAGACGATGATCCCCTTCTACATCTTCTACTCGATGTTCGGCTGGCAGCGGACCGGCGACCAGATGTGGCAGCTCGCCGACCAGCTCGGCAAGGGCTTCATCGTCGGCGCCACGGCGGGCCGTACGACGCTCACCGGTGAGGGCCTGCAGCACGCGGACGGCCACTCGCAACTGATCGCGGCCACGAACCCGGCTTCGCTCAACTACGACCCGGCGTTCGCGTACGAGATCGCGGTGATCGTCAAGGACGGTCTGCGGAGGATGTACGGCCCCGAGGCCGAGAACGTCTTCTACTACCTGACGGTCTACAACGAGCCGAAGCGGCAGCCCGCGATGCCGGAAGGCGTCGAGGACGGCATCGTCAAGGGTCTCTACCGCTTCAAGGAGGGCACGCCCGCCTCGGCGGACGCGCCGCGCGCACAGCTGCTGGCCTCCGGCACGGCGATCCACTGGGCCCTGGAGGCCCAGGAGCTGCTCGCCGCGGACTGGGGTGTCACGGCCGACGTCTGGTCCGCCACGTCCTGGGGCGAGCTGCGCCGCGAGGCGCTGGAGTGCGACGAGGCGCTGCTCCGCGGTGAGCAGCGGGTGCCGTACGTCACGCAGGTCCTGTCCGGTGCGCCGGGTCCGGTCCTCGCGGTCAGCGACTGGATGCGTCAGGTCCCGGACCAGATCAGCCAGTGGGTGGAGCAGGACTGGTCCTCGCTCGGCACGGACGGCTTCGGTCTGTCCGACACCCGTGACGCGGCCCGCCGCCACTTCGGCGTCGACGCCCCGTCGATCGCGGTCGCGGCACTGGCCCAGCTGGCGCGGCGCGGCGAGGTACCCGCGTCGGCGGTCAAGGAGGCCCGGGAGAAGTACGGGCTGTGAGATGAGGGCGGCCGGGTACGCCCGGCCGCCATGTCGCCCTCGAGCGCCGGGCGGGCTTGTTTCCCGTGCCCGCCCGGCGCTCGAGGGCATCTCTGCGAGCCTGCCCGGCGACCGGGGCAAGGCACACTTGCCCCATGCGCGCTGCCCGGCTCATCAAGATGGTGCTGCTCCTCCAGTCCCGGCCCGCGATGACCGCCGCCGAGCTGGCCCGGGAACTGGAGGTCTCCGAGCGGACCATCACCCGCGACGCCCAGGCGCTCTCCGAGGCGGGTGTTCCGGTGTACGCGGACCGGGGCCGGGCGGGCGGGTACCGGCTGGTCGGCGGGTACCGCACCCGGCTCACCGGTCTGGCCCGGAACGAGGCCGAGGCGCTCTTCCTCTCCGGCCTGCCGTCCGCGCTGCGCGAGATGGGGCTGGAGGATGCCGCCTCGGCCGCCCGGCTCAAGGTGTCCGCCGCCCTGTTGCCCTCGCTTCGGGACGCCTCGGACACCGCTGCCCAGCGGTTCCATCTGGATGCGCCCGGCTGGTATCAGGAGCCCGTCACGCCCGAGCTGCTGCCCGCCGTCGCGGAGGCCGTCTGGGACGACCGGATGGTCAAGGCCCGTTACCGGCGCGGCGGGCCGGGCAGCGAGGTCGAGCGGGAGCTGGCACCGTACGGGCTCGTCCTCAAGGCTGGGGTCTGGTACGTCTGCGCCCGCGCCGGGACCGACTTCCGGGTGTACCGGATCGACCGCTTCGCGGCGGTGGCCGTGACGGACGAACGGTTCGTCCGGGACGAGGACTTCGACCTGCCGGGGTTCTGGGACGAGCGGGCCGCGCAGTTCGCCCGGTCGATCCTGCGGACCGAGGTGACGGTACGGGTGTCGGAGGCGGGCGTAGGCCGATTGCCTCATCTCGTGGACCGTTCGGCCGCCCTCGATGCGCTGGACGCGGCCGGCCCGCCCGACGCCGACGGGTGGCGCACGGTCGTCCTGCCGGTCGAGTCGCTGGATGTCGCGTACAGCCAGCTGCTCGCCCTGGGGCCGGAGTTGGAGGTGCTCGAACCGGCCGCGCTGCGCACCCGGTTCGGCGCTGCCGCCGAACGGCTGAGCGATCTCTATCGCTGAAGGCTTCTTTTCGGCGTCTCCGCGTGCATCGCCTGCCGCCAAGGCCGATGCTTGTCCCGTGATGGACGAGACGGAATTCTGGGAGATCATCGACAGCACCCGCGAGGCCGCCGAGGGCGACCCCGAGGAACATGCCGACCTGCTTGTCGATCGGCTGTTGCAGCTCGATCCCGAATCCGTGCTGGACTTCGCCCGGCACTTCGAGGCCCGCTTCAACCGCGCGTACCGCTGGGACGTATGGGGCGCCGCCGCCGTGCTGCTCGGCGGTGCGAGCGACGACGCATTCGACTTCTTCCGCTGCTGGCTGATCGGCCAGGGCCGGGAGATCTTCGAGGCGGCGGTGCACGATCCGGACAGTCTCGCCGAATTCCTCGACGACTTCGACGATGAGATCGACGGGGACGCCGAGGACCTCGGCTACGCGGCCGACGAGGCGTACGAACAGCTCACCGGCATCGTCACCCCGGATCTCGGCCTTCCGCCGCAGTCGGCCGAGCCGGAGGGCACCCCGTTCGGCTTCGAGGACGACGCGGCCCTGGCCGCGCGCTTCCCGCTGCTCTGGGAGCGGTTCGGCGCCGGCTGACCCGCCCCTTCCCGCCCCGCGCTGCGCGCCGTCCGGTACCGGGTCGGCCGGGATTCCTCACGGGGTGAGCGAACGGCCCATCAGTACGTCGTCCACGTAACGCCCGGCCAGGAAGAACTCACCGGGCAGCACACCCTCGACGACGAATCCCTCCGACTCGTACAGCGCACGCGCGGGCGCGTTGTGCCCGAGCACCCGCAGCGTCATCCGGCTCGCGCCCTCGCGCCGTGCCGCCGCGAGCGCGGCCCGCAACAGCCCCCTGGCGACACCGCGGCCGCGCGCCCAGTCGGCCACTGCCAGGCCCTGTATCTGGCGCACATGCGTGTTGCAGGCCAGCGCGGTCGGCGGGACGACCCTGATGTACCCGGCGATGCGCACCTCGCCCGTCGCGTCCTCCGCCTCGGTGACGAGCAGGTGTTCGGGCCGGTCGCGGTCGCTGAAGAACGGCTCGTACGGCGGCTGCGGCCGTGACTGCACCGAGTGCAGGGTCGACCAGGTGGCCCGGTCGAGCTCCCCGAGTGCGGTGTCGTCGCCGAGATCCGCGGGGCGGACGGGGCGCGTACGGAGTTCAGGCATGCGCGCCACTGTGCCACGGCGCGCCCGGCCCCGTCACCGCATATCCGCCGGGCCCCGGGCCGACAGCCGGGGCCCGCCGGGCGGCACGGTCGAGGCGCCGCGTCCTCCGCTGCGGCAGGATGGATCCATGGTGCACTTCCGTATTGCTGTCACCGGATCCACCGGACTCATCGGAACGGCGCTGGTGCGCTCGTTGCGGGCCGACGGACACGACGTCGTACGCCTGGTCCGGCGCCCGGCGCGGGCCGGGGACGAGGTCGAGTGGGACCCGAAGCGGGGTTACGTCGACGGGGCGGGCCTGGTCGGCTGCGACGCCGTCGTCCATCTCGCCGGTGCCGGGGTCGGCGACCACCGCTGGACGGAGGCGTACAAGCAGGAGATCCGGGACAGCCGGGTGCTGGGGACGGAAGCGATCGCGCAGGCGGTGGCCTCCCTCGACGTACCGCCGAAGGTCCTGCTGTCCGGGTCGGCGATCGGCTACTACGGCGACACCGGGGACCGCGCGGTCGATGAGAGCGCGCCGCACGGCGAGGGGTTCCTGCCGTCCGTGTGCGTGGAGTGGGAGGCCGCCGCGGCCCCGGCGGAGGAGGCGGGCGTACGGACGGTGTTCGCGCGCACAGGTCTGGTGGTCGGCCGGGAAGGCGGGGCGTGGGGCCGGCTGTTCCCGTTGTTCCGGGCGGGACTCGGCGGGCGGCTCGGCAACGGGCACCAGTACTGGAGTTTCATCGCGCTGCACGACCACATCGCCGCCCTGCGGCACATCCTCGATACGCCGTCGCTGTCGGGACCGGTGAATCTGACCGGGCCGGCCCCCGTGACCAATGGCGAGGTGACGGCCGCCATGGGGCGGGTGCTGCGCCGCCCGACGCTGTTCGCCGTCCCGGCGCCCGCCCTTCGGATCGCCCTGGGGGGCTTCGCGGAGGATGTGCTGGGCAGTCAGCGGGTGCTGCCGAGACGGCTGCTGGAGTCGGGGTTCTCGTTCGCCTTCCCCGGCATCGACGCCTCGATCCGCGCGGCGCTGCGCTGACCACGACCGGGCGAATCACACGGATGTGCGACCCCGTGCAACGGTGCCCCGGGCCGCGCGCGACTGTGCCCGAACCTGTCCCCTCCTAGCCTCATCGCGAACTCGGGCATTCCGGGGGCCTGTTGGGGGCAAGACCCTCCCAGCATTCGCGCCGACTCGGGGAGGGGCACGTGCTCAGCACGGCACACCACGCGGACGTCGTCATCATCGGGGCCGGGATCGCCGGCCTCTCAGCAGCCCATCAACTGACCAGTGCGGGGGTAAGCGTCAGCGTCCTGGAGGCCGGTCCACGGGCCGGCGGCCGGATGGCCACCGAGGAAGTGGACGGATTCCGGCTCGACCACCTCGGCCCGCTTCTCAGCACCTCGTATCCGGAACTGCGCACGACGCCCGGCCTCGAAGGACTCGTGCTGCGGAACTTCGCGCCGGGGGTGCTCGTCCACAGCGAGGGCCGCCAGTACCGGACCGGCGACGTGCGGCACACACGGAGCGCAAGGGGCGCACTCAAGGCGGCACGCGCCCTGGCGAGCGCCCCCCGGCCGCCGATGGGCGGGCCGATCGACCAGGCCCGGCTCGGTGCCGCCCTGGCCAGGCTCGCCACCACCCCGGCGTCCCGCATCCTGGCCCGGCCGGAACAGACGGCGCTCGCCGCCCTGTCCGGCCGCGGCCTGCCGTCCCGTACGGTCAACGGCTTCCTGCGCCCGCTGCTCACCGCGCTGCTCAGCGACCCCGGGCTCACCACATCGAGCCGCTGCGCCGATCTCGTCCTGCGCGGCTACGCACGCGGCCGGCTGTGTGTACCGTCCGGCGGTTCGGCCACGCTCCCCGACCTGCTGGCGGCGGCGCTGCCGCCCGGCACCGTACGGACCGGTGTGCATGTCACCGCCGCCGACATCACCTCGGTCCGCACCAAGGAGCACGGCGAACTGGGCTGCCGCTCGCTGCTGTTGGCCACCGGCGCGGGCGCAGCCGCCGAGCTGCTGCCCGGTCTGCGCGTGCCGTCCTTCCACCCGGTGACGGTCCTGCACCACACGGCTCCCGCTCCCCCGCCGACCGGCGCCGCGCTGCTGCTGGACGCCGACCGCTCGGGCCCGGTCGCGCACACCTGTGTGATGAGTGAGGTCGACCCGTCGCGCGCCCCGAACGGCCGGACCCTGATCACGTCGACGGTGCTCGGCACCCCGCCTCCCGATCTCGACCGCTCGGCCCGTGCCCATCTCGCCGCGCTGTACGGCACCTCCACGGACGACTGGGAGCTCCTGGCCGCCCACCACGATCCGGAGGCGGTCCCGGCGATGCCGCCCCCGCACGATCTGCGCCGTCCGGTGCGGCTGCTCGCCGGGCTGTACGTGTGCGGCGACCACCGGGACACCAGCACGGTCCAGGGCGCCCTGTTCTCCGGTCGCCGCGCCGCACACGCCATCCTGAGCGATCTGGGCATCCGGTCCGGGAGCGACGTGGAGGCCGAACTGCGCGAAGCGGCCTGAGTCCGCCCGCACACTGCCTGCCCCGGTCCGGCCGGTCCCAACCCTCAAGACTCCTTACAGATCGGACCTCTCGCTCCACCTCCCGTTTTCGGAAGTGGTCCACACCACTCCCGTAAACACCCTTGTAGCGCGGCACATCTACCACTACGGCCCTGGCGAAACCGGACTTCAGGAGGCCGTAGTGCGCCGAGCCATGCCCGCCCTGCCGCTCCTCATAGCCTTAGTCATCGGATCTATACCTTCCGTCGCAATGGCGAACGAGCCCTCGGACGCATCCGCATCGAGTGCAAGCGCCACAACGGCCGCCCCGGGTCCGCCCGTTGTCCCCAGACCGACCCAGTGGACCGAATCGGGTGGCCACGCGCAGCTGTCGGCGAGAACCCGCATCCTGGTGGACCCCCGCTCCCGGTCCAGGACCGCGCTCCCCGCCGGACGGGCCGAACTCCCGGGCCCCGCACGGCAGTCCGTGCAGGACCTGGCCAGGGCGCGGATGCGAAGGTCCCCTTCACCGTGACGCCGCCCGCTTCCGCGGCCCCCGGTACGTACACACTCAACATCACCTTGCGCCACGGCCGTCTCACGACCACCACGGCTGTCAAGGTCACGGTGGCCCTGGAGAATCTCGCCCGGAACAAGCCGGCCCCCCAGAAGAGCACCGCGTGGGACGCCCCTGCCTCCCGCGCCGTCGACGGGAACACCGACGGCTCCTTCGGGTCGGGCTCGGTGACGCACACCGCGGAACCCTCGTCACAGGCATGGTGGCAGGTCGACCTGGGCGCCTCGAAGTCACTGTCCGCAGTCGACATCTGGAACCGCACGGACTGCTGCTCCGACCGGCTGACGGACTTCTGGGTCCTGACTTCGGACACCCCGATCACGGCCGACGGACTCGATGACGCACGGACCGCACCCGGCGTGACGGGGGTACATGTCACCGGCCGGGCCGGACGGCCGTCCACCGTGCAGCTCCCGGCGGGCACCTCCGGCAGGTACGTCCGCGTGCAGCTGACGTCCGGCACCAACCCTCTGTCGCTGGCCGAGGTCGAGGTGCGCGGGCACTGAGCGAGCCCTGCCCGAACGGGTGGTGGCCCGAACCGATCGCTTCCGGTCCGGGCCGCCACCCGTTCCGTCGCGCGGAGGAGTCATGCCGAAGTGTCACCCGCGGTCGCGCGGGAGGGATCACCCGAGGGCCGCGACCCGCTCTCGGTAGCCGCGTACCGCCGCCGCGTCCCGGTACGGCTCAAGACGACGCTCGAACTCCCTCACGTACTCCGTCGCGCGCATCGACCGCATCTCCGCCGCCTGTTGGGCCGCCTCCGCGCCGAGCAGGCACGCCTGGTCGAGCTCGCCGAGCCCGAGCCGGGCGGACGCCAGCACCACCTGGCAGAACAGCCTGCTCCGGGCGTACACCGGGGCACGCAGCTGGAGAGAGCGCTCCGCATGCTGCGCGGCGGCCCGGTACTGCTGCAGATCGCGATGGCAGTGCCCGAACTCGTCGGCGAGCTGCGCCTCGTCGAAGTAGCGTCCCCAGTGCGGTACGTCGTCGCCGGGCCGGGCAGCCTCCAGCGCGTGTTCCGCCCGCGCCAGCGAGGCCGCACACGTCCTGGCCTCACCGAGCACCCCGTGGCCGCGCGCCTCGACCGCGTGCAGCAGGGCCATGACGACGGGCGGCGCCGAGGAGCCGACGCCCTGCTGGGCGACGCGCGCCAGCTGCACGGCTTCCCTGCCGTGCCCGAGATACACCGCCTGCCGGCTCATGGTGATCAGGACATAGCTGCCGTACACCCGGTCCCCCGCTGCCTGTGCGAGGCGCAGTGCCTGGACGAAGTAGCGCTGGGCGAGGCCGTGTGCCGCGATGTCGTACGAGGTCCAGCCCGCCAGGCGGGTCAGATCGGCGGCCGCCGAGAAGAGCCGCCGCCCGATCGCCTCCCCGTACGTCCCGCGGAGCATCGGCTCGGCCTCGTGCTCCAGGTAGCGGACGAGGGCCTGGCGGGCGTGGCCACCGCCGTAGGTGTGGTCCAGGGTGCGGAAGAGCTCCCCGACGGAACGCAGAGCGGCGACATCGCCGCTGTTGACCTTCTGGCCGGGGCTGCGGTCGGTCTGGCGCTGC
Organism: Streptomyces sp. NBC_00353; assembly: GCF_036108815.1. Classification (NCBI taxonomy): domain Bacteria; kingdom Bacillati; phylum Actinomycetota; class Actinomycetes; order Kitasatosporales; family Streptomycetaceae; genus Streptomyces; species Streptomyces sp. NBC_00353. The sequence goes on along the minus strand of NZ_CP107985.1, from coordinate 7,145,110 downwards.
CGGGGGAACCCGGGTGCGCCTGGTGCCGGGGGCGCGAGGTGCGCCGGAGGTCCGGATGACGGTGCGGGTGAGGAGAGCGGTCCGGAGGCGGGCCTGACCGGTGCGGGCCCACGAGCGCCGGACCTGCCGCCGGGCCCCGCGGACCCGTTCTGCCCGTTCACTCCATGTACTCCATGCGTGCCGTGGGCACCACGGGTCCCGTTGATCCCTGCCGCCCCGCGGGCCCCGCCGACCATGGACGCCCCCGGCGTCCCGCGCACCCCACCGGTCCCCCCGCTGGGCGCAGCGGCCTCACCGTTCCCCCGGGCCACCCACTCGTCGGCCCGTCCGATCAGCCAGTCCCGGCTGGGCACCACCAGCCCGGCCGGGGTGAAGGCGATCTTCCGCAGCTCCGCATGGCTGCCCGAGTCCTTCCGCCAGAGCCCGCTGACGATGTCCACCGCCTCGCCGGGTGTGGCGGCGAACTCCAGACCGGCGTAGACGGGCGCGCATGCGTCGAGACCCAGGTCCTGCGCCGAGAGCCGGCGTCCGAGCCGCCGGGTGAAGACCTCGGCGATCAGGGCAGGGGTGGTCCCGCGCGGCTGCTGGCCCCGCAGCCAGCGAGTCACGGACGTCTTGTCGTACCGCAGATCGAGACCGTGCTCGAGGCCGAGCTGGTCCACCCGGCGGGCGAGACCTGCGTTCGAGAATCCGGCTTCTGTGATGAGCGAGGCGAGCTGGCGGTTGGGGGTGCGCTGCGGAGGTCGTTCCGACATCAGCTGTACGGTCTCCTGCCTTCGGGGCCGGGCGGGCAGCCCTTATGGAACGGCGCGAATTTAGCGGGGCCCACGGCGGCCGAAGCCTCCTTCGCTTCACATTCATCCGATCGTGTGAGGATTGGGGGTGGTGCTGACGGGAAAGACCTGCCGGGCCGCCGCTCCCGGGGCGGTCGTACAGTGGCCCGGGGCGCGAATCACTGCATGGTGACGTGGCTCCGGGGACACCCCCTGGATCCCGGCACCGCAAGTAGGAAGGCATCTGTCGTGAGTGAGCTTCGGTTCGTCCGGCTGGGATTCGGCGAGTCGGCCGTCGACTACCAGGAGGCCTGGCAGAAGCAGCGCGAGGTGCACGCGGCCCGGTTCGAGGACACGGTTCCCGACACCTGTCTGCTGCTGGAGCACCCGCCCGTCTACACGGCCGGACGGCGTACGACCGACAGTGAGCGCCCCCTGGACGGCACTCCGGTCGTCGATGTGGACCGCGGCGGCAAGATCACCTGGCACGGCCCCGGGCAGCTCGTCGGCTACCCGATCCAGAAGCTGCCGCGGCCGGTGGACGTCGTGGCACATGTCCGCCGGCTGGAGGACGCGCTGATCCGTACGGCCGCCGAGTTCGGTCTGGAGACCACCCGGGTCGAGGGCCGCAGCGGGGTCTGGGTGCTGGGCGACCCGGTCGAGGAGCGTCCGTCGCTCGGCGGCCTGTCGCTCGACTTCGATCCGCGGCTGCACGACGAGGAGTTCGACCCGCGGCTGAACGGCCCCGAGTACGCCCCGTCCAACGCCGGCCAGCGCCGCGAGGACCGCAAGCTGGCGGCGATCGGCATCCGGGTCGCCAAGGGTGTGACCATGCACGGCTTCGCACTGAATGTGAACCCGGACAACACCTGGTTCGACCGGATCGTGCCGTGTGGCATCCGCGACGCGGGCGTCACCTCGCTCGCGTACGAGCTGGGGCGCGACATCACGATCGCCGAAGTGCTCCCGGTCGCCGAGAAGCACCTGAAGGACGTCCTGGAGAACGCGGAGCTCGCTCCACGCGAGATCGACCGCGCCTCGGCCTGATCCGCGCAACCCGGCCCCTGCGGCGTTCGAGGAGCGGGGGCCCTGGGCCGGAACCGCCCCGCCCGATGCCCACGGACCCGGCCGCCCCGGGAATGGCCCGGCCCGTCCCCTGGTTGCCCAGGGGTGAGGGCCACACCCCGACCGTACAAATAGCGGGCGTACCCTGGTGTTCGCCGAAGAATCGAAGTCGTAGGGAGCCGGACGTGTCCGCTGTCGCACCCGACGGGCGCAAGATGTTGCGCCTGGAGGTCCGGAACAGCCAGACCCCCATCGAGCGCAAGCCCGAGTGGATCAAAACCCGGGCGAAGATGGGCCCCGAGTACAACCAGCTGCAGAAGCTCGTGAAGAGCGAGGGTCTGCACACGGTGTGCCAGGAGGCCGGCTGCCCCAACATCTTCGAGTGCTGGGAGGACCGGGAGGCCACATTCCTCATCGGTGGCGACCAGTGCACCCGCCGCTGTGACTTCTGTCAGATCGACACGGGCAAGCCGCAGGCGCTGGACCGGGACGAACCCCGCCGCGTCGGCGAGTCGGTCGTCACGATGGACCTGAACTACGCCACCATCACCGGCGTCGCCCGCGACGACCTGGAGGACGGCGGCGCCTGGCTGTACGCGGAGACCGTGCGCCAGATCCACGCGCTGACGGTGGAGCGCGAAGCCGGCGCCACCAAGGTCGAGCTGCTGATCCCCGACTTCAACGCGGAGCCCGAGCAGCTCGCCGAGGTCTTCTCCTCGCGCCCCGAGGTGCTCGCGCACAACGTCGAGACGGTGCCGCGGATCTTCAAGCGGATCCGCCCCGGCTTCCGTTACGAGCGCTCGCTCGAGGTCATCACGCGGGCCCGCGAGGCGGGTCTGGTGACCAAGTCCAACCTCATCCTCGGCATGGGCGAGACCCGCGAGGAAGTGAGCGAGGCACTCCAGGATCTGTACGACGCCGGGTGCGAGCTCATCACGATCACGCAGTACCTGCGGCCCTCCGTGCGCCACCACCCGGTCGAGCGCTGGGTGAAGCCGCACGAGTTCGTGGAGCTCAAGGAGGAGGCCGACGAGATCGGCTACTCCGGTGTGATGTCCGGGCCGCTGGTCCGTTCGTCGTACCGCGCGGGCCGGCTTTTCCAGCAGGCGATCGAGCGTCGTGGCGCCGTCGCCCCGACGCCCGCGGCATGACCCGGACTGTGTGAAACCGAGCACAAGAAGCTACCGAGCGGTAGTGGCTGATACGACGCGGCCCATACGCTCCCCGCAGGTCGGGGACGCGTATGGGCCGCTTCGACGTGCGCGACGCCCATATCAAGGTTTCATTGGTGTTTGACCGACAGGTCATGCGCTGGTAACACCGAGCAGTGACCCTGGATTCACGCAGCGCAGTGGCTTTCACAGCTGCCGCCGTCGCTGCTCCCCGTGTCCAGCCGCGCAATCCGCTTTCGTAACAGACTCACTTCGCGCATCCGTTCCGAGGGGACTTCCACGATGCAGGCCGTGCCGGTACGCGCAACCGCCATCCCGTCCGTCACCGATGCTCTCCGTGCCGTCGAGTCGCTGCTGCTGAGCAGCGGCCAGCGCACAGCCCGGCGAAACGCCTGGACAGCGGTCCTCGAGGACCGCCGCCGGGCCAAGGACCGGGTCGAGACCGCATACGTACTGGAGGCCGTGGCCGACCATCGCTCCTAGGCCACGTAAACTTCAGTACATGGCGAGGAAGGCAAACACTGACGGCGCGGACAGCGCCGAGAACGCGGGGCGACTCAAGCAGATCGCCCTGACCTACAAGATGACCCGGCGGACCGACTCCAAGATCGGTCTTGTCGTCGCGGGTGTGGGAATCGTCACCTTCGGTGTCATCCTCGCCGTCGGCTTCTTGATCAAGCACCCGGTCTACCTGGGCATCCTGGGCTTCGTGCTGGCCCTCCTCGCGATGGCGATCGTCTTCGGACGGCGTGCCGAGCGGGCGGCCTTCGGGCAGATGGAGGGACAGCCGGGCGCTGCGGCGGCGGTGCTGGACCGCGTGGGCCGTGGCTGGACCACGACGCCCGCGGTCGCGATGAACCGCAGCCAGGACGTCGTCCACCGGGCCGTCGGCAAGGCGGGCATCGTGCTGGTCGGCGAGGGCAACCCGAACCGGGTCAAGGTCCTGCTGGCGGCCGAGAAGAAGAAGATGGCCCGCATCGTCGTGGACGTGCCCGTGCACGACATCATCGTCGGCAACGGCGAGGGCCAGGTGCCGCTGAAGAAGGTCCGCACCAAGATGCTGAAGCTGCCGCGGGTCCTGACCGGCCCGCAGGTGACGGCTGCCAACGACCGGCTCCGGGCCATGGGCGACCTGATGAGCAACATGCCGCTGCCGAAGGGCCCGATGCCGAAGGGTATGCGGATGCCGCGCGGCGGCAAGATGCGCTGACGCGGTCACCGCACAGGACACAACAAGCAAGAGGGCGGGTCCCGAACCAATCCGGTTCAGGGACCCGCCCTCTTCTGCTCTGTCATGTCCGCTCGGTCACATCACACTCAGATCCGCACCTGGACGGCGCGGGCGAGCCGGTCGTGCAGCCCCCGGCCGTCGCGGTCCCAGACCAGGGCCGGGACCGCCAGGCACAGCAGCACGCTCCGCACGACCACCCGCCCGAGACCGAGCCGGCCACCGCCCTCGGCGACGACCCGGATGCCCAGGATGCGCTTGCCCGGCGTACAGCCGATGGTTCCGACGGTGAGCACACTCAGTACGAGGAAGATGCCGAGCGCCCAGTTTCCGGCCGCCTGCTGGTCACCGCGAGCGAACAGCCCGTATGCGATCAGCATGCAGAGCGCCCAGTCGATGAAGAGGGCGCCGAAGCGCCGGCCGAGCGGGGCGACGGACCCCGGGCCTTCCTCGGGCAGACCGAGCCGCTTGCCCCGGTACCCGAAGTCGACGCCCATTTCCTCGGCTGCCGCGCGCGGCCCGGAGAGCCACGATCCGATTGCTTGCCTATTGTCCACCCGACCACGGTACTGCGCCCGCCTCCGCGCCCTGCCGCCCGGGGGCCATGGCCGCCCCGGGCCCCGGGCGTCTGCACCGCCCCGACCGGACCCGCTACCGGACCTGGATGTGACTCCGAGATGCCACCCGCACCCGGCTCGGTTAACTTCGGCGAAACAAATGGGTCATGCTTGAGAAATCCGGTCTGCCTATGGTCGGGTCCAGCGTGTGCCACCGCACTGGCCGCACAACGAGCTGCAACCCCGCCCCTCCCGGGTCGGGAGTAGGAGGAGTTGGATGTTCCAGAACGCCGACGACGTGAAGAAGTACATCGCCGACGAAGACGTCAAGTTCATCGATGTCCGGTTCTGTGACCTGCCCGGTGTGATGCAGCACTTCACCATCCCGGCAGCGGCCTTCGACCCGACCGAGGAACTGGCCTTCGACGGCTCGTCGATCCGCGGCTTCCAGGCCATCCACGAGTCCGACATGGCGCTTCGCGCGGACCTGTCGACCGCCCGTGTCGACCCCTTCCGCCGCGACAAGACCGTCAACATCAACTTCTTCATCCACGACCCGATCACCGGCGAGCAGTACAGCCGTGACCCGCGCAACGTGGCCAAGAAGGCCGAGGCGTACCTCGCCTCCACCGGCATCGCCGACACCGCGTACTTCGGTCCCGAGGCGGAGTTCTACGTCTTCGACAACGTCCGCTTCCAGACGTCGGCGAACGAGAGCTTCTACCACATCGACTCCGAAGCCGGCGCCTGGAACACCGGTTCGGAAGAGAACAACCGTGGTTACAAGGTCCGCTACAAGGGCGGGTACTTCCCGACCCCGCCGGTCGACCACTTCGCCGACCTGCGTGCCGAGATCTCGCTGGAGCTGGACAAGAACGGCCTCCAGGTCGAGCGCCAGCACCACGAGGTCGGCACCGCCGGCCAGGCCGAGATCAACTACAAGTTCAACACGCTGCTCGCCGCGGCCGACGACCTGATGCTCTTCAAGTACATCGTGAAGAACGTCGCCTGGCGCAACAACAAGACCGCGACCTTCATGCCGAAGCCGATCTTCGGCGACAACGGCTCGGGCATGCACGTCCACCAGTCCCTGTGGGCCGGCGGCGACCCGCTGTTCTACGACGAGCAGGGCTACGCGGGCCTCTCGGACATCGCCCGCTACTACATCGGCGGCATCCTCAAGCACGCCCCCTCGCTCCTCGCCTTCACGAACCCGACGGTGAACTCCTACCACCGCCTGGTCCCGGGCTTCGAGGCCCCGGTCAACATGGTCTACTCGCAGCGCAACCGCTCGGCCGCGATGCGTATCCCGATCACGGGCTCGAACCCGAAGGCCAAGCGCGTCGAGTTCCGCGCCCCGGACCCGTCGTCCAACCCGTACCTGGCCTTCTCGGCGCTGCTGATGGCCGGCCTCGACGGCGTGAAGAACAAGATCGAGCCGGCCGAGCCGATCGACAAGGACCTGTACGAGCTGGCTCCCGAGGAGCACGCGAACGTCCAGCAGGTCCCGACCTCGCTCCCGGCCGTCCTGGACGCGCTCGAGGCGGACCACGAGTACCTGCTCGCCGGCGGTGTCTTCACGTCCGACCTGATCGAGACGTGGATCGACTACAAGCGGACTCACGAGATCGCCCCGATCCAGCTGCGCCCGCACCCGCACGAGTTCGAGCTGTACTTCGACATCTAGGAACGCCGCAGGTCAGAGCGGGTTTCCGCTCCCCTGGGCCGTCTGTGGGCCGTCGGCCGTGTTCTTCCGCTCCCGGAAGGCACGGCCGACGGCCTTTTCTGCGGGGCGCCGAACAGGCCGCCACAGGCACCGCTCCGCCGTCGCCGTCCTCGTCAGCGCCCGCCGAACCGAAGGCGGAGGCGATGGCCTTCCGCGCGCGGTCCCGACTGTTCGGCATCAGGTGCGTGTACGTGCGGAGCGTGAAGCCGGGGTCCGGTGCTGCCGATGATGACAGCTGGGCCCGGTCCAGAGTTGATGAGTCGGATCTCCGCTCTGCCTCCTGGGGGCCGGCTCCGGTGCAGTTGCGTGGTCAGACCCAGGTGGGCAGGGCGCCTTCGACGTAGCGGGCGCCGAAGCCGCCGTGAGGCAGGATCTTGTCGATCGCGGCCAGGTCGGCGTCGGTCAGCATGAGGCCGCCGGCGCGGGTGTTCTCTTCGACACGCTTCGGGCTGCGGGTGCCGGGGATGGGCACGATGTGCTCGCCCTGGGCGAGCAGCCAGGCCAGGGCCAGCTGCGAAACCGTGGCGTTCTTGGTGGCCGCGAGGTCGGCGAGCCCGTTGACGGCGTCGACGTTCTTCTCGAAGTTGCCCGGCTGCCAGCGCGGGTCGATGTTGCGCATATCGGTGGCGTCGTACTGACCGGCGGGCTTGGCCGTGCCGGTGATGAAGCCGCGCCCCAGCGGCGAGTAGGCGACGAAGCCGATGCCCAGCTCGTCGAGCGTGGGGAAGAGCTGCTCGACGTCACGCTCGAACAGGCTGTACTCGGTCTGCAGGACGGAGACCGGCTGCACGGCGTGCGCCTTGCGGACGGTCTCGGGGCCGGCCTCGCTCAGGCCGAAGTACTTCACCTTGCCCGCATCGATCAGCTCCTTGACGGTACCGGCGACGTCTTCGACGGGCACGTCCGGGTCGACGCGGTGCTGGTAGAGGACGTCGATGTGGTCGACGCCGAGGTGGCGCAGGCTGTTGTCGGTGACCTTACGGATGTTGTCGGGACGGCTGTTGAGGGCGTGACCGATCCGCTCAGGGTCGGACAGGTCGAAGCCGAACTTGGTGGCCAGGACCACGTCGTCGCGGAAGTCCGCGACGGCCTGGCCGACCAGGGTCTCGTTGGACCCGGTACCGAAGCCGTAGAGCTCGGCGGTGTCGAAGAAGGTGACACCCAGGTCGTGGGCACGCCGGATGGCGGCGATGCCCTCCTGGGTGTCGCCGGGGCCGTAGGCCATCGTCAGGCCCATCGTGCCGTAGCCGATCGCCGAGACCTCAAGGCCCTGGCTGCCGAGTGTCCTGTGCTGCATGACGCACTCCTCAAGTCAAACCAAACGGTTCGGTTCTACCGTACGCCTTGCTCCGGCGCACGCCAAACCAAACGGTTCGGTCGGGTAATCTGAGGGCATGCCGTCCTCGACCAGCGCAGACTCCACCCGCGACCGCATCGTCGCCGCGGCCACGGCCGAGTTCTCCCAGCACGGGATCGCCGGAGCGCGCATCGAGCGAATCGCGAAAGCCGCGAAGACCAGCAAGGAACGCGTCTACGCCTACTTCCGCAGCAAGGAAGCGCTCTACCAGTTCATCGCCGAGCGCGAGATGGCCCTAGTGGCCGAGGCGACCCGCCTGGACCCCACCGACCTGCCCGAATACGCCGGTCGGGTCCACGACTACTTCGTCAGCCACCCCGACCGGCACCGGCTCATGACCTGGGGCCGACTGGAGTTCGCCGGCAGCACCGCCGATGCCGTCACCCAGAGGACCGTCCAGCGCAAGGCCGAGCTGCTGCGCAAGGCCCAGGAAGTCGGCCAACTGGACACCGCCTGGGACCCTATCGACATCCTCGTCCTGCTCAACCAGATCGCCATGGCCTGGGCCGGACAGCTCGATCTCGTGGACGCGGCCGGCGACCAGGTCCGCGACACCTCCCTGGCGGCCCGCCGCGCCGCCGTCGTCGCCGCCGTCCAGCGCCTCTTCCCTGCTGCCGCAGCCACCACCAACGAATTGGCCTGAGCGGCGCCGCAGCCATGAAGCGCGGAGAGGCATCCTCTCGTCAGCGGCTGTGGGCCGGTGCAGCTACAGGGTCAGGCCCAGCTGTCGGGCCAACCGTCGCGGACGAGGAACTTGTCCTGGGGGAGTTCCAGTCCACTGAGCGCTTCGGGTGTGGCCCCGACGATCGCCCGCACGTATTCGACGTCGCCGGTGACGAGCGTCTTCTTGTCGCCCACCTCGTCGGTGACGAGGAGGAGACCGTAGCCATCGGGTACGGGATCGAGACCGGCGGCCAGGCAGAAGCTGCGGTAGTTCTCCAGGTCGCCGAGGTCGTCCGGGGTGGCAAACGCGATCCCTTGGGGGGTGAGCATGTCGTCATCCTCTCGCCTCAGTGGCTGTGAGGCGAGTGATGACCGCCGCACTGCGGGCCCCCGAGCCCCTGCCCGAGCGGTGGGGGCTCGGCCAGGACCCAGTATCCGAGGAAGACGGACTCGTGCATGTCGAGCTTGAGGGCCGTTGCCCACGCCTGTCCTCCACTCCCTGTGCACTTGAGCACCGCCGGGCCGGCTCCCTGGCTTGATCTCACGACTTGACCTCACAAACAGCAGCGAGGGCCGCTGCCCCACACCTCGGGACAGCGGCCCTCGTCATGCTGCCGGTGAGAACCGGCTGAGCGGGGGCGTATGACGCGTAACCCGCGTGTACTGCGGGTTACGAGCCCCCAGGCGGCATGGCATCAGCCAGACAACCTGACTAGGCGACCTATAGCAGGCCGCCGCCCTGCTGCTGCTGTTGCTGCTGCTGGCCACCCTGGCCACCCTGCTGGCCCTGCTGCTGCTGTTGCTGCTGCTGCTGTTGCTGTTGCTGCTGCTGCTGTTGCTGTTGCTGCTGCTGTTGCTGCTGCTGCTGCTGTTGCTGCTGCTGTTGCTGCTGCTGCTGCTGGCCACCCTGCTGGCCACCCTGCTGCTGTTGCTGCTGTTGCTGTTGCTGCTGCTGCTGCTGTTGTTGCTGCTGCTGCTGTTGTTGCTGTTGCTGTTGCTGCTGCTGCTGCTGTTGTTGCTGCTGCTGCTGCTGCTGTTGCTGCTGCTGCTGCTGTTGCTGTTGCTGCTGCTGCTGCTGTTGTTGCTGCTGCTGCTGTTGCTGCTGCTGCTGCCGGCCGCCCTGCTGCTGTTGCTGCTGTTGCTGCTGCCGGCCGCCCTGTCGACCGCCCTGCTGTTGCTGCTGTTGCTGCTGCCGGCCGCCCTGACGGCCGCCCTGCTGTTGCTGTTGCTGCTGCTGACCCGGGAAACAGGGTTGGTTAAAGGCGGCGGGCGCTGCCTTCGCCGGGGTCGATGCCGATGCCGCCACAGCGGCTGGGGGTGAGGCGCCGATCGTCTCCCCGGCGAAACTCGCTGGGAACGCCAGAGACGCGATGAGCACTGGGGGGACGAGGTACCGCTTGTTACGCATGACTTTCTCCCTTCGACCACCGGAGCGAAAGACAGGCGCTCGTTCACGAACGGTGCCCGTTCTCAGCACCACGTAACGGTCGAACGCCGCTTCCAGCAGCAGGATCACACGCGGCACAACACGCATCAAGAAACCGACTATCCTAGGAGTAGAGGTCTCCGGTAATAGCCATCCGCAATAGTCGCCCAGCAGAGGCAAGGGCGGATGAATTACGACCAACGGCGAGCGGAGACGGCGGACTTCCTCGCGGAAGAGGTCGGTCTTCCACCACGTGCATCGCAGCGGACCGACGGCCCGTGGCAGGCATCGGCAGCTACTGCCACTCCCGCCTTGAACAGGCCCGGAACATCCGGGCATTCGACCACGTCCTGAACTCGCCGACCGAAGCCCTTCACCTCAACACCCAAGAGCGCGGCCACTTCTGGCCCCGACGAATGAGAACGCCCTTTACAGCACCGGTACTTCTGCAGAGCTGTACCCCCAGCGCTCCAGCGCTCCAGCGCTTCCCGGACAGCGGGCATCCGCATCCTGAATTCCCCCTCGGTCCCTGCTTCAGCATTCCGGTTCGGAACCAGGACAGAGCCGACGCCCAAGGCGATCTGAATAAAATCCCTCTGAGCGCCGGCATATGCAATGGCTCTTCTTCGGCGGGCATATGCGCTGATTCAGCATTGGGAGCCGAGCGCCCGATCCGTGCCGGCCGAGTTCCGCGCGGCCACCGGATCGTAAGTCCACGAACCGTGGCTCACCACTCCGGCACGCGTCCACTCCCTCTGCACTTGAGACTGCCGTGCCGGTCTCTGAACCTGATCTCACAACTTGAACTCACAAACAACGGCGAAGGCCGCTTCCCCACACCTCGGGACGACCCTTGTCATGCTGCCGCTGAGACCGGCTGAGCAGGGGCGTGTGACGCGTATCCCGCGTGTACCGCGGGTTACGCGCCTCCAGGCGGCAAGGCGTCCGCCAGACAACCTGACTAAGGACTGTCCCGTAATCCCTGGCGGGCGCGCGACGACAGCTACGGCACCTCGCCGCGTTGCCGGAACGCCCGAATGCGCCCAGTATGAGGACGCCTCCGCCTTGCGATGCACCGCATCTGACGCCGCGCGCTGATCGACCCGGGATTACGGGACAGCCCTGAGGCGACCTATCCCTGCTGCTGCTGCTGCCCGCCGCCCTGCTGCTGTTGCTGCGCAAACAAGCCCGGCAGGCCGCCCTGCTGCTGTTGCTGCGCAAAGAAGCACGGCAGGCCGCCCTGCTGCTGCTGCTGCCGGCCGCCCTGCTGCTGTTGCTGCCCAAAGAAGCACGGCAGGCCGCCCTGCTGCTGCTGCCGGCCGCCCTGCTGCTGTTGCTGCTGACCCGGGAAACGCGGTTGGTCGACGGTCGTGGGCGCTGCCTTCGCAGGGGCCGATGCCGCCACGGCGGCTGGGGGTGAGGCACCGGCCGTTTCCGCGGCGAAACCTGCTGGGAACGCCAGAGAAGCGATGAGCAGTGGGCTGAGCCGGATGAGGTACCGCTTGCCACGCATGACTTTCTCCCTTCGACTGCCGGAGCGAAAGACAGGCGCTCGTTCACAAACGGTGTCCCCTCTCAGCACCTCGTAGGGTCGAACGCCGCTCCCAGCAGGAGCTTCACACTCGGCAGAGCGCGCATCAAGAAACCGACTATCCTAGGAGTAGAGGTCTCCGGTAATAACCATCCGCAATAGTCGCCCAGCAGAGGGAACAACGGATGAATTACGACCAACGGCGAGCGGAGCTCGCGGACTTCCTCAAAACACGACGGCTGGCCCTTCAGCCGGAAGAGGTCGGCCTTCCCACACGAACATCACGGCGAACCCCGGGCCTGCGGCGGGAAGACGTCGCCGACTTGGCGGGCATCAGCGCCTGCTGGTACTCCCAACTTGAACAGGCTCGAAACATCCGGGTATCCGACCACGTCCTCAACTCGCTGGCCGAAGCCCTTCGCCTCAACGCCGAAGAGCGTGACTACCTCCTGGCCTTGGCGAACGAGGATGCCCGTTCCAGCGCGAACGTACCCGCGGACGGCGTCCCTCCGGCTCTCCAGCGCATCCTGGACAGCCAGCATCCACATCCGGCAATCGCCCTCGGTCCCCGTTTCAACATTCTCGCCTGGAACCAGGCCAGAACCGATGTCTATGGCGATCTGGCCAAAATCCCACCCGCGCACCGCCATATGCTGTGGCTCTTCTTCGGCGGTCATATGCGAGAGCTGATTCAGAACTGGGAACCGAGCGCCCGTTCCGTGCTGGCCGAGTTCCGCGCGGCCACCGGACTGTACGTCCACGAACCGTGGTTCACCACACTGGTCCGCGAACTGGGCCAGAACAGCACGGACTTCCGCAGATGGTGGCGGCAGCACGAAATCGAAAGGCATCACGTCACCACCCGGGAAGTGGAGCATCCCTCTGTCGGCCGCATGGTGCTGGAGGAGAGCGTGCTCGTTGTCGACGACCGCTCAGGCCGGCGGGTCATTCTCGAGATTCCGCAACCCGGCACCGGCACCGAGAAAAAGCTGACGGCGCTTTCCTGGCAGTCCCACCAGGTGCAAGATCCGTCGTGGCACGTGCTTCGAAAGCCGGGTTCAGGGGAACAGCGGACCAACCACTTCTGAACCTGATGGCTTCCCACCGCCTGCGTACACGCCTGCGCCCCCGGGGCTCCGGGGGCGCAGGCGTGTACGCAGGCGACCTCGCCACCCGACTTCCCGAGGGTGACGGCCGAGAATCCGCCGTTCATGAAGCCACGGACTTCAGCTGTCCGGACCGAGGCAGGGACTTGAGGGTCGAACTCACCAGCGACCACCCCGACGGCCGCGGCGACGACATCGGCCGGCAGGAGCACCACAATCAGCAGCACACGGTCGTCAGCGACCGTAGCGGATCAGGGCGCGGACCAGGATGCGGCAGGTCGTGTCGGACGGCGGATGGATGCCGATGCGCTCGGCAGTCATGCGTATCTTGGCGTTGTCCGCGCCGTAGACGCCCGTGTCGAGCAGGGCGATCGCCAGGCGCATGGCCTTCAGGCGGCGGTTGTGCGAGATGTACCACTCGGCGGGGCCGGCCCGCGGGGAGCGGCTTCTCCTGCAGGGGCTCGTGGAGCGGCTTGGTCGTGACTGCAGCAACAGCCTCGGGCAACTGGCACGGTAGGCCAGCATCGCGAGCCGCCATGCCATTGCACACCACCGATGTACGCGCTCTGATCTGTCTGCTCGGCGCCGAGCGTGCGGGCACGGACGCGACTGCCGGACGGCTCGGTGCGCACCTCGGGCTCAACTCCGCACGTACCAGGGTCGTCATCGACCGCCTGGAGCGGCTCGACCACGTCACCCGCACCCGGGGACGCGCGCGAGCGGCGGCGGGCACTGCCGGCAGTGGACACGCAAGCGGTCGAGCTGGGACGGGAGTTCTTCGGGCCGCCGATCGAACCTGTCCTTCACTCCCCCATCACGCGCGGTGGACGGGCCCGGTCTGTTCTTGGGGTACCAGTGGTGTGGGCACCACGGCTCGCGTCCACTGCACTGCGCGCGCCATGCGGTCGCTCAGCCAGCGCAGAACAGCGGTCGGGAGGAAGAGCGAATCCGCCGCAATCATCGCCATCGTGAAGAAGGGCAGGCCGAGCAGAATCCCGATGCCCAAGTGCATGGACATCATGATCGCGACCATCACGGTCCTCACACGGCTGTTGAAAAGCGTGAAGGGGAAGGCGACTTCGACGATCACCGTGCCGTAGCTCAGCAGCAGGACGATCAGGCTGCTACTCGCGACGGCGTGGGACAACGCGGGCCACGGGGTGACGTTGCCGAGGTGCAACGCGTAGTAGATCGCCGTGCCATCCTGCCAAAGGGAGCCCTGAATCTTGTACCAGCCGGAGCTCGAGTAGATCAGGCAGACCTGGACCGCGATCACGAGCATCGCACCCGCGTGCACCACGTTGCCGACCATCGCCATTACGGTGCGGGGCTCCCCAGGTGCGTAGCTCCGCACCAACCACCACGCCATCTGCGCGAAGACGAAGCCCCAGAGCAGCAACGCCCAGCCCGTGCTCAGCTTGCCCAGTCCGGTGACCAGGATGAGCACGGCAGTGAAGAACGCCCACATGACGATCCCGACCACGTCCCGGCCGCCATCCCGGCCGTCGTCGCGGCCGTCCGCAGAGCGCCGCGCGTCCAAGGACCAGACTTGGCCGCAGCGCGTGAACACCATGTAGATCGCCATGATGTGGATGACGTTGTCGCCGCCGTTCCCCACGAAGGGGTTACGGTTCTGGAGCGCCAGCACACCAATCATGAACAGCAGCGAGGCGGTACGGGTCCGCCAGCCGAGGAGCAGCATCACCGACGCGGCGATCGCCGCCAGGTAGACGATCTCGAACCACAGCCGACCGTCATGCCACAAGATTATGGTGAAGCCGTGGTTTGTGGCATTCCATTCACGGGCCATGGTCCAGCTCCAAGGGCTGTCCGCCCCGTAGAGCTGGTTGCGGTGCACCCACTCGCGCAACAGCAGGGCGAGCCAGGTGAGCGAGAAGCCGATCCGGATGACGGCCGACTGGTACGGCGCGATGACACCGCTGGTGATACGCGTAAAGCCCCGCTCGACAATGGCGCCGATACGGCGCCACAGCCGGGCGCGAGGGGGCGGTACGGATACGCGGCCGGACGTGGCCGGAGAGTATGCGGTCACTTGAAGTCCTCCGCCTTGACGGTCCACCACGGCTCCACCAAATAACCGGTCGTGGTGTCGACGTACTGATTGCTCCACGAAGGCGCCGCGATTGGCGTACTGGCCGAGCGCAGCTGGACGAGTTGCACGGTGCCGCCGTCGTAGTGCGGTCCAAAACGCTCGGCGGCGATGCGCAACAGGTACTGCTGCATCAGGTTTCCGAACAAGCCGACCGGGTGGCCCTTGTCATCGAGCGTGGAGACGTAGTTGCTCCAGGCTCCGCGAAGTTGGTTCTGGTGCGCTTGGCTGGGTAGAGGATTGTGCACGATCCACGCCTCGTCCATCGCGGTCAAGTCCATCCAGCCCGTCGTTTTGAGGGCCCCGTCGGGCATCAGGACCTTCACGCGAGCCTGCACATGTGTATTTGCCGACGTCGGGTTGGGGGCGAAGAGCTTCCAGTCCTGTGCGAACTCGGGGTAGATGTAGTTGTTGAGACCTGCGGCGTGCTTCTGGGAGAGGGTGTTCAAAGGGGCGATATTGAGGAAGAGCATCACCGAGTGCACGACAGCTGCGACCGCGACGCCCACCACCGAGACCACGATGATGATCACCGATAGCGGTGAGAGAGCGGACATCCCGCCGGGTCTGCCGACATGATCCGCCGGCGACCCGGCCCCCTCACCCGCACCTCCCGGAGCTTGTCCGTCCGCCGCGGGGTCCGGCAGCTCCTCGCCCGGATCCCTGACGTCAGGCGGCTGCATGGCATTCCCGGTCCGGAACCGGATTCGGGTAGGTGGCTGCACCGCGGGCATGGTTCTGCGCTGCCTGTGCGGACGCGCCACTGGATCGGGCGCTTGTGATGCCGTACCCGCCTACCGTCGAGCAAGCGGCTGTCGTGACACCGATGCTCTGCCATATCTGCTTCTTCATGATCAGCCTCGCGAGAAGTTTGGGTGATCTCGATGTGGAAGTCGTGCACGATTTCGTGGCCATTACCCCGAGGACCGGTGACGTGAAGCTTGCACCTGAGCGCACTGACCGCGGGCGATTTGCGACGCGGCAACGTGCCGCTGGCGTTACTTCTTCCCGTGGTCAATAAACAAGGCTTGTCTGGTTAACTCAGAAGATCCAAGGGGAAGAACGGCCGGTCTCATGTGTGGGCAAAATGTTTTCGCTCAAGCAGTCACCAGTCAGGCCGTAGCACGGCGTGAGCCGGGCCGGATGTGGCCCTTCGGCGAGATCCGCTCTCTCTCTCCGCAGCCGGTCCAGATACGAATGTACTGTGTTCTCGGTGATGTTCAACTCGGCGGCAATCTCCCGGCTCTGCGGCGCCGCCGGCAGGGAGCTTCAAGACCTGCCTCTCCCGGCCGGCAATGCGAGGAGGCGGCGAGAGGCAGGACCCGGCCATTGACGTGGGCGGAGAAGTGAATTCACCCGGACGCCACAGTACGGATGACTGTGAGCAGCCCTGCTCAGATAATTCCTCGTCCCAAGTGACCAAGTACACCGAACTTAATGCACAGGACTGCATCTGATTGCGTTTCCGATTCCGACAGAACGACGACCGAATGCCTTGCTTTGCGCGGCCCGGTTCCTTGCCGACCGGCCAACAGCTGAAGTCCCACAGCCGACGAGGAAACGCTGCCCAGCATTTCAGGATCAAGCCGACGCATCAGTCAGCGCGTGATGGTGACGGTGGTCTCGACGACCTTGTCCGGGTTCGAGTTACAGGCGAGGTAGATGGTCCCCGTGGTTCCGCGCTCGGAATTCTCGATGGTGGCTGTACCGACGAGCGTTCCGTCGGCGTCGGCCTTGAGATCCGTAAGGCCGATGGGGGATCTCGCCGTGGTCTCGCCCCCGACGAGCGAACCCTCGGCAAGCCCGCCCGCCCCAGGGTTCTCACAGTTGCGCAAGGTCAGATGCACGGTTTGGCCGGGCTGCACGGTGTTCGGGCTGACGGTGGCGATGGGGTCGGCGCCGGCGGTGGCCATCGCAGCGGGGGCCGACAGTGCAAGCGCAACGCACCCCGCGACGGCGGGCATTCCGATGAGGCGCATGGTTGCCTCCCGCGGGCCCGGTCTGCCGGGTGTGTCCCGAGCGGATGACCGCACCACGTTCCTTCCGATCGTAGGAACGCATAGCGTGCGCCGCGATGCCCGCTGACCCGAACAGGTGAACGTCGAGTCCGGCTCCGTCCCCGGACGCGATCGGGGACCGGCCTGGTTGGTGTGCGGGGCGAAATCATAGGGTCGGGGCATGGTCGAAAAGCAGACTCGGGGCGCAGCACGAGGGCCGGGGCGCCCCCGGGAGGAGCGGGTCACCCACGCGGTGCTCGACGCGGTCGTCGCGCTGGTCGCGGAGCAGGGGATGAACGCGCTCACGATGGACGCCGTGGCCGTACGGGCCGAGGTGAGCAAGCCGGCCATCTACCGGCGCTGGCCCACCAAACAGGACCTGATCATCGCTGCCGCCGAGTCGCGCGTCGGCCCCCTGTCCATCCCCGACCTGGGGGACTTCCGCGCCGAACTTCGGGCCGTGCTCACCGCTCGTGTGGAGGTGTACCGGGCGCCCGGTATGAACCGTCTGATCGCAGAAGTCTTCAGCGCTGCGGCCGACCCGGGAGCAGGACGCAGCGCGTACCGGGCGTACATCAACCGGGTCATGGGTGAGACCGGGCGCATCCTGGAGCGCGGCATCGTACGCGGGGATGTGCGGCCGGACACCGACGTCCGGGCCGCCGCCACCATGGTGGCGGCGCCGTTGGTGTTCCGCCTGGTGGCGGAGCAGGAGCTGCCGGACAGTCACCTGGTGGAGTCGGTGGTCGAGCTCGTCGGCCGCGCCGTCGGAGTGCGGCGCTGACCGGGAGCCGGTTCTCTCCGCGGTCTTGAAATCGGTGGGCACAGACCCTTGCCATGGCATGCCTGAATATCGATACTCCCGGTATCGAATTGATCCTCACCGTGGAGGAAGCACCCATGGCCGCAGCCGTCGCCACCCCCAAGCCCGCCCTCGACAAGCCCCTGATGCACTACGGGCGCCGCGTTCTGGACCGCACCGCTCCGGGCAGCACCGAGACGGAGTACCGGATTCTGGGCATCAGCCCGCTCACCCCCCACATCGGTGCCGAGGTCAGCGGCGTCGACCTCTCGCAGCCGATCGGTGACGACCTCGCCGAGGAGCTGCGGCAGGCCCTGCTGGAGTGGAAGGTGATCTTCTTCCGTGACCAGCACCGCTTCGCTGCGGAGCACCACGTCGCGCTCGCGGCGGTGTGGGGCGAGCCGGAGGTGAACCCCTTCTTCCCCAAGGGCGACACCGTCGGCGTCTCCCGTCTGGCCAAGGACGCCATGGCCGTCGGCAACGAGAACATCTGGCACAGCGACCACTCCTTCATGGCCGAGCCCGCCCTGGGTTCGGTGCTGCGCGCCGTCGAGGTGCCGTCGGCCGGCGGCGACACGATGTGGGCGGACATGGCGGTCGCCTACGACAACCTCTCCGCGTCGATGAAGGACAGGATCGACGGACTCACGGCGGTGCACGACTGGGTGCCCAGCTGGGGTGCGGTGATGACCGACGAGCAGATCGCGCGGTTCCGGGAAACCCTGCCGCCCGTGGAGCACCCGGTGGTCGTCCGCCACCCGCAGTCCGGACGCAAGGTGCTCTACGTCAACGAGCCCTTCACCACGCGGATCGTCGGCCTGTCCGACACCGAGAGCCGCGAGCTGCTCGACGAGCTCGTCCTGCAGGCCCGTATCCCCGAGTTCCAGGTGCGTTTCCGCTGGCAGCCCGACTCCGTCGCGATCTGGGACAACATCGCGGTCCAGCACTACGCGATCAACGACTACTACCCGCAGCGGCGCGTCATGGAGCGGATCGCCATCGCGGGAGTCCCGCTCTCCTGAGGCCCCTGCGCCGCGGCCCGTGCGCGGGCCGGCACACGGGCCGCGGCGCCGCCCCGCCTCCTCGCGTGCCCACCCCCTCGTCAGCGCCCCCTTTCCGGAGGACCCCGTGACCGCCGCCGACACCGCACCCAGACAGACCGACTCCCCTACGGGCCACAGCTCCGGCGCCCGCGCCTGGATCGTCACCGGCCTACTCGTGGCCTTCATGATGGTCAACTTCGCGGACAAGTCCGTGCTCGGTCTCGCGGCCGATGAGATCCGCGCGGACATGGGCCTGTCCGCCACCGACTTCGGACTCGCCAACAGCGCCTTCTTCCTGCTGTTCTCGGTCGCCGCCGGCGCCGTGGGACTGCTCGCCGACCGCGTGCGGCCCAAGTGGCTGCTCCTGGCCATGGCCCTGCTCTGGTCGGTCGCGCAGACGCCGGCGGCCCTGGGCGGCGGCCTGGCCGTACTGATCGGCTCACGGGTCCTGCTGGGAGCGGCGGAAGGTCCCGCCTTCCCCGTCGCCCAGCAGGCCGCGCTGTCCTGGTTCCCCAACCACCGGCGCAACCTCCCCGGGGCGCTGGTCACCCTCGGCGTCACCCTCGGCGTGATCACCGCCGCGCCCGGCCTGACCTAGGTCATCCACCACCACGGCTGGCGCGCCGCCCTCTGGGTGGTCGCGGCCGCCGGTGCGCTGTGGGCTCTGCTGTGGGCCTTGTTCGGCGCCGACGGGACGTACCGGACCGACACCGCGGAGACACTGTCCTCCGAGCCGGCGGTGAAGCCCGCCTATCGCCGCATCCTCGGCACCCGAACCTGGATCGGCACCACCGCCGCCTACTTCACCAGTTACTGGGCCGTGGCGCTGATGCTCGTATGGCTGCCCTCCTACCTGCGCAACGGCCTCGGCCACTCCTCCGACGCCGCCGGCAGACTCATCGTCCTCCCCTGGGTGGTCGGCGCCCTCGCGCTGCTCGGTCAGGCGGCGCTCACCGGGTGGCTCATGCGCCGCGGAGTCAGCAGCCGTTGGGCGCGCGGCCGGGTCGGCGGCAGCCTGCTGCTGCTCGGCGCGGTCGCCTGTCTGGCCGTACCCCTCGCGGACGGTGCGGCGGCGAAGACCGCGCTGCTGGCCGTCGGCTTCGGCCTGGGCGGATCCTTCGCCACCGTCGCGGCCACCACCGTCGCCGAACTGGCCCCGCCCGCACGGCGTGGCGGCGCCCTCGGCACGATGAACGCCACCGTGACCACCGCGGGCCTCATCGCCCCCGCCGTCGTCGGATCTCTGGTCGACAGCCACGGCGCGGCGGGGTACCAGACCGCCGTCGTGCTCTCGGGCGCCTTGCTGCTGCTGGGCGCGCTCGCCGCCTTCACCCTGATCGACCCGGCGCGCGACGCTCTCCGGCCGAGCGTCTGACACACCGGACCCCGACACCGCCCACCCACCCGCTGCCCCCTGGAGCGAACCCGTGCCCTCCACCGCTGTCGACACCGAACTGCTGGACCAGGCCCTCTCCGAGCTGCGCGAAGGCGCCGCGTCGTGGACCACCACCCCGATCGCCGAACGGATCGCGCTGCTGGAGCGGTTGATGCCGCGGATCGTCGACAGCGCCGCCGACATGGCCGCAGCCGGCGCCCGCGCCAAGGGATACGGGCCCGACTCCCCGTGGGCGGCCGAGGACTGGATCGGCGCCCCGTGGGCACTCGCCCAGAACGTCAGTGCCTGCCTGCATGTGCTGCGCCGGATCGCGGCGGGCAAGGATCCGGTCGAGGCCGGGGCAGTACATGTGCGAGACGGCCGCACCCGGGTCGACGTCTTCCCCGCCACCGGCTGGGACACCCTGCTGCTCAACGGGTTCACCGCCCAGGTGTGGATGCGCTCAGGCATCACCGCACAGCGGGTACGGGACCGGGCCGCCGGCGAGTACCGCGGCCGGCCCGGACGCCCGGCCGTCGCCCTGGTCCTGGGTGCGGGCAACGTCGCGGCCATCACCGCGCTCGACATACTCCACAAGCTCTACGCCGAGGGCCAGGTCGTCGTCGCGAAGATGAACCCGGTCAACGCCTATCTCCGCCCGCACTTCGAGCACGTATTCGCCGAGTTCGTCGCGCGCGGCTGGGTGCGCTTCATCGACGGCGGTGCGGCCGAGGGCGGCTACCTCGCCGCGCACGAGGGCGTCGACGCCATCCACGTCACCGGCAGCGACCGCACCCACGACGCCATCGTGTGGGGCACCGACGAGCAGGCGGCCGAGCGCCGCCGCGACGACAGGCCGCTGATCGGCAAGCCTTTCACCAGCGAGCTGGGCGGGGTCAGCCCGTGCATCGTCACCCCCGGCCCCTGGAGCGCGGCGGACTTCCGCTTCCAGGCCGAGCACATCGTCACCAGCAAGATGAACAACTCCGGCCACAACTGCATCGCCAGCCAGATCCTGGTCGTGCCCCGGGAGTGGGACGGCACCGAGCGTCTGCTGGAGGAGATCCGGCAGGTGCTGCGCGCACTGCCGCCGCGGACCGACTACTACCCCGGCACCGCCCAGCGCCTCGGCGCCGTGCTCGAGGCCCACCCGCAGGCCGAGTCCCACGGCGAAGGTGACTGCCGCATCCTGGTCCCCGACATCGCCGACCACGACGACATGCTGATCACCGGCGAGGTCTTCGGCAGCGCCCTCGGCGTCGTACGGCTCCCGGGTGCCACCCCGGCCGAATTCCTGCGCCACGCCGTCGACTTCGCCAACGACGCACTCCCCGGGACACTCGGCGCGACCCTCATCGTCCACCCCAGGACCGAGAAGACCCACCGCACCGCCGTGGAGGCAGCCGTCGCCGAACTGCGGTACGGAACCATCGGCGTCAACTGCTGGTCCGCGATCGGCTTCCTGCTCGGCTACACCCCCTGGGGCGCCCACCCCGGCCACACCCGCCAGGACATCGGCAGCGGCATCGGCTTCGTCCACAACGCCTTCATGCTCGAGGACATCGAGAAGACCGTGCTGCGCGCGCCCTTCGCCCCCACCCCGCGCGGTCTGTTCACCGGCTCCCCGTCGCTGTCCCCGCGCCCGCCATACTTCGTCACCAACCGCACTTCCCGTACGACCGTCGAACGCGTCACCCGCTTCACCGCCGCACCCGGCATCGCCAAGCTGCCGGCCGTCTTCGTCTCCGCGCTGCGCGGCTGACAGCCTCGCATTCCGTACCCGAGCCGGCCACGGCCCGACTTTTCGCCCGGCCCCGGGGCGCCACCGCCCGCGACGGACGAACGGGCCGTGCACGGCACCAGAAACGAAAGGCCTCAGGTGAATCTCGCCGACCTCCTCAGCCGCACCGCCGTCACCCATGGCGCGCGTATCGCCGTCGAACTCGGCGACCGGTCGCTGACCTACGCCGAACTCGACACGCTCGCGGGCCGGGTGGCCGCCCTGCTCACCGCGCGCGGCGTCACCCCCGGCGACCGGGTCGCCGTAATGCTGCCGAACCTGCTGGAGTTCCCCGCCCTGTACTACGGCACGCTGCGCGCAGGCGCCGTCGTCGTGCCGATGAACCCGCTCTTCAAGGCACGCGAGATCACCCACTACCTGAACGACTCGGGCGCGGTGCTGCTGTTCGCCCACGAGTCGGCCGTGGCCGCGGCGACCGCCGGGACAGCGGGCTCCGCCGCCACCGTGGTCCCGATCGGGCCGGGTTCGCTCACCGACCTGCTCGCCGCCCATCCGGACCCCATACAGGCGAGGACCCGCGAGGAGCGCGACACCGCGGTCATCCTGTACACCTCCGGCACCACCGGAGTGGCCAAGGGCGCCGAGCTGACCCACGCCAACCTGGTCCGCAACGCCGAGATCATCACGAAGTCGCTGTTCCGGCTCAGCCCCGAGGACATCCTGCTGGGCTGCCTGCCGCTGTTCCACACCTTCGGCCAGACCTGTGCCATGAACGCCGCCGTGACCGCCGGCGCCCGCCTCACCCTGATGCCCCGCTTCGACCCCGCCCTGGCCCTGCGGACCATCCAGCAGCGGCAGGTCACCGTCTTCGAGGGCGTGCCGACGATGTACGCGGCCATGCTCGCCGCACACGCGGAACAGCCGGGCAGCTACGACGCCTCCTCGCTGCGGCTGTGCGCGTCCGGCGGCGCCTCGTTGCCCGTCGAGGTCCTGCACGGCTTCGAGGCTGCCTTCGACTGTCCCGTACTGGAGGGCTTCGGCATGTCCGAGACCTCACCGGTCGCCTCGTTCAACCACCCGGACCGGCCGCGCAAGGCAGGCTCGATCGGCACGCCGATCGAGGGCGTCGAGCTGTGCCTGATCGACGCGAAGGACGGCATCGGCGAACTCTGCGTCCGCGGCCACAACGTCATGAAGGGTTACTGGGGCCGCCCCGAGGCCACCGCCGAAACCATCCTCGACGGCTGGCTGCGCACCGGCGACCTCGCCACCGTCGACGAGGACGGCTACTACTTCATCGTCGACCGCAAGAAGGACCTGATCATCCGCGGCGGCTTCAACGTCTACCCCCGCGAGATCGAAGAGGTCCTCTACGAGCACCCCGCGGTCGCCGAGGCCGCGGTGATCGGCATCCCCCACCCGGCTCTCGGCCAGGAGGTCGCCGCCGCCATGGCCCTGCTCCCGGGCGCCGAGGCCACCCCCGACGACCTGCGGGAGTTCGTACGGGCGCAGGTCGCCCCCTACAAGTACCCCCGCGAGGTCTGGCTGCTCGACGCGCTCCCCAAGGGCGCCACCGGCAAGATCCTCAAGCGCGAGATCGCAACCCCGGGCTCCTGAGGGAGGGCGACCCGCCATCCCGTGCGGGACGAGCAACGGGAGCGACGGCACTCGGTGGCCGCCGCTCCCGTTGCTCGTTGTCAGTGGCGGAGCGCCCTGCCCACCTCGGCGGTGACGTCGCCGGCGAGGGTGCGGTTGCTGCGGGCCGTCGCGTCCTTGGGGGTGCCCGGCCGTACGTCGTCGACCGTGACCACGGTCGAGTCCAGCAGATTGCCGCCGGGGTCGCGGAAGTTGATCTGGACGATGTACGACTTGGCCGACTCGGTGCTGTTCGTCACGGTGATCTTCGTGGTGGCGCGGCCGCCCTGCTCGGTCACCGCGCCCGCCTTGACGTCCTTGCCCGCGTTCACGCCGTTCTTGAAGTTTTGGAGTTTCTCCCGCGCGGCAGCTGATGCCGAGGCCGCCACGTCGCCCCCTCTGGACGCGGCGGACGCCACCGCGGACGCGGCCTTGGACACCGTGCCGGCCGGGCTGCCGCCGTTGTCCGTACATGCGGCGGCAGCCGATGCCACGACCGCCGTCAGCAGCACGGCCCACGCGCCTCGCACGGATCGCCTTGTCATCGCGCCTCCCAGCACTCACGGATCCGTCCCAGTCAAGACGCAGGCGTGGCGGCCCGCATGCCGCGCACGTCGATCGGGTGACGGCAGGCGGCCTCCGTGCACGCGGACGGCTGCGCCGGCGTCGCCTGGGGAACGTGCCTGTGCCCCCGGGCGAGGTCCGGGGGCACAGGCTTCGGGTCCGCGGGCTGTGGGTCGTCAGCGCCCGTAGCGGATCAGGGCGCGGACCATGCGGCAGGTCGTGTCGGACGGCGGATGGATGCCGATGCGCTCGGCAGTCGTGCGTATCTTGGCGTTGTCCGCGCTGGACGGGTAGTAGACGCCCGTGTCGAGCAGGGCGATCGCCAGGCGCATGGCCTTCAGGCGGCGGTTGTGCGAGATGTACCACTCGCGGGGCCGGCCCGCGGGGAGCGGCCTCTTCTGCAGGGGCTTGTGGAGCGGCTTGGTCGTGACTGCGGCAACGGCCATGGGCAACCTCCTGGCACGGTCGTGAAACTCTCACGAACTACCTCTATTTTACGGCCCACCACTGACAATCGCCCCTGGCCAGAGGGGTTTTCGTGGCCTCCGTCCCGTATCGTTGGCCCCATGGAGATCTGGATCAATCCCGCGTGTTCCAAGTGCCGCAGCGCGGTGCAGTTGCTCGATGCGGAGGGAGCCGAATACACCGTCCGCCGCTATCTGGAGGATGTGCCGTCGCCGGACGAGATCCGGGCCGTGCTCGACCGGCTCGGGCTGGAGCCGTGGGACATCACACGGACGCAGGAGGCGGACGCGAAGGAGCTCGGACTCAAGGAGTGGCCGCGCGAGGCCGGTTCGCGGGAGCGGTGGATCACGGCGCTCGCCGAGCATCCGAAGCTGATCCAGCGGCCGATCATCACCGCGGAGGACGGCACGGCTGTGGTGGCGCGCACGGAGGAAGCGGTGCGGGACGCCTTGGGGCGCTGAGCCGGGCGGAGTCGCTCAGCACCCCGCCGCCAGGAACTCCTCGATTCTGCAGTTGAGTTCGGCGGCGTCCGGGGCGTGCAGCGGCAGTGTGTGGTGCGTGGCGCCGGGGATCGTCGCCGTCCGCGCGTTCGGGAGCAGCCGGGCCGCGGTGGCGGCGACCGCTGCGACGTTGTGCGCCCGGCTGTTCTCGGCCAGCAGCATCAGGGTCGGTACGTCCAGGGCGCCCAACGCCTCGGGGGTGGGGCGGGGACCGGTGACCGGCCGGGCGGACGGGAAGCCGGCAGCCGTGTCGCGCAGGTGCAGCCAGACCGGGTCGAGCGGTGCGTCGGAGGTCTCCCAGTTCATGAAGGCGCGCGTGCGTCGCGCGTTGGGGCGGAGCAGCATCGGTAGCGCGTGCAGCAGATAGCCGGGGCGGTACCCGGCGAAGCACTGGGTCGGGTCCACAAGGATCAGCTTCCGGACGCGGCCGGGTGCGTGCAGTGCGTAGTGGAGCGCGATCCAGGCTCCGTAGGAATGACCGCAGAGTGCTGCCGATGCGACGTTCAGGGCGTCCAGCACTGCGTCCAGCCAGGCCGTCAGGTCCGGCACCGTACGGATCCGGCGCTCCCCCACCACACTGCGGCCCGGGTCGCCCATGAGGTCGACGGCGTGGACTCGGTGGCTGCGGCCCAGGTGGGCGGCCTGGGCGTACCAGACGGTGGAGGTGGAGCCGCCGCCTGCCAGCAGCATCAGGGGCGGAGCGCCCTCGGGGCCGTAACTGTTCACACGGGTGGTGCCGTACGGGGTGAGAGCCTCGGAGTGGGTCGTTCCAGCGGGCCACTTGACCGCCAGGACCTCGTCGTACGCGGCGAGGAACGACTCGGTGGCGGCCACCGCGGATGATCCGGATGACGTAGGCGTCATGGGGTGCCTCCCAGATGGGTGCCCTTGGATATTATCTCGCTCGACGAGATAATAAGGGGAGGAGGACCGATGAGCGAGCAGAGTCCCGAGATGGAGATCGTCCATCTGCTGCGCAAGGTGACTGTCGAATTCGGGCTGCGCCAGGCCGAGTTCGCAAGCCGCCACGGCATGCACCCCACCGACGTACGCGCCCTGATCTGCCTGCTCGACTCCGAACGGGCGGGCACGGACGCGACCGCCGGATGGCTCGGTGCGCAGCTCGGACTCAACTCCGCGGGCACCACCGCCGTCATCGACCGGCTGGAACGGCTCGGTCATCTCACGCGCACCCGTGACCCGCGCGACCGGCGTCGGGTGCTGCTGGCGGTGGACCCGCGGGCGGTAGAGCTGGGCCGGTCCTTCTTCGGGCCGCTGATCGACAACACGGTCGCGGTGCTGCGCGACTTCGACGAGAGTGAGACGGCCGCCGTGCGGCGCTTCCTGTCCGCCGCGCACCGGGCGGCCACCGCCATTTCATGACCGGCTGGGCGGCGACAGAGGGTTACGTCCGCCTGACGGCTGAAACGAACGCGCCTGTTACTCGTACGTAGGGACACACGCACCACATCCGGCCCGAGCGCATCAGGTGTTCCGGCCGGGGACAGGAGCCCTACGTGTCACGCAAGAAGACCCTCAGCCGCAACAAGAAGCTCGCCCTGCTGGTCGGGGCCGCCGCGCTCGCCGGTGGGACGGCTGCCGTACTGGCCGGAACCAGCCAGGCCGCACAGTCGCCACCGGCTGACCGGGCCTCGTCGGTCGTCTGCACCGGACTCACCACGGCGCTCGGCAACAACGAGCGGTTCATCGCCGGTCAGCGGGCCAATCCGGATGCCCAGTCGGCTGCGCGGATCGCCAACCGGGAAGCCGTGATCGCGGAGATCCGGCGCCAACAGGCCGCCTCGGGATGCGGTGGGGAGGGATCGGCGGTCGTGGATCCTGCCCCGTCCGCAGCCGCTTCCGCACCGGCCTCCGCGTCCGCGCCCGCGCCAGGGACCGCGGCCCCGGCGCCGCCCGGCGGAGGGGGGCAGCCCACCGGTGAGGTCGTCTGTGCCGGATCCACCGTGACGCTGTCCGGCGAGGGAGGTGCCCCCGCCGCGTCCAGCAATCAGTTCCCCGTCGGCACCCGGCTCAAGGTGACCAATCTCGACAACAACAAGTCCACCACGGTGCAGGTCACTTCACCGTCCGGAAGCTGCGCCCTGCTGAACAACGCCGCGTTCGAGCAGGTGCGCGAACCGGGCAAGTTCCTGATCCGTCGCGCCCGCATCGAGCGCGTGGGTTGACGAGCCCGGGCCGGGCGGTGCCGTGCGGTACGAGACACGGCAACGCCCGGCACCCCTCGTGGTTCAGGAACGCACGGCGGCCTCCGCCTCGGCCAGCAGCTCGGTCAGCCGCAGCCCGAACCGTACGTCGCAGGGGTGCGGAACCCCTGTGCGCACCGCTTCGAGCAGCGCGTCCACCGCCGCGCGGAACGAACTCACCGCGTCACCCCCACCCGGCAGCGTGGCGATGCCGGATTCGCCCCTGAACTCGACCTCCGTGCCCGCTGCTCCGAGCGGTGCGTCCAGCGCCAGCGTCACCGTGCTGGACGCACCCGAGGCGTGGCGGAGGATCAGATGGGTGGTGTCGGCGGGTCCGCGGGCGGCGGTCAGTTCCGTCACATCGCCGAGGACCGGGAGCAGCACCGACAGCGCATGCGGGCCCACGTCCCACAGGCCGCCCTTCTCGCGGCGCCACGGCGAGTGTGCGAACTCGCTCTCCGCCCCGGGGACGTACAGCGCGCCGATCCACTGCGCGCGGGCGGTGAACCAGCCGCCCCGCGCGGCCTGCTCGGCGATCCACGCGGCGGTCGGCTCGGCGAACCGCATCGTGCAGAACACGACGGACGCGACCCCCGCCCGGCCGGCCGCCTCGGCGACCTCGCGGGCCCCGGCCACCGTCGTCGCAACCGGCTTGTCCATCAGCAGGTGGCATCCGGCCGCCGCGGCGCGGGCGGCGAGCGGGGCCTGGACGTCCGGCGGCAGGGCGAACGCGACGGCGTCACTCGCGGCGAGGAGTTCGTCGACGCCCGCGTCACCGGTGTACGCCTTGGTGCCGTGGGCGGCGGCGAGCGCGTTCGCCGCCTCGGGTCGGCGCCCCCACACACCGCTGAGTACGACGCCGGGGTGGGAGGCGAGGGCGGGTGCCTGGGTGTTCCGGGCCCAGGGGCCCGTACCGAGAAGGCCGATACGCAGAGGGGCAGCAGGTGGTGTCGTCATGGGTGCCAGTCTGCCCGGTCCGCATATCGGGTGGCGGCGCACGAAGGCCCACGGCTGCGTCGGCGGAGCCGGCCGCGGGACTCCGGCTGCGACTTCCGGGACTTGCCTATGAGCAGTGATTTCGCTGATCGCGCCCCCGTTCCCGCCCGGTTCGTATACCCGCTGTGGACCTCGGGCGGCGACGATCCGCCTCTGGTGCGCCCTTGGGCGCACTACCTGTCGGCCCGGGCTTCGGTAGCAGCGTCGTCGATGTCGGACCACGGTCGCACTGCACCTCGTACATCCCGCACGGTCCGGTCGCGAACTGGTCGGGGGCACGTGCGGGGGTCTCCCTGGAGGGCTGTCTCGCAGTGCATTACCTGAAGACGTTCCGGCTGTCCGATGCACAGGTGCGGCGCGGCCATCTGCTGCACACGCTCGCCGATGCCGACCCGCAACTCGCGGCGGCTGCGGCGGCGCTGGGCATCATCACGGACGAGCTGGTACGACGGATCCGCGCGGCCGGTTTCGAGGCGCTTCTCAAGGCCCGCGTACAGGCGCGCGTACAACCCCCTCAACGCCCACGTATAACGCAGGAAACCTCGGTAACACGGGGTTCACATTTGGGCAACGGACGGGAAATCGTGTCTTGCGAAGCTGCGCTGCAGAGACCGGACCGCAGACCGCAGCATCGCAGCACCCGCAAAGGATGGCTTCCGTGACGTTCAAGGCTGAGTACATCTGGATCGATGGCACCGAGCCGACCGCCAAGCTTCGTTCGAAGACGAAGATCATGGCAGGGGATGCCTCCCAGGGTGTCGCGGAGCTGCCCATCTGGGGCTTCGACGGGTCCAGCACCAACCAGGCCGAGGGTCACGCCTCCGACCGCGTACTGAAGCCGGTCTTCTCCTGTCCGGACCCGATCCGCGGCGGCAACGACGTGCTCGTGCTGTGCGAGGTCTTCAACATCGACATGACTCCGCACGAGTCCAACACGCGGTCGGCCCTGCGTCCGGTCGCCGAGCAGTTCGCCGGCCAGGAGCCGATCTTCGGCATCGAGCAGGAGTACACCTTCTTCGACGGTCACCGGCCGCTCGGCTTCCCCGCGGGCGGCTTCCCGGCCGCGCAGGGCGGCTACTACTGCGGTGTCGGCGCCGACGAGATCTTCGGCCGCGAGATCGTCGAGAAGCACCTCGAGAACTGCCTGACGGCGGGTCTGGGCATCTCCGGCATCAACGCCGAGGTCATGCCCGGTCAGTGGGAGTTCCAGGTGGGCCCGCTCTCCCCGCTGGAGGTCTCCGACCAGCTGTGGATCGCCCGGTGGCTGCTCTACCGCACCGCCGAGGACTTCAACGTCTCCGCGACCCTGGACCCGAAGCCGGTCAAGGGCGACTGGAACGGCGCGGGTGCGCACACCAACTTCTCCACCAAGGCGATGCGCGAGGGTTACGACGCGATCATCACCGCGTGCGAGTCGCTGGGCGAGGGCTCGAAGCCGATGGACCACGTCAAGAACTACGGCGCCGGCATCGACGACCGCCTGACCGGTCTGCACGAGACCGCCCCGTGGAACGAGTACAGCTACGGCGTCTCCAACCGTGGCGCCTCGGTCCGTATCCCGTGGCAGGTCGAGCAGGACCAGAAGGGCTACATCGAGGACCGTCGCCCGAACGCCAACGTCGACCCGTACGTCGTCACGCGGCTGATCGTCGACACCTGCTGCACGGCGC
Organism: Streptomyces sp. NBC_00353; assembly: GCF_036108815.1. Lineage (NCBI taxonomy): Bacteria > Bacillati > Actinomycetota > Actinomycetes > Kitasatosporales > Streptomycetaceae > Streptomyces > Streptomyces sp. NBC_00353. The sequence continues at coordinate 7,115,404 of NZ_CP107985.1, read as the reverse complement.
TGGAGAAGGCCGACCAGGTCTGATCCGTATCTGATTCCGTACGAAGGGGCACCTGCCGGAAACGGTGGGTGCCCCTTCGGCGTGCCCGGCCCGTACCGGGAAACATGTCACCTGCCGCCGGGGCGGTCGAGGCAGCACAGGCGGCGGCCCACGAGGTGAAGTGCGAGGTGAGGAACGTAACGCAAAGGGTCCGTATCGACGGGTGAGAGAGGCCTGCAGCGGCGCCGCCTTGTCTGGTCTAATAGGGGCATGGCCAGCTTCCAGTACACCGCGCCGGGTCGCAGCGACCTCGAGCCGTTCTGGCCTTCCCGTCAGCATCATGACTTCGACCGGGTGTGTTGTCGCGCGTGGAACGCGCAGGCCCTCTAAAGCCGCTCACCCCGGTCTTCGGTCCGCGCGCACGACGCAAGTCCGTCCCTCGACGACTCCTTCGCGCGAAAGAGCTGACCCTCATGGCGAACACTCGTACCTTCTCCGCCGCCACCGCTGTCACCGCAGCATCGTCGGCGACCGCTGCGGCCCCACCCTCCGCCCGCTCCGTCTCCCCCAACCGCCACCGGCTGCGCGCCGTCGACCCCGACGAGGTCGTCCAGCTGGCCGATGTGGCCGACTTCCTCCCGCCGGGCGCCACCTGGCTGCCGGCACCACAGCACACCCTTCCGGCACTGCCGGGCCGGCCGCCGATGATCGGCTACCTGGTGCTCGTACCGGCCGATCAGCAGCCCGCCGTTGCAGCGGCGGCCGCGGCCGCCGCCCAGCGGATCGTGCCGCAGCCGGTGGCGACCCCGGCCTCGGCCGGTCCGGTGCGTATCGACACGGTGCAGCGCACCGCGGCGGTGGACGGGAACACGCTCGACCTCACGTTCCTCGAATTCGAACTGCTCGCCCATTTGGTGGCGCACCCGCACCGGGTGCACACCCGCGACCAGTTGGTGACGACCGTCTGGGGCTACGGGCATGTGGGCGACGGGCGCACCGTCGACGTCCACATCGCGCGGCTGCGCCGCAAGCTGGGCGTCGAGCACCGCCGGTCGATCCAGACGGTGCGACGCGTCGGTTACAAGTACGCCCCCTGAGCGGGCCGCACACGACAAGCCCTGGCCGACCGGTCGTACCCGGTGGGCCAGGGCTTCTTCGTAGGGGCGTCAGCCGCGGAGACCCGGCCCGGGCAGAACCGGTTCGGCAACCGCGCCCGCTGCCTCCGCCTCGCCGTGGTCCAGGCTCGGCAGCCGGGAGAGTCCGCGCGGGGTCCGCCAGTTCCGCTCGCCGAGCAGCGCCATGACGGAGGGCAACAGGACCATCCGTACGATCGTGGCGTCCAGCAGCACCGCAACGGCGAGGCCGACGCCCATCTGCTGCATGTCCTGCATGGACAGCGTCCCGAAGACCGCGAACACCGCCACCATGATCACGGCCGCGCCGGTCACCGCGCCCGCCGTCCGCCGGATGCCCGTGTCGATGGCCGCCCGGGTGTCCAGACCGCTCTGCCGGGCCTCGCGGATCCGGGAGACCACGAATACGTGGTAGTCCATCGACAGGCCGAAGAGCACCACCAGGACGAACAGCGGCATCCATGCCTCGATCGCCCCGACCCCCTCCGAGCCGATCAGCGAAGCACCCCAGCCGTGCTGGAAGACGGCCACCATCACTCCGTACGCGGCCCCCACGGAGAGCAGGTTGAGGAGGATCGACGTCACCGCGATGACGTACGAGCGGAAGCAGAACAGCATCAGCAGGAACGTCACCGCGGTGATGAACGCGAAGACGGGGACGATGCCGCGCTTCAGCTGGTCGTTGAAGTCGACGGACCCGGCCAGCTCCCCGGTGACGTACGCCTGCGCGCCCGTCCCGTCGAAGGCGGCGGGCACCCGCCTGTCGCGCAGCTCGGCCAGGTCGGCCTTGCCGTCGGGCAGCGGCACCTCGATCTCGGCGACGTTCTGCGCCCGGTGCACGGTCACCTTGCCGGGGCCGAACTCCGCCAGTGCCTTGCGCAGTTCGGGCGAGTCGATGTCGTCCGCCTCGATCACGAGGAGTGCGGGGGCGGGGCCGCCCGGGAACGTCTCCTCGATGTTCCGGTACGCCACGGAGAGCTCCGAGTCCGAGCCGAACTGCTTCTCCAGGCCGAGCGACTCGGTCTTCATGCCGAGGGCGGGCGCGGCCAGGGCCAGCAGGACGACGACCGAGGAGACGGCAAAGACCTTGGGCCGGGCCAGGACAGGACCGAGGATCGTGCCTGCAAAGGAGCCACTGGCCCGCGCACCCCGCCGGGAGCGCCGGTTCAGCAGCGGCACCCGCCCCGCGTCGATCCGGTCCCCGAGCCAGGACAGCAGCGCGGGAAGCACGGTCACCGAGCCCAGCACGGCGATGAGGACGACGGTGATCGTGGCCAGGGCGAAGCCCTTGAACAGCATCAGTCCGGACAGGAACATACCGGCCATCGCGACCATGACGGTGAGCCCGGAGACCAGCACGGCCCGGCCGCTGGTCGCCGCCGCGATCCGCAGCGCCGTCCCGGCGTCGCGCCCCGCGGCCCGCTCGTCGCGCTCGCGCCGCAGGTAGAAGAGGCAGTAGTCGACGCCGACGGCGAAGCCCATCAGGAACATCACGGAGTACGTGGTCTGGAAGAGGTGCAGTTGGTGGCTGGCCAGCGACAGCAGACCGAAGGCGGCCATGCAGGCGGTGAGTGCGAGCCCGACCGGCAGCAGGGCCGCGACCACGGCGCCGAAGGCGATCAGCAGGATGCCCAGGGCCAGGGGTACGGCGGTGAACTCGGCCTTCTTGAAGTCCTCGGAGAGCAGGTCGCCGAGCCACTTCCCAGCGCTGGCCTCGCCGAACTGATGGATCGTGATGTCCGGCCGCTTCTCCCGGACCCCGGACACGGCGTCGAGCACCGGCTGCACCCGGTCGGCGGACGTCGCCGCGTCTCCCTTCATGTCAAAGGTGATCAGGGCGTCCTTGCCGTCCTTGGAGGGGACGGGCGCCGCGAGGTTCCGGACCTCGCCGGTCCGCTCCACGGCGGCGGAGACCTCACGGGCCGCGTCCTGCCAGTCACCCGCCTTCGCCGCGGACACCATGACCAGCTCACCCGCGGGATGGGCGAGGCCGGCGTCGTCGAGGATCCGCTCCGCCCGTGCCGAGTCGCCCGTGGCGTTCTCGGCGTCCGTCATCTCGACCATGCCGGATGCCCCGCCGATCCCCGTGGCGAGCACGACGAAGAGCAGCCAGCCGAGGATGGCCGTCCTGCGATGGTGTGCGCTCCACACGCCGATGCGTGCCGCCAGGTTGCGCCTCATGGCGTTTCGCCCCCAGAAGTTGACGTCGAATGAGTCGCTCACGAACTTAGGAACGGGGCGCCTGCCGCCCCAGCCGCCGGAACCCCCTCTCTCCGAGGCGTAGGGCGAGGTCGCGATGGTGGTGCTGGGTACACCCCTCCCGGGTGTCGAAACGGCTGACGTCACGTCTGACCGCCGGGTGAGACTGTCCTCGGACCGCGGCCTGCCAGGAGGGGCCCGGCGAAGGGAAGAGGGACCATCATGAACGCGATGCAGAGCCGGATACGGTCCGCGCTGCTGGCCGCCGGGCGCGGGATCGTACTGTCGATCGCCAGTCTCGCCGGGTCGATCACCCTGTTCGTCCTGGCGGTGCTCTCGATCGCCTTCATTCCGCTGGGTCTGGGCCTGTTCACCACCCCACAGGTGCTGGACGCGGTCCGCGGGCACGCCAACCAGCGCCGGCTGCTGGCGGCGACCTGGTCGGACATCCGTATCCCGGTCCCCTACCGGCCCTTCCCGAAAGATCTGCGCGGCGGGTTCACGGGGCAGGTGGAGCGGACGACGCTGATGCTGAAGGATCCGGCGACCTGGCGGGACATCCAGTGGCTGCTGGTCGACATGACGGCCGGCTACTGCGTGTCGATCCTCGCCTCGGCGCTGCTGCTCTATCCGGTGGAGGGGTTCGTCCTGGCGGCGGGCCTGTGGCGGGTCTTCACCGACGACCGGTACTGGTACGCGTTCGTGCCGGTCGACAGCCAGGCGACGGCGCTGGCCGCCGCAGCGCTCGGTGTGGTGTTCTTCCTGACGGGTCTGAAGGTCGGCAAGCCGCTGCTGCGGCTGCACTTCGTGATCGCCCGCTCGCTGCTGGCGCCCACCCATGAGCAGGAGCTGGCCCGGCGGATCGACCGGCTCACCGAGACCCGGCACGAGGCCGTGGACACCGCCGCCTCCGAACTGCGCCGTATCGAGCGCGATCTGCACGACGGCGCGCAGGCCCGGCTGGTCGCCATGGGCATGAACCTGGGCACGATCGAGGCGCTGATCGAGAAGGACCCGGCGCAGGCCAAGAAGCTTCTCGCGACGGCCCGCGAGTCCTCCGCGGAAGCCCTCACCGAGCTGCGCGATCTCGTACGGGGCATCCACCCGCCGGTCCTGGCCGAACGCGGACTCGGGGACGCCGTCAAGGCGCTGGCGCTGCGGCTGCCCATCGCGGCCCAGGTCGAGGTGGAGCTGGCCGGCCGCGCCGAGGCACCGGTCGAGTCGGCCGCGTACTTCGCGGTGAGCGAGACCCTGACGAACGCCGCCAAGCACTCGGGGGCGGACCGTCTCTGGGTGGACATCCACCACGCCGACTCGATGCTGCGGATCTCCGTCACGGACAACGGAAGGGGCGGCGCGACGATCGGACCGGGCTCTGGGCTGAGCGGAATCGAAAGCCGACTCGGTACATTCGACGGCATCATGGCCGTCAGCAGCCCCGCGGGCGGTCCCACCATGGTGACCATGGAGATCCCTTGCGAGTTGTCCTAGCCGAAGATCTCTTCCTGCTGCGCGACGGTCTGGTGCGGATGCTGCAGGCGTACGACTTCGAGATTGCGGCAGCCGTCGAGACCGGGCCCGAACTGACCAGGGCACTCGCCGAGTTGGAGCCGGACGTCGCGGTGGTCGACGTCCGGCTCCCGCCGTCCCACACGGACGAGGGCCTGCAGTGCGCACTGGCGGCCAGAAAGGCCCGGCCTGGGCTGCCGGTGCTCGTGCTCTCGCAGCATGTGGAGCAGTTGTACGCACGCGAGCTGCTGGCGGACGGCAACGGGGCCATCGGATATCTGCTCAAGGACCGGGTCTTCGACGCCGACCAGTTCATCGACGCGGTACGCAGAGTCGCGGCGGGCGGCACCGCGATGGACCCACAGGTGATCTCGCAGCTGCTGTCGCGACGGGCGCAGGACAAGCCGATGGGCGGGCTGACGCCGCGCGAGCTGGAGGTCATGGAACTGATGGCCCAGGGCCGTTCGAACGCGGCGATCGCCTCGAAGATGGTGATCACGGAGCGGGCGGTGGCCAAGCACACCTCGAATATCTTCGGGAAGCTCGGCCTGCCGCCGTCCGACGACGACAACCGCCGCGTTCTTGCGGTGCTGGCCTATCTCGACCGGGGGTGACCCCGATCCCCCGGCCGACGGCTCATCCGGTCGAACTCAGGTGCAGCGTGGTCGCCCCGAGGTGCGGTGCGGCCCGGGACTCCAGGACCTCGACCCGTACCGCCGTCGCGGTGACGGGCGAGGCGAGCGGCAGGATGCGCCGGTTGCCGATGGTGGTGCCCTCGGCGATCCGCTGCCAGCTGCCGTCGATCCTGGCCTCCACGGCGAACTTCTCGACCCGCTGCCCGTGCCGGATGTCCTCGCGGACGGCGACCCGGTCGAAGGTGTACGGCCCAGGAGCCTGCGTGCGCCGCACATCGGTGCCGTAGGTGCTGCGTACCGCCTTGCCGAAGGCGGTCAGTGACGCGACGTCCGCGTCGGCGATCCGGCCGTCCCGGTTGGGCGGCACGTTCAGCAGCAGTGCGGCGTTCCGGCCGACGCTCTTCTCGTACAGGTTCATCAACTGCGCAGGAGACTTGGGCTGTTGCTCCGGGTGGTAGAACCAGCCGGGCCGGATGGAGACGTCCGCCTCGGCCGGGTACCACTGCAGGTACTTGGTCGTCGGGTCGAGGATCCTGGCGCGGGAGCCGATGTCGGCGTCGGTCGAGTCGTTGGGCAGGCTGCCGAGTCCGGTCCACGGGTCGGTGGCGTGCGGGGTGACGCTCCACTCGGTCTCACGGGCGGTGCCGCCCTCGTTCCCGACCCAGCGCACGCCCTGCGGGCCCTGGAAGACGACGGTGTTCGGCGACAGCGCCTTGACCATGTCGAACCACTGCTTGACGTTGTACTTCTGGGTGATGCCGGAGCCGGACCAGGGGTTGGCGCCGTCCAGCCAGAGCTCCTCGATCGGCCCGTACTGGGTGAAGATTTCGTAGAGCTGGTTGAGGTAGTACGCGTCGTAGTCGTCGGCCATCACCGTGAAGGTGGGGAGCTTGTGACGCTTGACTGCCGCGGCGCGGTCGTCCCCGGGGACGAGGGTGGGGATGGTGCGCTCGGTGACGGCACTGCCGTTGCCGAACCTTCCCTCACCCGCGGGTGCCCGGTCGCCGTCCTCCAGCGCCATCTGTTCGGGCAGGCTCAGTGGCTTGCCCTCCGCCTGCTTCTTGCGGATCGACTCGACCCACTGGGCGTGCCAGGCGTGCGGGAGTTCGGCGCCGTCGGAGGGCGAGAGATAGAGGCCGACCTTCAGGCCCGCCTTGCGGGCGGCCTTCACGTAGGCGCCGACGACATCGGGGCTGCCGGGGCTGAGTTCGACCGAGTGGTCGGTGTAGCGCGACGGGTACAGGACGAACCCGTCGTGGTGCTTGGCGGTGAGCATGACCTGCTCGGCACCGGCCGCCTTGTAGGCACGCATCCACTGGTCGGCGTCGATGCTCTTCGGGGCGAAGAGCTTTTCGTCCTCGGTGCCCGATCCCCATTCGCGACCCGTGAAGGTGTTCATGCCGAAGTGGGTGAAGGCCGTGACTTCGCGCTGCTGCCAGGCGAGTTGGCCGGGGGTGGGGACGATGTTCGCGGCCTTCTCGATGATCCGCTCAGGGCTGTCGCAGGACTCGACGGCCATCTGCGAAGCGGGCTTCACAGGCGCGGCGCACGGGGTGCCCGGCGGTGCGGCGGCCCGATGTCCGGGCTCCTGCCCGGCCGCCTGCGCGGCTTGCTGAGCAGTGGCCTGCACGGGAACGAGCGCGGCCGCGGCAGCCAGTGCGAGCGCACTGAGCACACGGGTGCGTCGTGCCATGGTTCCCTCTCATTCTCGACCTCATTGGTCGGATCTCTAGGGTGTCGACTTGCGCATGCTGCCGCACAATGAGGCCCACGGGAAGGGTGTCTACGAAATACGTCCCATCTATTGCCAGGACATCTGAGGAAGCGCCTCAGCCGTTGAACCACGCCGCAGCGTCGAGCCGGAACCCGTCGGCGGGCGCCATCGTGCGCAGATCGGACTCCAGCGCCCACAGCCGCTCGGCGCCGAGCACCCGGGCCCATTCGGCACGCAGCCGGTCGAACCCCTCGGCGGAGCGGACCAGCACGTCGACACCGCGCGGGGTCACCCGGACCAGCTTGCGGCGACCGTCCTGCGGATCGTCGACCCGCTCGACGTAGCCGAGGCTCTCCAGCCTGTCGACGGTCTTCCCGGCGGCCTGCTTGGAGACGCCCAGCCGCCGGCCGATCTCACTGGCGGTAGCACCGTCGCGGCCGACGGCCTGGAGCGCGAAGCCGTAGGCGGGACGGACTTCGGGATGCCCGCACTCGGCCAGTTCGCGATGGAGCTCGTCGACGATCGACCGGAACCCGGCGAACAGGAGCAGGGGCAGCTCGAAGCCCGCACCGTCACCGTCGGGCGCCACACCTTCAACTCGCCCTGTTGGCTCAGCCATTGCAAAACTCGACAACCTGATTTACGTTTTCGTCAATCACGTTGTCGAGTTTATCGCGAGAGGTCCTCCCATGCCCGCGCCCGCGTTTCCCGACCACACCCTCGAATCCGCTCCTGGCGCCGCCCGTCGCGCCATGGAGGCCGTGGTGAACAAGCAGGGCCATCTGCCCGCCGCCGTCGGCCGGTTGGCCACGTCACCGCAGCTGCTCGACGGCTTCCTGAAGATCAGCGCGATCTTCGAGTCGACCACCCTGGACCCGCTCTCCCGCGAGGTCCTGATCATGACGATCGCCACCCGGAACGACTGCCACGTCTGCGTCGCGATGCACACCGCGAAGCTCACCGCACTCGGTGCGGACGCCGACCTGATCGCCGCACTGCGCACGGAGCGACCGCTGCCGGCCGAACGGCCCGAAGCGGTAAGGCAGTTCACCCTTGCCGTCATCGCGACGGCGGGCGCGGTCGACGACGCCGCGCTGCAGGACTTCCTGGCGCACGGCTACACCCCGCAGAACGCCCTCGAAGTGGTCCTGGGCATCGGCGCGTACACGATGTCGACGCTGGCGAACCGGATGACCGGGGCACCCGTCGACCCACAGCTCGCAGAGTTCGCTCCCGCCCCCATGTGACCCGTTTTGCGAATGGAGATTTCTACGAACTTCCCCTTTCACTGAACACACCCCGAACCACACCCGTATGGAACGTCACGCTTCTCCCTCGAAGCATGAGGAGTTCCATGGGACGCACATCACGCAAACGTTCGACGCTGGCCAACCGGGCGATTGTCGCCTCGGCCGCATTGATTCTGGGCGGAGGTGGCTTGATCGCGGTCAATTTCTACGCATCGGCGGGAGAAGGATCTTCCGGCTCGCCGCCCGGCCGGACATGGAATGCGGGCACCCAGATGTCCACCATCGACTGCCCCGACGTGGGTAACGAACTTCCCGACGTGCCCGATCAGGCGCGCTGGGAGGTCGACCGCGAACTGGCTGCCATGGATACCCAGATCACCGATGCCTATCAGCAATTCGCCGACCGGAAGGACGAGATCTCCCGCGACCCCGGGCTTGCCGAGAATGCCGTACTCGGTCCACTGAAAGCCAAGCGGACGGCGAGCATCGACCGTATCGCCACCGCCGTCGGGCGCAATGCGGACCGTCCGGGCGGGCTGGACGGGCTGGCCCCGTGCAGTCTGCGTGCCGACGACAGCAATGACATGGGCGATCAGGGCGCCGGCCAGGGTCAGGACGACGGCCAGAACAACGGTCAGGACGGCGGCCAGGGCAACGGCGCGAACCAGGGCGCCGATGACGGCCAGGATCAGGGTCAGGATCAAGGTCAGGACCAGGGCCAGGGCCAGGGCCAGGACCAGGGCCAGGGCCAGGACCAGGACCAGCAGGGCAACGGCCCCGAGGCGTCCGACTTCGTCGACATCCAGTCCGTGCAGCCCAATGTCGACAGGCCACGCCAACGCCGCGGCGCCTCGCGCGGTACGTTCACCACCAACTGTGGGCGTAACGAGAACGGCAAATTCAACCCGGACAATGTCATCGTCGCGCCGGGCGTGAGCAACGGCGCTCACCATATGCACGATTACGTCGGCAATCAGGCCAACGACGCCTTCGCCAGCGATGACGATCTGGCCAATGGCGATACCAGTTGCCGGAACCAGGGTGACAAGTCCACGTACTACTGGCCTGTCCTGCGTCTGCAGAACGGGACGGCGGAGAACGACGCGGACGCGGATGGCGGTGGCAAGGACCAGAACATCGGAGAGATCCAGACTCCGTCCCAGGTCACGCTGAAATTCGTCGGCAATCCCACCGGGAAGGTCACGGCGATGCCGCGCTTCCTGCGGATCATCACCGGGGACGCCAAGGCATTCACCAACGGCGACGCCAACGCCAATGCCTCATGGAGCTGCACCGGATTCGAGAACCGGCAGCTCAAGGACAAATACCCGATCTGCCCGGACGGCAGCCAGGTGGTCCGCTCGTTCGCATTCCAGAGCTGCTGGGACGGGCAGAACACCGACTCCGCCAACCACCGCACCCATGTCGCCTTCGCCCAGGACAACGGGCGGTGCCCGAACGGCTTCAGAGCCATTCCGCAGCTGGTCCAGCGCATTGTGTACGACGTGCCGCCGGGCCCCGGCTTCGCCGTCGACTCCTTCCCGGAGCAGCTGCACAAGCCCGTCACCGATCACGGTGACTTCATCAATGTCTTCGACGATAACCTGATGAAGAAGGTGGTGAGCTGCATCAACGGCGGGCGCAAGTGCCGCTGATCCCCCCTCCGCAGCACCCCACCCCCCTACCTGCGCGGTCAGCTCCCGTGGTGACCGGAGTGCCCTCCCTCGCTCCCCCCACTGCCACTACTCCCCGAGTGGTGCGGCGAGGCGGTCTCCACCGACCCCCCGAGCCGGCCGCGCAGCGCTGCGACCACGTCGGGCTCGCCGACGGCGACCCACTTCCGGCCGACGAGATACAAGCCGCCGTAGTCGTTCGCCTCATTGATCCACTCACGCTGCCCGCGGTCGGTCGCGAAGGTGGCCAGCACATAACGTCCGTCGTTCGTCGTGCAGTTGGCCTGGCGCAGTTCCTGCGCGTCGGTCTGGATGTTCGGCTTGCACTGCGCCTTCGAGGCCAGCTGCTCCAGGCTGCCGGTCGCGGTCGGCGGGACGTCCGGCTTGTTGTCGCCGCCCCCGCCCGCTGAACAGCCCGTGAGAAGGGTCAGGCCTGCGAGGGCTGCCACGGCTGCCCGGATCCCGAGCCTGCCGGCCCCGAACCGACCGGCCTTGAACCCACCGGCCCCGGAACCACGTCCTCGTCGCATCTCCAACTGCGTCACCATTCGGCCATCGTGCCCCTTCGCCCCCATCGGCGCGGCCGAACGGCCCGATCGGACAGCAGCGACCGTACGCCGGAGTGACCATCGCACGATTCGCTCGTTCTGCTGAACGTGCGTCCACTGCCAGAAGTACCTTCCGCCGCAGCCCCGGTGGATGATGGGGAGCAGGTCGATGTGGAGCAGGCCGAAGCGGCGCTCGTCGAGCACTATCCGCGGTTGGTCCGGCTCGGCTATCTCGTACTGCCACCCTCCCTCGGCCGCAACCGCCGTGTGCTGACCGCCCACGCGCTCGCTCAGCGGTCCCTGCCACTGGGACGCCGGAGGGCGTTCGCCGCCGGGGACGGTGTCCCGCTCCCCCGCCGGCCCGTCGGTGCGACCGGGGTCGACCCGGGCTATGCGCTCATCCGGCAGCGGGTGCTGCGTACCGCACTGCAGGCGGGCCTTCCCCTGCGCCGGCCGGCGTGGCCGCGACGGGCCCAACTGCCGCCGCTGCTCCCGCTGGTCTGGGGGCTGCGCCTGTTCCCGCACTCCGGCGGCGCGGACGAACTCGCCCTGGACCAGGCCCTGTCGGCGCTGTCCGGCCCGGCGCGCGCGGCACATGTCCTGCGCGGCCTGGAGGGTCTCGCGGACGGCGAAGTGCGGCGGGTGCTCGCCGCCGCCGGGGTGGCGGACCCGCGTGCGGCGCTGATGGAGGCCGACGCGGTGGCGGCGCCGTACGCGCTGCTGGCCTCCACGGAGTTCGACCCCTGCTCCCTTCAGGCCCGCCCGCCGGATCTGCTGCGCCGCCGCCAGCACTCGAAGGCTGCGCTGGCGGCGGTCGCCGCACTGCTGGTGTGCGGGGCGCTGCTGGGGCTGCCCGGCAACGGCTGGGGCCGGGACGTGACGTCCGCGCCTCCGTACGCCCGTAACCCCGCAGCCGAACAGGCCCTCAAACCAACCGCGTTGCGACGCGTGGAGCCGGCTTTCTGGCGGCGCTCGCCCCGTATCGACTTCACCGCCTGGCCCACCCGTGGCGACCGCACCGACGACGCCCGGCTGCTGCGGCGCGCACTCGCCGTCTGGGCGCGCCCCGGCGCAGCGGTACGGTCGTCGACGACGCCGGGGACGCCGGTCGGGCCGCCGATGGGCTCCCCGCAACTGCTGTACGCGGGCGAGGTGGGGCCGGCCACGGTCGTGCTGTTCTACGACGGGCTGCGCATCGTGCGGTACGCGGAGGCGCGCAACGCCGATCCGGCGCAGGGCGCGGCGCTCGACTTCGCGCGGGTCGACAGCGCGGACGCGACCTCGGCCGACGCCCTGATCGTGAGCCGCGGGACCCGCACGGTCCGCTATCTGACGGCGCCCTGGGTGCGCGGGGTGTCCGTACGGGATCTGCTCGCCCCCGACCGGGCAGCACGGACGCTGCACCGCGACCGCAACGGCGTCACCGATGCCCTGCCGAGCCCGGCAACGGCCTCGCGCTGCCGCTCCTGGTCCGCCGTCGAGATGCACGCCGGTGCCTCGACCCGGCTGCTGACGGATCTCGGCGAACTCGCCCCGGCCCGGCTGACCTCGGGATCGCCGTCGGCGCCGCACGACGTGTCCGGGCGGGCCGAGCGGCAGAGCTGGGCGCGGACCGCCTGTCTGCTTTCGGCGGTCCGGTCGCGCGGCGTACGGTCGGTGAACTCCTGGCCGTACGCCCGGCAATGGCTGCCCGAGGGCAACGGCTACGCGCAGTGGCTGTGCACCCGGGCGGAGACCTGGCGGGGCACGGGGAGCAGGGTTCTCGCCCAGTTCCAGGACCCGTCCACACCGCCCGCCGCAGGCGGGGTGGTGCCGCCGGGAGCCGTCGCGGCGCGCGCCGAGAATTCGCCGGCCTGCGGGGTGCGGGATCCGCGGGTGCTGGCGGGTGTGCTGTGGAAGTCGCGCGGCGGCCGGTGGTACGTACTGGCGGCGGGCAGCGAGGAGTTCGCGTCGCTGACGACGTCCGGCGGGGTGGGAGGCCGGGCGCAGGGGCATCTGCTCGCGATACGGGCACGGGCGGGTGACCGGGCGCAGCTGAGCGGGCTGCTGGCGAACGGGAGGCGGGTGGGCGCCCTGCGCTGACCATGCCGCCGCGCCCTTCCGTGTTGCACGCCGTGATCCTCTGCTCGGCCGAATGGCGCCCGGCGGCGGACCGTCCGGTGTGCCCGCGGAGCAGTGCACGGAGTCGCTGCCGGACGGGCGCGCCCCCGATACCTCGGCAAGAACCAGCAGGTCAGGCGGGGTGTTGAGAGGCGGGTGGCGACGGACACCGGAGGGGGCGGAGGGGCGGACAGACCTCCACGGATTGCCTACAGGACTCGGTTCCGAGATCGGTGGCATTGCAGCAGATCGGGTGTCTTGGAGCGCGTGGCGCGGTCGTTAACGGTCGTCGGGGGGCGACGGTTGCGATGTCCAATCCGAGCAGGCGCTTCGCCGTCTGCTGCGACAGGAGAGATTTCTATGCATGTTCCACGCTTCGCTGCCGCCGTCTGTGTGGCCGCCGTCGTCGTGCTGGGCGGTGCCGGCGCAGCTCAGGCCGCCGCCCCCAGCGCCGTCGGGGTTGCCCACTCCGTGCAGGTCAAGGACGGTCGGCACGGGGATGGCGACCGTTGGGACGACGGCCGCTGGGGCCAGGACCGCCGGGACGACGGCCGCTGGGGCCACGACCACCGCAAGCACGGACGCTGGGGCCACGACCACCGCAAGCACGGACGCTGGGGCCACGACCACCGCAAGCACGGACGCTGGGGCCACGACTACCGTGACCGCGGAGGCTGGGGCTACGACCAGGACTGGTACCGGGAGTACCGTTCCCGCTGATCCGATCCGAACCGCAGTTTGAACTGGGCCCGTGGCGCCCTCCACCGAGGAGGACCGCCACGGGCCCGACGCGTGCGCCCCGGCTCGGCCGCGTCGCCGACCCGGCACGGTCCGGGGCGTGCTTCCGGCAGTCGCTGGGACGAACGCAAGGGACAGCCCCCTTTGTCACCCACCGATCAGCGACTGCAGGAATTCGCTGCACGCCCCTGTTCCCTCTGCGTACCCGTCAGTACATTGACAACATGTCTAACACGCAGCCAGCGGCGGTCGCGTCGGAGCGAACTGAGCTGAAGGCCCGCAAGGTCTCGTTCGCCTGGGAGAAGACTCCCCTCCACTGGGTGCCGGGCGACCCCTTCAGCACGCACACGATGAATGTGCTCCATCTGCTGCTCCCGGCCGGGGAGCGCTGGTTCATCCACGTGTACCGGCAGGTGCTTCCGTACATCCATGACGAGCAGCTGCGACGCGACGTGATCGGGTTCATCGGCCAGGAGGCCGTGCACTCCCAGGCCCACGACGACGTACTCCCCCACCTCAAGAAGCTCGGGCTCGACCCGACCCCGTACACCGCACAGGTCGACTGGTTCTTCGAGAAGCTGCTCGGCGACCGGACGCTGCCGCCGGGCCGCGCCCGCAGGTGGTGGCTGATGGAGCGGGTGGCGATCATCGCGGCGATCGAGCACTACACGGCGTTCCTCGGCGACTGGATCCTGAACTCCGAGGCCCTGGACCGCAAGGGAGCCGACCCCACCATGCTGGACCTGCTGCGCTGGCACGGCGCGGAGGAGGTGGAACACCGCTCGGTGGCCTTCGAGGTCTTCATGCATGTCGACGGCGGCTACCGGCGCCGGGTGCGCACCTGGGGGCTGGCCTTCTCCGCCCTGGTCTTCCTCTGGCAGCGCGGTGTCCGCTTCTTCATGGAGAACGACCCCAGCCTGCTGGACGGCAAGGCGTCGTTCAAGGCGTTCTACGACAGCGGCAAGCGCGGCACCCTGCCCTCCACGCCTGCCCTGCTGCGCTCCATCCCGCGCTATCTGAGCCATTCCTACCACCCCTCCCAGGAGGGCAGCACGGCGCAGGCCATCGACTATCTCGCCCACTCGCCCGCGGCCCTGGCCGCCGAGGCCCGTATGACGGGAACCCACTGACCCATGGCCCTGCCCCGCCTGCGCACCGTCCTCCTCTTGACCGGCGCCGCGCTGCTCGCCAAGCGCGCCCTGCACCGCCGCATCGAGAAGTCCCCGCTGTGGCCGCTGCCTGCCCTGGAGGAACCGGTCTCGGGTCACTCCGGCCGCCGTTCCACCACCACCCGCCGCCTGCTGATCACCGAGCGGACCACGCCCGCGGACGGCGTGGTCCAACTCCGCCTGGAGGGCCAGGATCTCCCCGCCTGGCAGCCCGGCGCCCACCTGGACCTCGTCCTCCCCTCGGGCCTGGTACGTCAGTACTCGCTCTGTGGTGACCCGGCCGCGCCTGACACGTACACGGTCGCGACCCGACTGGTCGAGGACGGCCGCGGCGGTTCGCGCGAGGTCCACGCCCAGCTGCACGAGGGCGTGGAGATCGAGGTCCGCGGCCCCCGCAACCGCTTCCCGCTCGTCGCCAAGGCGCCCGCGTACGTCTTCGTCGCGGGCGGCATCGGCATCACCCCGATCCTCCCGATGCTGCGGGCGGTTGTCGCCTCCGGCGCCGACTGGCGACTGCTGTACGGAGGCCGTACGCGCACCTCGATGCCGTTCCTGGACGAGATCGAGAAGCTCGGCGCGGAAGGCAACCGCGTCACGGTCGTACCGGAGGACGAATCCGGCCACCCGGACGCGGCGGCAGCCCTCATGGACCTCGCGCCCGGCACGGCGGTCTACTGCTGCGGCCCGGAACCGCTGATGGACGCGGTCGCGGCCGCACTCCCGGCGGACTGCGCCCTGCACCTGGAACGCTTCACGGCAGCGGCCACATCACCGGCCGGCTCCGGCTCCTTCGACGTGGAACTGCACCGCACCGGCCGTACGGTCCGGGTCGCAGCCGGCCAGTCGATCCTGGCCGCGGTCCGCGAGGAACTCCCGTATGTCTCGTACTCCTGTGAACAGGGCTTCTGCGGAACGTGCCAACAGCGCGTACTGGAGGGCGAGATAGACCATCGCGACGAACTCCTGACGGACACGGAACGCGACGACTCGATGCTGATCTGCGTGTCGCGGTGCCGCGGGGAGCGGCTGGTACTGGATCTGTAGGGAGGTGCGGGCGCAGGGCCGCCCGGACACCACCGAGCCCCCTTCCCGGCCCGGTCGGTACGCTGGTGGCATGACGACCGGGGTGCGGCGCAGGATGGGCGTCGATGAGCGCAGGCAGCAGCTGATCGGTGTCGCGCTGGAGTTGTTCAGCCACCGCGCCCCCGACGAGGTGTCCATCGATGAGATCGCTGCCGCCGCCGGGATCTCCCGCCCTCTCGTCTACCACTACTTCCCGGGGAAGCAGAGCCTGTACGAGGCGGCTCTGCGGCGGGCGGCCGACGAGTTGGCGGGGCGATTCCTGGAGCCGCGTGAAGGACCCCTGGGGGCACGGCTGTTGCGGGTCATGGGGCGGTTCTTCGACTTCGTCGACGAGCACGGACCCGGGTTCTCCGCGCTGATGCGGGGCGGGCCCGCGGTCGGGTCGTCGACGGCGAACGCGATGATCGACGGAGTGCGGCAGGCGGCGTACGAGCAGATCATCGCCCACCTGGGGGTGACGGATCCGCCGGCGCGACTGGAGTTGGTCGTGCGGTCGTGGGTGTCGCTCGCCGAGTCGACGGCGTTGATCTGGCTGGACGGGCGGCGGATTCCCCGCGCCGAGCTGGAGATGCAGCTGGTGCACGACTTCGCGGCGCTGGCCGCGGTGAGTGCGGCGTACGACACGGAGATGGCGGCCATCGTGCTGCGGGTCCTCGCCGAGGAGCCGGTCGACGGGCCGTTCGGAGATCTGCTGGCGCGGCTCTCCGCCTTCGCGCCCGCCGTGCCGGCTGTGCCCTCGCAGCGGTTGTCCTGACGACCGTACGGGTCAGCGCTTGCGGTAGGACGGGTCCAGGTCGCGGGTCTCGGCGGAGGCGTGGACCGTGAGGCCGTCGGCGTCCTTGAGGTGGGCGGTCAGCAACTCCATTACGGACTCGGTGAGCTGTGCCTTGATCTCGTCGGTGCGGCCGGGCAGCAGGCCGATCGAGATGTGCAGGATCGCGTCGCCGGTGGCGGCGTCGGCCACGACGGACTCGTCGACCCGGCGGAAGCGGGTCTTGCAGGCGGCAATCTTCGTGGTGACCGTCTCGGCAACCAGCGGGTGCAGGGCTTGTGCGAAGCCGCGGCGGTCGAAGGCGTCGTCGAGTTCGGCGGAGTAGTCGACGGTGATCTGCGGCATCTGAGGCTCCGGGGTGCGGTACGGACCGTTGTCAGACCTCACCTTTACGGTGATCAGCGCGACCGCACAAGGGAATTCACTGCCCACCCCGGACTCCTCGGGGCTCGCATCGCCACCGGGCAACCTCCTGCGAGGGACGCTCGACGGCACCTGGCCCGAGCCGCTGCCGTGGGTGTCCTCGACGGCACCTGGGGCCGCGCGGTGTCCGGAAGGTCAGGGTCGGACAGGTTACGGCGTACGGTGAGGCGCGTCGCGAGGCGTCGAAGGTTCCTCGCCGAGCTCGGCGAGCCACATCCGGCCGTACTCACGGATGGTGTCGAGCATCCGGTGCCGCCCTCCGTCCCGCTTGACGACGGACTTGGCGACCAGTCCCCTCAGCGCGGTGACCACGCCGTCCTCGGTGAGCGGTCCTTCGGCGCAGACCTCACGGGCGGCCGCTTCGTCGAAGTCGCCGCGCAGGACGGTCAGCCGGGCCCAGAGCAGCCGTTCCAGCGGGGTGCAGAGTTCGTGGCTCCAGCCGATCGTCGTGCGCAGGGTGCGGTGGCGCGGCGGCCACAGCGAGGAGTCGGTGAGTACGTCGAAGCGGGAGCCGATCCGCGCGGCGACCTGCTCGACGGTGTGCCGGCCGATGCCTCCGGCGGCCAGTTCGATGGCGAGCGGAATGCCTTCCAGGCGGCGGCAGATCTCGGCGGCGGCCTCGGCGTGGCCCGGTGCGTCGAAGGTGACGTCGGGGTCCGCGGCGCGGGCCCGGTCCTGGAACAGGGTGAGTGCGTCCGCCGCCCCTTCGACCGGCAGCGGTGCCACCTCGATGAGCTGCTCGCCCTTGATGTCGAGGGGCTGTCTGCTGGTGGCGAGCACGGTGAGGCCGGGCGACGTGGTGAGGATCTCGCCGAGCAGATGGCCGCAGGAGGGGCGCAGATGTTCGCAGGAGTCGAGAATGAGCAACAGCTCTTTGTCGGTGAGCCATTCGCACAGGGCGTCGATGGGCATGCGCAGGGTGTGGTCGGAGAGCCCGACGGCGTCGCACACGGTCGCGACGAGTGGTCCGTCGCCCTGGAGCGGGGAGAGATCCGCCCACCAGGCTCCGTCGCGATGGGCGGGTGCGGCCTGCCGGGCGGCGCGGACCGCGAGTCTGGTCTTGCCGACGCCTCCGGCGCCGACGAGTGTGGTCAGCCGACAGGCACCAAGCAGGTGTTCGAGCCGGGCGAGTTCCGCCTTGCGTCCGACAAAGCTCGTTGTCTCCTCGGGAATGTTTCCCACCATGGTCACCGTCACTGTCACTGTCCGGCACGCGGCACGATCGAAACCTGCTCCGCCGGTGGAGTGCCGGGGCGCCCTGCTCCTTCCCCCCGGGCGGCCGGGGCGGGCTGAACCGGCCCGCCGGCCCGTACGGCGTGGGCATGCGCCCATCGCCTGTGCGTACGGGACAGCGGGCCGTGACCGGTCCATGTGGTGGGAGGGGCGCACCCGGGAGTGTGGGATGTGGCTCACTCCCCGGCGGCTGCCCTCAACGTAGTCCTGTCCAGGTCACCTCAGGGAGAACACGGCCACCGTGCGTCCCGGGACGGTGAAGCTTCCCGAACTCCTCTCGTACGAAGCCTTCTTGACAGTAGAATCCGCCCCCGTGGCCTGGACGGGGTGCAGGGCGTAGTCCTTCCCGGCCAGCTCCGCGATCTGCTGGTGCTCGGTGCCGGGGGTCGCGTTGAGGACGATCACCAGTTTTCCGAGCCGCATCGTGATCACGCCGGGCGTCTCGTCCTTCCCGGAGAGCGGGAACGACAGGGCGGACTGCACCTGCTCCGTGGTGGAGAGGTCGAACTCCTTCTCCGTCGTGCGGATGGTGAGCAGGTCCTGGTACGCGGCGGACGCACCGTTGATCTGCGCGCAGCCGGGGCTGAGCGCTGCGGCGGTCAGCAGCGGCTTGGCATACGACCACTTGGACTTGTTGTCGGCTGCCGGGGGAAGTCCGCGGCCGAAGCCGTTGCCGTCCCGGCAGTCCCAGTGCAGTGCGTTGAACCAGTCACCGCTGTCGTACGAGTTGCGGTCCAGGGACTTGGAGCGCAGCAGGTCCGAACCCGCCTGGGAGAGCGACGGGCCCTGCGAGAGGGTGGCGGTCGCCATCGCCAGGACCTGCATCCTGGCCCGGTCGGCCGCCGAGGTGGCTGCCGGGAGTTTGAAGGCGAGCGCGTCGTACAGCGACTCGTTGTCGTGGGCGTCGGCGTAAGCGAGGGCGTCGCCGGGGACCGCGGCGTATCCGGCGGGGGCCCCGTTGTAGTCGACACCCGAACCCTTGACCGTACGACCCGAGGAGTCGGTGAAGGTGTAGTCGGCGAGGTTGCCGGTCAGGCCCACCTTGATCAGGTCCTGGTAGTGGAGCAGCCGGGCCTTCTGCTCGGCGCGGGTGCCGTTGGCGGTCGAGGTGTTGGGGTCGGTGTAGAGGCCGCTGGCGAAGCCCTGGACGCCGGGGTCCTCATCGAACGGGCCGCCGCCGCGGACGGCGTCGCGAGCCCGGTCGGAGAAGGTGGCGACGCCGGTGCCGGCCATGTTCTTCTGGGTGGCCTGGACGAAACGGGCGTCGTCGGCGATCTCACCGAAGTTCCAGCCCTCCCCGTACAGGATGATCTTCTTCCCGTCGACGCCGTCCTTGGCCACGGTCAGCGCGTCGAGCGCCTTGCGGACGGCGAGGATGTTCGCCTTCGGGTGGTGGCCCATCAGGTCGAAGCGGAAGCCGTCGACCTTGTACTCCTTGGCCCAGGTGACGATCGAGTCCACGACGAGCTTGCCCATCATGGTGTTCTCGGGCGCGGTGTTGGCGCAGCAGGTGGAGGTGGCGACGGTGCCGTCGTCCAGGAGCCGCTGGTAGTAGCCGGGCACGATCCGGTCGAGGACGGACTTGTCGTCCTGGCCGGAGGCGACGGTGTGGTTGTAGACGACGTCCATGACGGTCCGCAGCCCGGCGCCGTTCAGTCCCTGCACCATCTGCCGGAACTCCACGGTGCGCCGGGTGCCGTTGGGGTCGGAGGCGTACGAGCCCTCGGGGACCGTGTAGTGCAGCGGGTCGTAGCCCCAGTTGAACCCGTCGTTCGCGGCGGCCTTCGCCACGCACGCCTGCTGCTCCTCGGAGTCGGGGGCGTACACGGACAGGTCGCAGGCCGGCTTCTGCTGGGCCGACCTCTTCTCGGGGATGGTGCCGATGTCGAAGGCGGGCAGCAGATGGACGTAGCTCGTGCCGGAGTCGGCGAGCTCCTTGAGGTGCTTCATCCCGTCCGAGCGGGTGTCGGTGAAGGCGAGATACTCGCCCGGGTGCCTGGACGTGGGGTCCGCGATCGAGAAGTCGCGGATCTGCAGCTCCTGGATCTGGGCGTCCCGCAGCGGGACGGCGGCGGGCTTCTTCAGGCCGGTCCAGCCCTTCGGCGCGAGACCCGGGGCGTCGAGGTCGACGACGAGGCTGCGGGCCGAGTCGGTGGTCAGGGCGGTGGAGTACGGGTCGGTGACCTTGTTGGTGACGATCTTCTGGACGGTGGGCGCCCACACCTTCACCACGTAGCGGTACGGCTTGCCGGTCCACTGCGCGGTGCCGGTGACGGACCAGACTCCGGTGCGGTCGTCGCGCCGCATCGGGATGTTCTTCCCGTCGAGCTCCAGGGCGACGGTCTGCGCGGTGGGAGCCCAGACGGAGAGGGTGGGACGGCCGTGGCCGAAGACCGGGCCGAGCGCCGCGGTGCTCGCGTTCTTCCCGTACAGGTCGTCGAGCACGCCTGCGCTCTGTACGCCGGTGGCGGCGAGCAGAGCGCCGTTGGCGGCACGCTGGGTGGCGATCAGCTGGCCGCGCAGCGCCTCGCGGACCCTGTCCCGGTCACGCGGGTCGACGGTGAACGCCGGGTAGTCCTTGAGGTGCGGGTACTTCGCCTTCTGGACGTCGGTCAGCGCGGACGGGGTGAGCCGCAGCCACCGGCCCTCGTCGGAGAGCGCCCCGTCGACGACGGAGATCCCGCCGTCCTTCGCGTAGACGAGTTGCTGGCTGGTGGCGTCGCCGGCCTTCACCTTCCACACGACGGTGTCGGAGTCGATCCACTGTGCCTCGGCCTTGGTGAGGTCGGGGGTGGGCACACCGCCGGTCTGCGGCAGCAGATAGCCGGGCTGTCCGGCGATCATCCACACCTCGTGGTCGTACGTGGCGATGTCGAGCGACTGGTCGCTGGGGAGGTCCTTCTCGTCGCCCTTGTGAAGGATGTAGCTGAGCGAGGCGGCGCCGTCGGTGAGCGGCACCTCGAAGGTGACGCCGTAGGCGTCCTTCTTCACCGGCTGGAGCGGCTTGGACCAGTCCGTGGGTTCCTTGGCGCCGGTCCAGGTGTGCAGTCCCCAGCCGTCGTAGTCGCCGTCGGCCCGGTGGTAGTGCAGGACGGCCTTCGTCGGGTCCTGCGCGGGGTAGGCGCCCTCGGGGGCCTCGTCGGCCTGGCCGTCCTTGCCCTGCTCGATCCAGACCTGCCCGGTCCTCGCGAGGTCGACGGTGCGCTGCGGCCCGTCGGCGGTGCCGTCCTTCTCGACGGTGTACGGGACGGAGGACACACCCTCGTCGAGCTTGATCCAGGCGAACGCGCCGTAGGCGTCGCGTCCGGTGAACTCGGCGGACCTGTCGCCCGACTCGATCTGCCAGCCGTCGTAGTCGCCGTCCGCGCGCTTGTAGTGGACGACGGCGTAGTCGCGCTCGACGGCGACGGGCTTTCCGTCCGCCGGGGCCTGTCCCGCGGTCGTCGAGGCGAGGGCGCTCGCGGTGCGTCCGGCGCGGTCGACGACAACAGCCTTGTAGCGAAGCGGTGTTCCCGCCGCCACCTTGCTGTCCAGGTGCTGCGTGACCTTGTACGGGGCGTGGTCGGCGGAGCCGAGGGTGACCCATGTGCCGTTGCCGGTCTGGGCGGCGAAGGCGACCCGGTTGAGGGATCCGCCGTCGACATCCGCGGAGATCTCCACGGTGCCGGTGGCTCCGGCGGCGGGTGCCGTCAGCGTGATCGAGGGCTTGGCGGCCGGGGCGCCCAGGGGCTTCTCGGCGCGCAGCACAATGCTGGAGAGGGCGGGCACGGTGACGGTGATCTTCTTGTCGGCGTCGCTGCGGACCGTACCGGAACCGCCGTACAGCGTACGGAAGTTCATGGCGGCCGACGCGGTGGGCAGCTCGACCGTCCTGGCAGCGGTGCCGTTGTTGGTGGCCACGACGTACTCGTTCGACCGCTCGGGGTCCGTCCGCGAGAAGGCGAGGACGGATCCTTCCGCGTACCGCTCGGTCTGGACGCCGTCACGCAGGGCCGGGTTCTTCCTGGTCAGCTCGGAGAGCGCGGCGATGTTCCGGTACAACGGGTGGCCGGTGTCGTACGCGTCGGAGGCGTGCGTACGGTCGGTGCCCAGCTGGTCGTCGTCGAGGTAGTCGGCGGTCTTCGAGGCGAACATCGTCTGGCGCGCGTCCTTGTCGCCGCCCGCGCCGGTGAAGCCCTGCTCGTCGCCGTAGTAGACGACGGGGTTGCCGCGGCTGAGGAACATCACCTCGTTGGCGAGGCGGGCCCGGTCGACCAGCTCGGCGTCGTCGGCCTTCGGGTTGTCCTGCTTCAGGAACGCGCCGATGCGGCCCATGTCGTGGTTGCCGAGGAAGGTCACCTGCTCATAGGCGTTGGCCTTGTCGGTGGTGTACCGGTAGTCGTCGCCGAAGACGGCGGCGAGCTTCGAGGCCGGGGCGCCCTGCGAGGCGTACTGCCGGGCCGCCTCCTGGAACGGGAAGTCGAGCGTCGCGTCGAGCCGGCCCTGGGTGACGTACGGGGAGGTGAGGGCGGTGTCGGCGGAGTAGACCTCGCCGAACATGAAGAAGTCGTCGCGGCCGTGCCGCGCTGCGTAGGTGTCGAGGGCGGTCGCCCACTGGGTCCAGAAGTCCAGGTCGACGTGTTTGACCGTGTCGATCCGGAACCCGTCGATATCGAAGTCGCGTACCCACTTCTCGTAGATCTTCTCCATGCCGGAGACGACCTCGGGGCGCTCGGTCCACAGGTCGTCGAGGCCGGAGAAGTCACCGTACGTGGTGGACTCGCCGGCGTAGGTGGAGTCACCTCGGTTGTGGTACATGGTCGGGTCGTTGAGCCAGGCCGGGACCTTCTCCCCGGTGTTCATCGGCGTGTACGGGAAGGAGTCCGCGTCGACCTTCGCCAGGCCCTTGCTGTCGTCGAACGGGCGGCCGTCCCGGTCGAGGTACGGGTAGGCGCCCTTAGGCCTGTACCCGTACTTCTTCTCGGTGTAGTCGACGGTGTCCGCGGTGTGGTTGGTGATGACGTCGAAGAAGACCTTCATGCCCTTGCCGTGGGCCCTGTCGATCAGTTTCGACAGGTCGGCGTTGGTGCCGAAGTGCGGGTCGACCTGGGTGAAGTCGGTGATCCAGTAGCCGTGGTACCCGGCCGATGCGTCCTTGCCGGTGCCCTGCACGGGGCGGTTCTTGAAGATCGGGGCGAGCCAGATGGCAGTGGTGCCGAGGCCCTTGATGTAGTCGAGCCGGTCCGTCAGGCCCTTGAGATCGCCGCCCTGGTAGAACCCCTTGTCCGTGGGGTCGTAGCCGGTCTCCAGCCGTGAACCGGTGAGCCCGCCTCGGTCGTTGGAGGTGTCTCCGTTCGCGAACCGGTCGGGCATGACGAAGTAGAACTGCTCGCGGGTCAGATCGTGCCGGGCGGACTCGGCGGCGAGCGCCGCGTCCGACGGCGGGCCCGGGGGCCTCGGCGCAGCGGAGGTGGCTGCCGCCGGGACGACAGGTATGAGCGCCGCGCACAGAGCGGCGACGGCTCCCCGTCTGAGGGTGGTACGGGACACGGGTGAGGTCTCCTTGATCGGTGTTGCAGGGGTTCTCGGGGTGGACGGACTCGTGGGACGGGCCGGGGGGTCGGGGGTCCACCAGGGCGTCTCCTCGGGCGCCGCAGACTCCCCGGCACCGCGTGGAAACCGCGCCCTTACTGCGTCGTCCTGCGGGGATCGCCCTGGTACACCCCGCCCCGGGGAACCCGGGGGCCTCCGGCACTGGACGCTCCCGGGTCGGCGGCGGTGCGCCAGGAGGGGACGTATCGGGGCGATCCCCGCAGGGTGACGCAGCAAGTGGACGGTTCGCGCGCGGTGTCGGGGAGTCTGCGGCACCCGAGGAGACGCCCCGGTGCGGCACCGACCCCCGGGCCACCGTCCGGACCGGGGCGACAGGGTCAGCGCCCCGCCCCAGGCGCACCGACCCCCGGTTCAGCCCCCGGACCGGGACGACATGGTCAGCCGCCCCGGCCCAGGCGCCGGGTTCAGCTTCGCCAGACGTCGCTCGTCAGCGACACCTTGCCCGACGACGGCACCGTCGCCGAGCGGTTGGCGCCGCTCTCCCACGTGACGGCGCCGCTCGCGTCCTTGCGGACGTACTTGTACTCGAACGACGTGCCGGCGGGCATGCTCACGTCCAGCTTCCAGACCGGGTACGTCGCCGGGTCGAGCTTGAGCGCGCTGTCCGTGTTCCAGTTGCCGAGCGCGGACTGGTTCCCGGTGACGTAGATGTTCTGGCCGAGCTGGGTGGTCGCGTTGACACCGAAGGAGGCGCCGGAGGCGCCCGCACCCGGGTCGGTGGTGCCACTGCCGGTGCAGGTACGCGCGTTCACCTGCAGTGCGACAGCGGTGTTGGCGCCGAGCGTCGCGGTGAACTGTCCGGAGCCGTTGACGGTCACCCCGTTGCCGGACTGGACGTCGCAGTAGTTGCCGGCGGGCAGCGACGTCTGGAACGTACGGGTCAGCGACGAGCCCTCGTGGTTGATGGCGACGTACGCCTTCGACCCGCGGCCGAACGCGATCTGGTCCCCGCCGTTGTCCCACCAGTCGGTGACGGCCTCGCCTCGCGCGGTGTTGCGGAAGCCGACCATGGAGGAGATCTGCGGCCAGGCGTGCTGACACTTCCAGCCGTCGCTGTAACAGGCGTTCACCGTGCCGCCGTTGGGCGGTCCCGCGTCCTTGTCGGACCACTCGTAGCCGGAGTGGACGTCGGGCGAGCCGTACGGCCAGGCCAGCATGAAGACGTTGGCGAGGGTGTAGTTGGCGCCGTCCTTGTAGTTCAGGGTGTCGCCGCCGCGCTCGGTGTCGTGGTTGTCGACGAAGACCCCGGCCTTCGAGGACGGCATGAAGCCCCAGCCCTCGCCGAAGTTCTTCAGCTCGGCGAGGTTCTCGTTGTTGAAGACCTGCTTGAGGCCGCGGGCGTAACGGAACTCCTGGACGTCCCCGGTGCCGGTGTACTCGTCGGGCGAGACGGCTTCGCCCGACCCGTAGATCGCCTCCTGCTTCCAGTAGACGCCGGGGTCGGTCAGCCGCGACTTGATGTTGGCGAGGTCGCTCGCGGGCATGTGTTTGGCGGCGTCGATGCGGAAGCCGTCGACGCCGAGCGAGCGCAGGTCGTTCAGGTATCCGGCAATCTTGCCGCGGACGTAGTCCTCACCGGTGTCGAGGTCGGCGAGCCCGACGAGTTCGCAGTTCTGGACGTTGGCCCGGTCCTGGTAGTTGCTGATCTGTGCGGTGCAGTCGTCCATGTCGAACGAGGAGTACAGGCCGGGGTAGTTGTACTTCGTGTACGAGGAGCCGCCGGTGCCGGTGCCCGAGCCGGCCGCCATGTGGTTGATGACGGAGTCGGCGACGACCTTGACGCCCGCGCTGTGGCAGGTGCTGACCATGGCGGCGAAAGCGGTGCGGTCGCCGAGCCGTCCGGCGATCTTGTAGCTGACCGGCTGGTACGAGGTCCACCACTGGCTCCCCTGGATGTGCTCCTGGGGCGGCGAGACCTGGACGTAGCCGTAGCCGGCCGGACCGAGGGAGTCCGTGCAGGCCTTGGCCACGGAGTCGAATTTCCACTCGAACATCACGGCGGTGACGTCCTTGTTGCCGGGTGCGGACGCCTGGGCGGGAGTGGCGGTGGGGATGAGGGCGGCGGCGCCGGCTATCAGAGCGAGCGCTGCAGACAGCGGTCTGCGTGCCATGTCTTTCCTCCTGCGGTGGGGGGAAATGCGGGGATGACGGTGCAGCCTCACGTGGCAACGCGCCCTGCCCTCAAGGCTCCTGAAGGTTCTTGCTGCAAGAATGCAAAGCTTGCCGCGGAGCTGACCGTACGAGCCCACCCCATCCGGGTCAACCCCCTGGACACGACCCGCTTACATCCCGCTCACATCGACGAAATCTTGCATTTTTCTTCCTGCAAGGATTTACGCAAAATATTGCGGCACTGTTAAGTTCATCCCGACTCCGGCCCGGTCGGCCGGGGGCCCCGGCACCCCAGGGGTCCCACGCGCCCGGCCGGCCGGGCCGGTCACGGCAAGAGAGGCACCCGGAGTCGCTCACTCCCCGCCGGCCCTGTCCAGGGCCGACTCCCGGTGCCTCTCCTGTGCGTGCCGCTGTGCGTTCGGTCAGGCCGTCACGCGGCACGAACCGCGGCGGTGGACCCCCGTACCACCAACTCCGGCTGGAACACGTACTCCGTGCGCTGCACGGGACTGCCGCCGATCTCCTCCAGCAGCGCGCCGACCGCGGCCGCCGCCATCGCCTGCACGGGCTGCCGCACCGTCGTCAGCGGCGGATCGGTGAACGCGATGAGCTGCGAGTCGTCGAAGCCGACCACCGACACGTCGCGCGGCACGTCGAGCCCGCGGTCCCGCGCGGCACGAACCACGCCCAGGGCCATCAGGTCGCTGCCGCAGACGATGCCCGTGCACCCCTGATCGAGCAGCGCCCCGGCCGCCACCTGGCCGCCCTCGACGCTGAACAACGTGGAGCAGACGAGGAGTTCCGCCTCGGCGCGGGGCAGGCCCAACAGCTTGACGGCGGCGTCGACGAAGCCGTCCCGTTTGCGGCGGGACGGCACATAGCGCTGCGGCCCGATGGCCAGGCCGACCTTGCGGTGGCCGAGTTCGGCGAGATGTCCGACGGCCATCCGCACGGCGGCGGAGTCGTCGGGCGAGACGAAGGGGGCGCTGATCCGCTCGTTGTAGCCGTTGATCAGGACGAACGGCACGCCGCGGTCGGTGAGCGCGGCGTACCGGGACGGGTCGGCCGACAGATCGGCGTGCAGCCCGGAGAGGAAGACGATGCCGCCGACGCCGCGTTCGACGAGCTGCTCGACGAGCTCGTCCTCGGTGGCGCCGCCGGGCAGTTGGGTGCAGAGCACCGGGGTGTAGCCGTGTCCGGCCAGGACCTGCTCGACGGACTGCGCGAACGCCGGGAAGATCGGGTTGGTGAGCTCGGGGGTCACCAGTCCGATCAGCCCGGCACTGCGCTGCCGCAGCCGTACCGGGCGCTCGTAGCCCAGGATGTCGAGCGCCGCGAGCACCCGCTGACGCGTGGTGTCGGCGACGCCCGGCTTGCCGTTGAGGACCCGGCTGACGGTCGCCTCGCTGACCGAGGCCTGACCGGCGATGTCCGAGAGTCTCAGCGCACCGCCGGTCCTGGGCAGAGGGACGGTCACACCGTCCACCACACCGTGGTGTCCGCGGGCAGCTCGATCTCGGCACCGTCGGTGACGACGGGGCTGCTGGACAGCAGCACCTGGCCGCGGACCGGGATGCGGACCGGCCGGCCGGTCGTGTTGACGGTGCAGACGAAGCCGGGGCGGGCGAAGGCCAGCAGCCCTTCGGGGGCGTCCAGCCACTCCACTGCGGTCCCGGCGCCGAGCCCCGGGTGCACCCGGCGGGCGGCGAGCGCGGCCCGGTACAGCTCCAGTGTCGAGCCCGCCCTGCCGGTCTGGGCCTCGATGCTCAGCTCACCCCAGCTGTCCGGCTGGGGCAGCCAGCTGCCGCCGCTGCCGAAGCCGTAGGAGCTGCCTTCGCGGGTCCACGGGATCGGCACCCGGCAGCCGTCGCGGAAGCCGTCCTGGCCGTCGGCGCGGAAGAACGACGGGTCCTGGCGGGCCTCGTCGGGCAGGTCGGTGACGTCGGGCAGGCCGAGTTCCTCGCCCTGGTAGACGTACGCGGAGCCGGGCAGCGCCAGCATCAGCAGGCTGGCGGCGCGGGCCCGGCGCAGGCCCATCTCGCGGTCGCCCGCGGTACGGATCTGGGTGCCGAGGCCGGGCGGGTTGGCGAACCGGGTGGCGTGCCGGGTGACGTCGTGGTTGGAGAGCACCCAGGTGGTGGGGGCGCCGACCGGGCGCATCGCGTCGAGCGAGACGTCGATGACCTTGCGCAGCTCGGCTGCGTCCCAGTCGGTGGACAGGTACTGGAAGTTGAACGCCTGGTGCATCTCGTCGTGGCGCACATAGTTGGCGGTGCGCTCGACGGTCGGGGTCCAGGCCTCGGCGACGGCGATGCGGTCGCCGGGGTACTCGTCGAGGATGGTGCGCCAGGAGCGGTAGATCTCGTGCACGCCGTCCTGGTCGAAGAACGGCATGACATCGTTTCCGAGCAGCTTGAGCTGGTCGTGGGTGCCGAGGTCGGGCAGGCCCTCGGCCTTGACCAGGCCGTGGGCGACATCGACGCGGAAACCGTCGACGCCCATGTCGAGCCAGAACCGCAGGATCGAGCGGAACTCGTCGGCGACGGCCGGGTGTTCCCAGTTGAAGTCGGGCTGCTCGGGCGCGAACAGGTGGAGGTACCAGTCGCCGGGAGTGCCGTCCGGGTCGGTGGTCCGGGTCCAGGCGGGGCCGCCGAAGATGGACTCCCAGTCGTTGGGCGGCAGTTCGCCGTCCGCGCCCTTGCCCGGGCGGAAGTGGTAGCGCTCGCGCAGTGCGGAGCCGGGGCCCTCGGCGAGGGCGCGCTTGAACCACTCGTGCTGGTCGGAGGAGTGGTTGGGCACCAGGTCGACAATGATCCGCAGGCCGAGGTCGTGGGCGTCCCGGATCAGCGCGTCGGCGTCCAGCAGCGTGCCGAACATCGGGTCGATGGCGCGGTAGTCGGAGACGTCGTAGCCCGCGTCGGCCTGCGGCGACGCGTAGAACGGGCTGAGCCAGACCGCGTCGACGCCGAGGTCCTTGAGGTACGGAAGTCTGTCCCGTACGCCTGCGAGATCGCCCATGCCGTCGCCGTTGCCGTCGGCGAAGCTCCGCGGATAGACCTGGTAGATCACCGCGTCCTGCCACCAGCCGGTGCGGTGGCCCGGAGCAGCGTCGGACGTGCCGGTGGAGGGGGCAGCGAGGTGCTGGGTCATGTCGTCCCTGAGGTGTCTGGGTGGGGAGCGGCGCCGGGACCGGGTCGGGGATCCGGCGCCGCCGTTCCTTGGTGCGTGCGGGTCGTGCTGCTGGGTGCGTCAGCCCTTGACGGCCCCGGCGGACATGCCGGTCACCAGGTGGCGCTGGGCGAAGAGGAAGACCAGGGCCGCGGGTATCGCGATGAGCACGGACGCGGCGGTCATCGGCCCCCACTGGGCTCCGTACTGGTTGACGAACTTCTGCAGCCCGCCGGCGAGCGTGAGGTTCTCGTCGCCGACCATGAAGGCCGAGGCGTACGCAACTTCGCCCCAGGCGGTGATGAAGGAGTAGAACGCGGTGACCGCGAGGCCGGGCTTGGCGAGCGGCAGGATCAGCCGCCAGAACGTGCCGAACGGGGTGAGGCCGTCGACCTGCCCCGACTCGTCGATCTCGCGCGGGATGGTGTCGAAGAAGCCCTTCATCATCCAGGCGCAGAACGGCACCGCGATGGTGAGGTACGTGATGACGAGGCCGGCAGGCTGATTGAGCAGGCCCAGGCTCGACATGATGTTGTAGATCGGCACGATGAGGACGGCGACCGGGAACATCTGGGTGATCAGCAGCGTCCACATCAGCCCGCGCTTGCCGGGGAACCGGAAACGGCTGACGGCGTAGCCGGTGGTGGCGGAGACGAAGACACCGAGGACGGTGGTGAGCCCGGCGATGACCAGCGAGTTGCCGAACCAGGTCAGGAACTCGGTGTCCTTGATCAGGCCGGTGTAGTTCTCGAAGGTCGTGTCCTTGAAGAAGTCCGTCGTCGTCGCGTACGCGGCGGGCTTCAGCGAGGTCAGCAGGACCCACAGCACGGGGAACACGGCGATCACGGACGCCACGATCAGCGTGAGGTGCAGTCCGACGGAGGCGAGCGGCGAGCGCTCGCCGCGCGGCCGGACCTTGCGGGCCGAGTGGCGC
Organism: Streptomyces sp. NBC_00353; assembly: GCF_036108815.1. NCBI lineage: Bacteria > Bacillati > Actinomycetota > Actinomycetes > Kitasatosporales > Streptomycetaceae > Streptomyces > Streptomyces sp. NBC_00353. The sequence goes on along the minus strand of NZ_CP107985.1, from coordinate 7,085,440 downwards.
GCGGCCGGGGCGGCGCGGCGGACGGTGGTTGCGGGGGCGGTGGTCACCAGTTATCTCCCTGCGTGCGGAGGACTCGCCGGTAGACCGCGGCGAAGAGCATCAGGAGGACGAGGATCAGCACGCCCCAGGTGGAGGACTGCGCGAAGTCGCGCGGGCTGATCTCGAAGGAGAACTTGTACGCCTGGGTGACCAGGATCTGGGTGGCCTCGCCCGGTCCGCCGCGGGTCAGCAGGAAGATCACCGGGAACATGTTGAACGTCCAGATGGTCGACAGCAGGATCACGGTGGTGGAGACCGGCCGGAGCCCGGGCAGGGTGATGTGGCGGAACCGCTGCCAGGCGGTGGCACCGTCCATCTCGGCGGCCTCGTACTGCTCGCTGGGGATGGACTGCAGACCGCCGAGCAGGGCGACCATCATGAACGGCACGCCGAGCCACACATTGACGGCGATGACGGAGAACTTCGCCCAGGTGGGGTCGTTGAGCCACGGAATACCGTCGACGCCGGCACCGGAGAGGATCTTGTTGAGCAGCCCGCGGTCCTCGTTGTAGAGGAAGCGCCAGGCGAAGACGGAGACGAAGCCGGGGATGGCCCAGGGCAGGATCAGCGCCATCCGGTAGGCCGAGCGGCCGGCGATCCGGCGGTTGAGGATGTTGGCCAGGGCCATGCCGAGGACGAACGTGATGCTCACGCAGGAGACCGTCCACACCAGGGTCCACCCGAGCGTGCCGAGGAACTGGTTGCCCGTGAGCGCGTCGGCGTAGTTGTCCAGGCCGACGAACTTGTACGTCGCCGGCATGTGGTTGACGCCGATGGACCGTTCGACGTTGCGCTCATTGGCGTCGGTCAGCGACAGGTAGATGCCGCGGACCAGCGGGTAGCCGATGATCACGCCGATCACGGCGACGACCGGGGCGACCATCGTCCAGGCGTACCAGTGGGTCGACAGAGCCCGCCGGAGCCTGCTCGGCGATGGGGTACCAGTACCGCGGCTCCGGCCGCGGGCGACATTGTCGCCCGCGGCCGTTGCCACCGACTGGCTGGTGTGGACAGCCATCAGTCGGCCTGCCTTTCTCTGGCTACTTCCAGCCCTTGAGGAGCTTGCGGTAGGAGTCACCGGTGGCCTTGGCGGCCTTCTCCGGCGTGGTCTGGCCGGTCAGGACCTTGGTGTACTCGGTGACGAGCGGGGCGAAGAGGCTGCCGGTCTCCGGGATCCAGGGGCGCTCGACGGCGGTCTCGACGACCGGCTTGAAGAAGCCGACGATCTCGTTGTCGACGACGGCTTCCTGCGAGTAGGCGGAGGTACGGGTCGGCAGGAGGTTCAGCTCCTTGGTGACCTGGGCCTGGGTCTTCGTGGACGTCATGTAGTCGACGAAGGCGTAGGAGGCGTCGAGGTTCTTGGAGCCCGCGTAGACGGCCAGGTTGTGACCGCCCTGCGGGGCGCCCTGCGCGGCGGAGCCGGCCGGGACCGGGGCGACGCCCAGGTTGGCCTTGTCCTTGAACTCCGCGCCGGCGTACGTGTCGGCGACGGCCCACGGGCCGTTGATGATCATGGCGACCTTGCCGTCCTTGAAGGACGACTGCATGTTCTCCCAGCCGTCCGTCGCGTCGGTCTTGGCCGCACCGGAGTCGACGAGGTCCTTGACGACCTTCATCGCCTTGACGCCCTCGGGGTTGTCGACGGTGACGGACTTGGTGGACGCGTCGACGAGGTCGCCGCCCTCGCCGTACAGGAAGGACAGGAACCAGTACGCGTCGTCGCCGCGCAGGTACAGACCGGTCTTGCCGGTCTTCTCCTTGATCTTCTTGGAGACGGTCTTCAGCTGGTCGACGGTGGTGGGAACCTCGACGCCGGCCTCCTTGAAGATCTTCTTGTTGTAGAAGATGCCCATGGAGTCGATGACCTGCGGCACCGCGTACGTCTTGCCGTTGTACTTGGTGGAGGCGGCGGCCTGCTTGAGGAAGTCGTCCGCCTTCTGCAGGGCGGGGGTGCCGTCCAGCGGGGCGAGGTAGCCGAGGTCCGCGAACTCGGGGGTCCAGGCGACCTCGGAGCGGATCACGTCGGGCGCGCCGGAGCCGGACTGGGCAGCGTTCTTGAACTTGTTCTGCGCCTCACCGAAGGGCACGTTGACGTACTTGACGTCGACCTTCGGGTGCTGCTTCTCAAAGTCTTCGGCAATCTTCTTGAAGACCTTGTCCTCGCTGCCCACGGTGGAGGTGTCCCACCATGTAACGGTCCCGGAGAGCTCGCCGGAGCTCTTGCTCGAGCCGTCGGACTTGTCATCGCTGCCGCAGGCGGTCGCCGCAAGCGCCAGGGCCGCGACCAGGGCGGTGGCCGTTATGCCACGTCGCATCTGAACTCCTTCAACTGCCGTACCGCTCCATCGCGGCGCCGGGTCGACGAGGAACGTAACAAGGATGAAAGATGGCCGAAAGAGTTTGCGGAAGATTTCTGCAAGCTTCGACGATCGTTACATTCGCGTGTCCTCACGGTTGCCGTCAAGCCTCTTGACGGGAGCGCCTCGCCCCTGACAGGAGAAGGGGCCAGTCGTGAATTCGCAGTGCGACGATCCGATTGCAGCCCGCAGCTCGGCCTCGCAAGACCTTGCAAGATGTTGCGGCGGCACTGCTGATCAGTCCACGGCGGTACGTACCGCCGCCGGTACCGTCGGTCACCGCCACCCTCCGGACAGCACCGCAGTCGCCCGATTCCCGCGCATGGTGGGCAATCCGACACGCGCCCGGTACAGTCCACTCCCATGACCGCACGGCTTGCCGATATCGCAATTCAGGCGGGGGTCAGCGAGGCTACGGTCAGCCGTGTACTGAACGGCAAGCCAGGTGTTGCTGCAGCCACCCGCGAATCCGTCCTCGCCGCGCTCGACGTCCTCGGCTACGAACGGCCGGTACGGCTGCGCAGGCGCAGCGCGGGACTGGTCGGGCTGATCACGCCCGAGCTGGAGAACCCCATCTTCCCGGCGCTCGCCCAGGTCATCGGCCAGGCGCTGACGCGGCAGGGCTACACGCCGGTGCTGGCGACGCAGACCCCCGGCGGTTCCACCGAGGACGAGCTCACCGAGATGCTCGTCGACCGTGGCGTCTCCGGCATCATCTTCGTCTCCGGGCTGCATGCCGACACGTCGGCCGATATGCAGCGATATGAGCAACTGCGCGCCCAGGGTGTGCCCTTCGTGCTGGTCAACGGCTTCTCGCCGAAGGTGCAGGCGCCGTTCATCTCGCCCGACGACCGGGCGGCGATGCGGCTCGCGGTGACGCATCTGGTCTCGCTCGGCCATCAGCGGATCGGCCTCGCGGTCGGGCCCAAGCGTTTCGTTCCGGTGCTCCGCAAGATCGAGGGATTCCGTTCCACCGTGCAGGAGCAGTTGAACCTCACCTCGGACGAGGTGGAGGCGCTGATCCAGCACTCCCTGTTCACGCTGGAGGGCGGCCAGGCGGCCGCCTCGGCGCTGATAGAGCGCGGGTGCACGGCGGTGGTGTGCGCGAGCGACATGATGGCGCTGGGTGCGATCCGGGCCGCGCGCCGGCTGTCGATGGAGGTGCCGCGCGACCTGTCGGTCGTCGGCTACGACGATTCGCCCCTCATAGCGTTCACCGATCCGCCGCTGACCACGATCCGTCAGCCGGTGACGGCGATGGGTCAGGCCGCCGTGCGCACCCTGCTCGAGGAGATCGGCGGCACACCGGCCCCGCACAGCGAGTTCGTCTTCATGCCGGAGTTGGTCGTCCGCGGTTCGACGGCCGCGGGCCCCGGCCCCGATCCGGCCTCTGCTTCCGGAACGGAATCAGGGGCGCACGCGCGCCTGTAGCGGGCATGATGTGCAACCGGAACCCGACCGGAGGATGATCGGGAAGTGGGACGCAACTGAAAGAATCGACGCCTATGGGTGAAGTGAGCGTGAAGTCACAGGACGGCCGACCGGCGGCCACCCCGTCACCCATCGCGGACGAGGCGGCTCCCGAGGTGCAGCGGAACGACAGGCTGGCGCGGCTGCGTTCGCTGCGGTACCCACGTCGGCCGCGCATCTATTTCGAAGTCCTGCTGATCGCGGTGAGTTACTGGGTCTACTCGCTGGTGCGCAACGCCGTCCCCGAGCAGAAGGCCGCGGCACTCAGCAACGCGGACTGGCTCTGGTCGGTGGAGAAGTACCTGGGCATCGCCGTCGAGCAGTCGGTCAACCACGCGGTGAACTCCGTGACATGGCTGATCGTCTCGATGAACTACTACTACGCGACACTGCACTTCGTCGTCACCATCGGTGTGCTGATGTGGCTGTTCCGTCGCCATCCCGGACGTTACGCGGCAGCGCGCCTGGTGCTGTTCGCGACCACGGGCGTCGCGCTGCTCGGGTACTACCTGTATCCGCTGGCGCCACCGCGCCTGATGAACGGCGGCCACTTCATCGACACCGTGCTGGTGCACCACACCTGGGGCTCGATGGCCTCGGGCAACTTCAAGAACATGTCGAACCAGTACGCGGCGATGCCGTCGATGCATATCGGCTGGTCGCTGTGGTGCGGCCTGACCATCTACGCGCTGGCGTCGGCGCCGTGGGCACGCATCGCGGGCCTGCTGTACCCGGCGACCACACTGATCGTGATCGTGTCGACCGCCAACCACTTCTGGCTGGACGCGGTGGGCGGCATGACCTGTCTGGCGTTCGGTTACGCGGTGTCGTTCGCCTGGTACGGGGCGCTGCCGCACCACCTTCAGAAGCGGGTCACGCGCCCTGCCGGGGCCAGACTCTCGGCGCTCGGCCCGGGAGCGCCGATCAGGGTCGGGCAGCCGGCCGCGGAGGCACCGGTGCGCCGGTAACCGGCTCTCTCCCTCGAATCGCCGGACGGACCGCCATGGCCGCCCGGCCTCGGAATTGCCGCCTGCCGTGGTTCGTCGACGCCCTCACGCCCCGTAGAACAGCTCCTCCACCACCGCCCGCGCCCGCCGGGTGATCCGCCGGTAGTCGTCGAGCATGTCGCCGACATGACCCGGTTCGTATCCGAGATAGCGCCCCACGGCCGTCAGCTCGCGCGGGCCGGACGGGAAGGTGTCCCCGGGGCGGCCGCGTACCAGCATCACCGCGTTGCGGACCCGCGTGGCGAGCACCCAGGCCTCGTCCAGGGTCTGCGCGTCCTCGGCCGAGATCAGTTCGGCCGCACACGCGGCTGCCAGCGCCTCGCGGGTGCGGGTCGTGCGCAGGCCGGGTTCCACCCAGCCGTGCTGCATCTGCATCAGCTGGACCGTCCACTCGACGTCGCTCAGCCCGCCGCGCCCCAGTTTCGTGTGGAGCGTCGGGTCGGCACCGCGTGGCATCCGCTCGGACTCCATCCGGGCCTTGAGGCGGCGGATCTCGCGGACCGCGTCCTCCCCCAGCCCTTCCATCGGGTAGCGCAGCGGGGCGATCAGCTCGATGAATTCGCCGCCGAGGTCCTCGTCGCCCGCCATCGGTTCGGCGCGCAGCAGGGCCTGGCTCTCCCAGACCAGCGCCCACCGCCGGTAGTACGCCTCGTACGACTTCAGCGTCCGGACCAGCGGGCCGCTCTTGCCCTCCGGCCGCAGATCCACGTCGATCATCAGCGGCGGATCGGCCGTGGGCAGCTGCAACAGCCTGCGCATCTCGCCGACGACGGTGTTGGCGGCCCGGGCGGCCTCCTGTTCGTCGACGCCCTCGCGCGGCGCGTGCACGAACAGGACGTCGGCGTCGGAGCCGTAACCGAGTTCGTGGCCGCCGAACCGCCCCATGCCGATGACCGCGAACCGGGTGGGGAGGGTGTCGCCCCACTGTTCGCGTACGGCGGCCCGCAGCGCGCCCGCGAGTGTGACGGCGTTCAGATCGGTGACCGCCTTGCCGACCCGGTCGACGAGTGCGCCGGGGTCGGGTTCGGCGGGGTTCTCCTCCGTGCCGTACGAGCCGATGAGGTCCGCGGCCGTCGTACGGAACAGTTCGCGCCGTCGCACCCCGCGGACCGCCGCGACCGCGGACTCGGCGCCGTCCGCCCGCCCCACCGCGGCGAGCACCTCCTGCTCCAGATGGGTTCGGCTGCGCGGCTTCAGCCCCTGCGGATCGCCGAGGATCGCCACCGCCTCGGGGGCCCGCAGCAGCAGGTCGGGGGCGAGCCGGCCGGCCGACAGGACGCGGGCGAGGTTCTCCGCGGCCGCGCCCTCGTCGCGCAGCAGCCGCAGGTACCAGGGCGTCTTGCCGAGCGCGTCGGACACCTTGCGGAAGCCGAGGAGCCCGGCGTCCGGGTCGGCGGAGTCCGCGAACCAGCCGAGCAGCACCGGCAGCAGGGTGCGCTGGATGGCGGCCTTGCGGGAAACCCCGGACGACAGCGCCTCCAGGTGCCGGAGCGCGGCGGCCGGATCGGCGTACCCGAGCGCTTCGAGCCGGTGCCCGGCGGCCTTCGCGCTGAGCCGGGTCTCGCCGGGCGCGAGCTGGGCGACGGCGTCCAGCAGCGGCCGGTAGAACAGCTTCTCGTGCAGCCGCCGCACCACGGACGCGTGCCGCTTCCACTCCTGGTTGAGCTCGGTGAGGGGGTCCGTACGCATCCCGAGGGAGCGCCCGAGCCGGCGCAGATCCGCCTCGTCCTCGGGGACGAGGTGGGTGCGGCGCAGCCGGTACAGCTGGATGCGGTGCTCCATGGCGCGCAGGAAGCGGTACGCGTCGTCGAGCTGCGCGGCGTCCACCCGCCCGACGTAACCGCCCTCGGCGAGCGCCCGCAGGGCCCCCAGGGTCGAGCCGCTGTGCAGGGAGGCGTCGCTGCGGCCGTGCACGAGCTGGAGCAGCTGTACGGCGAACTCGACATCCCGCAGTCCACCGGGTCCCAGCTTGATCTCCCGGTCGACACGGTCGGCGGGAATGTTGTCGACGACGCGGCGGCGCATCTTCTGTACGTCACCGACGAAGTTCTCCCGGTCCGCGGCCTGCCACACCAGCGGCGAGACGGCGTCGACGTACTCCGCGCCCAGCTCGGGGTCGCCGGCCACCGGCCGGGCCTTGAGCAGCGCCTGGAACTCCCACGTCTTGGCCCACCGCTGATAGTAGGCGAGATGCGAGGACAGTGTCCGTACGAGCGGCCCGTTACGGCCCTCCGGGCGGAGGTTGGCGTCGACCGGCCAGATGGTGCCCTCGACGGTCGTGTCCGAGCAGATCCGCATCATGTGCGCCGCCAGTCGGGTGGCGCCCTGCACGGCCCTGCTCTCCTCGGCGCCGTCGAACGGTTCCGCCACGAAGATCACGTCGACGTCGGAGACGTAGTTCAGTTCGTGGCCGCCGCACTTGCCCATCGCGATGACCGCGAGGCGGCACACGGCGGCGTCCTCCGGGGCGGCCGTGCGGGCGATGGCGAGCGCCGCGCGCAGCGTCGCGGTCGCCAGGTCGGCGAGTTCGGCGGCGGTCTCGGCGACATCCGTCGTACCGCACACATCACGGGCCGCTATGGCCAGCAGGCACCGGCGGTAGGCGACGCGCAGCGAGTCCGGATCGCCGGCCCGGGCGAGCTCGTGCTCGAACTCGGCCACCCCGGGGTGCAGATCGGTCGCCTCGTACGTGACGAGCGCGTGCCAGTCGCGGGGGTGGCGCGCCAGATGGTCGCCGAGCGCCTCGGACGCCCCGAGCACCCCGAGCAGCCGGTCCCGCAGCGGCTTGGCGGTGATGAGTGTGTCCAGCAGGACCCGCCGCTCGTCGGCGTCCACGGCCTCCACCAGCCGGACGAGCCCCTTCAGCGCCAGATCGGGGTCGGCGGTCGCCCCGAGCGCGTCGAGCAGGACCGAGTCGGTGCGTACGGTCGACAGAGTCGGCAGGTCCAGCAGCCGTTCGGCGGCGGACGGGTCGGTGAAACCGTGCCGCAGCAGCCTGGTGAACGTACTGCTTCTGCGCCCCGGCACCGTCGTCATTCCGTGCTCTCCTGCTCGCCGCCCGATCACTTTCCAGCTTTCCGAGCCTAGCCCCGCGCCGATGAATTCGGAGCGGGTGCGCGGTCCACACTTCGCAGACACGATCGCTTTCAGGACCCGCTCAGGAGGAGGTCACCGTGTCCGGACACCAGCCCGTCGCCGAGCTGCATCCCGGTTACAGCGACAAGGACGCGACGGCCCGACCGTGGTCGGAGGCGGTTGCCGTGCTGACGCGGGCGGAGGTGTTCTGGCTGTCCACGGTCCGGCCGGACGGCCGCCCGCACGTCACGCCGCTGATCGGGCTCTGGTCGGACGACGCGTTGCACTTCTGCACGGGCCCGGCCGAGCGCAAGGCACGGAATCCGGCGACGAACCCGGAGGTCGTGGTGACGACCGGCACCGACACGCTGCACCAGGGCTTCGACGTGGTGGTCGAGGGCCGGGCGGACCGGGTGACGGACGAGGCGCGGCTGACCCGGCTGGCGGAACTCTGGGAGGCGAAGTACGGCGCGGACTGGCACTTCGAGGTCCGCGCGGGCGCGTTCGCCAACGCTGCGGGGGGCCGCGCGGAGGTGTTCGAGGTGGTCCCACGCACGGCGTTCGGCTTCGGCAAGGGCGAACCGTACAGCCAGACCCGCTGGCGTTTCGGCTGAACGGTGTCCGGTGCGGTGTGCCGGGCCCGTGCCACCGCCGCCCCGCGAAGCCTGCCGACGCGGATCCGCACGGCGGCTGAGCGGGGCCGCTCAGCCGCCCCGGGCGGGCTACCTGCCGTCCCCGGTACCTGGCCTGGTGCCGATGACGACGGTCGCATACAGCTCGTCGGAGGTGACCACCCGCGCAATCAGTCCGCTCCGGGCGACGGTCTCCTCGGCCCGTGCCGCCTGCCGTTCGCTCGTCTCGACCAGCAGATGTCCGCCCGGCGCCAGCCACTGAGGCGCTTCGGCGGTCACTCTGCGCAGTACATCGAGCCCGTCGCCTCCACCGTCGAGCGCCACCCTCGGTTCATGGACCCGGGCCTCCGCGGGCAGGAGTTCGACGTCCTCGCTGGGGACGTACGGCACATTGGCGAGCAGAATCCCGACGCGGCCGCGCAGCGAGGCGGGCAGCGGTTCGAAGAGGTCGCCCTCGTACACCTCTCCCGCACCGGCGACATTGCGGCGCGCGCACCGCACCGCGGCGGGTTCGACATCGCTGGAGTGCAGCTCGACCCGGTCCAGGGCGGCGGCGAGCGCGGCGCCCAGCGCACCCGAACCGCAGCACAGATCGACGACGACGGCGGGTCCGTCCGCGGGACGGGTGAGGCCGACGGCCTGGTCGACGAGGAATTCGGTACGGCGCCGGGGAACGAAGACACCGGGGTCCACAGCGATCCGCAGACCGCGGAACTCGGCCCAGCCGAGGACGTGTTCGAGAGGAAGTCCGGCTGCCCGCCGGTCCACCATGGCGGCGAGCTCGGCCGGGTCCACGGCCGTGGCGAGGATCAACTCCGCCTCGTCCTCGGCGAATACACAGCCGGCGGCGCGAAGTCTGGTGACGATGACGGAGTAAGGGAGCGGTGTCGAGGAAAGCGACATGGAGCGGAGCCTTTCGGGATGCCGATGGGTGCTCCGCGGTCCGCCTATACCGGTCCGACCACGCGATCGCGAGAGGTGAGCACCCAGCCTGATACAGCGGTAATGGGTCTCACCTCCTCGGTATGTCCCCGTGCTGGGGTCGGCAACACTACCGGAATCGAGTCCCGGTCCCTGCCACGGGCCGGACGCCTGGACGGTTGGTCACGAGCGGCGGCCGCCACCGCCGTCGAGGAACCGGTTGTGGACCGCCGCCGAGGTGTTGTTCGCGCGGGTGTGCCGGATCGCTTCGCGGGCCTGCCGCTCGATCTCCTGCCCGTCGAAGTTCTCGGTCCTGCGCCGCGCCTTCAGCTGCAGCCTGACGACGAGCGCGACGATCAGCGCCAGCAGCCCACCGAGCAGCACCAACACGCTTGCCATGAATCCCCCCGGGTCCGGGCCCACACCCCTGCCCTGGCCGCATTGTCGCCCGCAGGACACACCTCGTCCAGAGTCCCGGGCCGGTCCCGCGCGTTCCCGCAACGACCGGGCTGCTTCCGCCGCCGGGATCGGGTGGCGTCCAGGGCGTGTCCGACGGGGCGGCACAGTCCCTGCGACTCTCCCAGCTCGCGCGGGAGCGCCCCGCGGCGCGTGGCTGCGGGGCGCCTTGCGGGGCTCAGTCGACCTGCTGCCCGTCGTGCGTACCGCCCTTGCAGAGGTTGTCCGCCAGATCGGGCATTCCGCCGCCCTGCCTGCACTCAGAAGGGGTGACGTGGGATGGGGCACCCTGTGCGGTGGCGGCAGTGGCGGTGGCGGCGCCTGTGAGGCCGAGTCCGGCGAGGGCTGCCGTGGCGATGACGGCGGCGAGGATTCGTCGAATGCGCATTTGGTCTCCCTTTCACGGATTGCCTCGGTTGGGGCACTACCCAGCTTGATCTTCGCCCATATGGGTGGCACATCATGTTGCGCCATTCAGGTGACATGGCTGTCGGGAGCGGGCCGCTGACCCGGCCCGCCCAAGGCCTTCGTCGGACTCGGGAGGCACGAAGCGAGTTCGGTCCACTTGACTCAGCTCCGGAGTCGAACCTCAGTTGGTGGCTGAGCGCGCCGGCCACAGCGTGGCGGTGCTCTTTCGGGTATGCGCCAAGTTCCTCAAGGACGGAGACGAGGCCGCGAACGCCAAGGTCTTAGCCCGCCTAGGAGAGCACGGCTGAGCAGCCCAAAATCCCGTCCACACGACGTCCACGCACCCCGAGACGAGAACACCTGGGGGAAGGGGCCCGAGAACGCCGGGGCCCGTGCGGAGTGGTCTCTTCGCCCCGCGGCGGATCTGCCAGACTGTCAAAGCTCATCTCTACGCGGGGCGCTGCTCCATGAAGTCAGGCCGCTATGCCCGCCCATCTGGCCCGGCGCGCTCAGGTAATGATTTCCGAGCGCCCATCGGGGAAGTTGCACGTGGGGGCGCGGTAAGGGCCGCCCTGGTTGATCGTTCCGCCCTGGGCCGTGCACTGTTCGGCCGAGATCGCCGGATACGTCGCTGCCTGAGCGGTGGCGGCGCCGACGGCGCTCACGCCGGCGAGGGTTGCTGTGGCGAGAACGAGGCCCAGCAATCGTCGTATACGCATGGCTTTCCCCTCTCGAGTGTCCCTGGTTCGGTGCTTTGGGATGACCGGGCCTATGTCAGGGACGCCCTATTACTCAGAATGGGTGACGGTGAGCAGGCCCGCGAGTCGTGGCAGGCAGACGCCGCAACCCCTCCGACGCTGGACCGAGCGAAGACAGAGATGGCTCCCAACTGGGGGCTACGGGACGCGCCGCGCCTTGATGAAGTAGGGAAAGTTCTACCGCGCTCGTACGGTGACGGCCTCAAGACGTAAAGCGTCCATGCATGCCTGTGACTTGAACGTACAGGTTCGGCCGGCTCCCCATGCTTGCGTCCTGGCCGCAGGTCGGCTGAGCGCACCTGCCGGCGACCTCTTCGTCCCGAACGTGAATCCGGGGTCAGTTGACCTTATGGGGTAGCGAAAAGGCATGCTCCGGCAGCGAAGGTTTCGTCCGTAGCCGTCCATAGAGGTCTGCTGCGTGGTGCGGCGGTTGGCCCCCTATTTGGCCCCCAGGACCGCCCTGTGCAGAAGCTGATGAACAGCTACCTCGGGCCTGACCATGCCGCGTGTGGGGTGGTCTGACGGGAGGTGACAGCACCGGTCCGAGGAGCTCTGCCCCGCCTATTGGAGGCTCCATCGGTGCGGGTGCCCGGGCTCGGTGGGGCAGGCGAAGATGTTCAGCAGACCGTCTCGGCCGATCGTCAGCTTTGTGGGGCAGCGGTCCCGCAGGTGCTCTGCGACGTCCCACTCCTCGGTGGGCATCCAGCTGCCATTGGCGCCGTCCCACTCGCGGCTGCCGATGCTCAGCAGCAGGACCATCGGTGAGGCACAAGATTCGCAGTTCATCGGGGAGGGGTCAGTCGTGTGCCAGGAGGGGAACCCGCCCACGCGGCAACCTTGTGGAATCGACAGGTCGTGGTGATACGTGACCAGTTCGTCGTCCAGACCGTCCTTCTCTGCCTTCCGTTCCTGGGCCTCCTCCCAGGCGTCGATCCTTTTCCATAGTCTTGTCGGCAGCAAGCCGGCGTACGGGTAGGTGACGACCTGCTCGGGGTGCAGCACGCATGGCTCGGCGACCGAGCCCTCGAAGCCGACCGGCGTCGGCTGAGGGGGCGTGTCCAGCGGCACGGGAACCTGGTTCGAAGCCGACATGTCGCGCAGGCAGTACATCGATCCCGCTGCCGGCCGCACTACATTCCGGCATACGGAGAGAATTGGCTCGCGTCCCAGACCACCGACATGACTACGCGCACCTCGGTTACGGTGCAGCTTCGGCTGCACGCCTTTCCGTACATCGGGTCGCGCCCCCTCGACTCCTTCCAGCCCTCGCACATCCGCAACTGGCTAAGCGAGTTGGAACGCGCGCTCCCCATGTCGTCGTACCGCCGCGTCATCTTCGCGAGCGTGTCAGCTGTTCTGGCAGCCGCCGCGGATGACGCTCTGCTCACCAAGAACCCGTGCAAAGCACGCACCGTTCAAGCGCCCAAGCCCACGTCTCCCCGCGTGCGGCCGAATGCACATTCGCGGTGCGGGCCGCGCTCCCCCATCGATACCGCGCGATGTCGGACCTTGGAGGCGGCTGTGGCCTCAGGCAAGGCGAAATTTTCGGCCTTCCCGAAGATGAGATCGACTACGCGACGGGATGGCTGCACATCGCGTACCAAGTCAAAGTAGCCAATGGGCACCTGGTATTCGCGCCGCCGAAGCGCGGTAAGGAACGGGACGTGCCGCTGCCCGCTCGCGTCGCGGCCATCCTCAAGCAGCACTGCAAGGACTTCCCGCCCATCGAAGTGACCCTGCCGTGGCTTCGGCCCGATGAGGTGCCAGTCACCAAGCGGCTGCTGTTCTCACTCGTAGGCGGTGGCGCCGTACGGCGGACCGACTTCAATACCCGCGTATGGAAGCATGCCCTCGTCACGGCCGGCGTCATCCCCCAGCGGCAGGAGGGCGAACGGCACCAGGCCGCCCGCGAGCACGGGATGCATGCGCTCCGGCACTTCTACGCCTCGGTACTCCTGGACGCAGGGGAGAACATCAAGGCGCTCTCCACCTACCTCGGGCACTCCGACCCCGGCTTCACGCTCCGGACGTACACGCACCTGATGCCTAGTAGCGAGGGGCGCACCCGGAAGGCCGTGGACAGCATGTACGACGCCACCGCTTCCGCGCCTGACGGCCCAGGGACGGCCCAGGGCGTTTGAACGGACTCCGGGCCAGAGGCACACTGCCTCCGGCCCGGAGATCGTCATTGCGTCGCCGCGATGCGGCTGACCTGCGGTTACAGCACCGGCAGCAGGGCCTTCAGCTCGAAGGCGGTGACCTCGCTGCGGTACTCCTCCCACTCCTGCTTCTTGTTGCGCAGGAAGAAGTCGAAGACGTGCTCACCGAGCGTCTCGGCGACCAGTTCGCTCTTCTCCATCAGCGAGATCGCCTCGCCCAGGTTCTGCGGCAGCGGCTCGATGCCCATCGCGCGGCGCTCGGCGTCGGACAGCGCCCAGACGTCGTCGTCGGCGCCGGCCGGGAGTTCGTACCCCTCCTCGATGCCCTTGAGGCCCGCGGCGAGCAGCACCGCGTAGGTCAGGTAGGGGTTGGCGCCGGAGTCGATGGAGCGGACCTCGACGCGGGCCGAACCGGTCTTCCCGGGCTTGTACATCGGGACGCGGATCAGGGCGGAGCGGTTGTTGTGGCCCCAGCAGATGTACGAGGGGGCCTCGCCGCCGGCGCCCGCGGCGCGGGCCGAGCCGCCCCAGATGCGCTTGTACGAGTTGACCCACTGGTTCGTCACGGCGGAGATCTCCGCGGCGTGCTTGAGCAGGCCCGCGATGAAGGAGCGGCCGACCTTGGACAGCTGGTACTCGGCGCCCGACTCGTAGAACGCGTTGCGGTCACCCTCGAAGAGGGAGAGGTGGGTGTGCATACCGGAGCCGGGGAACTCCGAGAACGGCTTCGGCATGAAGGTCGCCTGCACGCCCTGCTCCAGCGCGACCTGCTTCATGACCAGACGGAACGTCATGATGTTGTCGGCGGTGGAGAGCGCGTCCGCGTACCGCAGGTCGATCTCCTGCTGGCCGGGAGCGCCTTCGTGGTGGCTGAACTCGACCGAGATGCCCATGGATTCGAGCATGGTGATCGCCTGCCGGCGGAAGTCCATGCCGACGTTCTGCGGGGTGTGGTCGAAGTAGCCGGAGCTGTCGGCGGGGGTGGGCCGGCTGCCGTCGACCGGCTTGTTCTTGAGCAGGAAGAACTCGATCTCCGGGTGGGTGTAGAAGGTGAAACCCAGGTCGGAGGTCTTGGCGAGAATGCGCTTGAGTACATAGCGCGGGTCGGCGAAGGACGGCGAGCCGTCGGGCATCAGGATGTCGCAGAACATCCGCGCGGTGCCGGGGGCTTCCGCACGCCAGGGCAGGATCTGGAAGGTGCCGGGGTCCGGCTTGGCGATCATGTCGGACTCGTAGACCCGGGCGAAGCCCTCGATGGCCGATCCGTCGAAGCCGATGCCCTCGTCGAACGCCTGCTCCAGCTCGGCGGGCGCCACGGCAACGGACTTGAGGTAGCCGAGCACATCGGTGAACCACAGGCGCACGAAGCGGATGTCGCGCTCCTCGAGTGTCCTGAGGACGAATTCCTGCTGCTTGTCCATAGCCACATCCTTGCAGTTCAGACGGTCTGTGCACCACCGCCCGGGGTAGGGGACAGACTCCAGTATCACGACCCGGGATTTCACCCAGATTACGCACTCGACGTGAGATGGAGCACTCGGCCACCCACTACGATCTGCGCCCATGGAACCCAACGGGTGGAGCGGCCTCGCAACTGCCCCGTGGGTACCGGATTCCTGACCTGTTCCTGCCCCCTCCCCTTCGCAGAAGGACCTGACGACATGAGCTTCGACCGCAGGACCCGCATAGAGCAGATGCGCAACGCCGACCGGGCGCGTGACCGCCGCAACCGTGTCCTGGTCATAGGGCTGAGCGTCGTCGTCGTCGCAGGTCTGGTGGGCTTCGGTACGTCCGTGCTGCTGGACAAGTCCGAGGCCGCGGACAAGAAGCAGGCGGACGCGGCGCAGGACGCGAAGGCGGCCGCGACGGAGAAGGAGAAGCTGGCCTCCGAGCCGATCAAGGGGCTGAAGACGTGGGACGCGAAGAAGCTGACCCGTAACCACGTCACCACGACCGTGACGTACCCGATGAAGCCTCCGGTCGGCGGTGACCACAGCCCCGTTTGGATGAACTGCGACGGCGAGGTATACAAAAAGGCGATCCCCGACATGAGCGCCGTGCACTCGCTGGAGCACGGTTCGGTGTGGGTGACGTACACGGACAAGGCGTCGGACGCCGATGTCGCCGCGCTCGCGGAGCGGGTCGGGAAGACGCCGTACTCGCTGATGAGTCCGTATCAGGACCAGGCCGGCACGATCACACTGAGCGCCTGGGGCAACCAGGTCACCGTGGACAGCGCCGACGACCGGCGGGTGGACCAGTTCTTCGCCAAGTTCGTGCAGGGGGCACAGACACCTGAGCCGGGTGCCGCGTGCACGGGCGGACTGGCGCAGTGACCGCTGCGCGAGGTGCCCGCCGCACCCAGTGGGCGGCGGGCTCCGCCGTCGCGCTCGCGCTGCTCTTCGCGGGCGTGGCGACGGTCGCCGCGGCACGGGGCGACACGGCGGACGGGACGCAGCCGCAAGCCGCCTCGGCGGCGGTCCGGGCGCCCGCCACCGATTCGGCCGACGCCGGGTTCGCGCGCGACATGGCGGTCCACCATCAGCAGGCGGTGGAGATGTCCTTCATCGTGCGTGACCGTACGCAGGACGAGGAGGTACGCCGGTTCGCGTACGACATCGCCAACACGCAGGCCAACCAGCGGGGCATGCTGCTCGGCTGGCTGGATCTGTGGGAGCTGCCGAAGGTGGCCGTCGCCGGGCAGGAGCCGATGGCGTGGATGGCGACCCACGGTGATCACGATGGGCACGGCGCGGCCGACGGTCACGACATGGCCGGTATGGGTGACATGACGGCCGGGTCGGGCAGTGGGTTCACGGCGCACGACGGGGCTCTGATGCCCGGCATGGCCACCCGGACGGAGCTCGACCGGCTGAGGAAGGCCGACGGCAAGCAGGCCGAGATCCTCTACCTCCAGCTGATGACCGACCACCACAAGGGCGGCGTCGCCATGGCGCGCGGCTGCGCCGAGCTCTGCACGGTGAAAACGGAGAGACGGCTCGCCCAGGGCATGGTCGAGGCCCAGCAGTCCGAGCTGGACGCGATGGCGCAGATGCTGTCGGCGCGCGGGGCCGAGCCCAGGTAGTCACCGGTCCCCCGGCGCCCGTGGCGCCGGGGGACGCACCCGAATGAGTGACACCGGTCGCGTAACCCGAACGGCCGCATGACGATGGTTCTCTCGGGGTCGTAATGGCATGCCACCGGCACCAGGAGGAATCCCCATGACCACCGCCAAGGACATCATGCACACCGGGGCCCAGTGGATCCCGGCGCACGAAACGCTCGACCGGGCCGCCCAGCTGATGCGCGAGCACAACGTCGGTGCTCTGCCCATCTCGGCCAGCGGCGAGCAGGACCGGATGATCGGCATCCTCACGGACCGCGACATCGTGCTCGACTGCGTGGCAGTGGGCCACGATCCGTCGAAGGTGACGGCCGGTGACCTCGCCCAGGGCACGCCCCGCTGGATCGACGCCGACGCGGGCGTGGACCAGGTCCTGGAGGAAATGCAGACCAATCGAATCCGCCGGCTCCCCGTGGTCGAGAACAAGAAGCTGATCGGCATGATCAGCGAAGCGGATCTGGCGCAGCACCTCCCCGAGGACCAGATCGCGCTCTGGGTCGAGAAGGTCTACGCCCCCAGCTGACCGACCGGCGGCCCGGCGCCCGGGACGACGGGGGTGCCGGGCCGCCGTGCGGGGTATACCCGGCGGGGGTAGTGTGCTCGACATGGGCCCGAAGAGGAGTGCGACGTACGGACAGTTGTTGCTGTTCGCTGCGCTGCTGTTCGGGATTTTCACCATGCCTACCGCCGGGCATCCGACGGGACACCACGGCCGGAACAGCGTGGTGTCGATGGACAGCGGGCCTCACGGGGCTCACGGGGCTCACGGGGCTCACGGGGCAGGATCAGTGGCTGAGCCCTCGCCCGGGCACGCCTCCGTCCTGCCCGCGCCGACGGGCGACGGCATGGACCTCATGGGGGTCTGTCTCGCGGTGCTGGGCGCCTGGGGTGTCACCCTGCTGGCCGTCTGGCTGATGACGCTGCGGCCCGCGGATCATCTCCTCCGGGCCGCCGGGGCGCCGCTGTTGCGCTTCCTGTGGTCTTTTTCCCCACCCGCAATGACTGCGCACGGCAGGTCGTCGGTGCTGCGGATATAAGGAGCGGCGCGCTCCGCATCCCTCCCCAGCACCCCGACGACACTATGAGGTGTACCCAGTCATGCGCACTCAGCACACTCGACGCGCCGTGCTCGGCGCCGGAATCGCCCTGGCCGGAACGGGAGTTCTGGCTGCCTGCTCCAGCGGCAAGGACGTGGACAAGCCCCTCGCGAACCCCGGCGGCATGAACCACGACAACATGACCCGGAAGCCGTCGTCCCCGGTGAAGAGCCACGGTGAGTACGTTTCGCCCAACGGCGAGGAGGTCGCGGCAGTCGAGGCCAAGCGGGGCTCCGGTCCCGTACGGAAGTTCCACCTCACCGCCACCCCGGCCCGCCTCGATCTGGGCGGCGGTCTCACCGTCCCCTCCTGGGCGTACGGGGACCGGCTGCCCGGCAAGGAGATCCGGATCACCGCGGGCGACACTCTGGCCGTCACTCTCGCCAACCACCTGCCGACGTCGACCACGCTGCACTGGCACGGCCTCCATGTGCGCAACGACATGGACGGCGTTCCCGGTCTGACACAGCCGGGCATCAAGGCGGGCGCGGAGTTCGCGTACCGCTTCGCGGTGCGACAGACGGGGACGTACTGGTTCCATCCACACGTGGGCGTGCAGCAGGACCGTGGCCTGTACGCTCCGCTGATCGTCGAGGACCCGAAGGAGCCCCTGTCGTACGACAAGGAGTGGGTCGTCATGCTCGACGACTGGGTCGACGGGGTGGGGGGTTCCACGCCGGACGCGGTGCTCAACGAGCTCTCCCACGGTATGGGCAGCATGGAGGGGATGAATCACGGGTCCTCCGGGTCCGATGACAAGCCCGGTTCCCGGTCCGGGCCCTCGCGGGTGCTGATGGACGCCAGGAGCGAACTGCTCCGCGGCGCCGCGACCGATGTCGCCTACCCGCACTACCTGATCAACGGCCGCATCCCGAAGGACCCGAGCACATTCACCGCGAAGCCCGGCGACCGGATCCGGGTGCGCATCATCAACGCGGGCGGCGACACCCCTTTCCGCGTCGCGCTCGGCGGCCACCGGATGACCATCACGCACGCGGACGGCTTCCCGGTCCGGCACACCACGACGGACGCACTGCTGCTGGGCATGGGCGAGCGGTACGACGTGCTGGTCACCGCCGGGGACGGGGTGTTCCCGCTGACGGCGGTCGCCGAAGGGAGGAACATGTCGGCGCTGGCCCTGCTCCGTACCGGCGGTGGCGCGGCGCCGAAGGCCTCCGTATGGCCGAAGGAGCTGAACGGGCAGCTGGTGTCGGCCCCCGAGCTGAGGGCGGACAAGTCCGTGGCACTGGCCGCCCGGGAGCCAGACCGGACGATCCGGATCAAGCTGACCGGCAGCATGAGGGCGTTCGACTGGGGCTTCGACCACAGGAGGTACGACCCCGATTGGCGCCATCCGGTCAAGGCGGGCGAGCGGGTCCGGCTGGAGTTCTACAACATCACGGAGATGTGGCACCCGATCCACCTGCACGGGCACACGTTCGCGCTCGCGGGATCTGCGGGACCGCGTTCGGTGCTCGACAGGGCTCCCGGGGCGCGCAAGGACACGGCGGTCGTCCTGCCCAACAGCTCGGTGGCTGTGGAGTTCGACGCGGACAACCCGGGGCTGTGGATGCTCCACTGCCACAACGTCTACCACTCGAACGCGAACATGATGACGGTCCTCGGCTACCGCCGCTGACCCGGCCCCGGCGGGCCGCGGCCGCGGTGGAGCGGCCCGCCAGGACATCGCGTCAGAAAGACGATTAGACTGAGCCGCGTGCCTCAACTACGCCTCGCACTCAATCAGATCGACTCGACCGTCGGTGACCTCGCCGGCAACGCCGAGGCGATCGTCCACTGGACCCGGCACTCCGCCGAACAGGGCGCCCATCTGGTGGCATTCCCCGAGATGGTGCTGACCGGTTACCCCGTCGAGGACCTGGCCCTGCGGCCGTCCTTCGTCGAGGCGTCGCGGGAAGCGCTGCGTGCGCTCGCCGCCCGTCTCGACGCGGAGGGCTTCGGGGAGCTGCCCGTCGTGGTCGGATATCTCGACCGTTCCGAGAAGGCCCAGCCGCGCTACGGCCAGCCCGCCGGGGCGCCGCAGAACGCCGCCGCGGTGCTGCACCGCGGGAAGGTCGCCCTGAGCTTCGCCAAGCACCACCTGCCCAACTACGGCGTCTTCGACGAGTTCCGGTACTTCGTGCCGGGCGACTCGATGCCCGTCATGCGGGTCCACGGTGTCGATGTGGCGCTCGCGATCTGCGAGGACCTCTGGCAGGACGGCGGCCGCGTGCCGGCCGCCCGGGCCGCCGGGGCCGGGCTGCTGCTGTCGATCAACGCCTCGCCGTACGAGCGGGACAAGGACGACACCCGGCTGGCACTGGTCCGCAAGCGGGCCCAGGAGGCCGGCTGCACCACCGCCTATCTGGCGATGATCGGCGGCCAGGACGAGCTGGTCTTCGACGGCGACTCGATCGTCGTCGACAAGGACGGCGAGGTGATCGCCCGGGCCCCGCAGTTCGCCGAGGGCAGCGTCGTCCTCGACCTCGACCTGCCGGCTGCCGCGCCCGAGGCGCCGTCCGGGGTGGTCAACGACGGTCTGCGGATCGACCATGTCGTCCTCTCCGACAAGCCCGTTCCGGCGTACGAGGCCGAGCTGACCGGCGGCTGTGCCGAGCGGCTCGACGACGACGAGGAGCTGTACTCCGCACTCGTCGTGGGATTGCGCGCGTACGCCGCGAAGAACGGTTTCAGCAGTGTGCTGATCGGGCTCTCCGGCGGAATCGACTCGGCGCTCGTCGCCGCCATCGCGTGCGATGCGCTGGGTGCGCAGAACGTGTACGGGATCTCGATGCCGTCGAAGTACTCCTCGGACCACTCCAAGGGCGACGCGGCGGAGCTGGCGCGGCGCACCGGGCTGAACTTCCGCACCGTGCCGATCGAGCCGATGTTCGACGCGTACATGGAGTCGCTGGGGCTCACCGGTCTCGCCGAGGAGAACCTGCAGTCGCGGCTGCGCGGCACGATGCTGATGGCCGTCTCCAACCAGGAGGGCCAGATCGTCCTGGCGCCGGGCAACAAGTCGGAGCTGGCGGTCGGCTACTCGACGCTGTACGGGGACTCCGTCGGCGCCTACGGGCCGATCAAGGACGTCTACAAGACGTCGATCTTCCGCCTGGCGAAGTGGCGCAACCGGGCCGCGGAGGAACGCGGCCGGACACCGCCGATCCCGGAGGCCTCCATCACCAAGCCGCCCAGCGCCGAGCTGCGGCCGGACCAGGTCGACACGGACTCGTTGCCCGACTACGACGTACTGGACCGGATCCTGGAGATGTACGTCGACCGGGACCTGGGGCTGGACACCATCGTGGCAGCCGGGTTCGACGAGGCGCTGGTGACGAAGACGCTGCGGCTGGTGGACACGGCGGAGTACAAGCGGCGGCAGTACCCGCCGGGTACGAAGATCTCGGCCAAGGGGTTCGGCAAGGACCGGCGGCTGCCGATCACGAATCGGTGGCGCGAGTCGGGGTGACAGGAGCGGGGCGGGCCGGTTTCGATGAGAGCCGGGCCGCCCCGGCAGCCGTTTCGTCCTCACCCCATGACCCGAAGGGCATGGGGGACCCCCTCGAAGGGCTTGACCGGGCCGGGCGCCGCCCTCAGGCCACGTCCGCGTGGCTCCCGTCCCGCGCACCCCGCGTACCCGCGCCGGCCACCACCCGGGACTCGCCCGGCCCGCCACGGTCCAGCACGCCCGCCGTGACCGCCACTGCCAGGCCCGCCACCGTCAGGACCGCACCCACCAGCGCCGGGGACGTCCAGCCCCAGCCCGCCGCGATCGCCGCGCCGCCCAGCCAGGCGCCGCCCGCGTTGGCGAGGTTGAACGCCGAGTGGTTGGAGGCGGAGGCCAGCGTCGGGGCGTCCTTCGCCTTCTTCATGACGAGCATCTGCAGCGGCGTCGTGGTCATGAACCCGACCCCGCCGAGCAGGACGACCATCACCAGCGCCGCCCACTTCACCTGCACGGCGAACGGGAAGACCACCAGGACCACCGCAAGTGCGGTCAGGGAGCCGTACAGCGTGGGCCGCAGCGCGCGGTCGGTCATGGGTCCGGCGGCGAGTGCGCCGAGTGTCATGCCGATACCGAACAGCGCCAGCACCAGCGTCACCGAGGACTCGCCGAAGCCCATCGCCTCGGTCGTCATGGCCGACAGGTACGAGTAGACGGCGAAGACCCCGGCGAAGCCGAGGACGGCGGTGAGCAGGCCGAGCAGCACCTGCCGGTTGCCGAGGGCGCGCAGTTCGCGGCCGAGGCCCTGCTGCGCGTCGACCGGCATGTGCGGAACGAGCCGGGCGAGCGCGGCCATCGAGCCGAGCCCGATCACCCCGACGACCAGGAAGGTGGCGCGCCAGCCGAGGTGCTGACCGAGCAGTGTGGCCGCCGGTACGCCGACGATGTTGGCGACGGTGAGGCCGAGGAACATCGTCGCGACGCCCCTCGCCTGCCGCCCCTCGCCGACCAGCCGCGCTGCGACGACCGCGCCGACGCCGAAGAACGCGCCGTGCGGCAGCCCGGCGAGGAACCGGCCGGCGACCAGCCAGCCGAAGCCGGGGGCGAGCGCGGAGGCGAGGTTGCCGAGGGTGAACAGCGCCATCAGCAGCAGGAGCATCCGCTTGCGCGGGACCCGGGAGCCGACGGCGGTGAGCAGGGGGGCACCGAGGACGACACCGAGCGCGTACGCCGATACGAGATAGCCCGCGGTGGGCACGGATGTGCCCAGGTCGTCCGCGACATTGGGCAGCAGGCCCATCATCACGAACTCCGTGGTGCCGATGCCAAAGGCGCTTATGGCCAGCGCTAGAAGAGCCAGTGGCATGAGGAGAGACCTTTCCGCAGGGGATCCCGGCCCACCGGCTCTCTCACCGGCCGGTCCTTGTTCCCGATTGGAACAAATACTCTCAGACGGTTTGTGCCACGAGGTGAACGGACCGTTTCGTCAGAGTGCGACGCGGGCGGCGATCGGCAGGTGGTCACTGTCCGTCGCCGGAAGGGTCCAGGACGACATCGGCTCGACGCCCTTGACCATGATCTGGTCGATCCGGGCCATCGGGAACGAGGCCGGCCAGCTGAAGCCGAAGCCGTCGCCCGCCGCGCCCTGGGTGGACCGCATCTGGGAGGTGACCGCGTTCAGCGAGCGGTCGTTCATCGTGCCGTTGAGGTCGCCGAGCAGGATCACCCTGCCGAGCCGTTCGTCGGCGATGGCCTCACCGAGCGCGTCCGCGCTCTCGTCCCGCTGGCTGGCGGTGAATCCGGCGTTCAGCTTGACCCGTACGGACGGCATATGGGCCACATAGACCGCGACCTCGCCGTCGGGTGTCGTCACCGTGGAACGCATCGCCCGGGTCCAGCCCATCCGGATGTCGACGGGCCGCGTGCCGCTCATCGGGTACTTGCTCCACAGGCCGACCGTCCCCTCGACCGAGTGGTACGGATAGCGGGCGGCGAGCGCCGACTCGTACGCCGGAACCTGGCCGGGCGGCAGCTCCTGCAGGGCGATGACGTCCGCGCCGGAGCCCGCGACCTGCCGGGCGGTGCCCGCGGGGTCGGGGTTGCCCGCGTTGACGTTGTGGGTGGCGACGGTGAGGTCGCCACCACTGCCCGACTTGTCGGTGAGCAGCCCGCCGAAGATATTGAGCCAGACCACGACCGGCAGCAGCAGGGCGATCAGCGCGGTCGCGGAGCGGCGCACCAGGCCCAGGATCAGCAGCACGGGAATGAACAGGCCGAACCACGGCAGGAACGTCTCGGAGAGGCTGCCCAGGTTGCCGATGGTGTTCGGGATCTCCGCGTGGAAGATCATCACGAGGGTCAGCAGGACCGCGCAGACGGCGAGGACGATGCCGCGCCGCCACATGCCTCTGCCGTCGGTCCATCTGTCGCGCAGGCCCTGGAACCGGGATCCGGTGCGCTGCGGTTCCGCGCTGCCGTTCTCGGTGTCCGCCCTGTACGCCTGCACCATCGCGCTGTCCTCACTGCCTTGCCGTGCACATCGCCGCGCCCCTGACCCTAGGGGATGAGCGATGTCTTTCCTGCCGTCGACGACGGCTGTACTGCCACGAGGACGAAGGACGTGGACCGGCAGGTTCCGGCCGGAAGGGCTCTGCGGGGCCTTGTAACAGAACGCGCACACTCGGGCGGATCCGGGCGAGTCAGCCGTGGCCTGCGCTTTTGCCGGATGAGGCGGGGGCCCGTGCGGGTTCGGGGACAGCGGCGGGCCGTGGCGCCAGGCCCTCCACCAGGGCCCCGATGATGCGGTCGGCGAGATCCTCCGGCAGTGGCGCATCGGGCCGGTGAATGGTCCGTACCAGCATGGGGCCGACGAACAGGTCGTCCATCAGCTCCACATCCAGGTCCGCCCGGAGTTCTCCCGCGTCGACCGCCCGCTGCACGGCGGCCCGCATCGCGACGCGGCGGGGTTCGATCACCGTGGAGTGGTACTCGGACCACAGCTTGGGGTGGCTCTTCATCTGCACGAAGACGTTGTGGAGGAAGACCGAGGAGCGTTGGGCGAGTCCGCGCCTGCGCAGCGACTCCAGCATCAGCCGCAGATCGGTGAGCCCGGCGGTGCCGGAGACGGTCGGTTCCGGGGGTTCGATGTCCCGCAGTACGTCGACGAAGAGCTCTTCCTTGCCGCTCCAGCGCCGGTAGATGGTGGCCTTGCCGACCTTCGCGGTCCGGGCGATGCGCTCGATGGACAGGCCGGCCAGCGGTTCACCGGCCTCCAGCAGCTCGACGACGGCGTCCAGGATGGCCCGTTCGGCAGCCACGCTGCGCGGTCGGCCGCGCCGCGGTTCCAGCTCCTCGTCCTGCATCTGCACGTGGTTCCACCTCTCGCCGCACCCGTCCGCCTCCCCCACCCCGATTCTCGCCGACGCGGGAGGTGTCCTGCTCGAAGCCCCGGGCGCCCGGAGTGTCCTGGGCCGCCCGGGGCGTTCGTTCTCAGCTGTCGGCGGCCGTGGTCGTCATCGGCCCGCCCGCGGGCACGGTCCGGTCACCCTCGCCCTCGCCGGCCGGCTGCCCTGCGGGCGGCCTGCCCGGCAGGAACAGGCCGACCACCAGCGCGCCGAGCAGGGCGACGGAGGCCGAACCGACGGCGGTGACATGCATGGCGCCGAGGAACGCGTCGTTCGCCGCGGCGACCAGCGGGCGGCCCGCCGGGCCGAGCTTCTCCGCGACGGCGAGCGTCGCCTCGATCGACTCCCCCGCCGCGTCCCTGGCCGGGGCCGGCAGCGTACCGAGGTGGCCCTCGATGTCACCGCGGTAGACGGTGGACAGCACCGAGCCCAGTACGGCGATCCCGAGCGCCCCGCCGACCTGCCGGAAGGTGTTGTTGATGGCCGAGCCGGAGCCGGCCTTCTCGCGCGGCAGCGCCTGCATCACGGCGACGGTGACGGGCGGCATGACGTGCGCCATACCGGTGCCCTGGACGAAGAAGACCACGCACAGCACCCAGACGGGGGTATCGGCGTCGAACAGTGTGAAGGCCAGCAGTCCGGCCGCGACCAGCAGCATCCCGACCGCGCACACCGCACGGGCGCCGAACCGCTGGACGACCAGCCGGGCGCGCGGCGCGAAGATCATCTGTGCGGCCGCCAGTGGCACGATCAGCAGCCCGGACTGCAGGGCGCTGTAGCCGCGCACGCTCTGCAGGTAGAAGGCGGAGAAGAAGGTCACTCCCATCAGCGCGAAGAAGACCAGCGCCACGGCGGCGACGGCGGCGGAGAACGCCCCGTTCCTGAAGTACGAGACATCGATGGCCGGGTGGCTGCTGCGCTTCTCGTGCCAGACGAAGCCGGCCAGGACGGCCAGGCCGCCGATGATCGACAGAAGCACGACGGGGTCGGCGAAGTCGGCGAGTTCACCGCCGCGGATGATGCCGAACACCAGCAGGACCAGGCCGACGATGGAGAGTACGACGCCGAGCGGGTCGATCCGGCCCGGCTTCGGGTCCCGGGAGTCCGGTACCAGTACCACCATCGCGATCAGCGCGACGATCACCACGGGCACGTTGACCAGGAAGATCGAGCCCCACCAGAAGTGTTCGAGCAGCAGTCCGCCGGTGATCGGGCCGATGGCGATGGCCAGGCCGACGCTGCCGGCCCAGATGCCGATCGCCTTGGGCTGCTCGTCGCGCTCGAAGACGTTCATCAGGATGGCGAGGGTGGCGGGCATCACGAACGCGGCGCCGAAGCCCATCACGGCGCGCCAGGTGATGAGTTCGCCGGGCGAGCCGGACATCGCGGCGAGGGCCGAGCCGATACCGAACAGCAGGATGCCGAAGAGCAGGACCTTCTTGCGTCCGATGCGGTCGCCGAGCAGACCGGCGGTGAAGAGCAGTCCGGCGAAGACGAGCGTGTAGGAGTTGATCGCCCACTCCAGCTCGCTCTGGGTGGCTCCGAGCCCGGTGGGCGCCGGGGATGCGATGGTCTTGACCGCGACGTTCAGGATCGAGTTGTCCAGCACCACGATGAGCAGGCTGAACATCAGAACGACGAGGATCGCCCAGCGGCGACGGTGGATCTCTTCGGGAACTTGGGACACGGCCGCGGGAGGGCCGGACGGTATCGACATGGCAGGGAGCCTAGTCCTTTTTCGATACGAGACCGTCTCGTATTGGAAAGTCTTTGCCGAGAGGGCCCACTTCCCGAGGACGGCCCGGGATGCCACCATGGAACCGGTCCGGGGACGCCGTCAGGGCGCCTCGAGATGACGAAGGAGCCGTTGGCAATGACGCTTCAGGCTGCGCAGAACCAGCCCGCAACCCCCGCGGGGGCCCCCACCGACAGCAGCAAGGCGCTGTACGGAGGCAAGAGCACCCGCCGCATCACCGTCCATGACATCGCCGCCGCCACCGAGCGTGGCGAGAAGTGGCCCATGCTGACCGCCTACGACGCGATGACCGCGTCCGTCTTCGACGAGGCCGGCATCCCGGTCATGCTCGTCGGCGACTCCATGGGCAACTGTCATCTCGGCTACGAGACCACCGTGCCCGTCACGATGGACGAGATCGCCATCCTCTCCGCCGCGGTCGTACGGGGCACCAAGCGCGCCCTCATCGTCGGCGACCTGCCCTTCGGGGCGTACCAGGAAGGGCCCGTCCAGGCCCTGCGCAACGCCACCCGGCTGGTCAAGGAGGCCGGCGTAGGTGCGGTGAAGCTGGAGGGCGGCGAGCGTTCGCTCGCGCAGACCGAGCTGCTGGTGTCGGCCGGCATCCCGGTCATGTCGCACCTCGGGCTGACCCCGCAGTCCGTGAACACCATGGGCTACCGGGTGCAGGGCCGCAGCGACGAGGCCGCGCACCGACTGATCCGGGACGCCAAGGCAGCACAGGACGCGGGGGCGTTCGCCGTCGTCCTGGAGCTCGTACCGGCCGAGGTGGCCGCCGAGATCACCCGCAGTCTGCAGATCCCGACCGTCGGCATCGGCGCCGGTCCGGACACCGACGCCCAGGTGCTGGTCTACACCGACATGGTCGGGCTGACCGGCGGCAAGGTGCCGCGCTTCACCAAGCAGTACGCGAACATGCGCAAGGTGCTCGGCGACGCGGCCAAGGAGTTCGCGGACGAGGTCGTCGGCGGCACGTTCCCGGCGCCGGAACACACCTTCCACTAGGGCCTGTCCCCTCCGGGGGATCACTGACCACTGCCCGCACCACGACAGCCCGCCGACTTCCCCCATCGGCGGGCTGTCGGCGCGTATCGGTGGCCTGCAGGCGCGACCGCAGGCCCCCTGTCGGCAGAATGTCGGTGGACTGTCGGTGGCGGATGTTCCCATAGTGGGCATGACGCGAATCGACAAGAACCCCAGGACCGGCGGCAACGCCGTCGAGGTGCGGGGGCTGGTCAAGCACTACGGCGAGACCAAGGCACTGGACGGCGTGGACCTCGACGTGCGCGAGGGCACCGTCCTCGGTGTGCTCGGCCCCAACGGCGCCGGCAAGACCACCCTCGTACGCTGCCTCTCCACCCTCATCGTGCCGGACGCCGGCCACGCCACCGTCGCGGGCTACGACGTGGTGAAGCAGCCCCGCCAGCTGCGCCGCATCATCGGCCTGACCGGCCAGTACGCCTCGGTCGACGAGAAGCTCTCCGGCTGGGAGAACCTCTACATGATCGGGCGCCTCCTCGACCTGCCCCGAAGGACCGCGCGGACCCGCGCCGACGAGCTGCTGGAGCGGTTCTCGCTCACCGAAGCCGCCAAGCGGCCCGCGATGAACTACTCCGGCGGCATGCGGCGCCGGCTCGACCTGGCCGCCTCGATGATCGGCAGCCCGGCCGTGCTGTATCTGGACGAGCCGACGACGGGACTCGACCCCCGGACCCGTAACGAGGTCTGGGACGAGGTGCAGCGGATGGTCGCGGAGGGGGCGACCGTGCTGCTCACCACCCAGTACATGGAAGAGGCCGAGCAGCTCGCCAACGAGCTCACCGTCATCGACAAGGGCCGGATCATCGCCAACGGCGGGGTCGACGAGCTCAAGGCGAAGGTCGGCGGCCGCACTCTGCAGATCCGGCCCACGGACCCGGCCCAGCTGCCCGCCATGGTCCAGGCGCTCGCGGAGGCCGGTCTCGACGGGATCGCCGGTTCGCAGGCCGTCCCGGACGAGGGAATGCTGTACGTACCGATCCTCAGTGACGACCAACTGACCGCCGTCATCGGCCTGTTCGCCGGCCGGGGTCTCTCCGTCGCGCACATCGCCACCGCGCTGCCCAGCCTGGACGAGGTGTTCCTTGCCATCACCGGTGAGAAGACCTCGCCGTCCGTGACCGACACGATCCCCGAGGAGGTCCCGGCATGAGCACGGCGACTCTGACCCCCGACGCCCCGACCGGCTCCGCCCCGGCGAAGGTCCTCCACGACGAGGGCAGGATCGGGCTGCGCAGCAATCTGCGGCACATCGGCGCGCTGGTACGGCGCAATCTGCTCCAGATCAAGCAGGACCCGGAGTCGATGTTCGACGCGCTCCTGATGCCGATCGTCTTCACGCTGCTGTTCGTGTACGTCTTCGGCGGCTCCGTCGGCGCGAGCCTGGGCGGGGACCGGCAGACGTACATCAACTACGTGATCCCCGGGCTGATGGCGATGATGGGCATGAACATCGCCATGGCGGTCGGCACCGGTGTCAACGACGACTTCCGCAAGGGCGTCATGGACCGGTTCCGGACGATGCCGATCGCCCGTTCCTCGGTCCTCATCGCGAAGATCGTGGTCGAGCTCGGCCGGATGATGGTCGCCACGGTGATCCTGCTGGGCATGGGCTTCCTGATCGGCATGCAGCTCAAGACCTCGGTGTTCGGTCTGCTGGCGGCCGTCGGTCTCTCGGCGGCGTTCGGCGTCGCCATCATGTGGATCTTCATGCTGCTGGGGCTGTCCCTGAAGACGGCCCAGGCGGTTCAGGGAATGGGGTTCCTGGTGATGATGCCCCTGCAGTTCGGTTCCTCGATCTTCGCACCGCCTACGACGATGCCCGGCTGGCTCCGGTCGTTCACCGACTACAACCCGCTGTCCAATCTCGCGGACGCGGCGCGTGGGCTGATGCTCGGCGGTCCGGTGGCGCACTCGGTGTGGCTGACGCTCGGCTGGGCCGCGGCCATCACCCTGGTGACGGCGCCGCTCGCGGTCTCCAAGTTCCGCAAGAAGACCTGAGGACGGGACGTCCGGGGTCAGTCCCGATACGCGTCCACGAGGGCGGCGGCCTCCTCCAGTGTGAGGCCGCCGCCCTCGGCGTACGCGGCGGCGTAGGCGGCCTCCCCGAGGACGCCACGGACCAGTTCCACCGCCCGCTCGTGGTTGTCGCGCTCCAGCGACGCCTCGACATGACCGGCCGGCAGCAGACCCTCCCGGGCACCCAGCAGCCGCGCCGCGTCCGCCGCCCGGCGCTCGCCGCCGAGTCCGCCGAGGGCCCAGGCCACGGTGACGAGATGAAGGGCGGACATCTGGGGTGCCACCATCTGTGACAGCGGGTCCTGAGATTTGACCAGAGCCTGCCGGCCCCGGTCGAGGGCGTCGGCGTACAGGCCGTCCTCGTTGTCCAGCCACGCCATGCCGCCCAGCACGAACCCGTCGAAGATCGCCACCGTCTCGGACCGGAACTCCTCGCGCAGCTCGATGAGTTGCTCCCGGGCCTCGGCCGTACGCCCGGAGCGGCCCAGCCACATGGCGAGATGGAGCCGGGCGGCCGGCATCGCCTCGTGCCCCGCCTGACGGCCCTCGGTGAGCACCTCACGGAGGATCGTCTCGGCCTCGGCGCCACGGTCGAGCTCGGTCAGCACGGAGGCGTACCGGGTGCGCAGAAGCGACACCTGGGAGCGGGCCCCCAGCTGCTCGGCCCAGCCGATCGCAGCGAGGAAGTCGCCCGCCGCGCTGGTGTATTCGCCCTTCTTCTCATAGGCCTCGCCCCGGCAGGAGAGCGCTTCCGCGGCACCCCAGGCATCGCCGAGCCGGTTGAAGATCTCCAGGCTCTCGTCGGCGTCCCCCCGGGCCTCGCCCGCCCAGTCGGGGCGATTGGCCAGCACATTGGCGCGCATCTGGAGAGCGGCGGCGAGCTCCCATTCATAGCCGAACTCCCGGCAGGAACGGACCGTTTCGTCCAGCAGCTCGCGCAGCCGGCCCACGTCCCCGGTGAGCAGGACCGCGAAGAACCAGAGCGATGCCGGGGCGCGGCAGGTCTGCGGCTGACCCGCCCGGTAGGTGCCCGCGATGACGCGCAGCCGCTCCATGCTCTGCTCGGTGGTCCACTCGTCCATCGCATGGTCCATGCTGACCAGCTGGATCAGCCGCACCCCGCGCCGCGCCTCTTCGAGCAGCTCGGGCGACATGGGCGGCGGCGCGTCGGTGCACCGCTCATGGAGCGAGGGCGCGGGCCGGGCGGGCGGGGCGAACGGGTCGGGGCCGAGCTCGGCGGCCGCGTCGGACCACTGGAGTGCATCGGTCCGCAGGTCACGCATCTGCCAGTACCAGGCGAGGGAGAGGACCAGGCAGAGCACCTCCTGCTCGTCACGGGCGGCGACGGCGCGCCGCAGGGCCGTGCGCAGGTTCTCGTACTCGCGCTCCAGGAGCTCGATGGCGGCCCGCTGTCCCGAGCCCCGGAGCTCGGGGTCGGTGGTACGGGCCAGCTCCCGGTAGAAGACCAGGTGTTGCCGCTCGACGGCGGTTCGCTCCGCTGCCTCGTCGAGCCGTCCCGCGGCGTACTCGCCCACGGTCTCCAGGAGCCGGTAGCGCATCTCGCCGTCGTCGGCGGGCGCGGCGACGACAAGGGACTTGTCGACGAGCGAGCCGAGCAGGACGGCGACATCACGCGGGTCCACGGGCTCGACCGGATCGTCGGCGACGACGGGGGCGTCCGGGGCGGGATGGGCGCAGACCGACTCCGCGGCGGCGAGGGTGCAGCCGCCGGCGAACACGGACAGGCGGCGCAGGACGGCGCGTTCGGGCGCGTCGAGGAGGTCCCAGGACCAGTCGACGACGGCACGCAGGGTCTGCTGGCGCGGCAGAACGGTACGGCTGCCGCTGGTCAGCAGCCGGAACCGGTCGTCGAGCCGGTCCGCGATCTGGCGCGGGCTGAGCATCCGCAGCCGGGCGGCGGCGAGTTCGATGGCGAGCGGCAGGCCGTCGAGGCGGCGGCAGATCTCGGCGGCGGCAGCCGCCGTCTCCTCGTCGCTGTCCGTCCGGAAGCCGGGCTGCGCGGCGGCGCCGCGGTCGGCGAGCAGGCGCAGCGCCATCGGGTCCGGCAGCGGGTCGACGGGGCGGACGAACTCGCCCGGCACGCCGAGGGGTTCACGGCTGGTCGCCAGGACGGTGAGGTCCGGGCAGTGGACGAGCAGATGGTCGGCGAGCGCCGCGGCGGCCTCGATGACGTGCTCGCAGTTGTCGAGGAGGAGCAGCATCCGGCGCCGGGAGCAGTGCTCGGTGAGCCGGACGAGCGGATCCCCGGTGCCCCGCTCGGCGGCCCGCAGTTCCTCGGCGCCGGCCCCGCGCAGCACGGTCTCGCGCGCACCGAGCGCGGTCAGTACCGCTTCGGGCACGGCCTCGGGGTCGTCCACGGGGGCGAGCTCGGCCAGCCAGACGCCGTCCGGCCAGGCGGGCGCGGCGGACTCGGCGGCCTCCTGGGAGAGCCGGGTCTTGCCCGCGCCCCCGGGCCCGAGAAGGGTGACGAGCCGGGCCTGCGCGAGGTCGTCCCGGAGCGCCTCGATATCGGCCTCGCGCCCGACAAAGCTGGTGAGCCTGGCGCGCAGGTTGCCGTGGGCGGCGACGGGAGCGTACGGGGCCGGCAGGCCGTCGAGGGCAGGGGCCGGCGCGGGGGTACGGGTCGGCCGGGGGGCCCGGTTCGGCACGGCGGCCGGGTCCGCCAGTGGCGGCCGGTTCGGCGCAGGCGCGTGGTGCGGCGCGGCGGCCGGGCCCTGTCCGTGCGTCCGATCGAGCCCGGGCGTGCGACCCGGCGCGGGCGCCCGGCCTCGTCCGGCCCCTCGGTTCGACGGCGCCCGCACCGGTCCCTGGTGGAGCAACTCCGCGTGCAGAGACCGCAGTTCGGGGCCCGGGTCCGTGCCGAGGCGGGCGGCGAGTACGGTGCGTACCTCCTCGTACGCCGCCAGCGCCTGCGCCGTACGTCCGGCGTCCCGCAGCGCCCGCAGGCGCAACGCCTGGAGCGGTTCGTCTATCGGGTGGTCGGCGCAGAGCGCGACCAGTTCCGGCAGGACCTCGTCGGCGCGGCCCAGCGCCAGCGCCGCGGCGAGCCGGGTGCGGCGGGCGTCCAGGCGGCGGGCCGTCCAGCGGGCGGCGACGGCACCGCGGTCGGGCAGATCGGCGAGGACCGGGCCCCGCCACAGGGCGAGCGCATCGTCGAGGACAGTGACGGCCTTGGCCGGATCGCCCGAGTCCAGGGCCCGCACCCCCTCCCCCGTGAGCCGGTCGAAGCGGTGCAGGTCGACCGCGTCGGGATCGGCGGCAAGCCGGTAGCCGCTCTCGGCGGAGGTGATGGCCTCATGGCCGAGAACCCGCCGGAGCCGGCCGACGAGCGCCTGCAGAGCGCCCACCGCGTCGGCGGGCGGCTCGCCGTCCCACACCTCGTCGACGAGCACCGCGGCCGGGACCGCACGGCCGGGGCTCAGCGCCAGAACGGTCAGCAGGGCGCGCAGCCGCGCCCCACCGATGGCGACGGCCGTGCCGTCGTCGTGGAGTGCCTGCGTGGTGCCGAGGATGCTGTAGCGCACGCGCCTATTCTCCGTGACCGGAATCGGGAATCGGACAGGCGCCCGGCAGCGGCGGTCCGTTCCGGTCCTCGGCGCTGCCCGACGGTTCCCCGGTGTTGCTCGTCATGTGTCCACCCTGTCCGGAACCACCACCCGGATGCGAGTCGTTTCCGCCGTGTCGACTGTACGGTCGGGACTCGCCCTGCCCGTGACGCGCTCCGCCCCCTGCCCCCCGAGCCACTTGGAGTCCGCTGATGACCACCGCAGTTGCCCGCAGCGACCGGCGAATCAGTCCCATCTTCCTCGGGATCGCCGCCGTCATGGCGGTCTCCGGCTGGGCCGTGTGGACGGACTTCGCCGAGCCGCCGGGGCTTGCGATCTTCCTCTTCGTCACGGCGGCCTGGGTCGTCTCGCTCTGTCTGCACGAGTACGCGCACGCGCGCACCGCACTGCACAGCGGGGACATCTCGATCGGGGCGAAGGGCTATCTGACGCTGAACCCGCTCAAGTACACGCATGCGCTGCTGAGCATCGTGCTGCCGGTGCTGTTCGTGATCCTGGGCGGGATCGGGCTGCCCGGTGGCGCGGTCTTCATCGAGCGGGGCCGGATCAGCGGCCGCTGGAAGCACAGCCTGATCTCTGCGGCGGGCCCCCTGACGAACGTACTGTTCGCGGTCGTCTGCACGGCGCCGTTCTGGCTGCACGCGCTGGACGGTGTCCCGTTGGGGTTCCGGTACGCGCTGGCGTTCCTGGCGCTGCTCCAGGTCACCGCGTCGATCCTGAACTTCCTGCCGGTCCCGGGGCTGGACGGGTACGGGGTGATCGAGCCGTGGCTGTCGCACCGGATCCGCCGTCAGGTGGAGCCGTTCGCGGTGTTCGGCCTGTTCGCGGTGTTCGGGCTGTTGTGGATCCCCGAGGTCAACATCTTCTTCTTCGACGCGATCCACAGCCTGTTGCAGTCGCTGGGCGTCAGCGAGTCCGACACGTACTGCGGCTTCGACGCCTACCAGTTCTGGCAGCAGTCGAATCCGTCCTGCGTCGCCGGTTAGGGGTGTCCGGCGGCGGTCAGCCGGCGGCGGTCTCTGCGCGGTGCTTGCGCAGGTAGTACCACGCCATGTTGGAGGAGAGTCCGGCCAGCAGCACCCAGATGATCCCGAGCCAGGTGCCCTGGACGAAGGAGATCACGGCCGCACCGACGGCCAGGACGCAGACGGCGAGGGCGTAGAGAGCGAGGCGGGGCATGGGGGGCGGCTCCTGTCCGGGGTGGCGCACGGTCCCGTCCAGTGTCCCTCATGCCCCGTTCCGCTCTCCGCAGGGTGCGGCCGTGGGAGCCCTCGGGCTCAGACGTCGGTGGTACGCAGCCCGGCGTGCGCCTTGTAGCGGCGGTTGACCGAGATCAGGTTGGCGACCAGCGACTCGACCTGGTGGGCGTTGCGCAGCCGGCCCGCGAAGATGCCGCGCATGCCGGGGATCCGGCCGGCGAGCGCCTGCACGAGATCGGTGTCGGCGCGGGCGTCGCCCAGCACCAGCACATCGGTGTCGATCTCCTCGATCGCCTCGTCCTGGAGCAGCACCGCCGAGAGGTGGTGGAAGGCGGCGGTGACCCGGGACTCGGGCAGCAGGGCGGCGGCCTGCTCGGCGGCGCTGCCCTCCTCGGGCTTCAGGGCGTACGCGCCCTGCTTGTCGAAGCCGAGCGGGTTGACGCAGTCGATGACGAGCTTCCCGGCGAGCTCGTCGCGCAGCGACTCCAGCGTCTTGGCGTGGCCGTCCCACGGCACGGCGACGATCACGACGTCGCTGCGGCGGGCGCACTCGGCGTTGTCGGCGCCCTCGACGCCGAGACCCAGCCCGTCGGCGGCGGTCCGGGCGCGGTCGGCGACGCGGGAGCCGATGATCACCTTCTGCCCGGAGCGTGCGAGCCGGTAGGCGAGACCGCGGCCCTGCGGGCCGGTGCCGCCGAGCACGCCGACGGTCAGCCCGGATACGTCGGGAAGGTCCCAGGGGTCCTTGGCGGGGGGCTTGGGCGCGCTGCCGCTGTCATTCGTAGTCATGGTCCCGACACTACTGCGCGCGATGGAGGGGAACGCAGCGTGTCACCCCTGCGACATCCGTCACTGCACCTCCCCCCGTTCGGTTGGTTCGGTGCCGTTCGCCGGTGCGGGGTACGGGTCCTGCGGCATGATGCCGGGCCATGGATGCCGTACGCGTCGCCCTGCTCCGTGAAGTGCTCGCCGGGACCGAGTGGCCCGCGGCGGCCCGCCGGTTCGCGGGGAGCCTCCGGTCGTCCGTCGTTCCGCACGGCGGCGGGCTGCTGCTGGTGGGGACGGCGGCGTACGAGCCGTGGCACCTGGCGGCCCATCTGGTCGACGAGTCCACCTGGTCCGGGCTGCCGGAGCTGACACCCACGCTCGTACGGCACCGGGTGGAGCCGGGCGACCCGGCGCATCTGGCCGTCGGGCTGGGCCGGATCGAGGCGGCCGGGCGGGGCGAGACGCTGTTCCTGGTGGCTCCGGAGCGGCCCGGGGACGGGCTGCTGGAGCGGGTGCACGACGCGCGCCGGGCGGGGGCGACGGTGCTGTCGCTGGACAACGGCGACCCGGAGGTGCGGGGGCTCGCCCATGAGACGCTCGCGGTGACCTGCCGCGACGATGTGGACCTGGACACCGTGCAGCATCTGGTGAGCGCGGCGGCCGGGGAGAACAGCGTCCCCGCACCGCGCGGCCGCCATCGCTTCCGGGACCGGCTGTCCCGGCTCGCCGACCAGCTGACCGCGCCGCCGCCCGCGCGATGGTGACGAGGACGAGGCCGCCGCAGGCCCCGGCAAAACCGGTTGCACAGGGCACGTACGGCGCCGGACCATGACCCCTCGTGACCTCTGCCACCGCCCTGCCCGCCAGGCTCTCCGCGCTCCTGCCCGACCTCTCGCCCTGGCGTTCCTCGGCCGACTTCCGACTGCTGTGGGTCCAGGGCCTGGTCACCTACTTCGGCAGCTTCATGGCGCTGATCGCGCTGCCGCTCCAGATCAAGGAGCTCACCGGTTCGCCGCTCGCCGTCGGCGCGATGGGTGCGGTCGAGCTGGTGCCGCTGGTCGTCTTCGGTCTGTACGGCGGGGCGCTCGCCGACTCCGCGGACCGCCGCAAGGTGATCCTGGGCACCGAGGCGGGGCTGGGGCTGCTCGCGCTCGTCCTCCTGGTGAACGCCGCGCTGCCCGACCCGATGCTCTGGCCTCTCTACCTCGTCGCGGGCGGCGTCTCCGCGCTCGCCGGGCTCCAGCGGCCCGCACTGGACTCCCTGATCGCCCGGATCGTGCCGCACGACCAGCTCACCGCGGCCGCCGCCCTGAACTCGCTGCGCTGGCAGTTCGGCGCGATCACCGGCCCGGCGGTGGCGGGTCTGGTGGTGGCCTGTGCGGGGCACGCCACGGCGTACACGGTCACCGTGGTCACGTTCACCGTCTCCGTGCTCCTCTGTCTGCGGCTGGCGCCCGCACCGCCCGCCGAGCACGCACGGAAGCCGTCGCTGCGCGGCATTGCCGAGGGGGCGAGGTACGCCTGGAGCCGGCCGGTGCTGCTGGGGACGTACGCGATCGACCTGGCGGCGATGTTCTTCGCCTTCCCGAACACGATCTTCCCGTTCCTGGCGGACGAGCTCGACGCCGAGTGGTCACTGGGGCTGATGTACGCGGCGGGGTCGGTCGGCTCGCTGGTACTCGGCCTGACCAGCGGCTGGACATCACGGGTGCGGCGGCACGGGCTGTTCGTGGTGTTCGGGGCGGCGGCCTGGGGGCTGGCGATCGCGGCGGCCGGCTGGTTCAGCAATGTGTGGCTGGTGCTGGTCTGCCTCGCGGTGGCGGGCGCGGGCGACATGCTCAGCGGTCTGGGCCGCTCCACGATCTGGAACCAGACCATCCCGGAGGAGCTGCGCGGCCGGCTGGCGGGCATCGAGGTGCTCTCGTACAGCGTGGGGCCGCAGCTGGGACAGGTGCGGGCGGGCGCGATGGCTGGCTGGACGGGCACGCGGTCCGCAATCTGGACGGGCGGGGTGGCGTGCGTGGCCTCGGTCGCGCTGCTGGCTGCGGCGCTGCCGAAGCTCCTCACGTACGACTCCGAGACGGACGCGGACGCGGTGCGGCGCCGGCAGTCCAGCCCCTCCGGCGTGTGAGGAGCAGGGTCCGGGGCCGGAGCCCCGGGGCAGCTGCCGGACGGGCCGGAACCCTACGCGTCGGCCTCCGGAGGCGTGGCCTTGTCGTGCCACTTGGGGTCGTTCTCCCACTCCAGATTCCGCTCGCGCGCCGTGTCCATCGCGTGCTGTGCCTCCTCACGGGAGGTGTAGGGGCCGAACCGGTCCTTCGCGGGGCACTCGGGGCCTTCCTCGACCTTCTGGTGCACCAGGCAGTAGTACCACTCGCCCGGCTTGCCGACCGTGCGCTTCTTGAACAGGGCCATCATCGGCTCCTTTCCTCGGAGCCATGCTGCCCCAAGCTCGCTGGTTAGACTCGCTGACATGTCTGGCCAGTCGCTGCTCGTACCAGGGGAGATCACTCCCATCCGTTCCGTACCGGGAAATATCCGGCGCCCCGAGTACGTGGGCAAGCCGGCTCCTGCGCCGTACACCGGCCCGGAAATCCAGGACGCCGACACCGTCGAGCGCATGCGCATCGCCGGCCGGATCGCCGCACAGGCGATGGCCGAGGCCGCGAAACACATCGCCCCGGGCGTGACGACGGACGAACTCGACCGCGTCGCCCACGAGTTCATGTGCGATCACGGCGCCTATCCGTCGACGCTCGGCTACCGCGGCTTCCCCAAGTCGCTCTGCTCGTCGCTCAACGAGGTCATCTGCCACGGCATCCCGGACTCCACGGTGCTGCGCGACGGCGACATCGTGAACCTCGACGTCACCGCGTACATCAACGGTGTGCACGGCGACAACAACGCCACCTATCTCTGCGGCGATGTGGACGAGGAGTCCCGGCTGCTCGTGGAACGCACCGAGGAGTCGCTGAACCGCGCCATCAAGGCGGTCCGCCCCGGGCGCCAGATCAATGTGATCGGGCGGGTCATCGAGTCGTACGCCAAGCGCTTCGGGTACGGCGTGGTCCGTGACTTCACCGGGCACGGGATCAATTCCTCGTTCCACTCCGGCCTGATCATTCCGCACTACGACAGCCCGCACGCGACCACCGTGATGCAGCCCGGCATGACATTCACCATCGAGCCGATGCTGACGCTCGGGACGCACCAGTACGACATGTGGGACGACGGCTGGACCGTGGTGACGAAGGACCGCAAGCGCACCGCCCAGTTCGAGCACACGCTGGTGGTGACGGAGACGGGCGCCGAGATCCTGACCCTTCCCTGAGCGTTCGTACGCGATCCGCAACCCCGGCGAACGGGCGGAACCGGGCGTATCGTTTTTACCGACGGACCGTCGGGAAGCCGTTGACTTAGGTAAGCCTAAGTTGGAGGATCGGAGATGTCGACAGTGACTGCCGAGCGCAGTTGCTGTCGGCTTTTCCGTCTTCTTCCCGGACTTCCCTCCCTCCTCGGTCCCCGGAGGCCCGCCTTGGACGCAACAGCCGCCACCACACCCTTCTCGACACTGATCCGCACGGCGTCGCACGAACAGCACACCGAGGCGGAGACCTCGACCTTCATGAGCGACCTGCTCGGCGGGCGGCTCGGAGTGGTTGCGTACACGCGCTACACCGAGCAGCTGTGGTTCGTCTACCGGGCGCTGGAGGAGGGCGCGGAGGCACTGCGCACCGATCCGGTCGCCGGTCCGTTCATACAGCCGGAGCTGATGCGCACCGCGGAGCTGGAACGCGATCTGGCGCATCTTCGCGGTGCGGACTGGCGCAGGGGCCTGGAGCCACTGCCCGCGACGGCCGCGTACGCCGACCGGGTCGCCGAGTGCGCGCGCACCTGGTCCGCCGGATACGTCGCGCACCACTACACCCGCTATCTCGGGGATCTCTCCGGCGGCCAGATCATCCGCGACAGGGCGGAGCGGACCTGGGGCTTCGCGCGCAAGGGTGACGGGGTCCGGTTCTACGTCTTCGAGGAGATCGCCAACCCCGCCTCGTTCAAGCGGGGTTACCGCGAGCTGCTGGACGCGGTAGACGCGGACGAACTGGAGAAGATGCGGATCGTCGACGAGTGCAGGCGCGCGTTCGCGCTGAACACGGCGGTGTTCCGGGAGCTGGGCGAGGTGTTCCCCCGCAGCGCGTAGGGCCCCGGCGGTGCGGGGGGCGACCGGGTTCCGACGGTGGGCCCGGTCAGCCGTGCCGCTTCGTCCTCAATCGCCGGACGGGCTTGAACGCGTCCCTGCGATGTCACAACGCCGACGACACGCTTGAATGCGCCCGTCCGACGTCACAGCGCCGGTGACAAGCTTGATTGCGCCAGCAGGACGCGGCCCCCGATTTCCACCGTGCCGTCCGGTGCGGGTGCGGTGAGGATCTGGGAGCCGCGCCCTTGTCTGATGTTGAGGGCGCGGCCCAGTTGCGCGCTGAGCAGCAGCGCCGCCGCACCTGTCGCCTCGTCCTCGACGATTCCGTCGTCCCGCCGCGGGAAGGCCCGCGCCCTGACCCGTCCCGCCGCCTCGTCCTCCCATGCCCACACGTACAGCCAGCCCTCCCCCGGGGGCGGTCCGGTCAGCGCCTCGACCTCGGCGACGGATGCGTACTGCTCCAGCGTGCGCGGCGGCACCCACTCGGGGCGGGCCGCGATCCAGCTGAACTCGCCGTCCTGGCGGGCGTAGATCTCGCCGACCGGCAGCTCCAGGATCTCCAGGTCCAGCAGCCAGGCGGAGCCCACGAGCGGATGCCCGGCGAACGGCAGCCGGAGTCCCGGCGTGTAGATGTCGACGTATCCGCGCTCGGGATCGTCGACGAACACGGTCTCGCTGAAACCGAGCTGCCCGGCGAGCGCCTGCCGGGACGCCTCATCGGGGTACGTACGCCCGTCGCGTACCACCCCGAGGGCGTTGCCGTGCCGTCCGTCCGGACCGCAGAACACGTGCAGTACGTCGATGCCTGCGGGTACGTCGTAGTCACTCACGTGCGCATTCAAGCATCGTGCGGCGCCGTGGTGCCGCAGGAGCGGACCGGACGGTACGGCGGCGGGGCCGCGGCGACGACTCCGGCACCGAGGCGCCCCTCCTTCGCACCACCAAGTACCGGTTGACCATCCCTTGACCCTTCCATGGGGCACCCATGGGCCGACTGTGATCGCCCCGTTCTCCGGCACCCCAGGTGAGAGCTGAATCACTGCACGGGTGGGTACCGGTGAGGTAAGCCTCGGTTAAGTTAGGTCCGCCTCACCCCGCCTCTTCCCGGCCCTGTTCATCCTCTTCAGCCTTTGTGGAGCCCGTATGCGAGCCGTTCGTCTCTCCGTCGTCACCGCTGTCGCCACCGCGGCAGCTCTGACCGCCGTCACGGGCTGCGCCGAGAAGAGCGACGGCAAGGGTGACGGCGGGGTGAAGGTCACCGCGAAGGACGACTCCTGCGCGGTGTCGAAGAAGAAGCTCCCGGCCGGTCACATCGCACTCGCCGTGGAGAACAAGGGATCCAAGGTCACCGAGGTCTACGTCCTCTTCCCGGACGACCGCATCGTCGCCGAGCGCGAGAACATCGGCCCCGGCACCAAGGCCACCATCACCGCCGAGGTCAAGGCCGGTTCGTACGACGTCGTCTGCAAGCCCGGCATGAAGGGCGCCGGCTTCCGGCAGAAGATCGAGGTCACCGGCGGCACCGCGGTCAAGCGCAGCCCCGAGATGGACGAGGCCGTCGCCGGCTACCGCACCTATGTGCAGGCCCAGGCCGACGAGACGCTGCCGAAGGTCAAGGTCTTCACGGACGCCGTCGCCGCCGGTGACATCGAGGCCGCGAAGAAGGCGTACGCCGACTCCCGCATCGGCTGGGAACGCACCGAGCCGGTCGCCGAGTCCTTCGGTGACATCGACCCCAAGGTCGACGTCCGCGAGGACGGCCTGGAGGACGGCCAGAAGTGGACCGGCTGGCACCGCCTGGAGAAGGCGCTGTGGCAGGACAAGAAGCTCGGCGCCGAGGAGAAGGCCCTCGCCCCCGTCCTCTACAAGGACCTCGTCGACTGGCAGAAGCGGGTCGGCAAGGCGGAGATCACGCCGACCTCGATGGCCAACGGCGCCAAGGAGCTCCTCGACGAGGTCGCCACCGGCAAGGTCACCGGTGAGGAGGAGCGCTACAGCCACACCGACCTGATCGACTTCAAGGCCAATGTCGAGGGCGCGCAGAAG
Organism: Streptomyces sp. NBC_00353; assembly: GCF_036108815.1. Taxonomy (NCBI): domain Bacteria; kingdom Bacillati; phylum Actinomycetota; class Actinomycetes; order Kitasatosporales; family Streptomycetaceae; genus Streptomyces; species Streptomyces sp. NBC_00353. The sequence continues at coordinate 7,044,474 of NZ_CP107985.1, read as the reverse complement.
TCGTACGAGCTCCTGAAGCCGGTCGCCTCGAAGAACGACGCGGCGCTGACCGCCACCCTGGACAAGCAGTTCGCGGCGCTGAACACGCTGCTGGACAAGTACCGCGAGGACAAGAACTCCTACGAGTTCACCTCGTACGACAAGGTCGGCAAGGCGGACCGCAAGGAGCTGTCGGACGCCGTCAACTCGCTGGCCGAGCCGCTGTCGCGGCTCGCCGCCGCAGTGACGAAGTAGTGACGAAGTGACGGGCGGGGAGGCACCGATCATGTCCGAGGAAAGTCAGAACACCGCCGGGACGGACGTCGCCGAGGCGGACGCCACCGGCACCGGCACCGGCGGCCGCGCGCCGTCGCGCCGTGCACTGCTCGGCTGGGGCGGTGCCGGGCTGGCGCTCGGCGCGGTCGCGGCCGGTGGCGCGGTCGCCGCGGTGCGTACGGAGAACGACGCCGTGCCGGCCGCGGACAGCGGCGCCGCGGTGCCGTTCCACGGTGTGCACCAGGCCGGTATCGCCACCGCGGTCCAGGACAGGCTGCACTTCGCCGCCTTCGACGTGACGACGAAGGACCGGACCGAGCTGATCGCGCTGCTCAAGGAGTGGACGCGGGCGGCCGAGCGGATGACGGCCGGTCATGCGGTCGGCGACGGGGCGTACGGCGGTCTCGCCGAGGCACCGCCGGACGACACCGGCGAGGCGCTGGGGCTCAAGCCGTCACGGCTCACTCTGACCATCGGCTTCGGTCCCTCCCTGTTCGCCAAGGGGAGGTTCGGCCTTGAGGACCGGCGCCCGGAGGCGCTCGTCGATCTGCCGAAGTTCCCCGGCGACAATCTCGACGCGGCCCGCAGCGGCGGCGACCTGTGCGTCCAGGCGTGCGCGGACGACCCGCAGGTCGCGGTCCACGCCATCCGCAACCTCGCCAGGATCGGCATGGGCCGCACCGCGATCCGCTGGTCGCAGCTGGGCTTCGGCAAGACGTCGTCGACGACGCCCGACGCCCAGACCCCGCGCAACATGATGGGCTTCAAGGACGGCACCCGGAACATCTCCGGCACCGACACCGCGGGCCTCGACAAGCATGTGTGGGTCGGCGAGAAGGACCAGGCCGGCTGGATGACCGGGGGTTCGTACCTGGTGGCCCGGCGCATCCGCATGCACATCGAGACCTGGGACCGGACCGGACTCCAGGAGCAGGAGGACATCTTCGGCCGGGACAAGGGCGAGGGCGCCCCGGTCGGCAAGGCGAAGGAGCGCGACGAGCCGTTCCTGAAGGCGATGCTGCCGACCGCCCATGTGCGGCTCGCCCACCCGGACAGCAACGACGGTGCGAAGATCCTGCGCCGCGGCTACTCCTTCACGGACGGCACGGACGGCCTGGGCCGGCTGGACGCCGGGCTGTTCTTCCTCGCCTACCAGCGCGATGTCCGGAAGGCGTTCATTCCGCTGCAGCGCCGCCTCGCGGCACACGACGCACTCAACGAGTACATCCAGCACGTGGGTTCGGCGCACTTCGCCGTCCCGCCGGGCGTCCGCTCCAAGGACGACTGGTGGGGCCGGGCGCTGTTCTCGTAACGGGACTCGAAGCGGAAAAAGGAGAACCGAAACGTGTTCAGCAACTTCCTGATCGGCCTGCGCGAGGGCCTTGAGGCCAGCCTGGTCGTCTGCATCCTCATCGCCTATCTGGTGAAGACCGGCAACCGGAGCAAGCTGCTGCCGATCTGGGTCGGGGTCGGCAGCGCGGTCGTCGTCAGCCTGGCGTTCGGCGCGGGTCTCGAATTCGGCTCGCAGGAGATGACGTTCAAGGCGCAGGAGGCGCTCGGCGGTTCGCTGTCGATCGTCTCGGTCGGCCTGGTCACGTGGATGGTGTTCTGGATGCGGCGCACCGCGCGGCATCTGAAGGCGGAGCTGCACGGCAAGCTCGACGCGGCGCTCGCGATGGGCACCGGCGCGCTGGTCGCCACGGCGCTCCTCGCCGTCGGCCGGGAGGGGCTCGAGACCTCGCTGTTCGTCTGGCGTGCGGTGCATGCCGCGGACGACGGCTGGCATCCGATGATCGGTGCGCTGCTCGGGATCGCCACCGCCGTGGTGCTGGGCTGGCTGTTCTACCGCGGTGCACTGCGGATCAACCTGGCGAAGTTCTTCACCTGGACCGGCGGCATGCTGGTCGTCGTCGCGGCGGGCGTGCTCGCGTACGGCGTCCACGATCTGCAGGAGGCCGAGTTCCTCGGCGGTCTGCAGAACCGGGCGTTCGACATCAGCGCCACGATCCCGCCGGACAGCTGGTACGGCACGCTGCTGAAGGGCACGTTCAACTTCCAGCCCGATCCGACCGTTCTTCAGGTCACGGTGTGGGCGCTGTATCTGATCCCCACTCTTGCGCTGTTCCTCGCCCCGGTAGGGTTCGGACGGTCAGTGGGGGCGACGGATCAGAAGGCGCAGAAAGCAACGGATGAGAAGTCTGAGGCCGATTCGGCTGGCGACGGGACTCGTGACAGCGACGGTGCTGAGCATGACGGCGAGCGGGTGCGTGACGGTGCACGGCGAGCTGGAAGTCGTACCGGCGGCGACGAAGTCTGAGGCCGCGAAGGCCCTTACGGACTTCACCACCGCGTACAACGCGGCGGACAAGGCCTACGACCCTGCGTTGGACGCGGACCGGGTCACCGGTTCGCTCGGTGCGATCAACCAGGCCGGTCTGCGGGCGCGGCAGAAGAACAACCCCAACGGCAACGCGAACCACCGGCCGCTGGAGCTGACCGACGCCACGTATCTCATCCCGAAGAAGGCCGGCTGGCCGCGCTGGTTCCTCGCGAACACCGACTCCAACCGCGACCAGGACAGCGGGAAGCAGGACACCAGCTGGCTGATCGTCTTCGTCCGGACCGGTCCCGACGCGGTCTGGAAGGCGTCGTATCTCGCGGTCGTGACGCCGTCCGAGCTGCCCGCGTTCGCCAAGGACGGCGACGGGCGGGCCCGGCCGGTCACCGCGGACAGCACCGAACTGGCCGTGGCGCCGAAGGACTTGAGCACGCAGTACACGCAGTACCTGCAGAAGGGCACGCCGGACGTGTTCGCCCCCGGGGTCGCCACCTCGGCCTGGCGGAACGAGCGCAGAAACAGCCGACGGGCGGGCTTCTCCTTCCAGTTCATCGACCAGCCGCTGGACAGCGGTACGTTCGGTCCGCTCGGCCTGGAGACGGAGGACGGCGGGGCGCTGGTCTTCTTCAGCAGCAAGCATTTCGAGCAGCAGACCGCGGCGAAGGGACTGCGTCCGCCGGTCAACGCGGATGTGCAGGCGCTGCTGACCGGCGAGGTGAAGACCACCCTCACCAAGGAGCGGGTCTCCAGCCAGCTGGTGTACGTCCCGAAGAAGGGCGCCGGGAACGGCGCCAAGGTGATCGTGCTGAACCGGCTGCCGGGTCTCACGGCGGCGAAGGGCTCGTAGGCGCGGTCGCGCGCTGCCGTGAGCGGCGTCCCGTTCTGTCGGGAGCCTTCCCCCGCTGCCCGTGGTGCAGGGCTCGCGCTGCTCGTGGTGCAGGGCTCGTGAGGCCCCACGTCCCTGGCTCCCCCGTACTTCCGCTGCGGGGGATCTCAGCGGCTGAGCGGCCAGGCCACCGAGTCGTGGTCGAGATCGCTCTGGTCCGCCGTGTCGGCGTACTGCGCGCAGGCGTCGGTGAGCGTCTCCAGCAGCGTCAGCGGGTCCGGCAGCGGGTTCTCCGGACCACGGACCCAGTGCACGTCCAGCTCACCGGGGAGCATGGCGGGCGGCAGGAGTACGTAGCTTCCGCGGCAGTGCCAGCGCATCCCCGGATGCTCGTCCATGGTCTCGGGATGGCAGTCCAGCTCGCAGGGCCACCACTCGTCCTCGTCCTCGGGAGTGCCGCGGGTGGCGGTGAAGAAGAGCATCCGGTCGTCGCCGGAGACGGCCACCGGGCCGACGTCGATGTCCGCGGCGAGGAGCCGCTCCAGAGCCTGCTTGCCCGCGGTCAACGGCACGTCGAGGACGTCATGGATCATGCCGGTCGCGGTGATGAAGTTGGCCTGCGGCTGACTGCGGGCCCAGCGCTCGATCTGGGCACTGTCGGTGGTGGACTGCGTCTGCCAGGCGAACGAGATGGGGTGCCGGGCGGGGGTGGGACAGCCGATGCGTTCGCACGAACATCGGTAGCCGACCGGGTGGGCGGCGGGCGCGATGGGCATTCCGGCTTCGGCGACAGCCAGGAGCAGCGCCTCCCGGGCGGTGTCGTCGACGTCGCTGTCCTGCGGTTTGGGTCGTCGGCGAAACCATTGGGAAAACTTGCTCTCTGTGCCGCGAGAACGGCCGAAATCGGCGCCCATCAATCCCCTTACCTCAGCGTTGCCCCTGCCTATGGTCCCACCATCCTGCGCCTCGGGTGGCCAGAGTTCTCAAGCGGGGTGCGCGGACCGGCGCACTGAGCTGGGCACTATGCCAATAATTGGCCTGAAATGGCAGGTGTGGCTCGGGAGGTATCCGCCGGCGGAACGGGACGGGACGTAGCACATCGGCGCCTCTGCGTAATCGTTACCGAGCCGCCCGTACAACCACCCGATCGGTTTACTGCGCGGTCGCCCCGCACGGCGCACCATGGGCTCACGCACAGACCCGTGCGAGCCCCGACTGTCCGCAGGCCACCCCTGCTGTCCGTGAGGAGCCCCCATTGCCTCGTGAAGCCACACCCTCATCGCTTCGTGAAGCGACCCCGCGCCGCTACCTGATGTGCGCCCCGACCCATTTCGAGGTCACGTACTCCATCAACCCGTGGATGGACCCGAGCAAGCCGGTCGATCTACGGCTGGCCCAGGCCCAGTGGGAGGACCTGCGCGACCGCTACCGGGCGCTCGGCCACACCGTCGAGCTGCTCACCCCGCGTCCCGACCTGCCCGACATGGTCTTCGCCGCCAATGGCGCCACCGTCGTGGACGGCCGGGTGCTGGGCGCCCGGTTCGCGTACCAGGAGCGGTACCCCGAGGCCGAGGCGCACCGGGACTGGTTCCGGGACCACGGCTTCACCGAGATCCATGAGCCGGCCCACGTCAACGAGGGCGAGGGCGATTTCGCGGTCACCTCGTCGTACCTCCTGGCCGGGCGCGGCTTCCGGTCCAGTCCGCTCTCCCACGACGAGGCACAGGAGTTCTTCGGACGGCCGGTGATCGGGCTCGACCTGGTGGACCCGCGCTACTACCACCTGGACACGGCGCTGTGTGTGCTCGACGAGGCGGGCGACGAGATCATGTACTACCCGGGCGCCTTCTCGCCGGGCAGCCGCTCCGTGCTGCGGCGGCTCTTCCCCGACGCGTTGACGGCCGAGGAGGCGGACGCCGCGGCGCTCGGGCTGAACGCGGTCAGCGACGGCCTCCATGTGCTGGTGCCCCAGGGCGCCGCGGGCCTCTTCGACCCGCTGCGGGCACGCGGCTTCGAACCGGTCCCGATGGACCTGAGCGAGCTGCTCAAGGGCGGCGGCAGCGTGAAGTGCTGCACCCAGGAGCTGCGCGCCTAGGGTCTTTCTTCCGGCCTGATCCGGAAGCGAGGCTCTACGCGTCGTCACCGGGGGGCGGCCATGCGTCGCCCCACGCGATGTCCCGGGCGGCCCGGTACAGCTCGCCGTGCCGCTTGGTGACCGTGGAGCGCTTCAGTGCCTCGTCGCGGGTACAGAGGTCCAGCAGCACCTGCCCCTTGCGGATCTGCGGCTTGCGGGTCACCCGGGCGAGTACCGGCTCGGTGGCGAAGCGGGTCGCCACGACATAGCTGAACTTCTCGTCCTCGTACGGCAACGATCCGCCCTTCACCCGCCGGTGCAGCGAGGAGCGGCTGACCCGGGCCGAGAAGTGGCACCAGTCGGTGCCCGGCTCGATGGGGCACGCCTCGCTGTGCGGGCACGGCGCGGCGACCGTCAGCCCGGCGGCGATCAGCCTGTCGCGGGCCTCGATGATGCGGGCGTACCCATCGGGGGTACCGGGCTCGACGATCACGACGGCCTGCGCGGCGGCCGCGGCCGTGTCGACGAGGGCGGTGCGGGCGGCCGCCGTCAGCTCCCCCAGTACGTAGCTGACGGTCACCAGGTCCGTGGGGTCCAGCTCCAGACCCTCACCGATCCGGGCCCGCCGCCAGTCGGCGGTGCGCAGGGCCTCGACACCGGAGGCATCGGCCAGCTCCCGGCCGAGGACGAGGGCGGGCTCGGCCCAGTCGAGGACGGTCGTCCGGTGCCCCTCCCAGGCCCCGGCCACGGCCCAGCTCGCCGCTCCGGTGCCGCCGCCGATGTCGGTGTGGGTGGCGGGTGCCCACTCCGGGGCGGCCTCGCGCAGGGCGGCGAGGGCGGACCGTACCGCTTCGAAGGTCGCGGGCATCCGGTACGCGGCGTACGCGGCGACATCGGAGCGGTCGCGGAGCACCGGGGCATCGGTCGGGGTGGTCCCCCGGTAATTGGCGATGAGCCGGTCGACAGCCTGCGTGGCCTGCTTGGGCGGCAGCCCGTCGAGGAGTCCGGCCAGCGCCGCACGCAGGGCTTCCGCGGTGGAGAGGGTGACGTTCACCGAAAAAAGTGTAGGCGGATACCACCGGCCGTTCTCCGGCCGGTGCCTGTCCCGTCCGGCGCACCGTCGCCCGCAGCCGGCCCCCGCACCACGGCCGCCGAGCTCAACTGCCTGGGCGCCTGGGCCAGTTGCTACGCTGACCGGCGCGAGGTCAGGAATGCTCACGTGAGGTCGGAAATGCTCATCGAGGGGACCATGCGACAGAAGATCGTGCGCCTGACTCTGGTCGCCGGGGTGCTGGTGCTTGCCCTGCTGCTTCTGCTGGCCACCTGCGGTGCCGGGGGAAAAGGGAACGAGGGCGAGGGGGACAAGGGCGACGGCGGACCGAAGAAGCCGGTCCGGACGGGTACGGGCCCGGCGACGCAGCTCACCGTTCCCCCCGCGTACACGACCCGCCGCGGCTGGGAGCTCATCAACACCTCGCCCGACTACGCGATCTCCCGGACGACGGGTCGCCTCGCCTATCTGCTGCGGGTCTCCGACAACCAGTACCGGCTGGAGACCATCGACTCGGAGACCGGGAAGGCCGGCTGGAAGGGCGAGAACTGGCGGCCGCCGGCCTCGAAGCACTTCCCGAAGCTGCTCCTGGTCACCAAGGACGACGTGGAGTACTTCGTCACGTGGGCGTACGGGAAGGTCGGCGTGAACGCCCTGACCCCGGCCGACACGATCGTCTCCCTCGATGTCTACAACGCGACGGACGGCTCCCGGCAGCGCATCGAGGTGCCGTGGAACTCCGCACCGACCGTCGACACCAGCGGACCCGGCATCCTGATCAGCGACGGCCGCACCAACAGCGTGCTGGTCGACCCGGCGAGCGGCCGGATCACGAAGATCGCCCCCACGGCGCTGAAGTACCCGAAGGGCTGCCCGTCCTGCAGGCAGCTCACCGAGGTCTTCGGACTGACCACGAAGGGCCTGCTGGTCAGCGGGGCACGGGAGTTCTGGGTGCAGGGCGGCTGGTTCAGCCGGAACGTCGCCCCGAAGGGCACCGACCGTTCCAGCGGGATCCCGACGTCGGTGGCCCCCGGCTGGGTGCTGGCGAAGTGGCAGCTCGCGAAGGGCCAGAAGCGGGCGACGACCCATGACCTGTGGGCGGTGCACGACGCGGAGACGGGGAAGCCGGTGGCCACGGTGGAGTGCCACAAAGTGGCGATCAAGCCGGGCCAGTATCCGCAGGCCGTCATGTCGCCCTCGCGGACGTACCTGGTGGCGGGGAACCTCGCCTTCGACCTGGAGACGAAGAAGGGGTTCTGTCTCGAGGCGACGGACGGATCGAAGCCGCTGACCCTGGTCTCCGTGACGGACGAGGGCATCGCGTACGGCGCGACGCCCGGACGCAACGCGGCGGACGTGCTGGCCGGCCGCGGCCGTCCGGCCCAGGTCGAGGTCACCAGCGGGGTGCCGGAGGCGCTGCCCGCGAATGTACGGCTGCCGGCCACGGAGGCCGCGGCGGGGGTCGGCGTGTTCCGGTGGACGGACGAACTGGACCGGCTGCATCTGCTCGGCTACCCGCGCGCCGACCGCTAGAGGGTGCCGGGTGGATCACGGCCCGGACACCCCTGGGCGAGTGGTTCGAGGGTCTTTGCTCAAACCCTTGCGCCACCGCGCTGCCAGGGCCGGCACAGGCACAGGAAGCACACCATGGCGCCGACCGCGCACACCAGCTGGACAACCGCCATGGGTACGGCCGTCGCGTCCCCCGCGATACCGACGAGCGGTGAGGCGACGGCCCCGATCAGGAACGACGACGTACCGAGCAGCGCCGAGGCGGAACCCGCGGCGTGCTTGGTCCGCATCAGGGCCAGGGCGTTGGTGTTCGGCATCGCCAGCCCCATCGCTGACATCAGCACGAAGAGCCCGGCGGCGACCGGCACCAGACCGACGTCGCCGAAGACCCCGGACGTCATCAGCAGCAGCGCGGTCGCGGCCAGCACGATGACCGCGAGCCCGAAGCCGAGCGCCTTGTCCAGGCTGATCCGGCCCACCAGTACCTTGCCGTTGATCTGGCCGACGGTGATCAGGCCGATCGAGTTGATGCCGAAGAGCAGGCTGAAGGTCTGCGGCGAGGCACCGTAGATCTCCTGCACGACGAACGGCGAGGCGCTCACGTACGCGAAGAGGGCTGCGAAGGCGAGGCTGCCCGCGACCATGTAGCCGGTGAACGTGCGGTCGCAGAGGAGTCCGCGCATGGTGCGCAGCGCGTCGCCGACGCCGCCGGTGTGCCGTTCCTCCGGCGGCAGCGTCTCGTGCAGCCACTTCCAGACGACCAGGGTGAGCAGCACGCCGACAACCGTGAGGACGGCGAAGATGCCCCGCCAGTCGGTGAACCGCAGCACCTGTCCGCCGATCAGTGGCGCGATGACCGGTGCGACGCCGGAGATCAGCATCAGGGTGGAGAAGAACCGGGCCATCTCCACGCCGTCGTACATGTCACGGACCACGGCCCGGGCGATGACGATGCCGGCCGCACCGGCCAGTCCCTGCAGGAGGCGGAAGCCGATGAGGAGTTCCGTGGTGGGCGCGAAGACGCAGAGCGCGGTGGCGAGTACGTAGACGACCATGCCGAGCAGGAGCGGCCGGCGCCGACCCCAGCGGTCGCTCATCGGTCCGACGACGACCTGGCCGAGCGCCATGCCGCCGAGGCAGGCGGTGAGGGTGAGCTGGACGGTGGCGGCGGGGGCGTGCAGGGCATCGGTGACCGCGGGGAGCGCCGGGAGGTACATGTCCATGGAAAGCGGCGGAAGTGCGGTGAGACCGCCGAGGACGAGGGTGACGAGGAGGCCGGTGCGCCGGGCCGCGGCGGTGACGGTCGAACCGGACGCGGTCCGGATGCCGGTCCTGTCGGTCGGTATGTGGGTGTGCTGGGCTCGGCTCACGCCGCTCTCCGGCATTCTCATCTCCAAATAGTTGAATCCGCCCTCTATGCTCTCAGCTCAGCCGGAGTGGTCGAGACCTTTTTTGGGAGCAGGCATGAGCAGGACCGTGCGTTGGGGCGTGCTGGCTACGGGTGGCATCGCCGCGACCTTCACCGCTGACCTGCAGGGGGTGCCCGGCACGGAGGTGGTGGCCGTGGCCTCGCGCACGGACACGTCGGCCAAGGCCTTCGCCGAGCGGTTCGGGATACCCAGGGCGTACGGCAGCTGGGCCGAGCTCGCCGCGGACGACGAGGTCGACGTGGTGTACGTGGCCACACCGCACTCCGCGCACCGGGAGGCCACCGCGCTCTGCCTGAAGGCCGGAAAGCACGTGCTGTGCGAGAAGGCGTTCACGCTCAATTCCCGGGAGGCGGAAGAGCTCGTGGCGCTCGCCCGGGACCGTGGCCTCTTCCTGATGGAGGCGATGTGGACGTACTGCAACCCGGTCGTCAGGCGGCTGACCGCGCTGATCGCCGACGGTGCCATCGGCGACATCCGTACCGTGCAGGCCGACTTCGGGCTCGCGGGCCCGTTCGGTCCCGACCACCGGCTGCGGGACCGGGCGCTGGGTGGCGGTGCGCTGCTGGACCTGGGCGTGTACCCGGTGTCGTTCGCGCAGCTGCTGCTGGGTGAGCCGGACCGGATCCAGGCCGATGCGCTGCTCTCCCCGGAGGGCGTCGATCTGAACACCGGCATGCTGCTGGGCTGGGAGTCGGGCGCCACTGCGCTGCTCAGCTGCTCGCTGGTCGCGGACACCCCGCAGACCGCCTCGATCACGGGCACCCGGGGGCGGATCGAATTCCCGCGCGGTTTCTTCCACCCGGAGCGGTTCGTGCTGCACCGGCCGGGACACGACCCGGAGGAGTTCACCGCGGGGTCGTCGGACGAGGGGCTCAGCGGGATGCAGTTCGAGCAGGCCGAGGTGGTGCGGGCGCTGCGGGCGGGCGAGACGGAGTCGCCGCTGGTTCCGCTGGACGGTTCGCTGGCGGTGATGCGGACGCTCGATGCGGTACGGGACCGCATCGGCGTCCGCTACCCCGCGGACGGCCTCGGCCGACCGTGACGTAGGCAGGGCTTCACGCAGGCGTGAGGCCCTGGTTACCCACCTCCGTGACGAACGATCCGGCTGTCGCGACGGGCGCACCGGGCGTGGTGACGGCCGACACCGTGCGGAAGTCGGCGCGTGCCTGCTCCTGGCCCAGCGTGACGACCGCGTACCCGCGCCGTCCGTTGAAGAACTTCATGTGCGGGTTGGCCTGCATCTGGTTGTTCCAGCTGGCCGGCTTGTCCGAGCCGTCCTTGCCGCTGGTGATGGACGTGGCGACGATCTCCGTGCCGAGCGTGCGGGACGACGGGTCGTCGAAGTCCTTCTTCAGGTCGAAGCCGTAGCCGACGTGCACATCGCCGGTCAGCACCATCAGGTTGTCGATCCCGGCGGCCTCCGCGCCCTTCAGGATCCGGTCCCGGGAGGCCGGGTAGCCGTCCCACGCGTCCATGGACAGCTTGAAGGCGTCGGTCGGCACGTCGCGCCGCTGGGCGAAGGTGACCTGCTGCGGTACGACGTTCCAGGTGGCCCGCGAGGCGTGCCAGCCGTCGAGCAGCCAGCGCTCCTGGGTGGCGCCGGTCAGGGTGCGCGCCGGGTCCTCGGACTCCGGTCCCGGCTTCTGCCAGCCGTCCCCGTACGCCTGGTCGCTGCGGTACTGACGGGTGTCGAGGATGTCGAACTGGGCGAGCCGGCCGAACTGCAGGCGCCGGTAGAGCTTCATGTCGGGGCCGGTCGGCCGCTGCGGGGTGCGCAGTGGCTGGTTCTCCCAGTACGCGCGGTACGCGGCGGCGCGGCGCAGCAGGAACTCCTCCGGCGGGACGTCGTTCTCCGGGATGTCGCCCGCGTAGTTGTTCTCGGTCTCGTGGTCGTCCCAGGTGACGACGAAGGGGTGTGCGGCGTGCGCGGCGCGCAGGTCCGGGTCGGACTTGTAGAGGGCGTACCGCAGCCGGTAGTCCTCCAGGGTGACCGTCTCCCGGTTGAAGTGGGCGGGGAGTGTGCGGTCCGTGTAGTTACGGGCTCCGCCGGTCGCGGTCACGGCGTACTCGTAGAGGTAGTCGCCGAGGTGGAAGACGACGTCGACGTCCTCCTGCGCAAGGTGGCTGTACGCGGTGAAGTAGCCGTCGTGGTAGGCCTGGCAGGAGACGGCGGCGAGGGTCAGCGCGCTGTTGCGGGCGTGCCGGGCGGGGGCGGTGCGGGTCCGGCCGACCTGGCTGATCCACTTCCCTGCGCGGAAGCGGTAGTAGAGGACGCGGTCGGCGTCGAGGCCCTTGATCTCGACGTGGACGCTGTGGTCGAACTCCGGGTGGGCGGTGGCGGTTCCGCGCCGGACGATCCGGGTGAAGTTCTCGTCGCGGGCGAGCTCCCAGCGCACCTGGACGCGGGCGTTCGGCAGTCCGCTGTCCGGCTCGTACGGGCGGGGTGCGAGTCTCGTCCACAGCAGGACCGAGTCGGGCAGTGGGTCACCGGAGGCGACTCCGAGGGTGAACGGGTCCTCGCTGATCCTTCCGGCGTCCAGCTCGGCGGCGCTCGCGGCGCCCGCGGTCGGCAGGTTGACCGAGAAGGCGAGCGCGGCGGCGGCACCGGTGACGGTGAGGAAGCGGCGGCGGCCGACGTGGCGTGCGGCGTCGCGCATCTCCTGCTGGTGCGATGAGTACGTCATCTGTCCCTCCCCTGACTGGCGGTGTACGCCGGGAAGTCCACCGGTCCCGCACATCGAGTGGCTGTCGTGTTCGCGTCGCGCAGGCGTCGCGCTGATGAGAAGTGCGGCGGGATCGCCCCTCGGGGGACGAATTGCGCTGGGGTACCGCAGACACAGAGGTACGCAGACAGACGGGTACGCAGTCGCAGGGACATGATCACCGTCAAGCGGCCCCGGCGGCACTGGAATCGCCGACAAATGATCAAGAAATCATTCCGTCGAACCCGAACCGGCCGCCCGCCGGGGACCTTTGCCCCGGAAGGCGTACGCTGCGGCGTCATGAGCAACAAACTGTTGAACTCCGATGCGAAAACGGCCGTCGTCACGGGCGCGGGCTCCGGGATCGGCCGTGCGGTGGCTCTTGCCCTGACCGGCGCCGGCTGGTCGGTGGCGCTCGCGGGCCGCCGCCCCGGACCTCTCGCCGAGACCGCGGAACTGGCCGGGGAGAAGGCCAGGGTGATCACCGTCCCGGCCGACGTCTCCCGCCCCGAGGACGTGACCGCGCTGTTCTCCTCCGTACGGGAGTGGATCGGCCGGGTCGACCTGCTGTTCAACAACGCGGGCACGTTCGGCCCTCGCTCCGTCCCGGTCGAGGACCTGTCGTACGACGACTGGCGCACCGTGGTCGAGGTGAACCTGACGGGGGCGTTCCTGTGCGCGCAGGCGGCGTACCGGCAGATGAAGGAGCAGGACCCGCAGGGCGGCCGGATCATCAACAACGGCTCGATCTCCGCCCATGCGCCGCGCCCGCACTCGGTGGCGTACACGGCGACCAAGCACGCCATGACGGGGCTGACGAAGTCGCTGTCGCTGGACGGGCGCCCGTACCGGATCGCCTGCGGCCAGATCGACATCGGCAACGCGGCGACCGAGATGACCGACCGGATGCAGAGGGGCACCCTTCAGGCCAATGGCGAGCTGGCGGTGGAACCGGTGATGGCGGCGGACGACGTGGCCCGGACGGTGCTGCACATGGCGGAGCTGCCGCTGGAGGCGAATGTGCAGTTCGCCACGGTCCTGGCGACGACGATGCCGTACGTGGGCCGCGGCTGACAGCCGAGGCGCTGCCGAACCGTGGGCCGCATCCGACCGCTTCCGGCACCTTCCGGACGGGCGGGTGTGCGCTTCCCCGGCTCCTGCTCCTGCCCCGACTCCTGGACGGAGACGGGCAACGGCATCGGGAACTGCCACTGGGTCGACACCGCGGCCGCGGTTCGGGGTGCCGGCCGCCCCGGCCGGAAATGCCTTGAATCGCAGTGTGGTTGACTCGCGTCATGACTCAGATTTCAGGCACCGAGGTCCTGCGATACACCGCGTTCTCCGCCGATCCCGAGGGCGGCAATCCGGCGGGTGTCGTCCTCGACGCATCCGGCCTCGACGACGCGGCGATGCTCTCCGTCGCGGCCGAGCTCGGCTACAGCGAGTCGGCGTTCCTGACCGGGCCGGGCGAGTCGGGCGGATCGACCGGGCGTGGTTATACGATCCGCTACTTCAGCCCGAAGGCGGAGGTCCCGTTCTGCGGCCACGCAACCGTTGCGACGGCCATCGCCCTCGCCGAGCGCAACGGACCCGGGGATCTGGTCTTCACCACGCAGGCGGGCACGGTCCCGGTCACCGTCACCCAGGAGGGCACCGAGCTCCGCGCCACCCTCACGAGCGTGGAGCCCCACGTCACGGATGTCGCTCCGGACGACCTGGCCGAGGCGCTGGCCGCCCTGGACTGGCCGGCCGCCGACCTGGACCCGGCGCTGCCGCCCCGTATCGCCTATGCGGGCGCCCGCCACCTGGTGCTGGCCGCAGCAAGCCGCGAGCGGCTCGCCGACCTCGACTACGACTTCGCGCGCCTCGAAGCGCTGATGCACCGACTCGACCTGACGACCGTTCAGCTGGTGTGGCGCGAGACGCCGGCCGTCTTCCATGTCCGCGACCCGTTCCCGGTCGGGGGTGTGGTCGAGGACCCGGCGACCGGCGCGGCGGCGGCCGCCTTCGGGGCCTATCTGCGCGAGCGGGCCCTCGTCCCGGACGCCGCCGTCCTCACTCTCCACCAGGGCGAGGACATGGGCCGCCCCGGCACGCTCACGGTCGAACTGCGTGCGGGCGACGCACGGGTGCGGGTGAGCGGGACGGGGACGCGGATCCCGGCGGCGGAGTGACGCAACGGGCGGCTATCGCCCCAGGAACTGCCGGTACCAAGGGGCGTGCCGGGCGAAGGTGGCGGTGAAGCCCGCGCCCGGCTCGCAGCCGACGTCCTGCCAGACGCGTTCGTCGGCGAACCAGTGGTCCACCGCGAGCATGTCGAGATGATGCAGGGCGTACGGGACTTCGGCCAGCCGGGTACGGGCGGCATCGACACCGATTCCCGCATCCGCCCAGGGCAGCCCGAGTTCGCCGATGACCGTAGCCAGCAGTTCCGAACAGGCCACCGGCTCGGGGTGGTTGACGTGATAGACCCCCGCCGGCTGCTCCGGGGAGAGCGCCGCACCGAGCAGCGCTCTGCCCAGCGTCTCGACGTCGATGAGCGAGTGCCGCGCCTCGCACCCGGTCAGTCCTGCCCTCAACTGCCCCAGCAGGGCGACGAGACCGGGCACCGCCCAGCGGTCCCCGACCCCGTGCACGATGTGCGGGCGCACTACGGCACCGCCCGCCGCGAGGACGTGCTGCTCGGCGGCGGCGCGGGTCAGGCTGGTGGCCGAGGCGGGGGCAGGCTCCACCCGGCCCGGCAGCAGCCCCGTGAACGGGCCGCGCCCGTAGACGGATGCAGTGCTCAGGTGGACGATCCGGGCGACGCCGCTGCGGGCGGCCTCTTCGACCAGGGCGCGGGTGCCGTGGTCGTTGACGGTCGTGGCCGTCTCCGTGTCGCCGCCGATCTGCGAGGCGCAGTGGATCACGGCGTCGATCCCGTCGCAACTACCGTGCAGGGAGGCGGGATCGGCGAGATCTCCGTACACGGTCTCGACGCGGGTACCGATGCCGGTCACGACGTCGCGACCGCTGTCGGGCGCGGTCCGGTGCGTCATCAGGCGCAGGCGCGCCCCGGGGACCTGGCGCGCGGCGGCCACGACATGGCTGCCGATGAATCCGGTCGCTCCGGTGATGAGGATGCGCGGCGCCGTCATGACCGTGTGCCCTGTGCCTCTTCGGTGCGGTCCGGGGAGTCGAGCGTGCCGGTGAAGACCGTTTCGCCGTCCTGGGTGGCCCGGACCTCCACCCTGGTCGTCGACCGGGTGTCCGCCGGGACGATCCGGGCCTCGATCCAGCAGGGACGGTCGAGTTCGACGTAACGCAGGAAGGCTGCCTCCAGCGACACAGGCAGGAAGGCGCGCCCGGGGCGGACGGCATTGGCGGCCTGTCGGGCCGCCTCCAGCAACAGAATTCCCGGCACATGGTCGTTGGGCCGGCCGAAGAGGGTCGGGTGTCCGGTGTCGAGCCGCAGCTGCCAGACACCCTGACGCGCAGTCGGTGCCAGCACGACGTCACGCTCCGAGGTCCGCCCCGCCTCGTGCGGCGCCACGGCCGGAAGGAGGGGGACGGGTACACCGTTCACGGCGAGGCGGTCCCCCCGCAGCCGCTCGTACACCTTGGCCGACGTGCAGCTGATCCGGCCGCCGCCGGTTGCGATCCGGCTGCCGCTGCGGTGCAGGAGCAGTTCCAGGTCCATGGAACCGATGCCCCGGCCCCGGCGCCTGATCCGGGAGCAGGAGACGTCGACGGTGATGTCCCAGGGTCCGCCGGGGTGCTCGGGGTGCGCGTCCAGGGCGAGGCGTCCGGGCGAGGAGATGTAGCCCAGCTCCCACATCACGAACTGGTCCCCGACCGGCACGTCGAACTCCGCGTGAGCGAGCAGCATCGTCGTCTGCCGCATGGTCTCCGCGATCAGCAGCGGGTCCTGGTAGCGGCCCGCCACGGGGGCGAAGAAGCGGTGCACGCACGGCCAGCGGGCCGACACCGAAAACTGGGTGTCGGTCTGTCTGGTCCAGCCGGTGGGAAAGACGTCCTCGGGATCGGAACGGTGGACCAACTGCCGTGGAAATTTTTCCTGTCGACCTGAGCGCGGCGTCGAACCCGCGCGTGAGGTGAGCTGAACCATGAAGTTCCCCCCCAGAGGATCCATGTGAGAGGCCTGTCACCCCCGCAGTAAGATACTGACAGCCCGGTTTTCGATTCCAGCCATACCCCTGTGGTGCTGACCACGCCACGACTAGAGAGACACGTAGCTGATGGCACAGCAGGCGCGCGCGATCCAGACTCGACGGTCGATCCTGGTGGCGGCCGCCGCCGTTTTCGACGAGCGCGGCTACAGCAGCGCCACCATCAGCGAGATCCTCGCGCGGGCGGGGGTGACCAAGGGCGCGCTGTACTTCCATTTCAACTCGAAGGAAGAGCTGGCGCTCGGCGTGATGGATCTCCAGCTGGACGTCGTTCCGCTGCCGCCCCAGCTGACGAAGCTCCAGGATCTGGTGGACCAGGGCATGCTGCTCGCCCACCAGCTCCGTCATGAACCCTTGGTGCGGGCCAGCGTCGGACTGGCCATGGACCAGGGGGTCGAGGGCCTCGACCGGGGCACCCCGTTCCGGGCCTGGATAGATCGGCTCGAACAGCTGCTCAGCGCGGCGAAGAACCAGGGCGAGCTCCTGCCGCACGTCCAGCCGGGCGAGACCGCAGAACTGCTGGCGGGCGCCTTCTCCGGCGTTCAGGTGATGTCCCAGGTCCTGTGCAACCGCGAGGACTTGGGGCGCCGGATCTCCGTACTCCTGCACTACATCCTGCCGAGCATTTCGACGCCCGCCGTGCTGGCCACCCTCGACATGGCCGAAGACCGCGGCGAACGGCTGCTCGCCTCTCTCGAAACCGTACCGAGCCAGGCCGCCGCCACCGGCTGACCATCCGGAACTGGCCCGTCCGGTCCGGGACGTACCGGACGGTCTTCGATGACGGCCGGCAGCAGCACCTGTGGAACGTCTCCCCGGCACCGGCCTCGACAGGGCCGATCGGGCGTAATCCATGGCAACGGTCCGATGATTCGGGGCAGCGGCGGAAGTCTTGGATCCGACCGCACGAATCGAGAAGGTGGACCGATGGCGACCGACCTGCACGACATCCTGGATGCACACGTCAGCAAGGGGACGGGGCCGACGCCGCCCGCGCTGATACGGGACTTCCGGCGGTACGCGGCGGACGCCTGAGGCCGCCGGCCGCGGCCGTCGTCGGCCGGACCGGGCGCCGCCGTATCGCCACCCACGAGTGCCCGACGCCACGCCCGGCTCCCGACGGCCCGACGTCACATACCGAACACCGGTCAACCTGCCGTGACAGGGCGGCATCCGGAACCTGAACAGCGAGCGACTACGATCACGGGCACCGCAGCGAGCCCAGGAGTGCTGACCTTGTCCGAACCGCGCATCGGCGTATCCATCGTGACCATGGGCGACCGCCCGCAGCAGGTCGAAGCCCTGTTGGCCTCGATCGCCATACAGGACGTCCTGCCCACCCGTCTCGTCATCGTGGGCAACGGCACCTCGCTGCCGGACTTCACCGCCGTCCCCGGCCTGTCCGACCTGGCCGGCGGTGTGACCACGATCGAGCTCGACGAGAACCTCGGCTGCCCCGGCGGCCGTAACGTCGCCATCCGCCGACTCGCGGAACTCGGTGACGTGGACGTCGTCGTCGAGCTGGACGACGACGGACTCCTCGTCGACAAAGGTGTGCTGCGCAAGGTCCAGGAGATGTACGCCGCCGACCCGAAGCTCGGCATCGTCGGCTTCCGCATCGCCGACGAGCACGGCGAGACGCAGCGCCGCCATGTCCCCCGGCTGCGCGCCACCGACCCGATGCGCCGCGGCCCGGTCACGGCGTTCCTCGGCGGCGGCCACGCCCTCTCCATGAAGATGCTTGCCGAAACCGGCCCGTGGCCCGCGGAGTTCTTCTTCACGCACGAGGAGACGGACCTGTCCTGGCGGGCGCTCGATGCGGGCTGGAAGATCCTGTACGAACCCGACCTGCTGCTCCAGCACCCCAAGACATCCCCGGCCAGACACTCGGTCTACTACCGGATGACGGCCCGCAACCGGGTCTGGCTGGCCCGCCGTAACCTGCCTCTCCCACTGGTCCCGGCCTACCTGGGCACCTGGACCCTCCTCACGGTGGCCCGCACCCGTTCCGCCACGGGTCTGCGCGCCTGGGCCGGCGGCTTCGCCGAGGGGGTCCGCACCCCGTGCGGCCGACGGCAGCCGATGCGGTGGCGTACGGTGTGGCGCATGACGATGCTGGGGCGGCCGCCGGTCATCTGAGGGGCGCCGCAGGCCGACCCCCACCCCGTGGGGCGGAGCCTTCCGGCACATGCCGGCGCGTGCGCCGGACCGACTACGAGTCGCTCGTCGGACTCCCCACGCCGGTGGCGGACTCGCGACCACCGGGCGCTCTCATCCGAATCCCTGCCAGGAGGCCGTGGGCGCGGATGAAACCTGCCACTGGTCGAGGATGCCGTCCCAGTCGTGCATCGGTGCGGAGCCGAAAGTGGTGGATGAAGACTGCTGGTCCCATACCGCCTCCTGGTGCGGCGGGCGGGGCTGGCTGGGGTAGTACCACTGCCGGGGCTGGGGCATCGCGGGCGCCTCGGTGCCGTCGACGCGCCGATGGCGGCCGGAACGGTCCAGCGGCGGCGAGGTATGCGTGAGGCGGCCCTGTGCCTCCAGATACCGGGTGCGTGCGACGAGGCGGGGGAGATCGAGACCGAGCTCGCTCGCCAGCACGGCGAGGTCGGTCCCGGTGCTCCACGCTCCGACCAGGACCGCGTCGACGGCCGTCGACGACGCCGTCACGTGGACCGGTTCGTCAGTGACCGGCGTGTGAGGGAGGCTCGGAGCGGCCGGAGTCTCGTGGGACACCTGCCTCTCCTCCGGTTCCGGGTACGGAGGGCATCCGTCCGCGTCTTCGGCAGGGGGCTTGTACGCATCGGCAGCGTGATGATCCAGGAGCGCCTTGGCGATGGCCCGGGCGTCCTCCTTTCCCACGGTGCGGCGGGCCAGGCGTACTTCGCGTTCATGGAGCCCGAGGAGTTCGGCGACGGTCCCGTCGCTTCCCAGCGTCACCGCGAACGCGGCCAGCGTCCGCATGCGGTCCGCATTTCGTTCGTCAAGGTCCCCCTGCGCACGGCGTACATCCTCGTCATTCCCGAAATAGGCCCGCGCCAGTACGGCATGGCGCTCCCACATCTCCCTCGGTTCCATGCCTGGAGCAACGTCTCTGTTACGGATTTGAAGCGATATTCGATCTAAAGGCATCAAGAAAGGTGAAACGCCATCTAATCATTCTGTGTCGCACTCTAGTTACTCATATGGGTGCTGATCGTTACCACCGTCATGAACGCACCCACATCCGCCACCGTTACCGCTACCGGCAGAGGCACAGCGACATCCATTCCGCACCCCTCGCAGCCCCCCCGCGCATCCCATGCCCGGCCGCGTCCGCGGCCCCAGCTGGATGCGCCGCACGGAGCACGCACATCACGGGGGCAGCTTGCCGGCGCGTTCGTGGCGGGTCAGACGTACACCGAGGCGGCGAGCGAGACACCGCTGTACGCCGAACTGGTCGCAAGCTGGACCGCAAGCGCCGCTACGGTGCCCGGCATCCCCGACTCCGAATGGCAACGCCTGACCTCCTACCAGTCCTTTCTCCGTGAGGTCGAGTCGGTCCTCAGGGACCTCCGCCCCCACCGCGCCCCCGACATGCTGCGCAGATGAAGTGTGATGCGGCCAGATGCCCGTCGCTCCCGCCGCCGCGAAACGGAAGCGGCAACGGGAGCGACGGAGCAGGTGGCGCAAGGGGTGACGGGCAGGGTCAGGGGGCGGTGCCCCAGGTGAGGGTGGAGCCCACGTAGACGCCGATCTTCGACGCGTCGGCGTAGGCCGTGTTGGTGGTACGGCTGTAGTCGTCGGCCTCGTTGAAGTTCGACCAGTCGCTCTTGTTCAGGCGCAGCTGGATCTCCCCGGTGGAGGCTCCCGCAGCCAGGGTGCCGCTACCGAAGCCGACCTCCAGGTAGTGGCTGGCCCCGGCGGCCGAACTGCCGGAGGCCGTCACGCCGGTGGTCACACTGCCGCAGCCCAGCACCGCGTAGTCGCAAGCGGTGCCGAAGGTGCTCGCGCCGGCCTCGGGGGTGAACCAGTAGCGCACCTTCACCGTGGACAGGTTCACCGCGGTGCTCCCGGTGTTGACCAGTTGCAGGCCCATCCGGATCTGGTTGTCGGTGGCCGAGGAGTCGTTGTTCTTGTACTGGACCTTGAGGGTGCCGGTGCCGGTTCCGCCGCCCGCGGAGGTGGTCGCCGAGACGGCGGCGGAGGCCGCCGAGACGTTCCCGGCCGCGTCCCGGGCCTTGACCGTGTAGCTGTACGCCGTCGAGGCGGTGAGCCCCGTGTCGGTGAACGAGGTCGTGGCCGAGGAGCCCACCTGCACCCCTGCGCGGTACACGTCGTAGGCGGTCACACCGGTGTTGTCGGTCGAGGCCGACCAGGACAGCGAGACGCTGCCGCTCGTCTTCCCCGTGACCGTCAGGCCGGTCGGCGCGGACGGCGCCTGGGTGTCGTCGTCACCGCCGCCGCCGTCGAGGGGCGGGTACGCGTTGCGCACCAGCTCCTGGAACTGGGCGGAGAACCAGTGGCCCGCCAGCGGCGAGTTGGCAAGTGCACCGGTCGGGCTGTTGCCGTTGCGCCCGTTGCCCCCGTACGTCGGGTCGCACATCTGATCGAAGCCCTTGCCCTCGTCGTTCTCGATGGGCTGGCTGTTGCCGTCCGACTCGCCCGGAGGCTTGGCCCAGACGTATGCGTCGATCCCGGCTTCCGGGGCACTCGTGGGCCGCTCACCGATGCCGGCGCCCGACTGGTTGCACCAGTTCCCCGGGTGGATACGGCGGTCGATCCGGCCGCCGTTGACATAGTCGTCGACGTTCGTCAGCGGACCGGCGGCGGTGGGCCGGGCGGAGCCGCCCCAACCGTTGCGGGCCGTGTCGATGAGCATGCCGATGTTCGAGGCGAAGCCCTGGTTGACCAGTTCCGTGCGCAGGGCCTGTGCGAAGGAGAGCTCGTCGACGTAGAAGTTCCAGTCCACCCACTTGGACTGACGAACCGTCGTACCGTTCACCGAGTCGGTGACCTTGAAGTACGGCTCCTTCAGGGCCGAGTAGTTGGCCGTGTTGACGATGAAGCCCTGGACGTCCGCGACCGTGGCGCCCTCGGTTGTCGCGGCCTTCTTGAACTCCTGGGCCGCCGGGACGAAGTTGGTGTCCCAGCCCAGCCAGCCGTGGTGACCGGCGTCGACGTAGTTGTAGACATTGGGAATGGCACCCAGGGTGTGGAGCGCGTAGCCGACGCCCTTCTCGTAGTTGCCGTTCGCCTTCATGGTCGCGCACTGGGTGGTGGATCCGGCGGTGCCGCCCGCGTTGGTGACGAGGTTGGGCAGCGAGTCCGGCTCGATGATCGTGACGATGCGCAGGTTCGCGTACGCGGGGTCGTCGAGGATGTCGGCGATGGGGTTGATGTACTCGGTCTTGTACCGGTCGAGTTCGGTGGGACCGAGCTCACCGTTGGAGGCCAGTGCGGCGCAGTCGCGTCCCGGCAGGTCGTAGATGACGACCTGGAAGAGGTTCGCGCCCTGGTCGAGCGCCTCGTCGAGGTGCTCGCGCAGGCTCATCGCGTCGCCGGCGCCCTCGATGGCCGCGATGCGGTCCATCCAGACGAACGAGGGTTCGTCGGCGATGACGCTGCCGCCCGGCTCCGCGGCGGCCTTTGCGGACCACTGCGGGTTCACGTACGCCTTGGCACCGGCGTACGGGTTGTCGACGCGGGCCGCGGCGGAGGCCGGGGTGGGGACGGCCACGGCCAGGGCCGCTCCGATCGCCAGCGCGGAGAGCGCGGCGAACTTCCTGCGTATCCCGTGCAGCGTGGAACTTCGTGATCTCATTGCGGCTCCGTATTCCTTTCGTACGTACGCCTCCGGGCACTCCCCGAGGGCGAGTTCAGGGGTTGTTCTGGGGTTCCGCGGTGCTTGCGGCTCGGTGCCCCCTTCTCGTCCGGGGGCTCGGGAGGACGTTCCTGGGCGGGTACGTGGTCGGGGCAGTGCCCCGATGGCGGGAGGAGCGGGGTGGGCATCCCACCATCGGGAGTGCGTGGTTGTGCTGTGCCTGACCGGTGGGAACTCAGGGGGCGGTGCCCCAGACGAGCGTTCCGTCGACGTACACGGCCACCTTCGCGGCATCGGCATAGGCGGTGTCGGTCGCCCTGCTGTAGTCGTCGGCCTCGTTGAAGTTCGACCAGTCGGTCTTGTTGAGTCGCAGCTGGATCTCACCGGTCGAGGCACCCGCGGCCAGGCTGCCCGCGCCGCCGGTGAAGCCGACCTCCAGGTAGTGGTCGGCCCCCTGTCCGGCGCCGGCGGAG
Organism: Streptomyces sp. NBC_00353; assembly: GCF_036108815.1. Lineage (NCBI taxonomy): Bacteria > Bacillati > Actinomycetota > Actinomycetes > Kitasatosporales > Streptomycetaceae > Streptomyces > Streptomyces sp. NBC_00353. The sequence continues at coordinate 7,021,841 of NZ_CP107985.1, read as the reverse complement.
GACACCACGCGATGCGTGACACTGCCGCAGCCGATCGCGGCCCAGTCACAGTTGGTGCTGTACGTGGTGGCGCCGGACTCGCCGCTGAACCAGTAGCGGACGGTGACATCCGACAGGTCCACAGGTTGCGTGCCGGTGTTCACCAGCCGCAGGCCGGGCCTGATCTGGTTGTCGCCCGGGGACGAGTCGTTGTTCTTGTACTGCGCCTTCAGCGTGCCGCTCCCGGTGCCGCCGCCCTGCCCGGTCGTCGCCGTGACCGCGGCGGAGGCCGCCGAAGTGTTCCCGGCGGCGTCCCGGGCCCTGACCGTGTAGCTGTACGCCGTCGAGGCGGTGAGCCCGGTGTCGGTGAACGACGTGGTGGCCGTGGTCCCGGCCTTCACGCCGTCCCGGTAGACGTCGTACGCCGTGACGCCGGTGTCATCCGTCGACGGTGTCCAGGACAGGGCGGCCGTACTGCTGGTCGTCCCGGTGACCCGGAGGTTCGCCGGCGCCGACGGGGCGACTGTGTCGCCCCCGCCGCCGCTGTCCGCGCTCGCCGTGAAGGAGAAGCTCTTGGTGCCGAGTCCCTGGCCGCCCTGCCAGATCTCGAACCCGGCCTCGGCGTCGATCAGATAGTGCGCGGGATTGATCTGGCCGCGTGTGACGGCGTCGTCGATCAGGCTCTTCACATCGAGATCGGCGAACTCGGTGGCGCCCTGCTGCAGTACGTACGAGATGACCTTCCAGCCGGAGGCGCCGGGCCCCGTCCAGACGTCCCACGCCTTGCCGTCGAGCTGCACCGTGCCGGTGCGGGAACCGATCGGCTGGGCTCCGCCGCGGTGGTTCATCCAGATCATCACCTCGGTCCCGTCCGGCTGGTCGTCGGTGACAGGAGTCGAGTTGAACCAGAGGTCCATCGAGACGTTGTACGCACCCGAGTCGACCTGGGTCGTGGACCAGGAGGTGCGGGTGCCGGCGAGTTCGTCGACGCGCAACGGCAGTCCGCTGTCCGTCGTGCACGCACCCCAGTGGCAGCCCTTGTAGCTGGACGGGTACGTGGCCGGGGCGCCGTTGGTCGGGAGGGCGAAGGACGACTCCGTGACGCTCCAGGCCCCGGTCTCCGGGTCGACGCTCACACACTGCCGGGCCGTGGAGTTCCACTCGTTCTGCTGGTAGATGTACTCGCCGCCCCGGAGCTCGGTGGTCCCCCAGGCGGTGCAGTCGGTCACCGGCACGGCCGCGGCCGGAGCGGCGCCGGTGAGCATGGATGCGGCGGCGAGCAGCAGCGCCGCCGCGGTGGCGGCGAGGGGCGGGAACCAGCGGCTGCGGTGGCGGGCGGCCGTGTTCGTGAGGAGTCCGCTCACGGCTCCACTCCCCAGGCGAGAGCCGAGCCCACATAGGCGGCGAGGCGGGGGGCGTCGGTGTAGGAGGTGTTGGTGGCGCGGCTGTAGTCGTCGGCCTCGTTGAAGTTCGACCAGTCGGTCTTGTTCAGTCGCAACTGGACCTCGCCGGTCGAGGCGCCGGCGGCCAGGCTGCCCGCGCCGCCGGTGAAGCCGACCTCCAGGTAGTGGTCGGCCCCGGTCTTCGGGCTGCTGACCGTCACCACCGTGTGGTTGATGTTCGACGATCCGAGCGCGGCGTAGTCGCAGTACGTGGAGAAGGTGCTCGCACCGGCCTCGGAACTGAACCAGTACCGGACCTTGACCGTGGACAGATCGACCGGGGCGCTGCCCGTGTTGACGATCTGCACTCCGAGCCGGATCTGGTTGTCGGTGGCCGACGAGTCGGTGTTCTTGTACTGGACCTTCACCGAGCCCGTTCCGCCACCGCCCGATTTCGTGGTGGCGGAAACGGTCGTGGAGAGCGCCGAGGTGTTGCCGCCGGCGTCCCGCGCCGCCACCGCGTAGCTGTACGCGGTCGCTGCGGCGAGGCCCTGGTCCGTGAACGTTCGCGTCGTCGCGCTGCCGGCGAGTACGCCGTTGCGGTACACGTCGTAGCCGGTGACGGCGACGTTGTCGGTCGAGGCGGACCACGACAGCGACACGCTGTTGTTCGTCGTCGCGGTGACCGTCAGCCCGGCCGGTGCCGTCGGTGGTTCGGTGTCACCGCCACCGTCCCCCTCCACCAGCAGTTCGGCGTAGATCGAGAAGGCGAGCGCGAGCGCCGCCTGGGCCCAGAACCGGTGGTAGGTGAAGGTGGGTGCCGGACCGCCGTCCAGGTAGGCCTGGACCTTCGGCCAGTCCGGGTCGTCCCGGTACCAGGACCGCATGCCGATGAAGGTGACGCCCGGCTCGACCGTGTCGCCGCCCGGCATCTCGCCGGACCACCCGTCGGGTACGAACACCTCGTCGTCGAACCGGTTGTAGTCGGCCCTGGTCTCCGGTACCGCGATGCCCTTGTCGTCGGCGTTCAGTGCCATCGCGTCGAGCAGGGCCTTGGCCAGGGCCCCGGCATCCGCGTCGCCCGATTTGGCGGCGTAGTAGGTCAGTGTCTTGACGTAGGCGGCGCCCACCCCGACGTCGTTGGAGTAGTCCACGACCGAGACGTGCAGCCCCGCGTTGTTCCCGGGGGACGTCGGGTTCCAGGTGTCCGGCTTGCCCGTCCAGTTGAGGGTGGAGGGGAAGCGGTAGCTGCCGTCCGCGCCGACGGTGGTCTTCCCGGAGGCCCAGGCGACCCATTTGGACAGGACGGCCTTGGCGGTCGCGTTGCCGGTGACGTAGTAGTACGCGGCGACGCGCTCCATGCCCCACACCTGGAAGCCGAACCAGTTGTTGCTCGGCGGGTCGTGGTAGACCGGCTGCCAGTCGTAAGCCATGCCGTAGAACGTCGGCGTGCCGGTCGGCGGGGTTCCGTACTTCCCGTCCCAGCTGTTGGTGCAGCCCCCGGCGAAGGCGCCTTCGGCGGACTGCAGCCACTGCAGGAACTCCAGCTGCCTGGTCAGACTCTTCGCCCAGTCGGTGCGCGCCGTCGCCGACTTGGGGGTCAGCGCCGGGACATTGGACAGAGCCCATGCGGCGAGCGGGTTCTGGTAGCCCTGGTGGGAGGCGCCGTCGCCGATGCGCCAGGCCCACCCGCCGCCGCTCCCCGCGGCCGCGCCGCCCCAGGCGTAGTACCACGACAGCAGATAGTGCTGGGAGTCACGGCCGGACGCGGCCGGGCAGGAGTTGGGATCCGTGCAACTGCCGATCCGTTTGAAGTACTTGTCGAACATGGCGTAGCGGAGGTAGTCCCCCATCTTGGCGGCCTTGGCCACCGACGCCGCGATCTCGCCCTCCTTGCCCTGGGCGGCGGCCCAGCGGTACGCCCAGTAGGCGGCCTGTACCGCACGGGCGTCGGCGTCCGGGGCATTGGTGTACTTCCACTGCTTGGCATAGCTCGCGTCGTCGACGAACAGATCGAGAAAGCCGTTCGGACCGCCGTAGTTGAAGAGATCGGTGGTCGGCTGCGGGATGGTCTCCCACACCGACTCCTGCGCCCCGCGCTGATAGGTGTTGATGAACGACGGTCCGGGTCCCGGTCCCGACTCGCCGCCGGTGCCCGGCTTGTTGCCGTAGCCGTAGGTGTTGTCCAGGTCCATCAGCCAGTGCATGCCGTAGACGTCCATCGTGCCGTAGGACGAGGCAAGTTCCGTGGCGATGGGGTCCGAGCCGACCGGGACCGAACTGTTCAGGGCGGACGGGTAGTTGTCGGGCAGCGGCCATTCGGGCGCATAGGTCGCCGGGGAGCTCGGATTGTACGCGTCGGCGGTGGACTGATCGGCGTGCTGCGGGATGATGGTGCGCTCCGCGATCGCCCAGGCTTCGTTGAAGGGGGTCCAGTCCCCTGTCACCCGGCCGTACGCGGCCTCCAGCCACATCCAGAAACTGACGGCCTCGGAGGTCGTCTCGTGACCGTGGTCCGGCGCTTCGACCATCAGCGTCTCTGCCGAGTGGTACGGAAGACCGTCCGGGCTGAAGTAGCCGTTGCCGGCCGCCTTGATCTTGCCGTACTGCGTGAGGAACGCCTGGGTGTACGGGTCGTCGGCCGCCGCGGCACGGGCGCCTTCGCCCGTCGGAGTGGCGGGCTCGGCCACGGCGGTGCCCTGGGTCAGGCCCATCGCGATCAGGCTGCCGCCCAAGGCAGTACTGAATGTTCTACGTGATATCGACACAAATCCTCCGTTGGCGAGTGTCGTAGGGGGAAGGAGGGGGAGGGAGGGCCGTGCAGGTGGTGCGGACTGTCAGGGCTCGATGCCCCAGGCGAGTTCGCCGCCGATGTAGACCGCGACCTTCGGGGCGTCCGCGTAGGAGGTCCCGGTGGTGCGGCTGTAGTCGTCGGTCTCGTCGAAGTTCGACCAGTCGGTCTTGCTCAGCCGCAGCTGGATCTCACCGGTGGAGGCTCCCGCCGCCAGGCTGCCGCTGCCGAAGCCGACCTCCAGGTAGCGGTCGGCGCCGGCCTTCGGGGAACTCACGGCGGCCACCCGGTGGGTGATGGTGGAGCAGCCGAGTGGGGACCAGTCGCACCACGTGCCGTACGAGGATGCCCCGTTGTCGCCGGTGAACCAGTAGCGCACCTTCACCGTGGACAGATCGACAGCAGCGCCGCCGGTGTTCACCAGTTGGAGGGCGGGCTTGATCTGGTTGTCTCCGGGGGCCGGGTCACTGTTGCGGTACTGGGCCTCGAGCGCGCCGGGTTCACCGCCGCCGCCTTCGTCGCCGCCCAGTGCGGTGCGCACGGCAGCGTACGAGGCCTTCGGCCGGAGGTTCTCGTCGTAGAGGTTGGCCGCACCCTGCCCGGGGAACGCGTCGGGGACCCAGGAGTACTTGTCCGTGTAGTCCCAGACGGTGATGCCGACGCACCGCACCACCGCGAGGCAGGCCTCGACGACGTTCCGGTAATAGGCGGCCTGCGTGGCGAGCTTGGCCGCGTCGGCGGGCAGCTGCATACGTACGTCGAGTTCGGTGACGGCGACATCGAGCCCGAGGTCGGCGAAGCGCTGCAGGTTCTGCTGCATGCCGCCCGGGAATCCGTACTGGACGGCGAGATGCCCCTGGAACCCGACTCCGTCGATCGGCACGCCCTCGGCGACCAGGTCGCTCACCAGGTCGTACATGGCATTGCTCTTCGCGCCCAGGCCCTCGGTGTTGTAGTCGTTGATGTAGAGCTTGGCGTCCGGGTCCGCGGCGTGGGCGGCGCGCAGGGCGGTGGCGATGTAGTCGCTGCCCATGGCGTTGTAGAAGGGGCTCGTGCGGAAGGTCCCGTCGTCGTTGAACGGCTCGTTCACGACGTCCCAGGCGGCGACCTCACCGCGGTAGTGGCCGGCGACTTCGGCGATGTGGTTCGTCATGGCCGCTTCCACCTGCGCCGACGGCAGGGCGGCGACCCAGCCGGGCAGCTGGCTGTGCCAGACGAGCGTGTGGCCACGCACGGCCTGCCCGTGATCCCGCGCGAAGTCGGTGATCACATCGCCCTTGGTGAAGCCGAACTGCCCCTGCTGCGGCTCCGTGGTGTCCCACTTCATGGAGTTGCCGGGAGTGATCTGACCGAATTCGGAACCCAGGGTGGCGGCGTAGGCGGCGTCGGGCAGTTCGGGGTTGTCGGTGGCGGAGCCGAAGTACTTCCCGTGGGCGGCGGCCAGGTCGTGGAGGGTGCTCTGCTCGGCCGCCGCGGCCGGCACTCCCGCCAGGGATGCGGCGACTGCACATGCGGTGAACAACAGGACCGGCAGCCCGCCGGGGCAGCCGTGCGTGGGGCGCTTTACCAGACTCATGACATTCGCTTTCCTCGGCCGAGAACAGCCGGGGACATGGGTGCGCGGCAGCGCCCATGCCTCCGGTTCACGTCTCGAAGGTGTGGGGAGCGGAGGGTAAGGAAGCGTGCAAGTCTTGATGGTGGGAGCGCTCCCAAAGTGGCGTGGTGATGGGCACCTGTCAAGTGTTGAATCACAACTGCCTTACGTGCTCGTTAACTTGCACGCACACCGCCGGTCCCTTCGCGGCACACAACAGCAGGTCCGGGCCGGGGTCGCGATCCGGAATCACATGCGGACCCACCGCGCGCCCGGCGACTGCCGCCTGCACCGCATTCCGACCGGACGATCCCCCTCTCCGGTGACCACCCGCCCGGCCCCATGCACCCCGCCCCGGAACGCCACTACCGGAACATCTCCCTCCGGAGGTCGCCACCCGGCCCGGGACCGTGGCAACCCGCTGGCCGAAAATCGCCCGCCGAAGGCCACTGCGCACGACATCCGCACATCGACCGGAATGCGCCACCGGGCCGGACGCGGTCGAGCCCGATCTTCGCCTGACTGCTGCGCACGGGCCCGCAACGGTGCCCCATGCACGGAAGTTCGCGTGGAAGAATCCCGCCGGCGGGCAGCTCTCGATCAGGCTCCGGCGTACAGGTCAGGGTGCACAGCCGGGTACTTCGCGGGCATCCTCGGTGCCGGGTCCACGACATGGGGAATGAGACGGTCACGGCATGAGAATCACGGCGCGAGGGCTCAACCGCTCCACGCTTGCCCGGCAATTGCTGTTGGAGCGGGAGACGCTCGGCGTGGGGGATGCGATACGACGCGTGGTCGCACTGCAGGCGCAGCAGGCGGCGTCGCCCTACCTCGCGCTGTGGAACCGGCTCACCGGCTTCGACGCGGCCGACCTCGACACTGCCTTCGCCGGCCATGAGGTCGTCAAGGCGACTCTCATGCGGATCACGTTGCACGCGGTCCACATCGACGATTTCCGGGCCTTTCACGAGGCCGTGCAGCCGTCGCTGCGTGCCGCCAGACTGGGTGACCGCTTCACGGTGTCCGGGCTGACCGCCGAGGACGCCGACGCACTGGTTCCGGAGCTGCTGGCGTTCGCCGACCGGCCCCGCACGGCTGCGGACTGCGTGGCTTGGCTCACGCAGCGGCTGGGCGCGCAGCCGCAGCCCGGAGCGTGGTGGGGGCTGCGGCAGTACACGCCACTGCTGCACGCACCCACCACACCACCGTGGTCGTTCGGCCCCCGTCCGTCGTACGTCGCGCCCCCGACCCGGCCTGCCCGGGCAGACCCGGAGGTGTCCGCCGCGTCCCTGCAGACGCTGGTCCTGCGTTATCTCGAGGGGTTCGGTCCGGCATCGGTGGCGGACGTGGCCCAGTTCGCGCTGGTCCAGCGAGCCAGAGCCAGGGCGGCACTGCATGCTCTCGCCGGTGACGGTGACATCGAGCGGCTGGAAGGGCCGAACGGCGTGGAGCTGTTCGATACCCCGGGCGGGTCGCGTCCGGACGAGGACACACCGGCACCGTCCCGGCTGATGGCCATGTGGGACAGCATCCTGCTGGCCTACTCCGACCGCAGCCGCGTCATCCCACCGGACTACCGCACGCTCGTCACCCGCAGGAACGGCGACGTGCTGCCGACCCTGCTGGTCGACGGGTACGTCGCCGGCATATGGCGTCCGGCCGAGGGCGGGATCGAGGCGACCGCCTTCCACCACCTGCCGGACGACGTCTGGGAGCAACTCGCCGCCGAGGCGCGGTCACTGACGGCCTTCCTCGCCGACCGCGAACCGGAGGTCTATCGCCGTTACGACCACTGGTGGAGCAAGCTGCCGAGCGCCGAGGCCCGACTGCTCCCCGGAGATTGAGGCGGCGCCCCGGACATGCGCCGGGATCACCCGGCGCGGGACCATCGGTCCGTCCATGTCCCCCACGGTCCGCGGCGGACATGGACGGACCGGGCGGAGGTGACCCACACCCGATGAGGGGGATGCAGTGGCGTGCTGTCGGCCGTCGCGATCCGTCCCGCCGGACGGTGGACCGGCACTCCCCCGGTACGACCGTCAGACGCCCGCTGCTCGGGCCGCCTGATACACCTCGGCCGCCACGTCGACGAGTTCGGCGGCGTCACGCGTCGTTGCCTGAAGGTCCAGCAGGATCTCGGGTACGCCCGTTTCGGCGTGTGCCGCCAGGTCCTCGACGATCTGAGCCACGCTGCCCATGAAGGGCTGCCGGTCCGCGCCCTCGAACGGCTTGGTGCTGTACGTCGCGTTGGCACGGGCGCACACGCCGATCGGCCGGTCCCTGCCGCGCTCGGCAGCCAGGTCCTGCACCTTCCGCCACTGTTCGGCCAGTGTCGTGGCGCCCATGGCGACGGGCATCCAGCCGTCCGCCCGGTCCACCAGCCGGCGGGTGGCGCGCGGGCTGTTGGCCGGCAGATAGACCGGGATGGGGCGAACGGGCTTGGGGCCGACCTCGGCCGGTGCGATGGTGGTCAGCTCGCCCCGGTACGAGACCGGGTCCGGGCCCCAGACGGCCGCGCAGACGTCGAGCAGTTCGTCCAGGACCGCGCCGCGCTTCTCGAAGGGAGCGACCGAGGCGGCTGCGTACTCGTCGAGTGACCAGCCGGTTCCGAGGCCCGCGATCACCCGGCCGCCGCTCGCGACGTCGAGCGAGGCGAGCGAACGGGCCAGCTGGAGCGGTACGTGGAGCGGGGCGATCAGGACGCTGGTGCCGAGCCGGGCCCGGCCGGTGGCCGCGGCGGCCAGTGTGAGGGTGACCAGCGGGTCGGCGACGCTGCGGTACCCATCGGGCCACGGCAGCCCCGGTACGCCGTACAGCCCCTGGGTGGCCGGCTCGGGAAAGAGCACGCGCTCGAAGACCCACAGACTCTCGTACCCGGCGTCCTCCGCCGCGCGTGCCACCGTGGCCACGTCGCGGCCGATGTCGTACTGCTTCATCTGCGGAAGACCGAGACCGAGCGAGACCGGCATGCGTGCACTCCTTCACGAGGACGACAGGACAACTACCGTATGTCACCCCTTGCTTGCCTGCGGTCAACGAGGCGGGCAACGGCGGGTGAATGTGTGCGCCGCCCTGTGCAGGTTGCCCCGGAGCGGTGTACGGGACGACTCTGGAGGAGGCATCGCCTGCGGCTCGGGAAACCCGGCATCAGGCTGTGCATCCGGAGACGACGGAGAGGCGCCGACCGTGGACGGTCGGGAACCCGTGGGGAAGCAGCCCGGCGCGAGTGGACACGCGGCTGTGCCACACACCGCGGACATGCAGGTGGAGGCGTGGTCGCCGACGGCCGAGCGGTGCATCGGCGAGGCGGTGCGCGCCATGGTGGAGGGCTTTGCCGACACGTCCGGGGCCACGGTCGTCGGTGACCGCGCATACGCGGTCACGGCGGAGTCGGAGGAGGATCTGCTGGTGTCCGTCCTGGAGGAGATCGTCTACCGGATGGATGCAGACGGTGAGATCCCGCTCGATGTGGAGGTGGGGTCCATCCGGCCGGCGGGGGCCGGCCTGGGCCTGTCGGTCCGCTTCCGGATGGCCGACGCGGGCACCGCCGTGCCGGTCGGTGCGGTACCGAAGGCCGTTTCGCTGCACGACCTGCACATGCGTGGCGGCCCCGGCGGCTGGACCTGCCGGGTGACCCTCGACGTCTGAGTGCAGGACGGGGAAGGGACGGGATCATGGCGTTCACGGTGGCACTGGCCGGCGACACCATGCTCGGGCGCAGCGTCGCCGAGGAGCTGCGCCGCTCGCCGACGCCGGGGACGCTGGTCTCCGCAGGGGTCAGGGAGGCGATCGCGGAGGCGGACCTGTTCGTGCTCAACCTGGAGTGCTGTGTCTCCGACCGCGGGCACCGCTGGCCCGACCCGCAAAAGGCCTTCTTCTTCCGCGCTCCCTCCGCCGCCGCGAAGGTGCTGGCCGAACTGGGCGTGAACTGTGTGACGCTCGCCAACAACCACGCTCTCGACTACGGGTTCGACGCCATGGCCGACACCCGCACCCTGCTGGCCGGGGCGGGCGTGCACGCGGTCGGCGCCGGCGCGACCGTACACGCGGCCCGGGAGTTCGCGGTGCTGGAGGCGGCCGGTGTGCGGCTTGCCGTGGTGGGCGCCACGGACCACCCGCAGGAGTACGCGGCCGGGGCGGACAGTCCCGGTGTGGCCTGGGCCGATCTCCACGCGGGGGTGCCCGACTGGCTGACGGAGTCGGTGGGCCGGGCCGCCGCGGCGGCGGATGTCGTGCTGGTCACTCCGCACTGGGGCCCCAACATGACCTCGCGGCCGCCGCGTCACGTCTCGGCCGCGGCCCCGGAGCTGCTGGCGGCGGGGGCGACGCTGGTCGCCGGGCACTCCGCCCATGTGTTCCACGGGATCGCCGACCGGATCCTGTACGACCTGGGCGACTTCGTCGACGACTACGCCGTCGACCCGGTCCTCCGCAACGACCTGGGGCTTCTCTTCCTGGTGACCCTGGACGGCCCGGATGCCGCGCACCTGGTTCCCGCCCGGGTGGAGGCGATTCCACTGGCCCTGGACTACTGCCACACCCGCCTGGCGCGCGGCGAGGACCGGGAGTGGATCCGCGAGCGGCTCACCACCGCCTGCGCCGAGTTCGGCACCGCCGTCGCCGATCGGACCGGTCGGCTGACGGTCGACTGGAGGTGAGGGACGTGGACATCGCACTGGTGGAGAAGGGCCCGTACCGCTTCCGTATCGAGCAGCGGGAACCGATGCGTGTACCCGGGATGGTGTTCGCCTCACGGGCGCTGCTGCCACAGGCGGCCGGGGACAAGGCGCTGGAGCAGGTGGCGAACGTGGCGACGCTGCCCGGCATCGTCCGCGCCTCCTTCGCCATGCCCGACGTCCACTGGGGCTACGGCTTCCCGATCGGCGGGGTGGCCGCCACCGACATCTCCCGCGGCGGGGTCATCTCGCCCGGCGGCGTCGGGTTCGACATCTCCTGCGGCGTACGGCTGCTGGCCGCCGACATCGACCATGAGGCGCTGGGCCACGACCGGCTGCGGCGGCTGATGGACATCCTCGACGACACCATCCCGCGCGGCATGGGGCGCGGCGGGCTGTGGAAGCTGTCGGGCGCCGGGGAGATCGACGAGCTGCTGGTCGGCGGCGCTCGGTACGCGGTCGAGCACGGGCACGGTGTGCCGCGCGACCTCGCGCGCTGCGAGGACTACGGCGTCCTGGACGGCGCGGCCCCGGGGCAGGTGAGCAGGCGCGCCGTCGAACGCGGCCTCCACCAGGTGGGAAGCCTCGGCTCGGGAAACCACTTCCTGGAGGTCCAGGCGGTCGACCGGATCTTCGACACCGCCACCGCGGTGGCCTTCGGGCTGCGGGTGGGCCAGGTGTGCGTCATGATCCACTGCGGCTCGCGTGGCCTGGGGCACCAGGTGTGCACCGACCACGTCCGCGTGATGGACCAGGAACTGCACCGGCACCACATCCAGGTCCCGGACCGGCAGCTGGCCTGCACACCGGTCGAGTCGCCGCGGGGCCACGCCTACCTGGGGGCGATGGCGGCAGCCGCCAACTACGGCCGGGCCAACCGCCAGCTGCTGTCCGAAGCCACCCGTCACGCCTTCGCGACGGCCGCGGGAGTCGGTCTGGATCTGGTCTACGACATCTCGCACAACACGGCCAAACTCGAGACCCATGAAGTCGACGGTGAGGCACGTCCACTGTGCGTCCACCGCAAAGGCGCGACGCGGGCGCTGCCGCCCGGCGACCCGAGCCTGCCCGAGGACCTCGTCCGGGCGGGCCAGCCGGTACTGGTCCCCGGGACGATGGGCACCGCCTCGTACGTGATGGTCGGCCTGCCCGGCAACGAAGCCTTCCACTCCGCCTGTCACGGCGCCGGCCGGGTCTGGAGCCGTCATCACGCGCTGCGCATGGTCCGCGGGGAGCAGCTTCGCAACGAGCTGGAGGCCCGGGGCATCGCGGTACGCCCCTCCTCGTGGCGTGGTCTCGCCGAGGAGGCGCCGGAGGCGTACAAGGACGTCGACGCGGTCACCGCGGTCACCGAGGGCGCCGGACTCGCCCGGCTGGTCGCCCGCCTGGTGCCGCTGGGCGTCGTCAAGGGATGATCCGGTACGCGGCGGGAGAGCGGGGGCGCAGCTTCTCCGGAGGCCGGAACGGCGGCCGCGGTGGGCTCCGGCGGTGAAGTCGTCCGGCGCTCGCACCTCGGCGGAACGCGAGTAGCGTGGAGTGCAGGTGCAGTCTCGCCAGGAGTCCGGTCGTGAGCCGGGAGCAGTGACGACAGATGGACGTCCTGGCCTGCGGACAACAACGTCGGGCGGAGGAGCCCACCCTCTCGAGGGAGTCGAGCAGCGGTACGAAAACGCAGCAACCGTGGGAGCTGCGGGAGGAGCGGGGATGGCGGCCGCGGATGTCGTCGTGCACGCCGGACCGGTCCGGCTCGGCGGGGAACTGACGGTCCCCGAAGGGGCCACGGGCATCGTGGTGTTCGCCCACGGCAGCGGCAGCAGCCGGCACAGCCCGCGCAACCGCTCCGTCTCGACCTCACTGAACAAGGCCGGGCTGGCCACCCTCCTGTTCGACCTCCTCACGGCGGAGGAGGAACTGGACCGGGCCAACACCTTCGACACCGCCCTGCTGGCCGGCCGCCTGACCGACGCCACCCGCTGGCTGCTCGACCGGCCCGAGACCCAGGGCCTCGCGGTCGGCTACTTCGGGGCCAGCACCGGTGCGGCCGCCGCGCTGCGGGCGGCGGCGGAGCCGGACTCCCCGGCCGTGGCGGTCGTCTCGCGCGGCGGCAGGCCTGATCTGGCCGGGCCCCGCCTGCCGGCGGTGACCGCGCCCACGCTGCTCATCGTCGGAGGCGATGACGAGGTGGTGCTGGACCTCAACCGCCAGGCCCAGGCACTGCTGCGCTGTGAGAACCGGCTCGCCGTGGTCCCCGGCGCCACTCACCTGTTCGAGGAGCCCGGTGCTCTCGGGAAGGTGGCGGAGCTGGCCAGAGAGTGGTTCGCCGGGCACCTGGGTCATCGAACAGGGCCGGAAGGCTGACCACCGGCTCGCCACCCGGCCGACGAGGCCCTCGTCGATGCGGAACGAGGCCATCTATGCAACCCGCTTGTCTACGCGCATCATTGGGTTGCTTCGCTCGCACAACCATCCCCGGTCGCACCACGGGCATCCCCGCTTCACATGTGTCTGTCGACGGCCGGTCCAGTTCTTGTCATGCACTTGTCACTTCCTGGGAGGGGCAACACGATGGCTTGCGGATCAACCAGCCTGTGGGCCGGTGAAACCAGCTGGTTCTGCTGCGGCAACGCCTGGGGGCCATGCTCCAGTGCCGGCGGCGGCGCCTGCGGCAACTGCCAGTCCAGCGCGCACCACGGCGCGTGGCCCAACGCCTCACAGGCGTGCTGGAACATCACCCGGCCCGACCTCTGCGGCGAGAACATCCCCAGACGCGGCTGTGGTGCGGTGATGAACGTCAAGCACCAGTGCTCGGGTGCGACGGTGTGCATCACGATCACCGACTGCGGCCCGCGCACCAAGGACTGGTGCGGAGAGGCGACTTGCTGCAACGGCACCTGTCGCACCAACCGCGTCCTCGACCTGACGCCGGCCGCCTTCTCGGCGATCGGCAACCTGAGCTCGGGCAAGCTGCCGGTCTACATCTACGAGTGAGGAGGACCGAGATGACCGTACGACACGACCGGGCCGACGCGATGCGCCGCCGGCGCTTCCTCACCAATGCCGCCCTCGGCGGCGCGACCATCATCGGCGCGACCGCGCTCGGCGGCCTCGACGCCGAGGCCGCCTTCGCCGCGGAACCCTCGCTCGACCCCGCGATAGCCAAGTCCACCTTCGTGGAGGGCCGCATCACGGGCATCACCGGCAGCATCCTGGAGGTGACCGGATCCAATGGGGGCCACTCCCGGGTGCAGATGACCAACGTCACCAGCGTCTGGAAGGTGCGCGCCACCACAGCCGAAGTAATCGAGGTCGGCGACGGGCTCTACGCACGCGGCGTCAAGATGCCCGACGGCACCGTGGCCGCCGACGCGGTGTGGGTGAACATCGTGAATCTGGACACGCAGATCCGCGGCATCGCGAAGAACCGGCTGCACCTCGCCCACGGGCAGCACGAGCTGGTCGGCCACGTCGCCCCGGATGCCAGCGCCTCCTACGCGGGCCGCGCACTGACGTCCGACCTGTCCCGGCTGCGCATCGGGCAGAGCGCCCAGGTGCTCGGTGCCTGGCGGCCCTCCGACAACTCCGTGGACGTCGTCCGCATCTCCGTCGGGCACTGATACAGGCCCAAGGACACAGAGAGAGGAAGAGATGCTGTCACTGACAACGGGCCTCGCCCCGCTGGTCCTCGCGGGCCTGCTCGGCTGGACCGGGGCGGTCAAGGTGTTCAGTCGGGGCACCGCACAACAGGCGCCGAAGACGGCGCTGGCCCGCATGCTGCGCAGCAGTGAGCGGGCCACCACGGTGCTGCGCGCGACCGGCGCAGGTGAACTCCTGATCGCCGCAGGTCTGCTGGTGGTCCCGGCGAACCCGGTGCCGGGGGCCGCAGCCGCGGTCCTCGGGGCGGGCTTCCTCGGCTACCTCGGCTACGGCCGGGCCGTGGCACCGGAGTCCTCCTGCGGCTGCTCGGCAGGTGAGGGCACCCCCATCACCTGGCGGGCGTTCGCGCGGGCGGCGGTCGTGCTCATCGGCGGGGCCACGGTGGCGGTGGCACGGGACACCTGGTGGCCGGCGGTCTCCGAGCGGCCTGCCGGTGCCCTTGTCCTCCTGGCCGGGGCGGCGGCGGTTCTGGTCACCCTCTCGGCGGACCTCGACCGGTGGTGGCTGCTACCACTGCGCCGGACGAGGCTGCGTGTCTTCGGGCACCCGCTCCTCGGCACCGCCACCGACCAGGTGCCGGTCGCGGCGAGCGTCGAACTCCTGGAGAACTCCCTTGCCTGGCAGGCCGCCGCACCCGTGGTCCGGTCCGCCTTGCTGGACCACTGGGAGGACGACGGCTGGCGCATTCTCCAGTACTCGGGTGTGTACGGGGACCGGGAGAACGCGCGCCCGGTCGCGGTGGTGTTCGCACTCGACGCCACGGCCGGCCGCGACACCGGTGACGACCCGATCGTCCGTGTCAGTTATGTCGACGCGGACAGCGGGGAGGCGGTGGCCGTGGACGAACTGCGCGCGGCGCCGTCGCGAAGGATCCTGCCGATGGCGGGCTGACGCCACGGATGAATCGCCGCCCGCGCAGACCTCCGGAACACAGCGCAGCAGCGCCGGACCGAAAGCCGGGTCCGGCGCTGCCCGGGGGCTCGCCCCCCTGGTTGCCGTCGTCGAGAAGCTAGTTCCTCACCAGCCGCCGGAGCTGATCTCGACGCGGGCGTTGAGGCCGCCCTTGCCGGTGCCCTTGTAGAAGTAGAGCTTCCCGGTGGCACCCGGTTCGGACTTGACGGCCATCAGGTCACCCGTACCGTCACCGGTGAAGTCGGCGCCGGCGTAGTCCGAGATGCCGTTCCAGCCACGGGAGCCGATCTCCGTGCGGGAGGGGCCGGCGTCGATGGTGCCGTTGCCGTGGCCCTTGTAGAGGTAGAGCTTCCCGGTGGACTTCTCGGTGGCGACGATGTCGTCCCTGCCGTCCCTGTTCATGTCACCGGGACTGACGATCTTGTCCATGCCGTTCCAGCCGTAGGAGCCGATCTCCGTCCGGGAGGGACCGGCGTCGATGGTGCCGTTGCCGTGCCCCCGGTAGAGGTAGAGCTTCCCGGTCGACTTCTCGACACCGCCGAGGTCATCCCTGCCGTCCCCGGTGAAGTCACCGACGAAGATGTTACTGATCCCGTTCCAGCCGCCGGAACCGATCTCCTTACGACTGGCCAGCCCGCTGCCGGTACCGGGGTAGAGGTAAAGCTTTCCGCTCGCGACCGCGGTGCCGACGAGATCGTCCCTGCCGTCCGAGTTGAAGTCACCGACGGCCAGATTCGCCATGCCGTTCCAGCCACCCTTGCCGAGCAGCAGCGGCGCAGTCAGGGTTCCCGTGCCCGTACCGGGGTACAGCCACAGGTTGCCCGTCGTCACCTGAACGGCCACCAGGTCCTTCTTGCCGTCCCCGTTGAAGTCACCGGCCGTCAGGTTTGTCATACCCGGGTCGCCCGTGGTCGCAGCCGCGCCGACGTCGACGTAGTTCCGGTCGATGTTGATCGTCGTCCCGCTGTACGTCTCGGTGACATTGCCCGTGTACTGGTGAACACGCTGATGGTCGGACCAGTACCCGGCGGGGATGTTCACGTCGGCGGTGTTGGCCACACCGTTCCAGTTGCCGACCCAGACCACGTCCGGACGTACCAGTGTCGTGGACGAATAGACGGAGGCGAGGTCCTTGATGCCACTGGAGGAGGAGCTGTACACGCCTGACCGGTAGCGCAGTTCTTGCAGACGGGCGGACCAGCCGGAGAGGTAGTTGAGGACGTTGGTGCGGTAGCCCGAGGAGTACGCCTCCATGTCGATGTAGAGCACCGTGCCGGGGACGAATCCGAGCGCTTGTGCCAGATCGACAGCCGCATCGGCGGCCGACCGGCCCTGGCTGGTCGCGCTCGAGGAGGAGATGCTCCCCGCTTGGAGGCCCGCGTAGATGGGGAGCAGATGCCAGCCACGGTTGCTCTGCTCGGCCACCCATGAAGCGGTGAGGTTCGGCTGGGAGCAGGCCCGGCTCGGCCCGCCCATGTAGATGCCCACCCCTCTGTAGGGCGAGGACGCCCAGTTCGCCATGGCGCCGGAGGAGGGTGCCGAGCAGGCGTCGAAGGCTTTTCCGGTGTAGCCGGTACTCGGGATCGCGGAGGCGGCGGCCGGGAGAGCCGGCGCCCGGGGCGTCGGAACCGTCTGCGGCTCGGCCGTGCTGCCGGTGGTGACGGAGCCCAGGATCTTCTCGATCGCTGCCGCCGACGAGCCGTAACTGACGGTTGCATAGACGCCGGCGCCTTCGAAGGCCAGCCGCACTTCACGGGAGTCGCCGACCGGGAGGGCCCTGGGAGCGGGGGAGCCCGCCGGGACGTTCACGGTGGGCACATCCTCTCGGGGCGCAGCTCCGGTGAACGGCTCCAGCACAATCGCTTCGGTCTTTGCCGCGATCAGGTGGGTGGGGCAGGACTGCTGCGCTCCCGGATGCCCCAGATACACGGTGTGCTGATCGAGTCGTACGCAGGTCTTCGGGTCCTTCTCCAGATCCACCAGCTTCCACCCGGCCGGAACGTCGATGGAGAGCCCCCCGTACTCGACGTGGCCGAGCGATTCCGCCGCCGAAGCGGGGGCGGAGGGCTGGAACGTGGCGGTCAGTCCGATGGCGGCAATGAAGGCAGAGGCTGAACGGCGCAGATGTCGGATCTTCATTCTCTCTTCCCGGAGTTGGGCCGATGTGGCACGGCCGGCGCGGTCGGGGCGCGGCAGCGCACAGAGGCAGGGCAGGGCCGCAGTGAACCCGGACCCGCCTGGTGGGGCGCCACCAGCCGCCGGTGCCGCTTTCGATGCGGACGTTGAAGCCGCCTGTGCCGTCGACCTTGTAGAGGTTGGGGTTTTCCGGTGGCGCCCGGCTGGGACTCGACAGCTGCCAGTCACCCGTACCGTCACCGGTGAAGTCACACCGCCGGCGCAGTCCGAGATCCCGTTCCAGCCACCGGAACCGATCTCCCCACGGGGGGAACCGCCATCGATGGCGCCGCCGCCATGACCCTTGTACAGGTAAAGCGTCCCGATCGACGCCTTGACACCGCCGAGGTGATCCTCACCGTCACCCGTGAAGTCGACGCCGAAGGTGTGATGAAGGCGTATCGAGGTGATGATGCGCCGACGAGGGAGAAGGACCTGGTCCGCCGTCAGGAGGACCTGGCAGCAGCGGATCCGGCCGCCGCCGGCGCGATCAACGCGCGTGCGGAACGGCGCCCGGCGTCAGGGGCACGACAACGACGCAGCAGTTGCTCGGGCTCGACACCGGCCATCCCATCCGGAGACCCTCGCCAGGAACTGGTCGCGCCCGCTCGACGAGGAAGCAACGACCCTCGAAAGGGCGTCCTGACCGTCCGTCAGTACAGCGTCGGCAGCGATCGGCGCCCTTCACCTGTGCGTGGGGGATCGTCAGTGGCCGGCGGCGGTCGAAGGCAAGCAGCGCAGGGGGCAGGACGCGCGCCGTCCGTACCTGGCCGTGGGGCTGACATCGTCCTGGGTCTCGACAGCGCCGACGGGAGTGTCGCTGCGCACCGTCCGACGCCGGATGTCCCCGCTCATGGACCGACTCATCGCAGACGGCCGCTTGGAGACCGGCCCGGACACCGCGCGGCTCGGCCTGGCCTGACGCCCCTCAATGCCCGGAAGAAACACGTCCTGACTTGCGGCAGTCAGAGACGGCAGACGAGTCGGCCTGTACGCCGGGTTCTGTCACCCGGTCGCCTCGCGGCGGCCGGGGAGACGGCCATCCATCTAGGACCGGCATTGCTGTCGGCCTCATGCGGTCTACCCGCGAACTCGGGCGGGCAGCCCTCGAACGTTCGCGCAGGACCGTCTTGCGACGGCCCCTCTTGACCTTGCTCCGGGTGGGGTTTACCTAGCCGCCTGAGTCACCTCAGGCGCTGGTGGTCTCTTACACCACCGTTTCACCCTTACCGAGGACCGAAGTCCCCGGCGGTCTGTTTTCTGTGGCACTGTCCCGCGGGTCACCCCGGGTGGCCGTTAGCCACCACCCTGCCCTGTGGAGCCCGGACGTTCCTCGGGAGGATCCGAAAATCCTCACGCGGCCGTCCGGCCGGCTCGTCTGCCGTGTCGACCATGCTACCCGGCGGGGCGGGGCCGGTCGGACGAGGCCCGACCGGCGGGCAGGTCAGAGACGGACCGTGCCGAACGCGGCGATGCCGGCCGACCAGGCTGCCGACAGGTCGGCGCCCGGAGGGAAGCGGCCGTTGAGTTCCAGGACCACCATCCCGTGCGCAAAGGCCCAGGCGGCCCGGGCCCGCTCCTGGTCCCCGGCGACGGCCCGGAAGAGCGGGGCCGCGGCGCGTTGCTCCAGGCCCGGCGGGAGGGATGTCCGGTCCACGAGGTGCTCGGTGGTGAGGCGGTACAGATGGGGGTGGGCCAGGGCGTAGGCGCGGTACGCGGTGGCGAGGGCCGGGAACGACCCGGGGGCCACGGACTCCGCCTCTTCCAGCGTCTCGGCCGTCTCCCGCAGCACCTCGCCGGCCAGGGCCGTCAGCACGGAGGACTTGTCCGGAAAGTGCTTGTAGAGGGACGGCGCCGTGATCCCGATGCTGTCGGCGAGCCGACGCATGGTGAGGGCTTCCGGGCCCTCCGTCTCCAGGAGGGTGCGGGCGGCGGCGATGATCTGCCGGGCCCGGTCCGTCACACGGCCCGCGACGCGGTCAGTCGTGGGGGCGGTGACACGTTCAGTCACGCTGGAAAGCCTTCCTTCGTACGGAGTCCGCCGGGGCGCACCGGAAGTCCGTGGGCCCGTCGGACCCGTAGCCGAAGGCGTGATCCTACGAGATGGGGAGGTCCGGCGCGGCAACCGGTCCGGGCGTGTTCGCCTTCCCGCCGGGTCAGCGTTTTCCACACTGCCGGGCGCCGTTCCGGGGAACGGCCGAGGCCCTGGTTCCGGCCGCGCCCGCTCTGGAGGCCGTCGTCCTGCGACGGCTGTGCGCCGCGGGTCGGCGACCTGCTCGACGCCGTCGTCGTCGCGCTCACGCGGGGGCGAACAGTACCTTCGCCGCACCCGGGTCCGCCTGAGTGAGGCGGACCCGGAGCCGTTCGCCCAGCGGAAGCTTCGTCGTGCCGCCGTCGATGCGGGCGACGACGGCCGGGTGCTCGATGTGGACCGTGCCGATGGTGGGTTCCTGGTCCTGTACGTCGACCACGTACGCGTCGAAGACCTGGCCCACCCGGTCGCTGAGGAGTGCCGCCTCGACCAGGTCGACGCACTCGCGCTCCACCGTGTTGGCGCGTCGGGTCCCTTCGGCCATTTCCTTCGGGAGACCGGGGAGTGCGGCCATCACCCACTCGGGCGGTTCCCGGTCCGCGACCGCCGCGAGACACAGTTCGGCCGCGTACCGGTCGACGAGACGGCGCAGCGGCGCGGTGCAGTGCGTGTAGAGGTCGGCGACGGCGGCGTGGACGGCGGGGGTGGGAAGTTCACCGTGGTCGAAGACCGTGTAGCCGGCGCCGCGCAGCAGGGTGGTGCACTCCTGGAGGAACGCGGCGTCGCTCGTCCTCTTCGGGTCGAGCGACCGGACGACCTGGGCGTACGGGACGTGGTGCGGCCAGTCGATGTGCAGGGCCTCGGCCGAGCGGCGCAGACGGGCGACGGCGCCGTCCGGGGCGACCGGGAGCGTACGCAGGATGCCGGTGCCCGCCTCGGTCATCAGATGGGCCGCGGCCATGCCGGTGAGGAGGGAGATCTGGGCGTTCCAGCCGTCGGCGGGCAGCGGGGCGCGGTACTCCAGGCTGTATGCGCCGTCACGCTGGACGATCTCCTGCTCGGGCACGTCGAGCGAGATCCCGCCGCGGGCGACCTCCTGCTCCTCACGGAGCCGGCCGATGTCCCTCAGCAGGGCGATGGGTTCCTCGGCGGTACCCGCGTCGATCTGCCGCTGAACGCCCGCGTAGCCCAGCTTGGCCCGGCTGCGGACCAGGGCCCGGCGTACGTCGCAGGCGACCGCACGGCCTTCCGTGTCGAGGTCGATCCGCCAGAGCAGAGCGGGGCGGGTCTGCCCCGGGAGGAGGCTGGCTGCGCCTTCGGAGAGCACGGTGGGGTGCAGCGGCACCTTGCCGTCGGGGAAGTAGAGGGTCGTCACCCGGCGGTGGGCCTCGGTGTCGAGTGCACCGCCGGGGCGGACGAAGGCGGCGACGTCGGCGATGGCGTAGTGCACGCGGAAGCCGTGCGGGCGGCGTTCGAGGTGCATCGCCTGGTCGAGGTCGGTGGACGTGGGCGGGTCGATGGTGAAAAAGGGGAGGTCCGTGGCGTCCTGGTGTCCGGTCAGGACGAGGGACTTCGCCACCTGTGCCGCCTCCGCGAGGACCTCGGGCGGGAAGTCGGCGGGCAGTCCGAGCGAGGTGCGCAGCTCGCACAGGGCCGCCCGCAGCGGGGTGTCGGCTGCGCCGGTCATATGGAGATGGCGGCGGGGCATGGACCGAGCGTATGGCGGGGCGGGGCGACCGGCATCCCGGGTGCAGGCGGCCCCGCGGACCGGGGACCGGTGGCGGTGCCGGGACGGGTGGTCCTGCGGACCGGGTGCCGGGCTGGGCGGTCCGGGCGTCCCCGTACGCTGGCAGGCGGGGCCTTGGGCAGTTGTGGGGGCCGCTTCCCTGTTCGTACGAAGGAGAACCGCCGTGCTCGTGCTGTTGCCGCCCTCCGAAGGAAAGGCCGCCTCGGGGCGCGGAGCACCCCTGAAGCCGGAGTCGCTGTCGCTGCCGGGGCTGGCCGAGGCCCGGGCCGCGGTCCTCGACGAGCTGGTCGAGCTGTGCGTGGCGGACGAGGAGAAGGCCCGGGAGGCGCTCGGTCTGAGCGAGGGGCTGCGCGGCGAGATCGCGAAGAACGTCGAGCTGCGGACGGCGGGGACGCGGCCCGCCGGGGAGATCTACACCGGGGTGCTGTACGACGCGCTGGACCTGGCGTCCCTGGACACGGCGGCCCGGCGGCGGGCCGGGAAGTCCCTGCTGGTCTTCTCCGGGCTGTGGGGCGCGGTGCGGGTGGGCGACCGGATTCCGTCGTACCGCTGCTCGATGGGGGTGAAGCTGCCGGGGCTCGGTGCGCTGGGCGCGTACTGGCGTGCGCCGATGGCCGAGGTCATGCCGGAGGCGGCCGGGGACGGGCTGGTGCTGGATCTGCGGTCGTCCGCGTACGCGGCGGCGTGGAAGCCGAAGGGTGCGGTGGCGGAGCGCACGGCGAGTGTGCGGGTGCTGCACTCCCAGATGGTGAACGGGGTGGAGAAGCGGTCGGTGGTCAGCCACTTCAACAAGGCGACGAAGGGGCGGATGGTCCGCGACCTGCTGCAGTCGGGGGCCCGGCCGAACGGGCCCGCGGAGCTGGTGGACGCGTTGCGGGGGCTGGGGTACGTGGTGGAGGCGGAGGCTCCGGGGCGGGCGGGACGGCCGTGGGCGCTCGATGTGGTCGTGACGGAGATCCACTGACACAGGGCATTGCAGCATATGCAACGCTCGTTGCGTACGGTGCGGTGCGCGCGGCAAGATGAGGCCATGACCTCCTCCTCTGTGCTGGACCTTGCCCCCGTCGTCCCCGTTGTCGTCCTGGAGGACGCCGCTGACGCGGTACCGCTCGCCCGGGCCCTCGTCGCGGGCGGGCTCCCGGCCATCGAGGTGACGCTGCGGACGGCCGCGGCACTGGATGCGATCGAGGCGATAGCGGCGGAGGTGCCGGGTGCGGTGGTGGGGGCGGGCACGGTGATCTCCGCGCGGAACGTCTCCGACACGGTGGCGGCCGGGGCGCGGTTCCTGGTCAGCCCGGGCTGGACGGATCCGTTGCTGGACGCGATGAAGGCGTCGGAGGTGCCGTTCCTGCCGGGGGTCTCGACGACGTCCGAGGTCGTGGCGCTGCTGGAGCGCGGGGTCAGCGAGATGAAGTTCTTCCCGGCGGAGGCGGCGGGCGGTACGGCGTACCTCAAGGCGCTGTCCGCACCGCTCCCCCAGGCCCGGTTCTGCCCGACGGGCGGCATCTCGCTCGCGTCGGCGCCGTCGTACCTGGCGCTGCCGAACGTCGGCTGCGTGGGCGGCAGTTGGATGGTGCCGGGAGATGCGGTGGCGGCGAAGGACTGGGCGCGGGTGGAGAGGTTGGCGGGCGAGGCTGCGGCGCTGCGCGGCTGATTTCCCCCTGCCCGGGCCCTCCCCGCCCCCGCCGGGTGCTGACCGGGATGCGGGGGGGCACCCCCGCACCCCGGGGAAGCGGCAGCTTCGCGTCGCCGGGGAGTCGCTCCGCTGCCCCGGAGCGCCCCACGCCCCCGCAGGAGCCTTCGCTCCCTACCGCAGGTGCGACGTGTCGTTCAGCAGCCTCAGTGACGCGTTGCCGTCCGCGTAGTACGCCACTGCCGACAGTGACGCCGCCGAGAGCTCCATGCGGAACAGGGACTCCGGTGGTGCACCCAGGGCCAGTCGGGCCAGGGTCTTGATCGGGGTCACGTGAGTGACCAGGAGCACCGTGCGGCCCGCGTGGCGGGTGGTCAGGCGGTCCCGGGTGGCCGAGACCCGCCGGGCCACCTCGGCGAAGCTCTCACCGCCGCCGGTGGGGGGCGTTCGCGTGGAGGCGAGCCAGGCGTCCAGGTCGGGGCCGTACCGTTCACGGACCTCGGCGAACGTCAGGCCCTCCCAGGCCCCGAAGTCCGTCTCGCGCAGGCCGTCCTCGATCTGGACGGGCAGGCCCAGGCGGGCACCCACCGTCGCCGCTGTTTCGCGGCAGCGGCGCAGCGGGGAGCTGATGATCTCCTGGATCGTGCCACGGGCGGCAAGGGACTCCGCCACCCGTTCGGCCTGGTGGCGGCCGGCCGCCGAGAGTTCGGGGTCGCTGCCGCCGCTGCCCGAGAACCGCTTCTCGGGCGTGAGGGCCGTCTCGCCGTGCCGGAGCAGGACGAATGTGGCCGGCGCCCCGAGGTCGGCGGCGCCCCAGCCGACCTGCGGGGTGGCCGCGGTATCACGGCTGGTGGACATCGCCGCCCGTGCCTTCGCGGCGCCCGCCGCCGCGTCCCCGGGCGGACCGGAGACCGGGGGCAGGTCGAGGGCTGCCGTCGATGCCGACGGCTCCCACTGCTTGCCCCTCTTGCCGGCGTCCATCGCCTCGTTGGCGAGCCGGTCCGCGTGCTTGTTCTTCTCGCGCGGGATCCACTCGTACGTGACCGCGGACGCCGGAAGGATCCGCGCCGCCGCCGCCGCGAGCGGCTTCATGTCGGGGTGCTTGATCTTCCAGCGACCCGACATCTGTTCCACGACCAGCTTGGAGTCCATCCGGACCCGCACCTGCAGCGCACCCTCCGCCGACGCGTCCGGCACCAGTGCCTTCGCGGCCTTCAAGCCCGCGATGAGGCCCTTGTACTCGGCCACGTTGTTCGTCGCGACACCGATGTACTCGGCGGCTTCGGCGAGCGTCTCCCCCGTCACCGGGTCGATCACGACCGCGCCGTAACCGGCGGGCCCCGGGTTGCCCCGGGACCCTCCGTCGGCCTCGATGACGAACTGGCGGGGCTGCGTCATTACAGGCCCGACTCCGCCGTACGGACCAGAATGCGGTGGCAGTTCTCGCAGCGCAGCACCGTGTCCGGGGACGCCGCCTTCACGTCGTTGACCTCGGTGATGTTCAGCTCCAGCCGGCAGCCCTCGCAGCGGCGCTGGTAGAGGCGGGCGGCGCCGACCCCGCCCGACTGGGCGCGGAGCCGGTCGTACAGCTTGAGCAGGTCCGCCGGTACGGAGCCGGCGACGAGCTCGCGCTCCTTCGTGACGGTCGCGGTCTCGTCGTCGAGAGCCTGCGTCGCGGCGTCCCGGCGGCCCGTCGCGTCGTCGACCTTGGCCTGGACGGCCGAGACCCGTGCGGTGAACTCGGTGACGCGCTCCTGCGCGGACTCGCGGCGCTCCATGACTTCGAGGACGACGTCCTCGAGGTCGCCCTGGCGCTTGGCCAGCGAGGTGATCTCGCGCTGGAGGCTCTCCAGGTCCTTCGGCGAGGTGACCGCGCCGGAGTCCAGCCGCTGCTGGTCGCGGACGGCGCGCTGGCGCACCAGGTCCACGTCCTGCTCCGCCTTGGTCTGCTCGCGGGCGGTGTCGCTCTCCTCGGTCTGCGACGCGACCAGCAGGTCACGCAGTTGTGCGAGGTCGGCCCTGAGCGACTCGATCTCGGCGTGCTCGGGGAGCGACTTGCGCTTGTGCGCAAGCTGCGACAGCCGTACGTCGAGGGCCTGGACGTCGAGAAGTCGGATCTGGTCGGCGGGCGCGGCGTTCAGTTGGGGGCTCCAGAAGAGTGGTGGGTGGTCCAGGGGTCGGTGACCTGCTTCGAGACATGGACCCGCAGGCCCCATCCGTGGCGGTCGGAAATCGCGTCGAGCTGCGCGGCGGCCTGCTCGCACCAGGGCCACTCGGTGGCCCAGTGCGCGGCGTCGATCAGGCCGATCGCGGACTGCTGAACGGCCTCGGAGGCCGGGTGATGGCGCAGATCCGCGGTGAGGAAGGCGTCGACGCCCGCGGCGCGCACCGCGTCGAAGAGGCTGTCGCCGGAGCCGCCGCTCACCGCGACGGTATGGACGACGGCGTCCGGGTCACCGGCCATGCGGATGCCCTGCGCGGTGGCGGGCAGCCGGGCGGCGGCGCGGGCGGCGAGGTCGCGGAGGGTCTCGGGGTGGTCCAGCTCGCAGATCCGGCCGAGGCCGCGATGGCCCTTGGGGTCGGTCGGGTCCGGTACGAGGGGTCCGGTGACGCGCAGGTCCAGGGCGCCGGCGAGGGCGTCGGAGACGCCGGGGTCGGCGGTGTCGGCGTTGGTGTGCGCGACGTGCAGGGCGATGTCGTGCTTGATGAGGGTGTGCACGACCCGGCCCTTGAAGGTGGTGGCGGCGACCGTCGTTGTACCCCGCAGATAGAGCGGGTGATGGGTGACGATCAGCTGGGCGCCGAGCTTGATCGCCTCGTCGACGACCTCCTGGACGGGGTCGACGGCGAAGAGCACGCGGCCGACCTCGGCGGCCGGGTTGTCGACGTCTCCGCAGACCGTGCCGACCGCGTCCCAACCTTCGGCCCGCTCGGGAGGCCAGAGGGCGTCGAGCGCGGCGAGGACTTCAGACAGACGGGGCACGGAGGAAAGGCTACCTTCCGTCCGTGCCCCGCCGCCCATGACTGGGGTGACCTGTGAGGACTCCACGAACAACCGGCGACAGCCGGTCACGGATCCTCACACGCAGTTCGGCCCGGGCCGTTGCCCGACCCGGGCCCCTGCTGATCCGGTCCGCTACTTGACGAGGTCCGCGCGCAGGTCGTCGAGGACCAGGTTCGCCGCCGTGACACCGAGGCCGAGGTACCAGGTCTCGTCCGGGACGTCCTTCGCCCGGCCCTCCTTGACCGCCTTGAGGTTCTTCCAGAGCGGGTTGGACCGGGCGGTGTCGCGCTTGGTCGCCTTCGGGTCGCCGTAGACGCCGGTGAAGATCCAGTCGGCGTCCGCCTCGTCGATCTTCTCCGGGCTGATCTCGGCGGCGAGGTCGTTGATCTGCTGGTTCTTGGGCCGCGGGAGACCTGCGTCCTCAAGGATCGTGCCGATGAACGACGCCTTCGCGTAGAGGCGGATGCGGTCCGGCAGGTAGCGGACCATGGAGATCGTCGGCTTGTCGGGGCCGATGTCCTCGCCGAGCTTCGTGGCCTTCTTCTCGTACGCGTCGAGCTCGCTCTTCGCCTTGGCGGTCCTGTCCAGCGCCGCGGCGTTGAGGAGATAGTTCTCCTTCCAGGTGAAGCCCGGACGGATGGAGAACACGGTCGGCGCGATCTTGGAGAGCTGGTCGTACTTGTCGGCGGCGCGCAGCTGGCTGCCGAGGATCAGGTCCGGCTTCAGACCCGCGATCGCCTCGAGGTTGAGGTTGTTGATCGTGCCGACGTTCTTCGGGTTGCCCGCGTCCTTCTTCAGGTACGAGGGGATGGCCGCGTCCCCCTCGGAGGGGGCGTAGCCGACCGGCTTCACACCCAGCGAGACGACGTTGTCGAACTCGCCGACGTCCAGCACGACGACGCGCTTCGGCGCGGACTTGAGCTCGGTCTTGCCCATGGCGTGCGTGAGGGTCCGGGGGAACTGGCCCGCCTCGGCGTCCGTCCCGTACGCGGCCGTCTTCTTGGCCGCGTCGGCGAAGTCCTTGCCGCCGGTCGCGACGGCTGCCTTCTTGTCGCTGCCGGCCCCGGACTCGGCCGAGTCGTCGGATGCCCCGCTGCCGCAGGCGGAGAGGGAGAGGGCGGCGGCCACTGCCAGGCCGACGGCGGCGGTGCTGCGGCGTCGTATGGACATCACGTACTCACTTGCTCCAGTTGAGGAATCAGACTCACAGGAAACGCTTAGGGATGCCTAACCTTAGCTGCGGGCTTTACGGGGAGCACAACCGCCCCCTCCCCTTCAGGTGAATCCGGGCATCACCACCCTTATGTGTGAAGTGGCGTGTCTCGTGTTGTTCGGCAGGAAGTGCGAAAACTAGCGTCGGTTGCCGGAGGTGACGAGTCCATGACTGCCTGTGCCATCGAGGGTGAGACCGCCGGGGCCGCCGCGACGGTGAGCCCCGTGTCGGGAGAAGCGGGAAAAGCGGGAGAAGCGGAGGGACCCGAGGGCCGGGAGGAGCCGGAGGAACCCGAGAGGCCGGAGGCAGCACGGGGGCCGGAGGGAGCCTGGGGGCCGTACGAACCGGCGGAGTCCCACGGGGTCGTTGAGCCGCCCGTGCCCGATGAGCCCGGTCAGCCGGGTGGTGACGTCGGGGCCGCCCCACGTGCGGCCGCGTTCACCATTGCCGCCGACGGTTCGTACGCCGCACGGCTCACGCTCTCCGGAGCGGCGGACGCCGCGGCCTGGTTCCCCGAGCGCTGGACGCTCGACGGGCACGAGCCGTACGCCGTGCCGCTTCCGCTCGACCAGCCGGAGGAGCCCGACTCCGATGTGCTGCCGCTCGCCGACGGCCGCGTACTGATCCGGCGCCAGGTGGCGGACCGTCACACCTTCTCGCTGCTCTATCCGACCGGACCCGGCACCGGCGAACTGCCGCTCGGCGCCCTCGGGCGCGCGGACGGCGTGCACCTGACTCTGCTGCCCCCCTCGCCGGACGGTGCGAGTGCGTACGCGCTTTCGGTCGGGGAACATTCCACCGCCGTCTGGCTGGTGGCGGGTGGGGCGTTCGGACCGGTTCATGTCGCGGATGTGCCGGGGCGGTGCTCCGGCGGGGCCTGGCTGGACCGGGCGGGGCGGCTGCTGGCTCTGGACCGGGAGCCCGTGGGCGGCGGTCCGGTGAAGGCGGTCGCCGTGGACCTGGGGCGGGGCGGCGAGGTGACGCCGCTGCTGCAGATCGCGCCGGAGAGCAACGACCGGCTGCTGCTCGCCGATACGGACAGCGGGCTGCTGCTGATCCGCTCCGACGCGCCGGGCCACGACCGGCTCGGGTGGGGGGTGCTCGGCAGCTGTCTGCCGGTACGTTTCCCGGAGTGCCTGCGTCCGGCGGATGTGGCGGTGACGCCGTTCGCCGTACAGCCGGGGCAGACGCTGATGCCGGAGAGCTGTGCGGTGGCAATGCGCATCGACGGGGCGGCAGGCAGCTGGGTCGGGGTGTGGCGGCCGACAGGGCACCGGCTGCATCAACTCCCCGCCCCCGAAGGATGGCTGGCCGGATCCGGGCTGTGGACCAGGGACGGTGTGCTCAAGCTTCCGTACGCGAACGGGGACGTGCCGTGCGGGGTGGCCCTGGTGGAGGCGCCGGCGGACGAGGAACGCGGCGTCGGGCAGGTATGGGCGACGGCCACGGAAAGCGGTATGCAACCATCCGCGGCCGGCGCGCCTCCTGCAGTGTGCAAGCCGGTTCCACTGGGGCAGGCGCCTCTCGTGGGGCGTACGGCTCCTGGTTAAGATTCCGGGCCTGGGGGCTACGCAGCCAATCGGCGCGGTTGCCGACGGTGACCGCGTCGGATGGTGGTGGCGCGATGGTCCCGGTGACACACACGTAAGCGATCACAACGGGGTGACTTCCCACATGTCTGAAGCCCGAACCGACACGACCCAGACGCGCCCGCCGGGGGCGGACGCCGAACGGGCCGAAGCCGGCGGCTCCGGAAAGCACCGAGGGGGTGTGTCGATGGACAGCACGGACGCGCAGCCGCACGGTCGCCACCGGCGCCCCTCCGAGGGGGGCCGCAGGGCGGCCTGACCGCATCGAAATCAACGAGGGAAGGAAGGGCCTCCGCACCACCACCACGTGCTGCGGAGGCCCTTCCTTGTGCGGTGCCCCGGAGCGTCAGTCCCGCTTGAGGCCCAGCACCTCCGCCGCCGCGAACGTCTCGTTCGCCGGGCGGTCCTCGTAGTACGGGGAGATCAGCTCGTCCAGCTCGTCGAACGAGAAGGCCTCCTTGGACGAGTCGAACTTCGCCGCCACCCTGGGGCGTTCCACGATCGCGACCATCCCGCCGTGCACCACGAGCAGTTGCCCGTTGACCTTGGCAGCCGCCGGCGAGGCCAGATAGCCGACCAGGGGGGAGACGTGCTCGGGGGCCAGCGCGTCGAGCCGGCCGTCCGTCGGCTCCTCGAAGCCCGCGAAGACGTCCTCCGTCATGCGGGTGCGGGCCCGTGGACAGATCGCATTGGCCGTGACGCCGTATTTGGCGAGGGCCAGGGCGGTGGAGGTGGTGAGGCCGACGATGCCGCCCTTGGCCGCCGCGTAGTTCGGCTGGCCCGCCGAGCCCGCGAGGAACGCCTCGGACGAGGTGTTGACGATCCGGCCGTAGACCGGGGAGCCGGACTCCTTGGACCGGGCGCGCCAGTGGGAAGCGGCGAAGTGGGTGGTGTTGAAGTGGCCCTTGAGGTGGACCCGGATGACGGAGTCCCACTCGTCCTCGGTCATCGAGAAGACCATCCGGTCGCGCAGGATCCCCGCGTTGTTGACCAGGATGTCGAGCTTGCCGTACGCACTGACGGCCAGTTCGACCAGGGCGCGGGCCTGATCGTGGTCGGAGACGTCGCCGAGGTGGGCGACCGCGCGGCCGCCGGCCGCGCGGATCTCCTCGGCGACCTCCTCGGCGGGTGCCGCGGACGCTTCGCCGGAGCCGTCGCGGCCCGGCTGCCCGTAGTCGTTGACGACGACGGCCGCGCCGAGCCGGGCCAGTTCCAGCGCTTCGGCGCGCCCGAGGCCGCGGCCCGCGCCGGTGACGATGGCGGACAGCCCGTCCAGGGGCAGGGATTGTGACATCGGAACCTCGGAGTCCTCTCGGAGCACGGCAGCTGACAGCCAGTCAGAGTTCGATGCAGGTACGGAGGGCCTCACCGGTCCTCATCTGGTCGAGCGCGTCATTGATCTCGGCGAGCTGCACCCGGTGGGTGATCATCGACTCAAGGTCGATCCGGCCCGCCCGCCAGAGCGCGATGGCCCGTTCGTACGACCGGAGCACGTCCCCTCCGCCGTACATGGAGGGCAGGATCCGCTTCTCGTCGAAGAACAGCTCGAACATGTTCACCTGGAAGTTGTCGTCCATCGCGCCCGCACCGACGATGCAGAGCGTGCCGCCGCGCCGGGTGTTCTCGTACGCAGTGCGGGCCGTGACCGACTTGCCGACGACCTCGAAGACGTAGTCGAAGCCCTCACCGGCGGTGATCCGCTGCTTGGCGTCGGCGAGTCCGTCCGGTGCGACCGCCTCGGTCGCGCCGAACCGCAGAGCCGCCTCGCGCCGGGACCCGACCGGGTCGACGGCGACGATCTGGGCGGCGCCCTGCACCCTGGCGCCCTGGATGGTGGAGATGCCGACGCCGCCGCAGCCGATCACGGCGACCGACGAACCGGCCTCCACCTGCGCGGTGTTGATCGCGGCGCCGAGTCCGGTGGTGACTCCGCAGCCGATCAGCGCGGCGATCTCGAACGGCACGTCGTCGGGGATCGGCACCGCGCAACCCGCGTCGACGACGACCTCCTCGGTGAAGGTGCCGGTCCCGGCGAAGCCGAACACATCGCCGCCGGGGCGCTTGAAGTTGGGCGTCCCCGCGTTCATGAAGCCGGCCAGGCAGAGCTGCGTCTGGCCGCGCCTGCAGGCGGGACATGTCCCGCAGGCAGGCAGCCAGCAGACCAGCACCCGGTCCCCCGCGCTCAGCCCGGTCACACCGTCGCCGATGTCGATGACCTCGCCGGCACCTTCGTGGCCGGGGATGAAGGGGGCGGGCTGCGGCAGCACGCCGCTCATCGCCGAGACGTCGGAGTGGCACAGTCCGGTGGCCCGGACGCGGAGCTTGACCTTGCCGGGGCCGAAGCCCACCGCCTCGACGTCATCGAGGACTTCCAGTTTGTCCTGACCTATCTCGTGCAGTACGGCTGCGCGCATGGTGCGGCTCCCCTCAAGTCGTGGCGTGTGTCGGTCCTTGGGTGATTCAGGAGTGTTCGACGAGCGTGTCGGCCAGGACCGGTGCCTCGTCCCGCTCGACGGCGGTCACGGCGACCCGGACGTGGCCGTCCCCGGTCCACATCCGGATGCGGAGGGTCTCGCCGGGGAAGACCACCCCGGCGAATCGGGTGCGGTACGAGCGGATGCGGGCCACTTCACCGCCGAGCAGCGTGTCGGCCACGGCCTTGAGCGTCATGCCGTAGGTGCACAGCCCGTGCAGGATGGGCCGGTCGAAGCCTGCCTTCCGGGCGAACTCCGGGTCGGCGTGCAGCGGGTTCCGGTCCCCGGAGAGCCGGTAGAGCAGCGCCTGGTCCTCGCGGACCGGCCGTTCGACCGTGTGGTTCGGGGCGACGGCCATGTCGGCGTGCCGCCCGGACGGCCCGCGTTCGCCGCCGAAGCCTCCCTCGCCGCGGACGAAGATCTCGGCGTCGTTGGTCCACAAGGGCCCCTCGTCGTCGGCGGCCTCGGTGCGCAGGACGAGGACGGCCGCCTTGCCCTTGTCGTACACCGCCGCGACCTTCGACGTCTGGACGGCCCTGCCCTCGGCCGGGATCGGCCGGTGCACCCGTACGGTCTGGCCGCCGTGGAGCACGGCGGCCAGGTCGACGTCGATCCCTGGCGAGGACAGTCCGCCGACGACGCCCGTGCCCGCACCCGCGACGGTGGCGAAGCTGGGCAGTACGTGGAGCCGGGATTCGAGGGTGTAGCGCAGTTCGGCGGGGTCGGTGGCGGGGGCGCCCGCACCGAGTCCCAGGTGGTAGAGCTGGACGTCCTTGTGGTCCCAGGAGATCTCGGCGGTCCGGGGTTCGGCCGCGACCGCCTTTGCGGCATCAATGGGCATGGGGAAGCTGCTCCTTGATGGTGGGAAGACCTCGGCACGGCCGTCCGCACCGTCGGCCGCACCGAGGTCGTGCGGGGCCGGCCGCAGCGCCCCTTCTAGAACGCGTTCTAGCCGGTTGGCCCTATGTATAACGCAGCTCCCAGTAGTTGTGAAGACTGCTGACATCCCGTCAGATGCCTTACGGGGCAACGCGTGACGACGGGCCGGCGATGACATTTGTCATCCCGGAGTCCGTACATGCGCCTCTGCCGGGACAGCCACCCGGTTCCGTAGCGTCGGGGGCATGGAAAAGACAACGGGGAGCGGGCCCGCGGTGATCTTCACCGGGGCAGTCAAGACCTTCGGCCGGGCGGAGCAGACCGTACGCGCCGTCGACGGGATCGACCTGACCGTCGAACGCGGCGAGACCGTCGCCCTGCTCGGCCGCAACGGTGCGGGCAAGTCCACCACCATCAGCCTCCTGCTCGGACTCGACGAACCGGACTCCGGCGGTGTGCGGCTGCTCGGCCGGACCCCCGAGCAGGCGGTACGGGCCGGCCGGGTCGGCGCCATGCTCCAGGACGGGCGGCCCATCCCCCGGGTGACGGTCCGCGAGCTGATCACCTTCGTCGCCTCCACGTACCCGAGCCCGATGCCGGTCCCCGAGTCGCTGGCTCTGGCGGGTGTCACCGCGTACGCGGACCGGCGCGTCGACAAGCTCTCCGGCGGGCAGGTCCAGCGTGTCCGGTTCGCCGTCGCGCTGGCCGGCAATCCGGAGCTGATCGTCCTGGACGAGCCGACCGCCGCGCTGGACGTCGAGGCCCGGCGCGCGTTCTGGGACTCCATGCGGGCCTACGCCCGGCGCGGCAACACGGTTCTCTTCTCCACGCACTATCTGGAGGAGGCCGACGAGAACGCCGACCGGATCGTCGTCATCGACCACGGCCGGATCGTCGCCGACGGCAGCGGCGACCGGATCAAGGAGTCGGTCGGCGGCAACCATGTCTCGTTCGACCTGGCGGGCGGCGGTACGGAGGGTCTGGAGCTGCTGCCCGGCGTCGTCGCCGTCGAGGTCCGCGGGGACCGGGCGCTGCTGCGTACGGACGACTCGGACGCCACCGTGATCGAGCTGGCCCGCCTCGGCCGGGTCCGCAACCTTCAGGTCTCCCGGGCCACCCTCGAGGACGCGTTCCTCGCTCTGACCGCCCCTGCCACCCTCTCGGAGAAGGAGATCGTCTGATGCTGCCCTACATCGTCCTGGAGATCCGCCGTACCCTGCGCGACGGATTCTTCATGATCTTCGGGATCGGGATGCCGGTGCTGATGTATCTGCTCTTCACCAACCTCGGTGCCGACGGCGACGGCGCGGCCGAATGGAAGGTCATGTCCATGGTCGGCATGGCGGCGTACGGGGCACTGGGTGCCGCCATGTCCATCGGTACGGGCGTCGCGTCCGACAAGTCCCTCGGCTGGCTCCAGCAGCTCCGGATCACCCCGCTCGATCCGTCCCGGGTGGTCGCGGGGCGCGCGATCAGCGGCTCGGTGACCGTGCTGCCCACCGTCCTGGCGGTGCTGCTCGCCGGGGCGCTGGTCAACGGCGTACGGCTGGAGGCCGGGCAGTGGATCTCCTTGACGCTGCTGCTGTGGATCGGCGCACTGCCGTTCACCCTGCTCGGCATCGGCAACGGCTACCGGCTCACCCCGCAGGCCACCGGGGTGGTCAACGTGGCCGCCCTGATGGGCTTCGCGATCGTCGGCGGGTTGTGGTTCCCGCTCTCCCTGTTCCCGTCGTGGGTGCGCAGCATCGGCGCGTACACCCCCGCCCACCGGTTCGCCGACCTGGGCTGGGCGGCCACCGGCGGCCACGCGCCGTCCGCGGGGACGATCGCCGTGCTCGCCGGATGGCTCCTGCTGTTCGGTGCGTACGCCGTCGTCTCGTACCGTCGGTCCGCGAGGACGGCATGAGCGGAACGGGCATGAGCCGGGACGGATCGGAATCACGCAGGGAACGGCGCAGGCGGTACCGGGAGGAAGGGCGCCTCGGGCCGCCCGGCCCGTACGCCCTGCTGCCCTGGCTGCTGATAGGGCTCGGCGCCTTCTCCAACCTCTTCCAGGGGAAGACGCCGAACCCCTGGATCGGCGGTATCGGGCTGTTCGTCTTCAACTCCCTCTACATCTCCGTGGTGTTCCGGGGATTCCACAAGAAATCGCGTGAGAGCCCCGTGACGTACGTGACGCTCGCCGTGATGGCCGTGGTCACGTTCGGGCTGGCGATCGGCTACGGCGGCAGCTGGCTGCTGTTCTTCCCGCTGCTCTCGTTGGCCTGCGGCACCGTCCTGCGTCACCGGCAGCTGGTGCTCGGCCTGCTCGGGCTCGCGGTCGTCGCCGGCCTCGTCGCCGTCCGGCGCGGGGACAACGTCGCGGACCCGTGGACCATCGGATACGGCACCTTCATCTCGGGCGCCGTGACCGCCGCGATCCTCACCCTGTCGGAGACCGTGATGGAACTGCGGGCCACCCGGCAGGAACTGGCCAGGACCGCCGTGGAGAAGGAGCGGCTCCGGTTCTCCCGCGATCTGCACGACCTGCTGGGGCACACGCTCTCCGTGATCGTCGTCAAGTCGGAGGCCGCGCGCCGGCTGGCCCCGCGCGACATGGACGCGGCACTGCTCCAGGTCGCCGACATCGAGTCCGTCGGCCGCCAGGCCCTCACCGAGATCCGGGAGGCCGTCACCGGCTACCGCGAGGGAAGTCTGGCCACCGAACTCGACCGGGCGAGGTCCGCGCTGACCGCCGCCGGGATCGAACCGGTGGTCCGCCGATCGGGACCGCCGCTCGCCCCGCAGACGGAGGCGCTGCTGGGCTGGGTGGTGCGGGAGGCGGTGACCAACGTCGTACGCCACAGCGATGCGACCACCTGCTCGTTCACGGTCGACGGCACGGCCGAGCGGGTCCGGCTGACCGTCACCGACGACGGCCGCGGGCAGGGCGCCGAGCCGCCTGCTCCGGGCATCGGCGGCACCGGCTTGAAGGGCCTCACCGAACGCCTCGCGGCGGCCGGCGGCTCGCTCACGGCGGGCTCCGGTCCGGACGGTGGCTTCGGGGTCACGGCGGAACTGCCGGTGGACGCGACGGACGCCGCGGACGGGATGGATAGCGCCGACGGCTCGGTCCCACCCCATACGCTGGGCCGGTGAACGAGATGCCCCAGAATCACCGGCCGACCAAGGCCGTACGTGTGCTGCTCGCCGAGGATCAGGGCATGATGCGCGGCGCGCTCGCCCTGCTGCTGGGTCTGGAACCGGACATCGAGGTGGTGGCCCAGGTGGCCGCCGGGGACAAGATCGTGGACGCCGCGCTGATGTCCCGTCCCGATGTGGCACTCCTCGACATCGAACTCCCGGGCCGCAGCGGACTGGACGCCGCCGCCGATCTGCGCGAGGAGGTGCCGGACTGCCGGGTGCTGATCCTCACCACCTTCGGCCGGCCCGGCTATCTGCGCCGCGCGATGGAGGCCGGGGCCGCAGGCTTTCTGGTCAAGGACGGCCCGGTGGAGGAGCTCGCCGCGGCGATCCGCCGGGTGCTGACCGGCGAGACCGTCATCGACCCCGCCCTCGCCGCTGCCGCCCTGAGCGCGGGGCCCAGCCCGCTCACCGCGCGTGAACGGGACGCGCTGAACGCGTCGGTGGACGGGGCGACGGTCGCGGACATCGCGGCCAAGCTGCATCTGTCGGAGTCGACGGTGCGCAACTATCTGTCGTCCGCGATCGGGAAGACGGGGACCCGTAATCGCATGGAGGCGGTGCGGGCGGCGCGGCAGCAGGGGTGGTTGTAGGCGGTCGGCTCCGGGAAGCGGCCGGCGGCCGCCTCGTCCTCAGTCGCCGGACGACCTCGACATGCCCGACGCGCTCGGCGTCCCGGACGGGCTCGACGTACGGGACGGGCTCGAAGTGCCCGACGGGCTCGGGGTACCGGAGCGCGGCGAGCGGTGACGCGGTAGCCACAGTGTCATCAGCAGCAGCCCGCCGAGCAGCACCGAGCCCGCCGTGCGGAACGCCAGCGCGAAACCGGCGGTGAGGTCCTCCGCCCCGGTTCCGCCCCCGGTGCGCGCCGCCGCGACGGTGGAGAGCACGGCGAGACCCAGCGCACCGCCCATCGTCCGCGAGGTGTTGACCAGCCCGGAGACCAGCCCGGCATCCCCGGGCGCCGCGCCCGAGGTGGCGAGGGAGGCGAGCGGGGTCGACGCGAATCCCGCACCCGCCATCATCAGGATGCCCGGTCCGCAGATCGACGTGACGTACGAGCCGTCGGCGCCCATCGTGGACTGCCATCCGAAGCCCGCGGCGGTGACCGCCAGACCGATCAGGACAAGATTCTTCGCACCGACCCGTGCCATCATCCGCGGCGCGAACGTCGAGCCGAGGACGACCGCCAACGAGGTGGGCAGCAGCGCGAATCCGGCCTGCATCGGCGTATAGCCCAGCACCGACTGTGCGTACACGGTCATGAAGTACCACATCGAGAAGGTGGCGGACCCCATCACGATCATCGCCACGTTCGCCGCCGCCACCGCCCGCGTGCCCAGCACCCGCAGCGGCATCAGCGGCGCCGCCGTCCGGGCCTCCACCAGGACGAAGAGCGCGAGCAGCGCGAGTCCGCCGAGCAGCGGCACCAGGGTGGCCGGTGCGGCCCAGCCCTCCTGCTCGGTCTGCACGATGCCGTAGGCGACGGCGGCCAGGCCCGCCGTGACGAGCACCGCGCCCAGCAGGTCGATACGGTGCCGCTCGCGCGCCCGGCTCTCGGCGAGCCAGGCGGCGCCGCCGATCAGGACGAGCACGCCGAACGGCACGTTGATCAGCAGGACCCAGCGCCAGTTGAGGACGTCGGTGAGCACCCCGCCGACCATCCCGCCCG
This sequence comes from Streptomyces sp. NBC_00353, assembly GCF_036108815.1. Taxonomy (NCBI): domain Bacteria; kingdom Bacillati; phylum Actinomycetota; class Actinomycetes; order Kitasatosporales; family Streptomycetaceae; genus Streptomyces; species Streptomyces sp. NBC_00353. The sequence continues at coordinate 6,985,252 of NZ_CP107985.1, read as the reverse complement.
CCGCGCCGCCGCCCGCGCCGACGGCCATCCAGGTGCCGATCGCCCTGGTCCTGGCATGGCCTTCGGGGACGGCGGCGGTGAGGATGGTGAGGGTCGCGGGGGACAGTACGGCGGCGCCGAGCCCTTGCGCCGCGCGGGCGGCCAGCAGCTGCCAGCCCTCCTGCGCGAATCCGCCGGCCAGCGAGGCGGCGGTGAACAGACCGAGTCCGACCAGGAACATCCGCTTGCGGCCGTACAGATCTGCGGCCCGCCCGCCGAGCAGCATGAAGCCGGCGAACGCGATCGCGTAGGCGTTGAGCACCCACTGCAGCTGCGCGGCGCTCAGCCCCAGGTCGGACCGCATGGACGGCAGCGCCACATTGACGACCGACACATCGAGGACGACGAGGAACTGGCCGACGCAGGCGGCGAGCACCACCGCCCAGGTGCGGTTTGTTCGCCGGTTCTGCACATGCGCGGGGGTCGTGACGTCTGCCATGGGCGTCATACTCGCAGGCACTCTGCGCCCCGTACATCGGTATATGGTCGGGCCCCGCCTCCGACTAGCGACGGAGCAGCGTGACCACCGCCGCGCCGCCGAGCCCGATGTTGTGGGCGAGTCCGACCCGGGCATCGGGCACCTGCCGGGGGCCCGCCTCGCCGCGCAGCTGCCAGGTGAGTTCGGCGGCTTGGGCGATACCGGTGGCGCCGAGCGGGTGGCCCTTGGAGATCAGCCCGCCGGACGGGTTGACGACCCAGCGGCCGCCGTAGGTGGTGGCCCCGGACTCGACGAGCTTGCCGGACTCGCCCTCGCCGCACAGGCCGAGCGCCTCGTAGGTCAGGAGTTCGTTGATGGAGAAGCAGTCGTGCAGCTCGATGACGTCGAGGTCCGCGGCCGAGAGCCCCGAGGTGTCGTACACCTGCTGGGCGGCGGCCCGGGACATGGGCCGGCCGACGGCGTCGATGCAGGTGCCGGAGGCGAACGACTCACCGGTGTCGGTCGTCATGGCCTGGGCGACGATCTCGACCGCCCGGTCGCCCAGCCCGTGGCTCTCGACGAACCGTTCCGATACGACGACGGCGGCGGCCGCCCCGTCGGAGGTGGGCGAGCACTGGAGCTTGGTCAGCGGGCGGTGGACGGTCCGGGCGGCGAGGATCTCGTCGACCGTGTAGGCGTCCTGGAACTGGGCGTACGGATTGTTCACCGAGTGCCGGTGGTTCTTGGCGCCGACCGCCGCGAGCTGCGCCTCGGTCGTCCCGTAACGCTCCATGTGTTCGCGGGCCGCGTTGCCGAAGATCTGGGCGGTGGGCGGGGACATCTCGAAGCCGTGGGCGGCGGCCATGATCCCGTAGTGCCGGGCAACGGGCGACGTCCGGAAGTCGGCGGCGCCGCCGTCGGATCCGCCGCCGCCCAGCGCCCCGCGCGCCATCTTCTCGAAGCCGAGCGCGAGCACGCAGTCGCTGATGCCGCCCTCGACGAACTGGCGGGCCATCATCAGCGCGGTGGAGCCGGTCGCGCAGTTGTTGTTGACGTTGTAGACGGGTACGCCGGTCAGTCCGAGTTCGTACGCGGCGCGCTGGCCGGCCGTGGAGGCCTGGAAGCAGTAGCCGACGGGGACCTGCTGCACCTGCTCGTAGCGGACCCCGGCGTCGGCGAGCGCCGCGCTCCCGGCCTCCTTCGCCATGTCCCAGTACTGCCAGTCGCGCGTCTCGGGCTTCTCGAACTTCGTCATTCCGACACCGACGATGTACGCCTTCATGGTCTTCCTCCCGGGCCGCTGCCACGTTCCGACTCATCTGACGATGCGTCAGATAATGGCAGCGGCGACCGGTCGGCGGAAGGCTGCGTGACCGGTGAGCGACGGACTCCAGGTTGTTCAGGTGCCGGATCACCGGATACTCCGGCGAGGGCTCACTCGGCTCAGCAGACCGACAGCAGACGGCAACCCCTCAGACAATGCCGACCCGGCGCCGGCGGACCGGGCCGGGTGTCACGGGTCCCGGGGCAGGCCGAGGATGCGCTCGGCGACGACATTGAGCTGGACCTGGGTGGTGCCGCCCGCGATGGTCAGACAGCGGGACATCAGAAAGCTGTGCAGGGCCCGCGCCCCGGTGCCCTCGTCGGTCGCACCGGCCGGTCCCAGAAGTTCCAGGGCGAGCTCGGCGACCTTCTGCTGGTGGGTGGTCTGGACGAGTTTGCGGATGGATGCCCCGGCGCCCGGCTCCAGGCCGGAGACCTGTTGCATGGTGGTCCGCAGCCCGATACAGGCGAGCGCGTGCGCCTCGGCGGCGAGCGCACCGATCCGTGCCCGGTACGTGCCGTCGAGTTCGCCGGAGCAGGCGATCAGCGCTTCCAGGCCCGTTTCGAAGGTCATCTGGTCGGCCATGTGGACGCGTTCGTTGCCGAGGGTGTTGCGGGCGACCCGCCAGCCTTCGTCGATGTCGCCGACGACGGCGTCGGCGGGCAGCAGGACGTCGTCGAAGTACACCTCGTTGAAGAGGGAGTCGCCGGTGATCTCCTTCAGCGGGCGGATGTCGATGCCGGCGGTGTTCTTCATGTCGACGAGGAAGTAGCCGATCCCCTGGTGCTTGGGGGCGTCCGGGTCGGTCCTGGCGAGCAGGATGCCGTGGTCGGCCCATTGGGCGGCGCTCGTCCACACCTTCTGGCCGTTGATCCGCCAGCCGTCGGCGGTCCGCTCGGCCTTCGTGCGGAGCGAGGCGAGGTCGGAGCCGGCGCCGGGCTCGGAGAACAGCTGGCACCACAGGAGTTCGCCGCGCAGGGTGGGCAGGAGATAGCGGTCCTGCTGCTCCGGTGTCCCGTGTGCGAGGAGCGACGGCACCACCCAGGTGGCGATTCCGAGGCCGCTCACCTTCACGCCCTGTTCCTCCAGCTCCTGTTGCACGGCCAGCTGATGCACCGGTCCGGCGTCCAGGCCGTACGGGGCGGGCAGGTGCGGGGCGGCGTAGCCGGTCGGGGCGAGGGCGCGGCGGGCCGCCTCCGGGTCGAGGCCCCGGGCGGCGGCGATGGTCTCGCGCGCCTCGGCGCGGTGGCGGGCGGCCTCGGCGGGGAGTTCCAGGGAGAGCTCGCGGCGCGCCCCGCCTTCGGCCAGCCGGGCGGCCCGCAGCCGATGGGCGTCCCCGGCCCCGAGCAGCTGGCGCGCCACCAGGGCCCGGCGCAGGTGGAGGTGGGCGTCGTGCTCCCAGGTGAAGCCGATACCGCCGAGGATCTGGATGCAGTCCTTGGCACAGCTGTAGGCGGCGTCGAGCGCGGTGCCCGCGGCGAGGGCGGCGACCAGTGCGCGTGTCTCCGGGGCTTCGTCCGCCGCGCGGGCGGCGTCCCACACGAGCGCGCGGGCCTGCTCGACGCGTACGAGCATGTCGGCGCAGAGGTGTTTGATGCCCTGGAACTGCCCGATGGGGCGGCCGAACTGTTCACGGACCTTGGCGTACGCGACGGCGGTGTCCAGCGCCCAGGCAGCGGTGCCGCACGCCTCGGCGGCGAACAGGACGGCGGCGAGGTCGCGGACGGTCCCGGAGTCGATGCGCACGGCACGGGCCGCGGGGACGAGTACACCGCCGGCGCGGACCTCGGCGGTGGGGCGGGTCGGGTCGGCGCCGCGGTGCGGGCGTACGGTCAGCCCTTCGGCGGCGGAGTCGACGGCGAACCAGCGGGTGCCACCGGCCGATGCGGCGGGGAGGATGAGCAGGTCGGCGTCTGCGCCGCAGAGCACGGGCGGGGCGACGCCGTCGAGGAGATGGCCGCCCTCGCACTCCACGGCGGTGAGGGTGCCGGGGCCGAGGGCGACGGCGCCGATGCGGGTGCCGGCCGCAAGGACGGGTGCAAGGTCACTCACGCCTGCCTCGCCGAGCACCGCCGAGGCGAGTGCGGTCGCCAGGTAGGGGCCGGGGAGCGCGGCCCGCCCCGTCTCCTCCAGGACCACGGCGAGGTCGAGGAGTGCACCGCCCCCTCCCCCGTACTCCTCGGGCAGATGGAGGGCGAGCAGACCCTGTTCCGCGAGACCGTCCCAGTAGAAGGGGCGCACGCCCGGCGCAGAAGGGGCGCTCGCGTCGAGGAGCTTGCGGATCTTCTCCGGCGGCACGGCACGCGCCAGCCACCCCCGTACGGACTGCGCCAGCTCCCTCTGTTCTTGGGTGATTGCGATGCCCATGTGCGGATCCTCGCCGGTCGCGGCCACTGGAACGGCGCAAGAGTAGAACACGTTCCAATTCGATGGAAGGTCGGACGACCGTACGCTTCCCGCCGGGTACCGCGTCGCGTCCCATTCGCCCGGCGTTCACAGGAATACGGCGGACATCCGGAAGTGTTCAAGCTGCACGTACTTGGCGGTCACTGCTGCCCGCCGCCGGACCGCACTCCACCTCCACCCGCTTTCTTCCGCTGCCCGGAGGCCGCACGCATGCCACAAGCGACGCACGATCAGCACGCCGGGGAGCAGCCGCTCCCCGATCCGCGGACCCACCGTGCGGGTGGCGGTGTCGTCCCGGTTCTCGCCTTCGCGGGTATCACCGTCGCGGTCATGCAGACCCTGCTCGTCCCCGTCATCAAGGACCTGCCCGCCCTTCTCCACACCGATCCGTCCAACGCCACCTGGGTGCTGACCGCGACCCTGCTCGCAGGTGCCGTCGCCACACCGATCATGGGCCGGCTCGGCGACCTCTACGGCAAGCGGAAGATGCTGCTCACCAGCCTCGCCGTCATGGTGATCGGCTCGCTGATCTGCGCCTTCACCGATCAACTCGTGGTCATGATCGCGGGGCGCGCGCTCCAGGGCTTCGCCATGGGCGCCATCCCGCTGGGGATCGGCATCATGCGCGACGAGCTGCCGCGCGAGAAGCTCGGCTCGGCGATGGCGCTGATGAGCTCCTCGATCGGGGTGGGCGGCGGGCTCGCGCTGCCCGCCGCCGCGCTGGTCGCCCAGCACGCCGACTGGCACACGCTGTTCTTCGGCGCGGCCGGCCTCGGGGTGCTGTCGATGGCGCTGACCGTCCTCGCCGTACCGGAGACCTCGCTGCGTGCGCCCGGCCGGTTCGATCTGCCCGGTGCGCTCGGGCTCTCGCTCGGCCTGGTCTGCCTGCTGCTGCCGATCACCAAGGGCAGCGACTGGGGCTGGACCTCGGCCACCACACTCGGACTGATCGCCGCATCCCTGCTGATCCTGGTGCTGTGGGGGCTCTTCGAGCTGCGCAGCCCGGCGCCGCTGGTCGACCTGCGGACCTCGGCCCGGCGCGAGGTACTGCTCACCAACCTCACCTCGGTGATGGTCGGCGTCGCGTTCTACGCGGTCTCGCTCGTCCTGCCGCAGCTGCTCCAGCTGCCCGTGTCGACCGGGTACGGCCTCGGGCAGTCGATGGTCGTGGCGGGGCTGTGCGTGGCGCCGCTGGGTCTGACCATGATGTTCGTCGCCCCGCTGTACGCCCGGCTGTCGGCCCGCCGCGGCCCCAAGGTGTCACTGATGCTCGGCATGCTGGTCATCGCGATCGGTTACGGGGCAGGGCTCGGCCTGATGAGTGCCGCCTGGCAGACCGTGATGATCGCGGTGGTGCTCGGGGCCGGTATCGGGCTCGCGTACTCCTCGCTGCCCGCACTGATCATCGGGGCCGTCGATCCGTCGGAGACCGGCGCGGCCAACGGTCTGAACACCCTGATGCGGTCGATCGGCACGTCGGTGTCGAGCGCCGTGATCGGCATGGTGCTGGCCAACACCTCGGTGCGTATGGGTCCGGTACAGGTGCCTTCGATGGAGGGATTCCGGACCTCGTTCATGATCGCGACGGGTGCGGTGCTGATCGGTCTGGTGCTGGCCGCGTTCCTGCCGTCGCAGCGCGACGCGCTGCGGCCGGTGCTGCTGGCCGGCAACACGGACGCGGCGGCGTCCGCCGGGGAGGCCTCGCGTCCCGTCGCCGGACCGGACGGCTTCCGGGGCAGGGTGCTGGATGCGGACGGTACGCCGGTGGCCCACGCCAACGTCACGCTGATCGACCGGATGGGGCGGCAGGCGGGGCTCACCGTGACGGACGAAGCCGGCCGGTACACCCTGGCCGCCCCGTCCACCGGCACCTTCGTCCTGGCCGGTTCCGCCACCGGATACGCGCCGCGCGCCTGCCCGGCGACGTACCCGGCGAACGGCCTGCCGGCCGAGGTCGACCTCGTACTGACGGTCAGCGCACCGGAGCGTCGAACCGCGGTGCCGTCCTGAGCGGTTGAGCGACGCGGAGGCAACCCGCTCGCCGCAACGAAGTCGAGTACCGCTCCACCGAAGCACCGGCTGTGACGGCGGAGGAAGTCGCGGCCGATCTGCCGAAGGTTCAGGCGCTGATCGACCTCGCCGGGAAGGCCATCCCCGACATGCCTCGCTGCTGACCCCCGCCGACAACGCCGACCAGGCCGTACGGCACCATGGGGCGCCGTTCGATCCCCGTACCGCCAGGAGGAACCCCGTGGCCGCCGAGCCCAAGCCCGAGATTCTCGCCGCCTTTCAGGCCGCCAAGGGGTTCATGCCGGTGGTCGAGGGGCTCGCCCTCCACGCGGCCGCCACCGACGCCGCCGCGCTCGGTCTGCCGCTGCTGGAGGTCGGGACGTACTGCGGGCGGTCCACGATCCTGCTCGCCGATGCCGCCCGGGCGGCCGGTGTGACGGCGCTCACCGTCGACCATCACCGTGGCAGCGAGGAGCAGCAGCCCGGCTGGGAGTACCACGACCCGACCGTCGTGGACCCGGAGGTCGGCCGGATGGACACACTGCCGACGTTCCGCCGCACCCTGCACGCGGCCGGGCTCGAAGACCATGTCGTGGCACTCGTCGGCCGGTCCCCGCAGGTCGCGGCCGTCTGGGGCGGGAAGCTCGGCTTCGTCTTCATCGACGGCGGGCACACCGACGAGCATGCGAACGGCGACTACGAGGGCTGGGCGCCGCATCTCGCCGAGGGCGGGCTCCTCGTGATCCACGACGTGTTCCCCGATCCCGCGCACGGCGGCCAGGCCCCGTACCGGGTGTATCTGCGGGCGCTGGAGTCCGGGGCGTTCACCGAGGTGTCGGTCACGGACTCGCTGCGCGTCCTGCGCCGTACGGGAACGGGGATCTGAGCCGCCCCGATAGCATCGCCGGGTGCCGTACGACGACAGCGTTTCCCCCACCCCGCACCGCCGGCCCCTGTTCGTCGCCGCCGCGCTCGCCGCCGTGTGCCTGAGTGCCGCGGGCTGCGGCGCGGGCGGTGACAGCGGCGGGGCTCAGGCCCGGCCCCGGCAGGGCGGCAGCGCCACCTCCGCCGCGCCGCCGTCGCTCTCGCCGTCGAAGAGCGTTCCGGCGCCGGGGAAGGCGTCCGCATCGCCGCCGTCCGCGTCGCCCTCGAAGTCCACGGGCGGCCGGGCGTCGGGGCCACTGTCCGGGAAGACCGTCGTCATCGATCCCGGGCACAACCCGAACAATCATCTGCACACCCGCGAGATCAGCCGCCAGGTGGACATCGGCACCACGCACAAGGAGTGCGACACCACCGGTACGTCCACCAACTCCGGCTACGCGGAAGCCCAGTTCACGCTGGATGTGTCGCACCGGCTGCGTGCGCTGCTCCGGGCTCAGGGCGCGAAGGTGATCCTGACGTACGACAACGACCGCCCGTACGGCCCGTGCGTCGACGAGCGGGCCCGGATCGGCAACAACGCCGAGGCCGATGCGGTCGTCTCGGTGCACGCGGACGGCTCCGCGGTCGGCAACCGGGGGTTCCATGTGATCCTTCCCGCGCTCGTGCGCGGCGGAGCCGCTGACACCTCGAAGATCGTGGATCCGTCGCGCGATCTCGGCACCCGTATCGCGGGGCTCTTCGTCCGCGCCACCGGAAGTGCACCTTCCAATTACGTCGGCGGCAATACGGGGTTGGACACCCGTGGTGATCTGGGCGGGCTGAATTTGTCGACCGTGCCCAAGGTGTTCATCGAGTGCGGCAATATGCGTGATCCGAAGGACGCCGTTCTGCTCACCAGCGCGGGTTGGCGCCAGAAGGCCGCACAAGGCATTGCGGACGGCATCAGCTCCTACTTCAAGGGGTAAAGCAGAGGGAGTTGTGCGGTAGTTGTGCGGTGGTATTCCGGGGATGACCGCCCAACGTCCGGGCCGGGACGCAACCCGTCCGGGCAGACGATAGATTCATCCGTACGGCGGGGAGCCGCCTCCGAGCTTCGCGCCGTGCCCGCCGTACCGGCGGCAGCGACGACCGCCCCGACGAGACGACCGACTAAGGACCTTCACGTGAATATCCGCTCCCTCACTCGAGGCGATGGCGTGGTGATCGGCGCAGCGGTGGTGCTGTTCATCGCCTCTTTCCTCGACCTCTCCGGCTTCGATTGCCCTGCGGGCCTCAACTGCTCCAGCTACGAGACCCCGAATGCCTGGGACGCCCTCGGGGTCCTCATGAGCGTCTTCCTGGCCGGAATCATCGGTGCGGCGCTGGTGGTTGTGGGCCGAGCCATGCCGGGCCGCAAGGTTGTCGGCCTCGACCTCGGTCAATTCGGAGCCGCCTTCTGTGTCTTCGCGCTGTGGACGGCCTTCTGGACGACCATCGACGCCGGCGACGCGGGTACCGGCCTGATCCTCGGCCTGCTCGCGGCCATCGTGCTCGCCGGCGGTGCGGTCGCGACGCCGCTCGTCCCGGCGCTCAAGGCTCCCCTGGTGGGCGCTCCGCGTCCGCAGGCCGTGCAGCCGCCGTACGGCGCCCAGCCGCAGCCGGGCCAGGGTTACGGCTACCCCGGCGCCCAGCAGCAGCCGTACGGCGCCCAGCCCGGCCAGCCGCAGCCGTACGGTGCGCAGCCGCAGCCCGGTCAGCCCGATCCCGCCATGGCGCACGCGTCGCAGGCTCAGCAGGCCCCGCAGGGCGGCTCGGCGCCGGCCGGTGACTTCACGCCGTTCTGGTTCGCGGTGCCGGTGGCCCGTCCGCTGTACGGCGAGGACGGTTCGCCGAGCCCGATCGCCGAACTGGCTCCGGGCACCTGGTACCTCGCGGTGGAGCAGCGCGGCCCGGGCCTCATCGCCCAGACCCAGGACGGCCGTCGCGGTGTGCTTCAGGACACCACGGGCATCCAGCGCGGCTGACCACAGCCCCTTCCTGCCGGCCCCTCGCCCCTTCCGGGCGGGGGGCCGCTGTCGTACCCTCCGTCCGTGCGGATTTATCTGACGCCTCGTCACGTATGGTCGGAGGGACCGTTATGCGGCTCGGACTCGCTCTCGGCTACTGGGGCCGCGGCCCGAACCCCGCCCATCTGGAGCTCGCCCGCGAGGCGGAGCGGCTGGGCTACGGCTCGGTGTGGACGGCGGAGGCCTGGGGCTCCGACGCCTTCACTCCACTGACCTGGATCGCCGCCCACACCTCCCGTATCCGGCTGGGCACCGGCATCGCGCAGATGGCGGCGCGCACCCCGACCGCGACCGCCATGCACGCGCTGACCCTCGACCATCTCTCCGGCGGCCGGATGATGCTCGGGCTCGGGCTCTCCGGGCCGCAGGTGGTGGAGGGCTGGTACGGGCGCCCGTTCCCGAAGAGTCCGCTGACCGCCACCCGCGAGTACGTCGAGGTCATCCGTCAAGTGCTCAGGCGTGAGGCCCCTGTTGAGCTGGCCGGGCGCTTCCACTCGCACCCGTACACCGGTCCGGACGCGACCGGCCTCGGCAAACCGCTGAAGCCGATCACCCACCCGCTGCGAGCCGGGCTGCCCGTGCTGCTGGGCGCGGAGGGGCCGAAGAACATCGCGCAGACGACACGGATCGCGGACGGCTGGCTGCCGCTGTACTGGTCGCCGCTGCGCACCGACGTGTACGAGGCTTCGCTGGCCGGTCTCCCCGACGGCTTCATGATCGCGCCGATGGCCCGCGCGCACGTCTGTGACGATGTCGCGGAGGGGCTGCTGCCGGTGAAGGCGATGCTCGGCTTCTACATCGGGGGGATGGGGCATGCCGCCCGCAACTTCCATGCCGACCTGATGGCCCGGATGGGCTTCGAGGAGGAGGCGCGGCGGATCCAGCGGCTGTTCCTGGAGGGCCGCAAGGAGGAGGCGGTGCTGGCCGTGCCGGACGCGTTCGCCGACGAGATCTCGCTCGTCGGACCGCGTGAACGGATCGCGGAACGGCTGGAGTTGTGGCGCAAGGGCCCGGTGACCGACCTGCTGGTCACGGCACCGGACCCCCACACGCTGCGCGTACTGGCAGATCTCAACAACGCCTGAGTGCCGGCATCATGCGAACCTCGCCCGCTGCAGCCAGAAGTCCAGCAGCTCCCGCTCCCCCAGCACCTCGACGCGCCCGCTGTCCACGCCCTGGCGCCGGTTGAACACCAGCATCAGATCGGTCAGCGGCCCGCGCACCGCGACCGTCGCCTTCTCGTGCGCCCGCCGCCAGGTGAATCCGTCGTCGCCGAACTCGATCAGCCACTCCGCCCCGGGCGTGTCCGTGGCATGCAGATGAAGGGACCTTCCGGCCCCTCGGAGCTCCACGGCCTCTCTGTCCCCCTCGGACTGCGCGAAGGCGACGATCTCCAGCCATTCGTCGATCGTGTCGGCCGCCAGCTCGGGCGCCACTTCGTAGTCGGCGTTCACCGTGACGGCCGCATCCGCGCGGTGGACGACCGTCTCGTGGGCCATGCGCCGCGCCCAGAATCCGGCGCTCCGGTCCCATGCCCAGGCCCAGACCGGCTGCCCGGCACCGGCCTCGCGCAGGGCGGCGACGGTCTTCGCGGCCCCGTCGGCCAGCCACGCGTCGAGCACCGCGGGGTCGTCACCGTCCGGCGTGAACTGCGGCACCCGCTCGTCCGGGACCGCCTCGGCCGCCCGGGTACGGACGATCTCGTTGACCCAGCGGTGGGCGCCGCCGACGTGGACGGCGAGGTCGCGCAGCGTCCATTCGGGGCAGGTCGGAACCTTCGCGTCGAGGTCCGCGCCGTCGATCACGGCTCTCAGTCCGTCGGTCTGACGGAGGATCTCTTCGCAGTAGTGGTCGTGTGCCAGAAGCGTCATGACGGCACCCTATTGCTCGTCTGACGCCTCCCCCATGCGGTTATCCGCCGAGCTGGGAGGTGGACGGCACCTGGTCCTTCACCTCGGCGCCCGCACTCTTGCCGGCGTCCTTGATGTTGGTGATGACGTCTTCGAAGGCGCCGACGTCCCCCGCGCCCGCCTGGCCGTTGCGGAGCTTGGTGCCGAGTCCCTTGAGCGACTCGATGCCCGCCGTCAGCGGTGCGACCGCCTTCGACAGCAGCGGGTCGCCCTTGGCGTTCTCCGCTGCCGCCTTGAGCCGGTTGTAGGCGAAGCCGCCCGCGAGCCCGGCCTTGACCAGTGCGAACGTCCGTCCGTCCGCGCCCTTCTTGAACTTGCCCGCACGGTACGGCTTGATGATCCACTGGTAGGTCGCACCCGCAGCGAGCCCGGCGTTGGCGACGAACCGCGTCTTGGCGAGCTTCTGCCTCTCCGCCGACGCCGTACCGCTCGGTGACGCGGAGGCGCTCGCGCCGGTGCCGGAGTCGTTGCCGCACGCCGTGGCGCTCACCATTACGGTGCAGGACAACAGCAACGCCACGAACAGACGGCGGAGCGGTACGGAACTGGGCACAGCGGGCCTCCCTGACGGGGCACATCAACGGTGAGTTCTACGGCGGGTACCGCAGTGCGGCACGCCCTGCCAGGCTCGCCCGGGTCCGGGTGCCGCGCCACTCAAGAGGTGCCGACCGGGTTTCGGCCCGCGGAAAACGGCAACTCGATATCCATGTCTCCTGGAATAGGCACGAGAAGCAGCACCGCCGCACGTGTCATAGCCGTGGTGGCCGATGTCATGGCCTTCATCATCGGCTTGTGGATCCTGATGTACCTGCTGGACGCGAACCGGGGCAACGACCTCGTGGCCTTCGTCAAGAACGCCGCCCGCTGGCTGGCCGGCTGGTCGTACGACCTGTTCACGTTCGACGAGGCCTGGGCGCGGGTGGTCTCCGGATACGGCCTCGCCGCCATCGTCTATCTCTTCATCGGACATGCGGTGGCGGGCCGAATCCGCCGTCCGTAAGCTCCCGGCCCGGCCGCTGGGCCCCTAGGGGGCGCAGCAGTCCGGCTCCAGGCCCGTCGGCAGCCGTTCGCCGCCGAAGACCGCGATGGTCGCCTCGTCGCCCCCCAGGGCGGCCACGGCGAGCAGCAGCGATCCGGCGGTCCAGGTCGTGAGCTCCTCCGGCCAGAACGCCCGGTTGCCCTCGAAGACGTACCCCGTCCAGTACATGCCGCCCTCGGCGCGCAGATGCTGGATGGACTGGAGGATCTCCAACGCCCGGTCGGACTCCCCCATCACCCAGAGAGCCAGGGCGAGTTCACAGCTTTCGCCGCCCGTCACCCAGGGGTTGGGCAGCACGCAGCGCACCCCCAGGCCGGGGACGACGAAGCGGTCCCAGGCTTCCTCTATCCGCTCCTTGGCGGCCGCTCCGGTGAGCGCGCCGCCGAGGACCGGGTAGTACCAGTCCATCGAGTAGCGGCTCTTGTCGAGGAAGCGTTCGGGGTGGCTGCGGATCGCGTGCGCGAGCGCGCCGGTCGCCAGCTCCCAGTCCGGCTGCGGCTCTTCCCGCTGCTCGGCGATGGCGAGTGCGCAGCGCAGTGCCTGGTGGATGGAGGAGCTGCCGGTCAGCAGGGCTTCGTCGACGGGGGTGCCGTCGGGTTCGCGCTTCCAGCCGATCTGGCCGCCGGGCTGCTGGAGCCGCAGGACGAATTCGACGGCCGCGTACACGGTCGGCCACATCCGGTCGATGAACCCGTCGTCGCCGGTGGCGAGGTAGTGGTGCCAGACGCCGACGGCCACGTACGCGCAGAAGTTGGACTCCTGGCTCCGGTCGGTCGGCCGGTCCGGGTCGCCGTCGTGGTAGGCGGCGTACCAGGAGCCGTCCTTGTTCTGGTGCCGGGCCAGCCAGTCGTACGCGCGTTCCGCGGCGGCGTGCTCGCCCGCGGCGTCGAGGGCCATGGCGGCCTCGGTGTGGTCCCACGGATCGAGGTGGTGGCCTCGGAACCAGGGCAGCGCGCCGTCCTCGCGCTGCACGGCGAGCAGCGCGGCGACGGTCTCCGTCGCCTGCTCAGCGGTGAGCACTCCGGGCAGCACGAGGTGTTCGGTCTGCTCGGGAGTGGTCACGCCTCAGCCTTCGAAAGGTCATTCGCGGCAGCGGCAGCGGCCTTGGGCAGGTGTGGCTTGGTGGCGTACGCGACGAAGCTCTTGCCGACGACCGGGTTGAGCAGTTGCTCGGCGACCCGGGTGACGGCGGGCTTCTTCATGATGTCCCAGACCAGCAGCTTGTGGTACGCGCGGACCGGCAACGCCTTGTCATTGTCGACTCCGAATGCGCACTTGAGCCACCAGTACGGGGAGTGCAGCGCGTGCGCGTGGTGGGTGCCGTACGGCTTGAGGCCGGCACCGCGGATCTTGCCGAGGAGTTCGTCGGCCCGGTAGATGCGGATGTGGCCGCCCTCGACCTCGTGGTACGCGTCGGAGAGCGTCCAGCAGACCTTCTCGGGGCCGTACCGCGGCACGGTGATCGCGATCCGGCCGCCCGGCTTGAGGACCCGGACCATCTCGGCGAGCACGCCCTTGTCGTCGGGGATGTGCTCCATCACCTCGGAGATGATGACGACGTCGAAGGACTCGTCGGGGAACGGCAGGTTGAGCGCGTCGCCCTCCATCGCGGTGGCGGTGGCGCCCACGGGGGCCTCCCCGGCCTCCTTCATCGCCGCGAACCACTTCGCGACCTCGCGGATCTCCTCGCCGTTCCGGTCGAGTGCCACGACCTGGGCGCCGCGCCGGTAGCACTCGAAGGCGTGGCGTCCGGCGCCGCAGCCCAGGTCGAGCACTCGGTCGCCTGCGGCGAGCGGGAAGCGGGTGAAGTCCACGGTCAGCACAAGTGCCTGCTTTCGCGGTCGAGGGGGTTCAGGGGGCGGGGACAGCGGGGGCGGACAGCGGGGTCACCGTCGGCCGCCGGATTGCGTGGTGGCGGCGCGGGCGGCGATCGCCTGCCGGTAGAGCTCCGCGGTGCCGATGGCCGCCTGCTTCCAGGTGAACCGGGCCAGCACCCGGGCGCGGCCCGCGGTGCCGAGCCGGGCCCGCAGCTCCGGGTCGCCGAGCAGCCGGGCGAGCGCGGCGGCCAGGGCCCCGGCGTCGGCGGGCTGCACGGCCAGACAGGTCTCGCCGTCCGGACCCGCGACCTCGGGGATCGCCCCGCCGGTGGTCGCGACGAGCGGGGTGCCGGTGGCCATGGCCTCGGCGGCGGGCAGCGAGAACCCTTCGTACAGCGAGGGGACACAGGCGACCTCGGCGCTGCGCACCAGGTCGACGAGTTCGGCGTCGCTGATGCCCTTGACGAACCGGACGGCGTCCTGGAGTCCGTACCGCTCTATGGCCTGCGCGACGGGTCCGTCCTCGGCCCGCTTGCCGACGACCACGAGGTGCGCCTGCGGGTTCTCGGTACGGAGTTTGGCGAGCGCCTCGACGAGGTGGACGAGGCCCTTCAGCGGGACGTCGGCGCTGGAGGTGGTGACGATCCGGCCGGGCACCTCGGCGACCGACGGGTCGGGCGACCACAGGTCGGTGTCCGCGCCGATGTGCACGACATGGATCCGGTCCTGCCGCACCCCGAGATGGTCGACGATCTCCTGCTTGGAGGAGCCGGAGACGGTGAGCACCGACGGCAGCCGGCGCGCGACCCGCTTCTGCATGCGGGTGAAGGCGTACCAGCGGCGCACGGAGGCGCGGCGGAGACGGCTGTCGGCGGCGTCCAGCTCCAGCTGCCGGTCGACGGTGATGGGGTGGTGGATGGTGGTGACGAGCGGGGCACCGAGGTCCGCCAACAGTCCGTACCCGAGGGTCTGGTTGTCGTGGATGACGTCGAACTCGCCGCGACGGGCGGCGAGATGGCGGCGGGCGCGGAGGCTGAAGGTGAGCGGTTCCGGGAAGCCGCCGGTCCACATGGTGGCGACCTCGGCGGCGTCGATCCAGTCCCGGTACTCGCCGCGCTTCGGGGTGCGGAACGGGTCGGGCTGGCGGTACAGGTCCAGGCTCGGCAGCTCGGTGAGCGGGACGCCCTCGTCGAGTACGGGATAGGGCTGGGCGCCGATCACCTCGACGCTGTGACCGAGGCGGGCGAGCTCGCGGCCGAGGTGGCGTACGTACACACCCTGGCCGCCGCAGAAGGGGTTGCCCTTGTAGGTGAGGAGTGCGATACGCAACGGTCGCCCGTCGGCGGTGGCGGCCGACGTGTCACTGCCCGTGCGGGGGCCCGTCTCTATGGCCTCAGCGGTCACACTCGGCCCCCTTCTCACTGCGTGTTCGCCGGAGCGTAACCGCTCACGCTAATCTAGAACAAGTTTCAGACTGGATCGTGCAATGAGCTACGAATCTACCGGCAGGTAGCGTCGGCGCAACGGCCGGATCAGGTGATTCGCGCCACGACCGGCACCCTGGCATGCTGTGCGCCGCCGGGAGCCCACGCGCCTCCTCCGGTTGCGGACAGAAGCCATGGATGGGGACACATGACAGCGGAAGCCAAGCCGGCATCGCCGCCCCTGACGGAACGGCAGGAGGCCCGTCGCCGCCGCATCCTGCACGCCAGCGCCCAGCTCGCCAGCAGGGGCGGGTTCGAGGCGGTGCAGATGCGCGAGGTGGCGGAGGCCGCCGGGGTCGCCCTGGGCACGCTGTACCGGTACTTCCCGTCCAAGATCCATCTGCTGGTCGCCACCATGCAGGACCAGCTCCAGCACATGCACGGGACGCTGCGCAAACGCCCCCCGGCCGGGGAAGACGCGGCGCAGCGGGTCGCCGACACCCTGATGCGGGCGTTCCGTGCGCTGCAGCGCGAACCGCATCTGGCGGACGCGATGGTGCGGGCGCTGACCTTCGCGGACCGCAGCGTGAGCCCCGAGGTGGACACCGTCTCGCGGCTCACGACGGCGATCATCCTGGACTCGATGGGGCTGGAGCACCCTACGCCCGAGCAACTGTCCGCGGTCCGGGTCATCGAGCACACCTGGCACTCGGCGCTGATCACCTGGCTGTCGGGACGGGCGTCGATCGCCCAGGTGAAGATAGACATCGAGACGGTGTGCCGGCTGATCGACGTGACGACACCCCCGGAAGCGTCCTAACGATCCGTACCGACGGACCACGGCCGGGTCATGTCCCCGCAGATGACGGGGTGTTGACGGGTTCCCACCTGCGGGCCGTGCCCCGTCACCCCCGGCCCCGGCCCATGTGCGGGCCGCACATGCACACTGCCTCAGGTGGGGCGTCCTGCACCATGTCGACGGCGCCACGGTGTTCATACGGTTCGGCGACATCACAGGAATCCCGCCGAGGAGCCGGTCACCATGCGTCGCAGAGCCACAGGCACCGTCCACCACCGCAGATCCCTCTCCGCCGTCGTCACCCTGGCCGCCGCAGGACTCCTGCTGGTCGGCTGCACCGCCGCCGGGAAGGCGGGTGAGGCGGACTCCGCGTCCGGCAAGGGCACGAAGGGCCAGACCGTCAAGGTGGGGCTGGTCTACTCCCGGACCGGGCTGCTCGCGGACTACGGGAAGCAGTACCGCGACGGGTTCATGGCAGGCCTGGACTACGCGACGAACGGCACCGGCAAGGTCGCCGGGCACCGTATCGAGGTCACCGAGCAGGACGACGCGGGCGACCCGGGCAAGGCTGTCTCCGCCGCGAAGAACCTGATCGGCAAGGGCTACAAGGTGCTCGCCGGGACCACGGACTCCGGGGTCGCCCTGCAGATGGCGCCGCTCGCCGCGCAGAACAAGGTCCTGTACGTCAGCGGGCCGGCCGCGACCGACGCCGTGACCGGGATCAACGACTACACGTTCCGCTCCGGCCGGCAGTCCTACCAGGACATCCTCACCGCCGGGACGATGCTCGGCGAGGCCGAGGGCAAGAAGGTCACCGTGCTGGCCCAGGACTCCACCTTCGGCCAGGCCAACGTCGCCGCGGTGAAGGCCGTCCTCGGTGGCAAGGGCGCGACGGTCGGCTCCGTGCTGGCCCCGCCGAGCGCCACGGACCTGACCCCGTTCGCCCGGCAGGTGAAGGCCGCCGGTCCGGATCTGGTCTTCGTGGCCTGGGCGGGTTCCACCGCCCCCGCGCTGTGGACCGCGCTGGACCAGCAGGGTGTGCTGGGCGCGTCCAAGGTCGTCACCGGCCTGGCCGGCACGGCCTCGTACCCGATCTTCGGCGCCGCCGGTTCCAAGGTCTCGTTCCTGGCGCACTACTTCCCCGGTGCGGGCGGCGGCAACGCCGTGGAGAAGTCGATGCTGGACGCGGTGACCGAGGCGGGCGGCACCCCTGACCTGTTCACCCCCGACGGCTTCACCGCCGCCCAGATGATCGTGCACGCGGTGGAGGAGGGCAGCGCCACCGATCCCGCCGCCATGGCGAAGGCCCTGGAGGGCTGGACCTTCGACGGGGTGAAGGGCAAGGAGCAGGTGCGGGCCGAGGACCACGCCCTGATTCAGCCGATGTTCGTGGCGAAGCTGACCGGGAAGGGCGCCACCGCCGAGCCGAAGTTGGTGACCACCGAGCCGATGGACAAGGTGGCGCCGCCCGCGAAGCCCTCGGCGGGCTGACCGATGGCCGCACCGGGCATCACGACGGAACACGGGAGCGGGGCGGGGACCACCGCCCCCGTGCTCCGGCTGACCGGCCTCGGCTGGGGCGTCGGCGGGGCGACCATCGTCGAGGACATCACGCTGGACGTCCGCGAGGGCGAGTTCCTCGCCTTCATCGGCCCCAACGGGGCGGGCAAGACCTCACTGTTCAACCTGATCAGCGGGTTGACCACGGCCACGTCGGGCACCATCGCGCTGGACGGCACGGACATGACCGGCCGGCCCGCGCACGCCCGGGCCCGGCGCGGGATCGGCCGGACGTTCCAGACGTCCAGCCTCTGGCCGGGGATGAGCGTGGCCGACCACGTCCGGCTGGCCGCGCAGGCCGCCCGCGGCGGTTCGTACCGCGTGTGGCGGCGCGCTTCCCCGTACACCGACGACGTACACGGCGTACTGGAGCGCACCGGGCTCGGCCACCGCGCCGGGGCCCTGGCGTCCGAGCTGTCGCACGGCGAGAAACGGAAGCTGGAGCTGGCGGTGCTGCTGGTGGGAGAGCCGCGGCTGATGCTGCTCGACGAGCCGATGGCCGGGGTGAGCGCGGAGGAGGTCCCTGCGCTCACCGAACTGATCCGCACCCTGCACCGGGACGAGGGCCGCACCGTCCTCATGGTCGAGCACCACATGGACGTCCTGCTGGGGCTGGCCGACCGGCTCGCCGTGATGCACCACGGCCGGCTGCTGGCGCTGGACACCCCCGAGGCCGTGACCGCCGACCCGACCGTGCAGCAGGCGTACCTCGGGGAGGGGCTGTGACGACCGGAACGCTTCTCGCCGTACGGGACCTGCGGGTCCTCATCGGCGGCCGGCACATCCTGCACGGGGTGGACCTGGACGTCGCCCGGCACGGGGTGACCGCGCTCCTCGGCCGGAACGGCGCCGGGAAGACGACGACCGTCCGCGGCATCCTGGGCCTCGTTCCGCGCACCGGCAGCGTCCGGCTCGACGGCGAGGAGACCGTGGCGCTGCCCACCCACACGCTGGTCCGGCGGGGCATCGGCTACGCCCCCGAGGACCGCGGCGTCTTCGCCGGGCTGACCGTGGCGGAGAACCTGCGGCTGGCCGAGCGGCGCGGGGCGGGCGAGCCGGCGTACCCGCTCGTCCATGAACTCTTTCCCGAACTGAAGCTCCGGGAGAGGCAGTTGGCCGGGACACTCTCCGGCGGTCAGCAGCAGATGGTCGCCATCGGCCGCACCCTGCTCAACGGCAACCGGCTGATCATCGCCGACGAACCCACCAAGGGACTGGCGCCCAAGGTGGTCACCGAGGTCACCGAGGTGCTGGAGCGGGCCGCCGAGGCGGTGCCGGTGCTGCTCGTGGAGCAGAACCTCGCGGTCGTACGGCGCCTGGCCGCACACTGCACCGTGCTCGCCGACGGCCGAACCGCCCACCAGGGCCCGGCCGGTGAGCTGCTGGGCGACGCGGAGGCGGCACGCCGGCTGCTGGGCGTGGGGCGCGGCCCGGCCACCGAGGCACCTTCCGTGGAGGCGGATTCCTGATGTCCACCGTCGTTCTGCTCACCATGACCGGACTCGGTCTGGGAGCGCTCTACTTCCTGATCGCCTCCGGGCTCTCGCTGATCTTCGGCCTGATGGACGTGCTCAACTTCGCGCACGGCGCGCTGCTCTCCATCGGCGCGTACGGCACCTGGTGGGCGGCGTCCGGGAACCTGCCGGGCGCGGGCCCCGGCGGCGCGGGCTTCGTCCTCGCGGTCCTCTTCGGTACGGCGGTGGGCACCGTCGCCGCCGTGGTGCTGGAGCTCGCCGTCGTCCGCCCGCTGTACACCCGGCCGCGCGAGCAGGTGCTCGCCACGGTCGGGGTGGGGCTCGCCGTCCCGGCGCTGCTGTCGGGCATCTGGGGCTCGGACGCCCTGCGCTTCCCCGGGCCCGAGGCACTGTCCGGCACGTTCTCGCTGCTGGGCGCGGAAGTTCCGGTCAACCGCCTGGTGCTGGTCGCGGCCGCGGCCGTGGTGCTGGTCGCGCTGCGGCTCTTCCTCGGGCGGACCCGGCACGGACTGGTCGTACGGGCGGGGGTCGAGGACCGGGCGATGGTGACCGCGCTCGGCATCGACGTACGGAAGGCGTTCACCCTCGTCTTCGCGATCGGCGGCTCGGCCGCCGCGCTCGGCGGGGCGCTCGGCGGGCTGTACTTCGGCTCGGTCGACCCCCGGCAGGGCACCTCGCTGCTGATCTTCGCGTTCGTCGTGGTGGTCACCGGCGGCATGGGTTCGGTGACCGGCGCCGCCGCGGCGTCCGTCGTGATCGGCCTGGTCCAGCAGTTCGCCAACTACTACACCGCAGCGGGCCTCGGCGACCTGGCCGTCGTCGTCCTGCTCGCCGCGCTGCTGCTCGTACGGCCGCGCGGACTGACCGGGAGGCTCGCGTGAGCACCGTGACCGGGACACCCGACCGCACGAGCGGAACACCGGCGGCGCCGTCCGACGCACCGGCCGCCGACACCGCCCGGCTGCTGCGCTGGTGGCCGGCCGCCGTGCTGGTGGTGCTGATCGTCGCGCCGTACAGCGCACTGCCGCTGCCGGGCCTGCTCGACGGCCCCGTCGGAAGTGCGGGAAGCCTGCAACTCCTCGCCACCTGCCTGCTGTTCGGCGCCCTGGCCACCGGATACGACCTGCTGCTCGGCCGTACCGGACTGCTCTCCTTCGGCCACGCGCTGTACTTCGCCGCGGGCAGCTACGCCACCAACACGATCATGCTGGAGGCCGGTCTGCCGTTCGCCGTCTCGGCCCTGGTCGGCGTCTGCTTCGGGATCGCGCTCGCTCTGGTGCTGGGCTCGGTGAGCCTGCGGGTCACCGGGATCGGCTTCTCCATGGTGACGCTGGCCTTCGCCCAGGCGGGCTCGATCCTGGTCTCCCGCAACCCCGGTGGCTTCACCGGCGGCGAGGAGGGCCGGGCCGCACCCGCCGAGCTGCTGCCGTCCGGGCTGGTGGGCATCGAGCACACGGCCAACCTGTACTGGGTCGCGCTCGGCTATCTGGTGCTCACCCTGGCCGTCGTCCACTGGGCGGTCCGCTCCCCGACCGGGCGGGTCTGGGAGGGCATCAAGGAGAACGAGCGCCGGGTGGAAGTGCTGGGGCTGAGGCCGTACGGGTTCAAGCTGACGGCCTTCGTCCTGGCCGGTGCGCTGGCAGCGCTCGGCGGACTCGTCCATCTGCTGCTCACCGGCGGCTCCACACCCCAGACGACGACCTCGGACTTCACGCTGTCGCTGCTGGTGATGGTGGTGCTGGGCGGGTCGGGTACCCGCTGGGGGCCGATGGTCGGCGGCATCCTGTACACCTGGGCCGATCACCGGCTCGGCGATCTCGCCGGCTCGGGTGCGGTCGCCGACCTGCCCGCGGTGCTGCGGGTACCGCTCTCCCAGCCGCTGTTCCTGCTCGGTGTGCTCTTCGTGGCCGTGGTACATCTGCTGCCGGGCGGCCTGGCACGGCTGCCGTCCCGGCTGGGCTCCGCACTCCGTGCACCCAGAGGCGCAACCAGAGCGGGCGCAGCCGCCCGGAAGGAGAACCGGCACTCATGACCCCGTACGAGGAGATACGTGTCCCGGTCGCCGGGGGCGAGCTGGCGGCGCTGCGCTGGCCGGCCGGGGAGCCCGGTGCGCCGGTGGTCGTGGCCCTGCACGGCATCACGGCCAACGCGCTCTCCTGGGGCACGGTGGCCGGGCTGCTGGCCGGCCGGGCCACGCTGATCGCCCCGGATCTGCGCGGCCGGGCGGCGAGCGCCGGGCTGCCCGGCCCGTACGGGATCGCGGCACACGCCGATGACATCGCCGCGTTGACCGAGGCGCTCGGCCTGGACCGGGTGGCGCTGACCGGTCACTCGATGGGCGCGTTCGTGGCGGCCCTGGCCGCCGTACGGCATCCGGACCGGTTCGGTCCGCTGCTGCTCGTCGACGGCGGGGTCGGCTTCCCGGCCCCCACCCATCTGTCCCCGGACGAACTCATGACGGCGGTGATCGGCCCGGCCATGGACCGGCTGTCGATGACCTTCGCCGACCGAGCCGCCTACCGGGCGTTCTGGCAGGCGCACCCCGCGTTCGCCGGGGACGCCTGGTCGCCGGAGGTCGATGCGTACATCCAGCGCGACCTGACGGGCGAGGAACCGGCGATGCACTCCACCTGCCGGATCGAGGCGGTGCGCACGGACGGGATAGGCCTCTTCGACGACGAAGTTCTTTCGGCCGTAAGGAAGTTGCCGGTACCGGCGACGCTGCTGTGGGCGGCTCGCGGCCTGATGGACGAGGAGCAGGGGCTGTACGACGAGAAGCGACTGGCGGCGGCCGGCCTCGGGGACACGCGAGTGGAACCGGTGGCGGTACCGGACGTCAACCACTACACGGTGCTCACGGGTGGCGCGGGCGCGCACGAGATCGCCACACGCCTGGTGGCACTGGCGAAGACACCGCCTGAGGACACCCTCAGGACCGCCCGGGCACAACCCAGCCCGTCCGGCGCTTGAGGACATCCTTCGAGCCCGTCCGGCGCTCGAGGACGGAACGGCAGTAACCGGCAGCCCCGGTTCACGACCGCTCCTGGCCCCCCGCCAGCAGGTTCAGCCGCAGCGCCAGCTGAAGCTCCAGCGCCCGGTCCGGCTCGTTCCAGTCCCGCCCCAGCAGCACCTGGATCCGCTCCAACCGCTGCACCACCGTATTGACGTGGACGTGCAGTTCGTCCTTGGCACGAATGAGGCTGCCACCGGCACCGAAGTACGCGCTCAGCGTGCGCACCAGATGGGTGCCACGCTGGGCGTCGTACCGCAGCAGCGGCCCCAGCGTCGCGTTGACGAATCCGTCGACATCCTGCGCGTTGCCCAGCACCACGCCGAGGAAGCCGAGTTCGTCGACGCAGGCACCCTCACCCGTACGCCCCAGCACCCGCATCGCGCGCAGGCAGCGGGCGGCCTCCCGGTGGGCGGCGGCCAGCTCGCGCGGGCCACGGGCCGGCCCGGTGGCGGCGACGGTGACGGGGGCCTGGACGAGCTGGCCGAGCTGGGCCGCCGCCGCCCGCGCCGCGTCACCGGCGCCCGTGTCCTCGTCGTCGCATGCGACCAACAGCACCACTGTGCCCGCGTGTTCGGCGCTCACCCCGTGAATGTCCCCGCCGAACAGGTAGCGCAGAGCAGCGGCACACAGCTTCTCCCGGGCGCCGGCCTCGGCCACCAGCAGCAGATGCGGGCGGTCCAGGTCGATGCCGAGGCGGCGGCCGCGCTCGGCGAGACCGGCCGGGTCGCGTTCCGCGTCGGTCAGCAGGTCGGTGATCAGCTCGCCGCGTATCCGGTTCTCGGTCTCGGCGACCGTGCGCCGCAACAGGAGAAGGAGGCCGGTGACCACTGCAGCGCGTTCGAAGAGCCGCCGGTCGGAGTCGTCGAGCCGTCGGCGCTGGTGCAGAACCAGTTGGGCCAGGAGTTCCTGCCCGGCGAGCACGGCGCAGATCCACCGGCCGTCGCGGTGCACGGCGCGCGCCCCGGTGCGGGACTCCTCGGCGGTCTCGGCCAGCCATCCGGCGTCCATGCTGTCGGCGGCGAGGTCCGCACCGTCGGGCCGGACGGCCGCCAGCGGGCGCCCGCCCGGGTCGTGAATGGTGAGCGGGGAGTCCAGCAGCCCCGCGACGGCCGTCGCGACGTCCTTGACGTCACCGCCGCGCAGCACCAGGTCGGTCAGCCGGTCGTGCGCCTCCTCGGCCCGCTGCATGGCGGCCGAGTGCTCCCGTACCGCAGCGTTGGCCTCGGCCAGCTCGGCGTTGGCGCCGGCGAGTTCGTCGAGGGCCGAGCGGGTGTCGGCGAGGGCGCGGGCGGTGTCGATCGCGATTGCGGCGTGTGCGGCGAGCGAGCAGAGCAGAGCGACCTCGTCGGGGCTGAAGACGCGCGGCGCGCGATCGGCGGCGAAGAGGACTCCGATGACTTTCCCCGTACCGCCGCGGCTGGAGCCGAGGAGCAGGGGCACGCCCAGAATGGCGACGAGCCCCTCGTCCAGGACCCCGGCGTTGATGTTGCGGGTGTGACGGAAGCGATTGTCGGTGCGGTAGTCGGGGGTCGCGTACGG
This sequence comes from Streptomyces sp. NBC_00353, assembly GCF_036108815.1. Classification (NCBI taxonomy): domain Bacteria; kingdom Bacillati; phylum Actinomycetota; class Actinomycetes; order Kitasatosporales; family Streptomycetaceae; genus Streptomyces; species Streptomyces sp. NBC_00353. Next base: position 6,961,549 of record NZ_CP107985.1, on the reverse strand, counting down.
ACTCGCGGTCTGGGCGACCAGACCCCCGAGCCCTTCGCCGAGCTCCAGCCGCAGCCGCTGGAAGAGGACCGACACCGAACCGTCGGTCACCCGCATGTAGGTGTCCCCCGCCTCCTCGTCGGGGAGGGTGAGATACGCCGTGTCCGTGCCGAGCAGCATCCTGGCCCGCCGGACGATCGCCTTCAGTACGTCGTCCAGATCGCGGGAGGCCGCCAGATCTCCCGCGGTGTCGAAGAGCGCGGTGAGCTGGAGCTCGCGGCGCCGGTGCTGGCGCAGGGCGCCCCTGATCCGCAGTGCGGTGGCGGTGGCCCGCTCCACCTCGGCGAGGTCGCCCGCGGGCACACCGGCGGCCCGCGCCTCGGAGGAGACGGCGCCCAGCGCCTCGGCGGGAGCGTCCTCGGTCAGCAGGTCGAGGAGGCGACGCAGGTGGGGCGCGGCGGAATGGGGCGGTGCAGACATGGGCGGCCATCGTTCGTCGGGGATTCGATGTGTACCTGGAGAGTGTCAGTGAGCGGTCCAGCCGCCGTCCATCGCGAGCGAGGTGCCGGTGATGTGCCCGGTGTGCGGTCCGCACAGCCACAGCACCGCCTCGGCGACCTCCCGGGGTTCGATGAGGCGCTTGATGGCGCTGCGTTCCAGCATCACCCTGCCCACCACCTCCTCCTCCGAGATGCCGTGCGTACGGGCCTGGTCGGCGATCTGGTTCTCGACGAGCGGGGTGCGCACGTAGCCGGGATTGACGCAGTTGCTGGTCACCCCGTGCGGTGCTGCTTCGAGAGCGACCACCTTGCTGAGTCCTTCCAGTGCGTGCTTCGCCGATACGTACGCCGATTTGTAGGGGCTGGCACGCAGCCCGTGGACGGAGGAGATGTTGACGACGCGCCCCCAGCCGCGTTCGTACATGCCGGGCAGGGTGCGGCGCAAGATGCGGAACGGTGCTTCCACCATGACACGGTGGATCAGCGCGAACCGGTCCGGCGGAAACTCGTGCACGGGAGCGACGTGCTGCAGCCCCGCGTTGTTGACCACCAGGTCCGCGTCGTCCGGCAGCGTGTCCACCGCCTCGGGTACGGACAGGTCGACCACCCAGGCCGTTCCGCCGATCCGCTCCGCCAGGCTCTTGGCCGCGTCGGCGGCCTTGTCCACCACGTACACGTGGGCACCCGCGGCGGCAAGGGCCTCGGCGCAGGCCTGCCCGATGCCGCTCGCCGCTCCGGTCACCAGGGCGGTGCGCCCGGCCAGGAACGGATCTGCGGGTGACGGCGACGGAGCGGCGGCGCGGGGTGGGGGAACGGTGAGCGGCGCGGGCCCGTGGACCGGGCTCTGGGGAGTCTCCATGGTCGTCACCGTAAGGAGGTCGAAGCCCACGTCACACGGGGTCGGTGCACACACCGTCGTACGTCGCCATGGTGGCGGCGTACATGGTGCGGGCGGTCAGTGGGCGGCGTCCAGCGTCGCCCGCTGCTCCGTGGTCAGCTCCAGGTCCACCGCCGCCAGGCTCTCCTCCAGCTGCGCCACCGAGGAGGCGCCGACCAGCGGGACGACCGGGACCTCGCCGCCGATGAGCCAGGCCAGGACCACCTGGTTGACGGTCGCCCCGGTCTCCTCGGCCACCGTCCGCAGTGCCGCCTGCCGCGCCCGCGTGCCCGGGTGGTCGAACTCCGGGCCGAGCGGCTTGTCCGCCCGGACGTAGGACCCGGCCAGCAGTGGCGAGTAGGCGATCGGTACGAGGGCGGGTTCGGCCCGCAGGTAGCTGAGGAGGTCCCCGGCGGCCACGCCCTCCTGGCCGTCCGGTGAGCGCAGGCTCGGCAGGTCCGTGCGCTGCCGCAGATAGCTGTGGTGGTACTGGAGCGCCTCGTACCCCGGCAGTCCGGCGGCCTCGGCAAGGGCCCGGGCCCGCTCCACCTGCCACGCCCAGTGGTTGCTCACACCCAGCAGTCCGACGGTCCCTTCGGTCACCAGCTCTCCGAACGCCTCGACGGTGTCGCGCATCGGCACGCCGTGGTCCTGGACGTGCGCGTACAGCAGGTCCAGCCTCTCGACGCCGAGGTGTTCCCGGCTCCGCTCCGCGGACTCCCGGATGACCTTCGGCGAGAGTCCCTCGATGTCGCGGGTGAAGCCGGTGGCGGGGGCATTCGGCCGGGCACCGAGTTTGGTGGCGATGACGATCTCGTCGCCGACACCACGGCTCCGGCGCCAGCGGCCGAGCAGCTGCTCGCTCTCCCCGCCCTGACTGCCGTCGACCCAGAACGCGTAGTTGTTCGACGTGTCGATGAAGGTCCCGCCGGCCTCGGCGTACCGGTCGAGGACGGCGAACGAGGTCGCCTCGTCGGTGAGCGTGCCCATCAGCATGGCGCCGAGGCTGAGCACGCTCACCTCGCGGCGGGTCTTCGGGTCCGTGCCGATCGTGCGGTAGCGCATTCCTGTCTCCCTCCCAACAGCCCTTTGTGGATAAGGGCGTTGCTGACCGGGAGTCTGCATCTTCGAGCGCACTCGATGTCAACGCCCGCTCCCCGCCGGTGCTCGCGGCGCAAGGGCGGCGCCGCACACAGCGGGGCCCGAGGGATGTCAGCCCGCCCCATGGGCCGGGGCGACGCGGACTCGTAGGTTCCGGCAGCAGTCCGTATGTCCGCACGCCCGCACGTTCCGAACAGGGAGGCCCCCCGTGCGCCCATCGATCCTGCGACGCCTGCTACGGCGCGTCGCGTCCACGGCTGTCCTCGGCGTCGTCGCGGCGACGCTGAGCACCGTGGGCGCCGCCCAGCCCGCCGCTGCCGCCGGCGGCCTGCAGCAGGTCACCGGCTTCGGCACCAACCCCGGCAACCTGCAGATGTACGAGTACGCCCCCGCCGATCTGCCCGCGGGCGCACCCCTGGTGATCGCCCTGCACGGCTGCACGCAGACGGCCAACGACTACTACACCAACTCGGGCTGGCCGAAATACGCCGACCTGTGGAAGTTCGCCGTGGTCTTCCCGCAGACCACGTCCGCCAACAACTCGCTCTCCTGCTTCGACTGGTTCGATCCGGCCGAGGACACCCGGGGCAAGGGCGAGGCCGCCTCCATCGTGCAGATGGTGGAGCACGCGAAGCAGCAGTACGGCTCCGACGGGCGGCGGGTGTACGTCACCGGCCTGTCGGCGGGCGGCGGGATGACCGCAGACCTGCTGGCCGCCTACCCGGACGTGTTCGCGGGCGGTTCCGTGGCGTCCGGCCTGCCCGCGCAGTGCGCCACCAGCCAGGCCGCCGCCTCCGGCTGCCAGACGGGCCCGCAGAAGCTGACCCCCGCCCAGTGGGGCGACAAGGTCCGCGCAGGCTACCCCGGCTACACCGGCCCATGGCCACGCGTCGCCATCTGGCAGGGCACGTCCGACTACACGGTGTACCCGGCCAACGCCACCGCGCTGCGTGACCAGTGGACCGATGTGTGGGGCATCGGCCAGACCCCGTCGAGCACCGACACGCTCCCCGGCAACACCACCCGGAGCGTCTACAACGACGCCTCCGGAAAGCCCGCGGTGGAGACGTACTCCATCTCCGGCATGGGCCACGGCCTGCCCGTCTCTCCCGGCTCGGGGACCGATCGGTGCGGGTCCACGGCCGCGTACTTCCTGAACTCGATCTGCTCGTCGTACTACACCGGCGTCTTCTGGGGGCTGGACCAGGGCGCACCCGGCGGCGGCGAGAACCCGCTCCCGGCCCCCTCCGGTCTGACGGTCACCGGTGTCACGGGCACCAGCGCCTCGCTGTCCTGGGGCGCGGTGACGGGAGCCTCCTCGTACGCCGTCTACCGCAACGGCACCGAGGTAGGCCGGCCCACGTCGACGGCGTTCACCGACGCGGGGCTGTCCGCCGGGACTGCGTACCGCTACACGGTGGCGGCCGTCGACGGATCGGGCGCGGTCGGTACCGTCTCGGCCGCGGTGACGGCGACCACGACCGGCGGGACGGGCGGCGGCGCCTGCTACACGGCGACCAACTACGCCCAGGTGGCGGCCGGCAGGGCGCACACCACGGGCGGCTATGTGTACGCCAACGGCTCGGAGCAGAACATGGGGCTGTACAACGTGTTCGTCACGCACACCCTGCGGGAGTCACCGGCGGGCTACTTCGTGATCGCCGACACCGGCTGCACCGCGTAGTACCCGGCCATCGGCGGTGTGGCCCGACAGGCCCGCGTCGGGCCGCACCTCCCGCTCACGTTCCCCGCCGCAGGGCAGAGTCCTCAGTCCTCCGGCGGGAACACCACCTCGCCCGAGTCGAGCAGCGTCAGCGTGATCGCCTCGACGGGACACCCCTCCGCCGCCGCGAGCACCTGCTCGTTGGCGTCGGACTCCGGGGCGTCCGGGTGGGACTGCCGGGCGGAGTCCAGCCGGAAGCCGTCCGGAGCATGGTTCACGCACATCCCGGAGCCGATGCAGACGCTCCGGTCGACCTCCACGTGCCAGCGGTCCCCCATCACGCCTCCTGCGGTCCGGGCTGCACGGGCTGGTACCCGGCGGGCAGATGGATCATCTTGTGCTCGAAGTACTCGCCGTACCCCTCAGGGCCGAACTCCCGTCCCAGGCCGGAGTTCTTGTAGCCGCCGAACGGGCCGAGCATGTCGAGACTGAACGTGTTGACGCTGTACGTGCCGGTCCTGACCCGGCGGGCGATGTCGATGCCGCGCTCGGTGTCGGCGGTCCAGACGCTGCCGCTGAGCCCGTACTCCGAGTCGTTGGCGATCTTCACCGCCTCCGCCTCGTCGCCGTACGGCAGCAGGCAGATGACCGGGCCGAAGATCTCCTCGCGGGCGATGCGCATGGAGTTGTCGACGGACCCGAAGAGGGTCGGCTCGACATACCAGCCGCGCTCCTGGGAGGCCGGGCGGCCGCCGCCCGTGAGGATCTTGGCGCCTTCCTCCTGGCCGATCCGGATGTAGTCGAGGGAACGCTGCTGCTGACGCTGCGCGACCAGCGGGCCGAGTTCGGTGGCGGGATCGAGCGGGTCGCCGACCTTCAGCGCGCCCGCCGCGGCGGCGAACGCCTCGGCGATCTCGTCGTAGCGGGAGTGCGGGACGAGAATGCGGGTCTGGGCGACACACGCCTGGCCGTTGATCATCCAGGCGAACGGGACGATGCCCGCGACGGCCGCGTCGAGATCGGCGTCGGGGAGGATGACGGCGGCGGACTTGCCGCCCAGCTCCAGGGTGACCCGGGTGAGGTTGCGCGCAGCGACCTCCATGACCCGTCGGCCGGCCGCGACGGAGCCGGTGAACGACACCTTGTCGATGCCCGGATGCCCGACCAGGTACTCACTGACCTCACGGTCCGCCGGAAGGATCGACAGCACGCCCTCGGGGAGCCCGGCCTCGGCGGCGATCTCGGCCAGGATGTAGGCGTCAAGGGGTGATTCGGGCGAGACCTTGAGGACGGCCGTGCAGCCGGCCAGCAGCGCGGGCGCGAGCTTGGCGGCGGCGGTGAACTGCGGGACGTTCCAAGGCACGACGGCCGCGACGACGCCGACCGGCTCCCGGCGCACCAGCAGCGGCCCGAGGACGCCGTCGCGCCGTTCCTCGTACGGGAAGGTACGGGCGACGGTGATCGCCGCGTCCCACACCATCATCGCGGCGAGCGCCTGCACCATCACACTGGAGCTGTACGGAGTTCCGTTCTCGGAGCTGATGACGCGGGCGATCTCCTCGTACCGCACGGCGAACGCGTCCTTGATCCGCGTGATCACCTCGATCCGCTCGTCGAGGGACGCCCGCGGCCAGGGCCCTTCGTCGAAGGCCCGGCGGGCGGCGGCGACAGCCCGGTCCACGTCCGCCTCGCAGGCGTGCGGCACCCGGCCGATGACCTGCTCGGTGTGGGGCGATATCACCTCGATGACGTCCTGGCCGAGCGGATCGACCAACTCCCCGCCGATGAACAGTTTTCCGTGTTCGACAAGCTCGGTCATGGCTGCTGCCTCCCGCGACCCGGCACGTACCGACTCCGCACCTGACTCCATACCTGACTCTGTGTCAGAACTGATACCAGTTCCAGTTCCAGGAGTCCACGGATCCGACGGCGATCGACCTCGGACGAATAGTCGACCGGGGCTACTACTGGAACGAGTTCTCGTTACAGTGGGTTCGGCGCAGCACGGCCGCATGCCGGGACGAGAGATGGGGACCTCATGACACAGGTGACCGAGCACGGCGGCGGCGTGTGGTCCATCAAGGTCCCCATCCCGGACAACCCGCTCGGCCACACCCTGGTGCACGTCCTGGACACCGACCGCGGACCGGTCCTGATCGACACCGGCTGGGACGACCCGGAGGCCTGGGACACCCTGGTCGCAGGCCTCACCGCCATCGGAGTCGACATCACCGACATCCACGGCGTGGTCATCACCCACCACCACCCCGACCACCACGGCCTCTCCGGCCAGGTCCGCGAATCATCCGGGGCCTGGATCGCGATGCACGCCGCGGACACCGCGATCGTGCGCCGTACCCGCGAGTCCGAGCCGGGCACCTGGCTGGCCTACCTGACGGCGAAACTCACCGCGGTCGGCGCCCCCGAGAACCACCTCGCCCCACTGCGCGCCGCCCGCGCCACCGGCCGGATGCGCACCCTGCCCGGCCTGCGCGCCGCCCTCCCGGACCGCGAGATCGTCCCCGGCGAGCTGCTCGACCTGGCGGGCCGCCGGCTCCGGGCGGTCTGGACGCCGGGCCACACCCCCGGCCACGTATGCCTGCATCTGGAGGAGGACCACCCGGCGAACCTGCCCGGTCGCGGCCGGCTCTTCTCCGGCGACCATCTGCTGCCCGGAATCAGCCCGCACATCGGGCTGTACGAGGACCCGGACGATGCGACGGCCACCGACCCGCTGGGCGACTATCTCGACTCGCTGGAGCGCATCGGCCGACTGGGGGTCGCCGAGGTGCTGCCCGCCCACCAGTACGCGTTCCCGGACGCGGCCAGGCGCGTACAGGAACTCCTCGACCACCACGAGGAACGGCTGACCGGCCTGCTCGCACTGCTCGCCACCCCGCTCACGCCGTGGCAGCTGGCCGAGCGGATGGAGTGGAACCGGCCGTGGGAACAGATCCCGCACGGCTCCCGGAACATCGCGGTCTCCGAGGCCGAGGCCCACGTCCGCCGACTGGTGAAGCTGGGGCGCGCGGAAGTGGTGACGGGCAGCACCCCCGTGACGTACATCGCAGTGTGACGGGTGCGCCCACCGGCGACCCCTTTCGACGCCCGTCGGGCCGCTCAGCACCCGTAGCGCACCGCGCGGAGCCTCTGCAGGCGACCCGTCCCGGGTGCGGTTTTGCACATCCGTGGCGTATTGACTTCGTTAATTCAAACCGGTTTAGTGACGCTCACTGGATCACTTAAACCGGTTTAGAGCGGGCTCACCCGCTGGCGGTCGGATTCCCTCGAGGAGGCGTCATGGGGCAGCGGCCCACCATCGCTGATGTCGCGCGTCGTGCAGGCGTCTCCCGTAGTTCCGTGTCCTTCGCGCTCAACAACCGCCCCGGTCTGGCCAAGGAGACCAAGGCGCGCATCCTGGCCGCCGCCGAGGAGCTCGGCTGGACGCCGAGCCGTCCGGCGCGGGCGCTGTCGCTCGGCAAAGCAGGTGCCGTCGGACTGGTGGTGACCCGCGAGCCGGGACTCATCGGCGCGGACCCCTTCTTCCCGGCCTTCATCGCCGGCGTGGAGTCCGTCCTCGCCGGGCGCGGCGACGGCCTGGTCCTGCATGTCACGCCGGCCGACAAGGAACGCAGCGTGTACGAGCGGCTCGCGGCCGACCGTCGCGTCGACGGCGTCCTGCTGACCGACGTCCGCCAGGACGACCCGCGCCCGGCCCTGCTGGCCGCACTCGGCCTGCCCGCCGTCGCCGTGGGCCGCCGCGGCTGGGCGGACGGGCTGTGCGCGGTCGAGCTCGACGACCGGCCGGCGTTCGTCACCGCGATCCGGCGCCTGGCCGAGCTGGGCCACCGCAGGATCGCCCATGTGGAGGGCCCCCAGGAGTACCGGCACGCACAGCGTCGCCGGGCCGCCTGGGCGGACACCCTCCGCGAACTCGGTCTGCCCGAAGGGCCGTTGCGCCCCGGCGGATTCACCGCCGAGGGCGGCGCCGCGGCCACCCGCGAGCTGCTGGCGCTCGACGAACCGCCCACCGCGATCGTCTACGGCAACGACCTGTCGGCCACCGCCGGCCTGGCTGTGGCCCAGGAACTCGGAGTCCCGGTCCCCGACCGGCTGTCCATCGTCGGTTACGACGACACCATCCTCGCCCAGTACACCCACCCGCCCCTGACCTCCGCCCGCGCGGACGCGCAGGGCTGGGGAGCGGCGGCCGCCCGTGCACTCGACGCGGTGATCGCCGACGGCAGCGCCCCCGATGTGGAGCTGCCGCCCGCCGAATTCCTTCCACGAGGCTCGATCGGTCCCGCCCCGCGCGACTAGGCGCGAGCGGTCCGGTCCAAGAAGTGGCGGGGTATCCGCCCGGCAACGAAGCCGGGCACGCACAGTTCGGAGACACTCATGCTGAGGAGAACGGCGTACGCGCTGCTCGGGCTCGCATTGTCGGCCACGGTGACGGCATGCGCCCGGTCGGGGCCCGACGCGGCCACCGCTGCCGCGTCGCGCGGCCCGATCACCGTCTGGCTGTCCAACAACGCCCAAGAGGTCGAGTGGGGCAAAAAGATGGTCGCCGACTGGAACGGTCAGCACCCTGATCAGAAGATCACGGCGCGGAACATTCCGGCGGGCAAGACCTCCGAGGAGGCGATCAGCGCCTCGATCATTGCCGGGAGCACTGCCTGTCTGGTGTTCAACACACCACCGGCGTCCGTTCCGCAGTTCGAGAAGCAGGTCGGACTGGTCCCGCTGAGCGACTTCCCCGACGGCAACAAGTACATCGACGGGCGCAGCGGCTCGCTGGCCGCCCAGTACCGCTCCGCGGACGGCTCGTACTACCAGATGCCGTGGAAGAGCAATCCGGGGATGATCCTCTACAACAAGAAGATCTTCAAGAAGGCCGGCCTCGACCCGGAGCACCCCCGGCTCGCCACGTATGACGAGTTCCTGGAGAGCTCCCGGAAGATCGTCAGGAGCGGCGCCGCCAAGGCCGCGATCTGGCCCGCCCCGAGCAGCGAGTTCTTCCAGTCGTGGTTCGACTTCTACCCGGCCTTCATCGCCGAGAGCGGCGGCAAGCAGCTGGTCAAGGACGGCAAACCGCAGTTCGACACGGCAGCGGGCCGCAGGGTCGCCGACTTCTGGCGGCAGCTGTACGCGGAGAAGCTCGCCCCGCAGGAGTCCTACCCGGGCGACGCGCTCGGCGAGCAGAAGACCGCGATGTCGACGGTCGGCCCCTGGGCCGTCGCGGCCTACAGGGACAGCCTGGACTGGGGTGTCGTCCCGGTCCCGACCTCCGACGGCCGACCCGCGAACGAGGTCCACACCTTCAGCGACGAGAAGTCCATCGGGATGTTCAGCTCCTGCGAGAACCGGGCCACCGCCTGGGACGTGATGAAGTTCGCCACGTCCAAGGAGCAGGACGGCAAGTTCCTCGCCACCACCGGCCAGATGCCGATGCGGGAGAACCTGACCTCCGCCTATCCCGGCTTCTTCGCCGAGAACCCGTCCTACAAGGCCTTCGCCGACCAGGCAGAACGCGTCGTCGAGGTCCCCAACGTGCCCGGATCGATCGACATGTGGCAGGCGTTCCGCGACGCCTGGACGAAATCAGTGATCTTCGGCCGTCAGTCCACCGAATCCGCCCTGCACGACGCCGACGTCAGGATCGCCAAGATCCTCGCCGAGTACTGAGGCCTGCCATGACTCTCCTGCACACCAAGGCCCCTGCCCGGCGCAGCACCTCCCGGATAGGCGCGCTCTTCGTCACCCCGTACGTCCTGTTCATCCTCGCCGTGTTCGCGGTCCCGCTCGGCTACACGGTGTGGATCTCCTTCCACCGCTTCTACTTCACCGCCCCCGGCGCCGACGCCGACACCCCCTGGGTGGGGCTGGACAACTACCAGGCGGTGTTCACGGATCCGGTGGTGGGGCGCGCCTTCCTCAACATCCTGATCTTCCTGGTCATCAATGTGCCGCTCACCGTGGGCCTCTCCCTGGTCCTCGCCTCGGCACTCAACGCCAAGCTGCCGTTCCGGTCCTTCTTCCGGGCCGCGTACTACGTGCCGTACGTCACCGCGAGCGTGGCCCTGGTCGCGGTCTGGCAGTTCCTGTTCGGCGGCGACGGGCTGGTCAACAACCTGCTCGGCGGGCTGGCACCCGACCCGTCCTGGCTGGTCAACTCGGAACTCGCGATGCCGGTGATCGCCTTCTTCGTCACCTGGAAACAGCTCGGATTCTTCGTGATGCTCTATCTCGCCGCACTGCAGAACGTCGGCAAGGAGCTCTACGAGGCCGCGTCCGTCGACGGGGCGGGCCGGATCCGCCAGTTCTTCTCCGTCACCGTGCCGGGTGTCCGCCCCGCGACCACCCTGGTCGTCATCTACGCGATCATCACCGGCGCCAACCTCTTCAGCGAGCCCTATCTGCTCACCGGAGGAGGCGGCCCCGACCACGCTTCCGCCTCCCCGGTGCTGATCATGTACCAGAAGGGCATCGAGCAGGGGCACCCCGACTTCGCCGCTGCGCTCGGCATCGTCCTGGTGGCCGTCGTGCTCGCCGTCTCGCTGGTCGCCCGCAAGCTCACCGAGAGGGGCAACTGACGCCATGAGCACAACCACTGCCACCACGCCCCCGCGGCTCTGGGGCCGGCTGAGCCGGACCGTCCGGCTCGTGATCCTCCTGATCGGTGCCGTCGCCTTTCTCTTCCCCTTCTACTACATGGTGGTCGGGTCGCTTCGGGGAACCACCACCGGCGATCTCTCCTCCGCCGTCCCCGGTGACCTCACCGGCGGCAACTACGCGGCCATCAACAGCGCCATCTCGCTGGGCCGTTCGCTGCTCAACTCGGGCATCATGACCGGCGGCGTACTGCTGTGCACCCTGGTCTTCGGGCTCCTCGCCGGATACGCCCTCGCCCAGCTGCACTTCCGCGGCCGCGGCAGCCTCTTCGCCACCCTGCTGCTGGTCCAGATGATCCCGTTCCAGCTGCTGATGCTCCCGCTGTACGTCCTGGTCGTCCGCGACTACGGCCTCGGCGACAACTACCTCGGCATGATCCTGCCGTTCGCGATCAACTCGACCGCGGTCTTCCTCTTCCGCCAGTTCTTCATCCAGATGCCCGCCTCGCTCTTCGAGGCGGCCCGCATCGACGGCGCCGGCGAACTGCAGATCCTCACCCGGATCGCCATTCCGATGGCCCGGCCCGCACTGCTCAGCGGCGTCCTGCTGACCTTCATCGGCCCCTGGAACGAATTCCTCTGGCCCTTCCTCGTCACCAAGAACACCGATATGCAGCCGCTGGCAGTCTCCCTGGCCAGTTTCCTCAGCAACCTTCAAGGCACGGTCGCCAACCCGACCGGCGCGCTGATGGCCGGCGCCTGTGTGCTGGCCGCCCCCGCCGTGGTGCTGTTCCTTCTCTTCCAGCGCCACTTCACCTCGACCGACATCGACTCCGGAACAAAGGGCTGAACCCCGTATGAGCACCACCACCCCTACCCACATTCCTTTCCGTCTGGTCCGCAAGGGCGTCGTGATGTCGCCGCTGCCGGGCGAGTCCACGGAGGTCGAGGGAGTCCTCAACCCCGCCTCCGGCCGCACCCCCGACGGCCGGCTGCATCTGCTGCCGCGTCTGGTCGCCGACGGCAATGTCTCCCGCGTCGGCCTCGCCGAAGTCACCTTCACCGACGGGGTCCCCTCCGGCGTCGAGCGCCGCGGCGTGGTCCTCGCCCCCGACGAGGGCTGGGAGCGCGGCAAGAACAACGCCGGTGTCGAGGACCCCCGCGTCACCTGGGTCCCCTCCCTCGGCAAGCACGTCATGTCGTACGTCGCCTACGGTCCGCTCGGCCCCAAGCCGGCTCTCGCCGTCTCGGAGAATCTCACCGACTGGACCCGGCTCGGCCCCATCCAGTTCGCGTACCAGCCGGACCTCGACACCGACCTGAACCTCTTCCCGAACAAGGACGTCGTCCACTTCCCCGAGCCGGTCCCGGGCCCGGACGGCGAGATGGCGTACGCGATGCTGCACCGCCCCATGTGGGACCTCGGCTGGTTCCGCCCCGGCGAGGGCGTCCACCTCCCGGCCGGAGTGACCGACGAGCGGCCCGGCATCTGGATCTCGTACGTTCCGGTCGCCGAGGTCGAGCAGGACATCCGCGCCCTCACCCGCCCGCGTCAGCACCGTCTGGTCGCCCTCTCCGAGTACCCCTGGGAGTCCCTGAAGATCGGTGGCGGTCCGGCGCCGATCCGCGTGGACGAGGGCTGGCTGCTCATTCACCACGGTGTGTCCGGCTCCATCGAGGACCCCTTCGCGCAGAACCAGAAGGTGTCCTACGCCGCCGGGGCGATGATCCTCGACCCGGCCGACCCGTCGCAGGTCATCGCACGCTCCGACCAGCCGCTGATGGCACCCGAGACGGAGAAGGAGCGCTCCGGCACCGTCCCGAACGTCGTCTTCCCCACCGCCATCGAGGAGGTCGACGGCAAGCTGTACGTCTTCTACGGCATGGCCGACGCCCACATCGGAGTCGCTCTCCTGGAGCGCACCTCGTGACGGTGCCGTCCCTCGGCCTCGGACTGGTCGGCTGCGGATCGTTCGGGGCGTATGTCCTGGACGCCGTGGCCGGCCTGCCCGGTCTGCACATCGCTGCCGTCGCCGACCCCGAGCCGTCGCGCGCGAAGCCGCTCGGCGACCGTCACGGCGTCGCCGCCCTGGACGGACTCGACGCCCTGCTCGCCACCGAGGGCGTGGACATCATCGCCCTCGCCACCCCGCCGGCCACCCACGCGGGGATGGCCGTCGCCGCCCTGCGCGCCGGCAAGCACGTCTTCTGCGAGAAGCCGCTCGCCACCACCACCGAGGACGCCGCCCGGGTGCGCGACGAGGCGGACCGCTCGGCCGGCACTCTCGTCGTCGACCACGTCCTGCGCTACAACCCCCTGCTGCGCGCCGTCCAGCAGCTCATCGCCGAAGGGCTGCTGGACCCGCCCCGCCGCTTCCTCTTCGAGAACGACGCAGCCGACCAGGACCTCGGCCCCGACCACTGGTTCTGGGACCCGGAGCACAGCGGCGGCATCTTCGTCGAACACGGCGTCCACTTCTTCGACGCGGCCCGTGCGCTGCTGGGCAGTGAGCCCGAATCGGTCCGCGCGACGGCGGTGCGCCGCCCCGGCGGCCCCGTCGACATGGTGATCGCGGACGCCGTGCACCCGGGCGGAGTGCTCGCCACCCATCTGCACTCCTTCACCCACGCCCACCGCTGCGAACGCCAGCTGATGCGCCTGGACCACGGCTTCGCCGAGACCCGTATCACCGGGTGGATCCCGACGTACGCCACCATCACGGCCTGGGTGGACGATCAGGAAGCCGCGCGATGGGAGCAACTCCCGGACAGGTCAGGTCAGTTGCTGACCGTTCCGGGATCTCGTCCGCACGGCGGCGAACGCATCACGGTCTCCGTGCACCGCGATGCGGGCGACGCCGCCCCGGCCCGCGGCAGGGGTACGGAACGCACCGTCCCGCACCGCGTCGAAGCCGTGATCGACCTCGGCGGCGAGCCCTGCAAGCCGTATGTGTACACGGAGAGCGTGCGGGCCGCCGTCGCCGACCTGCTGCACAGCGCCGGCGGGGGTGGCGCACCGGTCGCGGATGCCTACGCGGGACTGACCGCCGTGGCCGTGGCCCGGGCAGCGACGCTCGCAGCCGAGACCGGCACGGAACAGAAGGTCGTACTTCCCGGGCGGCCCGCCGCTGCTCCCCGGCCGGCTGTCGCCCTCTCCGAGGGAAGCGCCGCATGACCTGGTGGCGGCACGCCGTGTGCTACGAGGTCTACCCCCGGTCCTTCGCCGACTCGAACGGCGACGGAGTCGGGGACCTGCCGGGCGTGACCGAACGGCTCGGTCACCTCAGGGACCTGGGCGCCGACGCCGTATGGATCACCCCCTGCTATCCGTCCCCCCTCGCCGACGGCGGCTACGACATCGCCGACCACACGGGTGTCGCCCCGGACCTCGGCACGCTCGACGACTTCGGCACGCTCACCCGGCACGCCCACGGACTCGGCCTGAAGGTCATCGTCGACCTGGTCCCCAACCACACCTCCGACGCACACCCGTGGTTCCAGGAGGCGCTGTCGGGGGGACCGGGCTGCGCGGCCCGCGACCGCTACCTCTTCCGCCGCGGACAGGGGCCGGACGGCGGGTTGCCCCCGAACGACTGGCAGTCGGCGTTCGGAGGACCGGCCTGGACCCGCGTCGCCGACGGCGACTGGTACCTCCACCTGCACGCCCCCGAACAGCCGGACCTCAACTGGCGCAACCCGCAGGTGCGTTCCGACTTCGCCGACGTCCTGCGGTTCTGGCTGGACCACGGCGTGGACGGCTTCCGCGTGGACGTGGCCCACGCTCTCTTCAAGGCCGAGGGCCTGCCCGACGCGGGCCCCGGCCAGCACCAGGACCCGCTCCGTAACCACCTCATGCCCTACTACGACCAGGAGGAGCTGCACCCCCTCTACCGGGAGTGGCGCGCCCTTCTCAGCACCCATCCGGCCCCGCCGGGCGCCGTCGCCCCGACGGACCGTGTGCTGGTGGCCGAGTCCGCCGTCTTCGCGCCGGAACGCCTCGCCCGGTACATACGCCCGGACGAAATGCAGCAGGCCTTCAACTTCGCCTTCCTGGAGGCCCCTTGGGAGGCGCAGGCGCTGCGCGGCGTCATCGACGACTCCCTCGCGGCGACCGCTTCCGTGGACGCACCCGTCACCTGGGTGCTCTCCAGCCATGACGCGGTACGCCCCGTCACCCGCTACGGATCCGAGCTGCGGGCCCGGTCCGCGGCCCTGCTGATGCTGGCCCTCCCCGGAGCCGCCTACCTCTACCAGGGCGAGGAACTCGCCCTCCCGCAGGCCGCTGTCCCCGACGACCGCATACGCGACCCGCTCTGGGAACGCTCCGGTCACACCGACCGGGGACGCGACGGCGCCCGCACCCCGATTCCCTGGTCCGGCAGCCGGCCGCCCTACGGCTTCACCACCGCCGCCCCGGACGACTGCTGGCTTCCCCAGCCGGAAGGCTGGGCCGCCCACACGGTGGAGGCCCAGCTGGCCGACCCGCACTCCACCCTCGCGCTCTACCGCGCCGCGCTGCTCCTGCGCCGCGAGCACCCTGCCGAGGCCCACGCAGCCCTGCGCTGGTACACCGCACCCGGCGACCACTGTCTCGCCTTCCGGCGGGGCGAGTTGGGGTGCGTGGTGAATTTCGGGCCCGACCCACTGTCGCTCGACACCCTCGGCCTGCCCGGCCGCCCCGTACTGAGCAGCGCCCCCCTGCAGGGACGCACCCTCCCGCCGGACACTGCCGTCTGGCTCACCACCAAGGAAGAAAGCGGTCATTCCCATGGCTGATCTGTCGCAGCTCGTCAAGGCGTACGACGTACGAGGGGTGGTTCCGGACCAGTGGGACGAGTCGCTGGCCGAGCTGTTCGGGGCGGCCTTCGTGCAGGTCGTGGGCGCGGAGGCGATCGTGATCGGGCATGACATGCGGCCCTCGTCGCCCGGGCTCGCGGCCGCCTTCGCGCGGGGTGCGTCGAACCGTGGCGCAGCGGTGACACTGATCGGGCTGTGCTCGACGGATCAGCTGTACTACGCGTCGGGGGCGCTGGACCTGCCGGGAGCGATGTTCACGGCCTCGCACAACCCGGCCCGGTACAACGGCATCAAGATGTGCCGTGCGGGCGCGGCCCCGGTGGGCCAGGACACCGGCCTGTCCCGGATCCGGGAGCTGGTGGAGGCATGGCAGGAGTCGGGCGCCCCGGAGCCGGTCGCGACGCCGGGCGCGGTCGGTGAACGGGAGACCCTGCAGGACTACGCCGCCCACCTGCTCTCTCTGGTGGACGTGACGTCGATCCGGCCGCTGAAGGTGGTGGTGGACGCGGGCAACGGAATGGGCGGGCACACCGTGCCGACGGTCTTCGCGGGCCTCCCGCTGGATCTGGTCCCGATGTACTTCGAGCTGGACGGGACGTTCCCCCACCACGAGGCGAACCCGCTCGATCCGGCCAACATCGTCGACCTGCAGAAGCGGGTGCGTGACGAGGGCGCCGACCTCGGTATCGCGTTCGACGGAGACGCGGACCGCTGTTTCGTCGTCGACGAGCACGGCGATCCGGTCTCGCCGTCGGCGATCACCGCGCTGGTGGCGGCCCGGGAGCTGGCCCGCCACGGCGGCTCGGGCGTGGTCATCCACAATCTGATCACCTCGTGGTCGGTGCCGGAGGTGGTCCGTGAGCACGGCGGCACCCCGGTGCGTACGCGCGTCGGGCACTCCTTCATCAAGGCGGAGATGGCCCGGTCCGGGGCGATCTTCGGGGGCGAGCACTCCGCGCACTACTACTTCCAGGACTTCTGGAACGCCGACACCGGGATGCTCGCTGCCCTGCATGTGCTGGCGGCGCTCGGCGGGCAGGACGGTCCCCTGTCCGCACTGGTCGCGGGGTACGACCGCTATGCCGCTTCCGGCGAGATCAACTCCACGGTCGCCGACCGGGCCGACCGCCTCACCGCGGTCACCGCTGCCTACGCCGGCCGTGAGGGAGTCACCCTCGACGAACTCGACGGCCTGACCGTCACGGCAGCGGACTGGTGGTTCAATGTCCGCCCCTCCAACACCGAGCCGCTCCTCCGCCTGAACGTCGAAGCCCGGGACGAGGCCACCATGGCCAGGGTTCGCGACGAGGCACTGGCGGTCATCAGGGGCTGACCTCCTCTCCCACCGCTCCGTCCCGCCCCGGCCCCACGGGTGACGTACGTCGCTGTTCCGGGCGCCCCTCCGCCCGAAGGGGCGGGCTACGCCCCGGTAGAGTGTGCGAGTCGTCATCATGCCCGTTCAGGGGGAAGCCGGTGCGAATCCGGCGCTGACCACGCAACCGTGAGCCGCTGACACAGCGGTAAGTCGGAATGCCCTGTCCGCGGTCGTGACCGGCTCGCGTCACCGGAACCCCGGTGACCGGCACCGTCGAGGCATACGGGGCCGGAGCCTGGTGCCTGAGTGTGCCTGTGCCCGGTTCCCACCGCAGGAGAGGCCCAGCCCACCATGACCGTTCGCCGCACCGCAGCAACGCTCGCCGCCACCGCCACCGTGCTCTGTGCGGCCGCTGCCCCGGCCGCGGTGGCGGCGCCGTCTCCGTCGCCCACCCCGTCCGTCGCACTGCCGTCCGGGCTGTACGGCACCAAGGACCCGACGTACGACGGGGTCTGGAGGCAGTCGCTGGCCTTCATCGCCCAGCGGCTCGAAGGGGTCACGCCCGCCGCCGCGTCCGTCGACTGGCTGGTCGCCCAGCAGTGCGACAGCGGCGCCTACGCCTCGTACCGCGCAGATGCCGGCAAGCCGTGCGACGCGAAGACCATGACGGACACCAATGCCACCGCCGCCGCGGTCCAGGCGCTGGCCGAGGTCGGCGGGCACGGCGATGCCGTCGACAACGGGGTCGACTGGCTGAAGTCCGTTCAGAACGAGGACGGCGGCTGGGGTTACAACCCGGGCTCGCCCAGCGACGCCAACTCCACCTCGATCGTGATCGGCGCCCTGGCCAAGCGGGGCCAGCGGCTCGGCGATGTGACGACCAAGGGCGGCAGGACGCCGTACGACGCGTTGCTCGAACTGGCCATCCCGTGCGGCGGCAAGGACGGCGGCGCGTTCGCGTACCAGCCCGACAAGGCCGGCAAGCTCGCCGCCAACGCGGACGCCACCGCGGCCGGAGTGCTCGGTTCGATGGGCAAGGGGCTGGCCGCCTGGAACAATTCCGCGTCCGAGGACAAGGCGCCCACCTGCCACAAGGGTGCCGTCGTCAAGCCCGAGCAGGCCGCCCAGAACGGTGCCCACTATCTCGCGGGCGCCCTCGCGAAGACCGGCCACCTGAACCAGCCCCCGATGCCGGGCGCCACCGACACCACCGAGCAGCCCGATTTCGGCAACACCGCGGACGCGGTCGTCGCCCTGGCCGCCACGGGCCACCAGGACAAGGCGGCCGGCGCGCTCGGCTGGCTGAAGAAGAACGCCGCGCCCTGGGCGGCCGAGAACGGCCCGGCCGCCTACGCCCAGTTGGTCGTGGCCGCGCACACGACCGGCGCCGATGCCCGCGACTTCGGCGGCGTCGACCTGGTCGAGCGGCTGAACGCGACCGGACCGAAGCCGGCCGCCGCCCACACACCCTCGCCGGCCACCAGCGACTACGCGGCGCAGGACGGCACCAGCGACGACGCCGGTCTCGGGGTGTGGTGGCTCGTCGGTATCGGTCTCGCCGCCGGTGCCGGCGTCGGCTTCCTCATCAGCAGCCGCCGGAAGACCCCGCAGCTGTGAACCGGGCGGGCAATCGATCCGGGTGGCCGACGGCGGGCGCCCTGCTGCTCGTTCTCGGCGCCGTCCTGACCGTGCTCGGTGCGGGCACCGCCCACGCGGCCGGCTACCGCTACTGGTCGTTCTGGGAGGGCAAGGGGACGGGCTGGGCGTACGCCACCCAGGGCCCGTCGCTGGTCCGGCCCGACGACGGTGCGGTGCAGGGCTTCCGGTTCTCGGTGAGCGAGGACTCCCAGGACTCGGCGAAACCGCGCCGCGCCCCCGACTTCGCGGTGATCTGTGCGGACACCCCCGCCAAGGACGGCACCAAGCGGATCGCGCTCGTCATCGACCCCGGCACGGCGGCGGACGCCCCGGACGGGGAGACGCCGCCCGCGCCGCGTACCGCATGCGCGCAGGTCGCCGAGGACGCGAGCGCCGCGGAGGCCCTCGCCTCCGTGGCCAAGCCGCTGCGCTACAGCAGCGAGGCACTGCTCTGCGCGATCTCCGGCTATCCGGCCTCGGGCTGCGGTGAGCAGGTCTCCGGCACCGGGCACGCCGACGGTACGTCGCAGGCACCCGCGAGCCCGTCCGCCTCGGCCCACCCGGGGAGCGGCCGCGGCGGTCCGTCCGCCGGGGTGCTCGCCGGTGTCGCCGCCGTCCTTCTGCTCGGCGTCGCCGCAGTGGTGCAGGCCCGCCGCCGCCGCGGATGACCGTCTCCGCCGGCCCTGCCCGGCCGGGCCGTGCCCTGCGCGCCCCCGAGGCGACCCGCAGCAACGCCCTGCCCGCCGGGGCCTGGTGGCTGTGGGCGATCGGGCTGGCCACCGCCGCCTCCCGGACCAGCAATCCGCTGCTGCTCGGGCTGCTGGTGGGGGTGGCCGGTTACGTCGTGGCGGCGCGCCGGACGGATGCGCCGTGGGCCCGTTCGTACGGGGCGTTCATCAGGATCGGGCTGTTCGTCGTCGGCGTGCGGCTGCTGTTCTCCGTCTTTCTCGGCTCACCGATCCCCGGTACGCACCCGGTGTTCACCCTCCCCGAAGTCCCGCTCCCCGACTGGGCGCAGGGCGTCAGGATCGGCGGCCGGGTCACCGCCGAGCAGTTGCTCTTCGCGCTGTACGACGGGGCGAAGCTGGCCACCCTGCTGATCTGCATCGGCGCGGCGAACTCGCTCGCCAACCCGGCCCGGCTGCTGAAGTCGCTGCCGGGCGCACTGTACGAGGCGGGCGTCGCGGTCGTCGTCGCGATGACGTTCGCACCGAACATGGTTGCCGATGTGGTGCGGCTGCGCACCGCACGGCGGCTGCGGGGCCGCCCGGCCGGTGGCATCAAGGCCGTCCTGCAGATCGGACTGCCGGTGCTGGAGGGTGCGCTGGAGCGGTCGGTGGCGGTGGCGGCGTCGATGGACGCGCGCGGATACGGGCGTACGGCCCAGGTGCCGCGCGCCGTCCGGCACACCACGAACGTCCTCACGCTCGGCGGGCTGCTGGGGGTCTGCGCCGGCACGTACGGTCTGCTGGCCTCGCAGGGTGCGGTGTACGGGCTGCCGCTGCTGTTCGCCGGGCTCGTCGCCGCGATGGCCGGGCTCCGGCTCGGCGGTGCCCGCTCGGTCCGCACCCGCTACCGGCCCGACCGGTGGGGGGCGAGGGCCTGGCTGGTGGCCGGGTCGGGTGCGGTGGTCGCGGCGGCGATGATCTGGGCGGGCAGTGCCGACCCGGAGGCGCTGCATCCCGGAGTCGTACCGCTGACGGCGCCGGTGTTCCCGCTGTGGCCGGCGGCGGCGGTGCTGATCGGGCTGTTGCCCGCGGCGGTGGCGCCCGCGCCGCCCGTTGTGGCCGTCGCGAACTCCGAGGAGAGCCAGTGATCCGGTTCGAGCAGGTCTCGGTGCAGTACGAGGGGGCCGCGCGCCCGACCCTGTCCGGGGTCGATCTGACCGTCCCCGAGGGCGAGTTGGTGCTGCTCGTCGGCCCTTCGGGGGTCGGCAAGTCGACGCTGCTGGGCGCCGTCTCCGGTCTCGTACCGCACTTCACGGGCGGCACGCTGCGCGGCAGGGTGATGGTCGACGGCCGTGACACCCGTACCCACAAGCCGCGCGAACTCGCCGATCTCGTCGGCACGGTGGGACAGGACCCGCTCTCCCACTTCGTCACCGACACCGTCGAGGACGAGCTGGCGTACGGCATGGAGTCGCTGGGACTTGCCCCCGACGTGATGCGGCGGCGGGTCGAGGAGACCCTCGACCTGCTGGGCCTCGCCGGGCTGCGCGACCGGCCGATCGCCACGCTCTCCGGCGGCCAGCAGCAGCGGGTCGCGATCGGCTCGGTGCTGACCCCGCACCCCAAGGTCCTGGTCCTCGACGAACCGACGTCCGCGCTGGACCCGGCGGCGGCCGAGGAGGTCCTCGCGGTGCTCCAGCGGCTGGTGCACGACCTGGGCACGACGGTCCTGATGGCGGAGCACCGCCTGGAACGCGTCGTCCAGTACGCGGACCAGGTCGTTCTGCTGCCGTCGCCGGGCGCCGCACCGGTGATGGGCGCCCCCGCCGACATCATGGCGGTCTCCCCGGTCCACCCGCCGGTGGTGGCCCTGGGCCGGCTGGCGGGCTGGGAGCCGTTGCCGCTGTCGGTACGCGATGCGCGGCGCCGCGCGACGGATCTGCGGGAGCGGCTGGCCTCGGCCGAACCGCCGTCGCCCGCTCCGTCGGCGTCCGCCGCCCCGGCGCCGCTGCCCGCAACCACGCCCGTACGCCGTGGTCTGTTCGGGCGCCGTCGCGTGCCCGCTCCCCGATCCGCTCCCGAAGCTGTCGCGGAAGCGACCACCCGGGTCGAGGGCCTGGGGGTGCGGCGCGGGCGTGTCGAGGCGCTGCGCCGGGTGACGTTCTCCGTCGCGCCGGGCGAGACCGTCGCCCTGATGGGCCGCAACGGCGCGGGCAAGTCCACACTGCTCGCCGCCCTCGTCGGCATGGTCGAGCCCACGACCGGAAGCGTCCTCGTCGGCGGCCGGGCCCCGCACCGCACGCATCCGCGCGACATGGTGCGCCGGGTCGGGCTCGTACCGCAGGAACCGCGCGATCTGCTGTACGCGGACACGGTCGCCGCCGAGTGCGCGGCGGCCGACGCCGACGCGGGCGCGGCGGCGGGCAGCTGCCGGGCCCTGGTCTCCGAGCTGCTGCCCGACGTACCGGACGACACCCACCCCCGTGATCTCTCCGAGGGGCAGCGGCTCGCCCTGGCGCTGGCCATTGTGCTGACCGCACGGCCCCCGCTCCTGCTGCTGGACGAGCCCACCCGCGGTCTGGACTACGCGGCGAAGGCCCGGCTGATACGTGTGCTGCGCGGCCTGGCAGCCGGGGGCCATGCGATCGTGCTGGCCACGCACGACGTGGAACTCGCCGCCGAGCTGGCCCACCGGGTGGTGATCCTCGCGGACGGGGAGACCGTCGCGGACGGGCCGACCCGGCAGGTGGTGGTCTCGTCACCGGCATTCGCACCGCAGACCGCGAAGATCCTCGCCCCGCAGGAGTGGCTGACCGTGACACAGGTGCGCGGGGCGCTGGAGGCCGGCGCATGAGCGACCTCCGAAGCCGTCCGGTACGACTGGGCCCCCGTGCGATCGCCGCACTCCTCCTCGTCAGCGCGATCGGCGTCGCCTCCATCGGCTGGCCGCTGCTCGCGGACGCGGACTCCGGTCTCGCCCATTCCCAGGACGCACCGTGGCTGTTCGCCGCACTGCTTCCGCTCCTGGTCGGTGTGGTCGTCGCCACCATCGCGGACTCCGGCCTGGACGCGAAGGCGGTGGCGATGCTGGGTGTGCTCGCTGCGGTCGGTGCCGCGCTGCGTCCGCTCGGCGCCGGTACGGCGGGCCTGGAGCCGATGTTCTTCCTGATGGTGCTGAGCGGCCGGGTGCTCGGCCCCGGCTTCGGCTTCGTGCTCGGCTCGGTGACGATGTTCGCGTCCGCCCTGCTCACCGGCGGGGTGGGCCCGTGGATGCCGTTCCAGATGCTGTCGATGGGCTGGTTCACGATGGGCGCCGGCCTGCTGCCGGCCCCGGACCGGCTGCGCGGGCGGGCCGAGCTGCTGATGCTGGCGGCGTACGGCGGTGTGGCGGCCTTCGCGTACGGCACGGTGATGAACCTGTACGGCTGGACGATCGTGCCGGGCCTCGGCTCGGGCATCTCGTTCCACCCCGGTGACCCGCTGCCCGAGAATCTGGTCCGGTTCCTCGCGTACTGCCTGGCCACCTCACTGGGCTGGGACCTGGGCCGGGCCGTGCTGACCATGGCACTGACCCTCACCATCGGCGCCACGCTGCTGAAGGCGCTGCGACGGGCCACACGCCGCGCGTCCTTCGAGGCCCAGGTCACATTCGACGGTCCCGAAGGCGTGAAGGCGCCCACAGGACCTTAGTCCTCCACTATCGCGAGTAGTAGTGTTTCCAGCCACATATGGAACCCACTTCACCCCCTCCGACCTGCTATGAAACCTTTTGGGGTGGTTAGGGACCGTTGGCCCTTGATGCGAGGCAAGACCGTATCAGGGGTCATTGCCACGGTTGAAGGCCGCGGCTAACACTGGTCACGTCGCCGAGCACCGCAAGCGTTCACCGGAACGGAACGCGGTCAACGAGCACCGGTCCCCTGCACTGTTGGGCCCGGTCCGCGACTCCCCCGTCCCCAACGGTTAGGTTCGCCTGTGTCGTTCGTCCGTAACCTCCTCGCCCAGCCCCGCACCGCTCACCGCAAGGCCGCCGTCGCCGGTGCCGCCGCGGTCCTCGGCGCCACCGGTCTGGCCCTCGGCGTCACCCCGGCCATGGCCGCGCCGGCGTCCGTCGCCACCGGCGCACAGGGCACGGCGCGAGCGATGATCGGCAACGAGGCGCAGTTCCAGTGCTTCAGCAACATCGTGTCGCACGAGAGCGGCTGGAACCCCAGCGCGACCAACGCCTCTTCGGGCGCCTACGGCCTGGTCCAGGCACTGCCCGGTTCGAAGATGGCCTCGGCCGGCGCCGACTGGAAGACCAACCCCTCGACCCAGATCAAGTGGGGCGTGGACTACATGAACTCCCGCTACGGCAGCCCGTGCGCCGCCTGGACGTTCTGGCAGGCCAACCACTGGTACTGAGCCGGTGGCGAGCAGCTTCACACGAAGGCCCCGACCGGGTTCCGGTCGGGGCCTTCGCCCTGCCCGGACGGCGTGACCCCCGGCCGGGGTGTACCTGGCAACAACCCCGGCCGGGGTCGTCTCAGAGCCGCTGGATGATCGTTCCGGTGGCCAGCGCGCCGCCCGCACACATGGTGATGAGCGCGAACTCCTTGTCCCTGCGTTCCAATTCGTGCAGTGCCGTGGTGATCAGCCGGGCCCCGGTGGCTCCCACCGGGTGGCCGAGCGCGATGGCCCCACCGTTGACGTTGACCTTCTCCAGGTCCTGTTCGAAGACCTGTGCCCAGCTCAGCACCACCGACGCGAACGCCTCGTTGATCTCGACGAGGTCGATGTCCCTCAGCGACATCCCGGCCTTGCCGAGCACCGCGCGGGTCGCGTCGATCGGCCCGTCGAGGTGGAAGTGCGGGTCGGAGCCGACCAGCGCCTGGGCGACGATCCGGGCGCGCGGCTTGAGCTTGAGCGCCCGCGCCATCCGCTTGGACGCCCACATGATCGCGCAGGCACCGTCGGAGATCTGCGAGGAGTTGCCCGCGGTGTGGACGGCGGTGGGCATGACCGGCTTGAGCCGGGCGAGCCCCTCCATGGTGGTGTCCCGCAGCCCTTCGTCGCGGTCGACGAGGCGCCACATGCCCTGCCCCGCCGCCTGTTCCTCCTCGGTGGTCGGCACCTGAACCGCGTACGTCTCCCGTTTGAAGCGTTCCTCGGCCCAGGCCACGGCTGCCCGCTCCTGCGAGATCAGCCCGAGCGAGTCGACGTTCTCCCTCGTGAGGCCCCTTTTGCGGGCGATGCGTTCGGCGGCCTCGAACTGGTTGGGCAGATCGACGTTCCACTCGTCCGGCCAGGGCTTCCCGGGGCCGTGCTTGGAGCCGCTGCCCAGCGGTACGCGCGACATGGCCTCGACACCGCAGCTGATACCGACGTCGATGACTCCGGCGGCGACCATATTGGCGACCATGTGGGAAGCCTGCTGCGAGGAGCCGCACTGACAGTCCACGGTGGTGGCGGCGGTCTCGTACGGAAGTCCCACGGTGAGCCAGGCGTTGCGCGCCGGGTTCATGGACTGTTCGCCGGCATGGGTGACCGTGCCGCCGACGATCTGTTCGACGCAGTCGGCATGGATGCCGGTCCGGCCGAGGAGTTCACGGTAGGTCTCGCCCAGCAGATAGGCGGGGTGCAGATTGGCGAGCGCGCCTCCGCGCTTGCCGATGGGGGTGCGTACGGCTTCGACGATGACGGGTTCCGCGGCCATGAGCTCGTCCTCTCCTCGCACTTCCGCAGGGGGCGTCCCGGCGCCCGCGGAAGGAACTAGTACGCGTTCTAGTTCTGCAAGCAGTCTTATGAGGCTTACCCCCGGTACGCAAGAGCCGTGCACGCACCTTGCGCCCACTTCCTGCCTGGCGCACCCAGTCTTCACGCAACAGATCCGGCCATGCCCCTTGCGAGTTGTAGAACTCGTTACTACCTTTCCGGCAACTTCTGATGGGTCGTCAGGCATGGCTCGGGCGGCCCTCGGACCGACCTGGAGTTGCCGATGCCCTGCCCCCATCTGCCCGAAGGGTTCGACTTCACCGATCCCGACCTGCTCCAAGCCCGCATCCCCTACCCGGAGTTCGCCCGGATGCGGGAGACCGCCCCGGTCTGGTGGTGCACCCAGCCGGCCGGTATCTCCGGTTTCGACGACGAGGGCTACTGGGTGGTCACCCGGCACGCGGACGTCAAGTACGTCTCCACACACCCTGAACTGTTCTCGTCCCACACCAACACGGCAGTCATCCGCTTCAACGAGTCGATCAGCCGCGACCAGATCGAGGTCCAGAAGCTGATCATGCTGAACATGGACCCGCCCGAGCACACCCGGGTCCGCCAGATCGTCCAGCGCGGCTTCACGCCCCGTGCGATCCGGTCCCTGGAGCAGGCGCTGCGCAGCCGCGCCCGCTCGATCGTCGAGACGGCGCTCGCCTCCGCCGACGACGACGGCTCCTTCGACTTCGTCACCAATATCGCCGTCGAACTGCCGCTCCAAGCCATCGCCGAGCTCATCGGCGTACCGCAGGAGGACCGGTCGAAGATCTTCGACTGGTCCAACAAGATGGCCGCGTACGACGATCCCGAGTACGCGATCACCGAAGAGGTCGGCACCGAGGCGGCCATGGAGATCGTCTCGTACGCGATGAACCTGGCGGCGGATCGCAAGGAGTGCCCGGCCAAGGACATCGTCTCCCAGCTGGTCGCCGCGGAGGGCGAAGGCAACCTCTCCTCCGACGAGTTCGGCTTCTTCGTGATCCTGCTCGCCGTCGCCGGCAACGAGACCACTCGTAACGCCATCAGCCACGGCATGCACGCCTTCCTGACCCACCCCGACGAATGGGAGCTGTACAAGCGCGAGCGGCCGGAGACGACCGCCGAGGAGATCGTGCGCTGGGCCACCCCCGTGGTCTCCTTCCAGCGGACCGCCACCCAGGACGTCGAACTGGGCGGGCAGCGGATCAAGAAGGGGGACAGGGTCGGGCTGTTCTACTCCTCCGCCAACAACGACCCCGAGGTCTTCGAGAACCCGGAGAGCTTCTCCATCTCCCGGGACCCCAACCCCCATCTCGGCTTCGGCGGCGGCGGACCGCACTTCTGTCTCGGCAAGTCCCTCGCCGTCATGGAGATCAACCTGATCTTCAACGCGATCGCGGACGTGCTGCCGGACCTGCGGCTGGTCGGCGACCCGCGGCGGCTGCGCTCCGCCTGGCTCAACGGGATCAAACAACTCCAGGTCAGCACGGCCGGTACGGCGGACAAGGCCGGTACGCCCGCCGGCTGACCGGTTCGCGGATTTCGGGCGGCGGGGGCCTTCCCCCTACGCCCCGGCCCCCGCCGCCCGTCCGTGTCCCGCGACCTGTCAGCGGCCGCTGTCCATCCGCACCCCGCGACCTGCCCGCACCCCGCTCCGGGAGGCACAGGGGCGTACGAGGATCATGGCGTCCATGCACGCCCTGCTCTCCGGCTTCGCCCCCATCTGGACGCTCACCGGCATCGGTTACGTGGTCGGCCGCAGCGGCCTCCTCGGAGAGCAGGCGGAAGCCGTGCTCGGCCGGTTCGTCTTCCACGTGGCCATGCCCGCAGCTCTGTTCATCATGGTCTCCGGCGCACAGCTGGACGCCTTCGCCAACTCCTCGATGGTGGCCTTCGGCGCGGGCACGGCGCTCGTCTGCGCCCTCGGCTTCGTCCTGGCCCGGCGCCTCTTCGGCCGCAAGACCGCCGACCAGGCGATCAGCAGCATGGCGTCCGGCTACGTGAACTCCGCCAATCTCGGCATCCCGGTGGCGGTCCAGGTGCTGGGCGACGCGTCGTTCGTCGCGCAGATCATCCTGTTCCAGGTGCTGCTGGTCTCCCCCGTGATCCTGACACTGCTGGACACGGGGACGGGGGCCGGCTCCGGAAGGGGCGTCACCTTCCGGCGGATGCTGACCATGCCGGTCCGCAACCCGATCATCATGGCCTCGATGTTCGGTGTCGCCGTCTCCGCGATCGGGCTGCGACTGCCGACGGCCCTCACGCACTCCTGTGATCTGCTCGGCGCGGCGGCCGTGCCCACGGCCCTGATCACCCTCGGCCTGTCGCTGAACGGACACCCGTCGGCGACCGGCGCACCATCGCAGACGACGGCGGATCCCGGGGAGCGTGCGGAGGTCGGGGTCGCCGTCGTGCTGAAGACGCTGGTCCAGCCGCTGATCGCGTTCCTCGTCGGCGGCCCGCTGCTGCGGCTGCCGGACCATCAACTGCTGGCCGTAGTGGTGTGCTCCGCGCTGCCGACGGCCCAGAACGCCTTCATCTACGCCCGCCAGTACGGTCTGGACACCAGGCTCGCCCGCAACTCCGTCGTCGCCTCCACGGTCGCTTCCATGGCCACCCTGTCGTTCGCCACCTGGGCACTCGGGCCGTCCCACTGACCGCCCCTTGGGCTGTTCGAGTGAGGGGTGAGCTGTTCGAGTGGCGGGACGCCCGGGACAGGCGGATGCTGAGTAAGCGGCGATCCACGCCGAAGGGGTGCCGGACGACACAGGTCGTTCAGGCACCCCTTCGGCACACGTACAGCCGGTCGCCACTCAGGTCTTGCTGCCCACCGTCTCGCCGGTCGCCTCCGGGGAAGCGGCCCGATCCGCCGCGGGCGGGTTCCGTTCCGCCCCGGCTGCCGCTGCCCGGTCCACCACCGGTTGCAGCTTCCGCGGTCCCGCGAGGACGTACGTGAGCACGAAGCCGAGCCCGATGGCCAGCGCCCCGCCCACCGCGTCGAGCACCCAGTGATTGGCGGTGGCGACGATCGCCGAGACGGTGAACAGCGGGTGCAGCAGTCCGAGCGCCTTCATCCACAGCTTCGGGGCCAGCATCACGATCATGACGCCGCACCAGAGCGACCAGCCGAAATGCAGCGAGGGCATCGCCGCGTACTGGTTGGTCATCGAGGTGAGCGTCCCGTAGTCCGGCTTCGCGAAGTCCTGGACACCATGGACCGTGTCGATGAAGCCGAGCCCCGGCATCAGCCGCGGCGGCGCCAGCGGGTAGAGCCAGAAGCCGAGCAACGCGACCAGGGTGGCGAAACCGAGAGTGGAGCGGGCCCAGCGGTAGTCCGCGGGGCGTCGTACGTACAGCACCCCGAGGATGGTCAGCGGCACGATGAAGTGGAACGTCGAGTAGTAGTAGTCGAAGAAGCTCTTCAGCCAGCCGATGTGGACGACCGCGTGGTTGGCCCAGTGCTCGATGTCGATGTGCAGCCACTTTTCGAGCGAGTGGATCTGCCGGCCGTGCGCCTCGGCGGTGCCGCGGCCGGCCGTCGCCGCCAGCCTGACGTGCGCATACCCCGAGTAGACGACCCGGATCAGCAGGAGTTCGAGCAGCAGGTTGGGACGGCTGAGCACCCGCCGCCAGAACGGCAGCAGCGGTACGCGGCTCCAGCGGGCCGGGACCGGGACGGCGTAGTCCGTGGGGATCGGCCGCTGCCAGTACGGCGAGGTGCGCGGCAGGAACGGCGCGGCGCAGGCGGCGCCCAGCGCAGCGAGGAGCAGCACGTTGTCCCGCACCGGGAAGGCCACCGGGATGTTCGGCAGAAGTATCTTCCCGGGCAGCGTGATCACGAGCACCACGACGGCCGGCCACACAAGCCGGTCGGAGGCCCGCTCGCCGGCCCGGCCGACCACGGCAAGGAGCACCCACAGCAGCTGGTGCTGCCAGGCGGTCGGTGAGACGGCCACGGCGACACAGCCGGTCACGGCGACGGCGAGGAGCAGCTGGCCGTCGTTCGCGTACCGCACGGCGCGCCGCAGCCCGACGTAGCAGACGGCGGCGGCCAGCAGCAGGAACAGCCCGACCTCGAGCGGGCCCGCCAGGCCGAAGCGGAGCAGCGCGCCGTGCAGGGACTGGTTGGCGAGGCTGTCCGCACTGTCGCCGAGTCCGGCGCCCGCGACATGGTGCACCCAGTACGACCACGAGTCGTGCGGCATCACGGCCCAGGCCAGCGCGGTGCAGGCGGCGAATGCGGTGCCACCGGTCACGGCGGCCCGGCGGCGGCCTGTCAGCCAGAGCAGGGCGGCGAAGAGCAGCACGGTCGGCTGGAGCGCGGCCGCGATCCCGATCAGTACGCCGGACGCGCGCTCTCCCCGGGCCACGAAACAGCCGAGGAGCACCAGCAGGACCGGCAGGATGCTGGTCTGACCGAGGTGGAGGGCATTACGAACCGGCAGGGACAGCATCAGCAGGCTGATCGCGACGGGGGCGGCCAGCAGGGCGGTGCGACGGGAGACGGGCCCTGGCAGGGCGCGGGCCGCGACGAGGCCGAGTGCGGCGACGAGCAGCAGCGAACCGAAGGTCCAGGCGACGCCGAGGCTCTGTTCGGCCGTCCGGGCCAGCGGCTTGAGTACCAGCCCGGCAAAGGGGGTGCCGGTGAACCGGTCGCTGTCGTAGAGCGATCCCGTCACATGCAGGACACCGTTCTCACCGATCCAGGTCTCCAGATCGGTGAGCCGTTCGCCGGGCGGCTGCCGCAGCACCACCGCCATCTGCCGTCCCGCCAGCAAGGCGACAATCAGCCAGAGCACAGCCCGGGCTGCCCCGGTCCTCGCCCCCGTCGCCGCGTTTCCGCGCACACTGTGCTCCGCATTCGCCACGCTGCGCCGACCCTCCCACTGCTTTTCATCCGCCGTCCTCGTCCCAGGACGTGCTGTGAAACCTTCGCATTACGCTATGAGATAGACACAATCAACCCCTATCCGCCTGGCTGTCACCCCGCTTTTGTCCGAAAGAATGCTCGGATCGCCGATCGGCCCCGGACGCAGCGGCCGGAAGTCCGGCCGGGGCCGCACCATCTGCTGCCGCACCCCCGGTGACGGTCGTCGGCAGGGAGCAGCTCGGCCCGTTCGACGTGGCGCGCCCGGCGGCGACCGACCCCGCGGCCGGCCCTGCAGGTGCTGGTCGCTCACCGGATGGAGCCGAGCAGTCCGATCGGCGGGAAGGCCCGCCGCCGTTGGCATGAGCGCCGGCCACGAGAGGGCCACGAACAGTTGTGCGCAGAGTGAAGCGCGGTACGGGGATCCGGCACCGACCGGTCCACGGGGCGATCCGTGTCGGCCGGTCCGCCGGTCAATCCGTTTGGCTTCCGATCATGCACAAGTGACAATCACGCACATGACCTGGACCGTTGCCCCGGATCGCTTCGACTCCCCCGACTCCACCGCGCTGCGCCGGGACTACTACGACGAGGTCGCCAGCCGGTACTGGGGGCGGCCCGCGACCGCCCGGGAGATCGACGAGGGGCTCGCCGACGACGGTGTCGACCGGCTCACCCCGCCGACCGGTGAGTTCGTCGTCGGCAGGTTCGACGGGAAGCCGGCGGCCTGCGCCGGGCTGCTCCTGGTCGACGCGGACGTGGCGGAACTGACCCGGGTGTTCGTACGCCCGGAGTTCCGCGGCACGGGTGGCGGCGGGCTGCTGCTGGCGGCCGTCGAGAGCGCGGCGCGTGCGTTCGGCATACGGCAGATCCGGCTGGACACCCGCCACGATCTGGTGGAGGCGCGCGGGCTGTACGCCAAGCACGGTTACGCGGAAGTCCCGGCGTTCCACCACCGGAGCCCGTACGCGGAGCGCTGGTTCGCCAAGGAGCTGTAGACCGGGCGAGGCTGCCCCGGATCGGGCGGCGTCTGCCGGGGCGCGCGGACCGGGCCGCCCGGCTCAGGCCGCGTGGTCCCGTTTCGGCTCCGGACCGTGCGGCTGCTCCTCCCTCGATCCGCACGTCTCGGCGGTCAGCTCCGCCACGAGTTTGTGCAGGTCGGTCGGCCGTTCCGGCCCCCACCAGTCGCCCAACAGCTCGGCCAGCGATTCCTCGCGGGCCTGCGCAAGCTTCATCACGACCTCCGAGCCCTTGTCGGTGAGCACCAGCTGCACCCCTTCACGCCGGGCCAGACCTCGCTCCTCGAGCTGCCGCGCCGCGTCGCTGATCACCCGCAGCGGCACCGGGACGGTGTCCGCGAGCAGCCCGGGTTCGACGGCGCCGTGCCGTTTGATGCGCAGCAGCATCCAGCTCGCCGCGGGCAGCAGGTCGTACCCCGCACGCTCGGTGATCTTCACATAGGCATCGCGTCGCCCCTCGCGGGTGGCGAGCACCGAAAGGGCCCGTGCGCATTCGTCGTACGAGGACCGCTCGACGGGATTCGACGCCAGGGTCTCGGTGCTGTCGGGGGCCGTCACCGAACCGCGCAGCTTGTCCTCCTTGAGGAACCAGGCGAAGGCGAAGGCGACCAGGACGACGGGGGCGGCGTACAGGAAGACATCGGTGATCGAGGTCGAGAACGCATGGAGCACCGGGGGTCGCAGTGCGGGGGGCAGTTGGGAGATGGCGCGCGGGTCGGCGGCCAGCCGGCCGGCGTCGACGCCTGGTGGCAGGGTGATGCCGGTGAGCGCCGCGCCGAGTTTGTCGGTGAGCCGGTTGGTGAAGATCGTGCCGAAGATGGCCACACCGAACGAGGCGCCGATGGAGCGGAAGAACGTCGCCCCGGAGGTGGCGACGCCCAGGTCCTCGTACGTGACGGCGTTCTGCACGACCAGCACGAGGACCTGCATCACCAGACCGAGCCCGGCACCGAAGACGAAGAAGTAGGCGCTCATCTGCCCGGTGCTGCTGAACTCCGTCAGCCGGTGCAGGAGCATCAGGCCGATCGCGGTGATGGCGGTGCCCAGGATCGGGAAGACCTTCCAGCGGCCGGTACGGCTGACGATCTGGCCGGACAGGGTCGAGGTGACGAGGAGGCCGACGACCATCGGCAGCAGGTGCACACCGGACAGGGTCGGCGTGATGTTGTGCACGACCTGCAGGAACGTCGGCAGATAGGTCATCGCACCGAACATGGCGAAGCCGATGACGAAGCTGATGACGGCGACGAGGCTGAACGTCCGGATCCGGAACAGCTTCGGCGGCAGTACGGGTTCGGCGGCGCGCCGCTCGACGTACACGAAAGCGATCAGCAGCAGCACGCTGAGGACGGCCAGCCCGATGATCTGTGCCGAGCCCCAGGCCCAGGTGGTGCCGCCGAGTGAGGCGACCAGGACCAGACAGGTGGCCACCGCGGCGATGAGGAAGGTGCCCAGGTAGTCGATGGTGTGCTTGGCCGCGCGGACCGGGATGTGCAGTACGGCGGCGATGACGAGCAGCGCGACGACACCGATCGGCAGGTTGATGTAGAAGACCCAGCGCCAGCTGAGGTGCTCGGTGAAGAGGCCGCCGAGCAGCGGTCCGAGGACGCTCGTCATGCCGAAGACCGCACCGAACAGGCCCTGGTACTTGCCGCGTTCGCGCGGGGCGACGATGTCACCGACGATCGCCATCGAGAGCACTATCAGACCGCCGCCGCCGAGGCCCTGGAGAGCGCGGAAGCCGATCAGCTGCGGCATGTTCTGGGCCATGCCGCAGAGTGCGGAGCCGACGAGGAAAATGACGATGGCGATCTGGAAGAGTTTCTTGCGCCCGTACTGGTCGCCGAGCTTGCCCCAGAGCGGGGTCGCGGCGGTCGACGCCAGCAGATAGGCGGTGACCACCCACGACAGGTGCTCCAGGCCGCCGAGATCACTGACGATGGTCGGCAGGGCGGTGGAGACGATGGTCTGATCGAGTGCGGCGAGCAGCATGCCGAGGAGCAGGGCGCCGATGGCGACAAGGACGGTCCGCTGGGAGCGGGCTTCGCCGGGGGCCAGGGCCGGGGGGCTCAGCTGGTTGGCCATAAAACTCTCCTCGGGTCCACTACATCCCCATCCTGGCTGCAGTGGACCGTTATGGCCTGTTGGGGCGTCACCGCGGCGGACTGCATAATCGCAGGCAGTTCAAGGGGAGGGGACCCAACAATGACCGGACAGGTCTGCCCGGAGTGCGGTACGGACAACAGATCGGCGGAGAGACCCGACGGGACACCGGAGGGGAGACCCTCCGCCGGGCCCGGCTGCGGGTGCGCGGAGCGGGCGGCGCGACGGGCCGCCGCGCAGGCGGAGACAGCGGCGGCGGAGGACTTCGATCCGCTGCGGATCCGGCCGTACGTGACGCTGGGGGGCGACGGGACGGCGGCCGACGCGATGGCGGCCGACACCCCGTCGGGGAACGACGCGGCCGCGGCCACGACGATGCCGCTGTTCCTCGACCGGGAGGCGATGGCGGGTCCGCCGTCCGCACTGCCGGAGAGCACCGGAGCGCCGGAGCCCCGCTACGACACCATGGACGCCACGGACACCATGGACGCCGTGGGCCGGGTGGATCCGGTGCAGCCACGCCGTCGCCGCCCGTTCGCGGCGCTCGCCGTGGGCGCGGCCGTGATCACGGTGGTGGGCGCCGCGACGTTCGTCGGCGGACTGTTCAGCGGGGACGGCCAGGGGGACGCCGACCGCGAGCAGGCTCTGCCGAGCACCGTGGTGTCGACCGCCCCCGATGCGTCCACCTCACCCGATGCATCGCCGTCGGCGTCCGCATCTCCGTCCGTCTCACCTTCGGCCTCCGCGTCTCCGTCCGCATCCGCCTCCGCCTCGCCGTCGGCGAGCGCCTCGCCCTCCCCGTCCGCCGGCTCGTCGCATCCGGCCGTGCCGTCGGCCCCGGCCTCCGCCGAGGAGTCCGCCGGGACGTCGTCCGCCCCGTCGATCGCGAAACCGCACGGTCGCACGCTGCAGCGCGGCGATCACGGCCCCGCGGTGGCCGAGCTGCAACGGCGGCTGCAGGAGGTGTGGCTGTACCGGGGGCCCGACGACGGCGACTACACGGGCCAGGTCGAGCACGCGGTGAGCGTCTATCAGTCGTACAAGTCCATCGAGGGCGATCCGGCCGGCGTCTACGGTCCGAACACCCGGCGCGCGCTGGAGGCGGAGACGACGGGCCGCGGCCGGTCCTGACGGCAGGGATACGCCACGGTGGGGATTCGCTTTCCTGGGCAGGTTTTTGTATCGTGATGGAACAAAGTAGCCCTCGCCCGCACTCCCTGACCGGCGGGCGGGGCTGCTTGTTCTCTTCACCTGCTTGTTCGCGTCACCCCGCGTTGCCCTCTTTCCCCCCGCCTGGAGACCGCCGATGCCGGCCACCGTCCTCACCGCAAGTGCCCTCCTGCTCGACATGGACGGCACCCTCGTGAACTCCGACGCCGTGGTGGAGCGCTGCTGGCGGCGGTGGGCACTGCGGGAGGGTCTGGATCCGGAGGCCGCGCTCAAGGTGGTCCACGGGCGCCAGGGGTACGCCACGATGGCGGTGCTTCTCCCGCACCGCCCGATGGAGCAGAACTACGCGGACAACCGCGTGATGCTCGCCGAGGAGACCGCCGACACCGAGGGAGTGGTCCCGATCGGCGGCGCCCCCGCCTTCCTGGACGCGATCACCGGACTCCCGCACGCCCTGGTGACCTCGGCGGACGAGGCGCTGGCCCGGGCCCGGATGACGGCAGCGGGACTGCGGATGCCGAGCATCCGCGTCACAGCGGAATGCGTCGGCGCCAGCAAGCCCGACCCCGAGGGCTTCCTCAAGGGCGCGGCCGAACTGGGCTTCGCCCCGGCGGACTGCATCGTCTTCGAGGACTCGGAGGCCGGCATCGCGGCGGGCCGGGCGGCCGGCATGCGTGTCGTGGGCGTCGGCCCGCGCGCCGCGGCGCTGGCGCCGGACGCGCACGTCGAGGATCTGACGCAGATCCGCGTGGAGGCGTCGGCCGACGGCTCGATCCACCTGCACATCAGCGCCCTCCAGTAGCGTCCGGCCGGTCGGCCGGGGACAGCCCCCGGCCCCTTCCCGGAAGCTCAGTCCCGGTACATCCGTCCGCGCGCCACGAGTTCGAGGACCGTCGCGACGGCCACTGCCTGCACGGCCATCAGCGCGACCAGCACGAACAGCTGCACAGCCCCCGCCTGAACCGGTGAGGCGCCGCCCAGCAGCATGCCCACGAACGCCCCGGGCAGCGTGACGAGCCCCACCGTCCGCGTCTGGTCCAGCCCCGGCAGCAGCGCCTCCGACGCCGCGGGCCGGGCGATCTCCATCCGCGCGTCACGGTCGAGCAGCCCGAGCGCCATCCCCGCCTCCACCTCCCCGCGCCGCATGGTCAGTTCGTCCAGGGCGCGCCGCCCGCCGAGCACGGTCGCGGTGAGCGCACCTCCGATGAGGATGCCCGTGACCGGGATCAGCGCAATGCCGCGGACCGGCAGGAGCCCGGTGAGCAACAGGACGGCAATCACCGGCGCGACCCCCGCGGCGATCGGCAGGGCAGCCCACCACCAGGTGCGGTTCCCGGTGATCCGGCGCCCGGCGGTCCGTACCGCGACCGCGTACATCAGCGCCACGAAGCCGAGCAGCGCCGGCAACGAGCGGACCACCCAGCCGATGAGCACGGAGACGGCGGCGAGTTGGACCGCGGCCCGCAGCCCGGCCAGGACGATCTCGCGCGACCGGCCGAGCGAGGCCACGGCGGCGACGACGGCAGCCGCCGCGAGCAACAGGGCGAGGACGACGCCGAGCGTGATGTTGACCGGAAGCAGCACGCGGCCACCATAGGACGGGCCCGCCCCGGCGTCCGACACGAATCAGCTCCCCGCGGCGCCGAACTGTCGGTGCGTCAGAGCTGTCGTACCCCTTGATGTGACGTGCACATGTCGCCACTCTGTTACCTGGCGCCCACTCCACAGAAACCTGGCGCCGCCACGATGACCGGGTCCACAGGTCGCCCGCCCAAGATCCCCCCCACATCAAGGGAGTTCGCATGTCAGGTATCTACGCGCGTCGCATCGGCGTCGTCGTCGCATCCGCCGCACTGGCCGTAACCAGCGGACTGCTCACCGCGCCCACCGCCCAGGCCGCCATGCCCACGCCGGTCGCCGCGTCCACCGCACGCACCTACCTGAGCCAGCTGACCGTCTCGGCGGAAGGATCGTCGACCGGCTACAGCCGGGACCTGTTCCCGCACTGGATAACCCAGTCGGGCGCCTGCGACACCCGCGAGGTCGTCCTGAAGCGGGACGGCACGAACGTGACGCAGAACTCCAGCTGCACGGCCGTCAGCGGCAGTTGGTACTCGGAGTACGACGGGGCCAGCTGGACCGCCGCTTCCGATCTGGACATCGACCACATGGTCCCGCTCGCCGAGGCCTGGCGCTCCGGTGCGAGCGGCTGGACCACCGCCCAACGCCAGTCCTTCGCCAACGACCTGACGCGCCCGCAGCTCATCGCGGTCACGGACAACGTCAACCAGTCCAAGGGCGACCAGGATCCGGCGGAGTGGCTGCCGTCGCGCACCGCGTACCGCTGCACATACGCGCGCGCCTGGGTACACGTGAAGCACTACTACAACCTGACCGTCGACTCGGCGGAGAAGAGCGCACTCCAGTCCGTTCTCAACGGCTGCTGACCGGAACCGCTCACCCCTCCCCCGCCGTTCCGTACGGTACGGAGCCCACTCGCACGCGACGGGCTTCGTCCGTACGTGCACGGGCCCCGTCCGTACGGAACGACGCGAGGAGGACACCTCATGGCCGGACTGCGCCTGGGACCACTACTGCGGTACGTCGACTGGGAGACGGGTTCCACCGCGACCGTCTGGGTCGAGGCCGACCGGCCGACCACGGCCGAAGTCCGGTGCGCGGACGGCGCGTCGGGCTCCTCCCGGACGTTCGCGATCGCGGGTCACCACTACGCGCTGGTGGTGGTGACGGGCCTGACACCGGGCTCGACCACGGCGTACGAGGTGCTGCTCGGCGGCCGAAAGGTCTGGCCGCTCGAGGGCTCCCGCTTCCCCGCGAGCACGATCACCACACCCCCCATATGCGCCGCACCCTCCGCGCCGAACGAGAACGCAGAGCCGACGCCCGTCCGGATCGCCTTCGGCTCCTGCCGCTGGGCCGCTCCCCCCATCGGCGAGCGGGACGCCGCCGGTCCCGACGCCCTCGACACCCTTGCCGCCCGGCTCGCCGCCGACCCCGGCGCCGTACGCCCTGACGTACTGCTCCTCCTCGGCGACCAGGTGTACGCGGACGAGACGTCGAAGGCGACCCGCAGCCGCCTCGCCGCGCGCCGGGACCTCGCAGAGCCGCCGGGCGCCGAGGTCGCGGACTACGAGGAGTACACCCACCTCTACGACGAGTCCTGGCGCGACCCCGAGGTGCGCTGGCTGCTCTCCACCGTCCCCAGTTGCATGATCTTCGACGACCACGACGTGGTGGACGACTGGAACACCAGCGCCGCATGGCTCGCCTCCATCCGTTCGACCCCCTGGTGGCACGAGCGGATCGTCAGCGGACTGGCGTCGTACTGGGTCTATCAGCACCTCGGCAACCTCTCCCCCGCCGCCCTGGCCGCCGACCCGGTCTACGCGGCCGTACGCGCCGCCCCGGACGGCACCGAGACGCTGCGTCGTTTCGCCGCCGAGGCGGACGCCGACCCCACGCGCACCCGCTGGAGCTACCGGCGTGCTTTCGGCCGAGTACGGCTGCTGATGGTGGACACCCGAGCGGCCCGCGTACTCGAAGAGGAGCGCCGGTCGATGCTCGACGACAAGGAGGCGCACTGGGTGCGCGAGGAGGCCCTCGCCGACCCCGGTTCGTACGACCATCTCCTGATCGGCACCTCGCTGCCGTGGCTGCTGCCCCCGCTCGTCCATGACGCGGAGGAGTGGAACGCCGCGCTGTGCCGGGGCGAGCGGGGCGGGCCCGGCGGGCGATGGGCGCGGTTCGGCGAGAATCTGCGGCGCCGCTCCGACCTGGAGCATTGGGCGGCTTTCCCGGACTCCTTCCGCCGGCTGACGGAGCTGATCAGGGAGGCGGGAAGCGGTCCCGACGCCCCGGCGACGGTTTGTGTGCTGTCAGGCGATGTGCACCACGCGTACATCGCGGAGCCCACGTGGCCGGCCGACGCACCGGACGCCGACCCCGGGGCGCGCATCCTCCAGCTGACCTGTTCTCCCGTGCACAACTCGGTCCCCGGCCTGCTCAAAGCCGGATTCCGTTTCGGCTGGAGCCGGGCAGGACGGCGGCTCGGCCGGCTGCTGGCGCGGCACGGCCGGACCGGCCCGGCGCCGATCCGGTGGCAGAAGACCGGCGGACCGTGGTTCGGCAATCAGCTGATGACGCTGACACTGCGTGGCCGGAATGCTGCGCTGACATTGGTTCAGGCCAAAGAGAAGGCCACAGGTGCGCAGTTGGAGACGGTGCTGGAGCAGACATTGACCGCCGGCAAGTAAGCAACTTTCAGCCAGTCGGCAAAATGTTGAACTTGCAAGCACTAGTGAGGTCACCCTAACCTGAGGCGCTCAATCGGTACTCGTCCCCCACGACCGAAGGAGCCCTCCCCCCATGTACACACGCCTTGACCGGGCACAGCCCTACGCTCTCGGCCTGTTCCGGATCGTCGTCGGCCTGCTCTTCGCCTGCCACGGCGCCGCCTCGCTCTTCGGCGTCCTCGGCGGCGCGATGGGCGGCGGCTCCATACCCGCCGGCACCTGGCCGGGCTGGTACGCGGCGCTCATCCAGCTCGTCGGCGGCACCCTGATCGTCCTGGGCCTCGGCACCCGTATCGCCGCCTTCGTCGCCTCCGGCTCCATGGCGTACGCGTACTTCAAGGTCCACCAGCCCGAGGCGCTCTTCCCGCTGCAGAACGGCGGCGAGCCGTCGGCGGTCTTCTGCTGGGTGTTCCTGTTGCTGGTCTTCACCGGCCCCGGCTCCCTGGCCCTGGACCGGCTGTTCGCGCGGCGGAGTGATGCGGAGCCCAGCGAGGACCGCACCCACGAACAGGCACCGGCGGTCGCGGCCTGAGCCGCAGCGTGTCCCGTGTTGCCGCGCCTGCCCCACCGGCCCCCGAGGCCTGTGGGGCAGGCGTGTCACATGTGACACGTGAGGTGCACAACATCCCCCGCGCGTAATGATGTGCAGGTAAACGGCAGGCGTACGCTGTACAGCTGGCCCTGCCGCCCCTGCCGCTCCCCTGCGACGTCGCGGCGTTGAAACGAACGGGGAGTACGCGAAGGTGCTCGAGAGTATGGGTGCGCTGACCGGCAGCCCATGGATCTATGCGGTGGTCGCCCTCTCGGTGCTCCTGGACGTCTTCCTGCCCGTGCTGCCCAGCGGGGTCCTGGTGATCACCGCGGCCACTGCGGCCGCCGCCGGCACGACCTCGGTCGCGGGCGCGGCCGGCTCCGCCGGAGAGGTCCCTCAGGTTCCGTCGCTCCTCGCGCTGATCCTGAGCGCGGCCACCGCCTCGGTGCTCGGCGACCTCGTCGCGTACCGCCTGGCCTGGCGCGGCGGAGACCGGCTGGACCGCGCCATCGCCCGCTCCCGCCGCCTCACCACCGCGCAGGAACGTCTCGGCGCGGCCCTGAGCCGCGGCGGCGGCATCCTCGTCGTCATCGCCCGCTTCGCCCCGGCGGGCCGCTCGGTCGTCTCCCTGGGCGCGGGCGCGGCGCACCGCAAGGTGAAGGAATTCCTGCCCTGGTCGGCCCTGGCCGGCGTGGCCTGGGCGGGCTACAGCGTGGGCCTCGGCTACTTCGGCGGGCAGTGGCTCGGCACGACATGGCTGGGCACGGCGGTCTCGGTGCTGGCCCTGTTCGTGGCCGGCGCGCTGGCCGCGTACCTGATGCGCCGCCCCGCTGCGGCAGCAGCCACCCCCGCGACGGCCACCGCAGCGGCTTCGGCACCTAAGACGTCCTGACGGGCGCCCCTCTCACCTCAAGACCGTCCAGCAGTCGGGCGGTCGCTTCGGCGATCTCGTCGACGGCCCGGTCGAACACCTCCTGATTGTGCGCGGCCGGAGCGCGGAAGCCGGACACCTTGCGTACGAACTGCAGGGCGGCGGCCCGGATGTCCTCCTCGGTGGCCTCTTCGGGGATGGCGGGCGGGCGAAGGGTCTTGATGCTGCGGCACATGCCTCCAGTGTGTACCGGCCCACTGACATCGCCCCCGGCAAGCGGGTGCCCCGGACCGGTCTCAGCCCCGCTCGACCGCGGGGATCTCATAACTGCCGTCGAGCACCGCACGCCCCGGCGTGTAGAGCCTGAGCACGGGCCGGAAGTCCCCGTCCGGCACGGGCAGCCAGTTCGCCGCCGCCGCGGGGTCCGCAGGGCGTTCCTTCCGCAGGTGAATGGTCAGCGACCCGTCGTCCGCACGCACCAGCCCGGGCGTGCGGTCACCGATCGCGTACCGGCCCGCCGGGTTCTCGACGAGGCGGCCGTCCGGGGCGTCGTACATGGTCACGGACCAGAACGCCCCGACCGGCGGCGGCTGCTCGAAGCGCAGCACATAGGAGTGGGCGCCGTTCAGCCGATGACCGTCGGTGTCGTGGGAGGTGTGTGCGGACACGGCCTCGTACCCATGGGCCCCCCACGGCGCGGTGCGCGCCGCCACTGCCCTGACCAGGTAGGACGCCTCCCGGTCGGCGATCTTCCACTCCGGCGAGTCGATCGTCCCCACCCCGAAACGGTCCAGGTTGTAGTCGAAGAGATGCGGATCCATCACCCAGCGCCCACCCTCCGCCGCACCCGGCCGCCCGGCCTCCGCCACGCGGGCCCTGCCGCGCTCCATCCCTTCGACGAGTGCGCGTACCAGGGCGGGATCGGCCGAGACGTACGGCGAAGGCCCCTCCTCCAGCAGCCCCAGCGGCTGGAACCGGTCCTGGTACGCACAGTCGGCGGCAGCCGGCGGGAAGTCGGCCATCCACACCCTGAGCTGCTCGAAGAAGCGCAGTTGCTCCGGTACGTCGGTGTCGGGCGCGGGCAGTCCCGTGCGGTGCGTCCCGGGTTCGAGGTGGGTGAGCGTGAGCTGCTTCTGCAGCGCCCGGACCCGCTCCACGTCGTCGGGGCCGTCGCAGGCGATGCGGCCGACGACGGAGACCACGGAGGTCGGCGCATCGATCACCCCACGCACCCCACGGGGCTCACTGCCCGCCCAGCCCGGCGGCACGACGAGCCAGTCGCCCTCATCCGTCCCGGTGGCGCGGCGGCCGACGTACGCGAAGTTGTTGGTCCAGGTGTCCACGAACTGCAGCACGTAGTACGCACCGTCGGTGTCGGGGACATGCAGCCGGATCGGCCCACCGGAGAGGTCGAGCTGGGCGACCGAGCAGAGCGTGTCGATGCCGACGGAGGCGAGGTGGGTGCCGGGGTCCGCCAATCGGCCCGAGTGCGCAAAGTGATTGAACGGGGTGGGCGCCAGCGGACCGACACCCACCTGCATGAAGTCCTCGGCCGTCGACAGGTCGAAGACCAGCGGATATCCGTAGACATACGCCTCGGCGGCAAGAGCGACGAGCTCTTCCGACGGATCGGATGCAGCAGCCATGAGTGCACGTCCTCCGTCACGACCAGCACTCAGACGAGCGCCTTGGATCGGTCCGTGCACAGGGCCCAGATGACGAACGTGTCGATGGCGATGGAGATGATCGCCCAGATCGGCACGTACGGCAGCCACATGAAGTTGGCGATCATGTTGAGTGCCGCGATCACGATGCCCAGCACCCTGGCCCACCCGGCGCCTTTGAGAATGCCCAGACCGATCACGACAAGAATCACGCCGAGAACGAGATGGATCCATCCCCAGCCCGTCACGTCGAACTTGAACGTGTAGTTCCTGATGCGTGCGTAGACATCGTCGGACGCGATACCGGCAATGCCCTTGATCACCCCCAGGACGCCGTCCACCATCAGCAGAACACCGGCGAACATGACCCCACCGGCCGCCCAGGGATTGCTGCCGTCCCCCGGACCGGAAGAACGGGCGGACGTGCCGGGCGTGGGCGCTGTCTGTGCCATGGAAACTCCTGAGCCGGAACGGGATGGAGCCGGACAGAACCGACCTTGCGCGGCCCGTTCCCGTGCGACCACCTGTACGCATCCATTCGGGTGACGGCATCGCGGCCCCGACCTCGGCACGGGTCCCCCGTACGAGTGGGAAGGGCGGGTCGGCACACCGAACCACCGGCCGCCGTACCACGCTGACCATCAATCGACGCAGGAGGACGCCGTGGTGCACCAGTCGCCGAACTGCCCCCATTGCCTGGATCACCGGGCACTCTGGCGCGACACAACTCGCACGACACCGGCCGCCCCGCACCTGTGGCACTGGCACTGCTCCGGATGCGCTCGAACGTGGGCCCCCAGCCCCGGCGAGAAGGCGAGACACCACCATGGGCCACCAGGAAGGTCACGCCAACACGTGTAGCTCCGCCCCCGGTGCCCCGGCGCCGAAGGCGTCACGACGCACACGACGCACACGACGCACACGGAACTGCATTGGCCGAAGCCGGCGAACGCACCACGAGATCCTGACCGCGGCGAGGATGTCGGATCCCTCTGGCATCCTCCTCCTCATGCCGCACGACAGCGCCCTCGACCTGGTACAGATATCCGACCCTCGCGATGTCACCCCTGAACTCCGGCGGGAGTTGATCGACTGCTGGGTCACGGTCACCAACACCGGCGGCGCCGCGGGATTCCCGTTCCCGCCTGTCAGCGAGGAGGACGTCACCCCTGTCGCGGACAAGCTCCTCGGCCGCCTCGACCCACAACAGAGCAGACTTCTCGTCGCCCGCGCCGACGGCCTCCTGGCCGGCTGGGTCGTCCTCAACCGCGATCCTTACCGGCTCGTCGGACACTGGGGCACGGTCCATCATCTGCAGACCCGCCCCGCCTTCCGCGGACGTGGCATCGGATCCGCCCTCGTCCACGAGCTCCGGAAGATCGCCCGCGATGAGCTGGGCCTTGAACAGCTGCACCTCGCAGCCCGGGGAGGCGAGGGGCTGGAGGACTTCTACGGACGGCTCGGATGGCGAGAGATCGGGCGCTGGCCCGGCGCCCTCCGACTCACACCCGACGACACCCGTGACGAGGTCCTGATGATCCTTGCTCCGCTCTGAAAGTGAACGATCGTCGAGGGGCTGACGACCCCTCATGAGGCTTGCGGTGGGACGCCCGCAGCCTTGACGGCCTCAGCCACGTCTCCTGTCAGCTGAAGTGGATGCTGCTGAGGTCGATCGAGACCATGACCTCATCGAGGACGGGGTGGCCGTTGGTGTCGCGGCGGTAGGCCCGGCGTCTGGTGGGCAGCACGATGCCGTCCGCTTCCACGTAGTCGTATACGTACTGCGCGGCGGCGAACCCACCGGCGACGTCGACGTGGTAGTCGTGCCGGCGCAGGAGGTGGTCGGGGCCGAAGTAGAAGTCCTGGTGGGTGCTGTGACTGGCGATCTCGGACGGGAAGGTGGCGCGCAGTCCTCGCCGTACTTCGCCTCCTTCCCGCAACGCTTCGATCTCGGTGACCGCGAAGCCGGGCATGGACAGCAGGAACGGCGTGGTGAGGTAGGTCCACAGTGCGTAGCCGTTGAAGTAGGCGCGGTCCAGCGGGTCCCAGGGGGTCTCCAGGACGTGGCCTGTGAAGGACGTCCGCGGGTCCTTGCGTTCGGCCACCACTCGCCCGTCGAGCTTGTCGATGGTCACTCGTCCGGGCGTGAAGTCGGTCTTCTGGTCAGGGGCACCGAAGGGCTTGACCGAGGCGTGCTCCTCGTGGAGGCGGACGGTCATCTCGCGCGGCGCGGGATCCTGCGGCAGGCCCTTGATGGCGAACAGGTGGCCACCACTGACGATGACGGCTTGCACCTGGGCCAGCTCCTGCCAGCGTGTGACCCCACCGTGGGCTTCGATTGCCCGGGTGAGCAGCTCGTTCATGTCAGGTCTCCTCCAGCCCATTCTGATGGGTTGTCCCGAAAGCGTGCCAGTGGATCTGTCGTCGGGCTCGGCGCCGGGCGACGCCTTCGAGCCGGGCGGCGGCCTCGGCGACCGACCATGGCCGGGCTCCTGCGCAGGCGTCTGGGGAGTTGATGCCCCCGCCAGGGCAACGGCCGTGTCATTGCTCGTGCTTGGCGGCTCCTGCGGGGCTGATGTGCGCGTTGTAAAGGTCACGGGCGGCGTCGTTCAGGAAGATGTAGCGCGCCATGTTCCGCTCGCCGG
Organism: Streptomyces sp. NBC_00353; assembly: GCF_036108815.1. Taxonomy (NCBI): domain Bacteria; kingdom Bacillati; phylum Actinomycetota; class Actinomycetes; order Kitasatosporales; family Streptomycetaceae; genus Streptomyces; species Streptomyces sp. NBC_00353. The sequence continues at coordinate 6,917,489 of NZ_CP107985.1, read as the reverse complement.
CCGGCAGAGCGTCGAAATCGAGATAGAGGGCGCAAGCCAGGCGATTGGTGGCCAGAAGGTCCAGACGGTGCCCCAGAAGGAGGGCCGGGATATCGGCGACATTCTCCAGGGCTCGCAACAGCCCGGGGCGGGCACACTGCGTCGCTGTCGTGCGCGGCCGATGCCGAGCGGGTTTGGCCAGGGCGAAGAAATGGTTACGCTCGGTGTCATTGAGTTGCAGTGCGCGAGCCACGGCCTCCAGGACCGAAACGGAGGCACTCGTGCTGCGCCCGCGTTCCAGCCGTACGTAATAGTCGACGCTGACTCCGGCCAGCTGGGCGACTTCCTCGCGCCTGAGACCGGGCACCCGGCGCACACCAGGATGCGGGGGAAGGCCTGCTTGCTCCGGGGTGATGCGGGCCCGGCGGGTCCGCAGGAATTCCCGAAGACCAGTCTCGGGAACGTGCTCACTCATGATTGTCAGGCTATTAGCTCTGCGAGCGGGGCGCGTCTTCAGCCGTGAGGGGTTCTGCTGCCCCCCCCCGTAGACCACACCCCGGGTCAAGTCGTGCCCTTCCGGGATATCTGCACCGGCGGTGCTCTGGATATGTCACTGACCTCGGCCAACCTGGCCCTAGCCTTCGTCCGATCGCATCCGGCCGTCACCTCGGTACTGATCGGGCCGCGGACCCGCGAGCAGCTGGACGGTCTGCTGGCCGCCGCCGACACCGAACTGAGCGACGACATCCTCGACCGGATCGACGAGATCGTCGCGCCCGGCACCGAGGTCAATGCGGCCGACAACTACAACGCCACCCCGCCGGCCCTGGTCGACAAGCGCCTGCGCCGGCGGTGACCTCCCCGGTCCGGATCGCACGTGACGGCCGCGGCGCGCAGCATGCCCGGCCTGAGCGTTCCTGACCGACCACTCCAACAAAGACAACACACGCAGAGCTATAGAGAGGAAAAGAAATGAACCAGCAATTTGCAGGCAAGTCGGCGCTCGTCACCGGGGGCGGCAGCGGCATCGGGCGGGCGAGCGCCCTGGCCCTGGCGGCCGAAGGGGCGCTGGTGACGGTCGCCGGCCGCACGGCGGAGACCCTGAAGGAGACCGTTCGCCTGGTCGAGGCCTCCGGCGGCTCGGCCCGCTATGTGGTGGCCGACGTGACGGACGAGTCCCAGGTGGAGAAAGCCGTCCAGGCCGCTGTCGCAGACATGGGCCACCTGGACGTCGCCGTCAACAACGCGGGCTACGACGGCGAGTTCCAGCTCACCCAGGACTACTCGACCGAGATGCTCGACCACATGATCGCCCTCAACGTGCGTGGCGTGTTCCTGTCGATGAAGCACGAGCTCCGGCACATGGTGGCGCAAGGCTCCGGCTCGATCGTGAACATGTCCTCCGGCGCGGCGCTGGTGGGTGTCCCCGGGTTCTCCGGCTACACGGCCACCAAGGCCGCCGAGGTCGCCATGACCAAGAGCTCGGCGCTCGAGGTCGCACCGCACGGCATCCGGATCAACGCCGTGTGCCCCGGTCTGGTGGAGACTCCGATGCTCGCGTCCCTGGACCCGAACGAGGACCCGCTGAAATCGCTCATCGCTGCCCACCCCCTGGGACGCATCGCCGACGCAGGCGAAATTTCTGACGCCGTGGTCTGGCTCTGCTCGGACAAGGCGAGCTTCGTCACGGGCATCGCGCTGCCCGTCGACGGCGGGTACACCGTGCCCTGACGGCCGGCCGGCCCGCACCAACGGAACGATCCGGAACCAGACGCGCGCGTCGACATCCTCGCTGCGACCGGTGGCACAGCAACGCGCGACGTGATGCAGCACATGGGGCACTCGTCGGTGCGGGCCGCGCTGATCCATCAGCGCCTGGTCAAAGGGCGGGACCACGCGATCGCCGCCCACGGCGATGAGTAGATCAAAAGGCCCGCCCGGACGGACCCTCCGGGGAGGACCCGGAGGAGGCATCCGGCACGTGAGTGGCACGACGCCACGCCCTCGCCGGAATCGCGGGGAACGATCAAGGCCCAGGCTCCCGGCCTACTACCGGTGACCTGGGCCTTTGCCGTGCTCCCCGTCAGCCCCGATCTCCCGGAGCACAGCGGACTACGGATGATGTGAGGCATCGGGATGTCGTGCGGCCGGCATGCTGCTTCTCGTGTCGCCCTTCATCGGTCGGGCGACCGACCGTTAGGCTCGCGTCGCCACAGAGGTCCCGATCTTCACGGAGGGCAGGACGACGGGGATCAATCGAGAGCGCCTCGTCAGAACACTGACGTTCTGGCTGCGGCCTGCCTTCGCGTTGCGGGTCATCAACCGGTTTCAGAAGATCGTGGGTTTCGACCGCTCGATGGCCCTGGCGTCCAGCGCCCTGACGGCATTGGTCCCGCTCTCCATCCTCCTCGGCACTGTCTTGGGCAACTTCGTGCACTACGACGCCGCAGAGCAGATCATCAGGCGCTACAACCTCACCGGAGCAGGCGCCACGGCAGTCAGCTCGCTGTTCTCTCCTGCCGAAGCGACCAGCGCAAGCGTGGGCATCTTCGGGGTCGTGTTTCTGACGATCTCGGTGCTGAGCTTCGCGCGAGCCGCACAGCGACTCTTCGAACAGGCATGGGACCTCAAGCCCCTCAGTGTGCGCAACACGCGCAACGGCTTGTGGTGGATCCTCACTCTCGGCGGCTACGTAGTGGTCACCACGTTGCTCTCCACGCTCCATGGCGAGGGCGCGCTGGGTCTGGTCGCCGTGGTGTGCGGCGTACTGGTGACCGCCGCATTCCTCGTCTGGAGCGGCCGGATCCTGTCGGCGAAGCGGATCAGCTGGCCGGACCTGCTTCCTTTCGGCGTCACCGGCGCCGTCCTGACGGCGGCCTATTCCGTGGGCGCAAGCATCTACATGCCGCATCTCTTCAACTCCTCCGCAGCACGCTACGGGGTGGTCGGTGCTGTCTTCGCGATGCTCTCCGCGCTCTTCGCAGCCATGCTCGCCCTGGTTGCGTCGGCGGCACTGGGACGAGAAGTACAGGACGAGCTCGGCCGGATCCGTCAGGGCCACCGCCCTTCCGACCATGAGGTCCGCCGGCAGTGGGACAGCGTGGTCGAGCAGACCCGGTCCCGGTGGCGTACGGCACGGGAACAGGTCTCTCATCGTCGGATCAAGAACTCGAACCATTGACGGGCACGGCGGCCACCGCCCGACACGGTCGAAGGACCGCTTGCTCCCACAGAAGGAGCGGCGGAACGGCTTCGGCGTCGCCACAGACCGAGTGCGTTGGCGACGGGACACAGGCGAGCGGGACAGAGAGACCCTGCGCACCGTGTCTGCCCAGTTCCTGAAGGCACGGGCTGAGGCGCGCGACGCCAAGTACCGGCCCGAAGAGGCGGCATCGGGGCATCTCATGTCGGAGCTGCGGGTATGGTGCGGCCGCGATCAAGCATCGAGTTGGGGAGGGGCTTTGAGAGCGAAGACAGGTCTGCTCGGGTACGCAGACAACGACGTGGCGGACCAGTTGCGACGAGTGGGGCCGGCGGACCTGGCGCGGACGACAGGTCGGAGTGTGGCCTCTCGTCGCTGTGTGGCGGCTGTCTCGGTCCGCGCGCGGCTCGTCGCGGTAGCGGCCACGTCCTTGCTGGCTGCAAGTTGCGGCACGCTGGACGATCCGGTCAAGGACCGCTGGGAATCCAGAACCGAATTCTCAAGTTGTGGCAAGGTGAGCTTGGCTCAGGGTGAGGAGATACAGAAGCAGGCGGTTCCGGAAATCGTCTGCCTCCGGCGAGCCCTGAAGAGTGGCGAGAGCGCAGAACTGAAGGTGACTTATCCCACCGTGGAGGGTGACCCGATTCGCGAGTACTACCGCTTGACGCCGCAAGGCAGGCTCGAGGTGTACACCGACAGCACGGACGACCGCTACACGGACCGGAAGTGGTCGTTCGCTGAGTGCTACACCCCTGAGTGGTTGGCCGAGATTTCCTGCGATCAATGACCAGGCCAACGCAATGAGGCCGTCGATGGCCTCCGGGCCTGTGGTCCGCGGGGAGCTCGGCGGTACCCGGTGAAGGCGATCTCAGCCAACTGGTGGCTGTGGTGAGTGTTCCGTGCCGCTGGAGGATTCGGGGCGAAGTTCCCCTGGCAGATCGGGCGGGGGCGGGGGCAAAACGTTCACGACGACCGGAGCTGGGGCATTCGAAGGCGTGGGCACCTGGATAAGGAAGGGGAAGAATGTAATCTGGCCGCCCCTGTTCAGGATCCGCTTCGAAACCCGATAGCACACGATCGTGTTTGGATCACTGATGGTCGTATAGCACTTGAGCACCGCCGGTGCGACCTGGGAATTCTGTGGTGAAGCAACGGAGTCACTCGCCGATGTGCCCAATATGCCGGCCTCCAAGCAGAAAGAGGCCGCCGCTGCGACACTGACGCTCCGCAAGGTTTTCTTCTTCATGTTCATCAGCCCAAAGGCTAGGAGTGAACTGAAAGGGGAAGGGCGCGGGTTGATGCAGATGCCCAGCTCGTCTACACCGACTGCCGCCGCTGGCTCCGCTTCACCGCCCGATGGCCCTGTACTGACAGCACACCGGAGAGTGGAACCCGGCGCCGACCCGACGCGAGACAGCCGGGCCGCCAGGCTGCCCCCGCTCCGGAGAGGACGCACCGCACAGGCACATGAGCCCTCATCAAGAAACCGATGAGGGCTCATGACCGATCGAGGCTAACGATCAACTACGGGCGCAGGACGCTGGCGAAGTGCCCACGCGGCGCCTGCTCCATCACTGGTTGCCGGCCAGGGTGCCGGTCGTGGTGGTGGTCGGCTGCGTGCCGGTCGTGGTGGTGGTCGGCTGCGTGCCGGTCGTGGTGGTGGTCGGCTGCGTGCCGGTCGTGGTGGTGGTCGGCTGCGTGCCGGTCGTGGTGGTGGTCGGCTGCGTACCGGTCGTGGTCGTCGTCGGCTGCGTACCGGTCGTGGTCGTCGTCGGCTGCGTACCGGTCGTGGTCGTCGTCGGCTGCGTACCGGTCGTGGTCGTCGTCGGCTGCGTACCGGTCGTGGTCGTCGTCGGCTGCGTACCGGTCGTGGTCGTCGTCGGCTGCGTACCGGTCGTGGTCGTCGTCGGCTGCGTACCGGTCGTGGTCGTCGTCGGCGTACCCGTCGTGGTCGTCGTCGGCGTACCCGTCGTGGTCGTCGTCGGCGTACCCGTCGTGGTCGTCGTCGGCGTACCCGTCGTGGTCGTCGTCGGCGTACCCGTCGTGGTCGTCGTCGGCGTACCCGTCGTGGTCGTCGTCGGCGTACCCGTCGTGGTCGTCGTCGGCGTACCCGTCGTGGTCGTCGTCGGCGTACCCGTCGTGGTCGTCGTCGGCTGCGTAATCGGTCCCGTCCCCACATTGACAGGGGCATTGATGACGCTGGAATTCTGGATTTGGGTCATGTTGTTGGTTGTCTGATTGATGACTTGGTTGATCATCGTCTGCGACAAGCCAAGGCTTCTCGCCGTGGTCTGTGCCGCTGCTATGCCTTGCGCCTTCGCAGCTTGCGGGGAGGCGCCTCTATTTATCGCCGCTTGTGCTGCACGCGTCCCGGCAGCTGTCGCAGCGGCTGCATCTGTTCCGCTTCCTGCCGATGTCGCTGCCGCCCCGGTGCAGGCCACAGGACCTACGGAGAAGTTGCCCGTGCCCGTAACGGTGGTCGGTCCGATGCGACCGTCAGAGGAAGAGCGCACCATCATCCCAGCAGGCGAGACGTTGAACGTCCCATTGGGAGCGAAGTTCTCTCCGGTCAGGCTACTTGCTACTACCCGACACTTCTGGTTCGGGGCAGCGGAAGCCGGCTCGACCGTGATCGCAGCCATCCCTCCGACAAGCGCAACTGCCGCGGCGGCACTCAGGGCGATCTTCCCTCTCATGGTTTTCTCCTTTTCGGCACTGTGCTTGCGATCCCAGTCGCGTGCCGTCGTCAGCGGCGGGCCATAACCATCGTGGCTACGGCGTGACGCTGACGTAGTGGCGGGACTGGCAGAAGCAACTCCGTGTAACTCCAGGTCGAACCCCCGCCCTTACACCTTGCGCGTTCTCTTCGAGGATGTCGCGCGGAAGGATTTCCCGGATTCAACCAGTCATGACTCAGGGGTTGCCTCCAGCAACCGCTCGCTGGGCACTACGCGGCCACGCGACGGGAAACAAGTGAAGAGCAGTCGAAGCATGAACAAATGCGCGACCGGCGCAGCCGGGGCCCTGCGCGGGGCGGAGACAGGAGCGCAGGGCCCCGGCGATGAGCCGGGGAGTGCGCGACGAGCGGAGCGGTGAGCCGGTGCTGCTCGGGTCGCTCGGGCTGCCCGCGGGCCCGGTCCATGCAGCGCTGCGGCCCGCCGGCCGGGAGGCGGCCGACGGGATGCTGGCGGCGTACGAGCGGCTGGCGGTCGTCTGATCAGCGTTCGGCGAAGATCGGCGTCCAGCGCCCGGCCGCGCCGTCGTTTCCCTTGCGGAAACCGCTCAGCGGTACGACCTTGTCGCTGCCGATCATGACGAGCACGAGCCGGTTGTGGAACTCGTTCGATCCCGGCGTGATGTCCCAGGCGATGAGCCGCTTGTCGTCGACCCAGGCGAGCAGTTGCTGTCCGTTCACCTTGGTGACCCGCTTGCCGGTGTAGGGGTCGAGGAGATCGGATGCGGACTTCTTGTTGTTACCTGCGTAGCCGCCCGCGACGAGCTTGCCGCCCGGGGACAGCCCCGCGTCGTTGAACCAGTGCACGTACCCCTCGTTCGCGGGCTTGGCGACCTCATTGCCCGCGAAGTCGTAGTACTGCATGTGGGGACTCGTCGTGAGTCCGGAGTAGACCAGCTTGCCGTCGTGGCTGAAGGCGAAATCCTGGCGGACGTTGAGGTCCTCGCTTTTGTACGTGACCTCGCTCCAGGAGCCTTTGCCGGAGTCCACGTCGAGGACGTAGAAGCCGGTCCGGTTCGGCTGACCGTACGGCGGCAACCAGTCGTTCTTCTTGCCGTCGCCGTCGCTGTCGTAATCCGCCTTGTACCGCAGGTCGGGGTTCTTGCTGTACGTCGTCGCGACGATCTTGCTGCCGTCGGGCGAGAACTCGACCCCCGCGACGCCGCGGTCGACCGGGATCCAGCGCTCGACCTCGCCGGTGAGCAGGTTGAGCAGGCCGATCCGCTTGGCGGGCAGGTCCTTTTCCAGGACGGCGGCGGTCCGCATGCCGGGGGCGACGTCGATGACGGACCACTTGGTCGTCTTCACGTACGTGCCGGTCTTCTGGTCGAGGAGCCGGTAGGTGCGGAGGGCGACACCGCGGTCGTCCGTCTGCTTGACGTTGCTCGAGGTGTAGTAGGCGGCCAGCGCGACGTCCCCCGCCGCGATCAGGTCGCGCGGCGGTGTCTGGTCCGGGTGGGCGACGATGTCGCCCGGGTTCATCTCGCTCGCGAGGCGCCCGTCGTCCTTGCCGGAGTCGAGGAGCGGGACCGCCACCGCGACGGCGACCACGGCGGCGGTGGCCGCGGCGGCGGACGCGAGCGCCCGGGTCCGACGGCGCCGTCGGACCGTCAGCACCCGCTCGGCGAAGCCCGGCCCCAGTGTCGGCTGTTCGGCGGCCTGTTCGCGCAGCGAGTCGCGCACCAGCTCGTCGACGTTCACGGACGCACCTCCACAGGCGAGAAGTCACGGGACGGCAGCTGCTCGGCGCCCGCGGGGCCGAGTGCGGCCAGTTCGGGAGCGAGGCGCCGCAGCCGGGCGAGGGAGCGGTGCGCGGTGGACCGAACCGTGCCGACCGAGCAGCCGAGGAGACGGGCGACGTCGGCCTCGGGCAGGTCCTCGAAGTAGCGCAGGACGAGGACGGTGCGCTGACGGGCGGTGAGCCGGGCCAGTGCGGCGCGCATGACGATGCGCAGGTCGGCGGCGCCAGGCCCGTCGTCGGCGCCGTGGCGCGCGGGGTTCTCCAGCGGCTCGGGAACACTCAGTTCGCGCCGCGGCCACTTCAGCCGCCAGCGACTCACCTGCTGCCGGTAGAGGATCTGCCGTACGTACGCCTCGGGCTCGTCGATGCGGTGCCAGCGTCCCGCGGCCTTGATCAGTGCGTTCTGCAGCAGGTCCTCGGCCGCGTGCCGGTCGCCGCCGCTGAGCAAGACGGCGGTCTTCAGCAGCGCGGTCGACCTGTTCTCCACGAACTCCCGGAAGTTTTCCTGGCCCTCGGCATCCATCGTCACCTTCTCTTGTTGTTCTGGGATCTTCCTCGGCGGGCTTGCTGTCCTTGATGACGTCCGCGGCGGCCCCCCACTATGCCTGTGTGTACGCAAAAAATAAGCGGGCGGCCCGCACCGGGATCCGGACGCTGTTGGTAAATCCGGGGCCGTGTTCCTGGGTTCTACAGGAGGACGAGCTCTCCCGACCCGGACACCTGGCCAGTGGTGGTGCGTGGGGCCAACGGTGACTGGTCGGAGTTCCCGGTCGGTGCCGTGGAGTTCCTGGCCGGCGTGTACCGGCGCACCATCGACGTGCCGGGCATGCTCAGGAGCTTCCCGAGTGACGACCCGAAGGTGCTGGGCTGAGCGACCGCATCGACTGATCGGCCACAGCTCCGCAGGCACATGTGCACAGCGATCGCCCTTCCTGTCAGCGCTTGCCTGCATCGCCCCGCATCCTGATTGACCGTGGGTGACTGCTTGATCTGGCACGGATCTGGCAGGCGCCGCGCCGCCGATACGTGGCCTGATCCGCCGTCGTGTTCGACGCCGTTGATGTCGGGTAGTGATGCCGGTCGCCGCACTGGAGCAGGTGTTTGGAAGGCGCGTTGTGGCTGCGTCTCGACTCCCTCTTGGCCTCTGACTCTTCCTCTGCTGAGCGGCTTGCCGGTAGAACTTCGACACGGGTTCGACACACAGCGTCCTGGCGGATCTGTACGGTGCGAACGACACACGCTGGGGACTAACTGTTGGGGGCGGGCATGACGGAGTATCTGTCTGAGGCTGATCCGCGTTGGGCCAAGCACTCTGGCGAAGAGGGGCACTACGGTGCCCCGGAATGGGGCCCGGAGGACTTGGAACGCGCTACAAGGTTCTTGGCTGAACTCGCGCCGCAGGCCCGGCGGATGCTCGAGTACCTGCTGTGCAACCCCGGCCGGAGGATCCACTGCACGGAGCTGGTGGATATGGCCCTGGGCGGTCCAACTGAGGGCGCTCCGGCACAGCGCGTGGCAGGCGTGGTGGGGGGAATGAGCAAGGGACACAGCAACAGTGGACGCCGACTTCCGTTCTACTGGTGGGAGGCTCCTGAGGGGAGCGCGGGCGCAACGTACGCAGTCCGCCCCTCGGTGGCAGCGGTGTTCCTCGCCGCTCAGCTCGGCGCTGCGTGATCTGAACAGCCACAGCAGACTTTGGGCGGTCGTGACCTGCGACCATGTAAACGATCAACGCTGTGACCCGTGGCTTGGCCAATCCTGGGCTTCGCCTTGGCTCGGCATGCCAGACTGCGGCCGTGGAGGAGATCTACCATTTGTGGTTGGCGGCCGTGCCGAGCCCCATACCTGAGGAAGAGGCTCGGGTCCATTGGAACTGCAAGGACGATCCGACCCCGGTTCTGGACGAAGGCTTGCGTCGCGCCTCCTACCTCTACGTCGGTTCCTGGGGTGACGAGCACGAGCCGGAGAATCTGTATGCGGGCCAAGGACACTGCCCTGCCAACCGGCTGCACAGCTGGCTCTTCTACATCGGGACGATCGATCGCTATCAGGCGCCGTTGCTTGACGAAGAGCTGATGGCCAAACTGGTTGAGTTCTACCGTCCCCGTTCCGGTGATCTCCCGGCCGACGCGATCGAGCTTCCACGGTTGGAGAGCTTTCTCCGCCGGCACTTGGGCCTGTACCTCCTCACTGAGGAGCCCGGCTCGGAGACATACGGGTAGATGTTGCGCTTAGGCAGGCGGGGCCTCAATCGCCTGACGGCGACGGCGACCAGGACCTCACCGCTCTCAGCGGCAGCCGGGCTGGTGTCGTCCTGCTCAAGGGCCCCTTCACCCGCACCGGCGGACACGGCGGCTGGCAGTCCCTCGGCGACGGCTACGGCTATCTGGACGCCTCCCAGCTGGTGGCAGGCCGGGTCACCGCCGATGCCGCCACTGACCTGTACATCCTTGGCCGCGATCTCCAAGGCGGCTACGACGACGTGGACCTGCGGGCCTACTTCCACCGCGGAGGCAGCGATTTCACCCGGCGCGCGGGCAAGATGCGCGTGCCCGACGACGGCGGCCATCAGATCGGCGGCGGCCCCATAACCACCATCGGCGACTTCGACAAGGACGGCTACGGCGACCTCGCCATCGGCCGCGCCTACGAGCTGCCGGACGGGGAACGGGGCTACGTCACAGTCCAGTACGGCGGCTCCACCGGGCCGAACACGGCACGCAAACCGATGAAGTTCACTCAGGACACGGCGGGCGTACCCGGCTCTTCGGAGAACGAGGACTACTTCGGCGCCGCCGTCGCCGCCGGCGACGTCAACGGCGACGGATACGCGGACCTTGCCATCGGGGCCCCCGGCGAGGACTTGGCGGGCAAGCGCCAGGCCGGCATGGTCACGGTGCTGCTCGGCCGTGCAGGGGGTCTGTCCGGCAGCGGAGCCAAGGCGTACGACCAGAGCACCTCCGGTATCGCGGGTGCCGTGGAGAACGACGACTACTTCGGACGGAACCTCAAGCTCACCGACTACACCCGGGATGGCCGCGCCGACCTCATGGTGGACACGAACGACTGGCTGGACAACACCCGGTCGGGCCTTGTCCACATGCTGAAGGGCTCGACGTCCGGGACTATCGGCACCGGCTCGAAGTCGTACACCGTGATCTCGCTCAAGCTGTCGTACACCACGCTCGGCGGCCCCTTCACCCACTGACCAGGGGAGTGCATCCCTGCGGACGACGGCCGGTCCCTGCCCGCTCTCTGCCTCGCTCCCCTGCGCCGGCAAAGGATGCGGCAGGCAACCATGCGCAACGCTGCCCGTGACCAGTGGGACGAGCCCGGCTACGTCTCACCACCCGCACCGGCCGGCCGATCGAGCCGCGCAACCTGTACCGCTGGTTCACCCGGGTCGCCGGGACCGCCGGGCTCCGCGTGATCCGGCTGCACGATGCCCGGCACGGCTGCGCAACCCTGCTGACCGCCGCCGGGGTCACTCCCCGCGTCGTCATGGAGATCCTCGGGCACAGCCAGATCGCCGTCACGATGAACGTCTGCGCCCACGTTGTCCAGAACACACAGCTCGAGGCCGTGAGCCACCTGGACCGCATCCCGAAGCGGCGTCCCGACCGTGAGTGACCGCCCCGGTTGATGTCATAAGTAGATGTCAAAGGCCCCCAACCATGATCGGTTGGGGGCCTTTGTACTGGTGGGCGCGGACGGTTTCGAACCGCCGACATCTGCCTTGTAAGCGAGGTTGGGCGATCACGTGCCCGAACTGCGACTTTCCTGGCTTGGCGCAGTGCGGCCGTACTGCCCGCTCAGCGCCCCAGTTCCCCGTGAGTCCCCGCCCGTTCCGGCACGAGAGTGGCGCGGGCCTGGGGCTGCGCCTGCCTCCTCGACGCGAACTATGGGCAAGTCGTTGAGGGCCGGGGCCGTGCTGGTGGAGTTGAGCGTGGTCGAGCAGCGGTATCACGCGGTCATGGAGGTCGCCGCGGGGGTTCCGGTCACTCAAGTCGGGTCCCGGGCTTCGTACTTGCGCACCCCGGAGTGCACCGACTGCCTCGGCACCCCGAACCGCCGCCCACCGCCTCGTGGTCGACCGGGACGCCGGTCGATGCCCATCGGTCGGCGGCGGGCGCCGATCGCGCGCAGCGCCGCTACATCTCCCGCAACAATCTCCACCACCGCCGACCCAGGCTCCGACACGAGCACAGCATTGATGTCTCCCATGCCGTACGAGACGGGCCTCGCCAGGCTGGAGTTACGCCGCAGGCCACAGTTCGCCCAGCCGTGTTGCTGGGTCCGTGCGGGCCGGCTGCATCAAGGTAGAGGGCCGCATACGCAGCAACCCGGCGGTCAGCGGCTTTCAGACATCAGCCCGACCACTGCCTACGGCAGGGCACGCACCTCGTTTACGTGGCTGACGACAGCCCGGCCCGCACAGTCCCGAAGCCACTGGGTGCGGCGGACACGCTGCTGGAGGCGGGCGAGGAACCGACCGACCTCTCCCCCACGCCGCTCGCCGGGCTGCACCGCGGGCCCGGCTTCCATCCTGATCGAGACCGAGCGGCGGCGGCTCAGCAGTGAGGGATGCCGCTCAGTGCCGAGGGTCACTCCCTGGGGGGGCGACTCGGGGCCGGTGGAGCGCGAAAGAAACAGAAGCCCATATTTTATGACGTCGGTCACAACGCTCCGGCAACCAACCGACGTACTTAGTAGATGCAGAGTGGCGGATATCTAAGGATTTGTCCGTTTTGTCTTAGATGCGGATCCCGCCGTGTGTCCCGGAATTCCGCCCGGCGGTCCTGCACGCCCGCTGCCCTGTGGCGTAAGGCTTCTGACGTCGCGACAGCTTTCCCTCCCGCCGCCATGTGCGGATTGGAGACCCGCGCACTGCCCTGGCGAGGTCCTGGGACCTACGAGGCGACGTAGTGACGGGACCCTTTGCGCTCCCTGTCGAGCCGTTCTAAGAATGACGACCCACAGGACGTCGCTGCAGTTCGAAACCGGTGTTCACGCAGAGCCGACCGCGCACCGGGCGCTCGGCGTCACCGAGTGAGTAGGAGCCCCACATGAAGTCGTCCCGAACGTCCGCGAAACTCCTCGCCCTCGCTCTCGGCCTGGGTCTGGCCTCCAGCGCGCTGGGCGCGGCGGTGCCGGCAAGCGCCCAGACGGCCGCCACCCAGTCCGCTTCCGCCGGTACCTCCGTGGCGCGTTACAACGGGTCGGTTGAGGAGGCCGCGAACAACAAGGCGTTCTTCGAGGCTGTGCTCAAGTCGGTCGCCGAAAAGCGCGCCGCCCAGCCCAACGCGCAGGCGGTGACCGTCTACTACAACGCCTCCCAGGCACCGAGCTTCCGTTCGCAGATATCGAGCGCGGCCTCGATCTGGAACAGCTCCGAGTCCAACGTCAAGCTCCAGGAGGCTTCGAGCGGTGCCGACTTCTCCTACCACGAGGGCAATTACTCGCGCGGGTCCTACGCCACCACCAACGGCCACGGAGGCGGCAACATCTTCCTTGACTACGCCCAGAACCAGCAGAACGACTCGGTCCGCGTCGTCACCCACGAGACCGGGCACGTGCTGGGCCTGCCGGACGACTACAGCGGGCCGTGCAGTGAGCTGATGTCGGGCGGCGGCCCCGGCCCGTCCTGCACCAACCGCTACCCGAACGCCACCGAGCGCTCGCGTGTCGACCAGCTGTGGGCCACCGGACTCGCGCAGGCCCCGGGCACGGTGAACCAGCCCGCTGACCACCCGAGCGCTGCACCGTCGGTACGGACCGTGGCTCCGGGCCACGGTCCGGGGCGTCCGCACCACCGCACGTCCTGGAATTGATTGCGTTCCCAAGTGGGAAGCGGCTCGCTGTCGAGGATGGCTTCAGCCACATGCTCAAGACCGTCGTCTGAGCACTCATGCAGGCCGGCCGACAGACGCTGGTGCTTCGTATGGCTGTCCTGGGAGGGCGCAGCCGGGAGGCAAAGCCAACCCTCACTGGTCGGTGACCTTGAACGTGGCCCTGGGAAAACCTCGACCTCGACAAGCGAGATCCGCGTCCGTACCCAACGCCAGCGTGTTCGTGGTGAGGCGTACGAAGACGATCCCAAGGGACGACGCAGGAAGCAGACGCTCCCCCTTCCCGCCATCTGCCTCGCTCCCCTGCGCTGGCAGTAGATGTCAAAGGCCCCCAACCATGATCGGTTGGGGGCCACCTTTGCACTGGTGGGCGCGGACGGTTTCGAACCGCCGACATCTGCTTTGTAAGTTCAACCGCACGCCCCCTGTTGCCGGTACTCCTCTGGCTGCCTGTGTCGCGAGGAGACGTGCATGGCTGCTGAGATCCACCGCCGTTGATGTCAGCTGTAGATGTCAGTTCCTCCGCCCGACGGCTGTACTGCTGGCCCTGGGGACAGAACCGACGCGGGGCGGTGGAATGGTGAGCGTAGGTAGTCCGGAGTGCTAGCGGTCGTGGGTACGGCAGCCGATGGAGTCGAGACGCTGCGCACCGGACTGGTCGAGCTATGGCCCTTGGCCAACGAGCATGACGGGAGCAGCAGGGGGCTTCGCGGGTCCGCTTAGGGCCCCAGAGGCTCCACTCGATCAGCGCGCCGGGTGGAGCCTCTCCCATACGGCCGGCCACTACGCCAGCGGCTTGCCCAGCACCTTGCCACGGCCCGAGACGTCAACGAACGGGCGCACCTTGGACAAGGGAGCGCCACGCTCCTCGCACGCCCTCGTCATCTCCGAGTGGCGGATGTACAGACTCGCTGGTAAGGCGCCACACCTCAGTCGAGACCAGGCGACGAACGGCTGGCGCTCCAGCGAATTACGCCAAACGTCCTACATGACACTCTCAAGTCCGATATTTTAATTCATCCCGACGAGAGAGGACCAAGTGAAAAACACATTTAGCGAGTACTACTCACCCTCCGATGCGAAATACTCACAGTTCCTGGAAGGGGGAATAATCGCTCTAGACGCAAACGTCCTCCTCGCCCCGTACAAGGTCGACGGCGACGCCCGGCGGCAGATTTTCGATATTCTAACCCAACTCAAAGATCGACTCTGGGTCCCCTATCAAGCAGGCTACGAATTCTTTAAGAACCGACCTGCCGTAATGGCAGGGGAAGAGAAGGTATATCAGTCCCTCGAAACTCCACTGATTACGGCGCGCAGAAAAGTCGAAGAACACCTCAAGAGCATTTCAGGGCATCCGGTAATAACGCCACTGGACACGAAGGACATCCTGAATGGCATCGATCAACTAATTTCCAAAGTGCACACCCTCCAGAAAGGACGCGACTCACGACTGGAAGATTCCCTACGCAATGACCCAATCCTGAAAAAATGGGAGGATCTTCTGGAATCGCGCACAGGCGAACGCCCTAGCCCTGAGAGCCATAACGAAATGATCGAGGCCGTCATCAAGCGGTATACGGAGGGAATCCCGCCTGGCTTGCAGGACGAAGATAAGCCAGATAATTCTCACGGGGACGGGATGCTATGGCTACAACTTCTCAACAAAGCCAGAGTTGCTAAGTCGCCAACTCTACTGATAACGGACGACGTAAAGGATGACTGGTATAGGCGCCACGGTGGAAAGACAATAGGCCCACGGATCGAACTTGTCCGAGAGATGCAGGATTCGGCGGGGGTTGCATATTACCAACAACCGTTGTCCCTCTTTGTCCAGCGGGCGGGCGCGTTTCTCCACAAGCCAGTTTCCGAAAAAACCGTCAGGCAAGTGGTAGGGATATCCGCATCTGTCCTTTCAGGATCAGCATTCGAACGCTCGGTCCATTCGGAACTACTTACGCAGTTTCCTGCCCCAGATATCACCCAATACCTGCAGGAATTTTCGCCAGTCGATCTAGCAGTTCGGGTTGGCTCCGTGGTGGTAGGGCTGGTAATAACTCTAGATTCCACGTTCGCACGCCGCAATACCACTCAGCTTCTCACTCAAGCCATCAACGGACGCAAGTTTGATGCCATCCTGCTCGTAACACCCAAGCCGTTGAATGCGAGAGATCGCGATATTCTCATGGACCTGGCGGAGGGGTCGACCAAACCATTGGATGCTGTCACTTGGCATCCAACACGCTCCAATTCAGTTCACCTCACTAAGGCCGTTCTCTCGCTTGCCGGCCAAGCAAGGTCCATCGTCTTGGGGCCATAAGTTCGGACCCAGATCTGGTTATCAGGTGGCAGCCACTCCAGGCAGGCATGGCCTCAGCCCGACACCACACCGGGGGCAGCGGAGGCAAGGGTCACGAGAGCGCCAACGAAACGCACGATTCCGTCACGTCAACCCCTTGGGTGGCAACTGCCGTCACCTACTACCGTCAACGCCCCCGCAGCGGCTCGCTGCGGGGGCGTTCTGGCTGGTGGGCGCGGACGGTTTCGAACCGCCGACATCTGCTTTGTAAGCCTGGCGCTGGCCATAGGACAGTCTTGGCTGGTCAACAGCCGTACGGCAGCACCAAGCCTGTCAGCACGTACCTGCACCGCCTCGCACCCTGATTGACCGTGGCTGACTGCTTGATCTGGCCCGGATCTGGCACGCGCTGCGCCGCCCGTCCTGCCGTGTTCGCAGGAAGGCCATTACGAACCCACGTCAATGCCGTACTCCCGGATCAGCTCCTCCAGCCCGCCCCTGTATCCCTTGCCTCCGATAACGAACTCCCAGTTGTCGCTGGCGCGGCGGCGGAAGGACCCAAGCACCAAAGCGGTTTCGTTGGCGCGGCCGTCTGAGACCTCTAGCTGGTCGAGCTCGGCCCCCGAGAGGTCCAGCAGTCGGATGCGAGCCTGGGCGAACCCGGAAAGGTCTGCCTCAGGATTGATGGCGGGGTCGACCGCGGCGACCAAGACGAGTCGGTCAGCGCTATCGGGCAGTGCGTCGAAGGACACCCGGATTGCGGCCTTGTCCGGCGCTGCAGCGGTATGCGCGCGGACCGTGCTATCTGGTGTCTGGGGATTGTTGAAGAAGACGAAGTGGTCGTCGTCCAGAACTCGGTTGCCATGGCAGACGAGCGCGCACACGTCCACGGCGACGGTGCCTGACCAGGACATGCTCAAGATGTTGGCGTCATCCGCCTCGTCCGCAGCACGCGGTGTCGTCCGATGGGCAGGAACCGAGCGTCCGCCGCTGCCCAGTCGTCCACGCAGTCCGTGCCGGTGCAGCAGGTCGACCAATTCGGCGCCAGATACCAGTTCTAGGGGCTTGCCGTTGGCGAAGGTGTGCGAGCCGGGGCCGAATCCGGAAGTCGTGACCAGTACGCCCTTATTGGCGCCGGCGTCCTGGACGGTGCCGTACAAGTCACGGACGGCGGTCGGCGGCACGGTGTTGCGGTAGCGCTTCACCTGCACGACGATCTTGCCACCCCGGATCGGGGTCGGATCCAGCGCGTCGACATCCACACCGCCGTCGTTCGAGCGCTGAGTCGTCACCGCCTGCATGCCCATGGCGCGGAACAGATCAGCGACCAGCGATTCGAAGGCGATCGGATCCATCTCGTATAGATCCGGCTCATCGTCTCCTCCGTGGGTGACGACGCCGTTGCCTACATCCTCGGGCACCCGGCCAGGCCGTACCGTAGCGCGTTGATCAGGGCGCGGAGACAGCTGGCCTCGGAGACCGTCCACCAGGCAATCGGCAGCGTTCACCTGCTCCAAATGGAGCTCGGTGAAGGTTGAACGCGAAGCCATGACGGTGGCCAGGAAGACCTGCGCCTGTCTGCCCGTCGCCGGGTCGTGGTCGTCCACGAACCCGTTCAACGCGACCGACTCCAAAGCGCCGAACTCATCCGCTGCGAAGAGGTCGTGCAGAACGAGGAGAACGCACTGCGCGAGCACGTCCCGATACATCGCTCGACGCTGGGCTGCGGGGCGAGCTGTCTCCTTGTCCTGATCCGCCGAAGGCATGTAGCGCACCGACTTCATTTCCGGGATGACGTCGTATTTCGGCAGCTCCCAGTTCAGAACCAGCTGGCGCGCAGCAGAGTCGTACGCAGCAGACACCTGACGCGGCAGCCCCTCCGGCCACGCGGCAGACGAATAGAGAGCAGCAGAGAAGTACTCCACCGCTGCTTCGGGATCAGCGTTGCGAAGTGCCGTTGTCATCTCGGCAATGCCGGTGTTGTGCCGGCGGATCTCCGCCAGCTGAGCATTGGCCCATTGCTCGTACTGCCTCTGATACGTCGCCAACTGTTGCTGACGCTGTGCCTCTGCGGCCTGCGCGGCGTGCCAGTCACGCTCGAACCGGGCCCGCGTTTCGGCCTGCGCCTGAGCTCGCCGGTTGGAGGTCCAACCGCCCTGTGCTTGGTACTGGTTCGGATTCGGCATTGCGATGGGGTACGCGAGTTGGCCCGGGGAGAATGCCTCGATGTCCTCGGGTCGGGTGAGCGTGGTGGCTCTGAATGCTGCAGTCCGACATCCGGCGGACAACAAGCCCAGCAGGGACTCGACCTGGGCCTCCAGCTCCTCCGTCCGCCGCCTGGCATCGGCCTCTCGCTGCTGCCGGTACGCTGCCTGCTGCTCGCGATGGCTGCGTGCTAGTTCCCGCTGGTGGGCGCGGTGTTGACGTTCATGTTCACGCTGTTGCCTGGCTTGCGCCTCAAGCTGGCGTTGCTGCTGGCGTTGGGCCTCAGCCCAGATGCCGACCAATCCATTGGAGCGACGACTCATGGGTTATAGGCCCTCCCCCCAGAACCTCGGCGTCCCCGCTCACCTAGTCCTGGCCCCACGACTAACAGTAACGAGGCGACTCTAGTCGGCAACCGGCAACTCGCCTAGTCACTTGCCACGGGCAGCGACCGTCCTTAGTCGTCACTCAGGCTGGGGAGCGATCGGGAGCTGTTCGCTGTATAGCCACGTGAAGGTGCGGTCCGGCTCGAGACGCGTGTCTCGTGGATGCCGACGCGGCCGGCACGGTGACCCCCTCAATGCGAACTATCGGCACGGCGGTTGCTGAGGGCTGTAGGGCTGTCCGCAAGGGGTTTAGGGACCAACAGCGGTTGCTGATAGTCGCTGTGGTTGCGGTACTTCTCTGCTGTACTGCTGGCCGAGGGGACGGACCGATACGGGGTGGTGGAACCGTGAATGCAGGCAGCCGCGGAGTGCTGGGAGTCGTGGGCACGGCAGCCGATGGAGTCGAGCAACTACGCACCGGCCTGGTCGAGCCAGCGATCGCCCTCGGCTGGCAGGTAGCCGTGACCCTGACTCCGAATGCCGGCCATTGGCTCAGGGCGAACGGCGAGCTCGAACGCCTGGAGGCTGTGACCGGCCTGCCAGTACGGGATGCGCCTCGCCTGCCGACCGAGGCTCGCCCACACCCGGTCGCCAACTGCTACGTCGTCGCCCCCGCGAGCGCGAACTACGTTGCCAAGCTTGCGACGGGCATCGCCGACAACCAAGCACTGACGCAAGTGAGCGAGGCACTCGGCACGATCGACGTTCCGGTCGTGGTGGTCCCGCGGGTCAACGCAGCACACGTACGGCACCCAGCGTGGGACGGGCATGTCGCGGCCCTACGGAAGGCGGACGTAGAGCTCATCCACAGTCCTGACGTCTGGCCGCTCTATGAACCCCGCGAAGGGCCAGCATTTCGACAGCTCCCCTGGACCGCGATCATGGAGTCCATCCAGCACGTGACGGCCCGGGCTGCTCGACACCCGCTTTAGGAGTTCATTCTCAGCTACATGCGTGCTGCCGCGTTGCTACCACAAGTGCTCAGGGCAGTCCCTCCGTAACCGCCAAGGTCCCCGTGTGTGCAGCTCTGTTGCCGTCATCTTCTGCCGTCAGGATCCGCAAAGCACTGGCACCGGTGCTGTCAAGCTGACCGAGAGGGCCGCGTCCGGTGTAGACGAAGACTGCAGACCATGGAGATCTGAAGTTGATATTGCAATGATTCCGTGAACCGTCGAGACTGGCGCCCCGCCCTCACCGCACAGGAGCACGCATGCGCCGCCTCGCCGCCGCACTCGTCACCATCGCCGCACTCGCTATCGGCGGGGTGATCTGCATGTACCCCGTGACCATCAGCATCTTCGGTACCACCGGGACCTGCGGACCGGCCATCTTCGCCGCGCTCTCCGACCGGACCACCTACGGCACCGACGAGACCAGCATTGCCCTCCAGCCGGAGTGCCGATCTCAGGGCTGGAGCATGTCTCTGATCGGCGGCATCGTGGGAGGCGCCGGTCTAGCGGCGGGCGCGGCACTGCTGTGGCTGAACACGTCGAAGTGGCCGAAGGCGGCGGCCAACCTGCGGACCACGGTCATGCAACTGCATTACTACGCCCCGGACGGGTACTGCCCGACCTGTCGGATCGTCTGGCCGTGTCAGACAGCGCAGGCAATCCGCGTCACGCTGGTTAGCGACCCCAGCACTGCCCCATCGCACTGAGCAGGGTCAAGCGGCAGCGTAGGTACGTCGGCCCAGCTTTCACGGCCCACAGACGGCCCCGAAGAGCACTCGCCTTCGGGGCCGCTTTCTGTCTGCCCACGTGCTGGCAGCGTTATCGTGCCTCAGCGTCGAGCGATGGGTGGATGGGACAAGCGATTAGAAGGCGCTTAGCGGGACGAGTGGTACACCCCTGCTGACCTGCTTCTCTTCCCGTGCCTGGCGTCTCATCGACCGGCCTTCGACACGCATTCGACAGGCGGCAGACCTAGTCGCCGAGGACCCATGGAGCGAAGTCCGGTGAGTGGAGCAACTCGCCCTGGAGTGTTTTGCCTGTAGTACGTAAGTCGGGGGAACCGCTCACCCCGTCGAAGGAAGCGCTCTGACCTGCTGCTCTGCAAAGATCCCCGGCCTTGGTAGACCGGGGATCTTCGTTTTGATGCTCACAGGGCTTGAACCTGCGGCCTCATCCTTATCAGGTCGATCACCGGGACTGTAGACATCGGCGAACCGGGCCCGAGCCTCGGCCGATCGTCCGCTGGAGGTTCGGCGCCGATCGCTGCTGTTCGTGCTTGTTGGTGTCAGCCGCAGGTGTCATCCGCCGCACGCAGTCTTGACAAGCGCGGCCTTCTCTCCAGCCTGGAGCACTAGTTGGGAAGATCGCGTACGCACCTCCTGCCCGAGCAGCCACCCCACTGACCTGCACGTTCCCACCAGCCTCCCCGCAGTTCCCCGAGCCTCCCCATGCGGAGCCATCCCATCAGGCACGCGGGGGCACGCCGGCTAGGGCACGGGCAGCATCTGATCCGTAGGCGGGTTCACCCCGGATGCGTGCCCCGTGGACAGTGTCCGAAGGTCGGCGGAGCGGGTGGGTGGCGGTGCCTCCAGGGCTGGACGGCGGTGTTCAGCCTGTGCAGCCCAGGACACTTCCGGGCGGAGCGCAGTTGTCCGGGGTGTTGTTACGAACCACGGACCGGTCGAGGCTCAAGGAGCCGCCGGCTTTGTAGATGCCACCGCCACTGCCGGGACCGCCCGTCGCGGTATTGCGTTGCACCGTGGAGCGGGTCACCGTCAGCGTTCCTTGGTTCCAGATGCCGCCGCCGAAGGGGGCAGTGTTGCTGTACACCGTGGAGCCGGAGACCGTCATCTCGCCCAGGTAGTTGAGGATGCCGCCGCCGTCACTCACTCTCGCGGTGTTGTGGTGCACCGACGAGCGGATCAGCGTGACCGTTTGGCCGGCGAGGTAATTGAAGATGCCTCCGCCATTGTCTCCGGAATTGCCGAACACACTGGAGTCACGCACTGTGAGGGACCCGTTGTTGTTGATTCCGCCGCCGGCGCCGATTGAGTAGTTGTCCCTCACCGTGGAGCTGACCACCGTCAGCGTGCCCAGGTTGTGGATGCCTCCACCCGCGCCTGAGGGCGCCGTGTTGTCTCTCACCGTGGAGTGGCTCACCGTCAACGTGCCCTCGTTGTCGACGCCGCCGCCGGAGGACGCAGCGCTGCCATGGGTGAGGATCACGTGGTCCAGGAGAACCCGGGCTCCGCTGCCGACCGTGACGGTGGAGCCTGCCTGGTTACCGTCGAGCACCACCCCACCGACGCCCCTCAGGGTCAGGTCCTTGTCGATGGTGAAGGGGCCGGTACAGGTCCCTCTCACCAGCAGGGTGTCGCCGGGCGAAGCGGCGGTAATGGCGGGCTGCAGGGCGTTGGGGTTGGCGCTGCAGCTCACCGTGGTCACCTGGGCAGCCGCGGCCGGTACCACTCCGGCCAGGCCGGCTGCCCCTGCTGCTACCGCAACTGTCGCCTGTGGCAGCCAGCGGCGCCGTAGGAACCTGCTTACTTCGATGAGCATCTGGCTTCTCCTGGCCTTTCAGTACGCATATGCGGGAAAGAGGTAAGCCCTAACGTCGTTCTCTCAGCGCGGCGCGAGCACCCCGTGATCGAACATGTGGTGCCCCGGCCGGACAGCGCAGCGTCGGGGGCGATCGGCTTGTCCCTCGAATAGTCCGACAAACCTGCCTGATCGGACTACGCGGACTGTTCGGGCTTGAGGAACCTAGGTAAGGCATGAGGGAGTCACAGCGTGGACTGGAAGGCGATCGCAACCGTTGCTGTCGGAGTGATCGGGCTGATAGGCGTCATGGCGCAGCGCCGCTACAACAGGGCACAGGGGCGGGACCGAGCGAAGGCCGATCTGGACCGGTTGGCGCTATTGCCAGAAGACAGCTCGGTGCGTGAAGAGCTGCGCAATCACACTGACGAGACCATCCGCCATATCACTAGAGATCTTTAACCGTGGGCGTTACTGAGATTTGAGATCCAGCTCCGGGTGGACATGCCGGACGTGGTCGCTCGATGAGGTCCGCGATGTCACTTGCGTATCGTCGCTGGATAAAGCGGTAGCCGAGGGCCGTGTCCGACTATGCTCCTGGTCATGAGCGAGTCAACTCCCCTTCCTGACCCGTCTGCGGCCCTCGCTGAGGCGGAGTCCCTGCGCTCAGTTCTCGAGCGCAACCGGCGGACCTTCGCCTGGAAAACGTCAGGGCTCGATGAGGAGGCTTTGCGCGCGACCACGGCCGCCAGTTCGATGACGCTCGGTGGCCTCGTCAAACATGTGGCCCTGGTCGAGGCGGACTGGCTGGCCGTGAAGCTGGCCGGTCACGAGTACGGCGCCCCTTGGGACGCCGTGGACTTCGACGCCAACCCCGACTGGGAATGGCGCACCGGGGCTCTGGACTCCCCGGATGATGTCTACACAGTGTGGCGAGATGCTGTCGAGCGATCGCGCGAGCTCGTCGCTGACATCATCAAGGAGCGCGGGCTCGACGGACCGGCGTCCTTCACCTGGCCGGACGGTCGCACGCCCAGCGTCCGGGACATGCTCTTGGACATGATTGAGGAGTACGCGCGGCACACGGGCCACGCGGACATCCTTCGCGAGACAGTGGATGGCCGCGTTGGCGAAGGTGCGCCCGAGGACTTCACCTTCTAGGAGATCCAATGGCTGAGGTTACGGCGGTTGGAAGTCGAGGCCGGTCTTGGCGAGGAGACCGTCGATGACGCCGGGTCGATACTGCATTCGTTTGAGCCTGGTCTTCACCAGCGCGGTGAGCTGGTCGAGGCTGTGCTTGGTGAGGTTGGCCAGGGACCGTTTCAGGTGCGACCAGACGCCCTCGACCGGGTTGAACTCCGGGGCGTACGGCGGCAGCTGGTAGACGGTCAGCCATAATCGGGTGTCGATCAGCTGCCGCATGGTGCGGCTGACATGCGTGTTCAGATTGTCCCAGACCAGGACGATCGGGCCGCCGAGTTGCTGGTGCGCGGCGTCGAGCAGGCGTGCGTAATCAGCCTCGGTGAAGCCTTTGCGGCGGCCTTTGGCGGGGCCGCGGTCGAGGTGGGTGCGGTACATCAGCCGGGGCCGATGGCCGGACTTCGTGCAGATCAGTCCCGCCATGGAGACGCGTTTAGTGCCTGCGGCGGTGACCCGCACGACGGGAGTGTGGCCTCGGCGGCCCCAGGTGCGGCCTTTGGGCGGCCTCAGCCCCTGGCCGGCTTCGTCCTCGAAACAGAGCCAGGCGCCCAGGTCCGCCGCCGTCTTTTTTATGACGGGCCACTGCTCGTCCTTCCAGGCGGCGATCTTCTCCTCGTCGCGCTCGGCGGCCTTGCGGGACGGGATCTGTACGGTCCAGCCGATGCGGTGCAGCAGCAGGTCCATCCCGGTCAAGGTGTACTCGACGCCGAACCGGCGTCGCACGACCTCGGCGATCCTCGCCAGAGTCCAGCACTGGTCGCTCCAGCCGGCGGCGGCCGGGCCGGTATCCAACACCACCTGCAGCACACGCAGTTGAGTCGCATCGAGCTTGCAGCGGGCACCGCCGGGCCCCTTGGAGACCATGGCCTGCCGCCCGCCCGAAGCCAAACCCCGCCGCCAGCGGTTCGCCGACATCCGGGTCACCCTGAACCCCCGGGCCACCTCCCGGTCACTGGCCCCTGCCTCGATCAGATCGGCGGCCGCCAACCGGACCCGCTCACGCTGAACCCGCTCCTCAGCCGTCAGCCCTCCGCCATCGGGATACCTCATCCCTCTGGCATAGCGCGGCCCACGGCAGCCGTCACGACCCCCCGCGTAACCCACACCCTTAAAGATCTCTAGTGTCGAAGACGCCGTATGCGGATGGCGGCTGACCTGGCAACTCGCCGACCTGGGCTGAAGCCCGATCGGTGCCGCTGTTCCCCGTGAGTCCCCACTGCGTCCCGCCGGACCGGGCACGCAACGGGCACGGGGGGCACAGCCGACCCTCTGCTTTCAGGCGAGTCCGTTTGTGGAGTGGATCACTTTCGGTCCCGACAACGATCAGCGTCGACAGCCCGTGGCATACAGCTGCGTACTGTGGCGTCCGTCGTCGTTGCCGCCAGACTGCCGTCAGCCGGCGGCCTTGTGGCCCCTTGAATCGTGAGGTGTGCCGCCGTTTATGCGCGGGGGTTCGACGGGGTGGCGCCCTCGCCTCGCTGCCGCTCCTTCGTCTCTAGCGTCGGATGGCTGGCAGCAATACGCTCGCCCCACGAAACTGGGGGATACGAGCTTCGGCATCCTGGCTGTGGGTCCTGGCGGCCTGTCGCCTCTCAAGAATGACGACAGTGGCTGGCCATCCGGAATCTGGGGCCTTGCCGCGGTCCTGATCATCCTGACGCTGGTTGTGATCTTGGTGATCTCCGTACGACGGGGCTCCTCTTCGGATGACGAAGATTGATTCATCGCAGACCACGCGGGGCCCGTCAATAACTGGGTATGGGATCTGGTGGGCTGCTCGGCCACCTCAGCCCACCACTTACCTCAGCTCCCATCCCGTCCGCCTTCGGCCCACACGTTGTGGAGCGGGCGTGGTTCAGGGCGTCAAGGTGGAGCGCGCCACTGTACGAACGACCTTGACGCCCTGGGCCGCGACTGCTCGGCTCTGCCTGGGTTGAAGGTGGTCGGGATGGGAGCCCCCTCGACGCTCGCCACGATCCGGCCGGCACTCGCGAACGGCGCCCCGACCCATCCCGGAGTCTGAGCGCCCCCGCCGGAGGCATGTCTTGTGCCTCCTGTTTCCTCCTCGTCCAGGCTCTCTCGTTGCGCGACCGGCGTAGCCGGGGCCCAGAGCGGGGCGGAGACAGGAGCGCAGGGCCCCGGCGGTGAGCCGGGGAGCGCGCGACGAGCGGAGCGAGGAGCCTTGAACCCGTAGAGAAGGTTTCTACTCAGTCCATCGCCATGGGGAGTTGGCGCGTGATCGTCACCTGTCGATGGTCAGCCTCGACGGCTACGCTGGTGCGAGCCAGATGATGACATCAGGGAGCGTGCCAGGGGATGGGACCGAAGTCGGCGCGGGTGTACCGCACGATTCGCGAGTGGGTTGCGTCGGGGAAGTTGCAGCCCGGCGAGAAGCTGCCCTCTGAGCGCACCCTAGAGAAAGACCTCGACATCGGCAGGACCCAACTCCGCACGGTGCTTGCCAAGCTCGTCGCGGAGAAGGTGCTTGAGTCGTACGCCCGCAGCTCCTACCGAGTGCCATCCCATGACGTGAGCATCGAGCGGCCGGCCGACCTGGAGCCGTGGCAGATTCACGGCGAGCGGACGGTCTACGACAACCGCTGGGTGAAGCTGACGCTTGTCGACGTCGAGCCGCCGGGTGTCGAGCGCTTCGAGCATCACGTCGTACGGCTCCATCACGTCTCGATCGCCGCGGTCCTCGATGCCCAAGATCGCGTACTCATGCTCTGGCGCTACCGGTTCGTCGCCGATAAGTGGGGTTGGGAGCTTCCCGGCGGCATCGTAGATGAGGGCGAGGACGCCCGCGCGACGGCGCTACGCGAGGTGGAGGAAGAGACCGGCTGGCGGCCTGACTCCCTGGATCACGTGGTCACCTTCCAGCCCATGATCGGCATGGTCGACTCGCCACACGCGATCTACGTCGGTAAAGGCGCACAGCATGTGGGCGACCCCACCGACATCGAGGAAGCCGGGCACGTCGCATGGGTGCCGCTCGCGGATATCCCAGGGCTGATGGCGAGAGGTGAGCTGATGGGCTCGGGCACGTTGGTTGCCTTGCTGCACGTCCTCGCTTCTCGCGGAGAAGGCGCCTCTACAGCTTCTGCGTGAGCTGCTCGAGACGTCGGCGGTGACGCACGGATCCGGTCCGGTTTGCCAACAGGCGTGCCTGCTGTAGGTGCTCCTGAGCCTCGGCATGTTCCTCACGTGCAAGATGGGCTTGAGCGAGGTCGCAGCGCAGGCCCGAGGTGGCGCGGATGAACGTCGGGTCCGCACTGTCCAGCGCCTCGTACAGGCTTCCGAGCGCGTCGTCGTCTCCGAGCAGCGCAAGTGCGCTCCCGCGCCATCGGGCCAGATGGCCACCGTTCAGGAAGATGCTCAACATGTCTGGGTCGCGGGCTTCTTCGCCTTCGGGGAGGCAAGCGGCGGCTCGGTCGAGTGCCTGTCGGCAGTCATCCGACGCCCCGGCTTTGGCGCAAAGTTCCGCTTCGGCTGCGTACAGCCATGCCCGCAGTCGTGGCGATATCTGCTGACCGCCCAAGCGCTGAGCCTCGCGCACGAGAGCTACCGCCATCTCGGGGCGGCCCGCTTCGTTGAGTACGTATGCCTGCTCCGCCGTGGCATGGGCGAGGTACATCGGCTCGCCAGCCTCCTGAGCGGCGCGCTTCCCTAACTCGTAGTTCCGCCAGGCCCGTTCGACCCCTCCGGCGTCGAGCGCTTGCCAGGCGGCGAGCGTGGCAGCTCCGGCCAACGCTAGGGCGACGGGGCGACGGGTCTCGGGGAGCACTGCAAACGTAAGAGCGTCTTCCAGGGTCGCGAGGTGGCCCGTCATCTGATCGATGAGGGATGCGGCGCCCATCTGGCGGTCCACGGTGCGGAGTAGCTCCGTCTGATCCATGAACGTCTTCACCATGGTGAGGCTGACGCTCCGCGCCGAGTCGATCCGGTTGATCAGGTCGTCGTATCCGTCGACCGCGGGGGGTGCCTCCACGGCAACCTGCCGGCCGAATAGCTCCTCATCGGTGACACCCAGCACCGGCCGCAGGATCTTCGCGTAGCGCTCGCTGATCGGGCGCTTGCCGTTCTCCCACTCCGAGACATAGACACGCAGGCTGGCGGTGGAGCCGATGTCGAGCGCATGTCTGCGTGCGTAGTGCTCAAGCTCGTGGATGAGCCGCGCTTGCGACCACTCTCGTGCGCCTCTTGCTTCCCGTAGCCGGTTGAGCACCTGCACCGCCACCCTGCTCCTGGTCCGCCAACTCTCCACAGCAGCATGCCTTACGTCGGCGCAGGTAGGCAGGGGTTAACAACGAGGTTAACAAGATCGCCGTGAACCTCTGTTGGCTACCGGTCAGTTGAGCAAGGCGCTTCTCTAGAAGCGTCAGAGCAAAGCGAGTTGAGGCAGACGATCGCACCAACCGCTTGACATCTGGTGCGCACCAGTTGCAACCTGTTGGTGCGCACCAGACGGGAAAGCGAAAAGCCCCGCGGCTGTCGCCGACAGGGCTCCAAGAACTCAAACGCAGGAAGCGGCGCCCTACCGCCAAGCAAGTCGCCGCTTCCGCCCCTACAAGGGAGCTTCCATCATGTCATCGTTCAAGATTGATCTTTCGACCGCCGTTGTGTTCGTTGCGGTGGAGCCGAAGCTCAAGGTGATCAACAAGGAGACGGGTGAGATCGCGGTAGACCGCGAGACGAAGGCCAAGATGATGACGGTTGGCCTGACGATCGCGGACGAGGGTGAGGCGAACCTCTACACCGTCTCGATCCCGGAGACGGGTATCCCGGCCGGCGTCACGCTCGGGATGCCGGTCAAGGTCGTCGGCCTCAAGGCCCGTGACTGGGAGAACACGTTCAACGGTGAGAAGCGCTTCGGCATCGCGTTCCGCGCCGTCGCCCTGGTCACCCCGTCCAGCGCCCAGGCCTGATCACCATGTCGGGAAACGTCCTGCTGATCGTCAGTGTGCTCCTGGTCGCCGCCGTGCTGGTTCTGCGGTCGAAGCGTCCGGCCTGGTACTGGATGACGTTCGGCGTCGTCTTCGCGATGGTGCGGGTGTCCTTCCGGTACGCGTCGGTCATGGATGCGTGCGGGCTGACGGTTCCGCCGTCCCGGCTGCGGCTGACGTGGGCCAGGATGACCAACCGCCCGGCCCCGGACTCCCGTCCGCCGCGGATCCTGCGGATACGGCCGACCCGTACCGGGCTGGTGCTGCGGCTGAAGATGCGGCCCGGTCAGGATGCGTTCGACTTCATGGCATCCACGGACCGGCTGCGGCACTCGTTCGCCATGCAGGGCATCACCTCGCGTGAGATCAAGTCGGGTGTCATCGAGTTACGGATGACCGGCTACGACGTCCTCAAGCGGGTCCAGATGCCCGCCAAGGTCAACCGGGAAGGGCTGCGTGTCCCAGTCGCGCTGCGGGAGGACGGAGCGGTCCACTACCGGGACTACCAGGAGGTCCCGCACGCCCTGAACCTCGGGGCGACCAAGTCCGGGAAGTCCGTCTACCAGCGGCAGTTGGTCAAGGAACTCGCGCCGCTCAATGTCGCCCTGGTCGGGATTGACTGCAAGGAAGGAGTCGAGCTCGCCCCGCTCGCTCGCCGGTTCTCCGCCCTGGCGGACAACCCCGATGACGCTGCCGAGCTGCTGGAAGCCCTCGTGGTCCGGATGGCCGACACGTACCAGGTGATCCGCAGCGAACAGCGCATCAGCGCGGACACCCCGGATGGGGAGATCACTGCCGACATCTGGGGGCTCCCGGATGATCTGCGGCCGGTGCCGGTCGTGCTCCTCGTCGATGAGGTGGCGGAACTCGCCCTGTTCTCCACCTCGGCGGAGAAGAAGCGGCGGGAGCGGATCATCACGGCCCTGGTTCGCCTGGTCCAGCTCGGCCGGGCTGCGGGGATCTATGTGGAGATCTGCGGGCAGCGATTCGGCGCCGAACTCGGGGACGGCATCACCATGCTCCGGGCCCAGCTGACCGGCCGCGTCTCGCACCGGGTCAACGATGAAGCCTCCGCCAAGATGGCGTTCGGCGACATCTCCCCCGATGCGGTGTCGGCCACCACACAGATCCCCATCGAACGCCCCGGCATGGCCGTGGCCGGTGACTCCTCCGGCGGCTGGGTCCGTATCCGCACCCCGTTTACGACGCTGCGCCAGGCCGTGACCGCCTGCAATGCGCACGCGCACCGCACGCCGGCACTCGACGGGCTCGCCGCGTTCCGGCCGGTCCTGCCGGACGTGTCCCTGGTCAAGATTCCGGCCCCGGCCAGCACCCCCGCCACGGCCTGACACTCCCCTTCGCACCACGGTCGGCGCGACCGCCCACGCGCCAAGTCCCTACCCCCGCCATGCCTGAAAGGGAGGACGTCATGCCCGCCGCGAAGAGGCCTCGTACCGCGCGCAAGAGGCCGTGTCCGGACTGCAAGAGGGCCGGTCAGGTCTCCGAGTCCTTCCAGGTCGGAGGCCGCAAGAAGCGCGACTCCGCCGACC
The DNA here is from genome assembly GCF_036108815.1 of Streptomyces sp. NBC_00353. Taxonomy (NCBI): domain Bacteria; kingdom Bacillati; phylum Actinomycetota; class Actinomycetes; order Kitasatosporales; family Streptomycetaceae; genus Streptomyces; species Streptomyces sp. NBC_00353. Next base: position 6,887,913 of record NZ_CP107985.1, on the reverse strand, counting down.
GGCAGGAAGCCCTTTGCCTGACCTGCTTCGGCACCGGCCACGCCCCCGAGTAGATCCCCGCCGGGGCCGGGCGGCAGGACATGGATCCCCGCCCGGCCTCGGCCCCAACACCCCAGCGAAGGAGGTGAAGACATGACCCACTCGATCCGCCCGGACGCCGTCCTCGTGCAAGCCGTGATCGCCGGTGCCCTGTCCTTCGCCCACCTGCACGATATTGCCGCGGCAGCCGGACAGGACGGCTGGAAAGCCTGGGCCTACCCCATCTCCGTCGACCTGCTCCTCGTCGCGGCCTGGCGGCGCCTGCGCATCCTCCGCACCACCGGCAAGCCGACCCGCGCCGCATGGACCTGGTTCGCCGTCGCACTGGCCGCATCCCTCGGCGCGAACATCGCCACCGCCGGACTCCTCGACCTCACCGACGTCCCCGCCTGGCTCCGCATCCTCGTCGCCGGATGGCCGGCCCTCGCCTTCCTCGGCGGAACCCTCCTCGTCCACACCCCGACCACTGAGCCGGACACCGCCCCCGAACCCACTCCCGCGGCGGCTCCGGCAATCGTGCCGGCCGAATTGGCCCCCGAACCTGAGCCGTTCCCGGACGCGGTCGAAGCTGCCGAGCCCGTCCCCGCACTGCCCGCTCCGCCACCGGTGGATGTTCCGCCCGCTCTGGTCGACCACGCCCGCAAGCTCGCCGACGCGCACCGCTCTGCGACCGGCAACCCGATCGACGCCGACACCCTGCGCGACCGCCTCGGCCTGCCCGGTCCGATGGCCGCCCAGCTCGCTACCCACCTCGCCTGACAAGGAGGCCCGTGATGGCTGCCCGTGACTTCTTCCACTCCGTGATGCGGATCGGCCCGGTGCAGATCGGCACCCACCGCGACCGCCACGGCCGCACCAAGCACGCCGCCGTCTGCGGCAACGACGACTGCGGCTGGTCCGCCGACTACTCCAGCCAGTCCGCCGCCCAGCTCGCCGCGCGCACCCACCGCTGCCGCACCCACTGACCGAAAGGACCGACCCCCATGGACGTCCCTCTCTGGCTCGCCCTGATCGTCGTCGGCTGGCTCGGCATCAAGCTCTTCCGTCCCCCGGCCTGGCTCGTCGTCGTGCTCCTCCTCGGCGGCTACCTCCTCGCCGACAGCCTCCTGGCCCCCGTCATCGACACCGCCGTCAAGTAACCCGCCCGAAGGGAGAACACCCCATGATCCGCCCCCGCATCCCGGTCAACCCGCTGCCCACCGGCATCGTCACCCCGCTCATCACCACCGCCCCGGCTCCGGCCCCGGTCGAGCAGCACCACGCTGCGGACTGCGCCTGCCAGCACACCACCCCGGCGCCCGCCCCGGTCGCTTCCGGGCCAGCGGTACGGCTGTCCCCGGCCGGTGTTCTCGCGGTGGTCGGCGGTGGCGCTGCCGTCGTGCTCGTCGTCGGCGCGGTCCTGGTCTCGATGCTGCTGGCCGTCGCCATCACGGGCGCCTCGGTCGCCGTCTGCGCCGTCGTCCTGCGCTCCCTGCTCAACGACCCCCGGAAGCGGTGAGGGCAATGGACCTGCAAGCAGTCGCCATCGCCTTACCCGCCGTCGGCTGGGCCCTGCACGGTGGCTTCCTTGCCCGCCGCCTGGCCACCGCTCGCCGCGACCCGCTGACCGGCCTCCATACCCGCGCCGGATGGACCGCCGGCGCTGAGCGCCTGATCACCCGCTCCCCGGACTCGCTCGTCCTCTTGCTCGACCTGGATGACTTCAAGGCCATCAACGACACCCACGGACACGCCGCCGGGGACGCCGTCCTCACCGCCACAGCCGCCCGGCTGACCGCCTGGTGCGACCGGGACGGCATCGCCGCACGGCTCGGCGGAGACGAGTTCACCGCCATCGTCACCCACCCTGACCGCACCACCGGCCTCGCCGCCCTCACAGCCGCTCTGCGTCGCCCGGTGCCCTACCGCGGCTGTCTGCTGCCGGTCTCTGCCTCGGTCGGCAGCTGCCGCATCGCTGATCTGCCCGTGGCGACCCTCACCGACGCACTTGCCGCAGCTGTCGCCGCCATGTACGCGGCCAAAGGCCACGGCCGCCGCACGACTCATCTGTAACCGGCCCTCGGGGCGGCCTCAACCGCCAAGTCTCCGCCGCCCCGAGAGCCCTGCCCCCTCAATCCCAAAGGACCGAAGGAGAACCCCATCATGGCCCAGCCCACCCCTGCCCCGGTACGCATCTGCCCCTGCTGCGACGGCTTCGCCTCCGTCGCCATCACCCTCGGCGGCCGCGACCGCAACGGCAACCGGCGCACCATCACCGCCCACTGCCGCATCTGCCACGGCACCGGCACCACATCGCCCCTGCGCACCCTGCTCGATACCGCGGCCACCGCCGCCTTCACCCACCGCTAACCCCGCCGCCGGGACACCGCGCGCCCTTCCGGCCCCGGTGTCCCGGCCTCTGCCTTTTGAGAGGAGGACTCCACAGTGAGTACGACGACCGCACCGGCCCCGGTGGGCGACCTCGCGTTCCTCGCCAGCCTGGGCACCATGCCCGGCCTCATGCGCCAACTGCGCGGCCTCGGCGGCTGCACCACACCCATCCGCCTCGACGGACAGCGCACCGACATCCACCCCGCCACCGGCGAAATCCTCGGCGAACTCCACTCCTCGGATCTGCCCGCCGGGAACCTCCTGGTCCGCTGCAACAACCGCCGCGCCACCCGCTGCCCCGCCTGCGCAGAGACCTACCGACGCGACACCTACCAACTCATCACCGCCGGACTCCACGGCGGCAAAGGCACCCCCGCACAAGTCGCCACCCACCCACGGGTGTTCGCAACCTTCACCGCCCCCAGCTTCGGGCCCGTCCACAACCAACCCACCTCCGGCCGTTGCCGCTGCGGCACTCAGCACCCGGACGACGCACCCGAGTTAGGCACCCCGCTCGCGCCCGCCGCCTACGACTACGAAGCAGCCGTGCTCTGGAACGCGCACGCCTCGAAAATCTGGGCCCGTTTCTCCATCTACCTGCGCCGGGAAGTCGCCAAGCGCGCCGGCCTCTCCCAACGCGCCTTCGCCGACCACGCCCGCGTCTCCTTCGCCAAGGTCGCCGAGTACCAGCGCCGCGGCGCCATCCACTTCCACGCCGTGATCCGCCTCGACGGCCCCGACGGCGGCGACACCCCGCCCCCGGCCTGGGCCACCCCAGACCTCCTCGCCGACGCCATCCGCGCCGCCGCCACCGCTGCCGACGTGCCCGGGCCAATCGTCGACGGCCGCGCCCACACCTTCGCCTTCGGCCGACAGCTCGACATCCGCCCCATCCGCACAGCCGACTTCGACGGCGGCACCGAACTCACCGAACGAGCCGTCGCCGCCTACATCGCCAAGTACGCAACCAAAGGAGCAGAGACCGCGACCGGCACCCTCGACCGCCCCATCAAATTCCTCGCCGAACTCGCCCGCATGACCCTTACCAACCACGCCCGCCAAATGATCCGCACCGCCTGGACCCTCGGCGCTCGCAAGGACCTCGCAGAGCTCCGGCTGCGGGCCTGGGCCCACATGCTCGGCTTCCGCGGCCACTTCTCCACCAAAACGCGCCGCTACTCCACCACCCTCGGCGCCCTACGCACCGCCCGCGCCGAATGGCGACGCCTCCAAGCCGCCATCGCCCACGGTGACCAAACCCCCGTGCCGGCCGATCCGGACAGTGACGACACCACCCTCGTCCTCGCCCACTGGAACTTCGCCGGAACCGGACTCACCCGCGGCGAGGAATGGCTCGCCGCCTCCATCACACCCGACTTGGAAGGAGCCGCAGCATGACCACCGCCACCGCCGAGCTGCTGACCGTGCCCGAGGTCATGGCGCGGCTCAAGCTCGGACGCTCCACGGTCTATGACCTGATCCGCTCGCGCCGACTGACCTCGATCACCATCGGCCGGTCCCGTCGCATCCCCGCCGACGCCGTGCGGGACTTCATCGTCCACGAGATCGAGGAGGCGGCCTGATGCCCTCCCCGCGCAAGCGCAACCCCAACGGGGCTGGAACGATAACCAAGCGCAAAGACGGTCGGTATCAAGCCGCGGTCTATGTCCTCCAGCCGGACGGCACCCGCGCCCGCAAGTTCGCCTATGGCAAGACCTGGGCAGAGTGCGACGCCAAGCGCCGCGAACTACTCGACAAGGTCGACCAAGGCGTCCCCGTGCCCACCCGTTCGGCCAGGCTCTCCGAGTGGCTGCCCTACTGGCTCGACAACATCATCAAGCCTCGCCGCAAGCGCACGACGTACGCGAAGTACGAGACTCACGTCCGGCTCTATCTGGTGCCCATGCTCGGGTCCAAGCGCCTCGAATCACTGAGCGTTGCCGATGTCCGGCGCTTCCTCGTCCGCCTGGAGCAGCAGACCACCGCGGCAACCGCGAAGGAATCGCACCGGGTGCTGCGCACCGCTCTGACCGCTGCCTGCCGGGAAGAACTCGTCTTGCGGAATGTGGCGACCCTCGTCGAACCTCCCTCGGCCGAGGCTCGGGAGCTGTCGCCCTGGTCGCTGGACGAGACGCTGACGTTCCTCGACTCTGCCCGAAAGGACCCGCTGTACGCGGCCTTCATGCTCGCCATCGCGCTCGGCTTCCGCCGTGGTGAGGTCGTGGGGCTCCGCTGGGAAAACCTCGACCTCGACAAGCGAGAGATCCGCGTCCGTACCCAACGCCAGCGTGTTCGTGGTGAGGCGTACGAAGACGATCCCAAGGGACGACGCAGGAAGCAGACACTCCCCCTGCCCGCCATCTGCCTCGCTCCCCTGCGCTGGCAGAGGATGCGGCAGACAGCCATGCGCAACGCTGCCGGTGACCAGTGGAAGGAGACCGGCTACGTCTTCACCACCCGTACCGGCCGGCCGATCGAGCCGCGCAACCTGTACCGCTCGTTCACCCGGGTCGCCGGGACCGCCGGGCTCCGCGTGATCCGGCTGCACGATGCCCGGCACGGCTGCGCGACCCTGCTGACCGCTGCGGGGGTGGCTCCCCGCGTCGTCATGGAGATCCTTGGGCACAGCCAGATCGCCGTCACGATGAACATCTACGCCCACGTCGTCCAGGACACACAGCGCGAGGCCGTGAGCCACCTGGACCGCATGCTCAAGCGGCGTCCCGACCGTGAGTGACCGCACCCGTTGATGTCAAAACTGGATGTCAAAGGCCCCCAACCATGATCGGTTGGGGGCCTTTGTACTGGTGGGCGCGGACGGTTTCGAACCGCCGACATCTGCTTTGTAAGAGCAGCGCTCTACCCCTGAGCTACGCACCCGTGGATGAAGGAACAGCCTACATGGCGTACGGCCCATGCTCACAAACGGTTGCCCGGGCCGACGAGGAGCGGGGGATCGGGGGGATATCCCCACCCCGCATACGGTAGCCGTCCGGATTCTCCCTGGGCTGTCGCGCTCCCTACGGTGGTCCCACACCGGCGGGAAAGGCCCCCCGGACCGGACGGGGGATCGATCACCATGGCACTCCATACCCGCACTCGCACACTCGTCGCGTCCGTCGGGGCCGTAGTCGTCGCCCTGGGGCTGTCCGGTTGCGGAAGTGCGGATGTGGATGACGCACCGGTCGAGCACAAGTCGTTCGCGTTCGAGGGAAAGTCTCTGACGATCGACTCCGGCAATACGGCCGTGGAGCTCGTGCCGGCCGATGTGGACAAGGTCGAGGTGACGCGTCGTGTCGACGGGTGGGTGGTGCTCGGGAAGGGGCCCGACGCGCGTTGGACGATGCGGGACGGCAAGCTCACGCTCCAGATGAAGTGCACGGCGGTCGTCAGCAACTGCGAGGCCCTGCATCAGGTGAAGGTGCCGCGTGGGGTCGCGGTGACGGTGGACGGTGACAACGGCAGGGTCGTCGCCTCCGGGTTCGACACTCCTCTCACTCTGCGCTCCGACAACGGGAAGGTGACCGTCCGTGACTCCAGTGCGCCGCTGAAGCTGGAGAGCGACAACGGGGACATCGTCACGGAGCGGATCTCCAGCGCGTCCGTCTCCGCGCAGTCCGACAACGGAGAGATCCGGCTCGGGTTCACGGCCGTGCCGGATCGGGTGGACACCGTCAGTGACAACGGTCGGGTGACCATCGAGCTGCCGAAGGGGTCGCAGGCGTACGCGGTGACCGCCGTCGCCGACAACGGGGACATCTCGGTGCGGGTTCCGCGCAGCGACAGCAGTCCGCATGTGGTGAAGGCCCACAGCGACAACGGGGAAATCACGGTTCGAAGCGCGAACTAACGGGCCCGTGTGTTCGTCCTTACCTGGTGGGAGAATGAACCGGGCAAGGCGATACGGCACGGGAGAGGGATGTGACGGCGACACACGCGCGGCCGCAGGCAAGAGCGGGTGGCAGAACCGCCGTCAGGGACGTCCTCGGATTGATGCTGCTGCCGGTGCCGTTGCTGGCCGCGGCGTTGCCGGCTGCCTTTGCCGGTGGTGGTACGCGGCGCTGGTTCGGCGGTCGCGGGGAGAGTCAGCGCGCCGATGCGCAGGCGGCGAAGGACGCGGCCGCGGAGGCCTTCTACGAGCTGGACACGGCTCAGCGCGATCTGCAGATCTCGATCGAGACGATCACCGCGGTGGACAGCTCGCCCGCCGCGCGGAAGGTCGTGGACGATTTCGCCGCGCTGGGGCGGCGGATCGACGAGGCCAGCCATGCGTACATCACGGCGGTCGACGCCCACGACCTGGATCGCGACGATCTTGAACCGGCGGTCGCGGCTCGTGCCCGGACGGAGCTGACCGGCGCCAAGGACGAGCTCGTGCGGGTCAAGGGCGAGCTGGAACGGTTCGCGCAGGGACTCGGTCCGCTCCTGGGGAACGCCGAGACGCAGCTCGCCCGGCTCGCGCCCGCCGTCGAACGGGCGCGACAGGCGCTCCTCGGTGCGAGCAATGCTCTCGATGCGGCGCGCGCGTCCGGACTGCGGGCAGACGATCTCGCTGCACGCCTGGCGGCCCTCGCCCCCGAACTGACCAAGCTCAACCAGGGCGCCGGCCGGCACGGCGTACCGGAGACGCTGCAACGCGCCGATCACGTGCTGCGCGGCGCCGAGGCCGTGCGGGCCGAGGCGGCGCAGCTTCCCGAGCGCGCCGCCGAGATCGACCACCGGCTGGTGTCGCTGCGCACGCGGGCCCAGGCGCTGACGACGCGCGCGGGCTCGGTGGAGCCCGTGCTGAGCGAGCTGCGGCGGCGGTTCACCGCTGCCTGCTGGCAGGACCTCCAGCCCGTGCCCGAGCAGGCCGCGGTCAATGTGCGGCAGGCCGAGGAGAAGCTCAAGGAGGCCACCAAGGCGCGGGACGAGCAGCGCTGGGCCGATGCGACGTCGCGGCTGTCCACCGTACGGGCCCTGCTGAACGCGACGGACGAGGCCGTGTCCGCGGCCGGTGACCGGCTGCGCCGCCTCGACGACGTGGCCAAGGACCCCCAGCACGAGATCCAGCGGACCAGGTTCGCCATCCGCGACGCCCAGCGCCTGGCCATGGCGGGGCGCAGCACACCCGAGCCGCGCCACGCCCGGCCGCTGGATGATGCCGTGGCCCGGCTGGAGCACGCGATCGCCGGGCTGGAGGGTCGCCACCCCGACTACTGGCACTTCCTGACCGAGACCGAAGCCGTGCGGCAGACGGCGGCGCGGGTGGTCTCGGGGATCCGTGAGGAGCGGGGCGCCGGCGGCTGACGGCTGAGCCGAGTTGTCGCGGCCCTGCGCGGGGCGGATCCTGGTGGTAGCGCGAAGGAGGCCACCATGGCTACCCATGCAGTGCATCCCCCGCGGCGACGTGCACAGAAGCCCGCACGGCGCAGCAGAGCCGCCCGGTTCGACGACCATCTCCCGGTCGATCACCGGCTCAACAGCGTCTACCGCATAGGGGCGGGGTTGATGGGGCTGGTGCTGCTTGCCTTCGGCATCCTGGGACTCATCGACAAGATCGGCTTCTTCAACACGGGCGACGCCACTGTCGGGGGCCTGAACACCAACGGAGCGCTCAGCGTCCTCTCCATCTGCGTCGGCCTGCTCCTGTTCGTCGGGATGGTGATCGGCGGCAACTTCGCCTCGACGGTCAACATGGTCCTGGGCATCGCGTTCATCCTCAGTGGCTTCGTCAATCTGGCACTGCTCGACACCGGCTTCAATTTCCTCGCCTTCCGTATGCAGAACGTCCTGTTCAGCTTTGTCGTCGGGCTGATGCTGATGATGTTCGGGATGTACGGAAGGGTCAGCGGCGGGCTCCCGCACGACAATCCGTACTGGCGCGCCCGCCATCCCGATGAGGCCGACGTGGAACAGCGCCACGACCGGAGTTCGTCGATGCCGGTTGCCGGCCGGAGCCGTATTGCGCGGTAGCCGTGGTGCCCGCCGGTTAGCCTGGGGCCATGCCTCGCTACGAATACCGCTGCCGCTCCTGCGGAGACACGTTCGAACTCAGTCGTCCGATGGCCGAGTCGTCTGCCCCTGCCTCCTGCCCCGCCGGACACGAGGACACGGTGAAGCTCCTCTCCACGGTGGCCGTGGGCGGGGCGTCGGCAAAGTCCGCGCCCGCCGCCCCGTCGGGCGGCGGCTGCTGCGGTGGGGGCTGCTGCGGCTGACCCGGCCGGGCGGGCGGGTCGCTACCGCTTGCGGGAGAGGGTCAGTCCGTCCGCCACGGTGAGCATCACACTGTCCATCCGCGGATCGCCGGCCACATGCTCGTTGAACTCCTTGATGGCCGCCGCTCCGCCGGTCGCCCGTGGGTCGGTCACACCGCCGTGGAACAGCACGTTGTCGGTGACGATCAGGCCGCCCCGGCGCATCCGGGGCACCAGCTCTTCCCAGTACGGAATGTAGTTGCCCTTGTCCGCGTCCAGATAGGCCAGATCGACGTGCGGCTCGGACGGCATCGCTCCCAGGGTGTCGAGAGCGGGGGCGATGCGCAGCTCGATCCGGTCGGCGACGCCCGCCTTCTCCCACGCCTCGCGGCCGTAGGCGGTCCACTCCTCCGAGATGTCGCAGGCGATCAGCCGTCCGTCGGCGGGCAGTCCCTGCGCCATCGCAAGGGCCGAGAACCCGGTGAACGTCCCGACCTCGACGATGTGCCGGGCACCCGTCAGCCGTACGAGGAAGGCGAGCAGTGGGCCCTGCTCCTCGGCGGACTGCATCCCCGCCTGTTCGGGAAGCTGCGCGTACGTGGTCTCGACGAGTTCACGCTGTACCGCGTCGAGCGGCGGGTTGTGCGCCAGCATGTACGCGTACAGCTCGTCCGTGATCCTGGTTTCGTTTCCCTTGCTCATCGCGCACTCCCTCTGTGCCTGCCGGGCAGGCGGTCACCTGCCCGGCACGCTGGTCACCTGCCGGGCAGACCGGTCACGGCCTCAGGTACCACTGTTCCCTGCCGGAGGCCCTGTTGCGGGACGGAAGCCCGAAGGAAACGCCGGAGGATCTCCTCACCTGCCACCACACCGTTCTCCGTCAGTACGTCGATGTGCGGGGCGCTCCAGCCGGTGTCGGCGAGTTCGCCGTGACCGGGGCGCCATGCGTGGTCGGCGGCGAGAAGCAGATCGGCGTCGAGGAGCGAGTCACCGGCAGCGAGGGTGAGCGTGGCGCCGGCGCGGCGGGCGACTTCGTTCATCGCGGCGCTCTTGGTGAGCGGCTTGGGCACGGCGTAGATCTTGCGGCCCTGGAGCGACACGGTCCAGCCACGGGGTTCCGCCCACTCGGCCAGCTCACTCACCCAGCCTGCGGGCAGCAGCGAGCGTTCGACGACGAGATAGGCGAAGAGGTCCTCGGCGACGCGTTCCTTGAGGAGCCAGGCAGGGTCCGCAGCGGCGACGAGGTGGGCGCGGACTTCGGCGAGCGAGGCGCATTCGTCGGCGAGCCGGCGGGCCACCTGTGTCTGCCAGTCGGGGTCGGACACCCCGTCGACCAGGAGGTGTCCCCCGTTGGCGCAGATCGCGAACTCGGGTGCGGGGCCGGGGAGCCTGATGCGGTGGTACTGCTCACGGGTGCGGGTGGTCGTGGGCACGAAGACCGTGGTGCGGGCCAGCTCGTCGAGGAGTGCGGCGGCCGTCTCCGTGAGATAGGAGAGCGGCTTGTGGCCGTACACCTCGACGCAGAGCAGCCGGGGGGCTTCGGCGTCCGGCATGGAGAGCTGGAGCGCCGCTGTCGAATAGATGAGGGTGCGGTCGAGGTCGCTGGCGATCAGCGTCACGGGGCCGGCCCGAGCGATCGGGGGGGCCGGGGCGGCCGTGGGCGTCGGGATGGTCACGGAGCCCGGGGTGGCCCGGGAGCTCGGGGTGGTCACTGTGACGCCACCGCCTTGCCGTCCGCGCCGGTCGCTCCCCGGGTGTACTTCGGGTGGATCAGTCCGACGCAGGTGTACGGGAGTTCGTCGACCTCTTCGACCGGCACTCCGCGCTGCTCGGCCAGCAGCCTGATGTGCTCGAGGTCGGCGCCGGCGCCGCGCTTGGCGAGGATCTTCCACGGGACGCGTCGCAGCAGTACGCGTGTGGTCTCGCCGACGCCCGGCTTGACCAGGTTCACATCGTGGATGCCGTACTCCTCGCTGATGCGCTCGACGGCCGCCCAGCCGTCCCAGGTCGGGGCGCGGTCCGCGGCGAGCAGCTCCTTGACCTCGGCGTCCACCGCGTCGACGACCTCGTCGAAGTGCTCGGCGACGGTGTCGAGGAAGTGGCCGGACACATCGGCGTCCGCCAGCTCCCGGTAGAACTTCGCGCCGTGGAAGTCGTGCGGGCCGACCAGATCGGAGCGGAGCACCGTGCGCGAAATCAGTCCGGATACGGTGGAGTTGAGGCAGGCGGACGGGATGAGGAAGTCCTCGCGGGTGCCGTAGGTGCGGACGCAGCCGCCCGGGTCCGCCAGGACCGCGATCTCGGGATCGAAGCCCTCGAACTCGGCGAGCGCCGCAGACAGTTCACGGGTTATCGCCCCCTTGCCGGTCCATCCGTCGACGAAGACGACGTCCGCCGGGTCGTGGTGGGCGGCCAGCCAGCGCAGGGCGTTGGCGTCGATGCCCCGTCCGCGCACGATGGAGACGGCGTAGTGCGGCAGATCGAGTCCGTGGCGGTGCTGCGCCCAGCGGCGCATCAGCACACCGACCGGGGTTCCGGCCCGGGCGAGGGAGACGAGAACGGGACGGGGGCTGCGCTCGGCGAGAACCGTCTCGGTGACGGTGCCGACGGCCCGCGCGATGCGGGCGGCCGACAGGTCCAGGGCCGCCTTGAACAGGTCCTGGTACTCGGCGGACGGCTGGTATTCGACGGGCAGCGACTCGGCGTAGTGCGCGCCACCGCTCTGTATCGCTTCCTCGCGCTCCTCGGTGGGCGCCTCCAGCTCGGTGTCCGAGAGGTCCTGGAGCAGCCAGCCGACGTCGTCCGGCTCGTAGGAGGAGAAGACGGGGCCGCGAAGGGGCTCGGGCAGCATGGGGGGTTCCTGCCGTTCGGGGGCGGGTGAGGGGACGTACGAGGGAACGACGGCCAGCAGGACGTGGGAGGTGTGCGCGGCGAGCTCCGCCAGCAGGCCGCCGGGGGCGTGCAGCTCCGGAGTGTCGGCAGCGGAGTCGACGACCACCACCACCGCGTCGAAACCGGCACCCGCGACGTTGTAGGCGAAGCGGTCGCCCGGGCCGTCGGCCGGGTTGTCATGGGCCGGGAAGACCAGACGGCTGCGTATCGCGTAGCCGGGGTCGTCGACGGCGAGAACGGGGGAACGTGTGGTGGTGGAGTACCGCACCTCGGCCTCGGTGTGGTCCTCCAGGGCCGTGCCGAGCCGGAGCGGTGCGTACATCAGCTCCTCGAAGCCGAGGACCAGTACGCGGCAGGCGTCGCCGTCCAGGGCGTCGGCAATACGGGCGGCCATGGCGGGAAGGGCCGATTCCAGGGTCGCGCGATGCGCGGGGGTGAAGCCGTGCCGGCCGCCGTCGGGCACCGCGGCCGGCCACTCCAGCTCCACTCGGGTGCAGAAGGCATCGGTCTCTTGCCCCGGTACCGACGATCCGGCCCGGGCTGCAGCAGCCACACGGCCGCCTTCGCTTGCCTCGGCGGCCCGCTCATGGGCGGCGACCAGCGCCTGCCCCTTCTCCAGGACGCCGTCCGGGAGGCGGACCGTGCCCGTTCCCCTCGCCACCAGGTCGACGCGTGCGCCGATCTCCGCGGCGAACTCGGTCAGGCGTCCGCGGTCGGCCGGCGACCGCATGTCCACCAGGGCCACGATCACGTACCGGTCGCGCGGGTACAGCTCGTGCAGCGCGCGGATCGTGTTGAGCACGGTGTTGCCCGTGGAGAACTCGTCGTCCACCAGCACGAGCGGCTCTCCCGCCCGCCCGCTCCCACCGCCGGCGAGCAGCGTCGGGTCCTCCGGCAGCAGCAGATGCGAGGTCGCGTGCGAGTGCGACTCCTCGAAGCCGCCCGCCCGGGCCACGCCCTCGACCGGGCGGCGCGTCGAGTGGAGATACGGCGCCACTCCCAGCCCGTCGGCGACCGCGTGGCCGAGACCGGTGGCCGTCTCCGCGTACCCGAGGACCACCGACCGGCGCGACAGCGCTTCCCCGAGGAGCTCGCGCACCCGCAGGCCGAGTTCGAAGCCCGCCCCGTAGACCACGGACGGCCTCTGCGGCACGTGCTTGCCCAGCACGTTGGAGACGAGCAGGTGGGCCCGCTTGGGGTTGCGGCGCAGAGCGAGGCCCAGCAGCTCCCGGAGCTCCCCGTCCCCTCCGGACGCCCCGTTGCCGACGAGCTCGACGCCCAGTCGCTCCGCCACCCAGCTACCCGACCAGACCACGTTCGCCGTCTCTTTCCTTGCTGCGCGCTCGCTCATCGAGACGCGCTCATTCCGCGAGGCCCGCGGCCAGCAGATCCACGAACCCGACGTCTTCCTTCGCCACGCCGAAGACCTCGGCCCGCCGCAGGGTGCGCTCGGCCCAGGCTCGGTGGGGCTTCACTTCGTTCATCTTGTTCGTGTACGCGGAGCGCATGACTCCACCGCCTCCCCGCTCCGGCCGCAGGATGTCCTGTGCATCACTGAACTCCTCGTGGCTGACCACGGACAGTGCGTGGACGGGCGCGACGTGCGACGGGTGGATGCAGGTCTTGCCGAGCAGCCCGTTGGCCCGGTCGAGCTCGATCTCCCGCAGCAGCCCGTCCAGGTCGTGCTCGATCAGCTCCGTGCGCAGCTCCTCGGCCCGGCCCTCCAGGAAGGGGCTGCGGCGCAGCTGCGGCTTGAACATGCGCTCCTGAAGTCGGAAGTACTCCCACACCGGGCCGGTGATGGTGAAACCGGTGCCGTCCGCCCGGCCCAGCACATTGACCACGTCGGCGATGACCGCGGCGACGAGCTGCACGTCGTACGCCGTCATGTCCGGCGCCCTGCGCAGTCCGTACGCCGAGCAGAAGTCGGTGACCCCGAGCCGCAGTGCGAGCACCCGGTCCCGGTACCTGTCAACGGTACGGGCGATTCCCTGCAGCGTCGCGCCACGGGACTCCAGATGCAGCAGCTCCGGGGATTCGAGGACGGGCATCGCGAAGAGCCGCCGGCTCGTGGCCGTCTCGGCCTTGGTGAGTGCCTCCATGAACGGCACACCACGCTCTTCGGTGAACTTCGGAAGTACAAAACCGGACAACAATCCGGCGGAGCTGCCGAGCCGGTTCACCAGGTCCGTTATCTGCTCCGGCTCACGGACCCGGATGAAGAGCAGGGGCACCTCGACGCCGCGCGCCGCGAGGTCGGCGAACTGCCTGACCAGGTTCTCCTCGGCCGCCGTCACCTCGGAGTCGTCGATCGAATCCTCAAGGCACAGCACCATCGAGACGACACCGCGCCCGGCCTGTTTGATGATGTCGTCCGCGAGCCGCGGCCGGGTGGCCGGGGAGTAAAGGGTGGCGCCCAGGGCGGCCGAAAGCATGCCGGCGGGCGAGCCCGCATCGAATTCGGCCGGCTCCCGGTGGAACAGGCCCTTCCGCGCAGCGGGCGAGATGTGCCCGAAATGACGCATGTGATTCCCCCGAACTGCCTGACCGGCCGGACAACGTATGGCCGGTAATAGTACGTACGGACTGGTGTCGACAGTTCCCTGCGTGCATGAATTTCGGGTAACTCGTCCATTTCCCGACGGTTCCACAGAGCGCGGACGGCGTGGTTCCGACGCACTGCCGAGACATGGGTTGCTACCCCCGCGTTGTCTGCGCGGGCTGCCAGCAGGCAGGATGACCGCCATGACGCACGCGATGCTGAAGGGCTCGAACGTCCCCCTCGACACCACGGCCGTACGGGCCGTGCTGCGCTGGACCCCGGGCGCCGGGGTCCCCGATGTGGACGCTTCGGCCCTGCTTCTCGGCACCGGTGGCCGTGTGCGCTCCGACGAGGACTTCGTCTTCTACAACCAGCCCAGGCACCCCTCCGGCCTGGTACGACGGCTGCCGAAGCGCAGTGTCGCCGAGGGGCTGACCGACACCATCGAGGCCGACCTGGGCGCGCTCGACCCCTCCGTCGAGCAGGTGGTCATCGCCGCGTCCTCGGACGGCGCGGCCTTCCAGCAGGTCCGCGATCTGCGCATCCTGCTGTACGACGCGGGCTCGGCGGGCGGGGATCCGCTCGCCGTGTTCGATGTGCGGCCGGAGACCGGCGAGGAGACCGCGATCATCTGCGGCGAGCTCTACCGGCGCGGCGATGGCTGGAAATTCAGGGCGGTCGGCCAGGGCTACCCGACGGGTCTGGTGGGTCTCGCGACCGCGTTCGGCATCTCGGTCGACGAGGCGGAGGCCGCGGCCGAACCCGATGCGGTCGCATCGGCGAGCCCTTCGCCCGCCTCGGCGCCGGTCACCGGGCCGGCTGCCGCACCGCCCGCCCCCGTGTTTCCCCCCGCCCCGGCGCCCGGCCCCGACCCTCAGGCCACGGTCCAGCACCAGCAGCCCGCGTACGGCTACCCGCAGCCGACAGCGGTTGCAGCGCCCGTCCCGGCTCCCCAGCCGGCCTATGGCTATCCGCAGCCGGCCTCCGCACAGCCCGCGTACGGCTACCCGCAGCCCGCGGCGGCCGCGCAGCCCGCCCCGGACCCGAATTTCGTCCTGCCGCCGCAGGGGCCGCAGTTCGTCCGGTCCTGACCGGTCCGGCGCCGCGGGCCGGATCCGGGTCCGAGGACCGGCGATCGGTCTCAGCCGGGGCTCAGGGCCGGGACTCGGGTCTCAGGCCCGGGGAGTCGAGCACAGGTGGCCTCAGGCCCGTGACTTGTAGCCGCGGCCCCACTGCATCCCCCAGCCGTACAGCCGGTCCAGCTCCGACTGGAAGCCGTAGACGAATTTCACCTCGCGCCGCACGATCAGCTCGTCCTTGACGTTCTCGACGGTGAACACCGCGCACGAGCGGGCCTGCGGGGCCCTCTCGTCGAGCTCGATCTCGATCCGCGGCCCGTTGCCCGGGTAGAGCGTCACCTTGGCGTGCGTGCGGTCGAAGGCCGGCGTCTGGTCGTAGATGTAGACGAAGAACAGCAGCCGCTTGATCTGGTCCCGCTGGTCGAGGTTGACGTACACGGTCTCCCCCGACGGCGCCCCGAAGCGGTCGTCCCCGCTGAGCCTGATGTACGGCGGCCCGTTCAGGTCGCCGATCAGGTTGCCCAGCGGCTGCACGACGCCCTTGGTGCCGTCCTTCAGCTCGTACATGCAGCCCAGGTCCAGGTCGACGTTGACCACGCCCTGGGTGTGCGCCTGGACGACATCGGGCTGAAAGAGCTTGAACGGCCGCAGCAGGCGGCCGCTCTGCCGCGATCGGCCCTCGATGTCGGACGTACGCATCCGCCAGGAGAGATTGACCCGGAGGTTGCCGGTCAGCGCGCCCTGTTTGGTCAGCGAGACCGTGGCGTGCCGCTTGGAGAGCACGATGGAGTTGGTGGCCGCGTTGCCCGACTCGAACTGCGCTTCTCGCCTCGGCCACAGGCCGTCCCAGAACGCCATCCCCAACCCCCACACTTCTCGGTACTGCCCGGCCCCGCGCGCATCACTGCGGGGCGGCCCCCGGGCCGGCTCCGGGTGTCCCCGGAGAACCGTCGCCGTACGGACCGCCCCGCTGAGAGCGTTCCTCAATCCCTACCGGGTCACACCCCGGACGGGACTTCCGCCTTGGAGCCCGAGTTGTCGCCGCCTCCGGCCTCCAGCGCCTTGTTGCGCCGGACCGAGGACCAGAAGGACCAGGCGATCAGCACGACGCCGACGAGGCCGGTGATGATCTCGTTGATCTGGTACTGGATGGTGACGAGCAGGATGACGGACAGCGCACCGATGGCGTAGTGCGCGCCGTGCTCCAGGTAGAC
The DNA here is from genome assembly GCF_036108815.1 of Streptomyces sp. NBC_00353. NCBI lineage: Bacteria > Bacillati > Actinomycetota > Actinomycetes > Kitasatosporales > Streptomycetaceae > Streptomyces > Streptomyces sp. NBC_00353. Next base: position 6,871,601 of record NZ_CP107985.1, on the reverse strand, counting down.
GTAGTCGTCGAGGGTGCCCTGACGGACCAGGTAGACCGTGAGCGACCGGACGTACATGGCGCCGATACCGAGGCCGAGGGCCATCAGCACGATGTTGTTGGTGATGGCGAAGGCGCCGATGACGCCGTCGAACGAGAAGGACGCGTCGAGGACCTCGAGGTAGAGGAACATGAAGAACGCGGCCTTGCCGGAGAGGACCACCGCGGAGAGCTTCTTGCCGCTCTTCCTGGCCTCTTCCTCGGCCTCGTGCTCGCGCTCCTCCTCTTCCTCGAGCTTGTTCTCGAAGAAGCTGGAGAGACCGCCGACGATGAGGTACGTGATCAGACCCGCGACACCCGCGAGCAGAACGGTCTCCGCCTTGTTCGCGTGACCGCCGCCGTGCTGGTGCGCCTGGGTGGCGAAGGTCAGTGCCGAGATCAGCAGCACGATGAGCGCGATGCAGACCGACAGCATGTCGACCTTGCCGAGCTTGGCGAGCGGACGCTCGATCCAGCGAAGCCACTGGATGTCACGCTCCTCGAAGATGAAGTCGAGGAAGATCATCAGCAGGAACATGCCACCGAAGGATGCGATCGCCGGGTGGGCGTCCGTGACCAGTTCCTGATAGCGGTCCGGCTGGTTGAACGAGAGATCGACCGCCTCGATGGGCCCCAACTTGGCGGTGATGGCCACGATCACGACAGGGAAGACCAGCCGCATACCGAAGACCGCGATGAGAATGCCGACCGTGAGGAAGATCTTCTGCCAGAAGGCACTCATCTTCTTCAGGATTCCGGCGTTGACTACCGCATTGTCGAAGGACAGCGAGATCTCGAGGACGGAAAGGATCGCGACCACCCCGAGGGCCTCCCACCCCCCGTAGAACACCGCTGCGACCAGGCCGAGCGCGGTAATCGCGAACGACCAGCCGAAGGTTTTCAGAAGCACTGGCTACCCCATCGTGTATGTAACGGGTCTCCCCCGGGTGTGTGCGGGGCTCCCCCGCGCCGTGCGCGGCTTTACGAAACGTTGACCCCGAAGTCTAGAGCGATGCCTCGCAGCCCCGACGCGTACCCCTGTCCCACCGCACGGAACTTCCATTCGCCGTTGTACCGGTAGAGCTCGCCGAAGATCATCGCGGTCTCCGTCGAGGCGTCCTCACTGAGGTCGTAGCGCGCGAGTTCCTGGCCGTCCGCCTGGTTCACCACACGGATGAACGCATTGCTGACCTGGCCGAAAGTCTGCCCGCGGTTGTCGGCCTCATGGATGGAGACCGGAAAAACGATCTTGTCGCAGTGGGCGGGCACCTGAGTGAGGTTCACGATGATCGACTCGTCGTCGCCCTCGCCCTCACCGGTGAGATTGTCGCCCGTGTGCTCCACGGAGCCGTCGGGGCTCGTGAGGTTGTTGTAGAAGACGAACCACTCGTCGCCCAGCACCCGGCCCGACTGGCACAGCAGCGCGCTGGCGTCGAGGTCGAAGTCGGCTCCGGTGGTGGATCGCGCGTCCCAGCCGAGGCCGACGAGCACCTGGGTGAGGTTGGGTGCGGCCTTGGAGAGGGAGACATTGCCTCCCTTGGCGAGCGTGACGCCCATGGTGTGTGTCCTCCCCGAGTCGATGAACCGTCTGTCAGTGACCGTCTATCGATGAACCGACCGTCGACGGACCGTCTGTTGTGCGCGTCCGGCGCCGCACTGGGTGCGGCGCCGGACGGGGACGTGCTGGACGTGGCCCGGGCAGTGCTTTCGCAGGCGCCGCCCGGTCACGCCTTCTGGGCCGTGCTCAGACGTTGACGCCGAAGTCCTGCGCGATGCCGCGCAGACCCGAGGCGTAACCCTGACCGATGGCACGGAACTTCCACTCCGCACCGTTGCGGTACAGCTCGCCGAAGACCATGGCGGTCTCCGTCGAGGCGTCCTCGCTCAGGTCGTACCGCGCGAGCTCGCTGTTGTCGGCCTGGTTGACCACGCGGATGTACGCATTGCGCACCTGGCCGAAGCTCTGCTGGCGGGACTCGGCCTCATAGATCGAGACCGGGAAGACGATCTTGTCGACATCGGCCGGAACGCCGGCCAGGTTCACCTTGATGACCTCGTCGTCGCCCTCGCCCTCACCGGTGAGATTGTCACCGGTGTGCTCGACGGAGCCGTCGGGGCTCTTGAGGTTGTTGAAGAAGACGAAATTCCCGTCGTTGCCGACCTTGCCCGCCGCGTTCGTCAGCAGGGCGCTGGCGTCGAGGTCGAAGTCTCCGCCGGTGGTGGTACGGGCATCCCAGCCGAGACCGACGATGACCGCGGTCAGGTTGGGCGCGGCCTTGGTCAGCGAGACGTTGCCGCCCTTGCTGAGGCTGACTCCCACGAGTCCTCCCATTGGTTTCATTAGAGGCCGACAGGTGCCGGCGCCTCCATCGTGCGTTGGCATCGGATCAACGAGTGGATCCTAGTGACCGGTTCCCGGCCAAAACAGGCTTTTGGCCGGGAGGCCGGGAGATCGTCCGGATCGTCGCCGGAAGATCCGCCGGATCCGGATCAGATCGCGTCGAGGGCCTTGATGTACTCGTTGAGGTCGCGCGCGTCGGGCAGGCCGTTGACGACGGTCCAGCGCACCACGCCCTCCTTGTCGATGATGAAGGTGCCGCGCACCGCACAGCCCTTCTCCTCGTCGAAGACGCCGTAGGCACGCGAGGTCTCGCCGTGCGGCCAGAAGTCCGAGACCAGCGGGTACTCGAGGCCCTCCTGCTCGGCGAAGACACGGAGGGTGTGGATGGAGTCGTTGGAGACGGCGAGGAGCTGCGTGTCGTCGTTCTCGAACTTCGGCAGTTCGTCGCGGAGGGCGCAGAGCTCACCCGTGCACACGCCGGTGAAGGCGAACGGGTAGAACAGCAGGACCACGTTCTTCTCGCCGCGGAAGTCGGAGAGCTTCACGGTCCGGCCGTGGTTGTCCTTGAGCTCGAAATCCGGGGCCTTGGTACCGACCTCGATCGCCATGGATACGCGTCCCTTCACTGCTTCACCGGGCTGGGCTGTCCGGGTGGACTCCCACCCTACGCAGAGCCCACCCGCGGGCCCCTCGGCGGGCCACACGCCACCCACGTACCGGCGCCTGCGGGCCCGCTCCCGGGCATACGAAGGCCCCCGCCGGTGCACGACCGGCGGGGGCCTCGTGGTGAGTGCGGTTCAGCGCTTGGCTTTGGCCGACTTCGGGGTGACAAGACGGCTGCCCGTCCAGTCCTTGCCCGCATTGATGCTCTTGGTCTGGGAAAGACCGGCTGTCTGTGCAGCCTCGTTGATGTCGCTCGGTTCGACGTATCCCTCGCGGCCGGTCTTCGGCGTCATCAGCCAGACCGCACCGCCGTCCTCGATCAGACCAATGGCATCCACCAGCGCGTCCGTAAGGTCGCCGTCCTCGTCGCGGAACCAGAGCAGAACGACGTCAGCGACGTCGTCGTAGTCCTCATCGACGAGTTCCTGGCCGGTAGTGGCCTCAATGCCCTCACGGAGCTCCTGCTCGACGTCGTCGTCGTAGCCGATCTCCTGGACCACCTGTCCGGGCTCGAACCCCAGCCGTGCAGCCGAGTTGGTCCGTTCCTCCGCGTGGTCCGCGGTCGCGCTCACGGGTTGCCTCCTGATCATGTTTCGGAAAATGCTTCAGCCACGCGCGTGCGCGGGGCGTTGGCCGTAGTCCACACGGGCGCGGCGGATCGCGCAAGTACCCAGCGTGCGAGACCGCCTAAACGGTGACGTTCCCTGCCACGTCGCCGCACGATCGGCATGTCCCTTGCGGGGCCAGGCGCTGCCGTCCACACCCTTTACGTGCTTGAACAGCATTACGTCCTTGAACAGCTTATGCCGTTTCGGTCCGCCAATCGGTGTCGAACAGCCTTTGGGAACGCTTGGACGGGTTGGGCGTATGGTTGCGGTTTGGTCCCACCCGTCTGCCGGACCCTCCTCGCGTACCGGACGTGATGTCTCACAACCTGACGGTTACCCCTGGGTAGAGATGACGTTTGCGTCCTCGCGGTACACGATGGTGATGACGTACATGCATACATCCCGGGGGCATGCCTCCCGTTATCAGGCCCCGTAGAGCACCACCGAACAGCGAAGGAACAGCGTGGCTTCCGGATCCGATCGCAACCCGATCATCATTGGCGGCCTTCCGAGCCAGGTCCCGGACTTCGATCCCGAAGAAACCCAGGAATGGCTCGACTCCCTCGACGCCGCCGTCGACGAGCGCGGGCGTGAGCGGGCCCGCTACCTGATGCTCCGGCTCATCGAGCGCGCGCGCGAGAAGCGTGTCGCCGTGCCGGAGATGCGCAGCACGGACTACGTGAACACGATCGCCACGAAGGACGAGCCGTTCTTCCCCGGCGACGAGGAGATCGAGCGCAAGGTCCTCAACGCGACGCGCTGGAACGCGGCCGTGATGGTGTCGCGCGCCCAGCGCCCGGGGATCGGCGTCGGCGGCCACATCGCCACGTTCGCCTCCTCCGCCTCGCTGTACGACGTGGGCTTCAACCACTTCTTCCGGGGCAAGGACGACGGCCTCGGCGGCGACCAGATCTTCTTCCAGGGGCATGCCTCCCCCGGTATCTACGCCCGCGCATTCCTCCTCGACCGGCTGAGCGAGGCGCAGCTCGACGCCTTCCGCCAGGAGAAGTCGAAGGCGCCGAACGGCCTGTCCAGCTACCCGCACCCGCGGCTGATGCCGGACTTCTGGGAGTTCCCGACCGTCTCGATGGGCCTCGGTCCGCTGGGTGCGATCTACCAGGCCCGGATGAACCGGTACATGGAGGCGCGCGGCATCGCCGACACGTCCCAGTCTCACGTCTGGGCCTACCTCGGTGACGGCGAGATGGACGAGCCCGAGTCGCTCGGCCAGCTCTCCATCGCCGCTCGTGAGGGCCTGGACAACCTGACCTTCGTGGTCAACTGCAACCTGCAGCGCCTCGACGGCCCGGTGCGCGGCAACGGCAAGATCATCCAGGAGCTGGAGTCGCAGTTCCGCGGGGCCGGCTGGAACGTCATCAAGCTGGTCTGGGACCGCTCCTGGGACCCGCTGCTGGCACAGGACCGCACGGGCATCCTGGTCAACAAGCTGAACACCACGCCGGACGGCCAGTTCCAGACGTACGCCACCGAGTCCGGCTCGTACATCCGTGAGCACTTCTTCGGGGACGACCCGCGGCTGCGCGACATGGTCAAGGACATGACCGACGACCAGATCCTGCACCTGGGCCGCGGCGGTCACGACCACAAGAAGGTCTACGCGGCGTACGCGGCGGCCAAGGCCCACAAGGGCCAGCCGACGGTGATCCTCGCGCAGACGGTCAAGGGCTGGACGCTCGGACCGAACTTCGAGGGCCGCAACGCGACCCACCAGATGAAGAAGCTCACGGTCGAGGACCTCAAGCGGTTCCGCGACCGGCTGCACATCCCGATCACGGACAAGCAGCTGGACGAGGGCTACCCGCCGTACTACCACCCGGGCCGCGACTCGGAAGAGATCCAGTACATGCACGACCGCCGCAAGGGTCTGGGCGGCTATGTCCCGACCCGTGTGGTGCGCGCGAAGCCGCTGGTCCTGCCCGAGGACAAGACGTACGCGACCGCGAAGAAGGGTTCGGGCCAGCAGTCGATCGCCACGACCATGGCGTTCGTCCGCATCCTGAAGGACCTCATGCGGGACAAGGAGATCGGCAAGCGTTTCGTGCTGATCGCGCCCGACGAGTACCGCACCTTCGGTATGGACGCGTTCTTCCCGAGCGCGAAGATCTACAACCCGCTGGGTCAGCAGTACGAGGCGGTGGACCGCGATCTGCTGCTCGCGTACAAGGAGTCGCCGACCGGTCAGATGCTGCACGACGGCATCTCCGAGGCCGGCTGCACGGCGTCGCTGATCGCCGCGGGTTCGGCGTACGCCACGCACGGCGAGCCGCTGATCCCGGTGTACGTCTTCTACTCGATGTTCGGTTTCCAGCGCACCGGTGACCAGTTCTGGCAGATGGCCGACCAGCTCGCGCGCGGCTTCGTACTGGGTGCGACCGCGGGCCGCACGACGCTGACCGGTGAGGGTCTGCAGCACGCGGACGGCCACTCGCAGCTGCTCGCCTCGACGAACCCGGGCTGTGTCGCGTACGACCCGGCCTTCGGGTACGAGATCGCGCACATCGTCAAGGACGGTCTGCGACGGATGTACGGCGAGAACAGCGAGGACGTCTTCTACTACCTCACCGTCTACAACGAGCCGATCCAGCACCCGGCCGAGCCGGAGAACGTGGACGTCGAGGGCATCCTCAAGGGCGTCTACCGCTTCAAGAGCGGCGAGCGGGGCATGATCCCGGCCCAGATCATGGCGTCCGGTGTGGCGGTCCCGTGGGCGGTCGAGGCGCAGCAGATCCTCGCCGACGAGTGGAACGTCAAGGCGGACGTCTGGTCAGCGACCTCCTGGAACGAGCTGCGCCGCGAGGCCGTGGAGGTGGAGCGGTACAACCTGCTGCACCCGGAGGAGGAGCTGCGTGTCCCGTACGTCACGCAGAAGCTCTCCGGCTCCGAGGGCCCGTTCGTCGCGGTCTCGGACTGGATGCGTTCCGTGCCGGACCAGATCGCACGGTGGGTGCCCGGCGCGTACCAGTCGCTGGGTGCGGACGGCTTCGGCTTCGCCGACACCCGTGGCGCGGCCCGCCGGTTCTTCCACATCGACGCCCAGTCGATCGTCCTCGCGGTGCTCACCGAGCTCGCGAAGGAGGGCCGGATCGACCGTTCGGTGCTGAAGACGGCGATCGACCGGTACGAGCTCCTGGATGTGGCCGCGGCCGATCCCGGCGCGGCCGGCGGCGACGCGTAGGCACGACCGGCGGACGAGCCGAGTCGAAGGGCGGCGGACCTCTGGTCCGCCGCCCTTCGGCGTTCCCCGGTCGGCTCCGCGGTCAGTTCTCCCAGATCTTGAATGCCCTGACCTGGTACGGGGACTGCGGCACCCAGGTCCCGCCGCCCGGATACGTCTCGAACTCGCCGGTCTCGGCGCACTCCGCGGACTGGTAGGTGGTGACGGGACGGCCGGTGCGGTTGGCGAGCGCCTGGGCCTTGCTGCCCGGCGGCAGCGGGACACAGCTCTCGATGCCGGTGTCCGACAGTTCATGGATCTGCCGGGCGCCGGTGAAGTCCGGCTTCGCCCAGAGGCAGAGCTGACCGCTCCCGCATGTCCCGAGACGGACCGGCGCCGCGTGCGCGGCCGGTGCGGTCTGTGACGCCGAAGCGGCCGGTGGGATCAGGGCGGTGGCGGTCAGTACGGCGGCAAGGACGGTCGTACGCATATCAATCAACCCCCGTGGTGGTGTGGATCAGTTGCACGCACCCTGACCTGCGCGGCAGCTTCACCGGAAGGGGCTCCGGGCCACACCACCCGGATAGGCGACAGCCCCGCCGGAGAGGTCCGGCGGGGCTGTCGTATCCGCTGTGTTGACGCTCGGGCGTCATCGGCGCGAGGGGTCGGCGACGACCGGCGGCGGGATCAGATGTGGCCTGCGCCCGCGCCTGCCTCGGCGTTCTCACCGCGCTTGGTGAGCGTGGCGACCAGCGCCGCGACCACCGCGACGATGCCGGCGACCATGAACGCGGTGCTCATGCCGGACACGAACGTGTCATGTGCGACGCCCGTGATCTTCTCCACGACCGGCGCGGGCACGCCGGATCCCACCGGCGGAATGCCGACCTCGACGGCCGAGGACGCCTGGTCCAGCTGCTGGGGCGAGAGCGGCGGAAGCTTCGCGTCCGCCCAGTTGCCGGCGAGGTGGGAGTCGACCTGGGAGGCCATGACCGCGCCCAGCACCGCCGTACCGAGACTGCCGCCGACCTGCATGGAGGCCTGCTGCAGACCACCCGCGACACCGGAGAGCTCCATCGGGGCGTTGCCCACGATGACCTCGGTGGCGCCGACCATTACCGGGGCGAGGCCGAGGCCGAGCAGACCGAACCAGATGGACATCGTCGCCGTGCCGGTGCCGGTGTCCAGCTGCGACATCCCGAACATGGCGACCGCGGTGCACACCATGCCGCCGACGAGCGGGACGCGCGGGCCGAACTTGGTGATCAGCACGCCCGCGAGCGGGGAGCCGACGATCATCATGCCGGTCAGCGGCAGCAGGTGCAGACCCGCGTCGACGGCCTTCATGCCGTGCACGTTCTGCAGGTAGAAGGTGACGAAGAACAGTCCGCCCAGGAAGGCGAATGCCATCAGCACCATCAGGACCACACCCGCGGACAGCGCCACGGAGCGGAACATGGCCAGCGGGACCAGCGGTTCCCTGACGTTCTTCTGCGAGAAGGCGAACACCGCGAACAGGCCCACGGCGGCCGCCAGGAAGCCGACCGTCTTGAAGTCGCCCCAGCCCCACTCGGCACCCTTGATGAGGGCCCAGATCAGGCAGAACATCGCCTGCGACAGCAGCACGATGCCGCCGATGTCGAAGGAGCGCGGGGCGTTCTCGGCCCGGTGGTCCTTGAGGATCACCACGCCGAGCAGGAGTGCGATCACACCGACCGGCACGTTGATGAAGAAGACGGACTGCCAGCTGACGTGCTCGACGAGCACACCGCCGAGGATCGGGCCGCCCGCGGTCGAGGCGCCGATGACCATGCCCCAGATACCGATGGCCATGTTCAGCTTCTCGGCCGGGAAGGTGGCGCGCAGCAGGCCGAGCGCGGCCGGCATCAGCAGGGCGCCGAAGAGGCCCTGCAGCACCCGCAACGTGATCACCAGGGCCACGCTGCTGGAGAGGCCGATGGCCCCCGAGGCCGCGGCGAAGCCCACGACCCCGATCAGGAAGGTCTGGCGGTGGCCGAACCGGTCACCGAGCTTGCCCGCGGTGATCAGGGAGACCGCGAGTGCGAGCATGTAGCCATTGGTGATCCACTGGACCTGGGCGAGCGAGGCGCCCAGGTCCTGCTGGATGGCGGGGTTGGCGATCGCGACGATCGTGCCGTCGAGCGCGACCATCATCACGCCGATGGCCACGGAGAAGAGCGTCAGCCAGGGGTGGCCGCGCAGCCCCTTGGCCGGGGCGGGAGCGAGGGTGTCCTGCGGCTCCCGCGACGCCTTTTCTACGGTGGTCTGACTAGTCATGCCCGGGAGATTAGTGTCAGTCACTGACAGTTGACAAACTGTTTCACAAGTCGGTAACTGTCTCGTAGCTCACAGGTTCACCAAGTCGGACAAAATACCAGAAAGAGGACCAGTTCAGTGACCGACGGGCAGCGAGCCGTGGAGCACCCGACCGGGCTGCGCGAGCGCAAGAAGCGACGCACCCGGGACGCCTTGCTGCACGCCGCTCTCGAGCTCTTCACCACCCAGGGGTACGAGGAGACCACCGTCGACGAGATCGTCGACGCCGTCGACGTCTCCCAGCGCACCTTCTTCCGCTACTTCGCCAGCAAGGAGGAGACCGCCTTCGCCGTCCAGGAGATGGTGGAGTCGCGCTTCCTCTCGGAGCTGCGCCGACGACCCGCCGCGGAAAGTCCGTTCGAAGCCATGCGCAGCGCGGTGCTGTGCGCATGGAACAGCATCGGCGAGGCGATCGAGGAACTCGTCACGGTCGAACTCCACATGCGTACGTACCGGATGATCGAGTCGACCCCCTCCCTGCTCGCGGCCCATCTGCGGCGCAGCATCGATCTGGAGAACCAGATCGCCGAGGTGATCGCCGCGCGCGAGGGTCTCGACATCGCGACGGACCCGCGGCCGCGGGTCGCCGTCGCCGCATTCTCCGGCGTGATGCGGGTGACCGGGCAGCTGTGGGGGCAGGGGCGGGACACCAGCGTCGACTCACTGCGGACGCTGACCGAGACCTACCTGGACCACCTCGGAGCGGCGCTCGCGGGGAACTGGCGCACACCGGTCGAACGGACGGCCGAGACACCTCACACCTCCGCCGGGTAGTTCCGCACCCGAATGTGCCGAACACCTCAAAGGCGAACATGACAGACTTCACAACAGCCTTGCCAGGACTGCCACATGGGGCGACCGCCAGGCGTGGGAGTTCGCCGGAGCGTGCGCGAGGCGCGCACGGAGCGTAAGGAAGCGCCCCTCCAATTCCCCATCGACGGGTGATGTGCGTCACCCGCTTCACAGCTGCCGTCGCGCGTCTCCTAATGTGGGCGGCAGTGACTTCCTTCGACTCCTCCCCCACGCTCACCGCATGGCGCGCACTTCTCGCCGTCGCGGTCGTGTTTGTGATGCTGGCGACCACAGGCTGGACCGCCGTACGTCACCAACGCTCCGACGAGCCACGCGATATCGCACTCACGTCCTGGGCGCGGGGCCGGATAGCGGGTCACCCCCTGCCGGACGTCGATGCGTCCCCGTACCGGCTGGCCCAGTTCTTCGCCTCGCTCACCGCCGCGCAGCGCACCGCTCTCGCCGACAAGTACCCCTTGGTCGTCGGCAATCTGAACGGCGCGCCGGTCACCCTGCGCTACCACGCCAACAGGCGGGCCCTGGTGCAGGCGCGGGCGGTCGAGCAGCAGCGCGTGCACGACGTGCGGCTCTCCCCCGACGGCCGCAGCGACGCGTTCCGCCGGATGGAGCGCTTCCGGTCGATGCTTGCCCACGGCCGGCACTTCCTGGCGTTCGACCCGTCCGGGAAGGGCCACGCCGCCGAGGTGTTCGGAGACCTCGACGAGGCCGAGCGGGTCTCGCTGGTCGTGCCCGGTGTCGACACCAGCCTGCTGACGCTGGAGCGGACCGGACCCAAGGTCAACGCCGCACCCGTCGGCATGGCGAAGTCGCTGTACGCGGCGGAGCGCGCCGCGAGCCCCGGCACCCGGACCGCGGTCATCGCCTGGGCGGACTACACCGCGCCCGCCGGCATCGGGATGGACGCGGCCTTGGGGAACCTCGCCGAGCGCGGGGCCGTCCGACTCACCGCGCTGGTCGACGCCCTGCCCGGCACGTCGAAGATCTCGCTGTTCTGCCACAGCTACGGCTCCGTGCTGTGCGGTGTCGCCGCCAACGAACTGCCGTCCAGGGTCGCCGACATCGCGGTCGCGGGCAGCCCCGGCATGCGGGCGAAGAACGCCGCCCAACTGCACACCACGGCCGATGTCTGGGCGATGCGGGACCGCGACGACTGGATCCAGGACGTACCGAACATGGAGGTCGGCGGACTCGGCCACGGCGCCGATCCGGTGGACCGCGGCTTCGGTGCGCGCGTCGTCTCGGCGGGCGACGCGATCGGGCACAGCGGCTATTTCGAGCCGGGCACCGAGAGCCTCAGCAACTTCGCCGCCATCGGCGTCGGCGCATACGGTTCGGTGACCTGTGCGAGCGCCGACAGCGCCTGTCGCGACGGAATTTCCGGCGCCGAGGTCGTCTGACGCGCGTAGAGCACCGCAGCCGCCGGTGAATTGCGGTCCGCTCGGAGGGGGGACGTGCGGACGAGTGCCGCATACGATGAGGCACATGGGTGATGTGCTGGCCGGAATTCATGCCACCTGGGAGTTCGACACCGACTCCGTGCTCATCCGCTTCGAACGGGGAATCCGCACGCCGAAGCTCTTCCAGAGCCTGCGTGAACGCCGCATTCCGCACGCGGCGTTGTCGTCGGTGACACTGACCCCGGGCAAGCGAGGCACGGTGGTTCTGCATGCGGTGCCGAGACCCGGTGCCGATCCACTGCTGGAGGCCGCGGCCGGGCAGCTGAAGGACGGCAGCGATCCGTACCGGCTGGTGCTGCCCGCAGAACGCGAGACACTCGCCGAGTACTACGCGGACGAGCTGCGCGCGCTGCTCGGCCCGGACGCGGCGGAGCCCGCCGAAAGGTTCCTGGTCGCGGCCCCCGAGGCGCCGATGCACTTCAAGGCGTACGACGGCAGGGCCAGCTTCGACGGGGACCGGATCTCCTTCCGGTGGTTCTGGACGGGTGCCTCCACGGCGAAGTGGAAGGCGGGCGACCAGACGTTCCCGGTCAGCGAGCTGAGCGGGGTCGAGTGGCGCTCGCCGGAGGCCTTCGACGGCTATCTGCGACTGGTGCCACGAGGCGCTCGGAGCACGGACACCGGGGCGGGCACGGGCCTGTCTCCCGTTACGGGCAACGGTGCGGCGGTGCTCCGTACGGACACCGCGCCGGCCGGTCCGCAGCCATCGGCCCCACGGCCCACCCAGGCCGATCAGGACCCGGCCGCGGTGATCTTCGGGCTCGGCTACGGCCCGGTGCACGAGTCGCTGCCGTTCGCCGCCGCCGTACTGGAGTCCGTGCGCAGGAAACAGTCCACGCCCGTCGCCGTGCCGACGAGTGCGGTGCGGCGCGATCCGGCGGACATCGCCGAGCGGATCCGGCACCTCGGGGAGCTGCACCAGGCGGGTCTGGTGACGGACGACGAGTTCAGTGCCAAGAAGGCCCAGCTGCTCTCAGAGCTGTAGCCGGACGGACGGGAGAGAACCAGCCCGTCCGGCACTTACGGGGAGAACGGGGCCGGGGCGCCCCGGACCCCCGGAACGGCTACTCGCGCGCCGCCGACGTCGAGCTCATGTCCGGGTAGCGGTCGCCCGCCACCTGGCCGGCGATCGGCTCCAGCACGGCCAGCTCCTCCGGCGTGAGGGTGAGCCGGGTCGCCCCGACGTTCTCCAGCAGCCGGCTGCGCTTGCGCGTGCCGGGGATCGGAACCACGGTCAGACCGTGCACCTCGGCGCGCTGCTGCACCCAGGCGAGCGCCACCTGCGCGGCCGTCGCCCCGTGCGCCGCCGCGATCTTGTGGACCGGTTCCAGGAGCGCGGCGTTCGTCTTCGCGTTCTCGCCGGTGAAGCGGGGCTGGTACTGACGGAAGTCGCCCTTGGACAGGTCCTTGGCGGCGTCGGCGAACGCCCCGGTCAGGAAACCGCGGCCGAGCGGCGAGTAGGGCACGAAGGTGACCCCGAGTTCGACCGCCGCGGACACGGCGCTGCGCTCGACGTCCCGGCTGAAGAGCGACCACTCCGACTGCAGGGCGGCGATCGGGTGCACCGCGTACGCCTCGCGCAGCTCCGCGCCGGTCACCTCGCTCAGCCCGAGCTGCTTGACCTTGCCCTGCTGCACGAGCTCGGCCATCGCGCCGACGGACTCGGCCAGCGGCACGGAGGGGTCGCGACGGTGCATGTAGTACAGGTCGATGACGTCGGTGTTCAGTCGGCGCAGGCTGTCCTCGACGGCCTGGCGGATGTACGCGGGGTCGTTGCGCACCGCCCGGTACTGCGGGTCGTCGTCCTTGCGCTCTATGGCGAACTTCGTGGCGAGCGTGATCTCGTCCCGGTGCGCCCCCACGAACGGGGCGAGGAACGTCTCGTTGGCACCGCTGCCGTAGATGTCCGCGGTGTCGAAGAGCGTGACGCCCGCCTCCAGTGCGGCCTCCAGGGTGTCCCGGGCGGCGGCTTCGTCGGTGTCCCCGTAGAACTCGCTCATACCCATGCAGCCGAGTCCCTGCACGCCCACCTGCGGGCCGCCGTTGCCGAGCTCCACAGTTGCGATCTTGTTGTCGGTCATCAGGTTCAAGGCCTTTCCGACGCCCGCCGGGCGCCCGCATAAAAGTCGATCTTGTAATCGAGGACGGCGAGGGTGTCCTGGAGCTCCGCGATCCGCGTCTTCACATCGCGGCGGGTCGCCTCCAGCAGCTCCTGCCGCTCCTCGAAGGTGTGCTCGCCCTCCCGCAGCAGCTCCGCGTACCGGACCATGTGGGCGACCGGCATCCCGGTCAGCCGCAGCTTGCCCACGAAGGCCAGCCAGTCCAGATCGCGATTGGTGAACCGGCGCTGGCCGGTGTGCGACCGGTCGACGTGCGGCATCAGGCCGATCCGCTCGTACCAGCGCAGGGTGTGCGCGGTGAGCCCGGTGAAGGCCGCGACCTCGCTGATGGTGTAGCGGTCCTGGCCCTCGGGGCGTGGATGCGCCCGTGGAGCGGATGCACAGGCGTCGGTCGTCGCGGTAGTGCTCTCCATCACCGTCATGGCCTCCACGCTAGAACCTTGGAGTGCACTCGAAGCAAGCGCCATCAGCGACAGGTTTTCCGGCCACCGGCCGGATGACGGGTGTTCGGCGGCAGGTCTTAGTCTCGTAGTCATGCAGAGCCTGGCGATGATAGAGAACTGGCCCGTCCCCACCGCGGCGGCCGCCGTCGTACGAGCGGACGGCACCGTCGTCGGCAGTCACGGGCCGACCGCGCACCGCTTCCCGCTCGCCTCCGTCACCAAGCCGATCGCCGCCTATGCCGCGCTCGTGGCGTACGAGGAAGGCGCGGTGGAGCTCGACGAACCGGCCGGACCCGAGGGTTCCACCGTCCGGCATCTGCTCGCGCACACCAGCGGGCTCGCCTTCGACGAACACCGGGTGACGGCCGCTCCCGGCACCCGGCGGCTCTACTCCAACGCGGGCTTCGAGGTGCTCGGCGACCACATCGCCAAGGCCACCGACATCCCGTTCCCCGAGTATGTGCGCCAGGCGGTCCTGGAGCCGCTGGGCATGGCATCGACGACGATGGACGGCTCGCCCGCCCGGGACGGCGTCTCGACCGTCGACGACCTGCTGCGGTTCGCGGCGGAGGTGCAGGCCCCGCGGCTGCTCGATCCGCGTACGGTGCTGGCCGCGCAGACCGTCGTACACCCCGGCCTGAAGGGCGTCCTGCCGGGCTACGGCCATCAGAACCCCAACGACTGGGGGCTCGGCTTCGAGATCAGGGACCACAAGTCGCCGCACTGGACGGGCAGTTCCTCGTCACCCGCGACCTTCGGGCATTTCGGGCAGTCGGGAACGTTCCTGTGGATCGACCCGGCCGCGGGCGCGGCGTGCATCGCCCTGACCGACCGGGCCTTCGGCCCGTGGGCGACCGAGGTCTGGCCGCCGCTCACGGACGCGGTGCTCGCGGAGCTCGTACGTTCAGCGGGGTAGCGCCCTCAGCCGGCTCCGGCCGAGGCCTCGCTCAGCCCGACAGCTCCCACACCAGCACCTGCGCCGGCGCCTCGGCCACCAGTTCCAGCCCCACCGCCCCGGTGATCCGCGCCGCGTCCCCAGGACCGAGCGTCTCGCCGTCGAGCCGCACCTCGCCGCCGATCACGTGCACATACGCCCGCGCCGCGTCCGGCACCGCCGTGCGCTCCCCGGCGGCCAGCCTGCGCACATGCAGCATCGCTCCGGCTTCCGGGAGGGCGTACGGGGTGGAGTCGGCGATGCCGGGGACGGTCGTGTACGAGGGTTCGCCACCCGGTTCGAGCGGCGCCAGCCACATCTGAAGGAACGTCAGCGGTATGTCCCCGTCGTTGCGTTCGACGTGGCGTACCCCGGCCGCCGAGCTGAGGTGCTGGACGTCCCCGGCCCGTACGACCGTGGCGTGACCGGCCGAGTCGCGGTGGGTCAGTTCACCCTCGACGACCCAGGTGACGATCTCCGTGTGGCTGTGCGGGTGTTCGTCGAAGCCCGCACCGGGCGCCAGCCGTTCCTCGTTGCAGGCCAGGATCGCGCCGAAGCGCAGGTTGTCCGGGTCGTAGAAGGAGCCGAAGGAGAAGGCGTGCCGGGACAGGATGCCCGCGGCCTCGTCGCCGCCCGTATACCGGTCGTCCGCGCGCTGTACGGAAATCACGGGTCCACGGTAGCCCGGCCGGGCGCCCCCTGTGTCCCGGTCGGGGACGGCCGGATCCCGGTCCGGGACCGGCCGTGTCCGGTCGGAAACCGGCCGTCCGCTACTCGGCAGTACGACCCGCGGCCGCCCCGGCCCTCCGTGCCCGTGGTCCGATAAGGCAGTCTTGTGTTCGTGCCCCGATCCGATCCTGAGCAGCCCGCTGCGAATGACGCCCACCTGCATGCCGCGACCCTGAAGCGACTGGAGCAGTCCTCCGGCCGGCTGGCCGCGAACGCGATCGCCCGCATGGACGAGTCGCTGCCGTGGTACCGGGCGATGCCACCGGAGAACCGGTCCTGGATCGGCCTGGTGGCCCAGGCCGGAATCGCCGCCTTCACCGAGTGGTTCCGCCACCCGGAGACCCCGCAGGCCATCTCCACCGATGTGTTCGGTACGGCCCCGCGCGAGCTGACCCGGGCCATCACGCTGCGCCAGACCGTCGAGATGGTGCGGACGACGATCGAGGTGATGGAGGCCGCGATCGAGGAGGTCGCCGCGCCCGGCGACGAATCGGTGCTGCGCGAGGCGCTGCTCGTCTACGCGCGGGAGATCGCCTTCGCGACCGCGCAGGTGTACGCGCAGGCCGCCGAGGCGCGCGGCGCCTGGGATGCCCGGCTCGAATCACTCGTGGTGAACGCGGTGTTGTCCGGCGAGGCCGACGAGGGCGCCGTGTCGCGGGCCGCCGCACTCGGCTGGAACTCCCCCGAACATGTCTGTGTGGTCCTCGGTACGGCCCCCGACGGCGACAGCGAACTGACCGTCGAGGCGATCCGGCGGGCCGCCCGGCACGCCAAGCTCCAGGTGCTGACCGGGGTGCTCGGCAACCGGCTGGTCGTCATCGCGGGCGGCAGCGACAACCCGCTGCATGTCGCGAAGGCCCTGATCGGCCCGTACGCGGCCGGTCCCGTCGTGGCCGGACCGGTGGTGTCGGACCTCCTTGCGGCCACCCGGTCCGCGCAGGCCGCCGCCGCCGGGCTCAAGGCGTGCAGCGCCTGGCAGGACGCTCCGCGGCCGGTCCTGGCCGACGATCTGCTGCCGGAGCGCGCCATGGCGGGCGACCCTGCCGCGCGTGACCAACTGGTGGAGGAGATCTACAGACCGCTGGAAGAGGCGGGCTCCGCGCTGCTGGAAACGCTGAGCGTGTATCTGGAACAGGCGAGCAGTCTGGAGGGCGCTGCCCGGATGTTGTTCGTCCACCCCAACACCGTGCGCTACCGGCTCCGACGTGTGACGGACGTCACCGGATGGTCGCCTTCCGATGTCCGCTCCGCGTTCACTCTGCGCATCGCCCTGATTCTGGGGCGTCTGGCCGACAGAGATCCCCAGTCCTAGACTTTTGTCGAACTTCAACAATTCCCCCTACGGTTCTTCGTCCCTGTCCCCACGGGTGTTCCGGACCGTTCACAAGAGAGAGTGTGAGGGTGCTCGTACTCGTCGCTCCCGGCCAAGGCGCTCAGACGCCCGGCTTCCTGACTCCCTGGCTCGACCTCCCCGGTGCCACCGACCGCATCGCGGCATGGTCCGACGCCATCGGGCTCGACCTTGCCCACTACGGCACCCGGGCCGACGCGGACGAGATCCGCGACACCGCGGTGGCACAGCCGCTGCTGGTCGCCGCGGGTCTGCTGTCCGCTGCCGCGCTTGACGCGTCGCCCGGTGTCGTCGCAGGTCACAGCGTCGGTGAGATCACCGCCGCAGCTCTCGCGGGCGTTCTCGACGACGAGGCCGCGCTCCGTCTCGTACGCACCCGTGGGCTCGCCATGGCCGACGCCGCCGCGATCACCGAGACCGGCATGGCCGCGCTGCTCGGCGGCGAGCCCGAGGTGACGGTCCCGCACCTGGAGAAGCTCGGCCTGACCCCGGCGAACGTCAACGGGGGCGGTCAGATCGTCGCCGCCGGCACCGCCGCGCAGATCGCCGCGCTGATCGAGGACAAGCCCGAGGGCGTGCGCCGCGTGGTGCCCCTCAAGGTCGCCGGCGCCTTCCACACGCACCACATGGCCCCTGCGGTCGACCGGCTCCGCGAGGCCGCCGCGGCACTGACGGTCGCCGACCCGACCGTGACATATGTCTCGAACGCCGATGGAAAGACGGTCGCCACGGGCGACGAGGTCATCTCCCGGCTGGTCGGCCAGGTCGCCAACCCGGTCCGCTGGGACCTGTGCATGGAGACCTTCAAGGCGCTGGGCGTCACCGCGCTCATCGAGGCCTGCCCGGGCGGGACCCTCACCGGTCTCGCCAAGCGCGCACTGCCCGGGGTGCAGACCCTCGCGCTGAAGACCCCCGACGACCTCGACGCGGCCCGCGCGCTCATTTCCGAGCACGCAGACGCCTAAGGAGCCCGAGAGCATGTCGAAGATCAAGCCCAGCCAGGGCGCCCCGTACGCACGGATCATGGGTGTCGGCGGCTACCGCCCGACCCGTGTCGTGCCCAACGAGGTGATTCTCGAGAAGATTGACTCGTCCGACGAGTGGATCCGCTCCCGGTCCGGCATCGCCACCCGTCACTGGGCCTCCGAGGAGGAGACCGTGGCCGCGATGTCCGTCGAGGCGGCCGGGAAGGCCATCGCCGACGCCGGGATCACGCCCGAGCAGATCGGCGGGGTCATCGTCTCCACCGTCTCGCACTTCAAGCAGACCCCGGCCGTCGCGACCGAGATCGCCCACAAGGTCGGCGCGGGCAGGCCCGCCGCCTTCGACATCTCCGCCGGCTGCGCGGGCTTCGGCTACGGCCTGACCCTCGCCAAGGGCATGATCGTCGAGGGCTCGGCCGAGTACGTGCTGGTCATCGGCGTGGAGCGGCTCAGCGACCTGACCGACCTGGAGGACCGGGCAACGGCCTTCCTCTTCGGCGACGGCGCAGGCGCGGTCATCGTCGGCCCCTCCAATGTGCCCGCCATAGGCCCGACGGTCTGGGGCTCCGAGGGCGACAAGTCCGACACGATCAAGCAGACCGTGGCGTGGGACGAGTTCCACGCCGAGCGTCCCGAGAAGTTCCCGGCCATCACGCAGGAGGGCCAGGCGGTCTTCCGCTGGGCCGTCTTCGAGATGGCGAAGGTCGCCCAGCAGGCGCTGGACGCGGCCGGGATCGCTCCGGAAGACCTGGACGTCTTCATCCCGCACCAGGCCAACATGCGGATCATCGATTCGATGGTGAAGACCCTGAAGCTGCCGGAACACGTCACGGTCGCCCGCGACGTGGAGACCACCGGCAACACCTCCGCCGCCTCGATTCCGCTCGCTATGGAGCGGCTTCTGGCGACCGGTCAGGCGAAGAGCGGCGACACCGCGCTCGTCATCGGCTTCGGGGCGGGTCTCGTCTACGCCGCGACGGTCGTTACTCTCCCCTAGGCACACCGGACCTTCCGGTCCGGACGTCCGAACCCTGCTGAAATACATCGAAGGAGCGCCAACATGGCCGCCACCCAGGAAGAGATCGTCAACGGTCTCGCCGAGATCGTCAACGAGATCGCCGGTATCCCGGTCGAGGACGTCCAGCTGGACAAGTCCTTCACCGACGACCTGGACGTCGACTCGCTGTCCATGGTCGAGGTCGTCGTCGCCGCCGAAGAGCGCTTCGACGTGAAGATCCCCGACGAGGACGTCAAGAACCTCAAGACGGTCGGCGACGCTGCCGACTACATCCTGAAGCACCAGGCCTGATCCAGCCGGCTCGTGTGTCGCCACCCGGCGGTGGCGCCGCTGATTCACGACCCTCTACACGTGGAGAAGATTTTCCAGTGAACTCGACCAATCGCACCGTGGTCGTCACCGGTATCGGCGCAACCACTCCGCTGGGTGGCGACTCCGCGTCGACCTGGGAAGGTCTGATGGCCGGTCGTTCCGGCGTCAAGCCTCTCGAGGGCGAACGTTTCGCCGAACTGCCCGTCCGGATCGCTGCCCTCGCGGCCGTCGACCCGGGCGACGTACTGCCCCGCCCGCTCGCCCGCAAGCTGGACCGCTCGGCGCAGTTCGCGCTGATCGCGGCCCGCGAGGCGTGGGCGGACGCCGGCTTCACCGGCAAGGCCGGTGAGGACGACGCGATCCAGCCCGAGCGGCTCGGTTCGGTCATCGCCTCCGGCATCGGTGGCGTGATCACCTTGCTCGACCAGTACGACGTGCTGAAGGAGAAGGGCGTACGCCGCGTCTCCCCGCACACCGTGCCCATGCTCATGCCCAACGGCCCCGCCGCCAACGTCGGCCTGGAGGTCAACGCCCAGGCCGGTGTCCACACCCCGGTCTCCGCCTGTGCGTCGGGTGCCGAGGCCATCGGGTACGCCGTCGAGATGATCCGCACCGGCCGTGCCGACGTGGTCCTCGCCGGTGGCACCGAGGCGGCCATCCACCCGCTGCCGATCGCGGCGTTCGCCAACATGATGGCGATGTCCAAGAACAACGACGAGCCCCAGAAGGCGTCGCGTCCGTACGACACGGGCCGTGACGGCTTCGTGCTCGGCGAGGGTGCCGGTGTCGTCGTCCTGGAGTCCGCGGAGCACGCGGCCGCGCGTGGCGCCAAGGTCTACTGCGAGGTGCTGGGCCAGGGCCTGTCCGCGGACGCCCACCACATCGCCCAGCCCGAGCCGACCGGTCGCGGGATCGCTGCCGCCATGCAGAACCTGCTGGACCAGACGGATCTCAAGCCGTCGGAGGTCGTGCACCTCAACGCGCACGCCACGTCGACGCCGCAGGGTGATGTCGCGGAGCTGAAGGCTCTGCGCAAGGTTCTGGGCGACGACCTCGACCATGTCGCGATCTCCGCGACGAAGTCGATGACCGGTCACCTGCTCGGTGGCGCGGGCGGCATCGAGACCGTCGCGACGGTTCTGGCGCTGCACCACCGGATGGCTCCGCCGACGATCAACGTGGAGAACCTCGACGAGGCGGTGGAGGCGGACATCGTGCGCGATGAGCCGCGGCCGCTGCCGGAGGGGTCGATCGCTGCGATCAACAACTCGTTCGGGTTCGGGGGACACAACGTGGTGCTGGCGTTCCGCAGCGTCTGATCCCCACCGCCCAGGCTGTACGACGAAGCCCGCCTCCCCGCTCGACCGGGGAGGCGGGCTTCGTCCGCTTCGCTCTCGGCCTCGCCGGCGTTCGAGGCGCGTGATCCCGGTTCGGGAAGGGGCGGCAGGGGGAACAGGCCCGCCCGCAGACGCCCCTCACACCACCTGGTGGAGCCAGCGGACCGGGGCGCCCTCGCCTGCGTGCCGGAAGGACTCCAACTCGTCGTCCCACGGCTTGCCGAGGAGTTTGGCGATCTCCGCCTCCAGGTCCGTCTCCCCGCGCACCGAGCGCGCCAGCGCAGCCCGCAGCCGGTCCTCCGGCACCAGGATGTCGCCGTGCATGCCGGTGACCGCGTGGAAGATGCCCAGCTCGGGCGTGGAGCTGTAGCGTTCGCCCTCTGCCGTGGCGCACGGCTCCGCCGTCACTTCGAAGCGCAGCAGATCCCAGCCGCGCAGCGCGGAGGCGAGCTTCGACGCGGTGCCCGCGGCGCCCTTCCAGGAGAACTCGGACCGCCAGGTGCCGGGCGCGGCCGGCTGTCTGATCCAGTCGAGCTGGACCCGCGCACCGAGGACACCCGCCACCGCCCATTCGACATGTGGGCAGAGCGCGCGCGGTGCGGAGTGAACGTACAGAACTCCACGTGTCGTCACCGAGACCTCCAGTGTGGGTCGAGGTTCGCCTTCCCCAGCGGCCTCGCGCCCGTACCGCCTCTTCCTGGCCGGATCCCGAGGTTGTCATCAGTAAACAGCATCGGGAGTGAATCTCCTGAAAAGGGACAGTACGTGACGTGATGTGATTTTCCGATACCACTCAATTGGAGCCGGGTGGCGGAACGTGGCGCTGGTTCGACGGGGAAAAGCTACCGTGCGGCGGCGCCCCAGGTGTGACGTACCGTCGGTCCTGGGCCCATGATTCGCTCAGCATTCACCCGGCAGGGCGCCCGGGCCTGCTGCCTGGGGCTATAAGGAGTTGCCGGGGGCATAAACGGGAGGGCACGAGGGATGCAGAATCGTTTCGCAAGCCACCGCTCGCGCACCGCTGTCGCCGTGCTGACGGTGCTTCCGGTCATCGCCGCAGCCGCGCTGACCGGCTGTGACATCGGGCAGGACGGGACGACGAAGGGGACGGCCGCCGCGAAGCACCGCTCCTCCGCTGCGCATGCCCCCGTCTGGGACCGCAGCCCCGGGTCGGTCGCCGCCGTCGGGGACTCCATCACACGGGGGTTCGATGCCTGTTCGGTGCTGACGGACTGCCCGGAGGTATCCTGGGCGACCGGCACGGACAGCGAGGTCCGGAGCCTCGCGGTGCGGCTGCTCGGCACCTCGCGCGCGGCCGCGCACAGCTGGAACCACGCCGAGACGGGCGCCCGGATCGCCCAGCTGCCGGAGCAGATGGCCCTCGCCGCGCAGCAGAAGCCGGATCTGGTGACGGTGATGATCGGCGCCAATGACGCCTGCCGGGACTCGGCGGAGGTGATGACACCGGTGGCGGACTTCCGGGCGTCGTTCAAGGCGTCGATGCGTCAGCTGCGCAGCACGGCGCCGAAGACGCAGGTCTACGTGTCGAGCGTGCCGGATCTCAAGCGCCTCTGGTCGACGGGGCGTGGCAACGCACTGGGCAAGCAGATCTGGAAGCTGGGCATCTGCAGGTCGATGCTGGGCGAGGCGGATGACATGAGTGCCGCGGCCGTGGCACGCCGCGCCTCGGTGCAGAAGCGGGTCGTGGCGTACAACAAGGTGCTGCGGGACGTGTGCGCGAAGGATCTGCGCTGCCGGTACGACGGCGGTGCGGTCTTCGGCTACCGGTTCACCGGCAGGCAGCTCAGCCAGTGGGACTGGTTCCATCCGGGGCGCAACGGACAGGCTCGGCTCGCGGAGATCGCGTACCGCAATGTCACGGCGCGGAAGCCCCCGGCGTAGCACAGCCACGTGGTCTAAGGTCCGTGATCATGAACACGGGTTTGAGCACGGCGATACGTGCGGAAGTCTTCGGCACCCTCGCGGACGGCACCGCCGTCCACCGCTGGACGCTGGAACGGGCCGGTACGCGCGTACGCGTCCTGACGTACGGCGGCGTCGTGCAATCGGTCGAGGTGCCCGGGCGGGACGGTGTACGGGCCCCGGTGGCGCTCGGGCTGCCGGATCTCGCGGCGTACGAGAAGTCCTCCGGCCCGTACTTCGGGGCGCTGGTCGGGCGGTACGCGAACCGGATCGCGCGCGGCTCCTTCGTACTCGACGGGCAGACCCACCAGGTGACCCGGAACGAGGGGCGCAACCATGTGCACGGCGGGGCCCGTGGCTTCGACAGACGCGTGTGGGAGGCGCGGGAGCTCACCGACGGTGTGGAGCTCTCCCTGGTCGCGGAGGACGGCGAGGAGGGCTTCCCGGGGCGGCTGACGGTCTCGGCCGCGTACTCCCTGGACGAGGACGGGGCGCTGCGCATCGCGTACCGGGCGACGACGGACGCGCCGACCGTGCTCAACCTGACCAATCACACGTACTGGAACCTGGCCGGCGCCGACAGCGGCAGCGCGGTCGGGCACACGCTGCGGATCGCGGCAGGGCGGATCACGCCGACGGACGCCGAGTCGCTGCCGACGGGTGAGTTCCTGCCGGTGGACGGGACCCGGTTCGACTTCCGGGAGACGAAGACCGTCGGTGGGGGGTACGACCACAACTTCGTTCTGGACGCCGCCGCCGACGGTCCGGTGGCCGAGCTGTGCGACCCCGCGTCGGGGCGCGTCCTGACCGTCACGACGACCGAGCCGGGTCTGCAGCTGTACACCGCCGACCACTTCGACGGCCGGCCGTACGGGCCCTGCGACGGGATCGCACTGGAGACGCAGCACTTCCCGGACTCGCCGAACCGGCCGGAGTTCCCGAGCACGGTGCTGCGGCCGGGCGAGGAGTACGTGTCGACGACGGTGTACGGGTTCTCGGTGCGCTGACGCGGGAACGCGGCGGACGACGGGCAGGGGAAGAGCCCCGGGGCGGGGTCAGGTGCCGCTCCGGGGCTCTTCGGTCCGAGGGGGTGTTACTCCTTGATCTCCGTGGTCGCCGTCAGGCGTACGTCCCCGAGCGAGCGTGCCGCCTGCACCTCGTAGCTGCCCGGCACGAGGGTCCAGTCGTACGCCGTCTCGTCCCAGAGTTCGTACGCACGCCGCTCCAGTTCGATCACGGCCTCGGCGGTCTCGCCCGGCGCCGCCTCGACGCGGGCGAAGCCGGCCAGCCACCGGGCCGGGCGTTCGGCGCTCTCCGACTGCGGTGCCAGGTAGATCTGGACGGTCTCGCCGCCGTGGCGGTTGCCCGTGTTGCGCAGGCGGACGGTGGCGGAGTCGGGGGTGGCCGCCAGGGACTCGTACTCCCAGGTGGTGTAGCCGAGTCCGTGGCCGAAGGGGTACGCGGGTGCGGTGCCCGCCTTCTCCCAGGCCCGGTAGCCGACGAAGACGCCCTCGTCGTAGTGGAGTTCTCCGTCGGTGGGGGTGGTGGTGGAGACCGGGACGTCGGCGAGCGCGACCGGCCAGGTGGTGGGCAGGCGGCCGCCCGGTTCGGCGGCACCGAGCAGGACGTCGGCGAGGGCAGCTCCGCCCTCCTGGCCCGGGAACCAGCTGAGCAGCACCGCGGCGACCTCGTTGCGCCAGGGAAGCTCCACCGGGGAGCCGGAGTTGACGACCACGACGGTGTTCGGGTTGACCGCGGCGACGGCGCGGACCAGGTCGTCCTGGTGCCCGGGGAGCCTCAGGTCGGTGCGGTCGAAGCCCTCGGACTCGACGCGTTCGGTGGTGCCGACCACGACGACCGCGGTGTCCGCGGCGCGGGCCGCTTCGACGGCCTCGGCGATCAGCTCGTCGGGGTCACGGCGCGGGCCGAGGTGGCAGAAGGAGAACGAGACGCCGGGGATGGGTGAGTCGGCGGCGAGGGTCTCGGGGACCTGGCGCAGCGATACCTCGACGGGGACGCCCGCGGTGAGGGTGGTCCGTCCGCGCTCCAGCGGGCTGCCGAAGAACGCCTCGCCGGGGTCGGTGGAGCCGGTGACACGGTGGATTCCGTCGTACAGGGTCTCGCCCGCGACGGTGAGGGTGAGCGCGCCGGTACCGCGGGTACCGAAGGCGTGCTCGCCGGTGTCGCGTGGGACGAACGTGCCGGTGATCTCGACGCTGTGCAGCGTCTCGTGGGTCACACCGTCGGGGAGGTCGTCACCGATCCACTGGACGGTGCCGCTGTGCAGCGGGGCCGAGCCGAGGACCGTGCCGGCCGTGTCGTAGCAGACGGCCCGGAGCTCGAAGCCCTGCTCGGCGGGGGCGAGGTCACTGTTCGGGTCGGCGCCGATGCGGTAGTCGAGCGCGTCCTCGGGCAGGGCCGCGGTGAGGCCGTCGAGCGGCGAGACGATGTGGTGCGGGAAGACCTGTGCGGAGCCGCCGCCGAGGACGCGGGCGTCGCGGGCGAGGGCGCCGCTGAGGGCGATCTTGCGGACGGCGGCCGGGGCGATGGGGAGTGTGGCGCGTTCGTTGCGTACGAGGACGAAGGAGCGGCGGGCGATCTCGCGGGCGAGCGCGTCGCCGTCGATGCCGGTTGGATGGTCCGCCGGGCCGACGACGGGCGGGGCGCCGTCCAGGATGCCGACGCGGGCGGCGAGCCGCAGGACGTTGCGTACGGCCCCGTCGACGACGGACTCCTCGATCCGACCGGCGCGGACTGCGTCGGCGAGCGCCTTCCCGTACACGGTCCTCGGTCCCGGCATGGCGACGTCGAGGCCGCCGGTGATCGCGGCGGTGGTGGATCGGGCGGCCAGCCAGTCGGAGACGATGGAGCCGTCGAAGCCCCATTCGCCGCGCAGCACCGCGTTCTGCAGATAGCGGTGCTCGGTCATCGTGGAGCCGTTGACCTGGTTGTAGGCGGCCATGATGCCCCACGGACGGGCGTTCCTGACGATCCGTTCGAACGGGGCGAGATAGATCTCGCGCAGCGTGCGCGGGGCGACGACGTTGTCGACGGTGAAGCGGTCGGTCTCCGCGTCGTTGGCGACGAAGTGCTTGACGGTCGTGCCGACGCCGCCGTCCTGCACGCCGCGCACATAGCCGGTGCCGATCTCGCCGGTGAGGTACGGGTCCTCGCTGTACGCCTCGAAGTGGCGGCCGCCGAGCGGGGAGCGGTGGAGGTTCACGGTCGGGGCCAGGAGGACGTGCACCCCCTTGCGGCGGGCCTCCTGGGCCAGCAGCCGGCCCGCCCGCCGGGCGAGGGCCGGGTCCCAGGTCGCGGCGAGCGCGGTGGGCGAAGGGAGGGCGACGGACGGGTCCTCGGCGGTCCAGCGGACGCCGCGGACGCCGATCGGACCGTCGGACATGACCAGCGACCGCAGGCCGACGGCGGGGAGCGCGGGCAGCGACCACATGTCCTGGCCGGCCAGCAGCCGGGCCTTGTCGTCGAGTCCCAGCGCGGCCAGTGCCGCGTCGACCACGGCCTCACGGGCCGCATCGGAGTGAGTGATGGACGCTTCTGCCACGGCCGTACCTCCTCGTCGTAGGTCCTCCGGAGAATGTCTCCATAACGAACCCCTTGCCAGTAGAACAGTAGGATTCGTTACCTTCCTGTTATCCACGGGGATGGCGTACGGTCCTGCTGGCAGGGACGGACAGCACCGAAAGGCCGAAAGGGGCCGGGCGATGGCGCGGGCCAGAACCGAGGAGCGGCGGGCGGAGATCCTCCGGGCCACCCTCGAAGTGATCGCCGAGCGCGGCTATCGCGGCGCCACGCTGGGCGCGGTCGCCGAGCGGGTGGGCCTCAGCCAGCAGGGGCTGCTGCACTACTTCCCGACCAAGGAAGCGCTGCTCGTAGCAGTGCTGGAGGAACGCGACCAGTGGGACACGGGCGGCGGGGCCCGCAGCGACGGCACCTGGCGGGCCGATCTGCTGGGCTCGCTCGTCGAGTACAACGCGATGCGGCCCGGTGTCGTCCAGACGTTCTCCGCGCTGCTCGGCGAGAGTGTGACGGAAGGGCATCCGGCCGGGGAGTTCTTCACCCGGCGCTACACGCAGGTCCGCGCGAGCATGGCGGCCATGCTCCGCGGGGAGTACGGCGAGACGCTGCCCGGCGGTCTCACCCCGGAGCGGGCGGCACCGCTGCTGGTCGCGGTGCTGGACGGACTCCAGTACCAGTGGCTGCTCGACCCCGGAGCGGTGGACATGCCGGCCGCGTTCCAGGACTTTCTGCGACTGTTGCGGCCGGAGCCCGCGGACGCCCCGGACGAGCCCGACGTGCACAGCGGCTGAGCGTCGCTCAGCGGGCGAGGCCGAGCGTGACACCCAGCCCGATGAGCACCGAACCGATGCCGCGGTTGAGGACCTTCTGCCACCGCAGCATCGCGGTGCGCAGCTGCTCGTGCGAGAAGAACAGCGCGACCAGCGCGAACCAGCCGAGGTGGGCGGCGGACATGAAGAGCCCGTAACCCGCCTGCTGCCACAGACCGGTGTCTTCCCCGACGACCTGGGTGAAGGTCGACACGACGAAGAGCGTGGTCTTGGGGTTCAGCGCGTTGGTCAGGAAGCCGGTGCGCAGAGCCCCGAGCCGGGTCAGGGCCGGCTTCGACTCCAGATCGACGACGAGATCGTTGCGGGCGAAGAACGTCCGTACCCCGATGTAGACGAGATACGCCGCGCCGGCCAGCTTGATCGCGGTGAACAGGGCGGTCGAGGACGCGATCAGCAGCCCGACGCCGAGCATCGTGTACGTGACATGGACGAGGACGCCCGCGGCGACTCCGGTGGCCGCGAGGAGACCGGTCGTCCGGCCGTAGAGGTAGCTGTTGCGCACGACCATCGCGAAGTCGGCGCCCGGGCTGATGACGGCGAGGACGGTGATGACGGCGACGGCGATGATCTCGGTCATGGCTCGGGGTCTCCTCGGTCCTCAGTCCTTGTTGAGGGTGTACGGGGAAGGGGCCGCGTCCTCGTCGTCGGAGGGCGGCGCCGTCAGGTCCCGCGCGAGCAGGGTGGCTCCGGCGACGGCGCCCGGCATCAGGAACACCGCGACGAACGGGACCAGGAAGGCGAGTCCCAGCGGTACCCCGAAGCCGAGGGTCAGCATGCGGCGGCCGCGCAGCAGGACGAGCCGGTCCGCCAGGACCAGGCCGCGGCGCTGGAGCGCGACCGCGGTGAGCTCCTCGGCGAGGAAGTAGCCGGTGACACAGAAACCGATCGCGGGGACCACGGTCTGGCCGACGACCGGGACGAACCCGAGGGCGAAGAGCAGTACGGCGTACAGCGAGACGCGCACGAGGATGCGGAGGCTGTCACGGGCGGAGATCCACAGTTCGCGCCAGAGCGGCAGCCCGGACTCGGGGACGTCGCCGCCCTCCGACCGGTCCACCTGCTCGGAGAGCGACTCGTAGAACGGCTGGCCGACCAGCAGCGTCACGGCGGTGAACGTGATCACGGCGAGGAACAGCCCGAGGGCGAAGACCAGCACGGTGAGCGTGACCCGGAGCAGGCCGAGCCAGGGCGAGGACCAGTCGTCGGCGAACGGGGTCGCCCAGGCCACGAAGTCGTCGGCGCCGTAGCCGAGTCCGACGAGCGCTGCCGCGTACACGACGAGCGTGACGAGGCCGGGGATCAGGCCGAAGCCGAACCAGCGTCCGTGCCGGCCGACCCAGCGTTGCCCCTTGATCAAATAGCTGAAACCCACCCCTAGATCGCGCATGGCGTCAGCGTAACGGGGGTGGTAGGGGTCGTGTTGACCGGGGAGTTGGGGGCCGGACCGGACTTCCCCGGACGTTCCGCCCTCGCTCTCCGCGCGGTCGAATCCGTCCGCGGTCGGATCCGTCCGCGGTCGGATCCGTCCGCGGTCAGGCCAGGCGGATCATGTTCCAGGACATGGGTTCCAGTGCCACCCTCAGCACTGCACCGTCGAGCGTCGTGCCCTGCGGCGGACGCCCGTCATGATCGGGGCGATCACATCGACCAGTTGGGCGAGGCGGGCGACGGTCACCCGGTCCGCGTGGCGGAGCAGCGCGATGATCAGGGGGGTACGCAGTTGAGGGCCGCACCCCGGCGGGGTGCGGCCCTCAACTGCGTACAGGCAGTGCGGACGATCAGACGACCGACAGCTCGACCTTGATGTTGCCGCGCGTGGCGTTCGAGTACGGGCACACCTGGTGGGCCTTCTCGATGAGCGACTGCGCGGTGGTGGTGTCGACGTTCGGGATGGTCGCGGAGATCGCGACCTCCAGGCCGAAGCCACCCTCGGCGGTCTTGCCGATGGAGACCGCGGCGGTCACGGTGGAGCCGGAGATGTCGGCCTTCTCCTGACGGGCCACCACACCGAGGGCGCCCTGGAAGCAGGCGCTGTAGCCGGCTGCGAAGAGCTGCTCCGGGTTGGTGCCCGCACCGTTGCCGCCCAGCGCCTTCGGCGGGTTGACGACGACGTCGAGCCGGCCGTCGTCGGAGGAGACGCGGCCGTCACGGCCGTTCTCCGCAGTGGCGACAGCGGTGTACGCGACGGTTATGTCCTGAATGGCCATGCTGAGGTTTCCTCTGCTGTAGCGCCGCAACTCGCGCCCACGATCGCGACGGCCTGCGGATGAGACTAGCGGTGACGGCGAACGGCTGTCAGCCGAGGGAAACGATCATCTTTCCGGTGTTCTCGCCGCGCATCAGGCCGAGGAACGCATCGAAGCCGTTCTCGATGCCCTCGACGACGGTCTCGCGGTACTTCAGCTCACCGGAGGCCAGCCAGCCGGCGACCTCCTGGACGAACTGCGGCTGGAGCGCGGTGTGGTCGCCGACGAGCATGCCCTGCAGACGCAGCCGCTTGCCGATGACGAGCGCGAGGTTGCGCGGGCCGGGGGTCGGCTCGGTCGCGTTGTACTGGGCGATCATTCCGCAGATGGTGGCGCGGCCGTGCACATGGAGCGAGGAGATCGCCGCTTCGAGGTGCTCGCCGCCGACGTTGTCGAAGTAGACGTCGATGCCGTCGGGGGCGGCCTGGCGCAGCTGCTCGGCAACCGGGCCGTTCTTGTAGTTGAAGGCGGCGTCGAAGCCGTACTCCTCGACGAGGAGCTTGACCTTCTCGTCGGATCCGGCCGAGCCGATGACCCGCGAGGCGCCCCTGAGCTTCGCCATCTGGCCGACCTGGCTGCCGACGGCACCGGCGGCACCGGAGACGAAGACGGCGTCGCCCTCCTTGAAGGACGCGACCTCGAAGAGGCCCGCGTAGGCGGTGAGCCCGGTCATGCCGAGCACGCCGAGGTAGGCGGAGAGCGGGGCCAGGTCCGGGTCGACCTTGACGGCGTGCTGGGCCGGGACGTCGGCGTACTCACGCCAGCCCAGACCGTGCAGGACGTGGTCACCGACCGCGATCCCCTCGGCGTTGGAGGCGATGACCTCGCCGACCGCGCCGCCTTCCATGGGGTGATCCAGCTTGAAGGGCGGGGTGTACGACTTCACGTCGTTCATCCTGCCCCGCATGTACGGGTCGACCGAGAAGTGCAGATTGCGGACGAGGACACGACCCTCGGCGGGAGCGGTGACCGGGGCCTCACGCAGCGCGAAATCCTCGGCCTTCGGCCAGCCGTGGGGGCGGGCGACAAGGTGCCATTCACGGCTCGACGTGGGAAGTGCTGCAGACATGGGCTCGGGTTCTCCTCGATGTCCTACGAGTGGGGGAAGCGTTTCGCCGGGTCCCGCCGGGTTCGGCCCGCCGGGTTCCGTCGCAGAAAAGCTTCATGACGTGAAACAACCATGCTCCTGAATATTTCATGTTGTCAAGTAACTGGGTATCCTGGGTGTCATGGCCACCACGCGAACAGACCCACTGACCCTCGAAGTCGTCGAGCTCATCGGCACGGTCGTGGCGCGCTACTACGAGGAGTACGACCGGGCCGCGGCCGCGCACTCGCTCACCGGTGCGCAGGCCCGGGTCCTCGGGCTGCTCTCCCTGGAGCCGACGCCGATGCGCAAGATCGCCCAGAAACTGAAGTGCGAGCCGTCGAACGTGACGGGGATCGTCGACCGGC
This sequence comes from Streptomyces sp. NBC_00353, assembly GCF_036108815.1. NCBI lineage: Bacteria > Bacillati > Actinomycetota > Actinomycetes > Kitasatosporales > Streptomycetaceae > Streptomyces > Streptomyces sp. NBC_00353. Next base: position 6,840,972 of record NZ_CP107985.1, on the reverse strand, counting down.
TGGAGACGCGTGGCCTGGTGGAGCGTCGGCCCGACCCGGCCGACCGGCGGGTGAAGCTGGCCGCCGCGACGGAGAAGGGTGCCCGGACCGCGCTGCAGCTCCGCGAGTCGCTCGGCTTCGCACGCGAGCCGCTCGCCGAGTTGTCGCACGCGGAGCGTGCGGTGCTGCGGGACCTGCTGCGACGGATGCTGGGCGTGGACACGGAGTCCTAGAGCTGCAGGCCCGAGGGGTGTCCCGTAATCCCTGGCGGGGGCACGACAGCTACGGCACCTCCCCGCGTTGCCGGAACGGCCGAACACGCCCCGTACGAGGACGTCCCTCCGCCTCGCGATACACCGCATCCGACGCCGCGCGCTGATCCACCAGGGATCACGGGACAGCCCTCAGAAGCAGAAAATGAGCCAGCACGACTCGGTCTTGGTCGGGCTGGGCTTGGGCGGCGCGGGGTTCGGGGGCTGTGACGGGTTGCCGGTCGGGGTACCCGACGGGTCGCGAGGCGATCCGGAAGGACTCGGTCCGGACGACGGATCCGTGGAGGACGTGGCGCCGTCGGAGGGCGTGATGGTGGCCGCGGGCGGGCCGGAGCCCGCACCTCCGGGGGCACCGGCGCCGGTGCCGGTCCCCGTGCCCGGACGGACGGTGCCGGAGGTGTGCGCGTCGGTGGAGGGGACGGTGGAGGGGCTGTCCACCGGTCCGGGGCGGTCGATGTCGTGGCTCGACGAGGGTTTCGGCGCCGGCGCGGTCGTGACGTCGGTGGCCTCGCGCACGTAGTCCGAGGCGCCGTCGTCGCCCTTCGGTTCGATGGCCAGCTCGGCGAGGCTCAGCGCCCCGGCGGCGAGCACGACACCGAGGACGGCGAGCAGGGCGGTACGGCCGCGACGGCGGTGCGAACGGCGGCCGCGCCCTCCCCGGCCGCCACGTTGCCCCCTGGCGCCTCGTTCTCCCCGGCCGCCACGCTGGTCCCTCGCGACAAGCTCGTCCCTGGCGACAAGCTCCTCCCCGGCGACAAGCTCGTCCCCGGCAGCGCGCTCGTCCATGCCGTCTCGCTCGTCCCGGCGCGCTCGACGCGAGCCGCCCGATGCGCGCGCATTCGCGGACCCGCGTCTGCCTCCGGACCCGCGCGCAGCGCGGCCGCCCGGGGCAGGCTCGGCAGCGCCGCGGGACCGGCGGCGACGTCCGCCCGGCGCTGACGGCAGGGCTTTCACACGCTCCGCGTCCGGTTCGTGGCCGGAGAGGGCGGGCGTGGCGTAGTGGCTCAGCGCCTCGGCGGGGGTTCCGCACCCGGCACAGGCGAGGGCGCCGTTGAGATGCCGCTGACACGGGTGGCAGTAATCCATGGCGCCCGAAGATTAAGTGCCGATAGGACAACAGAGAAAGCCGCTCACGTGAGGATCCTGTGTGGAAACTTTAATTCCATGACCGTCGCCCCTTTTGGTCCACTCGAGTTCCAGCTCGTCCTGCTCCGCCGGATGGCCGACCACCAGCCCGGCCTCGTCGAGGACGCCCGGCACGAGCTCAGCGCCTCGCTCGCCGAGATGCGAGAGGCCAACCGCCGCTGGCAGGCGATGGTGCGGGCACCCCGCGGCCGCGGCTCGTTGCGCCGCTACCGCTCGGTGCTGGGCGAACCCGAGTCCTCCGTACACCGCCGGATCGGCGATCTGGAGTGCGACGCCCTGCTCTGGCCGGTGCCGCTCTGGCCGGAGCTGCGATTCGAGGTGATGGTCGCACCGGGCGGGGCCGTATGGAACGAGTGGCTGGTCAGAGCCCCGGGGGCGACCGGCCCCGAGCTCCGTACGACCGACGATCTGCACCCCTGGTCGTGCACTGTCGACGAGGTCGCCCGGGCCTTCCCGCCGGCCCGCCCGATGGAGGGCAGCGCACCGACCCGGTGGGCGCTCGCGATCACCGACCCCGGGACGGGTGCGCCGTACGTCGCCGAGTTCACCTGGGGGCTGTTCCAGCGACTGCTCCAGGGCACACCCCAACCCTGACCTGGCAGTCCGCCGGCTCCGCGCCCCCTGATGGCCCATCCCAGCGGGCGGCGGCACCGCGCGCGCCGCACGATGCGAAGAGGGCCGGCCACCGCCGGCACCCCCCATCAGCGCTCCCGGGAGACCTGCCGTGACCGTCAGTCTTGAGCAGTTGCGCCGCTGCCACGTCGCCGTCGACCTCGGGGCCGCCCGGACCCGCGTGTACATCAAAGGGCTCGGGCTCGTCGTCGACGAACCGAGTGCCGCCGCCATCAACACCCGTAGCGGTTCGCTCATCGCCGTCGGTGAGCTCGCCGAGAAGATGACGGGCCGCACCCCCGACTACATCCGGGTGGTCCGCCCGGTCTCCGGCGGGAGCGTCATCGACATCGAAATGGCCCAGCGCATGCTCCGCCATCTGCTCGGCGAGAAGCTCCGCCGTCAGCTGCGCCGCAAGCCGCGGCTGCGCGCAGCCGCCTGCACCCCGCACGACAGCGATCCGCTCGCCCAGCGCGCCACCATCGAGACCCTGGTCGGGCTAGGCGCCCGGCGGGTCGAGCTGGTCGACACCCTGCTTGCCGCGGCGGTCGGCTGCGACCTCCCGGTCGAGCAACCGGTCGGGAGCATGATCATGGTGTGCGGGGCGGCGACCACGCAGATCGCCGTGCTCTCGCTCGGTTCGATCGTGACCGCCGTACGGATCCCGATCGGCGGCGACGCCATCGACCACGCGGTGATCCAGCATCTGCGCCAGCAGCATGAGTTGATGCTGCCGAGCCAGTCGGTACGCCCGTTGCAGCTGGCCCTCAGCGGCAACGGCCTGACCCCGCACGGGCCCGCCGTGACCGAGATCCACGGCCGTGACGTCGTGACCGGCCTGGCCCGCTCGGTGCAGGTCGACACCGCCGCCGTGCGGCGCGCCATCCACACCCCGCTGACCGCGGTCCTCGACGGTCTCGGCAAGGTGCTGCGCGACTGCCCGCCCGATCTGGTGGCCGACCTCGCGGACTGCGGGATCATGATGGTCGGCGGAAGTGCGCTGCTGCCCGGGCTCGACCAGATGCTGCGCGATGCGACGGGCATGCCGGTGCACATCGCGGAGCGCCCCGATGTGTGCGCCGTCCTGGGGCTCGGCGCCATGCTGGACGGCAAGGTCGAGCCGATGGTCCTCAACCCGCTGGTCGCCTGACGACCGCCGGGGCGGCGGATGACTTACGAGAGCGAAGGCCGGGGTCCGGCGGGCGGACCACCGAGCAGCAGACCCCGCAAGCTGCCGATACTCCTGGAAGCGGTGCTCAGCGTCGGCACCGATCTCGAACTGCGGGCCACCCTCCAGCAGATCGTGGACACCGCCACCGCGCTCACCGAGGCCCGGTACGGCGCGCTCGGCGTCCTCGACCCCCACCGCAACACCATCACCGAACTGTTCACCTCCGGTCTGACCGATGCCGAACAGCAGCGCATCGGCCGCTTCCCGGACGGGCACTCGGGGCTGCTCGGCGTGCTCGTCGAGGAACCCGAACCGCTGCGCTCGGACGATCTGACCGCCGACCCGCGCTCCAGCGGCGTGCCGCCCGGCCATCCACGGATGCGTTCCTTCCTCGGGACACCCATCCGGGTGCACAGCGAGGTGTTCGGCAATCTCTATCTCACCGAGAAACGCACCGGGCACTTCACCGACACGGACATGGCGCTGCTGCGGGTCCTCGCCGCTCAGGCAGGGATCGCGATCGGCAACGCCCGGCTGTACGAGACGGTCTGCCAGCGGGAGCGCTGGATCGAGGGCGCGGCAGCCGTCACCACGGCCCTGCTGGGCGGCACGAACGCGACGGACGCGTTGATGACCGTTGCCGAGCAGGCCCGCATTCTCGCCGATGCCTCGGCCGGGGTGATCCTCCAGCCGACCGAGGACGGCGGGATGGAGATCGTCACCGCGTCCACGCTCGACGACCCGGCCGGCATCGTCGGCACCACCATCGAGCCGGGCTCCCCCGTTCTGGTGCAGCTGCTGGGCGGAGAGCCGGTCTTCATCGACGACTCGGCGACGGATCCGCGGATGACGACACATGTGCGGACCCGGTTCGGTCCCAGCATGATGCTGCCGTTGCAGAGCGGCGGCAGGCTCATCGGCACCCTCGCACTGCCCCGGCGGCGCGGCGGCCGCCCGTACACGGCCGTGGACCGGCTGCTGGCCTCCCAGTTCGCCTCGCAGGCCGCACTCGCCCTGGTGCTGGCGGACGCCCAGCACAACAGGGAACAGCTCGCGGTGTACGAGGACCGTGACCGGATCGCCCGCGATCTGCACGATCTCGTCGTCCAGAGGCTCTTCGCGACCGAGATGATGCTGGAGTCGACCCGCCGCCGGGCGGCCGCCCCGGAGACGGACGAGCTGCTCACCCAGGCCGTCGACGAGCTGAACTCCACCATTCAGGAAGTACGGACCGCGATCTTCGCCCTCCAGCAGCCGCCCACCGAGGCACCCAGCACCTTTCGCGGCCGGGTGCTCCGGGAGACCGGGGGCGCGGCCTCCGTCCTCGGCTTCCAGCCGTCGGTGCAGTTCACCGGGGCGGTGGACTCACTCGTACGGCAGCCCGCGGACCGGCAGCTCCTCGCGGCTTTGCGCGGCGCGCTCGCGGCGGCGCACCGTCGGACCGGGGTGTCGGCCATCGAGGTGGAGGTGGACGCGACGGCGCGGCTGCCCGACGGGCGGGCCGCAGTCCGGCTGGCGGTCGCCGACGACGGGCGGGGCGACGACGGCTCGCGCTCCACGACGTTCACCTGGCAGGCGCCGCTCTGAGCGCGACCCGAGTGCTGGAGTGGGCCACGCCCGCTTCCCGCTTGAGCCGGCGCAGCAGTCCGTCCAGGGCGGCGGTGTCGGCGACCGTGGCCCGTACGAGGTAGTCGTGCCCGCCCGTCACGTGCACCACTTCGGTGATGCCGGGCAGGGCGAGAACCGCCCGTTCGAACACTTCGTTGGTCGTGTCGATACGCAGCGTCACATCGATGAAGACGACCAGGCCCGTTCGGGTGTCGGCGGCCGGGTCGATGATCACGGTGAAGCCGCGGATCACGCCGTCGCGGCGCAGCCGCCGCACCCGGTCGGCCGCGGCGTTGGCACTGAGGCCGACCCGTACCCCCAGATCGCGGTACGAGATCCGCGCGTCCTCCTGGAGGACGCTGAGGATTTCCCTGTCCAGACGGTCCATACCGCGATTGTCGCAGCTTGTGCCGAATTACGACTGCGGAGACCGCCTCGGCCGGGCCGGTGGACCCGTGACCCGCCTGGCGTAGGCCGACGGGCCCACCGGCACCGCCCGGCCTTGACTTGCAGGGTGGAAGCCGTCAAGCAGTCTCCCGCTCGGACAGGCCGGCCGTCCGCGGCCGCATACCGCAACCTTGTGGTGGCCACGATCGGCTTCGGACTCACGTTCTGGGCCTGGAACCTGATTGCGCCGCTCTCCGGGGACTACAAGGAGCGGCTCGGGCTGAGCTCGTTCGAGCAGTCGCTGCTGGTCGCCGTGCCGGTGCTGGTCGGTTCGCTGGGCCGGATCGCGGCGGGGGCATTCACCGACAAGTACGGCGCCCGGCTGATGTTCCCGCTGGTCTCGGCGCTGACCATCGTCCCCGTACTGCTGCTGATCCCGGCGAGGAACTCGTACGGGGCGATGCTCGCCGTGGGCTTTCTGCTGGGGCTGGGCGGCACGACGTTCGCGATCGGCATCCCGCTGGTCAACTCGTGGTTCCCGCCCTCCGATCGAGGGCTCGCGCTGGGTGTGTTCGGCATGGGCATGGGGGGTGTCGCACTCTCCGGTTACTTCACCCCGCGGATCGCCCGGCACGGCGACAACCTTCCGTTCCTCGTGGTCGCCGGTGCTCTGGTGGTGTACGCGGCACTGGCTGCGGCGCTGATCAGCGACCCCCCGGACCGGAAGGTACCGACCGACTCGCTCGGCCACCGGCTGGGCGACGCCGGGCGGCTGCGGGTCACCTGGGAACTCTCCGCGCTGTACGCGATCGGCTTCGGCGGCATCGTGGCGTTCGGCGTCTATCTGCCGACCTATCTGAAGACCTGGTACGGCCTCTCGCCGACCGACGCCGGCACGAAAGCCGCCGGGTTCGCCCTGGTCACCGTCGTCTTCCGGCCGATCGGCGGCTGGCTCTCGGACCACATCCACCCGGCGCTGGTCACCTCGGCGGCACTGGGGCTGGCCGCACTGATGGCGATCGTTCAGGCCTTCGACCCGAAGCTGGCGCCGGGCGGCACGATCGCACTGCTCTGCATGGCGGCCGGACTGGGCACGTCGAGCGGCAGCATCTTCGCCCTCGTCTCGCAGGTGACACCGCAGCCGAAGGTGGGCAGCGTCACCGGAATCGTCGGCGCGATGGGCGGACTCGGCGGCTTCGTCCCACCCTTGGTGATGGGCGCGATCTACAGCGCGAAGGGCTCGTACTCGATCGGCTTCATGCTGCTGTCCGACCTGGCACTGGCCGGATGCGTGTACGCGTACGGGCGGATGCGGAACATTCAGCGGGACCGGAGGACGCCCGAGCCGGCTGTCTGAGGGCTGTCCCGCGGGCGTTCCGGCAACGGAGGGGGTACCCCCGTGCCGTTGAGGCTACGGGGGAGAGGTGCCGTCGCCGTCGTCGTGCACCCGCCCGGGATCTCGGGACAGCCCTTAGGGTCGGAGGGTGACTTCTCTTCTGCCTGCGCTGCATGACGGAACCGGCCCCGCGGCCGCCCGGGAAGCCGTCCGGTTCGGTGAACACACCCTGACGTACGCACAGTTGGCCGCGGCCTCCGACGCACTCGCCGCGCGGCTCGCGGGCGTGGGAAGGGTCGCCGTCTGGGCCACGCCGACCGCCGAGACCGTCGTCGCGGTGGTGGCGGCGCTGCGGGCCGGGGTGCCCGCCGTCCCCCTCAACCCGAAGACCGGCGCACGCGAACTGGCGCACATCGTGGCCGACAGCGCCCCGTCGGTGGTGCTGGCCCGGGCGGGCGACGTGCTCCCGCCGATGCTCGCCGCGCTGGACCGTACGGATGTCGACACGGCAGCAGCGGCGGCCGAGGGCGTCGTCTTTCCCGAACCCTCCCCCGAGTCCCCCGCTCTGATCGTCTACACCTCCGGCACCACCGGCCCGCCCAAGGGGGCGATCCTGCCCCGCCGCGCGATCGCCGCCTCGCTGGACGCGCTGGCGGACGCCTGGCAGTGGACCGGCGACGACGTCCTTGTGCACGCCCTGCCGCTGTTCCATGTGCACGGCCTGATCCTGGGTGTGCTCGGGCCGCTGCGCCGGGGCGGATCGGTGCGGCATCTGGGGCGGTTCTCCACCGAGGGCGTGGCCCGGGAGCTGTCGTCCGGCGCCACGATGCTGTTCGGCGTGCCGACGATGTACCACCGGCTCGCCGAGGCGCTCGGTACGGCGACACCGGAGGCGGCCCAGCTGGCGAAGGCTCTCGCCGGGGCCCGGCTGCTGGTATCGGGGTCGGCCGCCCTTCCGGTCCATGACCACGAACGCATCGCGGCGGCGACCGGCCGGCGGGTCATCGAGCGGTACGGCATGACGGAGACCCTGATGAACACAGGCGTCCGGGCGGACGGCGAGCCTCGCCCCGGGACGGTCGGCGCACCGCTGCGGGGCGTCGAACTCCGGCTCGTCGAGGAGGACGGCACCCCGCTCGACGATCCGACGGCCGAGGGTGCGGTGGGCGAGATCCAGGTGCGCGGCCCGAACCTCTTCGCCGGCTATCTGAACCGCCCCGACGCGACGGCGGCCGCCTTCGCCGAGGACGGCTGGTTCCGTACCGGCGACATGGCCGCCCTCGACGCCGACGGCTATGTACGGATCGTCGGCCGCAAGGCCACCGACCTGATCAAGAGCGGCGGCTACAAGATCGGCGCGGGCGAGATCGAGAACGCGCTGCTGGACCACCCGGGCGTCCGCGAGGCCGCCGTCACCGGGGAGCCGGACCCGGACCTGGGCGAGCGGATCGTCGCCTGGGTGGTGCCGGCCGACCCGGCCGCACCGCCCGCGGAGGCCGAGCTCGCAGACCACGTGGCGGCCCAGCTGGCCCCGCACAAGCGCCCCCGCACAGTCCGCTATCTGGAGGCGCTGCCCCGCAACGACATGGGCAAGATCATGAAGCGGTCGCTCGGTGCGTAGGCGCCTGACGGCGCGGCAGGCGATCGCGGCGGTCACCGACGACTTCACCGAGTCCGACACCCCGCCCGGCGCGGAGATACCGGTGGACGGTCCGCTCTCCTGGTCCGGTTACGCGGACTCCCGGGCCCGCGCCGCGGCACGTACCGGCGAGGAGGAGTCCGTCGTCCACGGCCGTGCCACGGTCGGCGGCCGGCCGTGTGTGCTGGTCTCGTTCGAGTTCGGATTCCTGGGCGGATCGCTGGGGCAGCGCACCGGGGACCTGCTGGAAGCCGCCTACGGGACCGCACTCACCCGGCGGCTGCCGCTCGTCTCGATCGTCGCGACGGGCGGCAGCCGGATGCAGGAGGGCATGATCGCGCTCACCCAGCTCCAGCGGGTGGCACGTGCCTCGGCACGGCTGCGGGCGGCGGGTCTGCCGCAGCTCGCGGTCCTGCGCGATCCGACGACGGGCGGCGGCTGGGCCACGCTGGGGGCAGGCGCCGACGTGATCCTGGCGCTGCCCGGGGCCCAGATCGGGTTCGCCGGATCGCGGGTGCGGCCGGCGGACGCGGACCCGTCGGCGTACGCGGCGGAGGGCCAACTGGCGGCGGGCCAGATCGACGCGGTCGTCCAACCGGACGAGCTGCCACGGACGCTGGGGCGGTGGCTGGGCGCGCTGAGGGCGGCAGCCGTCGACGAGTCCGCCGTCCCCGCGCCGGTCCCGGGCACTCTCGCGGCCACCGGGCTGCCGGCGACCGGCTGGGACGCGGTGCAGCAGGCCCGTTCCTCGGCCCGGCCGCGTGCCGGGGCGTATCTCGACGCGTACTTCGATCACCTGCTGCCGCTCAGCGGCGACCGGTGCGGCGGTACGGATCCGGGGCTGCTCTGTGGGTTCGGGGTACGCGGCGGCCGGCCGATCGCGTACGTCGCCCAGTGCGGCACCGCGACCCGCCCGGCCGGCTACCGGACCGCGGCCCGGGTGATCCGGCTCGCGGACCGGCTCGGCGTGCCCGTCCTGACCCTGATCGACACCCCAGGGGCGGCGAACGACGCCGAGGCGGAACGGGCGGGCGCGGGGGCCGCCATCGCCGATGCGTTCGCGGCGATCGCCGAGGCCCGGGTCCCGGTGACGACCCTGGTGATCGGCGAGGGCGGCTCGGGCGGGGCACTCGCCCTGGCGGCGCCGGAGAACACATATGTCACCCAGGACAGCTACTTCTCCGTCATCGCCCCGGAGCTCGCGGCAGCCATCCTGAAGCGCTCCCCCGACGCCGTGCAGGCCACGGCCGACCAGTTGCGCCTGCGTCCGCAGGACCTGGTGGAGCTGGGGGTCGCCCGCGGCATCGCGGGCCCGGAGGCCACGGCCGCCGGCGGGCCGCTATGAGGATGCCCCTCCGCCTTGCGATGCACCGCATCCGACGCCGCGCGCCGGTCCACCAGGGACTACGGGACAGCCCTTAGCGTGAAAACCCGGACCGAATCACCGAGTCAGGAGCGCTGAACCATGGCTGTGGAACCAGAGGGCACCCCGTGCTGGGCGGACGCGATGTTCACCGATGTCGAGGGAGCGAAGAGCTTCTACGGTGACGTGCTGGGGTGGACGTTCGGCGAGTCGTCGTCGGAGTTCGGCAATTACACGCAGGCGTACGCGAACGGCAAGGCGGTGGCCGCCGTCGTGCCCCCGATGCCCGGCCAGGAAGGCCAGTCGGCATGGTGTCTGTACCTCGCGTCGCCGGACGCCGCCGCCACCGCCGCGAAGATCCGTGACAACGGCGGCGAGGTACTGATGGAGCCGATGCAGGTCGGCGACTTCGGCTCGATGGCACTGGCCCGCGACCCGGGCGGGGTGGTCTTCGGTGTGTGGCAGGCGGGGCGGCACGAAGGGTTCGAGGCCAGGGCAACACCGGGCGCGTACTGCTGGGCCGAGGTGTTCACCCGGGACCCGGCGAAGTCGGACGCGTTCTTCCCCGGTGTCTTCCCGTACCGCGTGAAGCAGATGCAGGACGACGCGATCGACTTCGCGCTCTACGACCTGGGCGCCGACCCGGTCCTGGGGCGGATGAAGATGACGGACGACTTCCCGCCCGAGGTACCGCCGTACCTCAATGTGTACTTCACCGTCGAGGACTGCGACGCGGCGGTCGCAAAGGCGACGGAGCGCGGGGCGATTCTCCGGTTCGGCCCGATGACCAGCCCGTTCGGCCGGTTCGCGGCGCTGAGCGACCCGCAGGGCGCGGCATTCTCCGTGATCGACGTCAAGACGACCGAGGGCGAGATGCCGAAGTTCTCCGACGCGACCGCCTGAACGGAGGAGCCGCGCCGCCGGGGGCCGGCCGGCCCGCGTGACCGGCCGGGCCCGGGCCACGGCCCCGCCCTGTCAGGGCTGCGGATCCCGGGCGTCGTACCGGGCGAATCCCCGCCACTTCAACGCGAGCAGCGACACCGCGACCACGCATGCGATGCCGCCCCCGGTGGCCGCCACCGTCGGGGACGCCAGATCGGCGACCGAACCCGCCAGGAAGTCCCCGAGCCGCGGCCCACCGGCCACCACCACGATGAACACGCCCTGCAGCCGCCCCCGCATCTCGTCCGGCACCGCCGCCTGGAGCATGGTGTTCCGGAAGACCATCGAGACGGTGTCCGCGCAGCCGGCGAGCGCCAGCAGGACCAGCCCGAGCCAGAGCTGGCGGGTCAGCCCGAAGACGGCGATGGCGCTGCCCCAGCAGGTCACGGCGGCGATCACCGCGAGTCCGTGCCGTCTGATCCGGCTCAGCCAGCCGGAGAACACCCCGCCCAGAAGTGCGCCCAGCGCCGGAGCCGCGACCAGCAGCCCGGTGGTCTTCGCGTCACCGCCGTACCAGACCACGGCGACGACCGGGAAGAGCGCCCGCGGGTGGGCGAGGACCATGGCGCACAGGTCGGTGAAGAAGGTCATCCGCAGAATGGGCCGCGCCGCCAGGAACCGCAGCCCGCCCACCACGGACGCCCGCTTCTCGCTCCCCGCGTCGTCCCCGCGCTCGGGGAGCATCGAGGGCAGCCGCCACATCGCGTACAGCGCGGCGGTGAAGGTGACGGCGTCGACGGTGTAGGCGGCCCGGTACCCCCACCAGCCGACCATGAGTCCGCCCAGCATCGGCCCGACCAGCGCACCGGTGGTGCTGGTGATCGAGCTGAGCGCGTTTGCGGCGGGCAGCTGCTCGGCCGGCAGAAGGCGCGCGACCATCGAGCTGCGGGCCGGTGAGTTGAGCGCGAAGCAGACCGCCTGCAGGGCGACGACCGCGTACAGCAGCCCCAACTGCTCGACCCCGGCGACGGTCGCGGCGACCAGTGCGACGGCGAGGACGAACGAACCGGAGGAGCTGGCCAGCCCCAGTTTGCGCCGGTCGACGGTGTCCGCGATGGCTCCGCCGTACAGCCCGAAGACGACCAGCGGCAGAAACGAACAGAACCCGATGAGCCCGACCGAGAAGGCGGACCCGGTGATGTCGTACACCTGGAGCGACACGGCGAGCGCCGTCATCCCCTGCCCGATCCAGGAAACCGTGTTCCCGAACCACAGCCGCCGGTAGTCGGGCGAGGTCCGCAGCGGAGTCAGGTCGGCGAGTATGCGCGTGCGATGTACAGGTTCTTCGGTCGTTTCGGTCACAGCGGATGGTAACGACCGGTCCGGAGCCGGCTCCTTCTAGGGCCCTACCGCCAATGGATCCCCGATGGGCGCGCATGCTTGGCGAGTGCGTTCACGGTGCCGTTGCCACGCGAGGGCTTGGCGTCGAACAGCGTGGCGTACAGGCCGCTGCGGTCGAGCAGTTGGGCGTGCGTGCCCGACTCCACCAGACGCCCCTCGTCCAGCACGAGGATGCGGTCGGCGTCGGCGGCGAGGGCCAGGTCGTGCGTGATGACGATGGTGGTGCGTCCCTCGGCGAGGCGTCGCAGCGGGCCGAGGATGCGCTGTGCGGCCAGTGCGTCCAGGCCGGTGGTGGGCTCGTCGAGAAGGAGAACGGGCGCGTCGCGGACCATGGCACGGGCGATCGCGATGCGCTGCAACTGGCCTCCGGAGAGCCGGGACGTGCCGGGTGAGACAACGGTGTCGTAGCCGTCGGGAAGCGCACGGATGAAATCGTGCGCGTCGGCTGCCCGCGCGGCCTCCTCGATGTCACGGAAAGTTGTGTCGGTGCGCCCGCACGCGATGTTCTGCTCGATGGTGTCGTGCAGGACGAGGGTGTCCTGCGGCAGCAGCGTGATGTTCCGGCGGAGGTAGGTCAGCGGCAACTGGTCCACGGATGTGCCGTCCAGCCGGATGCTGCCGGAGTCCGGGTCGTAGAACCTCAGCAGCAGAGCGGCCAGGGTCGACTTGCCGGCTCCGCTGGGGCCGGTGATGACCAGCAGCTCGCCGGGGACCGCGGTGAACGAGAGACCGCGGAGAACCGGCTCCGGGTTACCGGGGTAGTGGAAGTCGACCTGCCGCGCCTCCACCTCGCCAACAGCGCGCCGCCGGGCCGGGGCCGCGACGGATGCGCCCGGGTCGGTGACGGTGGGCTGGGTGTCGAGGATCTCCAGAAGCCGCTCGGCTCCGGCGGTCGCGGCGGTGGCCGTCAGACCGAGCTGGCCCAGGGAGCGGATCGGCGGGTAGAGGGAGCCGACGAAGGCGGCAAAGGCGAGGAGCTGCCCGAGTGTGATCCCGCCCGTGGAGATCTGCCACGCCCCCAGGCCGATGATCACCAGGACGCACACCGTTTCGAGGACCTCTACGAGTTGTTCGTAGAGCTCGGCGAGCCGGGTGCCTCGCACCGCCGCCTTGAACCGGGCACGCGCCTTGCCGAGGAGCCGTTCCTCCTCGTCGTGCTGCCTGTTGTACGCCTGGGTCATGACGACGTTGACCAGCGTCTCCTCGACCACGGCGGTGATGGCACCGTCCGCCGCACGTCCGCGCCGGGACACCGCGCGCAGAGGGCCCGTGAACACGCGGGTGACGAGGTAGAAGAGCGGGATCATGGCAAACGTGGCGAGGGCCAGTTTCCAGCTCAGCCACACAGCGGCGGCAGCGTAGAAGAAGGTGTTGAAGAGAGCGGTCGCAGCCCCGACGATGCCGGAGACCACGAGGGCTTCGATGGCTTCCACATCGCCGGTGAGCCGCTCGACCAGGTCACCGCGGCGATTGCGCTGGTAGAAGTGGGGCGGCAGCGTCTGCAGATGACTGAAGACGCGGGCCCGCAGCCGCATCACGAAGCGTTCGGCGGTCCAGACCGCGAGCGAGCTGCACAGATACCCCACGATCGCACCGATGACGGCCACGGTGAGCCACTGACCAGCAGGTTTCCAGAAGGCACTGACGGATCCCTGCTGCAGAGCGTTGTCGGTCAGTTCCGCGAAGAGAAGGATGGTGATGGTCTCCGCGACCGCGGTCACGCTGGCGAGGACGCAGATGAGCAGGAGCCAGCGCCGGTCGCCATAGGTGAGCGGCCAGAACCGTCGGAACGACCGCACCACGCTGATGGGGTCGGTACGGATCGGAACGTCCGTCACCGATTCCGGGGGCGGCTCGTCGGGGCGCGCGAGGGGGCCGAGAAGGCGCATGAGCCTCACATCACTGAGGAGTGCGGAACGCGGACAACCGCCGGAGCCTGTTCCCGGATCGGGGCCGGATCACGGCGCGATCTGCGATGCCGTCGTGATTCAACCTTTGAAGAGCGCTGCGGAACGCCTGCCAGGGGCCGCAGGTCGACATGGTCCGAACGGGAGGCCCCTGGGGTGCGGGCCCCAAAACCACGAGGCGTGACCCGCGCGGTTGCGCGGGCCAGCCTCGTGTAAGGGGTTTGGAGATTCTGGGTGACCGGTCAGTAGCCGTAGCCGCCGTAGCCGCCGTAGCCGCCGTAGCCGCCGTAGCCTCGGCGCCCGAAGCGGCGTCCACGTCCGCGTCGGCCGAAGCCGTAGCCGTAACCGCCGTAACCGCCGTAGCCGCCGTAGCCGCCCCAGCCGCCCCAACGGTCCCTGCCACCCCCATGGCGGAAGATGTCACGAACGTTCATCTTCGCCTCCTTTGGGAAGTTTGGTATGCCGCACCCTGTTTCTGCCGCGGCACTATCGACACTACGACGCCTTCACGGGACCAACAAGTCGTACGCGTACGAATTCGGGCAAAAGCCATATTTCTAGGCGAATATTCGGGTATCGCCCGGCGTGATGCGCGGGCACAAAGCGGTCCACGGGGCGCCTCATCGGCACAACGGAGCACGCCCGCAGCATCGCTGACGAAATCGGCCGCAGCGGCCCCACACCCCCACAGATCCGGGTCGACAGCCGCCAGGCACCCGCAGGCATGGGCGGGGCGCGACGGAACGGCACCGGAGCGTGACGGCGCGCCACTACCGTTCGAGGGTGCGCCCCGGAGTCACGATGAGCGAAGCGCGTTGCTAACGCAAAGAAAAATGCTCGTACCGAGCGTCAGGGCGCAGCAACGAGGCGCCACAGCCCTCACACGCCGCCTCAACACCACCAGCAGCCGACCCACTTGACGCACGCCCGGACGAAACCGGTCGGTACACACGGAGTTCGGGATATCGACGGAGCCCCGGCCGCATGCGCGGTCGGGGCTCCGTCACCTCGTGAGCGTCGGCCTCTGAGCCGACAGTGGGCCTGCGAACGGCCTTCAGCGTGTCTTGCACGTTCGACGCCGCCGCGCGTGCATCCTTGTTTCCAGGAGGCTGGAACGTTCCTGCGCTGCGGCCGTCGTGGTGGGGCGGGTGGGACTCGAACCCACGGCCGACGGATTATGAGTCCGCTGCTCTAACCGGCTGAGCTACCGCCCCTTTTCGGCGTGGCGCGCACATGTGTGCGCGCCGTCTGCCGCAGCATAGCCGGTCATACGATCTCTCGCTCCGGATGGTCGGCTTCGCCTGACCTTGAGGACTGCGCTGCCGGCTGCCCGGTTCCGGACGGCGCGAAGCGGACACGAAAGAGTCCGGCACCGGCCGTCGGATCAGCCTCCGGCCCGGCACGCGAAAAAGGACCCCGAAGGGTCCTCTTCCGTTCCGCTCCCCCGACTGGACTCGAACCAGTAACCCTCCGGTTAACAGCCGAATGCTCTGCCAATTGAGCTACAGGGGATCGCGCTCCCCCGACTGGACTCGAACCAGTAACCTGCCGGTTAACAGCCGGCTGCTCTGCCAATTGAGCTACAGGGGATTGCTGCGTTTGCACCGAACCCTACCTGCCTGGCTGCTGCCGGGCGGCGCGCGTTCGCTGCGACACATACATTAGCGCAAGCAGGGGGGTGCTCCGCCAATCGGTATCGCCCCGGGTGATCTCGGGCCCCGGCGGGTAGGCGGGCAGCACACGTCGCACCGAGCACATACGCAGCAAGCACGGAGCAGGAGAAGGGTGGCAGCCATGCGGTACCGGCTCACGTTCATCGCCGGCCTGGCCCTCGGTTACGTCATCGGCACTCGGGCCGGACGCGAGCGCTACGAGCAGCTGAAGAAGTCCGCACGTCAGATCGCCCAGAACCCGGCCGTGCGCAATACCGCCGAGTCCGCGGCACAGAGCAGCCGCGAGTTCGCCGGCAAGGCGTACCACGCGGTGAGCGTCAAGGTCGGTGACAAGGTGCCCGCCTCGGTGGTCGAGCGGGTGCGGTCGGTGCGGGAGCGGAGCCAGGGCCAGGGTGTCGAGGACGACTGGGGCACCAGCAATACGTAACAGGGGTGGCCACCCGCCTTCCGTACGGGAAAGCTCCGGCGGTGCGGCAGAATCTTCATCATGGGCATAGTCGCCGGCTTGGACAGTTCTTCGGCCTTCACACACATCGTCGTCTGCGATGCGGACACGGGTGCCGTACTCCGGCAGGGGTACGCCGCACATCCCGTCGAGGCGAAGGTCACCGAGGTCGATCCGCAGGTGTGGCTGCTCTCACTCGGTGAGGCGGCCACCGGCGGGTTGCTCGAAGGCGTCCAGGCCATCGGCGTGTCCGCGCAACAGCACGGTCTGGTGCCGCTGGACCGGCAGGGCAACCTCGTACGCCCGGCGCTGCTCGGCAACGACAAGCGGGCGCAGGTCGCCGCGGCCGATCTGATCGACGGGCTCGGCGGGCGGCAGGCCTGGGCCCAGGCGGTCGGGGCCGTGCCGCAGGCCGCGCAACCGGTGTCGAAACTGCGTTGGCTGGCGCGGACCGAGCCGGAGGCGGCGCAGCGGGTCGCTTCGGTGCTGCAGCCGCACGACTGGCTGGTCTGGCAGTTGCTGGGCCGGCCGAACCGGCGGACCACCGACCGGGGTGCCGCGTCGGGGACGGGGTACTGGTCGGCGGGGAGCGAGGCGTACCGGCCCGATCTGGTGGAGCTCGCGCTCGGGCACCAGGCCGCGCTGCCGGAGGTGCTCGGCCCCGCCGATGCGGCCGGGACGACGCCGGAGGGCCTGCTGATCTCGGCCGGGACCGGCGAGACGATGGCGGCGGCGTTCGGGCTCGGGGTCGGGCCCGGCGACGCGGTGGTGTCGCTGGGGGCCTCAGGTTCGGTGATGGCGGTGCACCACGAGGCGCTGGCCGATCCGTCCGGGATGATCACGTCGTTCGCGGATGCCACCGGGATGCATCTGCCGGTCGTGTACACGCTCAATGCGGTGCGTGCGCTGCGCGGCACCGCCGAGATGCTGGGTCTGGAGAGTCTGGAGGAGCTGTCCGCGCTGGCGCTGAAGTCGACGCCGGGCGCTTCCGGGCTCGTACTGCTGCCGTATCTGGAGGGCGAGCGCACCCCGCATCTGCCGCACACCGCGGGCACGCTGAGCGGGCTGCGGCGGGAGTCGATGAAGCCGGAGCATCTGGCCCGGGCCGCGTTCGAGGGCATGCTGTGCTCGCTGGCCGACGCGCTCGATGTGCTGCGTGACCGCGGGGTCGAGGTGCGGCGGGTGTTCCTGCTGGGTGCGGCGGCCGAGCTGAGTGCCGTGCAGGGGCTTGCGCCTGCGCTGTTCGGTACACAGGTCGTCGTACCGCAGCCGGCCGAGTACGCGGCGCTTGGTGCGGCCCGGCAGGCGGCCTGGGCGCTGGGGGTCTCGCGGGGGACGCTCGATCCGCGCACCCCCCCGGCCTGGCAGGGCGCGGCGGCGCAGGTGCTGGAGCCGGGCGAGGAGCTGCCGGTCGGTCAAGCGGTGCGGCAGCAGTACCGGGCGACGCGGGACCAGATCCATCCCGGGGCGTTCGACTCCGCGCTCTGATCCGACCGCTCTGGGTGACAAGGCCGGTCCCCCGGCCGGAGGTTCGGTCTCCGACAGGTGGACCGGGTCATGTTTTTGACCTGGGCTTGAGGAAAAACGTTCGCGGTCACGCCGGGCCTTGCCGGAAAATGAGTCGACTCCCGACCTCCTGCCGACTCCGAGAGACACGCGTGCTCATAAAACTCCTGCGGGCCTGTCTCGGCCCGTACAAGAAACCGATCATGCTGTTGGTGGCTCTCCAGCTGCTGCAGACCTGCGCCACTCTCTATCTCCCCTCTCTCAACGCCGACATCATTGACAACGGTGTCGTCGAGGGGGACACCGGCTACATCCTGACGTACGGCGGCATCATGATCGCCGTCTCCGTCGCCCAGGTCGTCTGCAACACGGGGGCGGTCTTCTACGGTGCGCGAACTGCGGCCGCACTGGGCCGGGATGTCCGGGCGTCGGTCTTCGACCGGGTTCAGTCGTTCTCGGCACGTGAGGTCGGGCGCTTCGGGGCACCCTCGCTGATCACCCGTACGACCAATGACGTCCAGCAGGTCCAGATGCTGGTCCTGATGACGTTCACCATGATGGTCTCGGCGCCGATCATGTGTGTCGGCGGCATCATCATGGCGCTCGGCCAGGACGTTCCGCTGTCGGCGGTGCTGCTCGCGGTGGTGCCGGTGCTCGGCATCGCGGTGAGTCTCATCGTGCGGCGGATGCGGCCGCTGTTCCGCACGATGCAGGAGCGGCTCGACACGGTGAACCGGGTGCTGC
Organism: Streptomyces sp. NBC_00353; assembly: GCF_036108815.1. Classification (NCBI taxonomy): domain Bacteria; kingdom Bacillati; phylum Actinomycetota; class Actinomycetes; order Kitasatosporales; family Streptomycetaceae; genus Streptomyces; species Streptomyces sp. NBC_00353. Next base: position 6,822,901 of record NZ_CP107985.1, on the reverse strand, counting down.
GCGAGCAGATCACCGGCAACCGGGTCATCCGCGCATTCGTCCGCGACGGGTACGAGGAGAAGCGGTTCCGGGGCGCCAACACCGAGTTGACCGATGTGGCGCTCTCCACCGGGCGTCTGATGGCGCTGATGTTCCCGACCGTGATGACGGTCGTGAACGTGTCGTCGATCGCCGTGGTCTGGTTCGGTGCGCACCGGATCGACAGCGGCGGTATGGAGATCGGCGCGCTGACCGCGTTCCTCTCCTACCTGATGCAGATCGTCATGTCCGTGATGATGGCCACCTTCATGTTCATGATGGTGCCGCGCGCCGAGGTGTGTGCCGAGCGCATCCAGGAAGTGCTGGAGACCGATTCGAGCGTGGTGCCGCCGGTCGAGCCGGTGCGGGAGCTGCGCGCCCACGGTCATCTGGAGGTGCGGGCCGCGGACTTCCGCTACCCGGGCGCCGAGGAGCCGGTGTTGCGGTCAGTGGATCTGGTGGCGCGGCCCGGTGAGACGACCGCGATCATCGGGTCGACGGGCAGCGGGAAGTCGACGCTGCTCGGTCTCGTACCGCGGCTGTTCGATGTGACGGACGGTCACGTACTGGTCGACGGCACGGACGTACGGACGCTGGAGCCTACGCTGCTGGCGAAGACGGTGAGTCTGGTTCCGCAGAAGCCGTATCTGTTCTCCGGGACGGTGGCGACGAATCTGCGGTACGGAAACCCGGACGCGACCGACGAGGAGTTGTGGCACGCGCTGGAGGTCGCGCAGGCCAAGGAGTTCGTCGAGGAGCTGGAGCACGGGCTGCACGCGCCGATCGCGCAGGGCGGCACCAATGTCTCCGGCGGGCAGCGGCAGCGACTCGCGATCGCGAGGACGCTGGTGCAGCGACCGGAGATCTATCTCTTCGACGACTCGTTCTCCGCGCTCGACTATGCGACGGATGCCGCGCTGCGCCGGGCGCTGTCGCAGGAGACCGCCGAGTCGACCGTGGTGATCGTGGCTCAGCGCGTGTCCACCATCCGTGACGCGGACCGGATCCTGGTGCTCGACGAGGGCCGGGTCGTCGGCTCCGGTACCCATCACGAGCTGATGGACGGCAATGAAACCTACCGGGAGATCGTGCTCTCCCAGCTGACGGAAGCGGAGGCCGCGTAATGGCCGGGCCTGGCGGACGCATGATGGCGGGCGGGGCGCCGACCGACCGGTCCATGGACTTCAAGGGGTCCTCGAAGCGGCTGCTGAAGCGCTTCGCGACGGAGAGGGCCTCGCTCTACGGGATGCTGGCGGCCTGCGTGCTGAGCGTCGGCCTCTCGGTGGTGGGACCGAAGATCCTCGGCAGGGCGACCGACCTGGTGTTCGCCGGGGTCATCGGCCGGCGGCTGCCCGAGGGCACGACGAAGGAGCAGGCCGTCGAGGGCCTGCGCAAGACCAACAGCGGCCTGGCCGACCTGCTCTCCGGGGTCGACTTCGTCCCCGGCCACGGCATCGACTTCGGTGCAGTGGGCGACGTACTGCTGACGGCGCTGGCGGTCTATGTCGGTGCCGGTCTGCTGATGCTGGTGGCCACCCGGCTGTCGATCCGGATCATCAACCAGGTCGTGTTCCAGCTGCGCGAGGACATCCAGACGAAGCTGGCGCGGCTGCCGCTGTCGTACTTCGACCGGGCCAAGCGCGGCGAGGTGCTCAGCCGGGCGACGAACGACATCGACAACATCTCTCAGACGATGCAGCAGACGATGGGCCAGCTCATCAACTCCCTGCTCACCATCGTCGGCGTGCTGATCATGATGTTCTGGATCTCGCCGCTGCTGGCCCTGGTGGCGCTGGTGACGGTGCCGCTGTCGGTGGTCGTGGCGACGAAGGTCGGCAAGCGGTCGCAGCCGCAGTTCGTGCAGCAGTGGAAGGTGACGGGAAAGCTCAACGCCCATATCGAGGAGATGTACACCGGGCACTCCCTGGTGAAGGTCTTCGGGCGGCAGGAGGAGTCCGCGAGGGACTTCGCCGAGCAGAACGACGCACTGTACGAGGCGAGCTTCCGGGCGCAGTTCAACAGCGGGATCATGCAGCCGCTGATGATGTTCGTGTCGAACCTGAACTATGTGCTGATAGCCGTCGTCGGTGGGTTGCGGGTGGCGTCGGGTGCACTGTCGATCGGTGACGTCCAGGCGTTCATCCAGTACTCGCGGCAGTTCTCGATGCCGCTGACGCAGGTCGCCTCGATGGCGAACCTGGTGCAGTCGGGTGTCGCCTCGGCCGAGCGGATCTTCGAGCTGCTGGACGCCGAGGAGCAGGGCCCCGACGCCCGGACCGGTGGGCGCCCGGCAGAGCTGCTCGGCAGCGTCTCGCTGGAGAAGGTGTCGTTCCGGTACGAGCCGGACAAGCCGCTCATCGAGAATCTGTCGCTGAACGTCGAGCCGGGCCACACGGTCGCGATCGTCGGCCCGACCGGCGCCGGCAAGACGACGCTGGTCAACCTGCTGATGCGGTTCTACGAGGTGACGGGCGGCCGGATCGCACTCGACGGCGTCGACGTGGCGCAGATGTCGCGGGACGAGCTGCGGTCGGGGATCGGCATGGTCCTGCAGGACACCTGGCTGTTCGGCGGGTCGATCGCGGACAACATCGCGTACGGCGCTTCGCGCGAGGTCACCCGGGAGGAGATCGAGGAGGCGGCGAGGGCGGCCCACGCCGACCGCTTCATCCGTACCCTGCCGGACGGTTACGACACGGTGATCGACGACGAGGGCACCGGGGTCAGCGCGGGCGAGAAGCAGCTGATCACCATCGCGCGGGCGTTCCTGTCGGACCCGGTGATCCTGGTGCTCGACGAGGCCACGAGCTCCGTCGACACCCGTACCGAGGTGCTGATCCAGAAGGCGATGGCCCGTCTCGCGCACGGCCGTACGAGCTTTGTGATCGCGCACCGGCTCTCCACCATCCGGGATGCGGACGTCATCCTGGTGATGGAGGACGGGTCGATCGTCGAACAGGGCACGCACGACGAGCTGTTGGAGGCGCAGGGGGCGTACGCCCGGCTGTACGCGGCGCAGTTCGCGCAGGCGGTCGCCGAGGTCGACTGATCTCTTCGGTACGACCTCAGTCCAGGTAGCCGCGGAGCTGGTCGGCGAAGGCGTGGTCCCGCAGCTTGTTGAGGGTCTTGGATTCGATCTGGCGGATGCGTTCGCGCGTCACGCCGAAGATCCGGCCTATCTCTTCGAGTGTGCGGGGCCGGCCGTCGTCCAGCCCGTAGCGCAGCTGGACCACCTTCCGCTCCCGCTCGCCCAGGGTGGAGAGCACCGCTTCGAGGTGCTCGCGCAGCAGCAGGAACGCGGCGGACTCCACGGGGGACGCCGCGTCTCCGTCCTCGATCAGGTCGCCGAGCGCGACGTCGTCCTCCTCGCCGACCGGTGCGTGCAGCGAGACGGGTTCCTGAGCGAGCCGCAGCACTTCGCCGACCCGTTCCGGCGTCAGGTCCAGCTGGGCGGCGACCTCTTCGGGCGTCGGCTCGTAGCCGCGTTCCTGGAGCATCCGGCGCTGCACCCGTACGACGCGGTTGATCAGCTCGACGACATGGACCGGGACCCTTATCGTCCGCGCCTGGTCGGCGAGGGCGCGGGACATGGCCTGCCGGATCCACCAGGTCGCGTACGTCGAGAACTTGTAGCCCCGGGCGTAGTCGAATTTCTCGACGGCCCTGATCAGTCCGAGGTTCCCCTCCTGGACCAGATCGAGCATGGTCAGTCCGCGGCCGACGTAGCGTTTGGCGACGGAGACGACGAGGCGCAGGTTCGCCTCGATCAGGCGGCGCTTCGCCATCCGCCCCATGACCACCAACCGGTCGAGATCGACGGCGAGTCGGGAGTCCGGGTCCGGGGTTCTCGCGAGCCGCTCCTCGGCGAAGAGGCCGGCCTCGACACGGCGGGCGAGCTCCACCTCGTCGGCGGCGCTGAGCAGCGGGATGCGTCCGATCTCCCGCAGGTACTGACGGAAGAGGTCGGAGGACGGGCCGCCGGTGTCGGTGCGGCCGCGCGACTCCGGGAGTTCGGGCACCTCCGCCTGCTCCTCCAGGACGGCGTCGGCTGCGACGACCGACTCGGGCGGTTCCGACGGTTCGGGCGGTTCGGGTGTCAGTGGGTCCACCGCTGCCTCCGGATGATGCATGGCCCGGTTCTGCGCGGGGACGGCCGAGACACGCTCGGTTGTGGTCACGGTCCGGGTCTGCACGGGGGCGACCTCCAGGTGATCGCTGCCGGATCGCGGGGATGGGAGGTCCACCGTGCAGTGGGCCGACCGCGCTCCGATGACTCAGGCACCGCCCCCCAGTGTGGGGGAAGACACATCGCCGCCACGAGGGGCGTGCGCGGACTTTCTGAGTCCGGTCCGTAACCGGCCGGTTACGCGCGGGGAGGCCGGGCCCGGCCATGATCCGCCGGACCGGCCCCGGTCGCGTCAGAGCGCGTCGGCGCCGTTGTTCCGCAGGGACTGGGCGTACTGCTGGAGGACCCAGACCTCGTTCTGCGCGGCCGCCAGATGGTCGGGAGCCACATTGCTGCCGAGACGGCTGAGGCTGCCCTGGACGTCGTTGATCCGGCGGTCGACGGCACGCAGCCGGACCTTGACCAGGTGCTCACCCGCGTACGCCTCGTCGATGGACTTGCCGTGGAAGACCTCCACGGCGAGCTCGGTGACCAGCTTGCGCACCGTGTCGTTGGGAGCGGCACCGAGGACGCCGACCAGGTACTCGCGGGTGTCGGCGAGGCCCCGCTCGGCACCGCCCGCCTCCGCGATGCACTGCCGCACCGCCGCGTACGGCGGGGCGGTGAACTCGTCGACCCCGTAGGCGTCGAAGGCCGGGGCGACCAGGGCGGGCCGCTGCAGGGCGAGCTTGAGCAGCTCGCGCTCGGTGCGGTGGGCGGGGCTGCGGAGATGGAGCGCGGGGCCCGACGGGCCGGCGGTGGGCCGGGCCTGCTGGTGCTGGGGGCCGCCGCGGGTGGGCGCAGGGGCGGGGCCCCGGTCGCCGCGGTCGCGGGCCCAGCGGGCCAGCTGGGCGACGCGCTTGACGACGAACTGGGTGTCGAGGATGCCGAGCATCCCGGCCAGCTGGACGGCGACCTCGTGCTGCGAGGAGCTGTTCTTGATCCGGGCGACGACGGGGGCGGCCTCGTCGAGGGCTGCGCCGCGGCCAGCGGGGGTCTCCAGGTCGTACCGCCCGACGATCTGGCGGAGCGCGAACTCGAAGAGCGGCGTGCGTGGTTCGACCAGGTCGCGGACGGCCTCGTCGCCCTTGACGAGCCGCAGATCGCACGGGTCCATGTTGTCCGGGGCGATCGCGATGTACGTCTCCGCGGCGAACTTCTGATCGTCCTCGAAGGCCCGCAGGGCGGCCTTCTGACCGGCCGCGTCGCCGTCGAATGTGAAGATCACCCGGGCGCTGCCGTTGTCCATCAGGAGCCGGCGGAGGATCTTGATGTGGTCGCCGCCGAAGGCCGTACCGCAGGTGGCGATGGCGGTGGTGATGCCGGCGAGGTGGCAGGCCATGACGTCGGTGTAGCCCTCGACGACGACGGCCCGGCTGGCCTTCGCGATGTCCTTCTTCGCGAGGTCGATGCCGTACAGCACCTGCGACTTCTTGTAGATCGCGGTCTCGGGGGTGTTGAGGTACTTCGGCCCGTTGTCGTCGTCGCGGAGCTTGCGGGCACCGAAGCCGACGACCTCGCCGGATGTGTCGCTGATCGGCCACATCAGCCGGCCTCGGAAGCGGTCGATGGGGCCGCGGCGGCCGTCCTGGGAGAGGCCCGAGGTGATCAGCTCCCGGTCGCTGAACCCCTTGCCCCGGAGGTAGCGGGTGAGGTGGTCCCAGCCGGCCGGGCTGTAGCCGACGCCGAAGTGGGCGGCCGCCGCCTGGTCGAAGCCGCGCTCGGCGAGGAACTTCCGGCCGATCTCCGCCTCGGGACTGTCCAGCTGCTCGACATAGAACTGGGCGGCGGCCTTGTGCGCCTCGACCAGCCGGATGCGCTCGCCGCGCTGGTGGGAGGGGTTGTAGCCGCCCTCCTCGTAGCGCAGGGTGATGCCCGCCTTGGCAGCGAGCCGCTCGACCGTCTCGGAGAACGAGAGGTGGTCGATCTTCATCACGAACGCGATGGTGTCGCCGCCCTCCTGGCAGCCGAAGCAGTGGAAGAGTCCCTTGCTCGGGCTGACCTGGAAGGAGGGCGACTTCTCGTCGTGGAACGGGCAGAGCCCCTTGAGGTTGCCCCCGCCCGCGTTCCGCAGCTGGAGGTACTCCGAAACGACGGCGTCGATCGGGACCGCGTCCCGGACCGCCTTCACATCGTCGTCATTGATCCTGCCTGCCACGGGTGAAGTCTACGGGTGAGGGCGGACAGCAGGAGCCCGCGGACGTCGTCGCGGGCGCCGGACGACACCCTGATCACGACCGCCCGGCGACGGAGAACGCGATGGAGAAGACGGCGGGGAACACGGCGCAGAACACCGTCCTGATACCGCTCAGATCAGCGACTCCAGGGGCACCGACGGGTCCGCCAGCGCGTCCGGGTCGATCTGCCGGCCGGTCCGGATCAGCTCCTGCACGGTCTCGGTGACATCCCACACATTGACGTTCATCCCGGCCAGCACCCTGCGGTCCTTCAGCCAGAACGCGATGAACTCCCGCTTGCCCGCGTCGCCGCGGATGACGACCTGGTCGTACGAGCCCGGCGGCGCCCAGCCCGAGTATTCGAGCCCCAGGTCGTACTGGTCGGAGAAGAAGTACGGCACGCGGTCGTAGCCGACGTCCCGGCCGAGCATGGCGCGGGCCGCGGCCGGGCCGCTGTTGAGCGCGTTCGCCCAGTGCTCCACGCGCAGCCGGGTGCCGAACAGCGGGTGCGGCATGTTGGCCACGTCCCCGGCGGCGTAGATGTCCGGGTCGGAGGTGCGCAAAGAGGCGTCGACCGCGATGCCGCCGCCGTCGCTGCGGGCGGCGATCGCGAGACCGGCGGCTTCGGCGAGGGCGGCGCGCGGGGCGGCGCCGATCGCGGCGAGGACGTCGTGGGCGGGGTGTTCCTCGCCGTCGTCGGTGCGGGCGGCGAGGACCATGCCGTCCTGACCGATGATCTCGGTGAGCCTGGTGCCGAAGTGGAAGCGGACGCCGTGGTCGCTGTGGAGTTCGGTGAAGATCTGGCCGAGCTCGGGGCCGATGACCCGGAGCAGCGGGGTCGCCTCCGGCTCGACGACGGTGACCTCGGCACCGTATCCCCGGGCCGCCGCCGCGACCTCCAGGCCGATCCAGCCGGCCCCGGCGATCACCAGATGGCCGTTGTCGCGGCCGAGCGCGGACAGCACGTTCTTCAGCCGGTCGGCGTGGGCGAGGCGGCGCAGATGGTGGACGCCGGCCAGATCCGTACCGGGGATGTCGAGACGGCGGGGTTCGGCGCCGGTGGCGAGCAGCAGCTTGTCGTAGTGGATGACGGTGCCGTCGCCGAGCTCCACGGAGCGGCCGCCACGGTCGATGGCGGTGACGGGCTGGCCGAGGTGGAGCTCCACATCGGCGCCCGCGTACCAGGCCGTCTCATGGACGAAGACGCTCTCACGGGCCTCCTTGCCGGCCAGATAGCCCTTGGAGAGGGGAGGTCGTTCGTACGGATGGTCGCGCTCATCGCCGACCAGGATCACCCGGCCGCTGAAACCCTCCGAACGGAGTGTCTCGGCTGCCTTCGCTCCGGCCAGTCCTCCCCCGACGATGACGAACGTCCGATGTGCGTCGACCACTTTGGTGCCTCCTCGGTGCTTGCTGCGCTCCGCCGCCACCTGCGAGCGTCCCGCACGCAGCGTGATGGCGAAAGAGGGTGTACCCCGATCAGGTCACACCCGGTGGCCACGGGCCGGGGCCCACGCCGCGCGGAACGGGCCCCGGGCGGAGCCGCGCGCCCGCCCGGCGTGGCATGTGCTCCCAGCACATCACCTGCGCCGTTGCCGACCGCCATCGCCGCGCCCCACGGCCGCAGGACTTGCCCGCGGCCGCCGAACAGGCAGGCGAATACGGGGGTACGGGGGCAGGCATCCGTATGCCGGACGGCGGCCCGCCGGGGCACCTTTCGCCCGCAGCACACAGGTGGCCCGGAGCGCGGGCGGCCGGTCCGCCTCCGGGCAGGGCGCGCGGCGGCAGGGCGCTGGGGGACGTGACCGCACCGGGGTACCGCCCGGCGGCCCCTCACCGTCCCCGGGAGGTGAGCGAGGTGTGCAGTGAGCGGGCCGAGGCGTCCGTGAGGGCCGCGATCTGGTCGACCAGGACGCGCTTGCGGGACCGGTCGTCGCAGGCGTGCTCGTACAGCGCGCGGAACTGTGGTTCCAGGCCCTCGGGGGCGCGCGCGGTCAGCGCCGCGGCCAGTTCCGCGATGACGATCCGCTGGTCGGCACGGATCGCTTCCTGTTCGGCGCGCTGCATCACATAGCGGTCGGCCACCGCCTTGAGGACCGCGCATTCATTGCGTGCCCCGCGCGGGACGACGAGCTCGGCCGCGTACCTGCCGAGGCGACCGGCTCCGTACGCCTGGCGGGTGGCGGTCTCGGCGGCGAGGCAGAACCGGCCGATCAGCTGGCTCGTCGCGTCCTTCAGCCGGGCCTGGGCGACGGCGGATCCGTCGTAGCCGTGCGGCCACCACTCCTGGCCGATGAGCCGGTCGAGGGCGTCGGCCAGCTCCTGCGGGTCGGTGTCGAGAGGGACGTAGCGCCCGATCGCCACGTCCCAGATCTCGCGGCGCTCCGGCTCCGCGAAGAGGCAGTTGGGGTCGATGTGGCCGGCGTGCAGACCGTCCTCGAAGTCGTGCACCGAGTACGCGACGTCGTCGGACCAGTCCATCACCTGGGCCTCGAAGCACTTGCGGTACGACGGGGCGCCCTTGCGGGCCCACTCGAAGACCGGCAGGTCGTCCTCGTACACCCCGAATTTCCGGGAGCCGGGGTCGGTGGGGTGGCCGCCGCGCGGCCAGGGGTACTTGGTGGCGGCGTCCAGCGCCGCCCGGGTCAGATTGAGCCCGACGCTGACCAGTTCGCCGGTCCGCACGTCGCGCACGAACCGCTTCGGTTCCAGCCGGGTCAGCAGCCGCAGCGACTGGGCGTTGCCCTCGAAGCCGCCGCAGTCGGAGGCGAAGTCGTTGAGCGCCTGCTCGCCGTTGTGCCCGAACGGCGGGTGGCCCATGTCGTGCGCCAGACAGGCCGTCTCGACCAGATCGGGGTCGCAGCCGAGCGCCGCGCCGAGCTCCCGGCCGACCTGGGCGCATTCCAGGGAGTGCGTGAGTCTGGTCCGGGGACTGGCGTCCCAGACGAGGCTGCGGGTGCCGGGCGTGACGACCTGGGTCTTCCCGGCGAGTCTGCGCAGCGCGGCGGAGTGCAGCACCCGGGCGCGGTCCCGCTGGAAGGCGGTGCGGCCCGGCCGTTTGTCGGGCTCGGTGTCCCAGCGCTCGGTGTCGGCCGCGCCATAGGGCGTGGTGCCGTGTTCCTGTGTGCCCCGCGTACCGTCCATGGTCACGACAGTAAACGGCCGGACCGACAAGAATGCTCAGGCGGACGCCAGGAGATGGCCGTTCGTCGCGACTTCATCTGCCGGGAGTGCGCCGGCCAACGCCTGGTCGTACCGGTGCAGGAGCAGTCGCGCCATCGCGGGGTGCGCGCCGAGCGGGGCCGCGGCGGTGCCGGGGGCGGCAGCGGCGGCGGCCGTCGCGAACCGGCCGGGTGCGGTGAAGTACGAGGCGACCGCGACCCGGTGCCGGCCGCGGGCGGCGAGGGCGCGCACCACGACGGGGACGGTGGGCGTGGTGGCGGAGGCGTACGCGGCGACGACGGGCACTCCGCCGAGCCGTTCGCTGAGCATCCGTGCGGTGCGGCGGGTGTCCGCGGCCGAATCGGGGTCGCGGGAACCGGCGGCGGCCAGGACCACGGCGGAGCCGCGGCTGTCGGCTTCCTCGGCCGGCCAGCCCGCTTCGACGAGCCGCCCGTACAGCACCTCGACGAGCAGGGGGTGCGGCCCGAGCGGCGCGGCGATCGTGGCCCGCAGGGCAGGTGCGACGGCGAGTGCCGCAGGTATGTCCCGCTTGACGTGGTGGCCGCGGCCGAGCAGCAGCGGTACGAGAACGGCGGCACCGGACCCCAGGCCGGCCAGGGTTGCCGGCAGGAGCGGCTCGTTCAGCTCTATGTGGCCGAGCCGGACGTCCAGCCCCGGGCGCAGTTCCCGCACCCGGTCCAGCAGCGTCATGACCGTGCGCAGCGCCTGCGGGTCGCGGCTGCCGTGCGCCACGGCGACGAGGGCGGGGGCGTGGGTGGTGGTGGCGGAGCCCGGTGCGGAGCCGCCGGTGCGGTGGTGCATGGGTCTGCGCGTTCCGTTCAGGGAGACATGGCTGAGCTGGGCGCCGAGCTGGGCGGTGATTCGGGTCAACAGTTGCGCTGTGCTGTCGAGAGGCAGGGACTCACGGGGCTGTGCCGATGCCGACTCCGTCATGCACCGATGGTGGCGGGCGCAGGTTGCCAGGTCGTTGCGCAGGGGTGACGGGTCTTTGCCACGGGCTCACGGCGCGGTCGGCGGCCCGAAGAGGCGCTCCAGGACGTGGGCCACCCCGTCCTCCTCGTTGGACATCGTGTGTGTCGGTACGGCGGCGAGCACGGCCGGGTGGGCGTTGCCCATGGCGTATCCGGTGCCCGCCCAGTCGAGGACGGTCAGGTCGTTGGGCATGTCGCCGAAGGCGATGACCTCCGTGGCGTCGATGCCGCGCCCGGCGCAGAGCTCCGCGAGAGTGCCCGCCTTGGTGACCCCGGACGCGCTGATCTCCAGGAGCCCGCGCCCGCCGGAGTGGGTGAACTGGACTTCGCTGCCCGCCGGGCCCACCCCTTGCCGGGCTGCGGCCAGCAGGGTGTCCGCGTCGAGCCGGTCGGACCAGGCGAGGAGTTTGGTGACGGGTACGTCGGTCAGCCACAGGTCCGCCAGGGACGCTACGGGCAGTTCGGCGTCGATGTCCTCCGACAGGCGCAGCCGGTACGCCGGTTCGTACAGGACCTGGTTGCCGGTCTCCAGGGCGAACCCCACCTCGGGCAGGACGGCGGCGAGTGCGGTGGCCACGCGCTGGGCGACGGTGACGGGCAGGGCGCGGGAGGAGACGACCGTACGCGTCCCGATGTCGTAGACCAGCGCGCCGTTGCTGCACACCGCTGTCCCCGTCAGACCCGTCGCCTCGGCGAGCCGGTCGACGAACCTGGGCGGCCTGGCGGTGACGAGGACGACCTCCGCACCGGCGCTCTCGGCCGAGCGCAGCGCGCGGAGGGTGCGGGACGAGAGGGTGCCGTCGCGGCGCAGAAGAGTGCCGTCGAGGTCGGAGGCGATCAGCCGGGGAAGCAACATCGGCCGATTTTATTGGGCGGGGTCCGCGCCCGGTGTGCGTACGGCACGCGGGCCTGCGACCGGGGCCGGTCCGGGTGAAGAAAGTCGCGGCGTGGAGAACCCTTTTGACCTGATACTCGTCCGATCAGTTGACGCAATGACACCGACCGAGGGACTCCGATGCGAGGGAAGCGGCCGCAATGGCTGGGGTGGCTCGGGCGGCTGCGGCCGCGCCGGCCGCGCACGCGGCGTGGACAGCGGTGGGTCGTGCAGGGGGTGATGGCAGCCTGTGTGCTGGGCCTGGCTCCCGCGACCTGGATGTACTCCGTCGCCGACGCCCGTGTCCGGACGACCGCGGACGCGCCCGCGCAGCAGGTCGCCGTGGTGTTCGGGGCCGGGCTGTGGGACGGGAAGCCGTCGCCGTACCTCGCGAACCGGCTGAACACGGCCGCCGAGCTGTACCGGGACGGCAAGGTGAAGGTCGTGCTGGTGACCGGGGACAACAGCCGGGAGGAGTACGACGAGCCGGATGCCATGCGGGCGTATCTCGTGGCGCACGGGGTCCCGGACAAGCGGATCGTCAGCGACTTCGCCGGGTTCGACACGTGGGACTCCTGCGTGCGGGCCAAGAAGATCTTCGGGGTCGACCGGGCCGTGCTGGTGAGCCAGGGGTTCCACATCCGGCGGGCAATCGCGCTGTGCCGGGCCGCGGGTATCGACGCGTACGGGGTCGGGGTCGACGCCAAGCACGATGCGACCTGGTACTACGGCGGGACGCGAGAGGTGTTCGCGGCGGGGAAGGCGGCCCTGGACGCGATGTTCAAGCCGGATCCGCACTTCCTGGGGCCCGAGGAGCCCGGGGTCGGGGAGGCCCTGGCGACCGGCGGGCGGTGAGGACGCCGACCGCCTCTCCGGCCCGGCGGAGGCCGACCTCACGGGCCCGGCGGAGGCGGGCTGAGGTCCACGTTCCGGCGGCGTAACCGGTCGCGGGCGTCCGCGTAACACCTGGCTCGCACGCTGGGGCACATGGCCCGCACCGAGACTGCCCCCACCGCGACCCACTGCCCGTACTGCTCACTGCAGTGCGGGATGAATCTGCGACCGGTCACCGGCGGCCCGGTGGTCGAGGTCGTGGAGCGTACCGATTTCCCCGTCAACCGCGGCGCCCTGTGCGGCAAGGGCCGGACCGCACCGGCCGTGCTCTCCTCACGGGTGAGGCTGACCGGACCGCTCGTGCGTGACGCGGTCAGTGGCGAGCTGGAGCCGGCCGGCTGGGACGAGGCGCTGGCCGCGATCGCCGACGGGCTCCGGCGCACCCGGGCCGCGCACGGGCCCGATGCCGTGGGGGTGTTCGGCGGCGGCGGGCTCACCAACGAGAAGGCGTACGCGCTCGGGAAGTTCGCCCGGGTCGTCCTGTCGACCTCGCAGATCGACTACAACGGGCGGTTCTGCATGTCGTCGGCGGCCGCCGCGCACCAGCGGGCCTTCGGCCTCGACCGCGGGCTGCCGTTCCCCTTGGAGGACATCGCGCGCACCGGGTGCGTGATCCTCGTCGGGTCGAACCTCGCCGAGACCATGCCGCCCGCGCTGCGCTTTCTGACCGAACTGCGTGAGAACGGTGGCCGGTTGATCGTCATCGATCCGCGCCGGACCCGCACCGCCGAGCAGGCCGATCTGCATCTGGCGCCCCGGCCCGGCACGGATCTCGCGCTCGCGCTCGGAATGCTGCATCTGGTGGTGGCGGCCGGCCGGGTGGACGAGGAGTTCGTGCGCGACCGTACGACCGGCTGGGACGAGGCCAGGGCCGGAGTCATGGCGCACTGGCCGGAGCTGGTGGAGCGGCTGACCGGGGTGCCGGTGCCGCAGCTGCGGGAGGCAGTCGAGATGTTCTGCGATGCGCAGAACGCCATGGTGCTGACCGCGCGCGGACCCGAGCAGCAGTCCAAGGGCACGGACACGGTCGGCGCCTGGATCAACCTCTGTCTGGCCACCGGCCGGGCGGGCAGACCGCTGTCCGGCTACGGCTGTCTGACCGGGCAGGGCAACGGCCAGGGCGGGCGCGAACACGGGCAGAAGGCAGACCAGTTGCCCGGCTACCGCAAGCTCACCGACCCGGCGGCGCGCAGCCATGTGGCGCAGGTGTGGGGGGTTGACCCGGACTCGCTGCCGGGGCCGGGGCGCAGTGCGTACGAGCTCCTCGACGCGCTGGGGACGGACGTGCGGTCGCTGTTGGTGATGGGGTCCAACCCGGTGGTGTCCGCGCCGCACGCCGCGCATGTGGAGGAGCGGCTGCGGTCGCTGGACTTCCTCGCGGTCGCGGATGTGGTGCTGTCGGAGACGGCGGCGCTGGCCGATGTGGTGCTGCCGGTGACGCAGTGGGCGGAGGAGACCGGGACGACGACCAGTCTGGAGGGCAGGGTGCTGCTGCGGCAGCGGGCGGTCACCGCGCCGGACGGCGTCCGCAGCGATCTGGAGGTGCTGCACGGGCTGGCCGCGCTCCTCGGGCACGGCAAGGGGTTCCCCACCGACCCCGAGGAGGTCTTCGACGAGCTCCGGCGCGCCTCCGCGGGCGGTCCCGCCGACTATGCGGGGATCACGTACGGGCGGATCGCGGCGGAGAACGGGGTGTTCTGGCCGTGCCCGGACGAGCAGCATGCCGGTACGCCGCGGCTGTTCCTGGACCGGTTCGCCACCGACGACGGGCGGGCGCGGTTCGTACCCGTGACGCACCGTCCGGCCGCCGAGGAGACCGACCGGGAGTATCCGGTGGTACTGACGACGGGTCGGGTGGTCGCCCAGTACCAGTCGGGTGCGCAGACCCGCCGGGTCGACGAGCTGAACGCCGCAGCCCCCGGCCCGTTCGTGGAACTGCATCCTCGGCTCGCCGAGCGGATCGGGGTGGCGGAGGGCGATCCGGTGGCGGTCACGTCGCGGCGCGGGCGGGCGGTGGCGCCCGCCCGGATCACCGGGGCGATCCGGCAGGACACCGTCTTCATGCCGTTCCACTGGGCGGGTGAGGGCCGGGCCAACACGCTGACGAACCCGGCCCTGGACCCGGTGTCGCGGATGCCGGAGTTCAAGGTGTGCGCGGTGCGGGTGGAGGCGGCCGCCGGGTGAGCCAATCGCCTCCCGGGATGGGGATGCCGCCGGTACGGAGGGTGCGGGTGACGGGGGCGGCGGCGAGGTAGACCCAGGCGCGGGCGGTTCCGGTGGCGGGCGGGACCGCGCCCGGAAGGCGGACTTCGCGGGCGACCCGCTCGTAGAGATTGCGCGGGTGCCCCGGTCCGACGTACTCCTCCAGCCGGTCGAGGACGACGAGCAGCTCCGCGTACCTGGCGGGCGCGGCCGTGACGAGCGTGCCGCGCACGGTGCCGTGGCCCTCGATCGCGTACGGGTAGCCGGGGCCCTCGTACAGCAGGGCTCCCGGCAGCAGGGCCGGCTGTTCCGCGATCGCCCGGTCCCGGAGGAACAGGTCGTGGTTGGGTTCGCCGGGCAGCAGCGTGCCGTAGACGAAGAAGGGCAGTTCGGGGTCGGTCCGCGGCATGGTCAGAGGGCCGTGACCGGAGCCGTCTCCGCAGTCACCCAGGCGAGGTAGCGGTCGCTTCCCCGTACCACCGGCGTCGCGATGATCTCCGGGGTCTCGTAGTCGTGCGCCGCCCGGAGGTGTTCCTCCAGTTCGTCGTAGCGTCCGGCCACCGTCTTGAACAGCACCTGCCACTCCTCCGTGGTCTCGATGGCGTTCCGCCACCGGTAGACGGAGGTGACGGGCGCGGAGATCTGCGCGCATGCCGCAAGTCGCGCCTCCACCGCGCCCTGGGCGAGGGCGTGGGCCTTCTCCTCGCTGTCCGTGGTGGTCAGAACGGTCAGCCATGCCGGCGTTGTCACCGTCGGTCTCCTCAGCTCTTCGGCCCTGCTCTTCGGATCTTGTGCCTGTGGCGTGTCCTTCTCGTCGATTGTCGGGGCGGTTCGGTGCTGTGTCCTCCTTCATCACCGTTGCGGTATGGACATGACATGTCATGAACCCTTAAATCTGAGGCGAGCTCAGAAGCACCGCTCAGATCGCCCTTTCCCCCCGCACCCCGAGGAGTCCGATGAGATCGATTCGGCATGCATCGCGCCTCACCCTGCTCGGCACAGCCGCCGTCGGCGCCGCCCTGCTGACCTCCACCCTCACCGCGACCACGGGCGCCGCCGCGGCCGGCCACCCGGCCCCGAGCCCCGCCACCGCCGTCCGTCACGCCGAGGCCGCGCTCACCGGGCACGCCACCGCACTGGGCCTCACCGGCGCCCAGGACACCGCGGTGCGCGATGTGGTCGTCGACAAGGACGGCAGCCAGCATGTGCGCTACGACCGCACCTACCGCCATCTTCCGGTCCTCGGCGGCGACTTCATCGTCCACCTCGCACCCGACGGCGCGTACAGGAGTGCCGACCGGGCCGTCCGCGGTGATCTCGCCGTGCCGACCGTGACCCCGTCGCTCTCCGCGTCGGGCGCCGCCGACCTGGGCGCGGCCGCACTGCGCTCGGCCCACCGCGGCGTGAAGCTCAGCAAGGTCGCCGCACAGCCGCAGCTCGTCGTGGACGCCCTGCACGGCGCACCCAGGCTGGCCTGGCGCACCGAGGCGGCAGGCAAGGACTCACTGGGCAACCCGGTCGCCCGCGTCGTGCTCACCGACGCGCGCACGGGCCGGCAGATCGATGCCTGGGACAGCCTGGAGACGGCGTCCGGCGACGGCCGGTCGCTGTACAGCGGTACGGTCCCGCTGCAGACGACCCAGTCGGGATCGACGTACCAGCTCAAGGATGCGACGCGCGGCAACACCTACTCCGGTGACGCGCAGAACAAGACCGACGGCTGCATCCTCACCATCTGCTGGAGCCGGGCGCCCGCGGTGCTGTTCACCGACGCCGACAACCACTGGGGCAACGGCACCACCTCCGACCGCGCATCGGCGGCGGTCGACGCCCAGTACGGCACGGACACCACCTGGGACTACTACAAGAACGTGCACGGCCGGAACGGCATCGCCGGGGACGGCAAGGGCTCGTACAACCGGGTGCACTACGGCAATGGCTACAACAACGCCTTCTGGGACGACAGCTGCTTCTGCATGACGTACGGGGACGGCGACGGCTCGACCTTCGGACCGCTGGTCGCGCTGGATGTGGCCGGGCACGAGATGTCGCACGGCGTGACGTCCAAGACGGCGGCCCTCACCTACTCCGGTGAGTCGGGCGGTCTCAACGAGGCCACCTCCGACATCTTCGGCACGCTGGTGGAGTTCCACGCGAACAACCCGCAGGACCCGGGCGACTACCTCATCGGCGAGAAGATCGTGAAGTCCGGCTTCGGGAAGGCCGCGTTGCGGTTCATGGACCAGCCCTCCAAGGACGGCAACTCGGCGGACTGCTGGAGCTCCTCGGTCGGCAATCTGGATGTGCACTACTCGTCCGGTGTCGCCAACCACTTCGCGTATCTGCTGGCCGAGGGCAGCGGCCCGAAGGTCATCGGCGGCGTCCAGCACAACGGCACCACGTGCAACGGGGCGACACTGAGCGGCATCGGCAAGGACAAGCTCGGCAGGATCTGGTACCGAGCGCTGACCGTCTACATGACGTCCTCCACCAAGTACGCGGGCGCCCGCACCGCGACGCTCGACGCGGCGAAGGACCTGTACGGCGCCGGCAGCGCGGAGCAGAACGCGGTGGCCGCGGCCTGGTCGGCGGTGTCGGTCGGCTGACCTGGAGCAGGTCCCGGAGCGGCTGCCCGCTTCGGGACCTGCACCTGCTCGGTCACCCGTCAATTACCGTACGGACGCACCGCCTTGGCCTCGCGCAGCGCTTGCCCCCACCAGACGAGCTGATCGAGCAGCGTCTTCGCCGCCGCGTCCACGGCCGCCGGATCCCTGTGCCTGCGGTCGTCATCGAACAGGGCGCCCGCGTTGTGGAACGACACCGTGTCGCGGATGGAGACGGCGTGCAGTTCGGCGAAGACCTGACGGAGGTGCTCGACAGCGCGCAGACCGCCGGACACTCCCCCGTACGAGACGAAGGCGACGGGCTTGGCCTGCCATTCGGCGTGATGCCAGTCGATGAGGTTCTTCAGCGGGGCAGGGAACGAGTGGTTGTACTCGGGCGTGACGACGACGAAGGCGTCGGCGGCGGCCAACCGGGGTGATACCTCGGCCAGTTGCGCCTGTACGTCGGGGCCGGGGCGGTGGGAGAGGGCGAACGGGAGATCGAGGTCGGCGACGTCGATGAGGTCGGTCTCGATGTCCGGGTGGTCCGCGGTACGGGAGAAGAACCAGTCGGCGATCACGGGGGCGAAGCGGCCCTCGCGGTTACTGGCGAGGATGACCGCGACCTTCAGGGGCGCGGTGGTGGCGGATGCGACAGGGGCAGGTGTCATGAGGTCCATGCAGCGAGCCTCGTACGTCAACCAAGGTTGAGGTCAAGCCGCATCGTCCACCCCTTCGGCTTACGGTGGAACACATGACGACCGCCGAACCCCTGTACGCCGAGTTCAACGGACACGCAGCCACGGAGGCGGATCTCCTGATCCCCGCCTTCTCCAACTACGGCCACTTCACGGCCATGCAGGTCAGGGACGGAAAGGTGCGGGGCCTCGCCTTCCACCTGGCCCGCCTGGACGCCGCAAATCAGGAACTGTTCGGCCATGGCCTGGACGGCGAACGGATCCGCGAGCTGATCCGGCACGCACTCGACGGTGCGGGAGTACGGGACGCCTCGACCCGGGTGTACGCCTTCCTGCCGCCCGGCGACACGGAGGCGACGGTCATGGTCACGGTGCG
This sequence comes from Streptomyces sp. NBC_00353, assembly GCF_036108815.1. NCBI lineage: Bacteria > Bacillati > Actinomycetota > Actinomycetes > Kitasatosporales > Streptomycetaceae > Streptomyces > Streptomyces sp. NBC_00353. The sequence continues at coordinate 6,804,740 of NZ_CP107985.1, read as the reverse complement.
CGGACCGGCGCAGAAGTCCCCCGAACCGCACAGCCTGATGTCCGTTCCGTACGTCCGCACCGTGCCGCACATCAAGCGGCCCGGCGAGTTCGGCCAGACGTATTACGGGCGGCTGGCCGCACGCTCCGGCTTCGACGAGGCCCTGCTGACCGCGCCGGACGGGGCGGTGGCCGAGGGCGCGATCACCAACATCGCCTTCTGGGACGGCACTTCGGTCGTCTGGCCCGCCGCCCCGTCGCTCCGCGGCGTCACCATGGCCCTGCTGGAACAGGAGCTTCCGGGGGCCGGGCCGGCATCCGTACGGCGGCCGGTGACGCTGGACGGGATCGGCGCCTTCCGGTCGGCGTTCCTCACCAACTCACAGGGCATCGCGCCGATCCGGCGGATCGACGACACGGAGTTCACCGTCGACGAGGAACTGATGAAGCAGGTGGGGCTGGCGTACGAGGGCGCCCCCTGGGACGCCGTCTGAGGCCGCCCACGCGGCGGCTCCGGGGTGCTCGACCGCCCGGCCGGCTGCATCGCCGTCGCCGGGCCGATCGGCTTCGCCCTCCCCGCACACAGGGAGGCCGTCCCCGTCGGGCCCAGGGGGGAGTGGGTCCGACGGGGACGGCGGCCGGGCGGCCGGAGGAAGCCGTCCCGTGGGGGGTGATGTGCGTGTGCCCGGGGTAGGCGAGGCCATGCATGTGACGTACACCACCCCCGCCCCGAAGGTCGTCACCCAATCGGCACGGCGTGTCGCGAGGCGGGCCGAGCCCTCCTCGAACAGGGTTGTGACCTGCAGATATACCGCCCGACAAGGAGGCAGGGCCGGGCCGATCGAGTGAAAGCTGACTCGACGTCAGCAGGCGTGGGTGGCGGGCCGCCCGTTAGCTCGGAGTCAGGAGACACCAGCCAGCGCCTTCGCTCGGAGGAACCCCCCATGCCCCGTCCTGCCCGCTCCGTGACCGGCACCGCCGCCGCAGCTCTCACCGTTGCTGCGATCGGCCTCTTCACTGCCGCGCCGTCAGCGTACGCAGGTGAGCTCGGTCCACTGGAGATACCTCCGGCCGCCGCGGCTTCGGGGGACACGGTCGGAACCACGGCCTCCGGGAGCGAAACGAAGGCCACCGGGCGTGCGGACTCCCTGGAGGCAGGGGTATCCGCACGGACACCGGCCAGCGAAACGGAGGCGCTCGCCGACACGTTCAGGGTGCCGGAGAAGACCGGTGCGGGACGGGTCACCGGACAGGACGACGGTAGGGACACCGGGCAGGACAACGCCTCCAGTGACGACCCGGGCACCGGGTCCAAGTTGCCTTCCCTGGACGACCTGGCCGCCAGGGGCGAGAGCCTCATCGGGAACGCGAACCCCTTCGGGCTCGGCACCTCCATCGGGCAATCCGATACCCCACCCGAGCGCGACACGGGAAGCGACACGGGGCGCGACACCGGAAACGGCGAACGCGACACCGGAAACGGGAACGGGGACGATGAACGCGAAACCGGGAACGGGAACGGGAACGGGAACGGGGACGGGGACGACGAACGCGAAACCGGAAACGGCGAACGCGAAACCGGGAACGGGAACGGGAACGGGAACAGCGGACACGACACCGGGAACGGCGGACACGGAACCGGACGCGACACCGGGAACGGCGGACGCGACACCGGGAACGGGAACGGGAACGGCGGACGCGACACCGGGAACGGGAACGGGAACGGCGGACGCGACACCGGAAACGGAAACGGAATCGGCGGACGCGACACCGGGAACGGGGACGGCGGCGGCTACGACTCGCCCACCGGTCCTTCCGGGCACGTCAAAACTGGTGTAGGCGGCTCCGTCCGCCCGGACACCACCCAGATCGCGGCGGGCGTCGGCGTTCTCGCCGCATCCGCCGTCGGCGGAGCCTGGCTCCTGCGTCGTCGGGCGAGCGGCACGCAGGCCGGCAGCTGACGGAGGCGTATCCACGCCCCCGTCACCGCCAGGATTCCGTCCCGGTGGCCCCGCGCCACCGGGACGGGACCAATTTCCCACCTTTCCCACTCCGGAGGACAACCGTGCCCCAGAAGGCCAAGGGCTGGCTGGTCGCCGTCGCAGTGCTGGTCGGCATCTGGCTGATCCGGAACGGCTCCGAAACCCAGCTGATGCCGCCGCAGCCGACCGCTGCCCAGGCCTTCGCGGCCGGTCCCGAAGTGCAGCCCGGCTCACCGATCGCCGAACCGCTACGCCCTTCGACACCCATCCGTCTCCGCATCCCCAGCATCAGGGTGGACGCCCCGATGATCCGGCTCGGACTCAGGTCCGACGGCAGTCTCGCCGTGCCGCCGGCCGAGAACCGTAACGTCGTCAGCTGGTACAAGGACGGCACCCCGCCCGGCGCCAAGGGCACCGCGCTCGTCGTCGGTCATGTCGACAACGTGCAGGGGCGGTCCGTCTTCTACAACCTGGGGTCCCTGGCGAAGGGCAGCACCATCGAGGTGGACCGCCGGGACGGGCACACCGCCGTCTTCTCGCTCGACGCCATCGAGGTGTACGCGAACAAGGACTTCCCCGACCAGAGGGTGTACGGCGCATCGCCGAACGCCTCGCTGCGGCTGATCACCTGCGGCGGCGGCTTCTCGAAGACCACCGGCTACCAGGGCAATGTGGTGGCGTACGCGCACCTCACCGGCGTGCGGTGACCCCCGCCCGCGCCCTTACGACCACTGGTCGAAGGCGAGTCTCGCGACCAGTGAGAACACCACGACCAGCAGTACACCCCGGACGAACTCACTGCCTTTCCGGAGCGCCGTCCGCGCGCCCAGCAGCCCGCCCGCCAGGTTGAACACCGCCATCAGCGCGGCCAGCTGCCACATCACATTGCCCTGGTAGGCGAACATCGCGAGGGCGCCGCCGTTGGTGCAGACGTTGACGATCTTGGCGGTGGCGGACGCCGTCACGAGATCGAGGTGGAGCACGGCCGTCAGCGCGAGCACCAGGAACGTGCCGGTGCCGGGTCCGAACAGCCCGTCGTAGAAGCCGATGCCGCCGCCGACCAGCACGATCGCGGTGACGGTACGGGCCCGGGTGACCTTGCGGTCCGTGGCCTCGGCGGCCTCCTTGCCGAACTGGGGCCGCAGCATCACGAATGCCGCGACCGCCAGCAGTACCACCATGATCACCGGACGCAGCACGTCACTGCTGATCCCGGCGGCGAAGAAGGCTCCGGTCATCGATCCGGCCAGCGCCATGAGCCCGATCCGGACGGCCGTCCCGACCTTCACCGGCGCCTTGCGCGCGTAGGTCACGGCGGCGCCCGACGTACCGACGATCGCGACCGCCTTGTTGGTGCCGAGGACATGCGCGGCCGGGACGTGCGGCAGGCCCAGCAGCAGCGCGGGCAGCAGGAGCAGTCCGCCGCCGCCGACCACCGCGTCGATCCAGCCCGCGGCGGCAGCGGCGAGGCAGAGGACGACAAGGGTGGTCAGCGTGATGTCGGGCATGGTCGCGACTGTAAGGACGAGATACGTGTCCCGTCCAACTTTCCCGTCCGGATCACCGGAAAGTTGAGCCAACTCTGAGGTTCCCGGACCGCAGCACCCTCACAGACGGCTTGCGGGGACGCTGAGCGCAAGGTTCCTCCCGGGAAACAGCGAGGATCCGGTCGGGTAACACCCGCCGCTCAGGCTGCTCACCATGACGACAGAGACGGCGGACACGGCACGTGTGGTGGTGATCGGCGCCGGGATGGCGGGCGCACGGCTCGCCGCCCGGATGCCCGGCGTCACCGTCATCGGCGAGGAGACGCACGCCCCGTACAACCGGGTGCTGCTGGCCGAGGTTCTGGCCGGACGGTACGCGGCCGAGGTCATCGCCCTGCCCCCGGCCGAGGTGCGGCGCGGGGTGCGGGTGGTGCGGATCGACCGGGCGGACCGGCTGGTCCACTGCGACGACGGAAGCGTCGTGCGGTACGGGCGGCTGGTACTGGCCACCGGGTCGAACCCGGTGCTGCCGCCGCTGCGCGGGCTCGGCACCGAGATGCCGGACGGGGTGCATGCGTTCCGTACCCTCGACGACTGTTTTGCGCTGCGGGAAGCGGTGCGTGCCGGCACCCGGAGTGCGCGCGCCGTCGTCATCGGCGGCGGACTGCTCGGTGTGTCCGCCGCCCGGGCGCTGGCCGCATGCGGTGCGCAGGTGGTGCTTGCCCAGCAGGGCGAACACCTCATGGAGCGGCAGCTGGACGCCGAATCTGCCGGGCTGCTCCGGCGCCACCTGGAGAGTCTCGGCGTGGAGGTGCACACCGAGTGCCGGGTTCGCGGACTGCGCTGCGCCGACGGCGCGGTGCGGGCGGTGGAGCTCGCCGACGGTTACGAGCTGGCGGCCGAGATCACGGTGCTGGCCTGCGGTGTACGTCCCAGGACCGGGCTCGCGCAGGCGGCCGGCCTGGACGTACGCCGGGGCATCGTCGTCGACGACGGGCTGCGTACCTCCGATCCGTACATCCATGCGATCGGCGATTGCGCCGAGCACCGCGGCACCGTGTACGGCCTGGCGGGCCCGGCGCTGGAGCAGGCCGATGTGCTCGCCCAGGTGCTGGCCGGGCGGCCCGCCCGCTACGAGGGGACCCGCGCCCTGACCCGCCTCACTCTGCACGGTCCGGCTGCCGGCCCCGCGGGCCCCTTCGATCTGGCCGCGTTCGGGGAGTCCCGGCCGCTGCCCGGCGACGACGTCGTCCGGCTCGCCGACGCCACGCGTGGCGCGTACCGCTCGGTCGTCGTGCGCGGCGACCGGCTGGCGGGCGGGGTGCTGCTCGGCGATCTCGCCGCGGTCGGCACGCTCGCCCGGACCTGGGAGGACGACGAACCGCTCCCCGCCGAAACGTCCCTGCTCCATCTGCTCACCAACGACGGAGGCTTCTGAGATGCCGGTGTCCACTCCCCCGACCGACCACACCGCCCCGGTGCCCACGATCGTGGTCGTCGGACACGGCATGGTCGGCCAGCGGTTCCTGGAGGCGCTCGCCGACCGCGGACTGACCGCGACCGCGGGCACCGCCCGGGTCGTCGTCCTCTGCGAGGAACCCCGCGCCGCCTACGACCGGGTCCAGCTCACCTCCTACTTCGCCGGGCGGACCCCGGACGACCTGTCGCTCGCCGAGCCGGGCTTCATGGACCGGCACGGCTTCGAGCTGCATCTCGGCAACCCTGCCGAGAGCGTGGACCGCGAGGCCCGTACGGTCACCGCACGCTCCGGAGAGACCTTCGCGTACGACACGCTGGTGCTGGCCACCGGCTCGTACCCCTTCGTGCCGCCGGTCCCCGGCAAGGACGCCGCGGGCTGCTTCGTCTACCGCACGATCGAGGACCTCCTCGCCATCGAGGAGTACGCCAGGACGGCGACCACCGGTGCGGTGGTCGGCGGCGGGCTGCTCGGGCTGGAGGCGGCGGGCGCGCTGAAGGGGCTCGGGCTCGACACACACGTCGTGGAGTTCGCGCCCCGGCTGATGCCGGTGCAGGTCGACGAAGGCGGTGGCGCGGCGCTGCTGCGCACCATCGAGTCCATGGGCCTCACCGTGCACACGGGCGTCGGTACGCAGGAGGTCACCGCGGGCGAGGACGGCGCGGTGACCGGGATGGAACTCTCCGACGGTTCGTCGCTCGCCACCGACCTGGTGGTCTTCTCGGCGGGGGTACGCCCCCGGGACCAGCTGGCCCGCGACTGCGGTCTGGCGGTCGGACCACGCGGCGGCATCGTCGTCGACGAGGAGTGCCGTACCTCCGACCCGGCGATCTTCGCGATCGGCGAGTGCGCACTGGCCGCGGACGGCCGGGTGTACGGACTCGTCGCGCCCGGCTACGAGATGGCGCAGGCGGCCGCCGAGGTGATCGCGGGCAGGGCGGCGGCGTTCACCGGCGCCGATCTGTCGACGAAGCTGAAGCTGCTCGGGGTGGACGTGGCGTCGTTCGGCGACGCGCACGGCACGGCCGAGGGCTGCCTCGACGTGGTGTACGCGGACTCCCGCACCGGCGTCTACAAGAAGCTGGTGATCGGCCGGGACGGCACCCTGCTCGGCGGGGTGCTGGTCGGGGACGCCGAGCAGTACGGCACGCTGCGGCCGATGACCGGTACGGTCCTGCCGGTCGCCCCGGAGCAGCTGGTGCTGCCGGCCGGTGCGGGCGGCCCGGTCACGCTCGGCCCGTCCGCGCTGCCGGACGACGCGGTGATCTGCTCCTGCCACAACGTCACCAAGGGCGCGATCTGCGAGCACACCACGCTGCCCGAGGTGAAGAAGTGCACCAAGGCCGGTACCGGCTGCGGCAGTTGCGTGAAGGTGATCGGGCAGCTGCTGCCGCAGAGCCAGGACAAGGGTCTGTGCGGCTGCTTCTCGCACACCCGCAGCGAGTTGTACGAGATCGTCCGCACCCTCGGTATCGCCTCGTACGCGGAACTGCTCGACTCCCACGGCCGTGAGGCCGCGCGCGGCGGGGACGGCTGCGAGATCTGCAAGCCGACGGTCGGCTCGATCATCGCGTCGCTGGCTCCGGCGCTCGGCGCGAGCGGCTATGTGCTGGACGGCGAGCAGGCGGCCCTCCAGGACACCAACGACCACTTCCTGGCCAACCTCCAGCGCAACGGCTCGTACTCGATCGTGCCGCGCATCCCGGGAGGCGAGATCACCCCGGAGAAGCTGATCGTGATCGGCGAGGTCGCCCGCGACTTCGGCCTCTACACGAAGATCACCGGGGGCCAGCGGATCGACATGTTCGGCGCCCGTGTCGACCAGCTGCCGCTGATCTGGACGCGTCTGGTGGACGCCGGATTCGAGTCCGGGCACGCGTACGGAAAGTCGCTGCGCACGGTCAAGTCCTGCGTGGGCCGGACCTGGTGCCGGTACGGCGTGCAGGACTCGGTACGGATGGCGATCGACCTGGAGCTGCGCTACCGCGGGCTGCGCTCGCCGCACAAGCTGAAGTCGGCGGTGTCCGGCTGCGCCCGGGAGTGCGCGGAGGCCCGTGGCAAGGACTTCGGGATCATTGCCACCGCAGGCGGCTGGAACCTGTACGTGGGCGGCAACGGCGGCGCCGAACCGCGCCACGCGGACCTGCTCGCCCAGGACCTCTCCGACGCCGAACTGGTGCGCCTCATCGACCGGTTCCTGATGTTCTACATCCGCACCGCGGACCGTCTCGAGCGCACCTCGACCTGGCTGGACCGCATCGAGGGCGGCCTCGACCACGTACGGGACGTCGTCGTCCATGACTCGCTGGGGCTCTGCGAGGAGCTGGAGCGGCTGATGGCCGACCATGTCGCCGGCTACCGCGACGAGTGGGCCGAGACCATCAACGACCCGGAGCGGCTGCGGCGATTCGTCACCTTCGTCAACGCACCCGACGCACCCGACCCGTCGGTGAAGTTCGTCCCGGAACGCGACCAGGTCAAGCCCGACCTGGAGATCCTCGCCGGCCCGGTGCTCGCTGTCCGCACTCTCGAAGGGACCTCTTCCCGATGACCGCACAGACGATGGCTACGGCACAGCAGACTCCGGTCCTCCAACTCGCCGACGGAACTGACTGGTTCACGGTCTGCGAGCTGTCGCGGCTGACTCCCGGGCGGGGCATCGCGGCACTCCTCCCGGACGGCCGGCAGGTCGCGCTCTTCGTCGACCGGGCAGGGCGCGCGTACGCGATCGACAACCGCGATCCGTTCACCGGGGCGTACGTTCTCTCGCGCGGCCTGCTCGGGTCCGTCGAGGGGCGTCCGTTCGTCGCCTCGCCGCTGCTGAAGCAGCGCTTCGACCTGGCGACGGGCGCCTGCCTGGACGACGACGAGGTGCGCGTCCCGGTCTTCGCGGTGCGCGCCGCCTGACGGGCTCCGCGAAGCCCGGGACAGGAACGCCCCGCAGCCGATTCCGGCCAACAGGTCCCGGCCGTACGCTTGATCCATGACCCAGGGCTGGAACGCGAGCGACATCCCCGACCAGAGCGGCCGTACGGCCGTGGTCACCGGAGCCAACAGCGGCATCGGACTCGTCACGGCACTGGAGCTGGCGCGCCGCGGCGCGCGGGTGCTGCTGGCGTGCCGGGACGAGAGCCGCGGCAAGGAGGCCGAGTCACGCATCCGGGCTGCCGTGCCGGACGCGCGGGTGGAGTTCGCACCCCTGGATCTGGCCGATCTGTCCTCGGTGAGGGCGTTCGCCGCGGCGTACCCGTCCGACCGGCTGGATCTGCTGATCAACAACGCGGGTGTGATGGCCCTGCCGTACGGGAGGACGGCCGACGGCTTCGAGACCCAGTTCGGCGTCAACCACCTCGGGCATTTCGCTCTGGGCGGCCTGCTCCTGCCCAAACTGCTCGACACCCCCGGCGCCCGGGTGGTGAGCGTGTCCAGCGCGATGCACGCCGCGTCCAACATCGACATCGGCGATCTCAACAGCGAGCGCAACTACCGCCGTTGGATCGCGTACGGCCGCTCGAAGACAGCGAACCTGCTCTTCGTCCACGAGCTGGCGCGCCGGCTCGCGGCGTCCGGATCCGACATCGTGGCCGCCGCCGCACACCCCGGCTACGCGGCGACCAATCTGCAGACCGCGGGCGTACGGATGGAGAACCGCAAGGCGGCGGAACGGGTCTTCGAACTGGGCAACCGGCTCGTTGCCCAGCCCGCGTCGTCCGGTGCGCTGCCGACGCTGTATGCGGCCACCGCGCCCGGCGTGCGCCCCGACTCGTTCACCGGCCCGAAGCTGCTGGGCTGGCGGGGTGCGCCCGCCCCGTCCTGGCGGGCGCGCTGGACGCTGAACGACGTGGCGGGCGAACGGCTGTGGGTGGCGTCCGAGCAGCTCACGGGGGTGACCTGGCCGGGCCTCAAGTCCTGACCGGGCCCGGGGCGAACGTTGCGGCTCGGCCCTGGACGGCTCAGCCCTGGCTCTGAACTGCGGCCGGGTCCATCCACACGACCTCCCAGATGTGGTGGTCGGGGTCCTGGAAGGAACGGCCGTACATGAACCCGTGGTCCATGGGCTCGTTGGCGGGCGATCCCCCGGAGGCGAGCGCCGTGTCGGCCAGCTCGTCGACCTCCTCGCGGCTCTCGGCACTGAGCGCGATGATCGCCTCGGTGGTCTTCGAGGCATCGGCGATCTCTTTCTTGGTGAACTCCTTGAAGCGCGGCTCGGTGATGAGCATGGCGAAGATGGTGTCGCTGATGACCAGGCACGCGGTGGTCTCGTCGGAGAACTGCGGGTTGAACGAGAAGCCGAGCTTGCCGAAGAAGCCCTTGGTCGTCTCCAGGTCCTTGACCGGAAGGTTCACGAAGATCATCTGGGTCATGTCCGTCTCTTCTCCTCGGCGGCGCTCCGGGTGAGCGCGGTCGAAGGGTAGACGGCAGGTCGGCGCGGAACTCATCGCGACGGGCGAGGAAATCATCCGGAGCAGCCCGCCCCACCCATTGAGCGGAGTGTCCCCACCCCCCGAGCCGTCCGCTCCCACCTGTCATGGGAGCGCGAGCGGTGCGCCTCCCCTGAGGAGCGAGCCGCCCAGCGGGGTGAGCGTGTGCAGGACCGAGCTGCCGTGCCGCAGGGTGCGTACCAGCCCCGCCTCGCGCAACACGCACGCATGCTGACTGGCCGAGGCGAGGGACACCCCGGCCCGGCGGGCGAGCTCGCTGGTCGTGCAGCCCGTGCCGATGGCCTGGAGGACCGTCGACCGGGTGTTGCCCAGGAGCCTGCCGAGCCAGGGGCCCGGGCCGGGCTCGGCGAAGACCGGGGCGGCGGAGTGGGTGACCGGGTACACGAGGACGGGTGTGAGCTTCGAGTTGCGGTAGACGACCGGGGTGGAGCGGCAGAAGAACGACGGCTGGAGCAGTAACCCCCGGCCGTCCAGGTGCAGTTCACGGTCGACGGGATAGTCCGCCTCCAGCACCGGGGCCCGCCAGCGGATCATGGACGGGAGGGAGGCGAGGAGTTCGTCGGCGCCGCCGTCGAGGAGGGCGCGGCCGCGGACGGCCCGGTCGGCCTCGATGCTGGCCTGGATGTGCGGCCAGTACGGCTCGACGGCGGCGCGGTGGTAGCCGCGCAGGGCGGTGATGAGCCGCCCGAGAGGTTCGGTCCGCCCTTCGGAGAGCGCGTCCAGCCGGACGGGCGGCACCGGCCGTCCGTCCCCCGGCCGCCCGCCCGCGGGCCGTACGCCGCCGGACCGCACCCCGCGCCCGGAGCCGTGCCCGCCGCCGTGCCGGCCGCCCAGCGACAACGGCCGTCCGGGCTCACGGCAGTCGGCGCGCAGCAGGCCCAGTTCGGCGTGGAGCCGCTCGGCCGGGGTGTCGCGCAGCGCCTCCATTCCGGCATCGAAGCCGTGCGGCTCACTGCCTTCCCGGGAGGGCGTCAGAAAGTCCGGGAAATAGCCGCGGGGTGGCACGAGGGCTGCGAGCAGGCGTGTCTCACCATTCAGCCGGGGCCGGGTTTCCGTGCGCCATTTCCCGAACACCGTGGAAGCGCGCCGGTCCCTCAGCCGGTGAAAACTCAGAATGGTTTCCCACAATGCGTCCGGCCGTGTGGCCATCCGCACCTTGGAAAGGTCCATCCCGGACACATGGATACGCAGCACCGAACCCCCACCTGTTGCATCCGCAATTACCCCCGCTCAAGGGTATGCGCACCGTCACAGGACGTCACCACGGGGTTTCGGCCAGAGGTGAAACGTCTCGCCGAACCCCACCGTCACCGGAAAAGCTGTACGACGTCGGGCACGAACCTGAGCCGACCGTAAGAGCGAGTGAAGGCCGTGGGGGGTTTTGCTCGTTCGGCGGCGGTCGGCGGACGGTGCGGCTCCGTGTCCGACGGGGGTAAGCCGGGTGCGGCCCATGGGTGGGGATCCATGGGCCGCACCCCGGTCCGTTCACCGTCTATATCTTTGCGTATTGAACGATGCAATGGGCCGATGGGCGAACGGCGAACACCGAAAGCGCTTGCGCCTTTTTCCTTTGTGCGAGGCCGGATGCCCCATTCACCCACGGCCACTCACGACCGACCGTTTCCACACACCGTCCGGCCTACGGAACCCGGCACCCGCCCTGGCGGCTGCCGGACATGACGAAGCGGCGGCACCCCCGCACAGGGTGCCGCCGCTTCCGGGTTGTCCGGGGCTGTCGTCGAGTCGGTGAGGGTCCGGGTGAGCCGACGACAGCCCTGGAGTCCGGGGTGGATTCAGGTCAGCGGCTGTCGCTGCCCTTCGACTCCGCGGCAGCCCTGCCCGCCTCCAGACGCGCGACCGGGATCCGGAACGGCGAGCAGGAGACGTAGTCGAGGCCCACCTCGTGGAAGAAGTGCACCGACTCCGGGTCGCCGCCGTGCTCGCCGCAGACGCCGAGCTTGAGGTCCGGGCGGGTGGCCCGGCCGGCCGCGACCGCGCTGCGGACCAGGGAGCCCACACCGTCCTTGTCGATCGTCTCGAACGGCGACACCCCGAAGATGCCCTTCTCCAGGTACGCGGTGAAGAACGAGGCCTCCACGTCGTCCCGGGAGAAGCCCCACACGGTCTGGGTCAGGTCGTTCGTACCGAAGGAGAAGAACTGTGCGGCCTCGGCGATCTGACCGGCGGTCAGCGCGGCGCGCGGCAGCTCGATCATCGTGCCGATGGTCAGCTTCAGCGCGGTGCCGGTGGCCGCCTCGACCTCGGCGATGACCTGGTCGGCCTCCTCGCGGACGATCTCCAGCTCCTGGACCGTGCCGACGAGCGGAATCATGATCTCGGCGCGCGGGTCGCCCTTGGCGTTCTTGCGGTGTGCGGCCGCCTCCGCGATCGCCCGGACCTGCATCGCGAACAGGCCGGGGATGACCAGACCGAGTCGTACGCCGCGCAGACCGAGCATCGGGTTCTGCTCGTGCAGCTTGTGCACGGCCTGCAGGAGACGCAGGTCGTTCTCGTTGGCGTCCTTGCGGGACTCGGCGAGCGCGACGCGTACCGACAGCTCGGTGATGTCCGGGAGGAACTCGTGCAACGGCGGGTCGAGCAGCCGTACGGTGACGGGCAGTCCGTCCATCGACTCGAACAGCTCGATGAAGTCGGCCTTCTGCAGCGGAAGCAGCTCGGCAAGCGCGGTCTCGCGCTCCTCGTCCGTGTCCGCGAGGATCAGCTTCTCGACCATCTCGCGGCGCTCGCCGAGGAACATGTGCTCGGTGCGGCACAGGCCGATGCCCTGGGCGCCGAAGCGGCGGGCCCGCAGAGCGTCCTCGGCGTTGTCGGCGTTGGCCCGCACCCGCAGCCTGCGGACGCGGTCGGCGTACGCCATGATCCGGTGCACGGCGGCGACCAGTTCGTCGGCGTCGTCGGCGCCCGCGTGCATCCGGCCCTCGAAGTACTCGACGACCGGGGACGGGACGACGGGGACCTCACCGAGGTACACCTTGCCGGTGGAGCCGTCCACGGAGACGATGTCGCCCTCCTCGACGACGGTCCCGCCGACGGTCAGCCGACGACGCTTGGTGTCGACCTCGATCTCCTCGGCGCCGCAGACACACGTCTTGCCCATACCGCGGGCGACGACGGCGGCGTGCGAGGTCTTGCCGCCGCGGGAGGTCAGGATGCCCTCGGCGGCGATCATGCCGTCGAGGTCGTCGGGGTTGGTCTCCCGGCGGATCAGGATGACCTTCTCGCCGGAGCGGGACCACTTGACGGCGGTGTACGAGTCGAAGACCGCCTTGCCGACCGCGGCGCCCGGAGACGCGGCGATGCCACGGCCGAGCAGCTGCGTCTTGGCGTCCTCGTCGAAGCGCGGGAACATCAGCTGCGCCAGCTGCGCCCCGGTCACCCGCTGCAGCGCCTCGGCCTCGTCGATGAGCCCCTGGTCGACCAGCTGTGTGGCGATCCGGAAGGCGGCACCGGCCGTGCGCTTGCCGACCCGGGTCTGGAGCATCCACAGCTGGCCGCGCTCGATGGTGAACTCGATGTCGCACAGGTCCTTGTAGTGCGTCTCGAGCGTCTTCATGATCTGCATCAGCTGGTCGTACGACTTCTTGTCGATCGACTCGAGCTCGGCGAGCGGGACGGTGTTGCGGATACCGGCGACGACGTCCTCGCCCTGCGCGTTCTGCAGGTAGTCGCCGTACACGCCGGCGTGGCCGCTGGCCGGGTCGCGGGTGAACGCGACCCCCGTACCGGAGTCCGGGCCGAGGTTGCCGAAGACCATGGAACAGACGTTGACGGCCGTGCCGAGGTCGCCGGGGATGCGCTCCTGGCGGCGGTAGAGCTTGGCCCGGTCGGTGTTCCACGAGTCGAAGACGGCCTTTATGGCCAGGTCCATCTGCTCGCGCGGGTCCTGCGGGAAGTCGCGTCCGGCGTCCCGCGTGACGATCTTCTTGAACTGCTTGACCAGCTTCTTCAGGTCGGCCGCATCGAGATCCACGTCGACGGTGACGCCCTTGGCCTGCTTCGCGGCCTCCAGCGCCTCCTCGAAGAGGTCGCCCTCGACGCCGAGGACGGTCTTGCCGAACATCTGGATGAGGCGGCGGTACGAGTCCCACGCGAACCGCTCGTCGCCGGCCTGGGCGGCGAGGCCGACGACGGACGCGTCGGAGAGGCCGATGTTGAGAACCGTGTCCATCATGCCGGGCATCGAGAACTTCGCGCCGGAGCGGACGGAGACCAGCAGCGGGTCGTCGGCCTGGCCGAGCTTCTTGCCCATCTGCTTCTCGAGGGCGTCGAGGTGCGCACTGACCTCGTCGCGCAGCGCCCTCGGCTCCTCGCCGCTGTCGAGGTAGACCTTGCACGCCTCGGTGGTGATGGTGAAGCCCGGAGGGACGGGCAGCCCGAGGTTGGTCATCTCGGCGAGGTTGGCGCCCTTCCCGCCGAGCAGGTCCTTCAGATCCTTGTTGCCCTCGGTGAAGTCATAAACGAACTTCTGACCCTGGAGCTCCGGGGTGGATACGTGGGGATCTTTGTTTTCCGACACGGGTCTCGACTCCTCGAGGACGCGGGTGGCTGCCCTGACGGCCAGGAACATACCCAGATCGAAGGTGCCTGGGTACGTCCACTTGCGCGTCATGCGGCCTTAACCACTCGTCCGCCAGCAGATCGAAAGTTGCGTACGGTTCCGCCTCCCGGACACGGCCGTTCGACTCTTGAACTCATAATCACCCAGAGCGTTGGAGATGGCAGATATTCGGCACGCTGGGTAGTGGATGCATCGATCGATCAAAGTAAAGTCGGATGGCACCGAGTGCCATCATTTGAGAAATGCAGTCCCCAAAATCCCGCTCATCTGAGCAATGATGACCTCAGGGGTGGCGAGAATCACGCTGCACCAGGCGCTCAGATGTCATCATCCGGACACCCCGAGAGCTACGTATGGTCACAGGACGACCGCACAGGGCGAGGGAAATGGGAGCAGGGCGCCTCGATCGCCCGGCGCGGCACCTCACGCCGCCCGGTTCGCCTCCAACCCGCACCCGATCTGCGCTCAGATGAGCAGACGCGAGGCAAGGGCACCCGGTGCCTGATGCCGGAGATACGAAAGGGCCCCGCGGGGGTGGAGTGACACCCTCCGCAGGGCCCTGTCCGAACCGGAGCCGTCGCCTCAGCCGCCCGACGTGTCGAGCTCCGCCTCCGCGCTCACGCCCGAGCAGTCGTAGGGGTCCTTCAGCCAGCCGTCCGGCAGCACCACACGGTTGTTGCCCGAGGTGCGCCCGCGCGGCCCGTCGGCCCCGTCCGGCCACGCCTGGTCCAGGTCGAGCTCGTGCAACTGCGCACCCAGCTCGTCCAGCGACGAGGTGACCGCGAGCTTCTTGCGCATCTCGGAGCCGACCGAGAAGCCCTTGAGGTACCAGGCCACGTGCTTACGGAAGTCGATCACGCCACGGGTCTCGTCGCCGATCCACTCCCCCAGCAGCGTCGCGTGCCGCACCATGACGGTGGCGACCTCCCGCAGCGTCGGCGCCTGCCGCGTCTGCGTACCCTCGAAGGCGCTCACCAGGTCGCCGAAGAGCCACGGGCGCCCCAGGCAGCCACGGCCCACGACCACGCCGTCGCAGCCGGTCTCGCGCATCATCCGGCGGGCGTCGTCCGCGCACCAGATGTCGCCGTTGCCGAGGACGGGGATCTCCGGGACGTGCTCCTTGAGGCGGGCGATCGCGTCCCAGTCGGCGGTACCGCCGTAGTGCTGAGCGGCGGTCCTGCCGTGCAGCGCGACGGCCGTGACGCCCTCCTCCACCGCTATCCGGCCCGCGTCGAGGTAGGTGAGGTGGTCGTCGTTGATGCCCTTGCGCATCTTGATGGTGACCGGCAGGTCACCCGCATTGGAGACCGCCTGGTTCAGGATCGCGCGCAGCAGGGGCCGCTTGAACGGGAGCGCCGAGCCACCGCCCTTGCGGGTCACCTTGGGGACCGGGCAGCCGAAGTTCAGGTCGATGTGGTCGGCGAGGTTCTCGTCGACGATCATGCGGACGGCCTTGCCGACCGTGACCGGGTCCACTCCGTACAGCTGGATCGAGCGCGGGGTCTCGCTCGCGTCGAAGTGGATGAGCTGCATGGTCTTCTCGTTGCGCTCGACCAGCGCCCGCGTCGTGATCATCTCGCTGACGAACAGTCCCTTGCCGCCGGAGAACTCCCGGCACAGGGTGCGGAACGGCGCGTTGGTGATACCGGCCATGGGTGCGAGCACCACCGGCGGCTGCACGGTGTGCGGGCCGATCCGGAGCAGCGGGAGCGAGGGGGCGAGCGTGGTCATTGCTCCATTGTCGCGTACGACAGAAGCAGCTTCGGCAGGCACCGCGGAACGGGGGACGGGTGCCGCAGTCCGTACCGGCGATGGCGCCGGACAGACATACCAGGGGCGCCGGTCGGGGCCTTCCGGCGGCGACAGTCGTTAGTTAACCGTACTATCTATGTATGCCTGAGCTCACCCACCGCCGACGGCAGTTGGTTCTGGCGATCTGCTGCATGAGTCTGCTGATCGTCAGTCTCGACAACACCGTCCTCAATGTCGCTCTGCCCTCCATGCAGCGGGAGCTCCATGCGACCGTCGCCGGCATGCAGTGGACGATCGACGCCTACACGCTCGTCCTCGCCTCGCTGCTGATGCTGGCGGGCTCCACCGCCGACCGGATCGGACGGGCGAAGGTCTTCAAGATCGGGCTCGTGCTCTTCACCCTCGGCTCGGTGCTCTGCTCCGTCGCTCCGAACCTGGAGTCGCTGGTCGCGTTCCGGATGGTGCAGGCGGTCGGCGGCTCGATGCTCAACCCCGTCGCGATGTCGATCATCACCAACACCTTCACCGACCCGCGCGAGCGCGCCCGCGCCATCGGTGTGTGGGGCGGTGTCGTCGGCATCTCCATGGCGGCCGGACCGGTGGTCGGCGGCCTGCTGGTGGACTCGGTCGGCTGGCGGTCGATCTTCTGGATCAATCTGCCGGTCGGTCTCGCCGCGCTGCTGCTCACCTGGCGGTACGTCCCCGAGTCCCGCGCCCCGAAGCCGCGCCGCCCCGACCCCGTGGGACAGCTGCTGGTGATCGCACTGCTCGGTTCACTGACCTACGCGATCATCGAGGCGCCCTCGGCCGGCTGGGCCTCGCCGCAGATCCTGGGCTTCGCGGCGCTCGCCGCGTGCGCCCTGATCGGACTCCTGCTGTACGAGCCCAGGCGCGCCGAGCCCCTCATCGACCTGCGGTTCTTCCGCAGCGCCCCGTTCAGCGGCGCCACCGCCATCGCGGTCTGCGCCTTCGCCGCCCTGAGCGGCTTCCTCTTCCTGAACACGCTGTACCTGCAGAACGTGCGCGGTCTGAGCGCCCTGCACGCCGGTCTGTACATGCTTCCGATGGCCGCTCTCACCTTTGTCTGCGCCCCGCTGTCGGGGCGGCTCGTCGGCAGCCGGGGGCCCCGGCTCTCGCTGCTCGTGGCGGGTGCGGCCATGACGGCGTGCGGGCTGATGTTCGCGGCGTTCGACGCGGAGACGCAGAACGTGCTGCTGTTCACGGGCTATGTGCTGTTCGGTCTCGGCTTCGGCATGGTGAATGCGCCGATCACCAACACCGCCGTCTCCGGGATGCCGCGCTCTCAGGCGGGCGTGGCGGCGGCGGTCGCCTCGACCAGCCGGCAGATCGGCGGCACGCTGGGCGTCGCCGTGATCGGCGCGGTGCTGGCGGCGGGGGTGGCGGGTAGCGGTTCCCCGCGCGGCGCCGGGTATGCCACCGCCTTCGTGGACGCGAGCAAGCCCGCCTGGTGGATCATCACCGGATGCGGTCTGGCCGTCCTGCTGGTGGGGGCGCTGACCAGTGGGCGGTGGGCCCGCGAGACGGCGCAGCGCACGGCCGGACGGCTGGAGGCCCCGGCCGGGGCCGAGACCGGGTCCGGGGCCGGGTACGGAGGTCAGACTTCGGTGAGCGCCAAAGCGTGAAGGCGCTCGAGCCGCTCCCGGGACTCCTCGTCGGCGGGGACGTACGTCACCATGCGCGGACCGGTCGACGGGCCGAGCCAGAGGTCGGTGTGGTCCAGGCGCACCAGTCCGACCTGGGCGTTGCGGAAGAGCTTGGTCCGGCCGCCGGGGCCGACGACCTCGTGGCGCGCCCAGATCTCCCGGAACTCCGGTGAGGCCGTCTCCAGTCGCTGGACCAGGGCCTTCCAGGCGGGCTCGGCGAGATGCTCGGCCATCGAGGCGCGGAACTTGGCGGCCATCACCCGGTTCATCTCAGGGAGGTCGACGACGGACGCGCGCCAGTTCTCGTCGGTGTACGACAACAGCATGCAGTTGCGGTTCTCGGGGGCGACGGCGTCCAGGTCGCAGAGCAGCCGCCCGTAGGTCTTGTTGTAGGCGAGGATGTCGTACCGGCTGTTCTGCACACAGGCCGGGATCGGGTCCAGCTGCCACAGCATCTCGCGCAGCGCCGGGGTGACGCTCGGGCACTCCGTACCCGGGGCGGGGTCGACGGCGCCCGCCAGGGAGAAGAGATGGGTGCGCTCGCTCCGGTCGAGCAGCAGGGCGCGGGCGAGGGCGTCCAGGACCTGGGGCGAGACCTGGATGTCACGTGCCTGTTCGAGCCATGTGTACCAGGTGACGCCGACGGCCGAGAGCTGGGCGACCTCCTCGCGGCGCAGCCCGGGGGTGCGCCTGCGGCGGCCGCGCGGCAGACCCACCTGCTCGGGGGTGATGCGCTCGCGCCGGCTGCGCAGGAAGCCCGCGAGTTCATGCCGCCGGACCTCTGTCTCCGGCGGCTCGGCCGAACCGGCCGACCCGGGACCGTGGGGCAGCTGCTGCGCTTCGGTCACCATCGTCGTCATGCTCCCAGCGTGCCGAACGCCCCGGCCCTGTGCCAGGTGCCGTTTGTACCAGGATAAAGACACTCTGGTACCAGGCTGCGATTCGGGCGATCGTCGATGCCGTGAGTGAATCCACCGCACGGACGCAGACATCCGCCCTCACCACCCGTGTGGTGCGGCACGACCATCCCACCCCGGTACTCGGCACGCTCGGACTGTTCACCGTGCTGATCGGTGCGGCCCTGCCGCTCATCGACTTCTTCATCGTCAACGTCGCCCTGCCGACGATCGACAAGGATCTGGCCGCGGGCCCCGCACTGCTCGAACTGGTCGTCGCGGGCTACGGACTCGCGTACGCCGTCCTGCTCGTCCTCGGCGGCCGGCTCGGCGACATGGCAGGGCGGCGCCGGCTCTTCCTCACCGGCATGGCGGCCTTCGCACTCACCTCACTGGCCTGCGGGCTCGCCCCGGATGCCTGGACGCTCGTCGGGGCACGGGTGGCGCAGGGCGCCTCGGCGGCGCTGATGCTGCCGCAGGTGCTCGCCACCATCCAGGCCGCCACCTCCGGACACCGGCGGGCGCGTGCGATGAGCCTCTACGGGGCGACGGCCGGGCTCTCGATGGTCGCCGGCCAGATCCTCGGCGGCGTACTGGTCGCCGCCGCTCCGCTGTCGTCGGTGTTCGGCGAGAGCGCGGGCTGGCGGTCGGTCTTCCTGGTGAACGTGCCGGTGGCAGCGGTGGGGCTGGTCCTGGCCGCCCGTGCGGTGCCGGAGACACGCTCGGACCGGCCCGCGCCCATCGACGTACCGGGGACGCTGCTGCTCGCCGTTTCACTGGTGACGCTGCTGGCGCCACTGACGGAGGGACGGGCCGCGGGCTGGCCGGTGTGGACCTGGATCTCCCTCGCGCTGTTCCCGATCGCCGCGGCCGCCTTCTACCGCGTCGAACAGCGGGCCGACCGGCGCGGACAGATCCCGCTGATCCCGCCGAGCCTGCTGCGGCTCGATTCGCTGCGGCGCGGTCTGGCGCTGGTGCTGCCGTTCTCGCTCGGCTTCGGCGGCTTCATGTTCGTCATCGCGGTGGCGCTGCAGCAGGGCCTGAAGCTGGGTCCGGCCGCTGCCGGACTGGCATTGGCACCGATGGCGGTGGCCTTCTTCGCGGCCTCGCTGGCCGGTCCGCGGCTGGTACGGCGGTTCGGCAGCCGGGTCGTGACGGCGGGCGGGCTGATCCAGGGCGCGGGTGTCACGGTGCTCGCGCTCACTGTGTGGCTCGGCTGGCCCGACCTGGGGCTCCCGGCCCTGCTGCCGGGCGTGGCGATCGCCGGTCTCGGCCAGGGGCTGCAACTGCCGGTCCTGTTCCGCATCGTGCTCTCCGACGTACCGGCCGAGCGGGCCGGGGTGGGCGGCGGAGTGATGACGACGACGCAGCAGGCCGCGCTGGCACTGGGTGTGGCGACGCTCGGGACGCTGTTCCTCGCCCTGGTCCCCGGATCGGGCATGCGGGACGCGCTGATCGTGGCGCTGCTGGTGCAGCTGGCGGCGGTGGCGCTGACGACGCTGCTGAGCCTGCGGCTGCCGCGCGTGGTGGCGTGAGTGCGGGGGACGGACGCGGCACGGTTCAGGTACGAAGGTGGGCCCGGATCACTCGATGTGATCCGGGCCCACCGTCGTACGGATGATGAGAAGGCGTCAGCTCTGCGCCTGCCGGTCCTGCTCCGAGGAGTCGTCCGACTGTGCGGACCCGGCGGACTGCGCGCGCTCACGCATCTTGCGCAGCAGCTCCTGCTTCTGGTCGGCCGCCGTCTTGCGGTCGGCGTCGCGCGCGGTGCCCGCGCCCTGCTGTTCGGCGCGGGACAGCTTCTTGCGCTGTCCGCCGACGCCGAGAAGGTTGTTGCGGCTCTTGGCCACGGGGTTCTCCCGTTCGTGGTGAGTCGTGAGGTCGTGAGCGACCTGGGATCGATCCGATGGGCGGCGGGCGGAGAGATTCCGGGCCCGCCGCGCTCTCACTCGTAGATCTGGAAGAACGAAGACATACGGGAACGGTACCCCGGCCGCACCGGGCCCAGCACCAGCTTTTCGGGCCGTCCGGGTGGAGCGCCACGACGATGGACTGACAGATATTGAAATCTGTCATCCCTCATGCCACAGTTGTGTACGGCCCGCCCCCTTTTTCCCCACGGGAGTCCTTCATGACCACCACCCGCACGCTCGGCTCCACCGGCCCGCAGGTCTCCGCACTGGGACTCGGCTGCATGGGCATGTCCGCGCTGTACGGCGAGAGCGACCGCGCCGAGTCGATCGCCACCATCCATGCCGCGCTCGACGCGGGCATCACCCTGCTGGACACCGGAGACTTCTACGGCATGGGTCACAACGAACTGCTGATCAACGAGGCGCTGCGCACCGCCCCCGGCGCCGCTCGCGAGCAGGCGCTGACCAGCGTGAAGTTCGGCGCGCTGCGCACGGTCGAAGGCGCCTTCACGGGGTACGACGGCCGCCCTGCCGCCGTGAAGAACTTCGCCGCGTATTCGCTCCAGCGGCTCGGCACCGACCACATCGACATCTACCGGATCGCCCGTGTCGATCCCGACGTGCCGGTCGAGGAGACCATCGGTGCCATTGCCGAGCTGGTCGAGGCCGGCCATGTCCGCCACATCGGCCTGTCCGAGGTCGGCGCGGACACGATCCGCCGGGCGGCGTCGGTGGCCCCGATCTCCGATCTGCAGATCGAGTACTCGCTGATCTCCCGGTCCGTCGAGGACGCGATCCTGCCGGTCTGCCGCGAGCTGGGCATCGGCGTCACGGCATACGGGGTGCTGTCGCGCGGCCTGATCAGCGGGCACTTCAGCCGTGACCGCGAGCTGGCCCCCGGGGACTTCCGCGCGATGAGCCCCCGCTTCCAGGGCGGAAACCTCCAGCACAACCTCGATCTGGTCGATGCCCTGCGCAAGATCGCCGAGCAGAAGGGTGTCTCGGTCGCCCAGATCGCCATCGCCTGGGTGCTCGGCCGGGGTACGGACATCGTGCCGCTCGTCGGCGCCCGCCGCCGCGACCGGCTCACCGAGGCTCTCGGCGCCCTGGATGTCACGCTGGACGCCGCCGACCTCGCCGCGATCGAGGAGGCCGTCCCGGCAGGCGCGGCCGCCGGTGCGCGCTACCCGGAGAACCAGATGGCCCACCTCGACAGCGAGCGCTGAGCTCCGGGTACGGTCGTCGGGGTGCGGCCCCCGCCGGGCAGCTCCCCGACCGGCGCCCTCCGAAAGGCAGCACAGACACCATGCCGTCAGCCGACCCACTGACCCCCGAGCGCATTCTCGAGGCCACCGAGGACGTGCTGCGCCGCTACGGCCCCGCCAAGGCGACGGTGGTCGACGTGGCCCGCGCGCTCGGCGTCAGCCACGGCAGCGTCTACCGCCACTTCCGTACGAAGTCGGCGCTGCGCGAGGCGGTGACCGCTCGCTGGCTGACCCGGACCGAGGTGGCGCTCACGGAGATCATCAACACGTCGGCGGAGCCCGCCCCGGCGAAGCTGCAGCACTGGCTGACGGCGCTGTTCGAGGCCAAGCGCCACAAGGCCGGTGACGACCCCGAGCTGTTCGCGACCTACATCGTGCTGATCGGCGAGAGCACGGTCGTCGAGGCGCACATCCGCGAACTGGTCGGGCAGCTGCGGGAGATCGTCGAGGAGGGTGTGCGCAGCGGGGAGTTCGCGGTGGACGATCCGGCGGTCGCCGCTCAGGCGGTCTTCGACGCGACGGCGCGCTTCCACGACCCGGCGTACGCCGCCGAATGGCAGAACCCTGCCATCGGCGCCGAGTTCACCGCCGTCTCGGACCTGCTGCTGCGCGGCCTGCGCGCGTAACAGCGCTGTACACGGAGCCGGTCGCGGCAGGCCGCCGCCGGACAGCCGTCGGGGTCAGGCCGTCGGGTCGACCGTGGCCTGGTGGACCTCGGCGAGGTGTTCCTCGGCCTTGAGCCAGGGCAGGAACTGCACGCCCTTGCGCCAGTCGCAGGTGTCGCAGCTCAGCTGCCGCTGGATCCCCGACTTCCGCACATGGACGACATGTTCACGGCCGTGCTGATCCCATCTGCTGACCTTGCTGGTGGTCATGGACGGCATCCGAGCCTCCTGTTGACGCGTGGTCGCGTGTGCCCAGTGTGCAACGGAGCCCCCGGTTCCGTACAAGGAACCGGGGGCTTCGCCGTGGAACCGTGGTGCGTCAGCAGCCCAGCAGTCGGGCGCCGAGGTAGGCCTGGATCTGGTCCAGCGAGACGCGCTCCTGCTTCATGGTGTCGCGCTCGCGCACCGTCACCGCGTTGTCGTCGAGGGTGTCGAAGTCGACGGTGACGCAGAACGGCGTGCCGATCTCGTCCTGACGACGGTAGCGACGGCCGATGGCGCCCGCGTCGTCGAACTCGATGTTCCAGTTCTTCCGCAGGTCGGTGGCGAGGCCCTTGGCCTTCGGCGACAGCTGCGGGTTACGGGAGAGCGGCAGCACCGCGACCTTGACCGGCGCGAGGCGCGGGTCGAGGCGCATCACGGTGCGCTTCTCCATGACGCCCTTGGCGTTGGGCGCCTCGTCCTCGATGTAGGCGTCGAGGAGGAAGGCGAGCATCGAACGGCCGACACCGGCCGCCGGCTCGATGACGTACGGAGTCCAGCGCTCGCCGGCCTCCTGGTCGAAGAACGACAGGTCCGTGCCGGAAGCGGCGGAGTGGGCCTTGAGGTCGTAGTCCGTGCGGTTGGCGACGCCCTCCAGCTCGCCCCACTCGCTGCCGCCGAAGCGGAAGCGGTACTCGATGTCAGCGGTGCGCTTGGAGTAGTGGGAGAGCTTCTCCTTCGGGTGCTCGAACCACCGCATGTTCTCCTCGCGCAGGCCCAGGTCCGTGTACCAGTTCCAGCGCTGCTCCATCCAGTACTCCTGCCACTGCTCGTCCTCGCCCGGCTTGACGAAGAACTCCATCTCCATCTGCTCGAACTCGCGGGTGCGGAAGATGAAGTTGCCCGGAGTGATCTCGTTCCGGAAGGACTTGCCCATCTGCGCGATGCCGAACGGCGGCTTCTTGCGCGAGGTCTGCTGCACCTGACCGAAGTTGGTGAAGATGCCCTGCGCGGTCTCGGGGCGCAGGTAGGCGACCGAGCCGGAGTCCTGGGTCGGGCCGAGGTGCGTGGAGAGCAGACCCGAGAACTGCTTGGGCTCGGTGAAGGTGCCCTTGTTGCCGCAGTTCGGGCAGTTGAGGTCGGCGAGGCCGTTGACGGGCGGCTTGCCGTGCTTCTCCTCGTACGCCTCCTCCAGGTGGTCCGCGCGGAAGCGCTTGTGGCAGGAGGTGCACTCGGTCAGCGGGTCGGTGAACGTGGCGACGTGGCCGGAGGCGACCCACACCTCGGGGGCGAGGATGACCGACGAGTCGATACCGACCACGTCTTCGCGCGAAGTGACCATGTAGCGCCACCACTGGCGCTTGAGG
The DNA here is from genome assembly GCF_036108815.1 of Streptomyces sp. NBC_00353. NCBI lineage: Bacteria > Bacillati > Actinomycetota > Actinomycetes > Kitasatosporales > Streptomycetaceae > Streptomyces > Streptomyces sp. NBC_00353. Next base: position 6,781,072 of record NZ_CP107985.1, on the reverse strand, counting down.
TTCTCCTTGAGCTCAACGCCCAGCGGCCCGTAGTCCCAGGCGGCGCGCTGGCCGCCGTAGATCTCACTGCAGGGGTAAACGAAGCCACGGCGCTTGCTCAGGCTGACGATGGAGTCGATCTTGTCGGCGGCCACGGTGCTCTCTTCATTACGACGACGACGAACGGCGAATGCTTCAGATTACCGGCGGGCACGCCCCCTGGATCAAATCGGTGCGCGGACAGATGGTGAGCAGGGCCTCTCACCGAGCTTGTTGACAATCGTTTCCACTTTTGTTGAAAATGAGTGTCATGAACGTACGCCGCCTCATACCCACCGCCGCTGTCGCCGGGGCCGTCGCCCTCGGTCTCACCGCGCTCTCCGCCTGCTCCACCTCCGACGCCGCCGAGAGCAAGAACGGGGACAAGCTGGATGTGGTGGCCTCGTTCTATCCCATGCAGTTCCTGGCCGAGGAGATCGGCGGGACCCATGTCTCGGTCACCACGCTGACCAAGCCGGGCGTCGAGCCGCACGACCTGGAGCTCAGCCCGCGGCAGATCGGCGGGCTCGGCGACGCCGATTACATCCTGTACCTCAAGGGTATCCAGCCCGCCGTCGACGACGCGATCGCGCAGTCCGGGGTCAGGAACTCCGTGGACGCGGCAAAGCTCACCACGCTGGAGGACCACGGCACGGAGACCGGCGGCGACGAGCACGGCCATGCGCACGAGGGCGAGGGGGCCGGGGCCGACCCGCACATCTGGCTGGACCCGGTGAAGTACGCCGAGGTCGCCAAGGGGGTCGGAAAGTCCCTGGAGAAGGCCGACCCGAACCACGCCGCGGACTACCGCACCAACACGGACGCCCTGGTGAAGAAGCTCGACGCGCTGAACACGTCGTACAAGAAGGGCCTGAGCGACACCGCCACCAAGACGTTCATCACCACCCACTCCGCCTTCGGGTACCTCGCCGAGCGCTACGGGCTCGTCCAGGAGGGCATCGCCGGCATCGACCCCGAGGCCGAGCCGAGCCCCGCCCGGATCAAGGACATCCACTCCATCGCGGAGAAGAGCAACGCCACCACCGTCTTCTTCGAGACGCTCGCCAGCGACAGGACCGCGAAGACCGTCGCCAGGGACACCGGCCTGAAGACCGACGTCCTCGACCCCCTCGAGGGAATCACCGCCAAGTCCAAGGGCGATAACTACATCGAGGTCATGCAGTCCAACCTCGCCGCGCTCCAGAAGGCGCTCGGCGCGAAGTGACCCACGCAACACTCGCCACAGCAGTATCGGAGACGCTCATGCCCGAGCCCCGGAGCACCAAGCCCGACCCCGTGATCACCCTGCGCGGAGCCACGGCCACGCTCGGCGCGCGCCCCGTACTGCGCGGCATCGATCTCACCGTGCGCCGCGGTGAGGTCGCCGCCCTGCTCGGCGCCAACGGCTCCGGCAAGTCGACCGCCGTCCGGTCCGTCATCGGCCAGGTCCCGCTCACCAGCGGCTCGGTCGAGCTGTTCGGCACCCCGCTGCGCCGCTTCCGTAACTGGGCGCGGATCGGCTACGTACCGCAGCGCACGACGGCGGCGAGCGGCGTCCCTGCCACGATCCGCGAGGTCGTCTCCGCCGGGCGGCTGTCCCGTACGAAGCTGGGACTGCTGCGCAAGGCGGACCGGAACGCCGTCGACCGGGCCATCGAGCTCGTCGGCCTCGGCGACCGGGCCAAGGACTCGGTGAGCGCCCTCTCCGGCGGGCAGCACCAGCGCGTGCTCATCGCCCGCGCGCTCGCCGCCGAACCCGAGCTGCTGATCATGGACGAGCCGATGGCGGGCGTCGACCTGGCCAGCCAGGAGATCCTCGCCGAGACGCTGCGCGAGCAGGTCGCCACCGGCACCACCGTGCTGCTCGTGCTGCACGAACTGGGCCCGCTGGAGCCCCTCATCGACCGAGCGATCGTGCTGCGCGACGGCTGTGTGATGCACGACGGGCCACCCCCGAAGGCCCTGGGCCAGCACGCGCTGCCCGGCCACGACCACGTACACCCCCACGCGGCTTCCGAGCCCGCCCGGACGGGACTGCTGACCTGATGACGGAATTCCTCCAGCCCCCCTTCATGCAGCGGGCCCTGCTCGCCGCCGTACTCGTCGGCGTCATCGCCCCCGCCGTCGGGATCTACCTCGTCCAGCGCCGCCAGGCCCTGATGGGCGACGGAATCGGCCATATCGCGATGACCGGGGTCGGCCTCGGGTTCCTGCTCTCCACCAGCCCGGTCTGGATGGCCACGGCCGTCGCCGTCGTCGGCTCGGTCGTCATGGAGCTGGTCCGCTGGTACGGGCGTACGCGCGGCGACATCGCGCTGGCCATGCTGTTCTACGGAGGCATGGCGGGCGGTGTGTTGCTGATCAACCTCTCCGACACCGGCTCCAACGCCAACCTCACCTCGTACCTCTTCGGCTCGCTGTCCACGGTCTCGTCGGAGGACATCACCGCGATCTGTCTGCTGGCCGCCTTCGTGCTGCTGGTGACGCTGGGGCTGCGTCGCCAACTGTTCGCGGTCAGCCAGGACGAGGAGTTCGCGCGGGTCACCGGCCTGCCGGTGCGTGCACTGAATCTGCTGATCGCGGTCACGGCGGCGGTGACCGTCACCGTCGCGATGCGCGTCGTCGGTCTGCTGCTGGTCAGCGCGCTGATGGTGGTGCCGGTCGCGGCCGCGCAACAGATCTCGAAGTCCTTCAAGGTGACGTTCGTGCTGTCCGTCGTCATCGGTACGGCAGTGACCCTGGCCGGCACCGTGACCTCGTACTACCAGGACGTGCCGCCCGGCGCGACGATCGTGCTGCTGGCCATCGGCGTCTTCGTCGCCCTGACCCTGCTCGCCGCACCGCTGGCCGCACGGCGCGCCCGCCGCAGCGAAACGGCTACGGCGCAGTGCACCCTGGAAGGGAAGACTCCGGACGTACCGGCTGTCCGACCGGCCTCGGACGACGTCCGGGTTTGACCCCGGCACGCGGGCGGACTGGCACAATGGCCCGACACATGTACGGGCGACACGAGGAGGCACCTGTGGCGACGGCGCCGATCAGTGGAACGAACGCATCCCCGGTACGCGGCCGGTCGACCCGGCAGCGCGCCGCGGTGGCGGCGGCGCTCGACGAGGTGGACGAGTTCCGCAGCGCCCAGGAGCTGCACGATGTCCTCAAGCACCGCGGTGACTCGGTCGGGCTGACCACGGTCTACCGCACCCTGCAGTCCCTCGCCGACGCGGGCGAGGTGGACGTCCTGCGCACCACCGACGGCGAGTCCGTGTACCGGCGGTGCTCGACCGGGGAGCACCACCACCATCTGGTGTGCCGGGTCTGCGGCAAGGCCGTCGAGGTCGAGGGGCCGGCGGTGGAGCAGTGGGCGGCGACGATTGCCTCGCAGCACGGGTTCGTGAACGTGGCGCACACGGTGGAGGTCTTCGGTACGTGTGCGGAGTGCGCGGAGTGCCCGACGGCGGGGTGACCGCTTCCGGGGGCTCGGCCTCGCCTCCGGGCCTCCGCTCCGCAAGCGCCGGAGAGTCTGGACGGTGCCGGACTTCGACTGTCAGGCCTTTGTCAGGTGCCGGTCGAAGATCTCACGCAGGCGGTCCACGTCGGACGGGTCCTGGACGCCGCGCTTGGCCACCACGGTCAGGCCGACGGCGTTCCTGTCGTCGCTGAGCATCACGAAGAGATCTGCTGTCTCCAGGTACCGCGGCTGTGCCTGCCACCTGACGACCGTACTGGAGTTGTCGGTGTCGACGGTGACGCCGGACTCCTCGACCCGTACCCGGAACTCGCCCTGCCGCCCCACGAACCGGAACAGCTGGCGCGCCACCAGCCACGGGCTCAGGAGCAGCACCGGGCCGCAGAACAGCAGCGCCACCAGCAGCGGCACCGGGGCGTCGGTGCCACTCACCAGGGACAGTGCGATGGCCACGACGGCGCACCCCGTCGCGGCCACCCCCAGAATCCGCTGCCGCCGGCCCGCCGCACCGACCCGGTTGCGGGCGCGGAGCGCCGCCGAGTAGTCCTGCAGCACCGGCCGGTATCTCAGCTCGACCGCACCGTGCACGGTCCCCTGTTGCTCGCTCATGGCCCCTCCCGAGTATGAAGAGCCGTGATCCTACCGGCAGGGTCAGGCCGTCGGCTCCGCCGTTTCCGAACCCTCCACCGCGCCGCCGAAGCGCCGGTCGCGCTGGGCGTACTCCAGGCAGGCCCGCCACAGGTCGCGGCGGTCGAAGTCCGGCCACAGCACGTCCTGGAAGACCATCTCGGCGTACGCGCTCTGCCAGATCAGGTAGTTGGAGGTGCGCTGTTCACCGCTGGGACGCACGAAGAGGTCCACGTCCGGCATGTCCGGGTAGTAGATGTACTTCGCGAAGGTCTTCTCGTTGACCTTGGCCGGGTCCAGCTTTCCGGCCGCGACGTCCTCGGCGATGCGCTGCGCGGCGTCGGCGATCTCGGCCCGGCCGCCGTAGTTGACGCAGAAGTACAGCGTCATCTTGTCGTTGTCCTTCGTCTGCTCCTGGGCGACCTGGAGCTCCTGGACGACGGACTTCCACAGCTTCGGCATCCGGCCCACCCAGCGGATGCGGATGCCCAGTTCGTCCATCTCGTCGCGACGGCGGCGGATGACGTCCCGGTTGAAGTTCATCAGGAACTTCACTTCTTCCGGCGAACGCTTCCAGTTCTCGGTGGAGAAGGCGTACAGCGAGAGGTTCTTGACGCCCATCTCGATGCAGCCCTTGAGGACGTCCATGACGACGCCCTCGCCGACCTTGTGGCCCTCGGTGCGCGGGAGGCCCCGTTCCTTGGCCCAGCGGCCGTTGCCGTCCATCACGACGGCGACGTGCTTGGGCACCAGCTCGCCGGGGATCTTCGGGGGCGTGGCCCCGGAGGGGTGCGGCTCGGGGGTCTTGTATACGCGCCTGTTACGGCCACCGAGGATCCCGCGTACTGCCATGAGCTGTCTCGTCTCCCTGTGCCTGCTGTGCCGGTGTCGGTTACTTCTCTACGTAACGCAGCGAGCGCAGTCCGCGCTCCAGATGCCAGTGCAGATAGGCGGACACCAGCCCGCTCCCCTCCCTGACATGCCGCGCCTCGCACGCGTCGGCCGTCTCCCAGTCACCGGTGAGCAGCGCGCTCAGCAGGGCGACGGCCTCTGCTGAGGGTACGACGCTGCCGGGCACCCGGCAGTCGCCGCATATGGCGCCGCCCGCCGCGACGGAGAAGAATCGGTTCGGTCCGGACATTCCGCACTTCGCGCAGTCCTCGAAGCTGGGTGCGTAACCGTTGACGGCAAGGGAACGCAGCAGGAAGGCGTCGAGGATCAGGTTCGGCGCGTGTTCCCCCCGGGCGAGGGTGCGCAGTCCGCCGACGAGCAGCAGATACTGCTGGACCGCGGGCTCGCCCTCGTGGTCGGTGAAGCGCTCGGCGGTCTCCAGCATCGCGGTGCCCGCGGTGTACCGGGCGTAGTCGGTGACGATGCCGCCCCCGTACGGCGCGATCGTCTCGCTCTGGGTGCACAGCGGCAGACCGCGGCCGACCAGTTCGCTGCCGCGCGCGAAGAACTGCACGTCCACATGGGAGAACGGTTCGAGGCGGGCGCCGAACTTCGACTTCGTACGCCGCACACCGCGGGCGACGGCCCGCACCCGGCCGTGGCCGCGGGTCAGGATCGTGATGATCCGGTCGGCCTCGCCCAGTTTCTGCGTGCGCAGCACCACGCCGTCGTCCCGGAACAAGCTCATGCGTCCATTGTCCTGTACGCGCGCACCGGAGCGGGCCCGCCCCCGAAGACCGTACGGTTCGGCTTCCGCCGGCCGGTACCGCGTGCTGCGCCGCCCGGAACTGCCGGGGCGGGGCGCGCCGGGGCACGGGGAGCAGGCGCTAGGACGGGGTACGCGCCGCCGCGGCGAGCAGCCGGGCCGTGTCGTCCGCGCAGAGCTGCAGCGCCGCACCGACCGTGGTCAGCACCTCGCGCTCGGCCTGGCTGTACGGGCCGTCGGCGAGCGCGATCCTGGCACCCTGCAGCAGGATCGATTCACGTCCGGCGGGCGCCAGATGCGGGGCGAGTGGTTCCAGCGCCTCGTGGAGCTCGATGGCGAGGGCGGCGCCGCACGCCTCGGCCGCGGCGTCGAAGGCGGAGCCGTGGCCGATGTCCGCGGCGAGCACCTCGACGACGGTGGAGAGTTGCTCCTCCGTGCAGTCGTCGAATCCGGCGCCGCGCACGGTGGCCACCGCGGTCTCCAGGACCGTGCGCGAGGTGGTGCCACCGGCGGCGAGGATACCGAGGGCGACGGTGTGGACGGCGTCCCTGAGCATCGCGGAGAACCGGGTGGTGGTGGGGTGGTCGAGCGCGTCGGTGTCGAAGTGCGTGCGGCAGGCGGCGCATTCGACGACGGGGCCCACGGTGCCGCGGCGCATCAGCGGCACGCCGAGCACGGTGAAGCGCCGACGGCCGGTGAGACGGCGGTAGTTGCGGTCGCCGCCGCAGCCGGGGCAGAAGAACTCGCCGTCGGCGACGGCGTCCCAGATGGTGCGGATGCCGCAGATACGCAGCTTCATGGCGCGTTGTCCCAGGGCTGACCGCACGTCGCACACCTCCGTAACGCTCCGGCAACATTGCCGTGTCGACGTGATGTTAACCACAGTCACGATGTGGCGTCAGCACCTCGATCGTCACAACCGTCGGGAGATGGCCGAACCCCGCCCCCGGGAACCGGGTGACGGGGTTCGTCGATCATGCACCTGTGCGCCCTTTCGGGCGCCGGTCAGCGGGTCGCGCGGTTGACCGCGGAGACGACCGCCTTCAGCGAGGCCCGCGTGGTGTTGGCGTCGATGCCGATGCCCCACAGGACCTTTCCGTCGATCGCGCACTCGATGTACGAGGCGGCCTGGGCGCTCGCACCCTCGCTCATCGTGTGCTCGGTGTAGTCCAGCAGACGGGCGTCGATGCCGATGGCCTGCAGCGCTTCGAAGAACGCGGAGATCGGACCGTTGCCGGATCCGGTCAGCACGGTGTCCGTGCCGTCCACGGTCGCGTCGACGGTGATCGTGTCCCGGCCGTCGGAATCGGTCGTCGTCTGACCGGAACGGATCTGTACGCGGCCCCAGGCGTTCTCCGGGTTGGGCAGGTACTCGTCCTGGAACGTGGACCAGATCTGCGTCGGCGTGACCTCGCCGCCCTCGGCATCGGTCTTGGCCTGAATGATCCGGGAGAACTCGATCTGCATCCGGCGCGGCAGGTCCAGCTTGTGGTCGTTCTTCAGGACGTAGGCGATTCCGCCCTTGCCGGACTGCGAGTTGACCCGGATGACGGCCTCGTACGAGCGGCCGACGTCCTTCGGGTCGATCGGCAGGTACGGCACCGCCCACTCGATCTCGTCGACGGTCTTGCCCTGGGCGGCCGCGTCGGCCTCCATGGCGTCGAAACCCTTCTTGATGGCGTCCTGGTGGGAGCCGGAGAAGGCGGTGTAGACCAGGTCGCCCGCGTAGGGGTGGCGCGGGTGGACCTCCATCTGGTTGCAGTACTCGCTGGTGCGGCGGATCTCGTCGATCTGCGAGAAGTCGATCTGCGGGTCGACACCCTGCGAGAACAGGTTCATGCCCAGCGTCACCAGGTCGACGTTGCCGGTGCGCTCGCCCTGGCCGAACAGACAGCCCTCGATCCGGTCCGCGCCGGCCATGATCGCCAGTTCGGCAGCGGCGACGGCGGTGCCGCGGTCGTTGTGCGGGTGGACCGACAGACAGATGTGCTCGCGGCGCGACAGGTTGCGCGACATCCACTCGAACCGGTCCGCGTGTGTGGACGGTGTCGAACGCTCCACGGTGGCGGGCAGGTTGAGGATGATCTCGCGGCCCTCCTCGGGCTGCCAGACGTCACAGACTGCCTCGCAGACCTCCAGCGCGAAGTCCAGCTCGGTGTCGGTGAAGATCTCCGGGCTGTACTGGTAGCCGAAGATCGTCTCGTCGCCGAGGATCTTCTCCGCGTACTCCATGACCAGCCGGGTGCCGTCCACCGCGATCTGCTTGACCTCCTCCTTCGAACCGCGGAAGACCACGCGGCGGAAGGTGGGGGCGGTGGCGTTGTACAGGTGCACGGTGGCGCGCCGCGCACCGACCAGTGATTCAACAGTTCGCTCGATCAGCTCCTCGCGGGCCTGGGTGAGGACGGAGATCGTCACGTCCTCGGGGATCGCGCCCTCTTCGATGATGGAGCGGACGAACGCGAAGTCGGTCTCACCGGAGGACGGGAAACCGACCTCGATCTCCTTGTAGCCCATGCGTACGAGCAGGTCGAACATCTCGCGCTTGCGGGCCGGCGACATCGGGTCGATCAGCGCCTGGTTGCCGTCGCGCAGATCGGTGGACAGCCAGCGGGGCGCCACGGTGATCCGGTTGTCCGGCCAGGTGCGGTCGGGGATGTCGACGGCCGCGTACCGGCCGTACTTGTGGATCGGCATCCCGGACGGCTTCTGCAGCGCGGTGGCGTTGGTGATCGGCGTGGGGCGGCCCACGGAGTTCTCGGCAGAGGTCCGGGCGGGATTCACGGCGGTCATGGCGTACGGCTCCTCGGGGTCCAGCAATGGGACGGCCGACTGTGTCGCTGCAGCACCAGACTCCGCGGGGAGGGGGTCGGCCTACGACTACAGGCCCTCGCCGCGGCAGCTAAGAAGAAGCAGCCCGTAACGCATGATGCAACGAGACTAACCGAGGGGTGCCTGGGATGTCGGTCCGTATCAGTATGCGGGACCGAGTGCCGGTAACGGGTAAACAGTGATCAATCACTCCATTTCGTCAATCCTGATGGCAACCAGTGACACGACGGTGACGCGGTGCCACAGTCGACCCCATGCAGCCTCGACCTCAGCACGGGTTCCATCCCGTCTTCTGCACGATCGTGCCGCCCCATGTTCTCGACAAGCTGTCGCAGGCCGACGACCCCGGTCTCTCCGGTCCGGCCCGCCGCACCCTGGAGGGCGACGCCGCCCGGCGCACCCGCCGCCAGATGACCACCCTCGTCCCCTCCGTGCCCACCGTGGCGACGGGGACGGAGTCCGACAAGCCCGAGCGCATCCTGTACGACTGTCGGCACGGCACGCAGCTGCCGGGCTTCAAGGTCCGCTCCGAGGGGGAGCAGCCGACGCAGGACGCGAGCGTCAACCGCGCGTACGCGGGACTCGGCGCCACCTTCGAACTGCTGCTCACGGCGTACGGCCGCCGTTCGATCGACGGCAACGGGCTGCCGCTGATCGGCTCCGTGCACTACGACGAGCAGTACAACAACGCGTTCTTCGACGGCGAGCAGATGGTCTTCGGCGACGGGGACGGGGAGATCTTCCTCGACTTCACCGTCGCCATCGATGTGATCGGCCACGAACTGACGCACGGCCTCACCCAGTACACGGCCAACCTGAGCTATTTCGGCCAGTCCGGCGCGCTCAACGAGTCCATGTCGGACGTCTTCGGCTCCCTGGTCAAGCAGTACTCGCTGGGCCAGACCGCGGACCGGGCCGACTGGCTGATCGGCGCCGGACTGCTGGCCCCCCGGGTCCAGGGGCAGGCGCTGCGCTCGATGAAGGCGCCGGGAACGGCGTACGACGACGATGTGCTCGGCAAGGACCCGCAGCCCGCGTCGATGGAGGACTACATCCACACCACCGAGGACAACGGCGGTGTACATCTGAACTCCGGCATCCCGAACCGCGCCTTCTACCTGCTGGCCACGGCGCTCGGCGGCAACGCGTGGGAGCGGGCGGGACAGCTCTGGTTCGACGTGCTCACGGGCGACGGACTGGCCGGGGACGCGGGCTTCTCGGACTTCGCCCGTCTGACGGTCGAGGCGGCGAAGGACCGCTACGGCGAGGGCGACGAACTGGAGGCGGTACGGAAGGCCTGGTCGGAGGTCGGCGTGCCGTCTGCGTAGTCCCAGGAGCAAGCCCCTCGGAGGTCCCCATGTCTTTTTGAGGCCATGGGGGGAGATTGAGGAGCGGAGTCCGGGGCAGAGCCCCGGGGACAACCCGAGAGGAGCCGGACCTTGCGCATCCAGGTACGTCGCACCGGCGGTTTCGCCGGCATCGCACGCCACCGCGAGGTCGACACCTCGGGCCTGGCCGACGCCGCCGACTGGGAGGCCCTGGCCGAATCCGCGCTCGCGGACGGCCGGGGCACTCCACCGCCCGGGGTGCCGGACGGCTTCCAGTACCGGATCACGGTCGGTGACCGCACCGTCCACTGCGCGGATCCGCATCTGACCGACGCGCAGCGCGCACTGATCTCACGCGTCCTCAAGGAGGGCGCGTGAGATCGGTGCGCGGCTGACCCGCCTCAGAATCCGAGCTTGCGCAGCTGCTTGGGATCGCGCTGCCAGTCCTTGGCGACCTTCACGTGCAGGTCCAGGAAGACCGGCGTACCGAGCAGCGCCTCGATGTGCTTGCGCGACTTCATGCCGACCTCCTTCAGCCGCTTGCCCTTCGGGCCGATGATGATGCCCTTCTGGCTGGGCCGCTCGATGTAGACGTTCGCGTGGATGTCCAGCAGCGGCCTGTCCGCCGGACGGTCCTCGCGCGGCAGCATCTCCTCGACGACGACCGCGATGGAGTGCGGCAGCTCGTCGCGTACGCCTTCGAGCGCGGCCTCCCGGATCAGCTCCGCGACCATGACCATCTCGGGCTCGTCGGTGAGGTCGCCCTCCGGGTACAGCGGCGGGCTCTCGGGGAGCAGCGGGGCGATCAGGTCGGCGAGCAGGCCGACCTGGCTGTCCTTCACGGCGGAGACCGGGATGATCTCGGCCCACTCGAAGCCGAGCTCCTCGCCGAGGCGGGAGACGGCGAGCAGCTGTTCGGCGAGCTGCTTGGAGTCGACCAGGTCGGTCTTGGTGATGATCGCGATCTTCGGGGTCTTCTTGATCCCGGCGAGTTCCTTGACGATGAACTTGTCGCCGGGGCCGAGCTTCTGGTCGGCGGGCAGGCAGAAGCCGATGACGTCGACCTCGGCCCAGGTGGTGCGTACGACGTCGTTGAGCCGCTCGCCCAGCAGGGTGCGCGGCTTGTGGAGGCCGGGGGTGTCGACCAGGATCAGCTGCGCATCCTCGCGGTGCACGATGCCGCGCACCGTGTGCCGGGTGGTCTGGGGCCGGTTGGAGGTGATCGCCACCTTCTGGCCGACCAGAGCGTTCGTAAGGGTGGACTTGCCCGCGTTGGGGCGGCCCACGAAGCAGGCGAAGCCGGCCCGGTGGGGGGCGTTGTTCTCAGCCTGCTGCGCAGCAGCTTCTGGGTTAGGTCGAGCGCTCATGGCGCCCATTGTCCCCGATCCGGACGGCCCTGCCGCACAGCGGGCCGCCGCATGGCTCCTCGGGCGTCGTCCCAGGCCGTACCGGTGCGGCTCCGACGGGCCCGGTACGGGATGCCGGCCGGGCTCTTTCCGGTGCCGGGGACCCGCGCCCGGGTGCGCTCGGCGGTGTGTCGGCCCGACGTCAGCCGGCCGTCACGCTGAGCCGGAGCACACCGTCCGGCCCGGCCAGCAGCACCGGGGTCGCCGGCCCGCCCAGGTCCCGTACCGCCGCACGGTCCGCGTCCGACGGGGCCTCGGCCTCGGAGACGATCGCGGCCGCCTCCAGCGAGGTGGCGCCGCTGGCCACCGCCATCGCGACGGCGGTCTGCAGCGCGCTGAGCCTCAGCGACTCCAGCTGCACGGTCCCCGCGACATACGTACGCCCGGTCTCGTCCCGTACGGCCGCGCCCTCCGGCACACCGTTGCGGGCGCGGGCGCTGCGCGCCAGGGTGACGATCTTGCGGTCCTCGGGGCCGAGGTCGGTGCTCTCAGTCATGTGCCGAGCATACGAAGCGGGTGGCTCGTTCCCCGCCCCGCCCCCGCAGAGAACTACGCCCGGTCCAGCCGCAGCCGTTCCGCCCGCGGCAGCCCCGCCACCACCAGGTCGTACGAGTCCTCGATCAGCTCCCGCAGCAACCGTCCCGGCACCCCGGACACCGTCACCGTGTTCCAGTGCCGCTTGTTCATGTGCCAGCCCGGCACGATCGCCGCGTACTCCTCCCGCAACCGCACCGCGTCATCCGGATCGCACTTCAGATTGACCGTCAGCGGCCGCGCGTCCAGCGTGCTGAGCGCGAACATCTTGCCGAGCACCTTGAACACCGAGGTCTCCGGTCCGAACGGAAACTCCTCGACGCTCGCGTTGAACTCCAGGCAGAACACCCTCAGCTCCTGCGGAGTCATTCCGCCTTCTCCTCCTCCGGCCCCACCGGCTCCACCAGCACCGTGACAATCTTGTTCCGGCGTCCCGCCGGAGACTCCGCCGTCAGCCGCAGCCGACGCCCGTCGGGCAGGTCGACGACCGCCGACGCCCCGGCGATCGGCACCCGGCCCAGCGCCTTCGCGAGCAGCCCGCCGACCGTTTCCACGTCCTCGTCGTCGTACTCGTCGAGGTCGAACAGGTCGCCGAGGTCACCGATGTCGAGCCGGGCGGTCACCCGGAAGCAGCCGTTCTCCAGCGCCTGGACGGGCGGCAGTTCGCGGTCGTACTCATCGGTGATCTCGCCGACGATCTCCTCCAGGATGTCCTCGATCGTGACGATCCCCGCCGTGCCGCCGTACTCGTCGATGACGACGGCGACATGGCTGCGGTCCTGCTGCATCTCGCGCAGCAGATCCCCGGCGTTCTTCGTGTCCGGCACGAACGCGGCCGGCCGCATCGCCGTGGAGACCAGATCGGCTTCCGACTCCCGGTTGATGTGCGTCTTGCGGACGAGGTCCTTGAGGTAGACGATCCCGACGATGTCGTCCTCGTTCTCCCCGGTGACCGGGATCCGCGAGAACCCGGAGCGCAGGGCCAGGGTCAGCGCCTGCCGGATCGTCTTGTACCGCTCGATGCAGACCAGATCCGTCCGCGGCACCATCACCTCGCGTACGAGCGTGTCGCCGAGCTCGAAGACGGAGTGCACCATGCGCCGCTCCTCGTCCTCGATCAGCGACTCCTGCTCGGCGAGGTCGACCATCGCCCGCAGTTCGGCCTCGCTCGCGAACGGCCCCTTGCGGAAACCCTTGCCGGGCGTGAGCGCGTTGCCCAGCAGGATCAGCAGTTGCGGGATCGGGCCCATGATCCTGGCCAGCGGCAGCAGGACGTACGCCGCGGCCGTCGCCGTGTTCAGCGGGTGCTGCCTGCCGATGGTCCGCGGCGAGACCCCGATGGCTACATAGGAGACGAGGACCATCACGCCCATCGCGACGGCCAGCGCCTCCCAGGTCTCCGTGAACTCCTTCAGGCAGGCGTACGTGACGAGCACCCCGGCCGCCATCTCGCAGGCGACCCGCACCAGCAGGGCGACATTGAGATAGCGGGTCGGGTCGGCCGCGACCTGTTCCAGCTTGTCGCTGCCGCGCCGCCCGGACCGGACAGCCTCGGCGGCCCGGAAGCTCGACGTCCGGGCGATGCCCGCCTCGGCGCAGGCCGCCAGCCAGCCGACGACGATCAGCAGGACGGCTCCGGTGATGAGGGGGACGCTCACGACACGGTCGGGGCGGGCGACGGACCGGTCAGGCCGTGCTCGGCGCGCCAGCCGTCGACGATCGCCGCCTGGAGACCGAACATCTCGGCCTTCTCGTCCGGCTCCTCGTGGTCGTACCCGAGGAGATGCAGCACTCCGTGGACGGTGAGGAGCTGGAGCTCCTCGTCCATGGAGTGCTGGGTCTCCGCGTCCTCGCCCTGCTTCTTCGCCACCTCGGGGCAGAGCACGATGTCACCGAGGAGGCCCTGCGGGGGCTCCTCGTCGTCCTTGGCCGGCGGACGCAGTTCGTCCATCGGGAAGGACATGACATCCGTCGGACCCGGCAGGTCCATCCACTGGATGTGGAGCTGCTCCATGGCGTCGGTGTCCACCACGATCACCGAGAGTTCGGAGAGCGGGTGGATCCGCATCCGCGCGAGCGCGTAACGGGCGATGTCGAGGATCGCCTGCTCGTCGACCTCGGTTCCGGACTCGTTGTTGACGTCGATCGACATGGTGCGCTGCGACTACTTCCCGTTGTGGCTGTCTCGGTTGTCGTACTTCTCGTACGCGTCGACGATACGGCCGACCAGCTTGTGCCGGACGACATCCTGGGAGGTGAGCCGGGAGAAGTACACGTCCTGGACACCGTCGAGGATGTCCTGGACCTGGCGCAGGCCGCTCTTCGTGCCGTTCGGCAGGTCCACCTGGGTGACGTCACCGGTGACGACGATCTTCGAGTCGAAGCCGAGGCGGGTGAGGAACATCTTCATCTGCTCGGCGCTGGTGTTCTGCGCCTCGTCGAGAATGATGAACGCGTCATTGAGCGTGCGGCCGCGCATGTAGGCCAGCGGCGCCACCTCGATCGTGCCCGCCGCCATCAGCCGCGGGATCGAGTCGGCGTCGAGCATGTCGTGCAGCGCGTCGTAGAGCGGACGCAGATACGGGTCGATCTTGTCGAAGAGCGTGCCGGGCAGGAAGCCGAGCCGCTCCCCCGCTTCGACGGCGGGCCGGGTCAGGATGATCCGGCTGACCTGCTTGGACTGCAGGGCCTGGACCGCCTTCGCCATGGCGAGGTAGGTCTTGCCGGTACCGGCGGGTCCGATGCCGAAGACGATCGTGTGCTTGTCGATCGCGTCCACGTACCGCTTCTGGTTGAGCGTCTTGGGGCGGATCGTGCGACCGCGGCTGGAAAGGATGTTCTGGGTGAGCACCTCGGCGGGAGTCTCGCCCTGCGGCTCCCCCTGACCGTTGCCACTCGCCCGGAGCATGGCGATCGAGCGTTCCACTGCGTCCTCCGTCATCGGCTGCCCGGTGCGGAGCACGAGCATCATCTCGTCGAACAAGCGCTGGATCAGGGCGACATCGACCGCATCCCCGATGGCACTGATCTCATTGCCCCGGACATGGATATCGGCGGCCGGGAACGCCGTTTCGATCACGCGCAGCAGCGAGTCTCCCGATCCCAGGAGCATCACCATGGGGTGTGCGGCCGGGATCCTGATCTGGGCACGCGCCTGCGGCTGTGTGGGTGTCTGAGTCATGGGCCGGCCCTCGGGCCTGCACATACCTCCCGTTGCAGGGTTCTCGCTGCTCGACAACCTCTGGATTACCAAGCGTACGACTCCGCACGGACAACACCGAGGGCTTTTTCGTACGCATGGCGAACACGCGTGCCCGCGTGCCTCACTGTCAGGCCGGGCTGCGGAAGCCGATCGTGGGTACGGCCCGGCGCAGCGGCCACGGCCGGGCGGCCGCGGGCAGCAGGTCCTCCAGGAAGGCGTACCGCTGCAGCGCCGCCGGATCCTGGCCGTCGCAGGTGCGGACCCGCTGCCACCAGGCGGCGATCTCCGCCCAGCCCGGCGCCGACAGGGACCCGCCGAACTCCTGCACGGAGAGCGCCGCGGTCAGTCCGGCGAAGGCCAGCCGGTCGGCCAGCGGCCAGTCCGCCAGGGTGCCGGTGACGAAACCGGCGACGAAGACGTCGCCCGCCCCGGTCGGATCGAGCGCCTCGACCTCGATCGCCGGCACCTCGGCGGTGACGCCGGTCGCCGCGTCCACCGCGTACGCGCCCTCCGCACCGAGCGTGACGACGGCGAGCGGCACCCGCTCGGCCAGATGGTGGGCGGCGGCGCGCGGGCAGTCGGTGCGGGTGTAGCGCATCGCCTCCTCCGCGTTGGGCAGAAAGGCCTGGCAGTGCTCCAGGTCGGGCAGCGCGTCCAGGTCCCACCGGCCGGTCTCGTCCCAGCCGACGTCGGCGAAGATCCGGGCGCCGTGCCGGGCCGCGGTGGCCACCCACGGTTCGCTGCGGCCGGGAGCCAGTGAGGCGATGGCGGCGCGGGCGCGCGGCGGGCAGTGCGGGAAGGTCCGGTTCGCCGGGGTGGCGGGCGGCGGGGCCTCGTGGCCGTGCGAGACCATCGTCCGCTCGCCCTCGTACGCCATCGACACGGTCACCGGTGAATGCCAGCCACGGACGGTGTGCGACATCGAGAGGTCGATGCCCTCGCCCTGCTCGAGGGCGTCCCAGCAGTACTCCCCGTAGTGGTCGTCACCGAATGCCGCGGCGAGCGAGGTGTGCAGTCCGAGTCTGGCCAGTGCGGTGGCCATGTTGGCGACCCCGCCGGGGCTGGAACCCATGCCGCGCGCCCAGGACTCGGTGCCGCGCACCGGGGCGCTGTCCAGGCCGGTGAAGACGATGTCGAGGAAGACCGTGCCGGTGAGGAACACGTCGCAGGCCGGGTCCTGCGGGGCGCGCAGTCCGTCCAGTGGGTCGATGCCTGGATTGTCTGTGCTCACCTTGCACTCCCCGGTCGTGGCAGATCCCGCCAGTGTGCCCGATACGCGTACACATCCGGAGGGTCCGCGCCGCCGCGCCGGGAGGGCGTGCGGCCGGCCTGCGCGTACGCGCGCTGACCTGCGTAAACATTCGCTGCTACCCGGCCCGTAAAACTGTAAACACAAATGTGATCCAGATCACATGAGGGCGCCTTTCGGTCAGCTGTGCGCACTTGATACAAATTGGCGCGCGAGCATCGCCGTCGACGTCACCGACGGGTGCGCCGCTTCCCCCTGCATTTTCCTTCATTGCCCTCCCCTGCCTTCTTCGGCATGTCTTCAGGAACTCCCATGTCCTCGCGCCCTCGCGCCGCGTGGCCCCTGGTCGCCGTGTTCACCGCCGGTTACCTCGCCGCCTATCTGCTCCCCACCCTTGTCGCCAGGCTCTCCACCCATCTGGGCCTCAGCGCGGCCCAGGCCGGTCTGGTCGGCAGCGCGCTGCTGTTGAGTTCGGCCACCGCCGGGTTCTCACTGGCGGGCCGGGTCGAGGTGTACGGACTGCGGAGACCGGCGCGGATCGGGCTGCTCCTGGCCGTGGCCGGGTACGGCTGCGCCGCGCTGACGGGCTCCGTGCCGCTGGTGGTCATGGGCGCGATGATCGGCGGCTTCGGCTCCGGTACGGCGACGGCGGTGGCCGCGGCCGGCATCGCCGCGCAGCGCGATCCGCACCGCACCTCGTCCCTGGGACTGCTCAGCGTCTCCGCGACCGCGGGAGCCCTCTATCTGACGATGCCGCACCTGGGCAGCAGCCACCGGCTGCCGTTCGCCTCGATCGCGCTGGTCGCCCTGCTCGTCTGGCCCGCCACCGCACGGCTCGGCGGCTCGGCGGCCACCGGTACCGGCACGTCCGCCTCCGGGCGGCTGCCGCACCGCCGCTCCGGTCTCGTGCTGGCGGGCGGCATGCTCGTCTGGTCCATGGCACAGAACGCACTGTGGGGCGTCAGCAGCCGGATCGGCGTGGTCCAGGCCGGGCTCTCCGAGGTCACCGTCGGAGCGGTGTTCGCCGCCGCACTCGGCGCCGCGCTGCTCGGTGTGATGGGTGCCGGGGTGCTGGGCGCACGGCTCGGCCGGGCCCTGCCGATCGGTCTCGGGACGGTGATCATCGCGGCCAGCATCGTGCTCAGCTCGTCGGCGGGCGGCCTCGGTTCGTTCGCCGCCGGCGAGATCACGTGGAACATCGTCTACCCGGTGGTCCTGTCGTATCTGATCGGTCTGGCCGCAGCCCTGGACGTACGCGGACGCTGGGCGGTCCTTGCGGGCGCCGCGTCGTCCGTCGGCGTGGCCTGCGGCCCGGTGCTCGGCAGTGTGCTGTCCGAGGTGGCCGGCTATCCGGTCATGGGCTTGATCCTGGGCGCCGTGACGCTGCTGGTCGCCGCCCCGGTCACGGCCGTCGCGCTGCACACCGGTGGCCGTCCGCTGGTGCCCGGTTCGGTCCGCCGCCGGGGCGGCGCTCCCGCGGCCCTGCTCGCCGCCACCACCGGCACGCTGTCGGGTGCGGTGCCGAAATTGGGGTCGCCCGAACAGGCCGTCACGGAGATCAGCGTGCCCGCGCTGCGCCGCAGGCGTCTCGGCAGGAACGCGTTCCGGACGGCCGGTCCGTCGGGTGCGGGCGGTCAGTCGAACGCGTACGCCTCGACCTCCGACAGATAGCGCGACCTGCGCTCCTCGTCGTGGTCGAGGAAGGCCGCCTCGAAGGAGTTGCGGGCCAGCGTGCGCAGCTGCTCACGCTCCAGGCCGAGGGCCTCATGGACGGCGTGGAAGGTGTCTCCGACGTATCCGCCGAAGTAGGCGGGGTCGTCGGAGTTCACCGTGCAGACCAGCCCGGCGTCCAGCATGGCCCGCAGCGGGTGGTCCTCCAGGGTGTCGACGGCGCGCAGCCGCACGTTGGACAGCGGGCAGAGCGTGAGCGGCACCCGCTCGGCGACGAGCCGCTTCACCAGCTCCGGGTCCTCCATGCAGCGCAGCCCGTGATCGATGCGCTCGACCCCGAGGATGTCGAGCGCCTCCCGGATGTACTCGGGCGGGCCCTCCTCGCCGGCGTGCGCGACCTTCCGCAGCCCGAGCGCCTCGGCCGCCTCGTACACCTCACGGAACTTCGCGGGCGGATGCCCGACCTCCGCCGAGTCGAGGCCGACGGCGCTGATCCGGTGCAGATAGGGCTTCGCGGCGTCGAGGGTCTCCAGGGCCGACTCAGCGGTCTGGTCGCGCAGGAAACACATGATCAGCTGGGTGGAGATGCCGTGCTCCTCCTCGCTGCGGTCCAGCGCCCGGCCGAGTCCTTCGACGACGGTGCCGATCGGGACGCCACGGGCGGTGTGCGCCTGCGGGTCGAAGAAGATCTCCGCGTGGCGCACGCCCTGGGCAGCGGCGCGGGTGAGATAGGCGTCGGCGAGTTCCTCGAAGTCCTGCTCGGTGCGCAGGACGGCCATCAGCGCGTAGTACAGGTCGAGGAAGGTCTGCAGATCGTCGAAGAGGTAGGCGGTGCGCAGCTCTTCGGTGTCCGCGTACGGCAGCACCACGCCGTTGCGCGCGGCGAGGACGAAGGCCAGCTCGGGTTCGAGGGTTCCTTCGATGTGGAGGTGGAGTTCGGCCTTGGGGAGTTGCACGGGTTTCTCGCTAACGAATGGTGTTGCTGTTGCTGTCACTGCTGCTGATGGCGGGTGGGAACGGGAACGCTCATCAGGTCCTGGGCGATGGTCAGTTCGCCCTCGAACCCGGCGGCGCGAGCCTGGGTGGCGAAGACATCCGGGTCTGCGTACCGCTGCGAGAAGTGCGTGAGTACGAGATGCCGTACGCCTGCCTCCCGGGCCACCCGGGCCGCCTGTCCGGCGGTGAGATGACCGTGGTCGGTGGCGAGACGTTCGTCCTCGTCGAGGAAGGTCGACTCGATGACCAGCATGTCGCACCCCTCGGCGAGCGCGTACACGCCGTCGCAGAGCCTTGTGTCCATGATGAACGCGAAGCGCTGTCCGCGCCTGCGCTCGGAGACCTCGTCGAGGCCGACGCCGCCCAGCGAGCCCTCGCGCTGGATCCGTCCGACGTCCGGCCCGCTGATCCCGTGCTCGGCGAGCCGGTCGGGGAGCATGCGCCGCCGGTCGGGCTCGACGAGGCGGTAGCCGTACGACTCGACGGGGTGCGAGAGCCTGTGGCTGTGCAGGGTGTACGCGTCCGTCTCGGCGAGGATCCCGTCGGTGGCGACCGGGGCCTCGGTCAGCTCGACGGACTCGCGGTAGGCGGTCGCGTACCGCAGCCGCTCGAAGAAGTGCCGGCCGCTCGCCGGGTAGTGCGCGGTGACGGGGTGCGGTACCTGGTCGAGGTTGATCCGCTGGATCACCCCGGCCAGGCCGAGCGAGTGGTCGCCGTGGAAGTGCGTGATGCAGATCCGGTTGATGTCGTGCGCGGCGACCCCGGCCCGCAGCATCTGGCGCTGGGTGCCCTCGCCCGGGTCGAAGAGGATGCCCTCGCCGTCCCAGCGCAGCAGATAGCCGTTGTGGTTGCGGTGCCGGGTGGGGACCTGGCTGGCGGTGCCGAGGACGACGAGTTCTCGTACGGACATGGTGCGGCGGCCTGTTATCCGGGAGGCCACTGCATTCCGCGGCCGCCCAGGATGTGGGCGTGCGCGTGGAAGACGGTCTGCCCGGCACCGGCGCCGGTGTTGAAGACGACCCGGTAACCGGTGTCGGTGATCTTCTCGTCGGCGGCGACGTGCCCGGCCTCGCGCAGTATGTCGGCGGCGATCTGCGGTTCGGCGGCGGCGAGGGTGGCGGCGTCGCGGTGGTGGACGCGCGGGATGACGAGGATGTGGGTGGGGGCCTGGGGGTTGATGTCGCGGAAGGCGACGGTCGTCTCGGTCTCGCGGACGATGGTTGCCGGGACGTCTCCCGAGACGATCTTGCAGAACAGGCAGTCGGGCTGCGGTTCTCCCGCCATGGCCGGGCTCCTCGGTCGCGTGGTTGATCCGTACACGGGCATGCTATCGGGCGCGGTTGCCCCGTTCCCGAAGCCGGGGCGGCGCCCCGGCTTCGGGAACGGGCGAGCAGGGGAACAAGCCCCCGCCCCTACTCCGGCAGACCCGGTGCCGTCTTCGCCGGGCTCTCCGCGAGCCCCTCGAGCGCGATCCGGATCGCCGCATCCAGCTGCGGATCCCGCCCCGACGCATGGTCCTGCGGCGCCATCACGACCTCCACATCGGGATCCACCCCGTGGTTCTCCACGCCCCAGCCGTACCCCTCCAGCCAGAACGCGTACTTGGGCTGCGTGACCAGCGTGCCGTCGACCAGCCGGTACCGGCTGTCGATGCCCACCACGCCGCCCCACGTCCGCGTACCGACCACCGGCCCGATCCTGAGCGCCTTGATCGCCGCGTTCACGATGTCGCCGTCCGAGCCGGAGAACTCGTTCGCCACGGCCACCACCGGACCGCGCGGCGCGTCCCCGGGGTAGCTGTACGGCTGCATGCCGCGCGGCAGGTCCCAGCCGACGATGCGGCGGGCCAGCTTCTCCACGACCAGCTGCGACGTGTGGCCGCCCCGGTTCTCCCGCACGTCCACCACCAGCCCTTCACGGGCCACTTCGACCCGCAGGTCCCGGTGGAGCTGGGCCCAGCCCGAGCCGACCATGTCGGGGACGTGGAGGTAGCCGAGGCGCCCGCCGGACCGCTCGTGCACGTACGCCCGCCGGTCCGCCACCCACGCGTGGTACCGCAGCGCCTCCTCGTCCGCGGTCGGCACGACGACGACATGACGCAGGTTGCCGCCGTCCGCCGGTTCGACGGTCAGCTCGACCGGCTTGCCCGCCGAGCCGGTGAGCAGCGGTCCGGGCCCGGTCAGGGGGTCGATCTCCTGCCCGTCGACGGCAAGGATCGCGTCCCCGGCGCGGACCGCGACGCCGGGCGCGGCGAGCGGCGAGCGGGCTGCCGGGTCGGACGTCTCGGACGGCAGGATCCGGTCGATGCGCCAATGGCCGTCGTCCGTACGGGAGATGTCGGCCCCGAGCAGCCCCTGCCGGCTCGTGTCGTCGTGCCGGCCGCCCTGCGGCGTCACATACGCATGCGAGGTCCCGAGCTCCCCCTGCACCTCCCAGAGCAGGTCTACGAGGTCGTCATGGGTGGCGACGCGCGCCAGCACGGGCCGGTAGCGGTCGAGGACCCCGTCCCAGTCGACGCCGCCCATGTCGGGCCGCCAGAAGTTGTCGCGCATGATGCGGCCGGCCTCGTCGTACATCTGGCGCCATTCGGCGGCCGGTTCGACGGTCCGGCGGATCCGGGAGAGGTCGACGGTGTCGCTGCCGCCGTCGTGGTCGTCGTCGGAGCCCGCCGGGACACGACTGTCGGCGGGTACGACGCGCAGCTTGCCCCGGGTGTGCAGGACCAGCCGCTTGCCGTCGCCGCTGACGGCGAACCGGCTGACGTCGGAGGCGAGTTCGTCGCTGTGCAGCTTCTCCAGGTCGTACCGCTCCAGGACGGTCTCCGGCCCCCGGGAGTCCGGCGTCGCCCCTGCCGTTCCGAGCACGCCCGTCACCGGGTGCCGCAGCCACAGCAGTCCGTCCTTCGCCGCGCGCAGGGAGGAGTAGCGGGCGGCCTCGACGGGCAGCGGCACGATCCGGTCGGCGAGCCCTTCGAGGTCGATCCGGGTGACGGGCAGCGCGGTGGGGTTGTCCTGGTCGCCCTCGCCGGAGCTCTTCTCCTTCTCGGTCGGGCGGCCGTGGCGCTGCGGCCCGAACGGGGAGGGTGTGGTGGCCGCGAGCGTCAGCAGGTGCGGGCGGCAGGCGCCGACGAAGGCCAGGTCGAAGACGTGCGCGTCGTAGACCGGGTCGAAGGCCCGCTCGGAGAGGAAGGCGAGGTGCTTGCCGTCGATGGTGAACGCCGGGGCGTAGTCCCGGAAGCGGAGCGGCGTGGCCTCGGCGACCGACAGGTCGGCGAGGTGCGCGAGCTTGAGCTGGCTCAGCGGCTCGGGCCCGGGGTGGGACCAGGCGAGCCATGCGGAGTCGGGCGAGAAGACGAGCCCGGAGGCGTCGCCGTGTTCGCTGCGGTCGACCTCGTGGACCTCTCCCCTCTCCCGCTCGACGATCAGGATCCGGCCGTCGTGCGAGGCGACGGCGAACCGGCTGCCGTCGGGGGACGCCGCCAGGTCGAGCACCCTGCCGAGCCGGCCGGCGGCCAGCCGGCGCGGTGCGGTGCCAGGGGCGATCCCGGTGGCGGGTGCGCACTCGAGGGCGTCGTCGCCCTCCGCGTCGGTGACCCAGACGACGTGCTGATCGCCGTCGGCCTGGAAGGTACGGGGCAGTCTGGCCCGTACCCCGGGTTCGACGGCCAGTGCGCGGGCCGGGCCCTCCCGGTGGGTGACCCAGTGGACGGCGCCGCGCGTCCCGACGGCGCTGCCGCGGCCGGTACGGTCCGGGGACGCCGAGTCGAGGTGGCTCCCGGCGTGCACGGGGTGCGGCTGGAGGTCGGCGCGCTGGCCGCCGAGGCGGATGTCGAGACGTCGGGGTCCGGCGCCTTCGAGGTCGTCGAGCAGCCACAGCTCACCGGCCGAGGCGTAGCTGACGCGGGTGCCGTCGGTCGTCGCGTGGCGGGCGTAGAAGCCGTCGGCCTCGGTGTGCCGGCGCAGGTCGGAGCCGTCGGGGAGCGAGGAGTAGAGCGCGCCGACGCCTTCGTGGTCGGAGAGGAAGGCGAGACGGTCGCCGACCCACATCGGGCATTCGATGTTGCCGTCGAGGCCCTCGTGGATCCGTACGAAGTCCGCGACGCCGTCCGGTCCCTGGCCTTCCCCGGGTGCTTGCGCGAGCCACAACTTGCCTGCCGTGCCGCCCCGGTAGCGCTTCCAGGTGGCGGCCTCGCGCCCCATGGTGGCGGAGAGCAGCAGGACCCGTCCGCCGGGTCCGTACGCGAGGGAGCCGACCGGTCCGTACGGCAGGGTCCGGGCGGGCCCGCCGTCGACCGGGACGGCGCGGGCCCAGCTGCGGCGCAGCGACACCTGCCCCTGGGTGCTGATGACGAGGACGTCGCCTTCGGGGGTCCAGCCGCGTACGGACGTCCGGGCGTCGCCCCAGTAGGTCAGCCGCTTCGAGGGGCCGCCGTCGACGGGCGCGAGGTGCACCTCGGGGGCACCGTCCCGGGTGGATGTCCAGGCGACGTGGGTGCCGTCGGGCGATATCCGCGGCTGGCTGACGGGCCGGTTGTCGGCGCTGACCCGCCAGGCCCGGCCGCCGTCGAGCGGCGCCAGCCAGACATCGTCCTCAGCGGTGAAGGCGATCAATTCGCCCTGGACATGGGGGTACCGGAGATAGGCAGGCTGTGTCACATCGATCACCCTAGGCCGCGGTCGTGCTCCGGGGAACGGGGTTGGCCGGAGTCCGCCCACACCTGCGTGTCGGACGCGCTCACTTGCCCCCGGGATATTCGGTCACCGTGACGGTCACGGTGACCGTCGGCCGGGCACCGCCGCCGCTTCCGCCGGCTCCACCTCCCGTCGGCGGTTTCGCACCGCCGGTCGAGGGTGAGGCGTCACAGTTGCCGAGCGCATCGGCCCGCAGGACGGTCCTGTCGCTGACCCTCCCCGTCAAGTCCCCCCGCACACAAACCCCGTTGACCTCCTTCGTGACCTTGCCGGCGAGCGTGATGTCCTTGCCGCCCACGGTCCGGCCGCGGCAGTCGACCCGCGCCACCTGCCGCACGGACGCGGAGGGTGAGGGCGAGGACCGTGTCGCACCGCCGCCCTCGACCTCGGCCGTGCAGTTCAGCCACCGCACATCGACCCCTTTGCGCTCCAGCGCCCCGGTGCCGGTCCGGTCCGTGGTCAGGGCGACGGACGCGGAATTCAGCCCGTCGATCGGCTCACAGGCGACGGCCCCCGCAACCGCCGTACCGACGAGGCACAGTACGGCCGGAATGCGACGGGTCCGGCCGCGCCCCCATGGACTTGATGCCCTCAATGTCCGCATACGTGGAAGCGTCCCACTACTCCCCCACCGCGCGGTAGACCGCTTGCGGCCACACCGTACTTGCTGTATGGGGTGGTTACGCCCAGCGACCGGTGCGCCCCAGCAGCAGGGCCGTCGCCGCGGTGCCGGCCGTGGAGGTGCGCAGCACGCTCCGGCCGAGCCGGCAGGTCCGGGCGCCGGCCTCGGCGAAGGCTTCCAGCTCGTCCGGCGAGACACCGCCCTCGGGCCCCACGACCAGCATGATCTC
Organism: Streptomyces sp. NBC_00353; assembly: GCF_036108815.1. Lineage (NCBI taxonomy): Bacteria > Bacillati > Actinomycetota > Actinomycetes > Kitasatosporales > Streptomycetaceae > Streptomyces > Streptomyces sp. NBC_00353. Next base: position 6,756,544 of record NZ_CP107985.1, on the reverse strand, counting down.
GCCCCCTGCCGGGAGTCCGACGGTGGCCAGCGGCTCGCTGTCGTACGCCCGCTCCTCGTGCAGGACGGCCGCGAAGTCCGCTGTGGCCAGAAGTGCGGCCACCTGTTTGGTCGTCATTGCGTCCGTCACCTCAGGGAACAGCACCCGGCGCGACTGCTTGCCCGCCTCGCGGGCCGTGTTCCGCCATTTCGCCAGGGACTTGAGGCCACGATCACCCTTCCATTGGGTGATGCAGCGCGAGGCCTGCCACGGCACGATCGCGTCGACGCCGGTCTCCGTGAGGGTCTCGACGGCGACCTCGCCGCGGTCGCCCTTGGGGAGCGCCTGGACCACGGTGATACGGGGCGCGGGCCGGGGCTCCTCGTGGACCGTGCCGAGGCTCGTCAGGACGAGCCGGTCCTTGCCCTCGGCAGCCTCCACGACGCCTTCCACCCACCGGCCGTGCCCGTCCGTCAGGACGACGTCCTCACCGGCGTGCAGCCGTTTCACCGATACGGCGTGCCGCCCCTCGGGCCCGTCCAGGACGAACCGCGGGCCGCTGGGGACCTGCTCGACGACGAAGACCGGTGCGGTCACTGCGTGCTCCTTGTGCTCACTGCCGCGCGTGCGGCATCCAGTTCCTCGGCGAGCAGTTCGGTCAGCCGGCCGGCCGGCAGCTCGCGTGCCATCCGGTGGCCCTGGCCCGCCCACAGGGCCATGCCCTGGGCGTCCCCGGCCTTGGCGGCGGCCTTGCGCAGCCCGCTGGTGACATGGTGCACCTGCGGGTAGGCGGCGGGGGCGTACGGCCCGTGCTCGCGCATGAAGCGGTTGACCAGGCCGCGGGCCGGGCGCCCGGAGAACGCCCGGGTCAGCGCCGTCCGTGCGAACAACGGGTTGGTCAGCGCCTGTTTGTGCAGCAGATGGGCACCGGACTCGGGGCAGGCCAGGAAAGCCGTGCCGAGCTGCGCCGCTTCCGCACCCGCCGCGATCACGGCCGCGATCTGGGAGCCACGCATGATGCCGCCCGCCGCGATGACCGGCAGCTGAACGGTCTCACGGACCTCGGCCACCAGGGAGAGCACCCCGATGCCGATGCCGGTGCCGTCGGTCTCCGGGTCGTCACGGTAGGTGGACCGGTGGCCGCCCGCCTCGATGCCCTGGACACAGACCGCGTCGGCGCCCGCCCACTGGGCGGTCTGCGCCTCCTCCGGCGTGGTGACGGTCACGACGGTGTACGTACCGACTCCGGCGAGCGCGTCGAAGGTGTCGCGGGTGGGGCAGCCGAACGTGAAGGAGACCGCCGGAACCGGGTCCTCCACAAGGATGGCGAGCTTGGCCTCGTATCCGTCGTCGCCGGACGAGTCCGGGTCGCCGAGCGGAGTCTCGTACCAGGCGGCCTCACCGGCCAGTTGCTGCCGGTACACCTCGACGGCGCTCGGGTCCGCGAGGTTCGGCTGCGGCATGAAGAGGTTGACGCCGAACGGCTGCCCGGTCAGTCGGCGCAGCTGTTTGATCTCGTTGTACATGCCGTCCGCCGTCTTGTACCCGGCAGCGAGGAAGCCGAGCCCGCCCGCTTCGGCGACGGCCGCGACCAGCTGTGGACAGGACACACCGCCCGCCATCGGGGCCTGCACGATCGGATACCGGCAGAGATCGGTCAACGCGGATGACATGACCGCATCGTGCCACGTCGCCTGCACCGTGCCGAATCAGCCATGAGGCGGCCCGAAAGATATCCGAAGCGGGATCCGGAAGGGGAGCCGAAGGGTGACCGGAAGGGGTACCGCCATATGCGCACCGCCCGCCGGTCCAGAACCGGCGGGCGGTGCGCTACAGAGGGCGGTGACGCGACGGACGGCCCTCAGCGGCCGTTGAACGCGTCCTTGAGCCGGGAGAACAACCCCTGCTGCCCCGGCTGGAACTGACCGGTGGGCCGCTCCTCGCCGCGCAGCTTCGCCAGTTCACGCAGCAGTCGCTCCTGCTCCGGGTCCAGCTTCGACGGGGTCATCACCTCGACATGCACGATCAGATCGCCGCGCCCGCCACCACGCAGGTGGGTGATGCCGCGGCCGTGCAACGGGACCGACTGACCGGACTGGGTGCCCGGCCGGATGTCGACCTCCTCCAGGCCGTCGAGCGTCTCCAACGGCACCTTGGTGCCGAGCGCGCCCGCCGTCATGGGGATCGTGACAGTGCAGTGCAGATCGTCGCCGCGGCGCTGGAACACCGCGTGCGGCAGCTCGTGGATCTCGACATACAGGTCACCGGCCGGGCCGCCGCCGGGGCCGACCTCGCCCTCGCCCGCGAGCTGGATGCGGGTGCCGTTGTCGACACCGGCGGGGATCTTCACGGTGAGCGTGCGCCGCGAACGGATGCGGCCGTCACCGGCGCACTCCGGGCACGGGGTCGGCACGACCGTACCGAAGCCCTGGCACTGCGGGCAGGGCCGCGAGGTCATGACCTGGCCGAGGAACGACCGGGTGACCTGGGAGACCTCACCGCGGCCGCGGCACATGTCACAGGTCTGTGCGGAGGTGCCGGGGGCCGCGCCCTCGCCACTGCAGGTCGTACAGACCACGGCCGTGTCGACCTGGATGTCCTTGGTGGTGCCGAACGCGGCCTCGCCGAGATCGATCTCCAGCCGGATCATCGCGTCCTGGCCGCGCCGGGTGCGCGAACGGGGTCCGCGCTGCGACGCCGTACCGAAGAACGCGTCCATGATGTCGGAGAAGTTGCCGAAGCCACCCTGTCCGAATCCGCCCGCGCCACCGCCGCCGGAGGCGGACAGCGGGTCGCCGCCGAGGTCGTAGACCTGCTTCTTCTGCGGGTCCGACAACACCTCGTAGGCGGCGTTGATCTCCTTGAACCGCTCCTGGGTCTTCGGATCGGGGTTGACATCCGGATGCAGCTCGCGTGCGAGCCGCCGGAAGGCCTTCTTGATCTCGTCCTGAGATGCGTCGCGGCGCACGCCGAGTACGGCGTAGTAGTCCGTGGCCACTTACGACTCCGCCAGGATCTGTCCGACGTAACGTGCCACTGCGCGTACCGCTCCCATCGTTCCGGGGTAGTCCATGCGGGTCGGTCCGACCACGCCGAGTTTGGCGACTGCCTCGTCGCCCGAACCGTAGCCGACCGCGACGACGGACGTGGAGTTGAGCCCCTCGTGGGCGTTCTCGTGCCCGATACGTACGGTCATGCCCGAGTCCTTGGCCTCGCCGAGCAGCTTCAGCAGCACGACCTGCTCCTCCAATGCCTCCAGCACCGGCCGGATCATCAGAGGGAAGTCGTGCCCGAAGCGGGTGAGGTTGGAGGTGCCGCCGATCATCAGCCGCTCCTCCGTCTCCTCGACGAGGGTTTCGAGCAGGATCGAGAGCACGGTGGACACGGTTCCCCGGTCCTCGCTCTCGAAGGATTCCGGCAGATCCTGCACCAGCTGCGGGACGTCCGAGAAACGGCGTCCTACGACCCGACTGTTGAGCCGGGCCCGCAGATCGGCAAGAGAGGTCTCACCGAACGGCGCGGGGCAGTCGATCATGCGCTGCTCGACCCGGCCGGTGTCCGTGATCAGCACGAGCATCAGCCGGGCGGGCGCCAGCGACAGCAGCTCCACATGCCGCACCGTCGACCGGGTCAGCGAGGGGTACTGCACGACGGCAACCTGCCGCGTCAGCTGCGCGAGCAGCCGTACGGTGCGGCCCACGACGTCGTCGAGGTCGACCGCGCCGTCGAGGAAGTTCTGAATGGCCCTGCGCTCCGGCGACGACAGGGGCTTGACCCCCGCGAGCTTGTCGACGAAGAGCCGGTAGCCCTTGTCCGTCGGGATGCGTCCCGCGCTGGTGTGGGGCTGGGCGATGAAGCCCTCGTCCTCCAGCACTGCCATGTCGTTGCGGACCGTGGCCGGGGAGACCCCCAGCTTGTGCCGCTCGGTGAGCGCCTTGGAACCGACGGGCTCCTCGGTGCCGACATAGTCCTGGACGATGGCGCGCAGCACTTCGAGTCTGCGTTCGCTGAGCATGGCGCACACCTCCAGCTGTGTCACTCGGTGGATCCCGGTCGTTTCGGTCGTTCCTCGAAGAGCCCTGGCACTCGATGCGTACGAGTGCCAGTAATCCCCCGCCAGTGTACGGCGGTCGGGTAGGGCCCTAGCAAGGGCGACCGGCCACGCTACCCCGAGACTGCGCAGGTCGTTGCCGATAGCGTCGCCGCATGGACGCCTCTTGGGAAGAGTTCGGCTGGGAGCGACTCGGCAACGGTGTGGGCCGGCGGCGGCTCCCCGGGTGGGATGCGACAGTCGCACTGGTGGTCGGAGCGGACGGGGTGCTGCTCTTCGACACCGGATCGACGCTGCGCGAAGGCGCGGAGGTCCGGGCCCAGGTGCAGGCACTGACCGGCCGGAGGGTGACGCATATCGCACTCAGCCACCCCCACTTCGACCATGTGCTCGGCGCCGCGGCCTTCTCCGGGGCCGAGGTGTACGGGGCGGTCGGAGTGACGGATCTCCTGGCCCGCGGAGCGGACGAGCTGCGCGCCGACGCGGTGCGCCACGGGGTGCCCGAGGAGGACGCGGCGCAGGCGGCCGACGTGCTGGTGGCGCCGCACCACCAGGTGTGCGACGAGTGGACCCTCGACCTGGGCGGTGGCCGCCAGGTGCTGCTGGCGAACGTGGGCCCCGGCCACAGCGGCCACGATCTCGCGGCCCTGGTGCCCGGTTCCCCCGCCGTCGTGCTCTGCGGCGACCTGGTCGAGGAGTCCGGCGAACCGCAGGCGGGCCCGGACGCGATCCCGTCGCGCTGGCCGGCCGCGCTGGACCGGCTGCTGGCGCTGGGCGGCGAGGATGCGGTGTATGTGCCGGGGCACGGTGCGCTCGTGGACGCCTCGTTCCTACGTGCGCAACGTGACCAACTGTCCACTGCATTCGGCGTGTCGTGACCCGTTCCCGTCCTATCGTCGTCCGATGCGCAGCTACCACCCGGACCTGACCCCACCGTGGAAGAAGTCCGCCCCCGCCCCCGAGGTCCCCGCCGAGCCCGATCTGGTCGTGGAGGAGGTCTCCAGCGGCTTCTGCGGTGCGGTGATCCGCTGCGAGAAGACGGCCCAGGGCCCGACGGTGACCTTGGAGGACCGTTTCGGCAAGCACCGGGTGTTCCCGATGGAACCGCGCGGCTTCCTGCTGGAGGGCCGGGTCATCACCCTCGTACGCCCGTCGGCGCCCGGTCCCGTACGCCCCGCCCGCACGGCCTCCGGCTCGCTCGCGGTCCCCGGGGCGCGGGCGCGGGTGGCACGGGCGGGCCGGATCTATGTCGAGGGCCGGCACGACGCGGAGCTGGTCGAACGGGTCTGGGGCGACGACCTGCGCATCGAGGGCGTGGTCGTCGAGTACCTGGAGGGCATCGACGACCTCCCGGCCGTCGTCCGCGACTTCGCCCCCGGCCCGGACGCGCGACTGGGCGTCCTGGTGGACCACCTGGTCCCCGGCTCCAAGGAGTCGAGGATCGCGAGCGAGGTCACGGACGCGAACGTGCTGGTGGTGGGCCACCCCTACATCGACGTCTGGGAGGCGGTGAAACCGTCGTCGGTCGGCATCGCGAGCTGGCCGGTGGTGCCGCGCGGCCAGGACTGGAAGACGGGCGTGTGCCGGTCACTGGGCTGGCCGGAGAACACGGGGGCGGCGTGGCAGCACATCCTGTCCACGGTCCGCTCGTACCGGGACCTGGAGCCGGCGCTGCTGGGCCGGGTGGAGGAGCTGATCGACTTCGTGACTCAGCCGGCCTGAGCGGCACGCAGGCGCTGCCTGTGCCCCTTCCGGTCAGGGCTTCCCACGTAGTTGTCGGCCATGCGCCCGCCGGTGAACCACAGCTCGGGTGCCCAGCGCCGGCAGCCTGCCGCTACGGCGTACTGCCCGGAGGCGGGAAACACGGAGATGCGGTAGCGCAACCGTGGCAGGCCCGGCTGCTGGGGTTCGGCGTCACGGACGAACTGCCACAGCACCGGGGCGTCCCGGTCCACCTCGCCCTTGGGGCAGAGTTCGAGCGTGTGGTCGTGCGCGGAGTAGTGGATGCCCACGGCGGCGAGCGACGACCACGGCACCGTCGCCCCGATCCCCTTCTGAGTCCAGTGGACTCCGGTGGCGTCCATGGTGATGCGCTGATTCCACTTCGTCCGCATGTTCCGCACACCGATCGCATCCAGCCAGCCGACATACAACGCGATCACCGCCGCGATCACATACCGGACGACGGCGACCACTCCGTGCCCGTGCCCTGGAACAAGTCCCCACACGGCGAGTGCGCCGAGGACGGTCAGGATCGGCAGGACGAGGAATCCGCGCCGGGCGCGGCGCCTGCCTTCGTGGACGACGACCGTCTCGCCGATCTCGGGCGGCTGGAGAGCGGCCTCCTGCGCGGCGGCCGTCCGCTCCCGGTGACCCACGCGGTCCGGTGCGCCCATATACGAATCGGGTTGCTCCTGGCGACCGAACCACAGCTCCGGCGCCCACTGTTGCAGCGCCTTCCCGTACGCCACGGAGAAGTTCCCCACGTCGATGCGGTACCGCAGCCGGGGCAGGTCCGGGTGGAGCGGGGCGGCGTCCCGGACGTAGCTCCACAGCAGCGGGTCGTCACGGTCGATCTCGCCCTTGGGGCACAGCTCGACCGTGTGCACCACGGTCTTGCCGGGCCGTGCCCAGTAGATCCCGACACCGGCCAGTGAGTCCCAGCGGATGAGCGCGGCCTGCTTGCCCTCGATCCACCAGAAGCCGACGGCGTCGAACGCGGTCACCGCGCGGCGCTTGCGCCAACGGGAGACGAGGACGCCTCCGCACACGGCGCTGAACAGCAGGCACAAAACCACAGGGAGCCACTGCCAACCGCTGCCGGCGGACCGCGTGGTGAGCGTCACGTACAAAATGAACGGACCGAACAGCACCACGAACAGAAGGGGCAGCGCCCACAACAGCCGCCGCAACCCGTACCGCAGCACGGTGGCATCCGCGGCCGGCTGTATGTCAATGATCATGACGCGGCACTGTAATTCTTCCGCGGTCAGTCCACCAGGTCCCTGACCACCGCATCCGCAAGCAGCCGACCCCGCAGAGTCAGCACGGCCCGCCCCTTCGCATAGGGCGCCGCCTCCAGCAACCCGTCCGCCACCGCGCGCCCCGCCGCGGCCAGCCCGGCCGGAGCCAGCAGCGACAGCGGACAGCCGTCGACCAGCCGCAGCTCCAGCAGGATCCGTTCGACGCGACGGTCCTCCTCGGAGAGCACCTCGCGTCCCGCGCCCGGGGACCGCCCTTCCGCCAGGGCCTGCGCGTACGCACCGGGATGCTTGACGTTCCACCACCGCACCCCGCCCACATGGCTGTGCGCGCCCGGGCCGGCCCCCCACCAGTCGGCGCCCCGCCAGTACAGCTCGTTGTGCAGGCACCGCCCCTCCGGCGTCCGGGCCCAGTTCGACACCTCGTACCAGGAGAAGCCCGCCGCGGCCATCGCCTCGTCGGCGATCAGATAGCGGTCGGCGTGGACGTCGTCGTCCGTCATCGGCACCTCGCCTCGCCGGATCCGCCGCGCCAGCTGCGTCCCCTCCTCGACGATCAGCGCGTAGGCGGACACGTGGTCCGGCCCCGCCCCGATCGCCGCGTCCAGCGAGGCCCGCCAGTCGTCGTCGGACTCCCCGGGGGTGCCGTAGATCAGGTCGAGGTTGACGTGCTCGAAGCCCGCGGCCCTCGCCTCCGCCACGCAGGCCTCGGGCCGCCCGGGCGTATGCGTACGGTCGAGGATCTTCAGCACGTGCTGCCGCGCACTCTGCATCCCGAACGAGATCCGGTTGAAGCCGCCTTCCCGCAGCTCCGACAGATAAGCCGGATCGACGGACTCCGGATTGGCCTCGGTCGTGATCTCCGCGTCGTCGGCGAGCCCGAACTCGTCCCGGATCGCCGCCAGCATCCGTACGAGATCGCCGGCGGCCAGCAACGTGGGCGTGCCGCCGCCGACGAACACCGTACGGACCGGCCGCGGGTCGTCGCCGAGCACCTTGCGGGCCTGCCGGACCTCGCCGATCAGGTGGGCGGCGTAGTTGTCACGGGAGGCCAGCGCACCGCCGGAGCCGCGCAGCTCGGTCGCGGTGTACGTGTTGAAGTCGCAGTAGCCGCAGCGGGTCGCGCAGTACGGCACATGCAGGTAGAAGCCGAGCGGGCGGTCGGCGGCGCCTTCCAGGGCATGGCGGGGCAGGGCCCCGTCGTCGGGCACGGGTTCACCATCGGGCAGTACGGAAGGCATACCGTCCATTGTCACTCGCCGCCGACCGTTCCCGGCCCACGCTCACTGGGCCTGCAGCACGACCAGCGCCAGATCGTCGTCCGGCGGCCGCTCGGCGAACTCGTGCACGGCCCGTTTGATCCGGTCCGCGATCCCTTCCGCGGTCAGCCCGGCGCAGCCGGCCAGTGCCCGGGCCAGACCGTCCCCGTCGTCGAACATCAGCGGCCCGGAGCGCCGCTCCGTCACGCCGTCCGTGACACACAGCAGGCTGTCGCCCGGCGCCAGGTCGAAGCTCTGGCTCTCGTACGCGACGTCCTCGACGACCCCGAGCAGCACCTGCGGCTCGGCGGCGGGCCGCACGGTGCCGTCCGGGCGCAGCAGCAGCGGCAGCGGATGGCCCGCGCTGGCCAGCGTGCAGCGCACACCGCCGCCGGGCAGCGGCACCATCTCCCCGTACAGCAGGGAGAGGAACCGGGGCTGCCCGCCGTCCGCCAGCTGCTGACCGTCCTCCCGCAGACGCTGGCCGCCCTCCTGCAGGTGCTGCCCGCCCGCCGCAGCGACCATGAGGGCGGCGGCCTCGGCGGTCTCCATCGCGTCGTCGAGGAGCAGCCGGTTGAGCCGGTCCAGCACCTCGCCGACGCGGAAGCCCTCCCGGGCCAGCAGCCGCAGCCAGGGCCGGGCGAGACCGGTGACGACGGCGGCCTCGGGACCGCTGCCCTGCACATCGCCGAGGATGAAGCACCAGCGGTCGCCGGGACACGCGAAGATGTCGTAGAAGTCACCACCGACGACGCCGTCGTCGCTGGGCTCGTACACCAGCGAGCTGGTGACTCCGGGGATGTCGGCGACCTTGCTGGGCAGCAGTCCGCGTTGCAGGATGCGGCTGATGGTGGCCTGCCGGGTGTAGGCGCGGGCGGCGCCGACGGCGAGGCCGACACGGCGTACGAAGTCCTCGATCAGCGCGGTCACCCCGTCAGGGACGCGGGCGATGCCCTCCCGCCCCAGGAGCACGGCTCCGAGCGTGCGGCCGCCGGCGGTTATCCGATAGGCGAGCGCGGCCCCCGCACGGCCGCTGGAGCGCTCGCCGGCGCCCGGGCCGGTCCCGTCCTCGTCGGCCCCGGGCCACGGCATGGAGACCGGCCCGGTGCCCACCCGCTCCGGCAGCCGGATCGGGTCCTGCTCCAACACGCTGCGCAGCTGCCCGGTCTCGGCCTCGTCACGGTGCCAGACGCTCGCGAGCCGGGGGACGGCCGCGGGCCCGCCGTTCTCCGGCTCCAGCCAGATCGCGCACCAGTCGGCGAGTCTCGGCACCAGTAACTGCCCGGCGAGCGCCGCCACGATGTCCTCGTCGAGCTGACCGGCGAGCAGGTCGGAGGCCTCGGCGAGGAACGAGAGCGCACCGCGGCCCGCCCAGTCCGCGTCGTCGCGCAGAGCGCGCCGGGCAGTGGGGGCGAGCAGTTCGGCGGTGCGCAGCCCGCTCCGGAGTTCCGGCTCGGCGGCCGGCTCGGGCAACGCGGTCCAGTCGTCGACGGGCAGCCGGGCCCAGACGGTCTTCAGGCCGGTGCGGTACGTGATGCCCCAGCGCTCGGCGAGTGCGGCGACGACCTGCAGCCCGCGCCCGCCCTCGGCCGGGTCATCCGGGTCCGCTGCGGGCACCGGGCCGGGGCGTTCGCTGCGTACGGAACGGGCGGGGTGGTGGTCGGCGACCTCCAGCACCAGAGCTGCGGCCTCGTCCTCGGCCGCCTCCTCCAGCCGGAAGAGCAGGTCGACGGTGGTCCCGGCGTGCACGACGGCGTTGGTGACGAGCTCATCGGCGACGGTCACCGCGTCGTCGGCCAGCCGGTCGCTGAAGCCCACGGCCGCGGGCAGCCCGAGCCCGGTCCACTCGGCGAGGGCGGCCCGGACGAACCGGCGCGCGGCGGCCGGCGCGAGGAGATTCCCCGGCAGGCTCGTCCGGGCGACCGGCTGCGCGTCCTCCCGCCCGACGTGGGTACCGGGACGCTGAACGGTGTCCCGCTGCAAGGGAATGGGCCCCATGGCGCCGCTCCTGACCTGTTCTCGCACGGCCTGTTTCGCGCCGTGTGCCGCTGACGACACGGACAGAGTGACAGACCGATCCTCCCCAGAAGCACCGAGTTACCGAAGTGGGAGGAGAAGACGCAGGAACCACGATCAGGAACGGGACCTGGAACAGCAGTGCGGACGGGGCAGTCCGCCCCGCCCGCACCATGGGCCGTGCCTAGGCCTCGCGGGCGCCCACGTACATCTCGTCGATGAGGCCCTTGTACTCGCGCTCGACGACCGGCCGCTTGAGCTTGAGGCTCGGCGTCAGCTCGCCGTGCTCGACATCGAGGTCGCGCGGCAGCAGCCGGAACTGCTTGATGGTCTGCCAGCGCTGCAGCCCCCCGTTGAGCCGCTTCACATAGCCGTCGATGAGCTCCACGGCCTTCGGGGACGCCACCACTTCGGCGTACGGCCTGCCTTCCAGGCCGTTCTCGGCGGCCCAGCCGAGGATGGTCGGCTCGTCGAGGGCGATCAGGGCGGTGCAGTAGTTACGGTCCGCGCCGTGCACCAGGATGTTGGAGACGAACGGGCACACCGCCTTGAACTGTCCCTCGACCTCCGCCGGAGCGACGTACTTGCCGCCCGACGTCTTGATCAGGTCCTTCTTGCGGTCGGTGATCCGCAGGTAGCCGTCCACGGACAGCTCGCCGATGTCACCGCTGTGCAGCCAGCCGTCGGCCTCCAGCACCTCGGTGGTCTTCTCCGGCTGCCGGTGGTAACCCTGCATGATGCCGGGGCCGCGCAGCATGATCTCGCCGTCGTCGGCGATCCGTACCTCGGTGCCGGGGAGCGGCTTGCCGACCGTGCCGGTGCGGTAGGCCTCACCCGGGTTGACGAAGGAGGCGGCGCTGGACTCGGTGAGTCCGTAGCCCTCCAGGATGTGGATGCCGGCACCTGCGAAGAAGTAGCCGATGTCGGGGGCGAGCGCCGCGGAGCCGGAGACACAGGCGCGGAGCCGGCCGCCGAAGGCCTCACGGATCTTGGCGAACACCAGGGCGTCGGCGACCTTGTGCTTGGCGCCGAGGCCGAACGGGACCGAGGCCGTGCCGGTGCGCCGGAAGTTGTCCTGGGACACCTTCGCGTACTCGCGGGCGACCCCGGCCGCCCACTGGAAGATCTTGTACTTGGCTCCGCCACCGGCCCGCGCCTTGGACGCGACCCCGTTGTAGACCTTCTCGAAGATGCGGGGCACTGCGGCCATGTACGTCGGCTGGACCACCGGCAGATTCTCGATGATCTTGTCGATCCGGCCGTCGACGGCGGTGACATGGCCGACCTCGATCTGGCCCGAGGTGAGGACCTTGCCGAAGACGTGCGCGAGCGGCAGCCAGAGGTACTGGACGTCGTCCTTGGTGATCAGGCCGGTCGCCACGGTGGCCTTGGCCATGTACGACCAGTTGTCGTGCGGCAGCCGTACGCCCTTGGGGCGGCCTGTGGTGCCCGAGGTGTAGATCAGGGTGGCCAGCTGCTCGGCGGTGATCGCGTCGACCCGCTCCTTCACCGCTCCCGGGTTCTTCGCCAGGAGTTCGGCGCCGCGGGCCTCCAGATCGGCCAGCGAGAGCACCCAGCCCTCGGGGTCGGCCGCGTCGGGCTCGACGCCGTCCGGGTCGATGACGACGACGTGGGTGAGGTTCGGCAGGTCGGCGCGGCGCTCGCGGGCCTTGGCCAGCTGACCGGCGTCCTCGGCGATCAGCACCCGGCTCTCGGAGTCGGCGAGGATGAACGACGATTCCTCGGCGTTGGTCGACGGGTAGATCGTGGTGGTCGCGGCGCCGGCGCACATCACGCCGAGGTCGGCCAGGATCCACTCGACGCGGGTGGCGGAGGAGAGCGCGACCCGCTCCTCCGGCTCCACCCCCAGACCGATGAGCCCTGCGGCGATCGCGTACACGCGCTCCGCGGCCTGTGCCCAGCTCAGCGACTTCCATTCGTCGGCCCCCTGTCCGGTGGCCGAGGGAACCGGGTAGCGGTAGGCCTCCCCGTCCGGAGTGGCCGCGACGCGGTCGCTGAAGAGGGTCGCCACGGAGGGCGGTCGGTTATCGATCAGGGTCTGTGTGTCGCTCACGACATCCTCCGGGCCTGCGGCAGTGCTTCACGACCGGTTGTTTGGTTGCTGCGTGCTGCTGCTTGTTCCTGCTTACGTGCGTCCGTCTGCGTGCTGATCCTGCGTACCTGATTCCGCTTGTTTAACTCGCGAGTAACTACGAGCCGTGATCAGGGTAGAGCGCGCGGGTCCGCCGCGTAAGAGGCAATCGGACGCCGCTTCATAACAAACGGACCCCCACGCCGCAGGGTGCTGCGACGCAAGGGTCCGTTGGGGCTACCACCGAGTAGGGGCAGCCTGGCTCAAGCCGGGACAGAAGCGGAAATCCGCCGGGAACTACTTCTTGCCCTTGCTCTCCCCGCCCGACTCGTCGGTGGACAGCACGGCGATGAAGGCCTCCTGCGGCACCTCCACATTGCCGACCATCTTCATCCGCTTCTTGCCTTCCTTCTGCTTCTCCAGCAGCTTCCGCTTACGGGAGATGTCACCGCCGTAGCACTTGGCGAGAACGTCCTTGCGGATGGCGCGGACGGTCTCACGGGCGATGACCCGGGAGCCGATGGCCGCCTGGATCGGCACCTCGAAGTTCTGCCGCGGGATGAGCTCACGCAGCTTGGCGACGAGCCGCACGCCGTACGCGTAGGCCTTGTCCTTGTGCGTGACCGCGGAGAACGCGTCGACCTTGTCGCCGTGCAACAGGATGTCGACCTTGACGAGCTGGGCGGACTGCTCGCCGGTGGGCTCGTAGTCGAGCGAGGCGTAGCCGCGGGTCTTGGACTTCAGCTGGTCGAAGAAGTCGAAGACGATCTCGGCGAGCGGCAGGGTGTAGCGGATCTCGACCCGGTCCTCGGAGAGGTAGTCCATGCCGAGCAGGGTGCCGCGCCGGTTCTGGCAGAGCTCCATGATCGCGCCGATGAACTCGCTGGGGGCGAGGACAGTGGCACGTACGACCGGCTCGTGCACCTTGTCGATCTTGCCCTCGGGGAACTCGCTCGGGTTGGTGACGATGTGCTCGCTGCCGTCCTCCATCTCGACGCGGTAGACCACGTTGGGGGCGGTGGCGATGAGCTCCAGACCGAACTCGCGCTCCAGCCGCTCGCGGATCACGTCGAGGTGCAGCAGCCCGAGGAAGCCGACACGGAAGCCGAAGCCGAGGGCCGCGGAGGTCTCCGGCTCGTACACCAGGGCGGCGTCGTTGAGCTGGAGCTTGTCGAGGGCCTCGCGCAGGTCCGGGTAGTCGGAGCCGTCCAGCGGATACAGACCCGAGAACACCATCGGCTTGGGGTCCTTGTAACCGCCCAGCGCCTCGGTCGCACCCTTGCTCAGGGAGGTGATCGTGTCACCGACCTTGGACTGCCGGACGTCCTTCACCCCGGTGATGATGTAGCCCACTTCGCCCACACCGATGCCGTCGGCCGGGGTCATCTCCGGGGAGGAGACACCGATCTCCAGCAGTTCATGGGTGGCGCCGGTGGACATCATCTTGATGCGCTCGCGCTTGTTGAGCTGACCGTCGACGACACGGACGTACGTGACGACGCCGCGGTACGAGTCGTAGACCGAGTCGAAGATCATCGCGCGGGCCGGGGCATCGGCCTTGCCGATCGGCGCCGGGACATCCCTGACCACGCGGTTCAGCAGTGCGTCCACGCCGACGCCGGTCTTCGCCGAGACCTTGAGGACGTCCTCGGGCTGGCAGCCGATGAGGTTGGCCAGCTCCTCGGAGAACTTCTCGGGCTGCGCGGCCGGCAGGTCGATCTTGTTGAGCACCGGAACGATGGTGAGGTCGTTCTCCATCGCCAGGTACAGGTTGGCCAGCGTCTGGGCCTCGATGCCCTGCGCGGCGTCGACCAGCAGGACCGTGCCCTCGCAGGCGGCGAGCGAGCGGGAGACCTCGTACGTGAAGTCCACGTGGCCCGGGGTGTCGATCATGTTGAGGACGTGGGTGCTGCCCTCGCCCTCGCCCGTGGTGGGCGCCCACGGCAGACGGACCGCCTGGGACTTGATGGTGATGCCGCGCTCGCGCTCGATGTCCATCCGGTCGAGGTACTGAGCGCGCATCTGCCGCTGGTCGACCACGCCCGTCAGCTGGAGCATCCGGTCGGCAAGGGTCGACTTGCCGTGGTCGATGTGAGCGATGATGCAGAAGTTGCGGATCAGCGCCGGGTCGGTACGGCTCGGCTCGGGCACGTTGGTAGGAGTCGCGGGCACGCAGGGTCCTGATTCTTGAGACGCCGAACGCCGTGTCTCGGGTCGATGTCGGGTCGGTCGGATCGATACGTAGCTTCCATCGTCCCACGGCTGCGGCGCAGAGACCGGTTTGGGCCGGTCGGAGCGCGGCTGGTACCGTTGACAGCTGTGCCTCGTGGCTCCTACGAGCGGCGGGGCGCACATCGAAGATCCAACGAACCTGAAAAGGCTCTTTCGTGGCGAACATCAAGTCCCAGATCAAGCGGAACAAGACGAACGAGAAGGCGCGCCTGCGCAACAAGGCCGTCAAGTCCTCGCTCAAGACCGCGATCCGCAAGGCCCGTGAGGCTGCCGCAGCGGGCGACGTCGAGAAGGCCACCACGGCCGTTCGCGACGCTTCGCGCGCGCTCGACAAGGCTGTCTCGAAGGGCGTCATCCACAAGAACGCCGCCGCCAACAAGAAGTCGGCGCTGTCCTCCAAGGTTGCCGCCCTCCAGGGCTGAGCTTTCTGATGTAACTGCCGGAACGGACCAGCGGGCCCTCTCTCCCGTCCCTGCCCGGCCCCCGCGCCGCACACCGAACCTGCGTTCGCCACGCGGGTGCGGCGCACCAAGCTGAAACCGAGGCCCCGGCCCGCCACCCTCCCCAGGGCGGCGAACCGGGGCCTTCGGCATACCCGCTCAAGCCCAGCCGGTCACGACCGGCACCCACCTCGCCGTGCCACGGTCACCGGCCGCTCCGCGCCGCCCGCGCAACAGCAACGACGGCCTTCTCCAGGGCGTACTCGGGGTCGTCCCCACCGCCCTTCACCCCCGCATCCGCATCCGCGACGGCCCGCAGCGCCACCGCCACCCCGTCCGGCGTCCACCCCCGCATCTGCTGCCGCACCCGGTCGATCTTCCACGGCGGCATCCCCAGCTCACGCGCAAGATCCGCAGGACGCCCCCCGCGTGCCGAGGACAGCTTGCCGATGGCTCGTACGCCCTGCGCGAGCGCACTGGTGATCAGTACGGGCGCCACCCCGGTCGACAGCGACCAGCGCAACGCCTCCAGCGCCTCCGCCGCCCGTCCCTCCACCGCCCGGTCGGCAACGGTGAAGCTGGACGCCTCCGCACGGCCGGTGTAGTAGCGCCCGACCACCGCCTCGTCGATCGTGCCCTCGACATCCGCGACCAGCTGCGACACCGCACTCGCCAGCTCGCGCAGATCGCTGCCGATGGAGTCGACGAGCGCCTGGCAGGCCTCGGGGCTCGCGGAACGCCCCAGCGCCCGGAACTCCGACCGTACGAACGAGAGCCGCTCGGCGGGCTTGGTCGTCTTCGGGCAGGCAACCTCCCGCGCACCAGCCTTGCGCGCCGCGTCCAGCAGCGCCTTGCCCTTGGCGCCGCCCGCATGGAGCAGCACGAGCGTGATCTCCTCGACCGGCGCACCGAGGTACGCCTTGACGTCCTTCACCGTGTCGGCGGAGAGATCCTGCGCATTGCGCACGATCACCACCTTGCGCTCGGCGAAGAGCGAAGGGCTCGTCAGCTCGGCAAGAGTGCCCGGCTGGACCTGGTCGGGGGTGAGGTCGCGGACGTCCGTGTCGGCGTCGGACGCACGGGCCGCCGCCACCACCTGCTGCACCGCACGGTCGAGGAGGAGGTCCTCCTGGCCCACGGCGAGCGTGAGGGGGGCGAGCGGGTCGTCGGTGGAATTCCTTCTGGTGGCCATCGCCGTCCAGCATCCCACGCCCCACTGACAGCCCGGCTCGGACAGCCTGTCCCCGCATACGTCGCCGTACCGGAGAATGGGCAGGTGAGCGATGTGAGACATGTGCTGGTCCTGCCCGACCGCGACACGGCGGAGGAGGTGGCCGGAGAGCTCGCCGACCGTTTCGGTGTCGCCGAGGAGCCCCAGCTCGTACGCGACGCGCTGGCCGGCGAGGACGACGCCGAGGACGCCCAGTGGCTGGTGGTCGTCGAGGACCCGGCCGGCCGGCTGGACTCCGCGACGCTCGACGCGTTCGCCGCGGAGTACGAGGGATGGCTGGAAGCGCCCTGACGGCGCCCGGCCGCAGGCCACCCCGGAGTCAGCTCTTGGGGACGATCTGGATGTCCATGTCGATGGCGATGCTGGGACCGACGACGGCGATACCGCGGGCCAGCATCGTCTGCCAGGTCAGCGTGAAGTCCTCACGGTGCAGCTCCGTGGTGGCCCGGCACGCCGCCCGGGTCTCCCCCTCAAGACCGTTGCCCAGGCCGAGGTACTGGGTGTCCAGCGTCACCGTACGGCTGACGCCGTGCAGGGTCAGCGCGCCGCTGACGCCCCAGCGGCTGCCGCCCCGGTGAACGAAACGGTCGCTGTAGAACTCGAGCGTCGGGTAGCGCCCGACGTCGAGGAAGTCGCTGGAGCGCAGGTGGTCGTCGCGCATCTGCACGTTCGTGTCGATCGACGCGGCATCGATGATGACGTGCATGGCGGAGTCCTCCATGCGGTCGGCGATCCGTACCGCACCGGCGAACGTGTTGAACCGGCCGTGGATACGGGCCAGCCCGATGTGACGGGCGGTGAACCCGATCTGCGAGTGGTTCGGCTCGATCTCCCAGTCACCGGGGGCGGGCAACTGCGGGGGCGCGGAGACCTGAAGCATCACGTCGCCGAGGCCCGCGTGGCCACTCTCGCTGACGGTGGCCGAACCATGGAACGGCGTGAAGCCCTCCGCCGTGACAGCCAGCCGGTACTCGCCCGCCGGGACGGTGGCGAGGACGTTCCCGTACGGGTCCGTCTCGCCGCCGACGACCTTGCGGCCCGCGCTGTCCGTGACCACGAACTCGGCCTGCTGAACAGCCACGTTGACCGGATCGAGCACACGACAGCTCAGCACCCCCGCAGTGCGCGGCACCGCGAGTCCGGCGAGCGGGCTGCTGCCCGCCGCGTGCGTCGCCTTCTTGCTTCCCAGCCAACGGCCGAACATCTTCAGTACCCCCGGGGGAGATTCACCATGGGGCCTGACGGCTGGACGTCGTTGTCGGAGCAGCGGCCCGCCGACGAGCATGCATTCGATCACCCTTGAGGTGTTCGAGGCAAACGGAGGGTCTGGACAGGGCTTGGGTGGAGGTGTTACCGAAGGTCCGAATTGAACGTTCCGCTTGTGTGCGTCAACCGTTCGGTCCGTGAATGCCCGACGTGCGAACTGTGGGCAGCCGGTCGAGCCGCAGCCCGAAGTGCTCACGGTAGGCGGCGAGCACCTCGGCGTCGGTGGCCAGCGGAACTTCATGTCGCTCGCCACCCACCGTCGTGATGAGGGTGCGCCCGCTGAGGGTGACCCTGCCCACGCCGGTGAGCCGGGAGCAGACCAGTGACTTGGTGAAGTTCGAATCGGGCGAGGTGCGGTGGTACCAGGCGCCGGCGCGGAAGTCCGCGAGAGCCCGCGGCCGCAGATCGAGGCGGTACTGGGGCACTCCCTCACGCAGCACATCGAGATCCCCGGCACCGTCCGTGGCGTCGGGCGTCTCCCGGATCCGGTACGTACCCCGCGGGTCCTCCTGGTCCGTACGGTCGTCGAGCACGAGCGGAAAGTGGGCGTGGTCGCCGAAGCCGACATCGGCGAGCCAGGGTCCGGTGCCGTCGTCGGTCTCGACGCGCAGCGCGAGATGGTCGTACGGAATCCCGAGTCGTCCGCCGTCCCCGTAGACGCGGCCCTGGAGCAGGGTGACGCCGAAGCCGAGGGCCCTCAGCAGGGCCGCGAAGGCGCCGCCCAGTTCGTAGCAGAAGCCGCCCCGCCGGGCGCCCACCACCTTGTCGAGGAGCGCCTTCTCCTCCAGCACGATGTCTTCGCCGAGATGGATCGACAGATTCTCGAAGGGCACGGCCGTGAGGTGCCGCACCTGCAGATCGCGCAGGGCAGCCGCGTCGGGGCGCGCGGGACGGACGGCGCCGATGCGGTCCAGGTAGGCGTCGACGGTCTGCGGCGATTGCGGGTCCATGGCCACAGTCTGTCCCGGTGCGCCGCCCCGCGCCATGATCCGGTGGTCCTAGGACCGCCGACCCAGGTGCGCGATCGCGCACACTCGCCAGCGTACGGAGCATGACGAATGCGGAGCCGGCGCGCAGCCGGGAACAGCGCAGGCAGGATGTGCTCAACCGCTTGGAGAAGGACAACGACGCCTGGGTGGCGACCGCTTCGGCGGATGGTGTGCCGACACTGGTGCCGCTGTCGTTCGTGTGGGACCGGGGGACGCTCCTGATGGCCACTCGGCGCACCGATCCGACCGCGCGCAATGTGACTCCGACCGGACAGGCCAGGATCAGCCTGGGCCACACCCGCGATGTGGTGCTCATCGACGCGACCGCCGAGGTCGTGGAGGGCGCGGAACTCTCCGCGGAATCGGGCGACGCCTTCGCGACGAAACTCGACTGGGACCTGTGTGGCCGCACGCCCTGGGTGTACCTCCGCTTCACGCCGTACGCGGTCAGGGCCTGGCGGGAGGAGAACGAACTGACCGGGCGCGAGTTGATGACTGACGGCACGTGGCTGAGCTGAGGCGGTTGCGATCGGCCGGGCAGGAGTCATGAGCGTCCGACCGCCCGCAGCCCCGGCCCGGAACCTGTCACCGCGATCGCGCCGTCCAGGTCCGTGCGCAGCACCACCGCTCCCCCGGCCCTGAGCGCCTCGACGGTACGGGCCGCCGGGTGCCCGTACGGGTTGTCCTTGCCCACGCTCACCAGCGCGAGTCGAGGGTGAGCACTGCGCAGCAACGCGGGGTCCTGGTGGGCGGAACCGTGATGGGCGACCTTGAGGACGTCCACCCGCGGCAGCGCCGGGTACTGGCGCAACAGCCCCTGCTGGGCCGGTGGTTCGAGATCTCCGAGGAGCAGCAGGGTCAGTCCGCCGGTCCGGACGAACAGCGTGACACTGGCGTCGTTGGGCTCCTCCGGTTCGGGGACTGCCGTGACACCGCCGACGGGCCACAGGACGCGCCAGTCGAGCGGACCGATGCGGCGCCGCTCCCCCGGCGCCGCCCGCATCACAGGGACCCGTGCGGCGGCAGCCGTTCTGCGTACGAACGCGGCCTGGTCCGGCGGTTCGTCCAGGCTTGTCGTCTGGATCGCGCCCACCGCTCTGCCCCGCAACACGCCGGGCAGGCCCCGGACATGATCCGCGTGGAAGTGCGTGAGCAGCAGCAGTGGCACCCGGGTGACACCCAGGTCGTGCAGACATCGGTCGGCGAGCCGTGGATCGGGCCCGGTGTCGATGACCACGCCGTCGCCGGCCCCCGCCGCCAACACCACGGCGTCCCCCTGGCCCACGTCGCACATCGCGAACACCCAGTCCGGCGGCGGCCATCCCGTCAGCACCCGGGTCAGCGGCACCGGACGCAGCACAGCGAGGATCAGCAGCAGTGCCGCGGCCGAACACACCCACGGGTGGCGCGCGATACGGCGGGCGGACAGCACCGCGAGCGCCGTGAGGGCGGCAAGCAGCAGCGCTCCCTGCCAGCCGTCGGGCCAGCCGACCTCCGCCCCTGGGAGGGCCGCTCCGGTGCGGGCCACGGAGGCGATCCACCCGGCCGGCCACCCCGCGATCCTGGCGAGCAGCTGGGCCACCGGTATGGCCACCGGCGCCAGGGCGAGCGCGGCAAACCCGAGGACGGTGGCGGGCGCCACCGCGAACTCGGCCAGCAGATTGCACGGAATCGCCACCAGGCTGACCCGCGAGGCGAGCACCACGACGACCGGCGCGCACACCGCCTGCGCCGCGGCAGCGGCACCCAGCGCCTCCGCGAGCCGGGACGGCACCCGGCGCCGCCGCAGCGCGGCACTCCATAGCGGCGCGACGGTGAGCAGTGCCCCGGTGGCCAGGACGGAGAGCACGAAGCCATAACTACGGGCCAGCCATGGGTCGTACAGCACAAGAAGCAGAACGGCGGCCGCCAGTGCCGGAATCAGCGATCGGCGGCGCCCCGTGCCGATGGCCAGCAGCGTGATCAGCCCGCAGACCGCGGCCCGCAGCACACTCGGCTCCGGCCGGCAGACGAGGACGAAGGCGAGAGTGAGTGCCCCGCCGAGCAGCGCGGTGATCCGCAGCGACAGACCCAACCGAGGTGCCAGACCGCGGCGTTCGACCCGAAGCGCGGTGCCGGGTGGCCCGATGAGCAGCACGAGCAGAATCGCCAGATTGGCGCCGGAGACCGCCATCAGGTGCGTGAGATCGGCTGCTCGGAACACATCGTGGAGTTCGGGGGTGACCCGCGAGGTGTCACCGACGACCAGCCCCGGCAAGAGCGCACGCGCATCGGGCTCCAGCCCCTCGGTCGCCGTGCGCAGCCCGGCGCGCAGACCACCCGCCGCGCGCTGGAGAAGGGTGGGAGGCCCGGTGACGCGGGGCGGGCCGTTGCCGTCCGGCCGCAGTACGGCGGCGTTGCGCTCCCCGCTGTGCAGAGGCGGCGAGAGGCGGCCGCTCAGGCGCAGCCGTGTGGACGGCAGCAGCCGCTGCCACTGCGCCGCCGAATGGTCGGGTGACACGATCACCAGCACCGGGACCCGGAGCCGGGTGACGGCGCCGTCGGGCGCCGTCAGCCGGGTGATCTCGGCGTCCAGGAGCAGGGCGACCGGGCTGCTGTGGTCACCGCGGACCTGGGTCCGGGTCTGCCGTGCGTCGGACGTCACGGTCACCTCCGCCTCGACCTGCGCGAAGCGCTGCGCGAGGCCATGAACCGGCTCCTGCCGCAGGTACGCGCTGTGCAGCCCGGCAGCCGTCGCCCCGGCAGCCGCGCACAGCAGAGCGGCGGCGGCCGCGGTGGCCTGCAGTCGCCGCCGCTTCCGTACGGCGCTCTCCCCGCCGTCCCGAGCGTCTCCCTCGCCGGCCGGCCGGGCGCACGTGGCCCGGGCCGCCGATGCCCGCGACACGCCCAGGAGCACCAGGCCGGCGACGAGACAGACCACTGTCCCCACAGCCGTCCAGCGCCCCGGCGCCCCCACGGCGAGGGCCGCGGCTGCCCAGGTCGCCAGGGCAGGCGGGACGAGCCGCAGATCGACCGGACCCTCCTGTTGCGGGTCGGAGACACCCAGCCGTCGGCCCGACACCGTATGGACGTCCTGATGCGTGCCCGGTTGGACGTCCGGACGGCCTTCCGGTCGCAGGTCCTCAGGGCGGCTCATGGCCGCACCAGCGGTTGGAGGTCGGCGAACCGGCGGTCGCCGATCCCATTGACCTCACGGAGCTCACCGACGGACCGGAAGCCGCCGTGCTGCGTGCGGTAGTCGACGATGTGCTGGGCGAGAACGGGGCCGACACCGGGCAGGGTGTCCAGCTGTTCCACCGTCGCGCTGTTGAGGCTGACCGGACCGGTCGTGGGGCCGCCACCGGCGCCCGCCGCAGCCCCTCCTGCGGCAGCTCCTCCTGTGGCGCCGAAGGCCTGCGGCCCAGGTGGCGCGCCCACCACGACCTGCTCCCCGTCCATGAGCACCCGCGCCCGGTTGAGCCCGGTGAGATCCACGCCGCTCCGGACTCCGCCCGCCGCCCGCAGCGCGTCGGCGACCCGCGCACCGGACGGTAAGGGGTAGATGCCCGGCCGGCGCACCTTGCCGCTCACATCGACGACGATCCCTCCACCCGGTCCTCCGGTGGGCGGCGGTCCGGGTGACGGATCGGGGGTGCGGGCCCGCTCCACGCCCCCGTCCATGCGTGGGTCCGATGCCGGGGCCTGCGCGCCCTCGCTGACCGGATCGGGGGCACGGACGGACTGCGGGCGTGCGGACCAGAAGTGGACGGCGGCGAAGACCGCGGCGGCGACCAGGACGACGGCCAGCGCGGCGAGGGTTCTCGGCTCCAGACCGCACCTGAGCTGCAACCACATCGGGAGCCGCTCCCGCACCGCCGGAAACAGCCGCTCCCACCGCCCTGGCGCGATCGGAGCCGTCGGCACCGCCCGCGCGTTCTCCTCTGCCGGAGTCGGCTGTGGTACCGGAGGCGGCGCAAGGCCCACCACCGGCCGGGCGACGCGCCCCCCGTACGCACCGGTCATGAGTGCGTCCGCGCGATGCCGCGAAGCCGCCGCGACCCCGGCGGCACGCCCACGCGCCAACCGTCGTCGCCCGGGTGCGGGTCCGTGTCCAGGTCCGGAGCCGGACCCAGGACCGTGTCCGGCGCCGACGCCCTGACCCGCACCGGACCCGCGTCGGGCGCGCACGTCCGACGCCGCGGCGCGGCCGGGTCCACTTCCACTGCTTGCACGGTGTGCTCGATGTGCACGATCTGATCGGGGAGCCATGCCTCATGACGCTAGGCACATTCGCCCGAACCCGTTGAACAGCCCTGATTCCGGTGGAAAACCGACCGGTTGTGGATAACTCCCTCACCTTCACGAGCGAGATCAGCGAGGCGAAACCACTGCTCCGAGCAGACCGGGACCGGTGTGCGCGCCGATCACCGCGCCGACCTCGCTGACATGCAGATCGACGAGTCCCGGAACGCGCTCCCGCAGCCTCTCGGCCAGCCGCTCGGCCCGTTCGGACGCCGCCAGGTGGTGCACGGCGATGTCCACCCGGCCGGTGCCCGCCCGCTCGGCGACGATCTCTTCCAGCCGCGCGATGGCCTTCGACGCCGTCCGCACCTTCTCCAGCAGCTCGATCCGGCCACCGTCCAACTGGAGCAGGGGTTTCACCGCGAGCGCCGACCCCAGCAGCGCCTGGGCCGCGCCGATGCGTCCCCCGCGGCGCAGATAGTCCAGCGTGTCGACGTAGAAGTAGGCGGAGGTGCCCGCGGCCCGCTTCTCGGCGGCCACGACCGCCTCGTCCAGGCTGCCGCCCGCCTCCACCGCCTCGGCCGCAGCCAGGGCGCAGAACCCCAGGGCCATGGCGACCATGCCGGTGTCCACCACCCGTACCGGCACCGGGGCATCCTTCGCGGCGAGCAGCGCGGCGTCGTACGTGCCCGAGAATTCGGCCGAGAGGTGCAGCGAGACGATGCCGGCGGCGCCGGCTTCGGCCGCAGCCCGGTACGTGGCGGCGAAGACCTCGGGACTGGGGCGGGACGTCGTCACGGGGTGCCGCTTCTGGAGCGCCAGCGCGAGGGAGCGGGCCGAGATCTCGGTGCCCTCCTCCAGCGCCTGATCGCCGAGGACAACGGTGAGCGGCACTGCGGTGATGCCATGCCGCTCCATCGCCTGGGGCGGCAGGTAGGCCGTGGAATCGGTGACGATCGCGACATGGCGGGACATGAGCGGGAGGTTACCTGCCGGGACGCTGTCTCGGCAGTCCGACCCCGACCGAGTGATCACTTCCGATCGCTTCGGGCCGCATCCTGCCACGACCGATCACATCAGTTCGAGCCCGGGCTTTCGGCCCCGCCCCACCTGCTCAATTGGTCGTCTCGGGCCGCACGGCCTTCTGCCAGGGGTAACCGGTCTGCGCCCTGGGGTCCCGAGCTGTGAGCGCCTCCGGACCCTCCTCGCCGGTCTGCGCGCTCCGCGCCCGGTCGCCCCCACGCCCACCAGCACCACCAGCACCACCAGCACCACCAGCACCAGCAGCACCAGCAGCACCAGCACCAGCACCAGCCGAAGGCTCCTCCACCGTCCAGTGCCGCAGCGCCCCCGCCTCCACATTGATCTGCGTGTTCAGCGCCGCCAGATCGTCGTCGGCGAACTGCCGCGCCCGATCGCGCGCGGCCCACCGCAGCGACTCCGCCGAGTGCGTGATCCGCTCCGTGCGCTGCTTCAGGCCCGGAAGCAGCGACGCGACCGTCGCCCGGTCGGGCTCGCGCTCCAGCCTCTTCAGCTCGTCATCGAGCTCCCGCCCGTGCACGCTCAGTCGCTGGAACAGTCCCAGCGACTCCGACAGCGAGGCGTCCTCGGCCACACCCGCCTGCAACGCCTCCTGGGTGGCTCGCATCGACGTCCGCAGCGAGAGCCGCAGCTGTGCCAGCTCTCCGGCCACTCCCACCTGGCCGAAGCTCTTCGCCCGCAGCGTGGTCTCCTCGACCGTGCGGCGCGCCTGCGTGATCGTGCGGTCCACGCCGCGCTTCGCCGCGCCGATGACCTTGACGCTCACATAGACGCCCAGGGCCATGAACGCGACAAAGAGCAGCCCCAGGATCAGGATCACGGCTTCCATGACGCCCCTTGGATGTCGATTCGGCTGCCGACTACCGGCCCCTCCACCGTAAACGGAACGGGCAGGCCGAGGGTTCCTTCGGAACCCCTAACCTGCCCGTAAGGGAAAGCCCTCACACCGTCGTCAGCCGTTCGATGGCTAGCCGGAGACCGTCACGCAGGGACGATGTTGACCAGCTTCGGCGCCCGCACGATCACCTTGCGGATCCCGGCCCCGTCCAGCGCCGCGACCACTGCCGGGTCGGCCAGGGCCAGCGCCTCCAGCTCCTCGTCCGTGATCGACGGGGAGATCTCCAGCCGTGCCTTGACCTTGCCCTTGACCTGCACCACGCAGGTCACGGTCTCGTCCACGACGTACGCCGGGTCGGCGACCGGGAAGTCCTGGTGCACGACCGAATCGGTGTGGCCCAGCCTGCGCCACAGCTCCTCGGCGATGTGCGGCGCCAGCGGCGCGACCAGCAGCACCAGCCGCTCGGCGACGGACCGCGACAGCGGGCCGCCCACCTTGGTCAGGTGGTTGTTGAGCTCGGTGACCTTGGCGATGGCGGTGTTGAAGCGCATCCCGGCCATGTCCTGGCCGACGCCGTCGATGGCCTTGTGCAGCGCGCGCAGCGTGTCCTCGCCGGGCTCGGTGTCCACGACGGTGACCTCACCGGTCTCCTCGTCGACGACGTTGCGCCACAGCCGCTGCAGCAGCCGGTACTGACCGACGACGGCGCGGGTGTCCCACGGCCGCGACACGTCCAGGGGGCCCATCGCCATCTCGTACAGACGCAGCGTGTCCGCCCCGTACTCGGCGCAGATCTCGTCGGGCGTGACGGCGTTCTTCAGGGACTTGCCCATCTTGCCCAGGACGCGGCTGACCTTCTCGCCCTGGTGGTAGAACGCGCCGTCGCGCTCCTCGACGTCGGCCGCCGGAACCGCGATGCCGCGGCTGTCCCGGTAGACGAACGCCTGGATCATGCCCTGGTTGTACAGCTTGTGGAACGGCTCGGCCGAGGAGATGTACCCCAGGTCGTGCAGGACCTTGGACCAGAACCGCGCGTACAGCAGGTGCAGTACGGCGTGCTCGGCGCCACCCACGTACAGGTCGACGCCACCGGTCGGCCGGCCCTCGCGCGGACCCATCCAGTACTGCTCGATCGCCGGGTCGACCAGCTGCCGGTCGTTGTTCGGATCCAGGTAGCGCAGCTCGTACCAGCAGGAACCTGCCCAGTTGGGCATGGTGTTGGTCTCGCGGCGGTACTTCTTCGGGCCGCTGCCGTCGCCCAGGTCCAGCGTGACGTTGACCCAGTCGGCGTTCCGCGACAGCGGGGTCTCGGGCTGGGTGTCGGCGTCGTCCGGATCGAAGGTGCGCGGCGAGTAGTCGTCGACCTCCGGCAGCTCCAGCGGCAGCATCGACTCGGGCAGCGAGTGGGCGATGCCGTCCTCGTCGTACACGATCGGGAAGGGCTCGCCCCAGTAGCGCTGACGGCTGAACAGCCAGTCGCGCAGCCGGAAGTTGACGGTTCCCTCGCCCAGGCCCTTCGCCTGCAGCCATGCGGTGATCTTCGCCTTGGCCTCGACGACACCCAGGCCGTCCAGCGAGATCTCGTCGCTCGCGGAGTTGACCAGCTTCGCCTCGTACGAGGCGAATGCGTCGTCCCAGGTGGAGGGGTCCGTGCCGCGGTCGTCCGACGGCTCGACGACACAGCGCATCGGCAGCTCGAAGGCGCGCGCGAAGGCGAAGTCGCGCGCGTCGTGCGCCGGAACGGCCATGATCGCGCCGGTGCCGTAGCCCATCAGGACGTAGTCGGCGATGAAGACGGGCACCTTGTCGCCGCTGACCGGGTTGGTCGCGTACGCGCCGGTGAAGACACCGGTCTTGTCCTTGGCCTCGGCCTGGCGCTCCACGTCGGACTTGGCAGCGGCCTGCTTGCGGTAGGCGGTGACCGCCTCGGCCGGGGACGCGTGACCGCCGGTCCACACCGGGTGGGTGCCCTCGGGCCAGGCGGCCGGAATGATCCGCTCCACCAGGTCGTGCTCGGGCGCCAGCACCATGTAGGTGGCGCCGAACAGGGTGTCCTGGCGGGTGGTGAAGACGGTGATGTCCCCCGCGCCGTCGACCGGGAAGTCGACACGCGCGCCCTCGGAACGCCCGATCCAGTTGCGCTGCTGCAGCTTGATCGCCTCGGGCCAGTCCAGCCCGTCCAGGTCGTTCAGCAGCCGGTCGGCGTAGGCGGTGATGCGCATGTTCCACTGGCGCAGCTTGGCCTTGAAGACGGGGAAGTTGCCGCGCTCCGAACGGCCGTCGGCCGTCACCTCTTCGTTGGCCAGTACGGTGCCCAGCCCCGGCGACCAGTTGACGGGCGCGTCGGAGGCGTACGCCAGGCGGTACTGACCCAGGACGTCGGCGCGTTCGACGGCGCTCAGCGCGCTCCAGTCACGGCCGTCCGGGGTCGGGCGCTCACCGTTCTCGAACTGCGCGACCAGGTCGGCGATCGGCCGGGCCCGGTCCGCCTCGGTGTCGTACCAGGAGTTGAAGATCTGCAGGAAGATCCACTGGGTCCACTTGTAGTAGTCCGCCTCGATCGTCGCGAACGAGCGGCGCTTGTCGTGGCCCAGCCCCAGCCGGCGCAGCTGGGACTTCATGTTCTCCATGTTGGCCTCGGTGGAGGCGCGCGGGTGCGTACCCGTCTGCACGGCGTACTGCTCCGCCGGCAGGCCGAAGGCGTCGAAGCCCAGGGTGTGCAGCACGTTGTGCCCGGTCATGCGCTGATGACGGGCGAAGACATCGGTGGCGATGTAGCCCAGCGGGTGACCGACGTGCAGGCCCGCACCTGAGGGGTACGGGAACATGTCCATGATGAACTTCTTCGGCTTGGCGGCCAGTTCCGGATTGTCCGCCAGATCGCCGGTCGGGTTCGGCGCCTCGTACGTGCCGTGGGCGTCCCAGAAGTCCTGCCAGCGTGCCTCGATGTCGGCAGCCATTGCCGCTGTATAGCGGTGCGGCGCAGCCACCTCGGATGCGGAATTCGTCTCGCTCATGATCCTCAAAGCTCCATCGATCGTCATCTGCCAGCGCTTACGGAAACGAAAAAGCCCCTCGCACAGGAGGGGACGCCGCGCCGATTCCAACCAGGCATTCACACCGGTCGGGACTGATCAGCGCGGCTCGCTAAGCAGAAGGCGTACGGCACGCATGGCGTCAGGGTACCGCACAGGCCCGGAGCGCAGCCCGGCGCTGCCGCTCCGTGGACAACGACGGACGACGGAGCCCCCGGAAAGGCCCGAGGAACGCCCCGGGAGAAGCCCCGGGAAGCGGCAGCGGATCGTCCGCAAGGCTCCTGCCGGGCTTCCGTGAGGCAGCGGCGGAACGTCCGGGAAGCGGGGGTTACTCCGCGTACCGCCCTCTATTGGGGCAACCGCTCAAACCCCGTACTGGCCGGTATGGAGCGACTTAGCATGCCGCAACGGGACCGCTTTGCCGAACAATTCGGAGTCGCCCCAATGAACCCTCATCGCAAGATCCGCTCATCCCCCACCTTGAGCGCCGGACCGAACCGCTCGGTACAGGGCGGGCTCACCGTCGCCGTGCTGGTTCTCATCCCTCTGCTCGCCGTCGCAGGGAGCGACGACTTGCGCGCCGCACTCGATTTCACCACCGGTGTGCTGTCACTGGTCTCGCTCACCGCCGCGGTGGCCTGGGGCCTGATCGCCACCGACCGGCTGTTCCTGTCCTCACGGCAGCGCCTGCTCGGCCAGGGCATCCACCGGGCCGCTGCCGCCGCCTCGCTCGGCTTCCTGCTCCTGCATGTCACCGTGAAGGTCGCGCTCGGACATGTGGCGCTGCTCGGCGCCGTCATACCTTTCGGCCTCGGTGTGCGTGGCACCGCCGGGCTGATCGGTTTCGGCTCGCTGGCGGGCCTGCTGATGGTCGTCGCCGCCGCGACCGGCGCGCTGCGCAGTGCCTTCGCCACCCCGGGCCGCATAGCGGGCCGCTGGCGCGCGCTGCACGCACTGTCCTATCCGGCCTGGTGTGCGGCGCTGATCCACGGTCTGTACGCGGGCCGGCCACCCGCGACCTGGGTCGTCGTGATGTACAGCCTCTGTCTGGTCGCGGTGGCCGCCGCCCTGTGCCTGCGGCTGCTGCCGCCGACGACGAAACGCCGGATCACCGGTCTGATCGCCGCTCTGATCAAGCCGGACGCCCTCCTCTCCGAGCCGGATCCGGCGCTCCGCGAGTCCCCGCTGCCCGGCGCGGAGCGCGTACTTCCGCTCGGGCGGGAGGAACTGGGCCGGGAGGAACTGCGCCGGGAACGTGCCTACGGCGGGCTCGGCCGGGACGAACTGGGTCGCGACGAGCTCGGGCGGGAGCTGCGAGGGACCCCGTTGCCATCGTCGTTCGACCGCCCGCGCACGCCTCTCTCCGCACCCGCCCCACCGCTGTACGAGGCTCCGTACGAGACTTCGTACGAGGCTCCGCCCCGCAACGCCGACCGTCTGGCCACGAGCCCCGACACCGGACCCGTCGGGGGCACAGGACCCACCCGTACAGGCCCCGACCCCGGAATCTCCGCCGCCTACCGTGCTGTCTCGCGGGCCGCCGAGAACGCGGTCCCGGTCCCCGGGCCGAGCCCTCAGCAACCGGCCGGCCGCTGGCCCGCTCCCTCACCGGCACCACCGGCCCAGGCGCAGACCCAGACGTTCCGTCCCCCGTACGAACCCGCCCAGGAGCACCCGTACGACCCGTACGGAACCGACGTGCCGACCGGCCCGCTGCCCGCCGTCGACGAGACCGCACCGCTACCGGGGCCGCTCTATCCGCCCCCTGCCGGAGAACCCTGGCAGGCACCCGCAGGAGACCGACCGTGAACCTCCCCCTCCCCGACGTGCCCGAAGTCCGTGTCGTCGGCCTCCCTCAGCTGACCACCGGCTTCGACCTGGTGGAGCGGCTCGACCTCGCCATGCATCTGAAGGTGCACGGACCGCTCGAACCGATGACCGGAGAGCGCCTGGCCGAACTGGCCGAAACCATCTCGCTGCGTGGCCGCGGCGGTGCGGGCTTCCCCTTCGGGAAGAAGCTGCGTGCCGTCGCCAAGGCATCGATCCGGCGCGGGGTACGCCCCGTCGTCGTGATCAACGGCAGCGAGGGCGAGCCGGCCTGTCGCAAGGACACCGTCCTGCTGAACCGCGCACCGCACCTGATCCTGGACGGCGCCCTGCTGGCGGCGGAGGCGCTCGGCGCCCGCACGCTGATCGTCGCCGTCACCCGTAACTCCACGGAGATCTCCATACGCAACGCCCTCGCCGAGCGTGGCCTGTCCGACCGGCGCGGACAGCAGCTGCGCGCCCGGGTGGTGCGCACCCCCGAGCGGATGGTCTCCGGCGAGGCCTCCGCGGTCATCAGGGCGGCGGGCGGCGGCCCCGCGCTGCCGCCGGGCCGTCGCGAGCGGGCGGCCGAGTCGGGCGTCGGCGGCGCCCCGACACTGCTGTCGAACGCCGAGACATACGCGCAGCTCGCCGTCGCCGCCCGGATCGGCGCCCGCCGCTACGGGCACACCGGACTGCCCGACGAGCCCGGCACGGTGCTGCTCACCCTCTCCGGCGCCGTCTCGCGCCCGATGGTCATCGAGGTGCCCACCGGTGTGCCCCTGCGGTACGTACTCCAGCTCGCCGGCGCGCCGCCACTGCCCCAGGGCGTGCTGACCGGCGGCTACCACGGCAACTGGATCGATGCGATGGCCACGCACGACGCCGTCGTCTCCCGGGCCTCCCTGGCGGCGGCGGGCGGCGCGCTGGGCGCGGGCGCGATCCTGCCGATCGGGCCCGAGACCTGCCCGCTGGGCGAGTCGCTGCGGATCGCGAACTGGCTGGCCGCCGAGACCGCGGGCCAGTGCGGCCCCTGCAAGCTGGGGCTGCCGGCCGCGGCCGGCGGACTGTCCGACGTGCTGAACGGCGGCGGTCCCGCGGCCCTGGAGGCGCTGCGCGAGGTGACGCAGGCGGTGAAGGGCCGGGGCGCCTGCAAACATCCGGACGGCTCAGCCCGCTTCCTGGCCTCGACCCTGTCCGCGTTCACGGACGATCTGGCCGCGCACGTCCTGGACGGCGGCTGCGGCCGGGAGACGGTCGGGGTACTACCCCTGCCCGCGCCCGGCTACCAGGACCTGGAGGAGTCCATTCCGAGCGGCGAGAAGCTGGCGGTGGACTGGACACTCTGCAAGGGTCACGGGCTCTGCGCGGACATCGTCCCGGAGCTGATCAGGCTGGGCCCAGACGGTTATCCCGCGCTCGCGGACGCCGCGGTTCCGGTGCATCTGCGAGGGCGTGCGCAGCGCGCTGTGCGCCGGTGCCCCGCGCTGGCACTCCGTATCGAGCAGGCACCGGCGGAACGTCCCGCGCTGCCGCCGGCCGCCGGCCGCAAGGCTCTTGGCAGCGGCCGTAGTTGACCTGCACAAACAAGCCCTGCACAGACAGGAAGCGGGTCATCCGATTCGGATGACCCGCTTCCTGTTACTTCACTGTGGAGCTAAGGAGAATTGAACTCCTGACCTCCTGCATGCCATGCAGGCGCTCTACCAACTGAGCTATAGCCCCGTGCTGTTTTCCGCCCGGTCTCCCTGGCGACATCGAGAACATTACACGGTCACCCCGGCCCACCACCAAATCGATTCCCCGCGGTGTCGGTATGACCCGATTCGGGAGAGTCGCCGGCGTGACGCTCAGGCGGTGGCGAAGGAGTAGAAGCGCTTGAGGGTGCAGTGCTCCTCCAGGAGCCGCCCGTAGATCGGCTCCCCCTCCAGTTCCCGATATGTCTCGATCGGGTCGCCTTTTATGATCAGCGCCCGCGCGCACTCCTCGCACCAGTACTGGTACTCGAGGTTGATCGGGTCCATGTCCCTGACGATGGGCGTACCGCTGCCGCACCAGTCGCACTTCCGCCTGTGTGCACCCATGAGTCAGCCGACGCCGCCTTCGGGGAACTCGGAGACCTCGGGGGCTTCGGACACTCGGGAAACTTCGGGAACAAAGGGCAGGTCCGCGACCTCGTGGCGGCTCGCAGGCATCGCGCGCTCCCTCCCGTTCGGTCCGTCTCCCCCTCCGGCGGTCCGATTCTGCCATGGCCCCGCAAGGGGGTCAGCCCTGCGGAGAATCGACCGGCTGCCGACGCCGTACAGACCTGCCGACGCACCCGCGATCGCGGCCATCAGGAGCGCGAAGGCGCTTACCCACAGCGCGCCCGCGGACCCGTGCGCCCCTGGCGTATCAAGGCGGTTGAGGAAGAGCGTGCCGAAGGTCGCGACACCGATCAACTGGCCGAGCTGGGTCACGGCCACCAGCACACGCTCGCATCGGCGGCGCCCTCCGGCCGTACGGCGGCGGGCGCGCCCGGCAGGGTGGAGCCGAAGCCCGACACCAGTCCGGCCCCCAAGACGACGAAAGCGAGATACAGCCCGATTTCGCCCTCCCCGCCGTCGCGCATCACGAGCCCGACAGCCACTGAAGCGACAGCCACCAGGACGAACCCGCCCCGAACCAGGACCTTTTGTGGGATCCCCACCGCCGCACCCACGCCCTGAACCAGCCGGAAGGCGATCAACTGCCCGGTGCCCGAAGCCAGTCCGCAGGCGAACGAGGCGGCAGTGAAGACCGCGAGCGACGAACTGCAACCCGGTGCCGGACGCGCCGAGTTCGGTACGGATCGTCGGGCCGGCGACATTGACGATGAAGGTCGCGATCACGGCGACAGGGATCCGCAATGGCGTGGACGCTGTTCACGGTGGCCGAGAAGATCTGTCCCGTCGTGCACCGGCCCCAGGGCCTGCGGGCTGGCGGAGTGCCGGATCGTGGCGTACACCCCGGCGGACGAGGAGAGCGGGAGCCGGCGGCGCTGCGCCTACGCCGTGAGGAGCGAGCCCGGAACGCAAGGATCCCGCCCCCTGACGGGGACGGGATCCTGATTGTGGAGCTAAGGAGAATTGAACTCCTGACCTCCTGCATGCCATGCAGGCGCTCTACCAACTGAGCTATAGCCCCGCTGTTCGCTGTGTTTCCCTGCGTTTCCGCGCTGCGAACAAGAAGAACTTTAGCCTGTGACCAGCCAGAAAGTGAAATCCGGCCGACGCCGCCCGGAGGCGGCCTCCGGCCACCGAACCGGCGCGCCCCGAAGAGGCGCGCTAGGCGTCGTCGCCGAGCACGGGCTCGGGCAGCGTGCCGGCGTTGTGCTCCAACAGGCGCCAGCCGCGCGCACCCTCGCCCAGCACCGACCAGCAGCAGTTCGAGAGTCCGCCGAGCCCTTCCCAGTGGTGCGCTTCCAGGCCGAGCAGCCGCCCGATGGTCGTGCGGATCGTGCCGCCGTGGCTGACCACGACGAGCGTGCCGCCGTCGGGCAGCTTGTCGGCGTGATCGAGCACGACGGGGGCGGCCCGGTCGGCGACCTCGGTCTCCAGCTCGCCACCGCCGCGCCGCACGGGCTCGCCGCGCTTCCACGCGGCGTACTGCTCGCCGTACTGCCGGACGATCTCCTCATGAGTGAGGCCCTGCCAGGCACCCGCGTAGGTCTCCCGCAGCCCCGCGTCATGGGCGATCTCCAGCCCGGTGATCGCGGCGAGCTCGGCGGCCGTGGCCGCCGCCCGTCGCAGATCGGAGGCGACGATCGCGTCCGGCTTCAGCGAGGCGAGCAGCCGGGCGGCCCGATGGGCCTGCCCGACGCCGGTCTCGGTCAGCTCGATGTCCGTGGACCCCTGGAACCGGCGCTCCAGGTTCCACGCCGTCTGACCGTGTCGCCAGAGGACGATCCTGCGGCCCCTGCCGCTACTGCTGCCGTTCAGCTCAGGTCACCTTCCGTGCTGCCGGTGAGCTGGGCGTGCTCCTCGGCCTTGCCGCGGGTCTTGACGGCGTCCTCGGGGAGCGCGATCTCGGGGCAGTCCTTCCAGAGGCGCTCGAGCGCGTAGAAGACACGCTCCTCGCTGTGCTGGACGTGGATCACGATGTCGACGTAGTCGAGGAGGATCCAGCGGGCGTCGCGGTCGCCCTCGCGGCGCACCGGCTTGACACCGAGCTCCTTCTGGAGCCGCTCCTCGATCTCGTCGACGATCGACTTGACCTGGCGGTCGTTAGGGGCCGAGGCCAGCAGGAAGGCGTCCGTGATCGACAGCACGTCGCTGACGTCGTACGCAATGATGTCGTGCGCGAGCCGGTCGGCGGCCGCCTGAGCGGCGGCGTTGATGAGCTCGATGGAGCGGTCCGTGGCGGTCACAAGCAGGCTTTCGTCGGCGGTCAGATCAACCTCTAGGGTCTCACGGACCGCCGACAGCCCACGCAGCGATCTTTCGAAGATCGTTCAAGGCGCGGAGCCCCGACTATTTGATCTTGTAGTCCTGGCCGAGGACAACGGACACATCGACGTTCGCGGCAGGCTTGCCCTGCTTCACCGCGCTCGCCGGCAGGCCCAGGGTCTTGGCGACCTGGGTCGCCTTCTCCTTGTCGGCCGCCGCCTTGTAGACGACCGCGGACGACACCGCGGTGTCGGTGCTCCCGCCCCCGACGAAGGCATAGCCACCGTTGACCAGCCTGATCCGGGCGGACTCCGTGCCGTCCTGGTTCCCGGTGCCGTTCTTGACACCGACCCGCACGGCCGCGTCCTGGTCCGGGGCCTTCACCGTGCCGCCCAGGATGTCCTTGACGACGCTCTCGGTGGCCGCGTCGGTGAGGGTGCCGTCGGGCTGCACCGGCAGCAGTGCCGTCTTGTAGTCGCCGATCTTGGCGTGCTCGGCGAGCTTCGCGAGGGACGCGCCGAGGTCCTTCTCGGGCAGCGACGGGTCCAGGATCTGCGCCAGCGTCTGCACCGTGACCGTGGCGGCCTTCGGATCGTCCGAGATCTTCCGCAGCACACCGCGCATGACCTGGCCGAACCGCATGAGCTGCTTCGTCTCGGCCTCACCGGGGCCCCGGTAGGTGGCGTACGCAACGGCCATCTGGCCGCTCAGGGTCTGCGCCTCGCCCTTCTTGACCAAGGGCGACGCACCCTTCTTGGCGTCCGGCACATCGATGTCCGTGTCGACCTCGATGTTGCCGACCAGGTCGACGAGGTTCTCCAGGTACGGGGTGTCGAGCCGCCACGTGCCGCTGATCTCGGTGCCGAGCAGTGTGTCGATGGACTCGCGGGTGCCGTTGGAGCCGTCGTCGTCGACGGACTTGCCGAGGGTGGTCGTGCTGCCCTCGTCGTCGGCTACCGCGAGCGAGTTGGGCAGCAGGACCGTGGTCCCCTGCTTGGTGGTCACGTTGTCGACGAGCAGCGCCGTGGAGGTGCCGCCCTTCTTGGTGTCGTGCAGATGGACCACGATGACGTCTCGCTTCTGCGGGCCCGTCGTCGCGGTGTTCTCCTTCTCCGAGCCACCGAGGCCCGGTATCTTGCCCGCGGACCAGAGGTAGCCGACACCGCCGACCACGACCAGGGCCACCACGACGATCAGCGCGACCATCCGGTTGCGGCCGCGGCGGCGCGCCTCCTCGCGCCGCTCACTGCGGCTCTCGGTGAACTTCAGCCAGTCGATGACGTCTTCGGAGTCCTCGTCGGGCTCCTCGATGAAGGAGAACTGCCCGGTGCCGTAGTCACGGTCCGCCCGGCGCTGCTCGGGAACGACCGTCTCCGGCTCGAACTCCGGCTCCCGCTCCCGCTGCTGCGGGGTGGGCGCCGGGGCGGCCGTCGGTGTGGGGGCCTGCTGCGGGATGTTCCACTGCGCCGTGGTGTCGACCGCGGCCGGCTGCTGGCCGGTGTCGTAGCCGTATCCGTCGTAGCCGTAGGCCTGCTGCTGAGACTGCTGAGACTGTTGAGGCTGCTGGGAGGCGTATGGGTCGTACTGCTGAGGCTGCTGAGGGGGCTGGGACTGCTGCGGGGGCTGGTGCTGGATGTACGGGTCGTATCCGTATCCCGGCTGCCCCTGCCCCTGCCCCTGCTGCGCATACGGGTCGTACTGCCGCTGGGGCTGCTGGTGTTGTTGCTGCTCCTGCTGCTGCCCGGGCTGCTGATACACCGGCTGCCCGTACTCGTCGTAGCCGACGATCTGCGGCTGCGGGTAGTACGGGTCGTACGGGTTCTGTCGGTCGTTCACCGGTGCCCCTCTCCGTGGCTCATTCGCCGCGGTACAGCTGGCGCTTGTCGATGTAGCGGACCACACCGTCCGGCACCAAGTACCAGACCGGTTCCCCCTGCGCGACTCTCGCACGACAGTCCGTGGACGAGATCGCGAGCGCCGGGACCTCCACGAGGGAGACACCGCCTTCCGGCAGCCCGTCGTCCGTGAGTACGTGCCCAGGCCGTGTCACACCGATGAAGTGGGACAGCGAGAACAGCTCCTCGGCGTCCCGCCAGGTGAGAATCTGCGAGAGCGCGTCGGCGCCGGTGATGAAGAAGAGGTCCGCGTCGCCATGGACCGCGCGCAGGTCCCGCAGCGTATCGATCGTGTACGTCGGTCCGCCACGGTCGATGTCACTGCGGCTGACCGAGAACTGCGGATTGGACGCCGTCGCGATGACCGTCATCAGATAGCGGTCCTCGGCCGGGGAAACCTGCTTGTGGCTCTTCTGCCACGGCTGCCCGGTCGGAACGAAGATCACCTCGTCGAGGTGGAACTGGGCGGCCACTTCGCTGGCCGCCACCAGGTGTCCATGATGAATCGGGTCAAACGTCCCGCCCATCACACCGAGTCGGCGTTTGCCGCGGCCGGTAGGCACTTCCTGCTCTCCCATGCGTGCAGAGCCTACTGGCACAGCTGTACGCCTCTGCCTCAGCGGTCGCGGTTGAAGCGGGTGGTGATCCACAGCAGGAGCAGAAGCGTGACGAACGCACCGCCCCCGGTGAGGTACGGGCTGAGGCTTTCGTGGTTACCACCGTGCTCGCCGCCCTCGGAGGCGAGAGTGACCAGCTGGTGTGCGGTGCTCGTGAGGCTCATCTTCGGCAGGACCTATCGATCGGGAGTCGGAAGGAAGACGTCGCGGACATCGTATGCGGGGGCCCCGGGCACGCTCACGCCGACTCAGTCGTTGTTGTCGTCGTTGCGGTATCCGCGCAGCAGGAACCAGGCGAGCAGCGCCGCGCCGATGAGCGCGGCGAGCAGCACGATCCGAAGGGTGTTGCCCGGGCCCTGGTCCTCGGATGCGGCGGCGAGCAGAGCAACGGTGTGCGGCATGTTGGGCGTCTCCTCAGTTATCCACAGCCCCCCGCACACCGTAGCCCCAGCACCTACGCTGGGACTTGTCAGGGGGCGAGCGACGTCTCGTACGAACAGGGGGCCCAGTTCATGACCGACAACAGCCACGCGAGTCACGAGCACGTGCCGAGCAGGCAGCGCAGGCGTTTCTCGGGCATCTCGTCCCGGGCGTACGAACACCCGGCGGACCGGTCGGCTCTGGTGGCCCTGCGCAAGCTGAGCGGCTTCGACACCGTGTTCAAGGCGCTGAGCGGCCTGCTGCCCGAGCGCAGTCTGCGTTTGCTCTTCCTCTCCGACTCCGTACGGGTGAGTGACGCCCAGTTCGCCCATCTCAACGACATGCTGCGCGACGCCTGTTACATCCTGGACCTGGAGAAGGTCCCGCCGATGTACGTGAACCAGGACCCGCAGCCGAATGCCATGTGCATCGGTCTCGACGAGCCGATCATCGTGGTGACGACGGGGCTGGTGGAGCTGCTCGACGAGGAGGAGATGCGGGCGGTCGTCGGCCATGAGGTGGGGCACGCCCTCTCCGGTCACGCCGTCTACCGCACGATTCTGCTGTTCCTCACCAATCTCGCCCTGAAGGTCGCCTGGATCCCGCTCGGCAATGTGGCGATCATGACGATCGTGATGGCGCTGCGCGAGTGGTTCCGCAAGTCGGAGCTGTCCGCGGACCGGGCGGGGCTGCTGGTCGGCCAGGATCTGCAGGCCTCCATGCGCGGTCTGATGAAGATTGCCGGCGGCAATCATCTGCACGAGATGAATGTGGACGCCTTCCTCGCCCAGGCGGACGAGTACGAGAAGGGTGGCGACCTGCGCGATTCCGTACTCAAGATCCTCAATGTGCTGCCCCGATCCCACCCGTTCACCACGGTGCGCGCGGCCGAGTTGAAGAAGTGGTCCGAGAGCCGCGACTACCAGCGGATCATGGACGGCCACTACCCACGGCGCGAGGACGACAAGGACACGTCGGTGACGGACTCGTTCCGGGAGTCCGCCTCGCACTACGCCGACTCGGTGCGCACCAGCAAGGACCCGCTGATGAAGCTCGTCGGCGACATAGCCGGCGGCGCCGGGGACCTGGGCGGCAAGCTGCGCGACAAGTTCACCGGCGGCAGCCATGGCGGTGGTGCGGCAGGCAAGGGTGGCGCTACGGATGACTCCGGGGCGACCCGGCAGTCGGGGACGGAGGACCCGGGGAGCCCTCAGGGGCCCGGGCCGGCCGGGAGCTGACCTCCAGCGTCCCGCAGAGCGCCGCTGTGGGCCGGCCCGTCGCATACGGGTCGGTGCCCGCCGGCCCGCGGGAAGCCGAGCGCTCGCCGGCGAGCAGCGGGTGCAGGGTGCCGGTCCTGTCCGTCGAGCAGGCCTGCGGTCCGGCCTGGACGTAACTGGTCCGCAGCTCCAGCCGGTGCAGCCGCAGGTCCTCCCGGTCGAAGCGGAAGTGCAGCTCGCGCCGTACGGTGAACAGCGAGACGCTGCCTGCTTGTCGGGGGCCTGAGGCGGCCGGACGCAGGGCGTACGTGAAGGTGTGGTCCGAGACCACCTCCAGGGTGTCGGACCCCGCCTCGGAGTAGGCCAGGGTGCCCTGGACCCGGATGTCCGGGTCGGCCAGCGCCACCTTCGCCGGGTCGAACCGCACCAGCCAGCCGGTCGCGGCATGCTGCCCGTCGTCGGCCGATCGGGTCATGCTCCGGTCGAACTGGTTCGTCTGGTCCGGGTCGAGCAGCAGCCCCACCGGCCGCACCGAGCCGCCGGTGAGGACGTCGGGGTCGAGGGAGGACGCCACCAGATAGTCCTTGACCGTGGTCAGGGCAGTGATCACCTGGCTGTCCGAGAAGTTTTCGGTCCGCCGGGTCATCGGAAGGTTGATGCCAGCGGCACCTGTCCGGAAGTGGGCGGCAGGGCTCGTGGCGTAGAGGTCGGCAGCCTTGCCGCCGGGGACGGCGCCGCGGGGCGCCAGGGGTATGACGGTCGACCGGAGCGGTTCGGCGCGTGTGCCGACGGGTGGCTGGTACGGATTGCTGAGGCCCATGTAGACGGCCGTGGCAAAGGCGAGGGCTATCAGGACGATCAGGGCGATGACGGCCCGGGTTCCGGTGCGGAAGTGCCGGGCCGGGAGGCTGCGTACGGCGCGGGCGTGCTCGCCCATGCGCTCCTGGGCGGAGAATTCCTGGAGCCGGGCAGCACGGACGAACGACTCGTCGAAGACGACGGACCGGTACTCGTCCTCACCACCGCCGGGGAGCCCCTCGGGTGCTCCTTCTGGCGGTTCTCCACGGCCTGTCATGACTTCTCCCGACTCCACGTCACCGGCCGAAGCCGACACGCTACGCACTGCTTCGGCCGAAAGGGCCTCGGGCAGGGCCTGTCCGTCACGGGTTCGCGTGTGCGGACGAGTGAGAAGCCCCCTCCGGGGGAGGGGTCACACTTTCAGGGTAGGTCGATTGCCACCAACGTAAACGCTCTGGCGTGTGAGAACTCGGAGCGAGCTCTCACGCGCCATGGCGGCCGCGCATCAGTGCGTGCGTGGGACCGCAGACACCGCGGGGCGGAAATAGTCGGCGGAAGCGGATGGGGTGGCACCGGAGCCGGGCGCGCTGTCCACGCCGGTCGTGGCGGGTGGTGGGACCTGGTCCTGACGGTTGGCCGAGGCGCCCCGGTAGACGGCGCTGAAGGCCAGCGCGACCATGCCGATGCCCATCAGCAGCGCGAGCAGCCAAGCCACCGGGCGGTGCCACCGCGCAGCGCCCCGGTAGGGGCGTAGAGAGCCGCCGTGGCGCCCGTACGGGCCGTTGTCGTAGTCGTCGAGCCCGTCGTGGTCCAGCGGGTCGCCGTAGGGGCTCCCGCGGCCGTATGCGCTGCCCGGCCCGTATCCGTCGTCGTACAGTTCGTCGTCGGCGGGGCCGCCGCCGGCGCGGGCCCGGGCGGCCTCGGCCTCGGCACGCGCCTGGGCGGCAGCCAACAGCCGCTCGACCGCGGTTTCTTCATGGAACTGGGCAGCCCGGACGAAGTCCTCGTCGAACACCACGGAGGCGAAGTCCTCGTCCGCGCCCCCGCGGTCGTCGTCGGGCTCCCAGCCGTCCGGAAACGGCCTGCCCCCCACGTCGTCCGGCACAGCTTCAGCGTAGCCCCGGCGGGTCGTTTTGGGCAGGGAGACTGCAAACTCGCCGGGTACCCAAGATCACCGTACGTGACCGTCCCCGGTCACGATGTACTTCGTCGAGGTCAGCTCCGGCAGGCCCATCGGGCCCCTGGCGTGCAGTTTCTGGGTGGAGATTCCGATCTCCGCACCGAACCCGAACTGCCCCCCGTCGGTGAACCGGGTGGACGCGTTCACGGCGACCGTCGTGGAATCCACCAGTTGAGTGAACCGGCGGGCGGCAGCCTGCGACGTGGTGACGATCGCCTCGGTGTGGCCGGAGGACCAGAGCCGGATGTGGGCGACGGCCGCGTCCAGCGATTCGACGACGGCGGCCGCGATGTCGTACGAGAGGTACTCGGTCTCCCAGTCGTCCGGCGTCGCCGGCACGACGGTGGCCTTGGACCCCTCGGCGAACTCCAGCACCCGCTCGTCGCCGTGCACCGTCACCCCTGCGTCGGCCAGCGCGTCCAGCGCCCGGGGCAGGAACTCCGCGGCGATGTCCTTGTGGACCAGCAGCGTCTCGGCCGCGTTGCAGACACTCGGCCGCTGGGCCTTGGAGTTGATGAGGATGTCGACGGCCATGTCGAGGTCGGTCTGCGCGTCCACGTACACATGGCAGTTGCCGGTACCGGTCTCGATGACCGGAACGGTGGACTCCTCGACGACCGTGCGGATCAGGGAGGCACCGCCGCGCGGGATCAGTACGTCGACAAGACCGCGGGCCCGCATCAGTTCCCGTACCGAGTCACGGTTCTCGCCCGGCACCAGCTGCACCGCGTCGGCCGGCAGTCCGGAGCCGCCGACCGCGTCGCGCAGCACCCGGACGAGTGCGGTGTTGGAGGCGTACGCGGAGGACGAGCCGCGCAGCAGGACGGCATTGCCGGACTTCAGGCAGAGCACCGCGGCGTCCACTGTGACGTTGGGCCGGGCCTCGTAGATGATCCCGACCACGCCGAGCGGCACCCGGACCTGACGCAGGTCGATGCCGTTGGGCAGGGTCGAGCCGCGCACCACTTCGCCGACCGGGTCGGGCAGCGCCGCCACGTCCCGCACATCGGCGGCGATGGCCCGGATCCGCTCGGGAGTGAGGGTGAGCCGGTCGACGATCGATTCGCTGGTCCCGGCCTCGCGCGCACGGGTCACGTCCTCGGCGTTGGCCGCGACGATCTCGGCCGTCCGCACTTCCAGCGCGTCCGCGATCGCCAGCAGCGCGTCGTCCTTCGCCGCGCGCGGCAGTGGCGCGATGTCGGCGGCGGCGGAGCGGGCCCGGTAGGCGGCCTGGGCGACCGGGGACATGTTGTCGTACGGCGAAAGCGTGGTCATGCCCGCAGAGTAGTGCGCACACTGCGGGCATCCCGCAGGTATCCCGTGATGCGAGACGGCCGTCCCAAGTGGAGCCGAACGGTCAGTACGGGTGGACGCCGACCGGGGCCGCCGGGGGCGGTCCGTATCCCTCGGCGATGCGCTGGTGGTACGTCTCCCGGTCGATGACCTCCAGGCCGACGATCTCCCAGGGCGGCAGCTTGGCGCTGGAGCGGTGCTCGCCCCACAGCCGCAGTGCGACCGCCGCCGCGTCGTGCAGGTCCCGTGCCTCTTCCCAGTAGCGGATCTCCGCGTGGTCGTTGGCGTACCGGCTGGTCAGCAGGAAGGGATGGTCGTTGGCGAGCTGTTCGAGACCGCGCCTGACCTCCTTCAGCGGTGTCTCGGTACCCGAGACGCTGAGCGTGATGTGCCACAGCTTCGACCGGGTGTGTTCCTCCTTCGCCACCACCGGCTCGGGGTCGGTGCTGGTCCCGTCGGCGGTCCGGTCGACGGACCGGACCTCGTCGAAGCCGACACCTGCTCCGACGCTGGTCAAGGCGCGGCCACCCGTTCCTCGGGGCGGCGCCCCCGGGCGAGCTCGTCTCACCGGCGGCCTCCTGTGAATGCGTTGCTGTGCTGTACCCCGCTGTGTCCCCGTTACAAAGTTGACCAGCCCGGGGCCTGGCGTGGGGCGGTTTTCATGAAGGTCTCTGCCCGAAGTCCGGACTTTCAGCCGTTTCAGGGGGCCGGTCAGCGGTGCAGGATGACCAGATCGTCCCTGTGTACGACCTCGCGTTCGTACGCCGGGCCGAGTTCGCGCGCCAGGTCCCGGGTGGACCGGCCGAGCAGCTGCGGAAT
Organism: Streptomyces sp. NBC_00353; assembly: GCF_036108815.1. NCBI lineage: Bacteria > Bacillati > Actinomycetota > Actinomycetes > Kitasatosporales > Streptomycetaceae > Streptomyces > Streptomyces sp. NBC_00353. The sequence continues at coordinate 6,714,422 of NZ_CP107985.1, read as the reverse complement.
CTCCTTGGCATCGAAGTTGACGAGTCCGCGGGCCACGGGGCGGCCCTGGAGGTCGCGCAGTTCCACCGGGTCCCCCGCGGTGAATTCGCCCTCGACGGAGGCGATCCCGGCCGGCAGCAGCGAGCTGTGGCGTTCGACGACGGCCTGCACCGCCCCGTCGTCGAGGGTCAGCGACCCCTGCGGGGTGGAGGCGTGGGCCAGCCAGAGCAGCCGGTCCGCCGAACGGCGTCCGGTGCGGCGGAAGTACGTACCGGTGTCGCGGCCGGCGAGGGCGTCGGCGGCGCGGCTCGCGGAGGTCAGGACGACCGGCACTCCGGCGGCCGTGGCGATTCGGGCGGCTTCGACCTTGGTGACCATGCCGCCGGTACCGACGCCCGACTTTCCCGCGCTGCCGATGGTGACATCGGCCAGATCGGCCGGGCCGGTCACTTCGGCGATGCGTGAGGTGCCGGGGGTGCTGGGGTCGCCGTCGTAGAGGCCGTCCACATCGGAGAGGAGGACCAGCAGATCGGCGCGGACGAGATGGGCGACGAGCGCGGCGAGCCGGTCGTTGTCACCGAACCGGATCTCGTCGGTGGCGACGGTGTCGTTCTCGTTGACGATCGGGAGCGCACCCATCGCCAGGAGCTGGTCGAGGGTGCGGTAGGCGTTGCGGTAGTGAGCGCGGCGGCTGGTGTCGTTGCTCGTGAGCAGCACCTGGCCGACGCGTACGCCGTAACGCGCGAAGGAGGCGGTGTAACGGGCGACGAGCAGCCCCTGGCCGACGCTGGCCGCGGCCTGCTGCCTGGCCAGGTCCCGGGGCCGGCGGTGCAGGCCGAGCGGGGCGAGTCCGGCGGCGATGGCTCCGGAGGAGACGAGAACGATCTCCTTCTCCCCGCCGCTCCGGACCTTGGCGAGGACATCGACGAGCGCGTCGACCCGGTCGGCGTCGAGGCCGCCGGCCGCGGTGGTCAGGGACGAGGAACCGACCTTGATCACGATCCTGCGCGCTTCGGTCACACCCTGCCTTGCCCCTGCCACGTGCACGTTCCTGCCCTCGTCGTCTTCATCGTCATCGGCTTCGTCTGCCTGGCCGTCAGGGTACGCGAGCAGGGTGGGCCATCGGACCGAACAGGCGTTCCCGATAATCGGACTCCCACTTTCCATCCTCCGGCCACGGAGTAATGACCGCACAGCCCGTGGATGGCGTGACAACGAAAGTCACATCAAATGATTCACATATTCCGTACCACCGTGGCCGGTTTCAATCATTGCGCATCAATCCAATCGGCTATCGGGACATCTCATTCACCGGAGCCATGAACGGCGACAATTCCCGTTAAATTGGCTTTCGCCATTCCGGTCTGTCTCGAACGCCAGAACAAGGATGTGATCGCATGCGGCAGCTCTCCTTGCCAGGGGCCTGGGTGCATGAGCCCAAGCTCTTCCCGGACAGTCGCGGCAGCTTCCACGAGTGGTTCAAGAGGTCCGACCTCAACGACGCCGCCGGACACGGTCTGCAGCTGGCGCAGGCCAACTTCTCGGTCTCCAGCCGGGGCACCCTGCGCGGCATCCACTTCGCCGATGTGCCGCCGAGCCAGGCCAAGTACGTCACCTGTGTACGGGGCGTGGTGCTCGACGTCATTGTGGACATCCGGGTCGGCTCCCCCACGTACAAGCGGTGGGAAGCGGTACGTCTCGACGACGTGGTTCATCACGCCGTCTACGTCGCCGAGGGGCTCGGCCACTCCTTCATGGCGCTGACCGACGACACGGCGGTCGTCTACCTGTGTTCCGAGGGCTACGCGCCCGGTCGTGAACGCGGCATCAATCCACTCGACCCCGAGCTGGGCATCGAATGGCCCGAGGGCGTCACGCCGCTCCTCTCCGACAAGGATGCCGCCGCACCCTCGCTGGCCGAGGCCGAGGAGCAGGGGCTGCTGCCGTCGTACGAGGCCTGTCAGGCGTACTACGCGGAGCTGCGCGCCCGAGGCTGAGCAGGCCGGGGCCGCGCGGGAAGTACGGGCGGCCCCGGCGGAATTCAGAGGTCGAGATCACCGCTGCGAGCCGCGCCGTTCCGCTGCGAGCAGAGCGGGGAACGCCTCCTCCAGCGCCGCCCGCCAGTCGCGGATCGGTTCCATACCGGCCGCCGCCCAGCGGTCGTGTCCGAGCACACTGAACGCGGGCCGGGGTGCCGGCCGGACGAAGGCGTCGCTGGTGGTGGGACGGACACGCGCCGGGTCGGCCCCGAGCAGCCGGAAGATCTCCCGGGTGAAGCCGAACCACGTCGTCTGCCCGCCGCTGGTGCCGTGGTAGATGCCCGCGGGGACGGCGCCGGCCAGGGCGGCCTGTCCGAGCCGGACGAGCCGGTCGGCCAGATCAGCGGTCCAAGTGGGCTGCCCACGCTGGTCGTCGACCACATCGAGGGCGTCCTTGACGCCCTCCAGTTTGATCATCGTACGGACGAAGTTGGGGCCGTACGCGCCGTACAGCCAGGCGGTACGGACGACGTAACCGGTGTCCGGGAGGGTGTCCAGCACCGCGCGTTCCCCGGCCAGTTTGGTCCGGCCGTAGGCACTGCGGGGGCCGACGGCGGCGTCCTCCGGGTACGGCTTCTCGGTGTCCCCGGCGAAGACGTAGTCGGTGGAGACCTGGAGAAGCACGACGCCGTGCTCACGGCAGGCCGCGGCGAGGACCTCGGGGCCCGTGCCGTTGACCCGCAGCGCCGCCTTTTCCTGGGACTCGGCGTCGTCGACGGCGGTCCAGGCGGCGCAGTTCACCACGACGGCGGGGCGGTGGAACTCCAGGGCGGCACGCACCAGGGCGGGGTCGGCGATGTCGAGGGCCACGCGGTTCGCGGCGACCGCGGTGACGGACTCGCCGGCGAGCCGGGCCAGGACGTCCCGGCCGAGCATGCCGGCGGCTCCGGTGACCAGCCAGACGGGGCTCACAGCGCGGCCCTGTCCTTCAGCGGCTCCCACCAGGCGCGGTTGTCGCGGTACCACTGCACGGTCTCGGCGAGACCGGTACGGAAGTCCTTGCGGGGCTCGTAGCCGAGCTCGTTGCGGATCTTCGTGCAGTCGACGGAGTAGCGGCGGTCGTGGCCCTTGCGGTCCTCGACATGAATGACACCGGTCTCCCAGTCGGCACCGCAGGCGTCCAGCAGCAGGCCGGTGAGCTCCTTGTTGGACAGTTCGGTGCCGCCGCCGATGTTGTAGACCTCACCGGCGCTGCCCTTCGTGCGGACCAGTTCGATGCCCTGCACGTGGTCGTCGATGTGCAGCCAGTCGCGGACGTTGGCGCCGTCGCCGTACAGCGGGACCGGCTTGCCGTCCAGCAGGTTCGTGACGAACAGCGGGATGACCTTCTCGGGGAAGTGGTGGTGCCCGTAGTTGTTGGAGCAGCGGGTCACGCGCACGTCGAGGCCGTGGGTGCGGTGGTACGAGAGGGCGATCAGGTCGCTGGACGCCTTGGCCGCGGAGTACGGCGAGTTGGGTGCCAGCGGGTCGGTCTCGGGCCAGGAGCCCTCGTCGATCGAGCCGTAGACCTCGTCGGTGGAGATGTGCACGAAGGTCTCGATGTCCGCCAGATGCGCGGCGTGGACCAGGGTGTGAGTGCCCACCACATTCGTACGGACGAACTCGGCGCCGCCGTCGATGGATCGGTCCACATGGGACTCGGCGGCGAAGTGCACCACCTGGTCGTGCTCGACCATCACCTTGGCGACCAGCTCCGCATCGCAGATGTCGCCCTGCACGAAGGCGAAACCGGGATGGTCGCGGATCTCGTCGAGGTTGGCCGGGTTGCCCGCGTAGGTGAGCTTGTCGAGCACGGTGACGGCGACATCTCCAAGCCCCTGCGGGCCGAGCACCGTGCGGACGTAGTGCGAGCCGATGAAGCCGGCCCCGCCGGTCACCAGGATGCGAGTGGTCATGAGGAGATCTGCACCTTGCTGTGGTCGCCGAGCACGAGTCGGTGGGCGGACGGGGAGCGGGGCGCGGGGGTCACTTCGACGTCATGGCCGATGAGTGACGCCTCGACGCGGCGGACACCGTCGATCGAGGCGCCCCGCAGGACGATCGAGTACTCGATCTCGCTGTCCTCGATCCGGCAGTCCTCCGAGACCGAGGTGAACGGACCGACATACGCGCCACTGATCACCGAGCGGGCGCCGATGATCGCGGGGCCGACGATCCGGCTGCCGCTGACCTTGGCGCCCGCCTCGATCCGGACCCGGCCGATGATCTCGCTCTCGTCGTCGACGTCGGCGCCCTCGACGGACGGCTCGACGGTCTCCAGCACCGTCCGGTTGACCTCCAGCATGTCGGTGACATTGCCGGTGTCCTTCCAGTACCCGCGGATCGTGGTGGAGCGGACGTCGCGCTTCTGGTCGATCAGCCACTGGATGGCGTGCGTGATCTCCAGTTCGCCCCGCCAGGAGGGCGCGATGGAGCGCACCGCCTCATGGATGACGGCGGTGAAGAGATAGACGCCGACCAGCGCCAGATCGCTCTTCGGCTCCTTCGGCTTCTCCTCCAGCGCCGCCACCCGGCCGTCGCCGTCGAGTTCGGCGACACCGAAGGCGCTCGGGTCGGGCACCCGGGTCAGCAGGATCTGCGCATCGGGCCGGTCGGCGCGGAACTCCTCGACCAGGCCGGCGATCCCGCCGACGATGAAGTTGTCGCCGAGGTACATGACGAAGTCGTCGTCCCCCAGGAAGCGCCGGGCGATCAGCACCGCGTGCGCGAGTCCGAGCGGCTCGTCCTGCGGGATGTACGTGACCTCGATGCCGAACCGGGAACCGTCACCGACGGCCGCGCGGATCTCTGCGGCAGTGTCGCCCACAATGATGCCGACCTCGGTGATGCCCGCTTCCGCAATGGCTTCCAGGCCGTAGAACAGCACCGGTTTGTTCGCCACCGGGACCAGTTGTTTGGCAGAGGTGTGCGTAATGGGACGGAGCCGGGTGCCGGCCCCACCGGAAAGTACGAGAGCTTTCATTTTCCCTGCCCGATGGTGAGATTCCGGTCATGTCGCGACCGCGACCTTCGGGGCGATTTTACTGAGATTCACTGTCCGATCTGCCGCGAATGGGCCCATGGAATCGAGATGCGCCCGATTGACACTCGGAAACATTTTCTCGTCTCGTACGCTTCTTCCACCGCGAGAGAGGATTGCGGGAATTATTTTCCGCACCGACCGCGTTTCCGCCCGTCCGAGGCCATCCGAGGCCATCCCCGGGCGCAGGTCCGCACTCCATCCGCGCGGACCGGCCCGCGACTGTCCGCTCACAGGTGCCTGACGGGGTGTGCACAGCCGCACGGTCATCATCTAGAATGGTTGTACGAAGCTGCATATTGTTACATAGTCCTCACCTGAGCCACACAAGTGGATGACGTGCCTTCTCTACGGTGGGGGCGGATCACACCCACTTCCGGGGCCCCGGCCCTGGCTTGACCAGTCGGCCCGACCACCGTGCCATCCGGCCGCAACCGCGCCCTGCGCGAGCTCGAGCTGCTTGGAGTCCCCCGAGTGCAACCTCTTCCCCTCACTATGCGGCCTGCCGCGAAGCCCTTCTTCATCTTCGTGCTGGCCGCGTCGTTCGTCGCCCAGGCCACCGCCGCGCTTCTCCCGAACGTCCCCCTGCTCATCGCAGCCACGGCAACCGGTCTCGCGACAGAAGCCGCCCTGCACCGCTGGCAGCCAGGCCTGAACTCGCAGTTCACGAAGGTCAGGGCCGATGTCACGGTACGACAGGTCATACGTGACCTCCTGCTCGTCGTGGGCGTGCTGGAACTGGACAGTCAGCAGCAGGAAACGGCCTACCTCCCCCTCGTCTGCGGGCTGCTCTTCTTCTACGCGCTCCACTTCGCCGGTCACGCCACGGCGATACTTGTGCGCGCCAGCCGCACCATGCCCCTGCTCACGCGCAACATCGACGCCTCCGCCCTGCGGATCACCCCGGCGCCCCCCGCGCTGCTGATGGGCGGGCCCGGTCCGCGGCTGCTGCTGTTCGGCCTGCCCGCGACCGCGGGCCTGCTGGTGACGGCGGCGGGCGACGAGCCGGAGTTCGCCGCGGCCGGCATCGGGCTTTCGGTCCTTCTCGCCTGCGCCGGACTGGCCGTCCTGCTGTGGCGGCTTGCGCGTCGCCGTCCTGCCTCGCAGGAAGAGGTGCTCGACTGGTTCGACGCCTGGCTCGCCGAGTACCAGCCGACCGTCGGCATGTACTTCTCGGGCGGCTCCTCGTCCGCGTACCAGGCCAATATGTGGCTCGACACGCTGGCCCGGACCGACGGCCGCCCGCTCATCGTGCTGCGCGAGCGCTTCATGATGCAGAAGATCGGCGCGACGGACATCCCCATCGTGTGCATCCCCAGGGTCGCCCAGCTGATGCGCCTCGAGCACTCGACGCTCAAGATGCTGATCCACCCCGCGAACTCGGGCAAGACCTCGCAGGTCCTGCGCATCCCGACGATCAAGCACGCCTTCGTCAACCACGGTGAGAGCGACAAGCTCTCCAGCTGCAATCCCTACGCGAAGGCGTACGACGAGGTCTGGGTCGCGGGACCGGCCGCCCGGGAGCGCTACGCCCAGGCCGAGGTCGGTATCGACGACCGTGACGTGGTGGAGATCGGCCGCCCCCAGCTGGCGCCGATCGCCCCGTACGCGGGCCCGCCCACCGGCCCGTTCACCACCGTGCTCTACGCCCCGACCTGGGAGGGCTGGGACGGCAACCCCGGCAACACATCGGTGATACTGGCCGGCGAGAACATCGTCCGTGCGCTGCTCGCCGATCCCGGGGTACGGCTCCTCTACAAGCCGCACCCGATGACGGGTTCGGTCGATCCGCGTGCGGGAGCCGCGAACGAGCGCATGCAGGAGCTGATCCGCGAGGCCAACCGCCGGCGCACCGGCTCCCGGCCCGGCCCCGAGGCCGCGGCCGCGCTGGCCCTGCGGACCACTGAGCTGGAACGGATCACCGCCTCCACCTTCCGGAAGGGTTCGGACGACGCGGAGCGGATGCTGGCCCAGAGCGCACCGGTCGCGGGCCGTGCCGAAGCGGTCGCCGCGGCCACCGCAGCCTGGGAAGAGACCTACTGGGAATCCCTGCCCGACTGGGAGCACCAGATCATCACGGCCCCGCAGCCCGCGCTGTACGCCTGCTTCAACCAGGCGGATCTGCTGATCAGCGATGTGTCGAGCGTGGTCACCGACTACCTGGCGAGCGAGAAGCCGTACGCCGTCGCGAACACCAGCGAGCTGCCGGAGGACGCCTTCCGGGAAGCGTTCCCGACGGTCCGCGCGGCGACGATCCTCACCCCGGACGCCGAGGGTGTGGCGGCGCTGCTGCACTCCGTACGCAATCCGGAGCACGACACGCTGGCCCGGAGCCGTGCTGAGCTGAAGCTTCATCTGCTCGGCCCCTCGGATCCGCCGTCGCTGGAGCGCTTCAACGAGGCGGCACGCAGTCTCTGCGCGACGGCGGACGGTCACCGTGCGCGCATGGCGCAGCGGCTGCTGTCCATGATTCCGGCGCCGCGCGGGGCCGTGACCGAGGAAACGACGACGTCGGCGGAGGCTTCGAAGTCCCTGCTGAAGGCAACGCCCGAGGTGTAGCGCCCGGCGCACCGGCACAACGGCGAAGGGGCCCGCAGGTATGCGGGCCCCTTCGCCATTTGCTCTTCGTGACGGGTGGTGGAGCTTACGGGTGGTGGCGGAGTTACGGGTGGTGGTGGAGCCAGCCCTGCCACGCGGAGTCGATCATCTCGTCCACTCCGTACGTGGCCGACCAGCCCAGCTCCGTCCGGATCCGGTCGGCCCCGGCGACCACGCGCGCCGGGTCACCGGCACGGCGGGCCGTCACCTCCGGGGTGAGGTCGCCGCGGCCGGTCACCTTGAGGATCCGGTCGACCATCTCCTTCACGGAACTGCCCTCACCGCGGCCGATATTGAGCGTGAGGTCGGTACCGCTCCCGGCCTCGTCGAGCCTGCGCACGGCCGCAAGGTGCGCGGAGGCTATGTCCTCCACATGGATGTAGTCACGGATGCATGTGCCGTCGGGCGTCTCGTAGTCGTCGCCGAAGATCCTCGGTCCCTCACCGGCCGCCAGCCGCTCGAAGACCATCGGGATGAGATTGAACACTCCGGCGTCGGCGAGCTCGGGGGAGGCGGCACCCGCGACATTGAAGTAACGGAGCGAGGCGCAGCGCAGGCCGTGGGCCCGAGCGGCCGCATGGATCAGCCATTCTCCGACGAGCTTCGTCTCGCCGTACGGGCTCATCGGCAGACACGGGGTGTCCTCCCTGACCAGATCCACATCCGGCATGCCGTAGACGGCGGCCGACGAGGAGAACACCAGCCGGTCGACGCCCACCGCGACCATGCTCTCCAGGAGTGTCTCCAGCCCGGTCACGTTCTCCCGGTAATAGTGGAGCGGCCGCTCGACGGACTCGCCCACCTGCTTCTTCCCTGCGACGTGCACCACGCCTGTCACACCGTGGTCACGGATCGCAGCGTCGAGGCGCTGCCGGTCGAGCACGCTGCCGACGACCAGGGACACCCCGGCGGGAATCTTCTCTGCGCTTCCCGTCGACAAGTCGTCATACACGACTACCGACTGACCGCCCGCGAGCATCGCACGCACGACATGCGCACCGATATATCCCGCCCCACCTGTAACCATCCAGGCCATTCGCGCGTCTCCCTGTACGAGGTCATACCGTCGGCTTCACTCTACGTGTGGGAAAAATGGAGTCGAGCAAATAGGACCAATCGGAACTATCTTTCAACATGCCCCCTCGCGGGGGAGATGCCGGGACGGGCACCTTCGGGTGAAGTCCCAGCCAACGCAGGGCCACAGCGAGCCAATGACGATCAATTACGCTGTCCGGGTACTTCGGCGCCATCCCGTCGTTCGACGGTACGAATCGGCGCCGTCACACGGACCCTCGACAGCTCTCTGGACTGGTGAAGGATGCCTCGACTGACACTCATCGCGCCTGCCTACAACGTGCAGGGATACATCCGGGAGTGCATCGACTCCGTACTGGAGCAGGACTTCACCGACTTCGAGATCGTCGCCGTCGACGACTGCTCGCCGGACGGTTCCGGCGAGATCCTGGACGAGTTCGCCCGTCGCGACACCCGTGTGCGCGTCCTGCACCTCGGTGAGAATGTGGGCCTGGGCCGCGCCCGCAACGCCGGCATCGAACAGGCGACCGGTGACTATCTGCTGTTCCTGGACAGTGACGACACCCTTGCGCCCGGCGCCCTGGGCGCCATCGCCCGGCGGCTCGACGCGACAGACGATCCCGACGTCCTGATCTTCGACTACACGCGCACCTACTGGGACGGCCGGCGCCTGCCGAACCAGCGCGCCGACCTGCTCGCCGAGACCGGGCCCGCGGTCTTCTCGTTGGCGGACCGGCCCGAGCTGCTGGACCTGCTGCAGATCGTATGGAACAAGGCATACCGACGCGACTTCGTCACCCGGCACGGCTTCCAGTTCCCGCCCGGTTATTACGAGGACGCCCCCTGGACGTACTCCACCCTGATAACCGCGGACCGCCTGGCGGTGCTCGACCGCACGTGCGTCTTCTACCGGCAGCGACGCGAGGGCGGCAACATCCTCCGTACCGTCAGCCGCAAACACTTCGACGTCTTCGAGCAGTACGACCGCATTTTCACCTATCTGGAAAAACACCCCGAGCTCGACCACTGGCGCACGGCAGTCTTCCGGAAGATGGCCGACCACTATCTGACCATCATGGAGAAGCCGGGCCGGCTGCCGCGCAACGCACGGTCCGAGTTCTTCCACCGGGCGTCCGCGGACTACAGACGCAGACTGCCGGACGGCTTCGTACGCCCCTCGGGCGGCCGCGGCTACAAGTACGCGCTGCTCGGCATGGGCTCCTATCCGGCGTTGGCCGCCGCCACCCGGGCCCGTCGGCTGCGCAACCGGTCCCGCCTTCGCAGCCGCGAACGCGTCATCCGCGCCAAGCGCGCTGCCATGGGGATGTTCTACCAGTCCCAGCTGAGGCTGGGACTGGACGACAACCTGGCGGTGTTCTCCGCCTACTGGAGCCGCGGCTACTCCTGCAACCCCGCGGCCATCGACGCCGAACTGGCCCGTCTGGCCCCGCACATCCGCCGGGTATGGGCGGTCAGGGCCGACCAGGTCGGCCGGGTGCCCAAGGGCGTCGAGGTGGCGGTCGTGGGCTCCCGTTCGTACTGGACGGCGGTGGCCCGCGCCAAGTACCTGGTCAACAACGTGAACTTCGCCAACGCGGTGGTCAAGCGCGAGGGCCAGATTCATCTGCAGACCCATCACGGCACCCCGTTGAAGACCATGGGGCTCGACCAGATGAACTTCCCGGCCTCCACCAGCATGGACTTCGAGGACCTGCTCAAGCGCTGTGACCGCTGGGACTACAGTCTCTCCTCCAACCGGTTCTCGACCACGGTGTGGGAGCGGGTGTACCCGTGCCGGTACACCTCCCTGGAGACCGGCTATCCGCGCAACGACGTCCTGATCAACTCAACTGCCGCGGACGTGGCAAGGGTTCGCCGGGAGCTCGGCCTGAACGACGGCTCCAGCGTCTTCCTCTACATGCCGACCCACCGCGAGTACCAGAAGGACTTCACCCCGAGGCTCGACCTTCCACGGCTGGCCGATGAACTGGGCGAGGACATCACCCTCCTGGTGCGCGGCCACTACTTCTACAAGCCGAACGGGCGGATGGCCGAGCTCCAGACCAGCGGTCGCATCATCGATGTCTCGGCGCACCGGTGTGTGGAGGACCTCTACCTCGCCTCGGACGCCCTGATCACCGACTACTCGTCAGCAATGTTCGACTATGCGAATCTTGATCGGCCGATCGTGATTTTCGCCGACGACTGGGACACCTACAAGGCGGTCCGCGGTACGTACTTCGACCTGATGGCCGAGCCTCCCGGCGCCGTTGCGACCAGCCAGGCGCAGCTCACCGAGATCCTCGGATCCGGCGAGTGGCAGAGCGAGGAGTCCGCCACCTTCCGCAGCCAGTTCCGCGAACGGTACTGCGACTACGACGACGGTCACGCCGCGGAGCGTGTCGTCCGCAGAGTCTTCCTGGGCGAGGAGAGTCTTCTTCCCGTCGTGCCGCTTGCCGAACGCAAGCCGGCACCCTCCCCAGCTCAGGCGCTCGAACCGGTCGAGCGGGTCTGACCCGAAAGGAATCCTGAAAGACATGACCCCTCGGCTCAGTGTCATCGTCCCCATCTACAACGTGGAGCGCTATCTCCCGGCCTGCCTCGACTCGCTGGCGTCGCAGACGCTGCGGGAGATCGAGGTCCTGATGGTGGACGACGGGTCCCCGGACGGCTCCGCGGCGATAGCCGCCGAATACGCGGCCCGCGACCCGCGGTTCATCCTCATACGCAAGGAGAACGGCGGTCTCGGCGCGGCCCGCAACACGGGTGTCTCGCACATATCTCCCGACGCAGAGTTCCTGACGTTCGTCGACAGCGACGACATCATCCCGCCGGACGCCTACCGGCTGATGACCGCGAGCCTCGACGAAAGCGGCTCCGACTTCGCCACCGGGAACGTCTTCCACCTCAAGGGCGAGAAGTCCTGGCAGGTGCCGCTGTTCAAGATGCTGGCGGGCGAGGCCCGCAAGCGGACCCACATCTCGAAGAACCCCAATCTCGTCGCCGACCGCATCGCCTGCAACAAGGTGTTCCGGCGCACCTTCTGGGAGAAGCACGGGTTCGCCTTCCCCGAGGGCATCCTGCACGAGGACATCCCCGTCGTCCTCCCCGCCCACTACCGGGCCGAAGCGATCGACATCATCGGTGAGCCGACGTACTTCTGGCGGCTGCGCGAGGGCGAGTCCGCCCCGTCGATCACCCAGCGCCGCCGGGAGCCCCAGGCGATCAGGGACCGGGTCACCGCGGTGAGCCTGGTCAGCGACTTCCTCTCCCGGCAGCAGGGCCCCGAGTTCGCCGAGTACAAGCGGCAGTACGACGACCGCGTACTCCGCGACGACCTGCGGCTGTTCCTGCGCGTGCTGCCCGACGCGACTGCGGAGTTCCACGAGGCCTTTCTCGAGGCCGCCAACCGCTACCTCGACACGATCGACCCGCAGATCGTCATGGCCCTGCCCGCGGACCTGCGGGTGCAGTGGCTGCTCGTGCGCAAGCACGCCACGCCCGAGCTGATCGCCCTGCTGGCCTCGCAGCGCCGCAAGGAGCCCGTCGAGGTCTCCGGCGGCTTCCGTAAGTACGCCAGCTTCGCGCCGCTGGAGTCGAGCTCCGTCGAGCTGCCCAAGGCCGCGCTGCGCATCGACCAGGACCTGGACCTGCGCGCGCCGCTGCGCTCGGTCGAGTGGAGGAACGGCCGGCTGGTGCTGTCCGGCGACGCCTGGATCGACAAGATCGACATGTCGACGAGGCGCAGCAGCATCAAGGTCGTCCAGCTCAAGCGGGACAACTCGCGGCGCCGGCTGTTCCTGCCCGCGAAGAACGTCCACCGCCCCGAGTGCACCACCAGCTCCGGTCAGAAGCGCTACAACTACGACTGGGCCGGCTGGGAGCTCGAACTCGACCCCGCCAAGTTCCGCAAGGGCGGCGCCTGGCAGGAGGGTCTGTGGCACGTCGGCATCAACGTCTACTCCTCGGGCCTGGTGCGGCGCAGCGGTGTGTGGGCGCGCGGCGGGGCGGCTGCCAACTTCCCGCCCTACCAGTGGCTCGACAAGGACTTCCGGCTGCTGCCCAGCGTCGAGCGCAGCGCGCTCAAGCTCCGCATCGAGAAGGTCCTCGCCCTCGTCACCGACCGCCGGCTGGACGGCGACCAGCTGGAGATCCGGGGTGAGCTGCGGGTCACGCTGAAGCACGGCGAGACGCTCGACCTGCGGCTGGCCAACCCCAAGAGCGGTGAGATCAAGAAGTTCCCGGCGACCGTGGAGCGGGCCGGTGACACCGCCACGTTCCGCGTGCGCGTACCCGTTGCCGAGGTGGCCCTGCTCGCCGCCGACGCGGTGGACGAGAAGGCACAGCCCGAGCGCCGGCTGTGGAGCACGGCCCTGCTCGCCACGGCCTCCGACGGCACGGAGCGCCAGTTCAGCAGTGTCGTCCGGGAGGGCCTGGCCGACCTCCGCCTCGACCTGCCGGAGAGCTTCGGCGACGAGGGCACCCATCAGGAGCTGGCCGTGGTCTCGGGCCACAACGGCTATCTGAAGATCATCGGCCGGGCGCGGCGTGCCGTGATCACCGACGTCTCCGAGCGCGACGGCCGGATCGTCGTCAGCGGCCGCACGAGCCCCCGGCTCGTCGGCGCCGAACTGGTCCTCAAGGCCCGCAGCCGCTTCGACGAACGCGTGGCGGCCGTCGAATGGGCCGCGGACGGGACCTTCACCACCTCCTTCGACCCGTCGGTCATGGGCGGCTCCGGCCAGGTTCCGCTCAAGGCGGGACGGTGGAACCTCTTCCTGCGGTCCGAGGAGGAGAACGTCCCGGACGCGGCCTTCGTCATCGACCGGCTGGCCACCTCCCAGTTCCCGCTGCTCACCGAACTGGGCGGCCGCCGCTACTGGTTCGAGCACCGCTGGGGCGACTTCCCGCAGCTCAACTGCCGTTCCGAGCTGAGCGACATGGAGCTCGGCCCGTACCGGCAGCTGCAGCTGCGCCGCGAGGTGTACGAGCTCGGCCGCGAGAAGCCGCTGCTCGACCAGGTCTTCTACCTGAGCTACAACGGCAAGCAATACTCCGACAGCCCTCGCGCCATCCACGAGGAGCTCCTGCGCCGCGGCAGTGACCTCAAGCACCTGTGGGCCGTCCGGGACGGGCAGGTCGTCCTGCCGCCGGCCACGGAGAAGGTCCGCATGTGGGGCCGCGAGTGGTTCGAGGCCCTGTCCAGGTCCCGGTACATCGTCACGAACGGGCACCTGCCCGAGTGGCTGGTGCGCCGCCCCGGCCAGGTGATCGTGCAGACCTGGCACGGCACGATGCTGAAGAAGATCGGCCATGACATCGAGACGCTCTACTTCGACCGCGAGTACCAGAACCGGCTGGCGCTCGAGGCGAACAACTGGAGCCTGCTCGTCTCGTCCAACCGGTTCAGCACGCCCATCCTGAAGCGCGCCTTCTCGTACGACGGCGAGATCTTCGAAGCCGGCTACCCGCGCAACGACTACCTCTACTCCCCCGACCGGGAGAAGATCGTCGAGCAGGTCAAGGCGAAGCTCGGTCTGCCCGCCGGGAAGAAGGTCGTCCTCTACGCGCCGACCTGGCGCGACGACCAGTCGCACAGCGCGGGCCAGTACCTGTTCGACCTGCGGCTGGATCTGGAGGACGCGCGCCGCCGGCTCGGGGACGACCACGTGCTGCTGATCCGCCGTCACTCCAACGTGGTCGATGCCGTGCCGGGGGCCGGGAACGGCTTCGTCTGGGACGTCTCCGAGTACCCGGACATCGCCGATCTGTATCTGGCCGCCGACATCATGATCACCGACTACTCGTCCGTGATGTTCGACTACGCCCACCTCAAGCGGCCGATGCTCTTCTTCACGTACGACCTGGAGCACTACCGCGACACCCTGCGCGGGTTCTACTTCGACTTCGAGAAGGACTCGCCCGGCCCGCTGATCCGCACCTCCGGTGAGCTGATCGATTCCATCCGGAACATCGACAGCGTCTGGCCCGAGTACCGCGAGCGCTTCGACCGCTTCCACCACCTGTTCTGCGACCTGGACGACGGCCGGGCCTCGCAGCGCGTCGTGGACCGCATGATGGAGCAGCCCGCGGAGCTCTCCGACGGGAACTAGCCACACACAGAAGGGCGGGCCCGCGGAGAACATCTCCGCGGGCCCGCCCTTCTGTCCCCTGTCCGTGCCGTCCTACGGCTGTACGTCCACCGTCTTGAAGGCGAGCTGCGACAGGGCCGTGAAGTACGGCCTGATCTCGATCCTGGTGACCGGAAGCGGTACGGGCTTGCCACCGTTCAGCGCCCTGGTCACCCGGCGCCTCACCTTGGCCGGCAGTGTCGTGCTGGGCTCGGGCAGTACCCGGATCACCGGACGGGGGAAGGTGAACACCCCGATCGGTTGCAGCACGTCGGTGGCCAGCTTGCCGACCTGGACCCGGTCCGCCTCCTCCGCGGGCCGCAGCCACATGTCCCAGATCTGCTCGGGTCCCTCGTGCGCACGCACCAGCGCGGCGCAGTCGACCCGGGCGGTGATCCGGCGGCCCTCCACGGCCGCCACCGGGAAGGTCATCACCCGTTCCTTGTCCTTGCGGAGCACGGCCTCCAGGACGGCTCCGCGGCCGAGCTCCACACCCCAGCCGACCGCTTCCATCTCGATGGTCTCGGTGCTGACCGCCAGCGCGTCGATCTCCACATGGGCGTCGCGCACCACGCTACGGATCCGGAGGCGGTCCATCTCGCCCCGGTGCGGCAGCAACAGCTCCAGGGCCGGGGCGCCGTCCTCCCGGGGCAACGGCACATTGAACACATCACGTAAGTCGCAGCCGTAACCGTCCACCGTCAGCGGCACCTCGATGCCCGCCGGGGTACGTACCGACAGCTCCCAGGTCCCCTCGGGCAGTCCGTCGCGCCACGGCACCACTGCGGTGCCCCCGGGTTCGATCGCGAACCGCCGCTCCTGGTCCAGGCTGCCGACCAAGCGGCAGGCGATCTCGGCGCCGTGCGCCTCCGGAGGCAGGACGCCGACCTCGATCCGGACCGATCCCTCCGGGTCCACCTGTGCGCCGGCCGTCGTCAGCAGTGCCCGGCGGGCGAACGCGTCGTGCAGGATCGCCTCGAAGCGCTCGCAGCTCGCGGGCTCGTGGAAACGCACGGCGTTGCGTACCGCGGCCTCGCCCATCAGCTTGCGGCGCTCGTCGTTCTCGACCAGTTCGAGGACGGCCTCGGCCATGGCGTCGCTGTTGCCGCACGGGACGAGGAGACCGTCCTCGCCGTGGGTGATGATGTTGCGCGGTCCATGGTCGGCGTCGGTGCTGACCACAGGCAGACCGGCGGCCATCGCCTCGACGATCACATTGCCGAACGCCTCCCGCTTGGACGGGAGCACGAAGATCGAACCCTTGCTGAATTCCGGGGCGACCGGGGCGACCGGTCCCATCAGCGCCACGGTGTTGTGCAGGCCGAGGTTCTCGATCTGCTTGCGCAGATCGGCCTTCTCCATTCCTTCGCCATAGATGCGCAGCCGCCAGTCGGGATGCTTGCGTACGACGGTGGCGAAGGCTTCGACGACCGCCGCGAAGTTCTTGTTCTCCTTGAGGAGACCCGCCGCGATGATGACCTTGTTGGTGCTCTTGGACTGCACCGGGGCGGCGGGCACGCAGTTCGGCATGACGGCCAGCCGGTTACGGACGCCGGGCACCTGCTTGCCGATGCTCTCGGCCTCTTCGGGCGTGGGAGCGGTGAGCGCGTCCAGCGAGTGGTACGCCTTGAACAGTCGGCCCTGGTAGTACTTCGCGTAGATCGAGGGCATCGAGTGCTCCTGCGTGACCCGCAGGTAGTCACCCTCGGCGTACGAGAGCATGATCGTGTTCCGCGGGCTGGAGCTCACCACGACATCGGAGTCGGTGGTCGCGAGGAATTCCAGCAGCCGCAGCTCGGCCAGTCTGCTGACCACCGGCTTCTTCTCTGCCGGGTCGACCGGGTAGACCTTCGGGAAGACCCCGATCAACGGGTGCTCCAGATCGGAGGCGGGGGAATGCCCCCGCAGGTCGGTGAGAACGCGCACGGAGACCCGCGGGTCGAGCGGGAAGTGCGACTTGTCCCGCACCTTGCGCAGGGCCACGATCTCCACCTCGTGCCGGGAGGCGAGCGCGCCCGCAAGGTTCTGCGTCGCGCTGACCACCCCGCCCATATGGCACAGGTCACGTACCAGGAATGAAATCTTCACCAGCGTCTTTCGGCCGGGCCGCAGCTCGCAGCAATCCCCGGGCAGCCTCGCGCGAGTGTCATCACGCTCCCCCTACCCCCTCGGTCGTCGCGAGGGCAGGCTTCTGTCCTCGCATGAGGTAGACACACAGAAGCACCAAAAGGCTGCGCACCGGACGAAAGTTTATCCAATCTTTGGACAAAACCAACCATTTACCGTGATCACGTACGGAATCAGCCCACATATTCGAACAACAGGCCGTCCGGCAAGGAGCAGGAGAGCCGGCCGGACAGTCTCCCGGAACGGCCGAGGGGCCTGTCCCCGGCCCAGAGAAAACTCTGGTCCGGGGACAGGCCCCTCGGCATCCCGCGCTACGCGAACGGGTCGAACTCCTGGTATTCCTTGCTGACTTCGTCCCGCTCCGACTCACGGTCACGACGGCGCTGAGCGGCCGGACGCGGCGCTTCGAGACGGTGGTCCTCGCCACGACGCCCGAGCATCTCCGCACCCGCCGCCACGGTCGGCTCCCAGTCGAAGACGACCGCGTTGTCCTCGGCGCCGATGGCCACACCGTCACCCGCCCGGGCGCCGGCCTTCATCAGCTCGTCCTCGACACCGAGACGGTTGAGACGGTCCGCCAGATAGCCGACGGCCTCGTCGTTGTTGAAGTCGGTCTGCCGCACCCAGCGCTCCGGCTTCTCGCCGCGCACCCGGTAGATGCCGTCCTCCTCCAGCGTGACGGTGAAGCCCGCGTCGTCCACGGCCTTCGGACGGATGACGATGCGGGTCGCCTCCTCCACGGGCTTGGCGGCACGCGCCTCGGCGATCACACCGGCGAGCGCGTAGGAGAGCTCCTTGAGACCGGTACGGGCGACGGCGGACACCTCGAAGACGCGGTAGCCGCGCTCCTCCAGTTCCGGCCGGATCAAGTCGGCGAGGTCCTGACCGTCCGGAATGTCGATCTTGTTGAGGACGACGATGCGGGGCCGGTCGTCCAGACCGCCGTACTGCTTCAGCTCTTCCTCGATCATGTCGAGGTCGGAGACCGGGTCGCGGTCGGACTCCAGCGTCGCCGTGTCCAGCACGTGTACGAGGACCGAGCAGCGCTCGACGTGCCGCAGGAACTCCAGACCGAGGCCCCTGCCCTGGCTGGCGCCCGGGATCAGGCCCGGGACGTCGGCGATGGTGTAGACGGTGCTGCCCGCGGTGACCACGCCCAGGTTCGGGACGAGCGTGGTGAACGGGTAGTCGGCGATCTTCGGCTTGGCCGCGGACAGGACCGAGATCAGCGAGGACTTGCCGGCGCTCGGGTAACCCACCAGAGCCACGTCGGCGACGGTCTTGAGCTCCAGGACGATGTCCCGGGACTCGCCCGGCTCGCCGAGCAGCGCGAAGCCGGGGGCCTTGCGGCGGGCGGAGGCGAGTGCCGCGTTGCCGAGGCCGCCGCGGCCGCCCTGGCCGGCCACGAACGTGGTGCCCTGACCGACCAGGTCGGCCAGCACGTTGCCGTTCCTGTCGAGCACGACCGTGCCGTCGGGGACCGGCAGGACGAGGTCCTGACCCTCCTTGCCGGTGCGGTGGTCGCCCGCGCCGGGCTGGCCGTTGGTGGCCTTGCGGTGCGGACTGTGGTGATAGTCGAGGAGCGTGGTGATGTCCTGGTCGACGACCAGGGTCACATCGCCGCCACGGCCGCCGTTGCCGCCGTCCGGGCCGCCGAGCGGCTTGAACTTCTCACGGTGAACGGAGGCACAGCCGTGGCCTCCGTTACCCGCGGCGACATGCAGATCGACGCGGTCCACGAAGGTGGTCATGGTTGGAACCTCCAGTTACATACATGCAGAAATGATTCAAGCTCATGCTGTGTCTCTTAGGAGAAACACGCGAAAGGCGGACCCGCTTCCCATACGGGAAGTGAGGTCCGCCTCCGCAGAAACCGCTCGACGAGCGCCGAAATTACTCGGCGATCGGAACGATGTTCACGACCTTGCGGCCACGGTGGGTGCCGAACTCGACCGCACCAGCGGCGAGCGCGAACAGCGTGTCGTCGCCGCCACGGCCGACGCCCGTGCCCGGGTGGAAGTGGGTGCCGCGCTGGCGGACCAGGATCTCACCGGCGTTGACGGCCTGGCCGCCGAAGCGCTTGACGCCGAGCCGCTGAGCGTTGGAATCGCGCCCGTTCCGGGTGGACGATGCGCCCTTCTTGTGTGCCATCTTTTCTCAGTCCCTTACTTCGCAGCCGCGGGGATACCGGTGACCTTGATCGCCGTGTACTGCTGGCGGTGACCCTGGCGACGGCGGTAGCCGGTCTTGTTCTTGTAGCGAAGGATGTCGATCTTCGCGCCCTTGTGGTGGTCCACGATCTCGGCCTGAACCTTGATCCCGGCCAGCACCCACGGGTCGCTGGTCACGGCGTCGCCGTCGACCACGAGCAGGGTCGAGAGCTCGACCGTGTCACCAACCTGGGCAGTGGGAATCTTGTCAACCTCAACGATGTCACCGACAGCAACCTTGTGCTGGCGGCCACCGCTGCGCACGATGGCGTACACGCGGATCTCACTCTCGCTCGGAACGGAATCCTCTGATGCCAGCCGCTCACACGGGTCCGAAGACCCGCGACGATCCGGATTGGACGAGCGGCCTCTCCCGTACGAGCGGGAGGTCAGTGCTCAGAGGTGTGGCGAACAAACGCCGACGGTCAAGGCTACGGGGCCTTGGACAGCCGGTCAAACCGGGCCCCTGATTCAGGCCTCGACAGCCTTCACGTACTCGGCGTAGGCATCCCGGATCCCGTCCGCGGACAGGTTCAGGTGCTCCAGAATCGTGTAGCGCCCCGGCCTGGTCTGCGGAGCGAATTCGACCACCGAGACGAACTCGTCCGCGGTGAAGCCGATCTCCTCGGCCAGCACGGGCAGGCCGTGGCCCCGCAGCGTCCGGGCCATCTGTACGGACTCCTCGCGGGCACCGCGCAGATGCATCGCGAACGCCGCGCCCAGACCGCACTGCTCGCCGTGGCTGGCGGCACGCTGAGGGAAGAGCAGATCGAAGGCGTGGTTGATCTCGTGGCACGCGCCGGAAGCGGGGCGGCTGTCGCCCGCGACCGACATCGAGATACCGGTGATCACCAGCCCTTCGGCCAGCACCTGCAGGAAGCTGTCGTCCCCGATGCCGCCGGGGTGGCGCAGCACCGCCTCACCGGCCTGGCGGGCCATCGCGGCAGCGAGGCCGTCGATGTCCTCGCCCTTGACCTCATGGGCGAGCTCCCAGTCCGCGACCGCGGAGATGTTGGAAAGCGCGTCGCCGATCCCGGAGCGCACGAACCGGGCCGGGGCCTCGCGGATGATGTCGAGGTCGATCAGGACCGCGATCGGGTTCGGGACACCGTACGAGCCACGGCCCGCGTCGTTGTCCAGTGTGGCGACCGGCGAGCAGAGACCGTCGTGGGAGAGGTTCGTCGCCACCGCGACCAGCGGCAGCCCGACACGCGCCGCGGCGAACTTCGCACAGTCGATGATCTTGCCGCCGCCGAGGCCCACCACGGCGTCGTAACGCCCGGACTTCATGGCCTCGGCGAGCTTGATCGCGTCCCCGAGGGAGCCGCCGCCGACCTCGAACCAGGAAGCACTCGGCAGGCTCGACGAGAGCCGCTCGCGCAGCGCCTGACCGGACCCTGCGCTGATCGCGACCGCCAGCTTCCCCGAGCTGGAGATCCTCTGGTCCGCGAGGACGCTCGCGAGATCGGCCAGGGCACCCGCGCGGATATCGACGACGATCGGCGCCGGTATGAGGCGGGTCAGTACTGGCACGCGATCCTCCTGCCCTTGGCGAGGTCCTCGTGGTTGTCGATCTCGACCCACTGGATGTCGCCGATCGGCGCCACGTCGACCTTGAAGCCGCGGTTGACGAGCTCCTGGTAGCCGTCCTCGTAGTACAGGTCCGGGTCGCGCTCGAAGGTCGTCCGCAGCGCGTCCGCGAGCTCGTCGGCCGCATCGCCCTCGATGAGGGTGACACCGATGTACTCGCCCGTCGCGTCCGCCGGGTCCATCAGCTTGGTGATCCGCTGGACGCCCTTCTCGGGGTCCACGACGACCTTCATCTCCTCGTCGGCGAGCTGCTTCACCGTGTCGAGGGCAAGGATGATCCGCTTGCCGTCACCGCGTGCGGCCAGCAGCGTCTTCTCGACGGAGACCGGGTGCACGGTGTCGCCGTTGGCGAGGATCACGCTGTGCTTGATCGAGTCGCGGCCGCACCAGAGGGAGTACGCGTTGTTCCACTCCTCGGCCTTGTCGTTGTCGATCAGCGTGATCGTGACGCCGTACTTCGCCTCAAGAGCCTCCTTGCGGGCGTACACGGCCTCCTTGCGGTAACCCACGATGATCGCGACCTCGGTCAGCCCCACCTCGGCGAAGTTGCCCAGCGTCAGATCGATGACGGTGAGGCTCTCCTCGTCGCCCTCGGGGCCTACCGGCACCAGGGCCTTCGGAAGGGTGTCGGTGTACGGGCGCAGACGCCGTCCGGCACCGGCTGCGAGTATCAGGCCGATCATGAAGGTTCTCCTTGCTTCCTGGGTCGTGCTCTACGAGCTCATTGTCCGGTCGCGGCGCGTCCGACGACGGCCCGAGGACAGTTGCCTCGGTCACGTGAGCGAAGCCGCCCCGGCCGGGTCCGGTCCCGCGCAGTCTCCGAGGACCGGGGCGGGTGCGGCAGGTGCACCGGACGCATGCCGACCGGCCACTCGTACGGGCCGGTCCGGATGCGTCCGCTGCTGCAGAGGTCGGGCCTGGTCGGGCCCGACCTCTGCAAAGCCTGCGGCGACTACTGCTCCGCCGCCGCCGTCTTCTTCGCCGCCGCCTTCTTGGCCGTCGTCTTCTTCGCGACGGTCTTCTTGGCAGCCGTCTTCTTGGTGGCTGCCTTCTTGGCGGTGGCCTTCTTGGCGGTCTTGCGGGCCGTCTTCTTCGCCGGGGCCTCGGCCTCCGCGGTCTCCGCGGCTTCCGGGGCAACGGCGGTGGCGTCGGCCGGGGCCGGTGCGGCCTCGGGCTTCGGCTCGGTGGAGCCCGTCACCACGACGACCTCCGCACCGTCCGCACCTGCGGGCGAGCCCGCGGGGGCGGTGACCTTGCGGGTCACCCGGCGCCGGGCACGCGGCGGGGCGGCCACCTCCTCGGGTGCGGCCTCGGCCACCGGGGCCTCGACCACCACGGCCTCGGCAGCAACCACGTCCGCTACGGGCAGCGGCGCCTCGACCGGCTCGCCGGCCGCGGCCGGCGAGCCCGCCGGAGCGGTCGCCTTGCGGGTCGCCCGACGGCGCGTACGGCCCTGCGGAGCCTCGGCCACCGGGGCCTCGACAACCGGCACGGGCTCGGTCACCGGCTCCGGCTCCACGACCGGGGTGGGCTCGGGCGCCGTCCTCGGGGCGCCGGCCGGGGCCGTTGCCTTGCGGGTCGCGCGCCGACGGCCACGGCCGCGCGAAGCGGCCGCCTCGGCCTCGGCCGGGCTGCTGTACAGCTCCTCGTCCGGTACGAACTCCGGCTCGGGAAGTGCCACCGGAGCGGCGACCTCGGCAGCCACCTCGGCCTCGGTCTCCACCTCGGCCTCAACGTGCTCGTGCTCGTGCTCGACGAGAGCCTCGGGCTGCTCACCGACGCCACCGCGGCCGCGCTTCTTCGCACGCTTGCCGTTGCCGCCGCCACCGACCGTGGTCGGCTGCTCCATGTGCACGATCACGCCGCGCCCGTTGCAGTGGACACAGGTCTCGGAGAAGGACTCCAGCAGACCCTGGCCCACCCGCTTGCGGGTCATCTGGACCAGGCCCAGCGAGGTGACCTCGGCGACCTGGTGCTTCGTACGGTCGCGACCCAGGCACTCCAGCAGACGCCGCAGCACCAGATCCCGGTTGGACTCCAGGACCATGTCGATGAAGTCGATGACGACGATGCCGCCGAGGTCGCGCAGCCGCAGCTGGCGCACGATCTCCTCGGCCGCCTCCAGGTTGTTCCTGGTGACGGTCTCCTCGAGGTTGCCGCCCTGACCGGTGAACTTGCCGGTGTTGACGTCGACGACGACCATCGCCTCGGTCTTGTCGATCACCAGCGAACCGCCGCTGGGCAGCCAGACCTTGCGGTCCAGCGCCTTCATCAACTGCTCGTCGATCCGGTAGGTCGCGAAGATGTCGACCTCGGAGGTCCACCTCGACAGACGGTCCGTCAGGTCGGGGGCAACGTGTGCGACGTAACCGTGGATGGTCTCCCACGCGTCGTCACCGCTGACGATGACCTTCGAGAAGTCCTCGTTGAAGATGTCGCGGACGACTCGGACCGTCATGTCCGGCTCGCCGTAGAGCAGCGTCGGCGCGTTGGCGCTGCCGTTGCTCTTCGACTTCTTCTGGATGTCCTCCCACTGCTGCTGCAGCCGCTCGACATCGCGGCGCAGCTCGTCCTCGCTCGCACCCTCGGCGGCGGTGCGCACGATGACGCCCGCGTCCTCGGGGACGATCTTCTTGAGGATGGTCTTCAGCCGGGCGCGCTCCGTGTCGGGCAGCTTGCGGCTGATACCGGTCATCGAGCCCTCGGGCACATAGACCAGGTAACGGCCGGGCAGCGAGACCTGGCTGGTCAGACGGGCGCCCTTGTGGCCGATCGGGTCCTTCGTCACCTGGACGAGGACGGACTGGCCGGACTTCAGCGCGGTCTCGATCCGACGCGGCCCATGGGCCATGCCGAGCGCCTCGAAGTTGACCTCACCGGCGTACAGGACGGCGTTGCGGCCCTTGCCGATGTCCACGAAGGCAGCCTCCATGGACGGCAGTACGTTCTGCACCTTGCCCAGGTAGACGTTGCCGACGTAGCTGGTGGCCTGCTCCTTGTTGACGTAGTGCTCGACGAGCACGTTGTCCTCGAGGACGCCGATCTGGGTGCGCTCGCCGTTCTGACGGACGACCATCACGCGCTCGACGGCCTCGCGGCGGGCCAGGAACTCCGCCTCCGTGATGATCGGGACGCGCCGGCGCCCCTGCTCACGGCCTTCGCGGCGACGCTGCTTCTTCGCCTCCATACGGGTCGAGCCCTTGATGGACTGGACCTCGTCGAAGCCGGTGCCGGGCTCGCGCTCGGCTTCCTTCTTCCGGGGCTCACGGACCTTGACGACCGTACGCTCCGGGTCGTCCGTACCGGCTTCGGCCTCGGGCGAGGCGTCACCGCTGCGACGACGGCGACGACGCCGGCGACGGCTGCTGCTGGAGCCGGAAGCGGACAGCTCGTGGTCCTCTTCCTCCTCCTCGTCGGCCTCGTGCTCTTCCTCGGACGTGTCGGCGGCGTGCTCGTCGGCGTGCTGCTCCGCGGCTTCTTCGCCCTCGGTCGACTCACCGCGGCGACGGCGACGGCCACCGCGACGGCGACGGCGCGAGGGCCGGTCCCCGTACTCGTCCGACTCCTCGCCCTCGTGCTCGGCCTCGCCTTCGGCCTCCAGCTCGTGCTCGTCCTCGGCCGGCTCCTCGACCGGGGCGGCGGGCGCGGGCGTCCGCTCGGCGACCGGCTCGGTCTCGGCGGCCTCGCCACGACGGCGGCGACGCCGACGGGAGCCGCCCTGCGGCGCGGCCTCGGCGACGGGGGCCGCCTCGGCAGCGGCCTCCTCGGTCACGGCGGTCTCCTCGACCGTCTCGATCTCTTCCTCGGCCTCGTCGTAACGCGAGGGGGTGCCGGCGGCCGCAGCCGCGGCTGCGGCGGTCTCCGGGGTCTGGAACATCGGCTCGGCGAAGACCGGCGCCTGGAAGACGGCCACGGCCGGGCGCGTCGCGCGACGGCTCTTACGGGCGGGCTCCTCGACCTTTCCGGTGAACTCCGGCCTGCCCGCGGCGGCGGTGGCCCGACGGCGCTGACGGCCACGCGGCGCGGCGCCCTCGGCCGCCTCCTCGGGCTCGGCGGCCGGCTCCTCGGCGGCAGCGGCCTCGACCGGGGTCTCGGTGACGATCTCGGCAGGGGCAACGGCCTCGGCGGCCTGCGGCGCACCCGCCGGAGCGGTCGCCTTACGGACCGCCCGACGACGGCCGCGCGGGGCCTCCGGCTCAGCGGCCTCGGCGACCGGTGCGGCCTCCACGGTCTCACCGGTCCCGGTGTCGGCCGGCGTGGTCTGCGGCGTACCGGCCGGAGCGGATGCCCGGCGGCGGGTACGGCGGGGCGCCTCGGCCACGACGGGCTCGGCGACGGCGGGCTGCTCGGGCGCCTCGGTCTCGACGGCCGGGGTGGGCTCGACGACCTCCACGGCCTCGGCGGCCGGCGGAGCACCTGCCGGAGCGGTGGCCTTGCGGGACGCCCGGCGACGCGCACGCGGCGCCTCAGCGGTCTCAGGGGTCTCTTCGACCGGGGCGGCCTCGGTCTCGGCGACCTCGGCGGTCTTCTCGGCCTTCGGCGTACCCGCCGGAGCGGTCGCCTTACGGGTCGCCCGGCGACGCGCACGCGGCGCCTCAGCGGCCTCAGCGGTCTCTTCGACCGGGGCGGCCTCCGCAGCCTCTGCGGGGGCAGCGCTCGTGGAGGTCTCCACGACCTCGGCGGCCTCCGGCGCACCCGCGGGGGCGGTCGCCTTGCGGACCGCACGGCGACGCGTACGTGCCGGCGGTGCGGCCTCCGCCTCGTCGGCGGCGACGGTGGTGTCGGACACTGCGGCGTCAACGGCCGGTATGGCCGGCGCCGCAGCCTCCGAGCCGGCGGCGCCCGACGGCGGACCGGCCGGGCGGGAGGCGGCACGGCGCCTGCGGCGCGGCGGCAGCTTGTCCCCGGGGGTGTTGTTCTCTTCGGCGTTCCCGGTCGTGCCGGGCTCGTTCGGTTCGAGCATGCGGGCGGTTCTCCCGTCACGCTCCCGGGCGCCACGCCTGATTCCGGTCCGGCACGGTCCGCATGGAAAACGCGGTACCGCCGTCCGGGGCGCGGGCGCCGCACGGGAGCTGAATGTCTGGCTCGCCGGTTCCGTACGCGATGTACGCACGGCCTGGCGAAAGTCTTATGGGTCAGCGCGCTGCCCGACCCAGGTGGCTCCCGAGTCCGAGGACTGCGCTACAACGACCGCCTTACGCGGAACCTGCACCTTCCGGCGCCGTCGCGACGGCGGTCCCGGTGGCCGTGGGTAGCACGGTCGGGGCTGCCTCGCGGTCGGGCGCGAGCGGGTCGGTCACCGTGCCGGACTCCTCGTCGAAGAGCCCCTGCGCCAGCCTGGTCACCGCTGCGGGGACCGGCGGCGCCAGGTCGGCCACAACGCGGAGACCGGACAGGACGTCGTCAGGTCGCACGGCAGGTGTCACGTGCCGAACAACCAGCCGCAGTATCGCACAGGGCTTGTCCTCCGGCCTATCAGCCCGGGGATCGACGGCTTCCAGGTCCGCGACAGCGGCGCGGGCGTCGAAGGTCCGCATGCCGTTCTTCGTGCGGCGCTGGACCTCGACGCTCTCGGCGCCGAGGAAACCGGCGACGGCCTTCTCGACGTCCTCGAACGGGACCCCGTCGAGCCGCATCTCCCAGACGGAGGCAGTCAGCCGATCGGCGAGACCCGAGGTGCGGGCCTCCACGGCGTCGGTGATGTCGAGGCCGTCCGGGAGCGACGCGTCGAGCAGGTCGCGCAACGTGTCGGGATCCCGACGTTCGGCGAGGGCGATCTCCAGGAACTCGGCCTCGCTGCCCGTGCCGGTGGGTGCGGCATTGGCGTACGACACCTTGGGATGCGGGGTGAACCCCGCCGAGTAGGCCATGGGCACCTCGGCGCGGCGCAGCGCCCGCTCGAAGGCGCGCTGGAAGTCGCGGTGGCTGGTGAACCGGAGGCGGCCGCGCTTGGTGTAGCGCAGTCGGATGCGCTGCACTGCCGGTGCGGGCGGCGGGCCTTCGGGCTGTCGCTTGCCCAGTGGTTCTTCTCCTCGGTGCGGAGCGGACGCGGTGGCACGCCGCCCTCGAAATACGGGTGGCCCGGGGGTGTCCGGTCCGGCTCACCCCTGCTTTCGCAGGGAGATCTCTGGTTCGGGCGCCGCGCTGGGCACAGTCGTTGTACTACCCAGAGTACGCGCAAGGGGGGCCACCGGTTCCCGGGGCTCGGGGACCGGGCCCCGGCCGACCAGCGCCCGCCATGCGTCGCGGCGGGCCTGGCGCACGGTCTCGCGTGCGGTGCGCAGGGCATCGCGGGCCGCGCGTCCCGCCTCGACGGCGGCGCGTGCGGCCGGGGCCCAGACCATGTCGCGTACGAAGTGTCCGACGGGTGTGCACACCGTCCGGTAGGTCCAGGCCACCGGGGCGCCGATGAGATACCACGCCAGCCGGGCGAGAGCGCGGCCGACGGCCCGCGAGACGTGTCCGGCAATGCGCCAGGCGACACCGATCGCGGTGGCGATCTCCCGGCCGACCGGGGCGAGGACCCGCCGCCGGATCCACCCCACGGGGGTGACGAGGACCGTCACGACCAGCCAGGCGACGGCTGTGCCCAGCCCCCGGGCCGCCGCGACGAGGCCGCGCGCCACCACGCCGGCCAGCCAGGCGATGCCGTGGCCGAGCGGGGTGAGCAGTTCCCGGTACGTCCAGGCCAGCGGCGCGACGATCAGGTACTCCGCGAGCCGGCCGAGGGTGAGCGCGAGCGGGACCAGGACGTACCGCCACACGCCGACCACCGGCCACACGAAGAGAGCGGTGAGCAGCCGGCCGATCGCGGTGGCGACGCCCCGTCCGGCGGGGACGAGCAGTACGCGGTACACCCGGCGCAGCCCGTGCCCGACCGGGATGAGGACCGACGCGTAGAGCCACACCGCCGGCGCGACGATGCCGTATCGGACCACGGGCACGACCGCGTACCGCCACAGCGCCACCCACGGCCACACGAGGACGGCCGCGCCCAGCCACCGCAGGCCCCGGCCGACCACGGCGGCCAGCCACCGCAGTCCGTGCCCCAGCGGAGTGAGGACCGACTCGTACAGCCGGACCAGCGGGATCACCACGAGGACCTGGCACAGCCACGTCAGCGCCCGGCCCACGGGGCGCAGCAGCATCCGGTCGGCGGCGCGGGAGGTGGCGACGAGCGCGTCCCAGACCATCCGTACGGGCAGGACGATCACGAGCACCACGATCCGTACCGGAATCCTGATGAGCGTGGTCAGACAGCCGTCGCCGGACTCGTAGTGCGCAGGCGCCTGATGGTTGCCGTACGCGCGGGGCTGATTCTCCTGGTCCATGCCGGACAGGACGCGAAGACCCGGCCCAGGGTTTCCCGGGCCGGGTCTTCGTCATCGAGCTGTCACCCGAACCGTGCCGTCCGGGGCCATGCGGTCTGCGCGCTCGGCGCTGAGTGCTGTGCAAGTCGTCGAGCAGGCACGGGACTTGGCGAGGATGTGGCCTCGGCCGTACCCCCGCGGCGGATCCCGGTGCCCAGGGCTGCCGTCGCACCCGGCCACCCTCTCGGCCTCACTCGCCCCCGCCAGGGCATGACTCACCCGACCGAGTGCCTCGCTCGCCTCAGTGCGCGTGCCCGCTGGGAGCAGGCGCGGCGTTCTTGACCGCCAGCGGCAGCAACTTCTTGCCGGTCGGCCCGATCTGGATGGACGTGTCCATCTGCGGACACACGCCGCAGTCGAAGCACGGGGTCCAGCGGCAGTCCTCGACCTCGGTCTCGTCGAGCGAGTCCTGCCAGTCCTCCCAGAGCCAGTCCTTGTCGAGACCGGAGTCCAGGTGGTCCCAGGGCAGGACCTCCTCGTAGGTGCGCTCACGGGTGGTGTACCAGTCGACGTCCACCCCGAACCCGGGAAGCGTCTTCTCGGCACACGCCATCCAGCGGTCGTACGAGAAGTGCTCGCGCCAGCCGTCGAAACGGCCGCCGGCCTCGTAGACGGCGCGGATGACGGAACCGATGCGACGGTCGCCGCGCGAGAGCAGGCCCTCGACGATGCCGGGCTTGCCGTCGTGGTACCGGAATCCGATCGAGCGGCCGTACTTCTTGTCGCCGCGGATCTTGTCGCGCAGCTTCTCCAGGCGGGCGTCGGTCTCCTCGGCACTGAGCTGCGGGGCCCACTGGAACGGGGTGTGCGGCTTGGGTACGAAGCCACCGATGGAGACGGTGCAGCGGATGTCGTTCTGCCCGGAGACCTCGCGGCCCTTGGCGATCACGTTGACCGCCATGTCGCCGATCTGGAGGACGTCCTCGTCGGTCTCGGTGGGCAGGCCGCACATGAAGTACAGCTTCACCTGGCGCCAGCCGTTGCCGTACGCGGTGGCGACGGTCCGGATGAGGTCCTCTTCCGAGACCATCTTGTTGATGACCTTGCGCATGCGCTCGGAGCCGCCCTCGGGGGCGAACGTGAGGCCCGAGCGGCGGCCGTTGCGGGTCAGCTCGTTGGCCAGGTCCACGTTGAACGCGTCGACGCGGGTGGAGGGCAGCGAGAGGCCGATCTTGTCCTCGGTGTACCGGTCGGCGAGACCCTTGGCGATGTCGCCGATCTCACTGTGGTCCGCGGAGGACAGGGACAGCAGGCCGACCTCCTCGAAGCCGGTCGCCTTGAGACCCTTCTCGACCATTTCGCCGATGCCGGTGATGCTTCGCTCCCGCACGGGGCGCGTGATCATGCCGGCCTGGCAGAAACGGCAGCCGCGGGTGCAGCCGCGGAAGATCTCGACGGACATCCGCTCGTGGACGGTCTCGGCGAGGGGGACGAGGGGCTGCTTCGGGTACGGCCACTCGTCGAGGTCCATCACGGTGTGCTTGGAGACCCGCCACGGCACGCCCGACTTGTTCGGCACGACGCGGCCGATGCGGCCGTCCGGGAGGTACTCGACGTCGTAGAACCTCGGCACGTAGACGCCGCCGGTCTTCGCGAGCCGGAACAGCACCTCCTCGCGCCCACCGGGGCGGCCTTCGGCCTTCCAGCCGCGGATGATCTCGGTGATCTCCAGGACCGCCTGCTCGCCGTCGCCGATGACCGCGCAGTCGATGAACTCCGCGATCGGCTCGGGGTTGAAGGCGGCGTGGCCGCCCGCGAGCACGATCGGGTCGTCGAGGCCGCGGTCCCGGGCGTCGAGGGGGATGCCCGCGAGGTCCAGGGCGGTGAGCATGTTGGTGTAGCCGAGCTCGGTGGAGAAGCTCAGCCCGAAGACGTCGAACGCCTTCACCGGGCGGTGGCTGTCCACGGTGAACTGCGGGACCTTGTGCTCGCGCATCAGCTCTTCGAGGTCCGGCCAGACGCTGTACGTGCGCTCGGCCATGACGCCGTCGCGCTCGTTGAGTACCTCGTACAGGATCATGACGCCCTGGTTGGGCAGTCCGACCTCGTACGCGTCCGGGTACATCAGAGCCCAGCGGACGTCACACTCGTCCCACGGCTTGACGGTGGAGTTCAGCTCACCGCCGACGTACTGGATGGGCTTCTGCACATGCGGGAGCAGAGCTTCGAGCTGTGGGAAGACCGATTCGACAGACATCGCGAACTTTCGAGAGCCGGCAGGGGTGACCATCCAGCGTACCCCGGTGCTCAGCCTTCCAGCGCCGCCCGCAATTTCGGCCGGGACGCCCGTTCCCATACCTCGGGAAGCTCCTGCTCGCGGGCGGCGGCGGTCGCCTCCTCGTGCCCGTACAGCAGTCCCCAAGTGAATGCGGTCTCCCCCGCGGCGTGCGCCTGGGCGGCCAGTGTGCGCAGGGCGTCGCGGGCGACGACGCTGTCCTGGTGGTCGCCGAGCACGGTCTGTACGGCCTTCATCCGCCGGGCGAACTTCTTGGCGGGGCGGCCCAGCGCGACGGTCGCCGCCTCCCCCGCGTACCGGGCGCGTTTCGCCGCCTTGCGGGCGTCGTGCATGGCGAGGTCGCGGTCGGGACCGGGCCGGAGTTCCAGGGCGTGGCCGATACGGGTGGCGAGGCGCTCGTAGTCCCGCAGCACGGCGCGGGGCAGTGCGTCCTCGGGGGCGTGGGCCGCGGCGGGCAGCAGCGGCGGCGCGGCCTGGAGTGCGTCGAGGCTTTCCAGGAGAGCCAGGTAGCGCTTGCCGTCGAGTACGCCGACGGTCCGGCGACGGGAGCCGGCCCGCCGGGCCACGGACCAGATCCGGAGCCGGCTGCGGACGGGGCCGAGAACCAGGGTGCGGGGCAGCTCGGCGATCCGGGCGCGCAGGCGTTCGTCGAGGACCTCCTGGTCGCGGTCGATTCCGAGCTCTGCCGCCAGCCATTTCAGTTCGTCGCCGACGGGGTCGGTGACGGTGCGGTCGAGGATCTTCCGGTACGTCCTGAAGGCGCTGCGCAGTCTGCGGGTGGCGACCCGCATCTGGTGCACGGAGTCGGGGAGGTCGCGGCGTACGGCGGGGTCGAGGGCGACGACGGCGGTGATCTGGTCGCGCACGTAGTCCATGACGTGGTCGCCCGCCGTCCGGGGCCGTGGTGCGGTCTTCTTCGCGGTGCGCTGCTTCTTCGGGACCGTCTTGTCTCTCGGGGCTGTCTCGGCGAGAGCCCGGGCCAGTTTGGAGGCCGATGCGGACGGCTTCACGCCGGCCTTGCGGAGCCGGTGTTCGACGGCGTCGAGGAAGGCGGGGTCACCGTCGTCGGCGAGTTCGACCTCGATCTCGGTCCAGGCCGCTGTGCCGCTGCCGCCCGCGAGCCGAACGGCCCGGACCTCGTCGACACTGAGTTCGGCGAGGAGCGACCCGTCGGGGCCGAGCAGATGGTGGACGTCGCGCGAGGAATGCAGTCGGACGACGGGGACGAGTTCCGTCTCCCTGACCCGGGAGCGCAGGAGCGCGGCGAGGCTGCGCGGGAGGGTGTCGGAGAGCGGGGCCCGGATCTCGTCACGGATTCCATGGGCGACGGGGAATTTGACGTGCCAGCCCGCGTCGTCGCCGCCGGTGCGGCGACGCAGGGTGAGGGAGTCGGCGGCGAGCCGCTGGTCCTCGGTGTCGTAGTAGACGGCGTCGAGTTCCATGACGCCGCAGTGGTCCACGGCCGCGACCCCGGCCACCCGGGTGAGCTCGGGGAGCCGGGTGTCGACGGTGGCTTCGTACTTCCGCTCGATTTCGCGCTTCGAGTCCGCCATGCACCGAATCTAGACGCGTTTGCCGCCGCCCGGCAGGGGGCCCGGCGGATGGGTCACCTGCTCAGGCCGTTATCGGCCGCTGCATCCTGATCGACTGGAGCAGTCCGATGGCCACCCAGACGGCGAACATGGACGACCCTCCGTACGACACGAACGGCAGGGGGAGTCCGGCGACGGGCATGATGCCGAGCGTCATGCCGATGTTCTCGAACGCCTGGAAGGCGAACCAGGCGATGATTCCGGCGGCGACGATCGTGCCGTACAGCTCGGTGGTCTCGCGGGCGATCCGGCAGGCGCGCCACAGGACGATGCCGAGGAGGACGAGGATCAGTCCGGCGCCGAGGAAGCCGAGTTCTTCGCCCGCGACGGTGAAGACGAAGTCGGTCTGCTGCTCGGGGACGAACTGACCGGTGGTCTGGGTGCCCTGGAAGAGGCCGGTGCCGGTGAGTCCGCCGGAGCCGATCGCGATGCGGGCCTGGTTGGTGTTGTAACCGACGCCCGCCGGGTCGAGTGCCGGGTTGGCGAAGGCGGCGAAGCGGGCGATCTGGTAGTCGTCGAGCAGACCGAGCTGCCAGACGGCGACGGCTCCGGCCACGCCGGCGCCGAGGAGGCCGAAGATCCAGCGGTTCGACGCCCCGGAGGCGAGGAGCACGCCGAGCACGATGACGGCCATGACCATGACGGAGCCGAGGTCCGGCATTCCCATGACGATCACCATGGGGAGGAGCGCGAGGCCCAGCGCCTTGGCGACGGTCCGGTGGTCGGGGTGCACCTGGTCGCCCGCGTCGACGCGGGCGGCGAGGACCATCGCCATGACGAGGATGATGGTGATCTTGGTGAATTCGGACGGCTGCAGGGAGAAGCCGCCACCGATGATGATCCAGGCGTGGGCGCCGTTGACGGTGGCGCCGAGCGGGGTGAGTACGGCGAGGACCAGGAGCACCGAGAGGCCGTAGAGGATCGGGACGGCGCCGCGCAGGGTGCGGTGGCCGAGCCAGATCGTGCCGACCATCAGGGCGAATCCGATGCCGGTGTTGAGTGCGTGCCGGAGCAGGAAGTAGTACGGGTCCCCGTGGGTGAGGGCGTCGCGGCCGCGGGTCGCGGAGTAGACCAGGGCGGAGCCGATGAGGGAGAGCGCGATGGCGGAGCCGAGGAGCGGCCAGTCGAGCCGGCGCACGACCGAGTCGCGGGCGGTGAGCCGGCCCCAGGCGGAACGCTTGGGGGCGTACCGGGAGACGGAGAAGCCGGACATCAGTCACGCCTCCCGAGCACCGCGGCGAGTGTCTGCTCCGCCGGGACCTTCTGCGAGTCCGGGTCGTAGGGCTTGATCGTCGGGGAGTCGATCGAGCCGTCGTGCTGGATCTTGGGCAGGGACTTCTGCGGGGTGGGCAGCAGCGCCTTCTTGAGATCCTGCTTGCCGGAGTCGTCGAGTCCGTAGA
This sequence comes from Streptomyces sp. NBC_00353, assembly GCF_036108815.1. Lineage (NCBI taxonomy): Bacteria > Bacillati > Actinomycetota > Actinomycetes > Kitasatosporales > Streptomycetaceae > Streptomyces > Streptomyces sp. NBC_00353. Next base: position 6,681,096 of record NZ_CP107985.1, on the reverse strand, counting down.
GCGCGTCGTAGATGTTGCGGACGGCAGGCCCGGAGGCGCCGGAGCCCGTACCACCCTGGGAGATCGTCATGACGATCGAGTAGTCCTTGGTGTACGTCGCGAACCACGAGGTCGTCTGCTTGCCGTAGACCTCGGCCGTGCCCGTCTTGGCGTGCATCGGGATCTTGTCCTGCGGCCAGCCGCCGAACCTCCAGGCGGCGGTACCGCGGGTCGCGACGCCCGCCAGCGCCCCCTCCATCTCCTTCAGGGTCTTGGCGCTGACCGGCAGCTTGCCGTGGGACTTGGGCCCGATCATGCTGACGTGCTTGCCGTCGGGGCTGACGATCGCCTTGCCGACGGTCGGGTCGTAGAGCGTGCCGCCGTTGCTGATGGCGGCGTAGATGGTCGCCATCTGGATCGGGGTGACGAGGGTGTCGCCCTGACCGATCGAGTAGTTGATCGAGTCATAGGCGTGCAGCTTCATGCCTTCGAGGCAGTTCTCGTGGGCGAGCACGGTGTTGAAGTCCTTCTTCTTGGGCCACTTCTTGGCCTGTTCGCACCACGTGTCCTTGTTGGCCTTCCAGAAGTCCTTCTTCCACTGGCGGTCGGGGACGCGGCCGGTGACCTCGTTGGGGAGGTCGATGCCGGTCTCCTTGCCGAGGCCGAACTGGTGGGCGGTCTTGAAGAACCAGTCCTTGGCGTTCTTCTTCGGCTTCATCCCGCCGTCCTTCTGCCACTGCTGGTAGCCGAGGGCGTAGAAGACGGTGTCGCAGGAGACCTCGAGTGCCTGGCCCAGGGTGATGGGGCCGTGGCTCTGCGATTCGAAGTTCTGGTAGGTGTGGCCCTCGGCCGTGTACGAGCTGCCGCAGGTGTAGTGGCCGTCGAACGGGTAGCCCGCCTGGATGGAGGCCGCGGTCGAGACGACCTTGAAGATCGAGCCCGGAGCGGCCTGACCCTGGATGCCCCGGTTGAGCAGCGGATAGTTGGACTTCTTGCTGGTCATCCGGGCGTAGTCCTTGCCCGAGATGCCGCCGACCCAGGCGTTGGGGTCGTAGTCGGGCAGGGAGGCCATCGCGACGACGCGGCCGGTCTTGGCTTCCATCACGACGACGGCGCCGGAATCCGCCTTGTAGTTCTCGTTGGTGTTCTTGTCGAACTGGGTGCGGGCGACCTTCATCGCGTCGTTCAGCTCGTACTCCGCGACGGCCTGGACCCGGGCGTCGATGGAGGTGACAACGCTCGATCCGGGCTCGGCCTTGTCGTCCTTCGCCTGGCCGATGACCCGGCCGAGGTTGTCGACCTCGTAGCGGGTGACGCCGGCCTTGCCGCGCAGTTCCTTGTCGTACGTACGCTCCAGGCCGGAGCGGCCGACCTGGTCGGAGCGGAGGTACGGCGAGTCGGTGTCCTTGGCCTTGGTGATCTCTTCGTCGGTGACGGGCGAGAGGTAGCCGAGGACCTGGGCGGTGTTGGCCTTGCCGGGTGCGGCGTAGCGGCGTACGGCGGTGGGTTCGGCGGTGATGCCGGGGAAGTCCTCGGCACGTTCGCGGATCTGGAGGGCCTGCTGGGTGGTGGCCTCGTCGGTGACCGGGATCGGCTGGTACGGCGAACCGTTCCAGCAGGGCTGCGGGGTCTTCGCGTCGCAGAGCCGGATCTTGTCGAAGACGTCCTTCGGCTTCATGCCGAGCACATCGGCGAGGCGGGTCAGGACGCCCTTGCCGTCGTCGTCCATCTTCATCAGATCGGTGCGGTCGGCGGAGACGACCAGGCGGGTCTCGTTGTCGGCGAGGGGCACTCCCCGCGCGTCGAGGATCGAGCCGCGGACCGCGGGCTGGACGACCTGCTGGACGTGGTTGTTCTTCGCCTCGTCGGTGTACTCCTGGCCGTTGCGGATCTGGAGGTACCAGAGGCGGCCGCCGAGCGTCAGCAGCAGGGAGAAGACGAGGACCTGGATGATGATGAGCCGGATCTGGACCCGCTGGGTCCGGCCCGTCTCCGGGATGTTGCTCACGGGGCGCCCCCGGTAGTGGTCGGGCCGGGGGTCCGGGGGGTGTCCCCGGCGAGGTTCAGCCTCACAGTCGCTTGACTCCCTTGATCCGTCCGGCCCGTGCCGCTCTGCTGCGGGCAGCCTTCAAACGCAGTCCGCCGCGCGGGCCGCCGATCCTGAGTCCGGTGCCGGAGGAGAGCCAGCCCGCGGCCATGTCGCCGCCGCTGGAGGACTCGGAGAGCGGGTCGTTCTCGGTGCGTCTGGCGAGCGCCATGATCAGTGGAACGGTGAACGGCGCGAGGAGCAGATCGTAGACGGCTGCGGTGAACAGCAGGCTGCCGAGGCCGACATGACGGGCGGCGGTGTCCCCGACGAGGGCGCCGACGAGGGCGTACAGCAGGGTCGACCCGATCGCTGCGGCCACCACGGCGGCCATCGGGACGAACGCGGACTTGAGCCGGCCGTTGTCCGGCCGGACGAGTCCGGCGCAGTAGCCGATGACGCAGAGGACCAGGGCGTAGCGTCCGGCGGCGTGGTCGGCGGGCGGTGCCAGGTCGGCGAGGAGTCCCGCGCCGAAACCGATCAGGGCGCCGGCGACATGTCCGTACACGAAGGCCAGACCGAGGACGACGAGGAGCAGCAGGTCGGGGACGGCGCCGGGGAGCTGCAGTCGGGCGAGTACGGAGACCTGGACGACGAGGGCGATCACGACCAGGGCGGTGGAGAGCAGAGTCCTGTTGAAGCGCATGGGGATCAGCTCTACCTCTGCTCGTTGACCGCGTTGCCGGTGGATCCGGTGGGGCTCGGACTCCCGCTGGGGGTCCCGTTGACGTTCCCGACCACCTTGCCGTTGGTGTCGACGATGTCGCCGTTGGGCGAGATCGTGACGGTGACCGTCGGGGTGGGCTTCGGCTTCTCGGCCTTCTTCGGCAGGACCATGTCGCGGGGGTCCTCGCGCGGTGCCTGGACGACGATGCCGACGATGTCGAGCTTGCTGAAGGCGGCGTACGGGCGGACGTAGACGGTACGGGTGAGGTCACCGCCCGACGGGTCCACGCGGACGACCTCGCCGACCGGGACGCCCGGCACGAACGGCTTGCCCTTGCTGGAGCCGAAGGTGACCAGCCGGTCGCCCTTCTTCACCTTGGCCTTGCCGTTGAGGAACTGGACGGACAGCGGACGGTCGCCCTGGCCGGTGGCGAAGCCGAGCTCGTCGGTCTTCTCCATCCGGGTGCCGACGGTGAAGTCGGGGTCGTTGGCGAGGAGCACCGTCGCGGTGTCCGGGCCGACGGTGGTGACCCGGCCGACGAGCCCGTCGCCGTTGATGACGGTCATGTCGCGCTTGATGCCGTCGTCGGAGCCGGCGTCGATCGTGACGGTCCAGGAGAAGCCCTGGGCCGCTCCTATGGCGATGACCTCGGCAGCCTTGATGCCGTACTGCCCGGCGGACGATTTCTTCAGCAGCTTGTCGAGTTCGCGGACCCGGCTGCGGTTGCGGTCGTCGCTGCCGAGCTTCGCCTTCAGCGCGGCGTTCTGCTGTTCCAGGACGGCGATCCGGTCGTGTCGTGCACCGGATGCACGGATCGCCCCTATGGCGTTGCCCACCGGATCGACGGCTGCCGCGACACCTTTCTCGACCGGCCCGAAGGCCGTTGCGGCCGCCTGCCGGGCGCCGTCCACCGGTGACTCCTCGCCGCCGCGGATGTCCACCGTAATCAGTGCGAATGCGATGGCGATCAGCAGAACCAGGAGCAGCCGGCTCTCTCGTGTGTCCCTCACGTGCGGCGGCCGTGCCTTCCTCGTCGGGATGTTCGTGTCTGTATATCAACGATCCGCCGTACGGGGCGGCAGCGCCCGTACGGCGGACCGCTGTGTTGTCGACCCGGTATTACCTGCGGGGCTGGGCGTCCAGCACCTGCTGGAGCGCCTCGAACTCCTCGACACACTTGCCTGATCCGAGCGCCACCGAGTCCAGCGGATCCTCGGCGATATGGATCGGCATGCCGGTCTCCTGGCGCAGCCGCTCGTCCAGTCCGCGCAGCAGCGCACCGCCGCCGGTGAGGACGATGCCGCGGTCCATGACGTCACCGGAGAGCTCCGGCGGGCACTTGTCGAGCGTCGTCTTCACGGCGTCGACGATCGCGTTGACCGGCTCCTCGATGGCCTTGCGGACCTCGGCCGCGGAGATGACCACGGTCTTGGGCAGTCCGGAGACCAGGTCGCGACCGCGGATCTCGGTGTGCTCGTCCTTGTCGATCTCGTACGCCGAGCCAATGGTGATCTTGATCTGTTCGGCGGTCCGCTCACCGAGGAGCAGCGAGTACTCCTTCTTGATGTGCTGGATGATCGCGTTGTCCAGCTCGTCGCCGGCGACCCGGATCGACTGGGCAGTGACGATTCCGCCGAGCGAGATGACCGCGACCTCGGTGGTGCCGCCGCCGATGTCGACGACCATGTTGCCGGTGGCCTCGTGGACCGGCAGGCCCGAGCCGATGGCGGCGGCCATCGGCTCCTCGATGATGTGCACCTGGCGCGCACCGGCCTGCGTAGACGCCTCGATGACGGCGCGTCGCTCGACCCCGGTGATGCCGGAGGGAACGCAGACGACGACACGCGGGCGGGCCAGGTAGCGGCGCTTGTGGATCTTCAGGATGAAGTAGCGGAGCATCCGCTCCGTGATCTCGAAGTCGGCGATCACGCCGTCCTTCAGGGGCCGCACGGCAACGATGTTGCCGGGCGTGCGCCCGATCATCTTCTTGGCCTCGGAACCGACTGCCAGGATGCCGCCGGTGTTGGTGTTGATGGCCACGACGGACGGCTCGTTCAGAACGATGCCGCGCCCCCTGACGTACACCAGCGTGTTGGCAGTCCCGAGGTCGATAGCCATGTCACGGCCGATGAACGACATTGAGTTCCCCTTGTTCCCCATGAGGATGCGTCGGGCCTTCCCAAGAAAGCGATGATGGCTTGTTTTTGGTAGGCGAAGTGAGCGCTGCGGGCGTGGAAGATTCCATCGTAGTGCCGTATGCACGGACACCGCGCGAGGGGCCTTCGCCAGTTTGGGCGGAACGGGTGGCCGTTCCACTCATGGTGACGCTACGTCGGAGGGATGCGTTCCCCCGATCGGCGGTCATATGCCGAAGGGCGACCGAATTACTTCGGTCGCCCCAGGTCATCAGCGCTGTTCGGCTGATCCGAGGTCAGGAAAGTCCCGGAAAGAACAGCTTCAGTTCTCGCTCTGCGGACTCCTCGGAGTCCGAGGCGTGGATGAGGTTCTCGCGGGTGATCGTCCCGAAGTCGCCACGGATCGATCCGGGCGCGGCGGCGATCGGGTCGGTCGGGCCCGCCAGGGCGCGGACGCCCTCGATGATCCGCTCGCCCTCGGCGACCAGGACGACGACCGGGCCGGACTGCATGAACTCGACGAGCGGCTCGTAGAACGGGCGGCCGACGTGCTCGGCGTAGTGCTGCTCCAGGGTCGCACGGTCCAGCGTGCGCAGCTCCAGCGCGGTGACCTGCCAGCCGGCCTTGCGCTCGATCCGGCCGACGATCTCGCCGATCAGCCCACGCCGGACGGCGTCGGGCTTGAGAAGGACGAGGGTGCGCTGAGTCATGTGCGGCTCCTTGAAGGCATGCGGGTGCGGTGAGGCGAGATTACAGGGCTACGCGGACGGGCCAACGGCCGGGTTTGCCCGCCGTGACCGGCTTCGGCCGGCCGCCGAGGTCCTAGCTGGTCGCTTCCTGCGCCGCCCAGCGGGCCTTGGCCTCATCGATCTTGCGCCCGTAGTGCACCGAGGCCCACCAGAGGGCGCCGAAGAGCAGACCGAGGATGTACATCATCGGGATGAAGAACCCGCCGGCGACCAGCGCGATCTGCAGCGCCCAGCCGAGCTGCACGCCGCCGGGGCGGGTGATCACGCCGCAGAGCAGGACGGACAGCAACATGCCGATGCCGCAGACCGTCCAGACGGTGGCGCTCGACAGGTCGTCGGACTTCATGGCGACGAGTCCGGCGAAGCCGATCACGAAGAACTCGCCGATCAGCGTCGATGCACAGAGCGTACGCACAGGGTCAGTGCCTTCCCAGAAGCAGCCGGGCCTCGCCGACCGTGATCACGGAACCGGTGACGAGTACGCCGGCGCCCGCGTACTCGTTCTCCTCCTCGGCGAGGGTGATCGCCGCCTCCAGCGCGTCGTCGAGGCGCGGTTCGACCTGGACACGGTCACCGCCGAAGACCTCGACCGCGACGGCGGCCAGCGCGTCGGCGTCCATCGCGCGGCCGGTGGAGTTCTGTGTGATGACGACCTCGGCGAAGATCGGCTCGAAGGCTTCGAGGAGCCCCCGGACGTCCTTGTCGTCGCTGGCGCCGACCACGCCGATCAGCCGGGAGAAGCCGAATGCCTCGGACAGCCCGTCGGCGGTGGCGCGGGCACCCGCCGGGTTGTGGGCAGCGTCCAGGACCACGGTCGGGCTGCTCCGTACGACTTCGAGGCGGCCGGGCGAGCGCACCGAGGCGAAGGCCCGGCGGATCGTCTCCTGGTCGAGCGAGCCGGACTGCTCGGCACCGATACCGAAGAACGCCTCGACCGCGGAGAGCGCCACCGCCGCGTTGTGCGCCTGGTGGGCGCCGTACAGCGGGAGGAAGATCTCCTCGTACTCGCCACCGAGGCCACGCAGTGTCAGCAGCTGTCCGCCGACCGCGATCTCGCGGGAGACGATGCCGAACTCCATGCCTTCGCGGGCGACCGTGGCGTCGACCTCCACGGCCTTCTTCAGCATCACCTGGGCGGCGTCGACCGGCTGCTGGGCCAGGATGACCGTGGCGCCCTGCTTGATGACTCCAGCCTTCTCACCGGCGATCTCGGCGGGCGTGGTGCCGAGCCGGTCGGTGTGGTCCAGCGAGATGGGGGTGACGACGGCGACCGAGCCGTCGATCACGTTCGTCGCGTCCCAGCTACCGCCCATGCCGACCTCGACGACCGCGACATCGACCGGTGCGTCGGCGAAGGCCGCGTACGCCATGCCGGTCAGCACCTCGAAGAAGGAGAGCCGGTACGGCTGCTGGGCGTCGACCATCTCGACGTACGGCTTGATGTCCTGGTACGTCTCGATGAACCGCTCGGGGTCCATCGGCGAGCCGTCCAGGCTGATCCGCTCGGTGATCGACTGGACGTGCGGCGAGGTGTAGCGGCCGGTGCGCAGGTCGAAGGCGCCGAGCAGCGCCTCGATCATGCGTGCCGTGCTCGTCTTGCCGTTGGTGCCGGTGATGTGGATCGAGGGGTACGCGCGCTGCGGCTCGCCGAGCACGTCCATCAGCGCGGCGATGCGCGCCACCGAGGGTTCGAGTTTGGTCTCACCCCAGCGGCCGGCGAGCTCCTGCTCCACCGCGCGCAGCGCCTTGTCCACCTCCGGGTCGGCGGGGCGGGCGGGGACCTCGTCACCCGGGACCGGTCCCGAGGCGGTGCGCAGGGTGCGGCTGCCGGCCTCGATCACCGCCAGGTCGGGGTCGCGTTGGGTCGCTTCGTCGACGATCTCCGCGAAGGTGTCGTCGGACTCGGACGCGTCGTGCCGGTCGGAAGGGCGGGGCTCACTCACGGGGCCCAGTCTACGGACCGGGACGGACATCCGGCGCAGCGCCCGGGCAATGGGCACGAATGGGCGCCCGTACGGCGAAGCCCCCGTGCCCCTGGTCGGTCAGGGGCACGGGGGCTTCGCACTCAGGTCATCAGCTCTGCGGCAGGTTCGCCAGCTGAGCGGTGATCCGCGCGATGTCCGCGTCGGCCTTGGCGAGCCGGGTACGGATCTTGTCGACCACGTTGTCCGGGGCCTTGGCCAGGAACGCCTCGTTGCCGAGCTTCGCGTTGGCCTGGGCCTTCTCCTTCTCGGCGGCGCCCAGGTCCTTCGCCAGGCGCTTGCGCTCGGCCTCCACGTCGATGGTGCCGGACAGGTCGAGGGCGACGGTGGCCCCGGCGACCGGCAGCGACGCGGTGGCGTGGAAGCCGTCCCCGGCGGGCTGCAGGCGCAGCAGCTGGCGGATGGCCGCCTCGTGCGGGGCCAGCGCCGTGCCGGTCACGGTGAGCTCGGCCGGAACCTTCTGGCCGGGCTGCAGGCCCTGGTCGGAGCGGAACCGGCGGACCTCGGTGACGACCTGCTGGACGAGCTCGATCTCCTGTTCGGCGGCCTCGTCACGGAAACCGGAGTCCTTCGGCCAGTCGGCGACGACGACGGACTCGCGGCCGGTCAGGGAGGTCCAGAGCGTCTCGGTGACGAACGGGACGACCGGGTGCAGGAGCCGCAGCATCACGTCGAGGACCTCACCGAGGACCCGCCCGGAGACCTTGGCCTGCTCGCCGCCGGCGAAGAACGTGGTCTTCGACAGCTCGACGTACCAGTCGAAGACCTCGTCCCACGCGAAGTGGAAGAGCGCGTCGCTGAGCTTGGAGAACTGGAAATCCTCGTAGAACGCGTCGACTTCGGCGACGGTCTTGTTGAGCTTCGACAGGATCCAGCGGTCCGTCGCGGACATCTGCGACGGGTCGGGCAGCTCGCCCTCGATCGTTGCGCCGTTCATGAGCGCGAAGCGCGTGGCGTTCCAGATCTTGTTGGCGAAGTTGCGCGAACCCTGGACCCAGTCCTCGCCGATCGGGACGTCGACACCCGGGTTGGCGCCGCGCGCCAGGGTGAAGCGCAGTGCGTCGGAGCCGTACTTGTCCATCCAGTCCAGCGGGTTGACCGCATTGCCGAAGGACTTGGACATCTTCTTGCCGAACTGGTCGCGGACCATGCCGTGCAGGGCGATGGTGTGGAAGGGCGGGGTGCCGTCCATCGCGTACAGGCCGAACATCATCATCCGGGCGACCCAGAAGAAGAGGATGTCGTAGCCGGTGACCAGGACGGAGTTCGGGTAGAACTTCGCCAGGCTCTCGGTCTGCTCCGGCCAGCCGAGCGTCGAGAACGGCCACAGGCCGGAGGAGAACCAGGTGTCGAGGACATCGGTCTCCTGCGTCCAGCCCTCGCCGGTCGGCGGCTGCTCATCGGGGCCGACGCAGACGATCTCCCCGTTCGGGCCGTACCAGACGGGGATGCGGTGGCCCCACCACAGCTGACGCGAGATGCACCAGTCATGGAGGTTGTCGACCCAGTCGAAGTACCGCTTCTCCATCTCCTGCGGGTGGATCTTGACCCGGCCGTCACGAACCGCGTCGCCCGCCGCCTTGGCCAGCGGGCCGACCTTGACCCACCACTGCATGGACAGCCGCGGCTCGATCGTCGTCTTGCAGCGCGAGCAGTGGCCGACGGAGTGGACGTACGGACGCTTCTCGGCGACGATCCGGCCCTCGGCGCGCAGAGCGCCGACGATGGCGCTGCGCGCCTCCAGCCGGTCCAGGCCCTGGAAGGGACCGTGCGCCGTGATGATCGCGTGCTCGTCCATGACGGCGAGGCTCGGCAGACCGTGCCGCTGGCCGATCTCGAAGTCGTTCGGATCGTGCGCGGGCGTGACCTTGACGGCGCCCGTGCCGAACTCGGGGTCGACGTGCTCGTCGGCGACGACCGGGATACGGCGGCCGGTGAGCGGCAGCTCGATCTCCTTGCCGACCAGGTGCCTGTAGCGGTCGTCCTCCGGGTGGACGGCGACGGCCGTGTCGCCCAGCATCGTCTCGGCACGCGTCGTCGCGACGACGATGGAGTCGTCGCCCTCGCCGTACCGGATGGAGACGAGCTCGCCGTCGTCGTCCTGGTACTCGACCTCGATGTCCGAGATGGCCGTGAGACAGCGCGGACACCAGTTGATGATGCGCTCGGCCCGGTAGATCAGCTCGTCGTCGTAGAGCTTCTTGAAAATGGTCTGGACGGCCTGGGACAGACCCTCGTCCATGGTGAAGCGCTCACGCGACCAGGCGACACCGTCACCCAGGCGCCTCATCTGCCCGGAGATCTGTCCGCCGGACTCGCCCTTCCACTGCCAGACGCGGTCGATGAAGGCCTCGCGCCCCAGGTCGTGGCGGGACTTGCCCTCCTTGGCGAGCTCACGCTCGACCACGTTCTGCGTGGCGATACCGGCGTGGTCCATGCCGGGCTGCCACAGCGTCTCGTAGCCCTGCATCCGCTTGCGGCGGGTGAGGGCGTCGATCAGCGTGTGCTCGAAGGCGTGCCCCAGGTGGAGGCTGCCCGTGACGTTCGGCGGCGGGATGACAACGGTGAACGGAGGCTTGTCGCTTGTCGCGTCGGCCTCGAAGTAACCACGTTCTACCCAGCGCTCATACAGCTTCCCCTCTACCTCGGCCGGTGCGTACTGGGTCGGCAGTTCGGGGTTGCTGGCTGGCGTCTGCTGAGTGTTCTCGGTCACGGGGGACAGTTTAGGGCCGTCACAGTCGTGCACTGAAACCGGTTTGTTGAGTAACGGTGTGGCTCCCGTCGCCCCATGCCAGTGGGGCTTCCGACAGGATGTTCGGAACGCATAAGCATTCTGGAGGGGACAGCACAGATGAGCCACAACCAGCCGGGCCCGTACGGGGGCCAGCCGCCGCAGGGCCAGCCCGGACCGTACGGCAGCCAGCCGCCGCAGGGTCAGCCCGGCCCGTACGGCCAGCAGCCGGGCCCGTACGGCGGTCAGCCGCCGCAGGGCGGCCAGCCGGGGTACGGATACCCGCAGCAGGCCCCCCAGGGTGTTCCTCAGCAGCCCCAGCCGGGCTACGGCTACCCGCAGGCCCAGCAGCCGGGCCCGTACGGCCAGCAGCCCCAGGCCCCGTACGGCCAGGCCCCCTACGGCGGCCAGGTCCCGATGCCGCCGGCCGCGCCGAAGAAGAAGACCGGCCTGATCATCGGCGTCGTCGTGGTCGCGCTGGCGGTCATCGCGGGCGGGGCGTACTTCCTGACGTCGGGCGGGGGCGGCAGCACGTCGGTCGCGGACGACGGCAAGACGTACAAGCTGACGACGCCGGCGACGGTGCTCGGGGGCACGTACAAGAAGGCGCCGAACAGCACCGAAGACAAGATGACGGACGAGGACCTCAAGGAGTTCGAGCAGTACGGGGTGGCCAACCCCAAGAGTGCTGCGGGCAATTACGCCTCCGGGGACGCGGCCGCCCAGAAGCTGCTGTCGTTCAGCGGCGTGTACGGCGAGATCGAGGATCCCGCCGCTGTCGTCGACGCCATGTTCGGCAAGATGAAGACCGAAGCCGCCAAGGACAAGGAGTCCACCGGCGAACTGGTGGGCAGCCCGAAGACCTACACCCCGGCCGGGTTCGAGAACGGCATCCTGAAGTGCCAGGAATCCAAGATCTCGGGCGAGAGCGGATCGGCCAAGCCGACGTCCATGCCCATCTGCATCTGGGGCGACCACAGCACCGTCGCCGTGGTCATCGACATGGACATGGCCGCAATGATGACCGGTAAGAGCATGTCGGTGGAGAGCGCCGCCGACAACGCGGCCAAGCTCCGCAACGACGTCCGCGTCGAGGTCAAGTAGCACTTCGCACGGCACCGAAAAGGGGCGCCCGGCCAGTCACCTGGCCGGGCGCCCCTTCACGTACGTATCGCTGCCGCTACGCGGACTTCTCGTGCCGTCCGCCGTCGTTCTTGCCGATCGTGCGCGGCTCGCGCGGGACCAGCGTCGGGTTGACGTTGTTGCGGACCACGTCCGCCGTGATGACGACGCGGGCGACGTCCTTGCGGGACGGCACCTCGTACATCACGGACTGCAGAACTTCCTCCATGATGGCCCGAAGACCACGCGCGCCGGTGCCGCGCAGGATCGCCTGGTCGGCGATGGCCTCCAGTGCCGGGCGGTCGAAGTCCAGCTCCACACCGTCGAGTTCGAACAGCCGCTGGTACTGCTTCACCAGTGCGTTGCGCGGCTCGACGAGGATCTGCAGCAGCGCCTCGCGGTCCAGGTTGTGCACCGAGGTCAGCACGGGGAGGCGGCCGATGAACTCGGGGATCATCCCGAACTTCACCAGGTCCTCCGGCATGACCTCCTGGAACTGGTCGCTCGCCTCGATCTCGCGCTTGGAGCGGATCGTCGCGCCGAAGCCGATGCCCTTGGCGCCCGCCCGGGACTCGATGATCCTCTCCAGGCCGGCGAAGGCACCGCCCACGATGAACAGCACGTTCGTCGTGTCGATCTGGATGAACTCCTGGTGCGGATGCTTCCGGCCGCCCTGCGGCGGCACGGAGGCGGTGGTGCCCTCCAGGATCTTCAGCAGGGCCTGCTGGACGCCCTCGCCGGAGACATCACGGGTGATCGACGGGTTCTCGCTCTTGCGGGCGACCTTGTCGATCTCGTCGATGTAGATGATCCCGGTCTCGGCCTTCTTGACGTCGTAGTCCGCGGCCTGGATCAGCTTCAGCAGAATGTTCTCGACGTCCTCGCCGACATAGCCGGCCTCCGTCAGCGCCGTCGCGTCGGCGATGGCGAACGGAACGTTGAGCATGCGGGCCAGCGTCTGCGCGAGGAGCGTCTTGCCGGAGCCCGTGGGGCCCAGCAGCAGGATGTTGGACTTGGCCAGCTCGATGGCGTCGTCCCGGCCCTGCGCGCCGGCGTTCTCGCCCGCCTGGACCCGCTTGTAGTGGTTGTACACAGCGACCGAGAGGGCCTTCTTCGCGGGCTCCTGACCGACGACGTACCCCTCGAGGAACTCGTAGATCTCGCGCGGCTTGGGAAGTTCCTCCCACCGCACCTCGGAGGTCTCCGCGAGCTCCTCCTCGATGATCTCGTTGCAGAGATCGATGCACTCGTCGCAGATGTACACACCGGGTCCCGCAATGAGCTTCTTCACCTGCTTCTGGCTCTTTCCGCAGAACGAGCACTTGAGCAGGTCGCCGCCATCACCGATGCGTGCCACGAGGTGCTTCCCCTTCGCCTGGGAGCAGCTTGGTGCAGCGGCTCCTGGTGCCTCTATCCGACGGTACCTTGCCTGGCCCCCCGTTCGGGCCCCCCTTGGCACGGTTCACGCGGTCACGACCGTGTGAACCGACCGTGCCAAGGGGTAAAGACCGACGTCAGGCCATCGCTCCGGCCGCGCTCTTGCGGGTGGAGACGATCTGGTCGACGAGACCGTAGGCGAGGGCGTCCTCGGCGGTCAGGATCTTGTCGCGCTCGATGTCGTCGCGGATCTTCTCCAGCGGCGTGGTGGAGTGCTTGGCCAGCATCTCCTCCAGCTGGGTACGCATCCGCAGGATCTCGTTGGCCGCGATCTCCAGGTCGGAGAGCTGCTCACGGCCCGTCTGCGAGGACGGCTGGTGGATCAGCACACGGGCGTTGGGCAGTGCCATGCGCTTGCCGGGCGTACCGGCGGCGAGCAGCACGGCCGCGGCGGAGGCCGCCTGGCCCATGCAGACCGTCTGGATGTCCGGCTTCACGAACTGCATCGTGTCGTAGATCGCGGTGAGCGCGGTGAACGAGCCGCCGGGGCTGTTGATGTAGATCGAGATGTCGCGGTCCGGGTCCATCGACTCCAGGCACAGCAGCTGCGCCATGACGTCGTTGGCGGAGGCGTCGTCGATTTGGACGCCGAGGAAGATCACGCGCTCCTCGAAGAGCTTCGCGTACGGGTCGTACTCACGCACACCCTGCGAGGTGCGCTCCACGAAGCGCGGCACGATGTAGCGGTTGTCCACCTGCGGGCCGGTGTAGAGACCGCTCGCGGAGGCGCCGGGGAAGTTGTTCATGTGGGTGTTCACCATCCTGGTGGCGTTCTGGGGGCTGGGGCTGCGGGCTGGGCGGACAGGGCTCAGGCCCCGGTGCCGCCGCCGCCCGGAACGCCCGAGGCGATCGTGATGATCTCGTCGATGAGGCCGTACTCCTTGGCCTCCTCCGCGGTGTACCAGCGGTCGCGGTCACCGTCGCGAATGATCGTCTCCACGGTCTGGCCGGAGTGGCGGGCGGTGATCTCCGCCATCCGCTGCTTCGTGCGGAGCAGGTACTGCGCCTGGATCTTGATGTCCGACGCGGTACCACCGATGCCGGCCGAACCCTGGTGCATGAGGATGTCGGTGTTCGGGAGCGCGAAGCGCTTGCCCGCGGTGCCACCGGTCAGCAGGAACTGGCCCATCGAGGCCGCCATGCCCATACCGATGGTGACCACGTCGTTCGGGATGTACTGCATGGTGTCGTAGACCGCCATGCCGGCCGTCACCGAGCCACCGGGGCTGTTGATGTAGAGGTAGATGTCCTTGTCCGGCTCCGCGGCAAGGAGAAGCAGCTGCGCCGTGATCTTGTTGGCGATGTCATCGTCGACCTGCTGACCGAGGAAGATGATGCGCTCGCCGAGCAGTCGGCTGTAGACCTGGTCGCCGAGGCCACCACCGAGGGACGGCTCTCCGGCGGCGTAAGGCATCAGATTCGTCACGTATCCACCTGCTCGTCTCTGACGGCTCCGGCCGTCTCAGCGTCTTCGTACCGGGCGGGCGGGGACTCCCCCACCCTTCCTATTCATGGACCCTAACGCGCAGGTAGGACAACGCCATCCCGCTTCCGCAACTGTTCGCTGGGAGCGCAAGCTGAGCAGTGCGCACAAGGGTTGTAGGGGTCGGCCACCGATACGACGACGGGCTCCGGACGCTGAGCGTCCGGAGCCCGTCGTACGGGTTCAGCGCGAGGCTCAGGCCTCGGTCTTCTCCTCGGCGGCGGTCTCGGTGTGACCCTCGGCGGCCTCGACCGTCTCGATGGCCTCTTCCTCGTCGTCCTCGAGCTCGACGAGCTCACCGTTGGTGTCGACGACCTTGGCGGCCTCGACGACCACGGCGAGCGCCTTGCCGCGGGCGACCTCGCCGACGAGCATCGGCACCTGGCCGCCCTCGACGACGGCCTGGGCGAACTGGTCGGGGCTCATGCCGGAGGAAGCAGCGCGCCGCATGAGGTGCTCGGTGAGCTCCTCCTGGTTGACGTTCAGCTTCTCCTTGTTGACGAGCTCGTCCAGGATGAACTGGGTCTTGATGCCCTTGATCGCCTGCTCGGAGGTCTCGGCCTCGAACTCCTCGAGCGTCTTGCCCTGGATCTCCAGGTACTTCTCGAGGGTCAGACCCATCTGGCCGAGCTGGTGGTGCTCGAGGTTGTGCTTGCGGGTCTGGATCTCGTCCGCGAGCAGCTTCTCGGGGATCGGGACCTCGGCCAGCTTCAGCAGCTCGTCGAGGACGCGCTCCTGGGCCTGGGTGGCCTGGTCGTACTGCTTGGTGTTCTCGAGGCGCTTGCGGCTGTCCGCCTTCAGCTCGTCGAGGGTGTCGAACTCGCTCGCCATCTGGGCGAACTCGTCGTCCAGCTCGGGGAGCTCACGGGCGGCGACGGCGGTGACCTTGACGGTGACCTCGGCCTCCTTGCCCTCGGCCGAGCCACCCTTCAGCTCGGAGGTGAAGGTGGCCTCGCCACCCGCCTCCAGGCCGGTGACGGCCGCGTCGATGCCGTCGAGGAGCTCGCCGGAACCGATGGTGTACGAGACACCATCGGCCACGCCGTCCTCCAGGACCTCGCCGTCGACCTTGGCCTGCAGGTCGATCGTGACGACGTCGCCCTCTGCGGCGGCGCGCTCGACCGGGTTGGTGGAGGCGAAGCGGCCACGGAGCTGCTCCACGGCCTTCTCGACGTCCTCGTCGCTGACCTCGAGGGCGTCCACGGTGACCTCGATGCCGGAGTAGTCCGGGATCTCGATCGCGGGGCGCACGTCGACCTCGGCGGTGAAGGCCAGCAGCTCGCCGTCCTTCAGCTCGGTGATGTCGACCTCGGGCTGGCCCAGAACGTTGAGCTCACCCTCGTTGACAGCCTCGGTGTAGAACTTCGGGAGGGCGTCGTTGACGGCCTCCTCCAGCACAGCACCACGGCCGAACCGCTGGTCGATGACGCGGTTGGGGATCTTGCCCTTACGGAAGCCCTTCACCGTGACCTGCTGGTTGATCTTCTTGTACGCCGCGTCGAGGCTGTCCTTGAGCTCCTCGAAGGGCACCTCGATGCTGAGCCGAACCCGAGTCGGGTTCAGGGTCTCCACGGCGCTCTTCACGGTTCGGTCTCCTTGGTGGCTGACTTCTTGGGGTTCTGCTCGGCCACCGGACAGCGGCTCCGCGGATCGAGCCCGGTACATCAGACACACGGGCACGCAATTTGCATAGTAACGGCAAGGGGGATGACTCCCACAATGCGATCTTGCATGTGGTCGGGGTGGCCGGATTCGAACCGACGACCTTCCGCTCCCAAAGCGGACGCGCTACCAAGCTGCGCCACACCCCGTCGGTGCGACACGTAGGGTACATGCAGACCGGCAGGACACAGACCGCTTTACGGGGGCGGCGTGGATTGCGGCACCCCGTGCCGCAATGAGGTGTGCGGACAACGTCCGCGACCCGCTACGATGCTCCTCGTGCCGCGGTCCGAGGACCTGCGGCGCCTGCGGGCGTAGCTCAATGGTAGAGCCCTAGTCTTCCAAACTAGCTACGCGGGTTCGATTCCCGTCGCCCGCTCCATGCGTGGGCCCGGTTCGGCGAATTGCTCGTCGGACCGGGCCTTCTGCGTTCCGCTTCCCGCCTTCTGCGGTGCGGATCAGAAGCTGATCTGGTTGATGGTCTCCGCTATCGAGTTCATGAACCTGTTGATCGACGGCGCCATGCCGGTCGATGCCAGGAAGAAGCCGAAGAGCACCGCGACGATCGCGGGTCCGGCCTTGATGGAGCCGCCTCGGATCAGGACCACCAGGATGATCGCCAACAGAAGCACCACAGACAGTGAAATGGCCACGACTGATCACACCCTTGGTCGGTCCGCCTTGCCGGCCCGGAAGCGTGCGGCCGAGCACTCCTCCGTTGCGTCCATCGTGCCACCAACTCCCCTGTGGTTGCTGCCAGGTGACGAATCGAACTGTCGGGATCGCGCCATCCTCACGCCCCGCGTGCGCGGGGCGGACAGGCCCGTCGACCCGCCCTTCCGGGGCTCCGCCCGGGAGGGCGGCCTGCAGCACGGGGCCACCCGTGGGCGGCGATCATAAAAAACCGGGACCGTGATCGTTTCCATATCCACACAGGTCGTTCACACGCGTTTCGCCACCCCGGATGCGATGAAATTCACTCCGCCCAACCGCCTGGCGATATGCACCATTTAAGGAGGATCAATCGGGCCATAGGGTGCGGTTTTCGGTAGTTTCACTTTCCATTGGGCGGGAACACGCAATACCTGCCGGCAGTTTTACGAATTCCAATCGAGGCGTCTAAGGTGCTTTAGATGTTCCACGCTCCGAACACATTTCAGAGGGCCCCGCTCCGCCCAGCGACCCGGGAGTCGGAGCCCAGACGCCAGGGCGGCACGACCATCACCGCGAGGCCCCCCGCACCGGTGGTGAACCAGCCCTCTGCGGTCGCGCCGACGAAGCGGCGTGACGCCTACTTCGACAACGCCAAATATCTGGCGATCGTGCTGGTCGCCGTGGCGCACGCGTGGGTGCCGGTGATGGACGGGAGCCGGACCGCCCGTGCGCTGTACATGGTTGCGTACACGTTTCACATGCCGGCCTTCATCATCATCTCCGGCTATTTCTCACGCTCGTTCGACATGAGCGCCAAGAAGATGAAGCGCCTGGTCACCGGCATCGCCGTGCCGTATGTGGTGTTCGAGACGGCGTACTCGCTCTTCAAGCGGTACGCGGACGACTCGCCGGATCATCCGATCAGCCTGATCGACCCCTGGTTCCTCACCTGGTTCCTGGCCGCGCTGTTCATCTGGCGGCTCACCACGCCCGTCTGGCAGGCGCTGCGCCACCCGCTGCCGGTCGCGCTCGTCATCGCCGTGCTCGCGTCGTTCTCCCCCACGATCGGCGACGACCTCGATCTCCAGCGGGTCCTGCAGTTCCTGCCGTTCTTCGTGCTCGGACTCCAACTGAAGCCCGAGCATTTTCAGTTGGTTCGCCGGCGTGAGGTGCGTCTGCTGGCGCTGCCGCTGTTCGCCGGGGCCACCCTGTTCGCGTACTGGGCGGCGCCGCGGATGCAGCTGGGCTGGTTCTACCGCAGCAACAGCGCGCCTGAGATGGGCGCCCCGTGGTGGTCGGGTGCGGTGATGACGCTGATGATGTTCGGCTGCGCGCTGCTGCTCACCATCGGGTTCCTGGCATGGGTGCCGCGTCGCCACATGTGGTTCACCGTGCTGGGCGCCGGGACGATCTGCGGCTATCTGCTGCACGGTTTCCTGGTCAAGGGTGCCGGCTACGTCGGCTTGTTCGACCGGTACGAGTGGCTGGCCTCGCCGGCCGGGCTGGTCCTCGTCTCGCTGGTCGCGGCCTGCGCGGTGACGCTGATGTGTACGCCGCCGGTGCGACGGGCGCTGCGTTTCGTGACCGAGCCGGACATGGACTGGGCGTTCCGGCGGGACGCCGCCAAGCTCTGAGTGGATCAGCCCTCCGTGGTGTTGGCCGGATCCAGCTGTTCGGTGGGCGATTCACCGGCGCTGAGTCCGAGCAGCGCGCGTACCTGCGCATATTTCGCGGTCAGCCGGGTACGCGTCGCCGGGTCCAGGACCGCGAGGCGGGCCGGGTCGGTGTTGTGGGCGAGGTCGGATTCCTTGATCAGCAGAGCGCCCGGCGTGGCGAGGATGCGCCGGGTGTACGCGGCCAGGTCCTCGCCCTGCCGTTTGGTGACGGCGAGGACCATGTCCTTGACCTGCTGCGGCAGCGCGGCGTCCGCCAGCCACTCGGCGGACAGGGCGTCGTCCTCGACCGCGTCGTGCAGCCAGGCGGCGGCGATCTGGTCGACACTGCCGCCCCTGGCCCGTACACCGTCCGCGACGGCGGCGAGGTGTTCGGCGTACGGGCGTCCCGCCTTGTCCTGCCGGCCGGCGTGCGCGCTGCGGGCGATCGCCTCGACTTCGGTCAGGGTCAGGGGTGTGCGTGGCGTGGGCATGGGACGACTCTACGGACGGGTGGTCGTCCGGCGCAGGGCCGCGTGGACGGGCGTCGTCATGACCGGCAGGTGCCGAGTGCCGAGCCCTGGCTCGTACGGTTCAGGACCGACGGGACAGCAGCAGCAGCGCACGGTCGTCGTTGACGTCCTTCGCGCACGCCTCGATCAGATGCCAGGCCGCGCCGTCGAAGCCGGTGACGACATAGCGGTCGGCCTCGCCGGTCAGCCGGTCCATGCCCTCCGCGATGTCCCGGTCGGACGCCTCCACCAGCCCGTCCGTGAAGAGCATCAGCACATCGCCGGGGGCCAGTGAGCCCTTCACCGCGTCGAACTGTGCCCCGTCGTACACCCCGAGCAGCGGGCCCTCCGCAGCCTTCTCCTCCCACCGGCCGCTGCCCGCGTGCAGCTGCAGGGCCGGCGGGTGGCCCGCGGAGAGGAGCTCGTAGTCGCCCGATTCGAGGTCCAGCACCAGATGGATGGAGGTGGCGAAGCCCTCGTCCCAGTCCTGGCGCAGCAGGTAGGCGTTGGCCGCGGGCAGGAAGCCGTGCGGGGGCAGCGAGCCGAGCAGGCCACCGAACGCGCCGGACAGCAGCAGGGCACGGGACCCCGCGTCCATGCCCTTGCCGGAGACATCGGTGAGTACGGCCTCCAGGGTGCGGCCGCCGTTGGTGCGGGCCGCGACGACGAAGTCGCCGGAGAACGACTGGCCGCCAGCCGGGCGCAGCGCCATCTCGCGGTGCCAGCCCTGCGGCAGCCGCGGCAGGGCGCTCTGCACCCGGATGCGTTCGCGCAGGTCGAAGAGCATGGTGCCGCCGCGCCGCCACGGCACGCCTACCCTGGCCCGGAACTGGGCGAGGATCAGGCCGAAGAAGCCGCAGGCCGCGACCACCAGGACGGTGCCCGGCGTCACCCGGGCCGGCCCCTCCGAGTACGGGCCGAGCGCGATCGACTCCACGATCAGGGCCGCGGCAGCGGTCGCGTACAGCCCCAGCAGGCTGGCCGGTCGCAGCAGCAGACCGCCCGCGACGATCGGCAGGACGAGCGCGGCCGGTGCGCACCACACCGCGTTCAGCAGCGTGCCGCAGGTGATGGCCGGGACGGTCAGCAGGAGGCCGACCAGGGCGATCCAGTCGGAGCCGTCGCCGCGGAAGTAGTCGACACCGGATTTGCGCAGCGCGATGCGCGCCCGGTGCGCCGATTTCTGCAATCGGGCCGGGTACGAGTCTGCTCCTGCGCGACGGGCCATTGCGGGGACCTTATCCACACGAGCGCCTCAGGTGCAGGGGGACCCCTGTGACAATGCGTTCGAAAACGGGTCGCCCGTCTGCCGTACCCCTGGTAGGCATGGCATATGACTACTGAGCTGCGGGTGTTGCGTCCGTCCGAATGGAACGAATGGTTCGGGAGCCTGGAGCTCGCGTTCGGCGGCGTAGCCGACTCTCCGGAGGAGCGCGAGCTCTGGGAGGAGCTGACCGAGCACGAGCGGTCGATCGGCATCTGGGACGGCCCGGATGTGGTCGGTACGGCGGGGGCCTTCAGCTTCCGGCTGGCCGTGCCCGGCGGGGCGCTGGTGCCCGCAGCCGGCGTGACAATGGTCGGTGTAGCGGCCACACACCGCAGGCGCGGACTGCTGACCTCGATGATGCGGCGTCAGCTCGACGACGTCCGAGCGCTGGGTGAACCCCTGGCCGTGCTGACGGCCTCGGAGCCCGCGATCTACGGCCGGTTCGGGTACGGGGCGGCCACGAAGCAGATGTCCCTGGAGATCGACACGGACCGGGTGCGGCTGGCGGTGCCGGACGGCACGGACGAGGTCCGCCTGCGGTACGCCAGGCCGGACGAGGCGACCGCTGCGTGCGAGGGCGTGTACGAGCGGCTGGTGGCGGGGCGGCCGGGGACGCCGGCGCACGGTCCCGGCTGGGAGCGGAGGGCGCTGATCGACCCGGCGAGCGCGCGGCAGGGGGCGTCGCCGCTGCAGTGCCTGCTGGCGGAGCGGGCGGGTGAGGTCGTCGGGTACTCGACGTTCCGCATCAAGCCGGACTGGGACGCGGCGGGCCCCAAGGGCCGGATCGCCGTGGACGACCTGTCGGCGCTTGACCCGGCGGCGTACGCGGCGCTGTGGCGGTTCCTCTTCGAGATCGACCTGACGTCGACGGTCGAGGCGCGGAACCGGCCGGTCGACGATGCGGTTCTGCATCTCGTCTCGGACGTACGCCGGTGCAACATCAAGCTGCGCGACTCGCTGTACGTACGGCTGGTGGAGCTGGGCGCGGCGTTGGAGGCGCGGGCGTACCGGGCTGCGGTGGACGTGGTGTTCGAGGTCGAGGACGCGTTCTGCCCGTGGAACGCGGGGCGTTGGCGGCTCACGGCCGACACGAAGGGGGGCGCGTCGTGCAAGCGGACGGATGATCCGGCTGATCTGGCGCTTTCCGTACGGGAGCTGGGGTCGGCTTACCTGGGCGGCGAATCGCTGCTCTCACTGGCGCGGGCCGGGCGGGTACAGGAGCTGCGGGCGGGCGCGGTGGCGGAGGCGGCGTCGGCGTTCTCGGGGATGGTGGAGCCGTGGCTTCCGCGGGGGTTCTAGCGGGGGTGACGTTGCCGGAGGCGCCCGGCGGCCGGTCGCGGCTCGGAGAAGATGCGCGGCCTTGAAGGCGCCTGCGTGCGGGGAAATCGGGCCGTCCGCCGACTGGGGTGGGTGACGGCCGGGGCGGTGCGGAAGGCGCGCGGGGGCGCAAAATCAAGCCCGCCCGGCGATTGAGGACACGGGGCTAGGCGCGCTGGCAGGTCGGGCACCAGAAGAGGTTGCGGGCCGCCAGCTCCGCCGCGCGGATCTCCGTGCCGCAGATGTGGCACCCCTGCCGGGCCCGCCGGTACACGTACACCTCGCCCCCGTGGTCGTCCACCCGCGGCGCCCGCCCCATCGCCTCCGGCATGTGCTCCGG
This sequence comes from Streptomyces sp. NBC_00353, assembly GCF_036108815.1. Taxonomy (NCBI): domain Bacteria; kingdom Bacillati; phylum Actinomycetota; class Actinomycetes; order Kitasatosporales; family Streptomycetaceae; genus Streptomyces; species Streptomyces sp. NBC_00353. The sequence continues at coordinate 6,659,321 of NZ_CP107985.1, read as the reverse complement.
ACGCACCGTGTCGATCCGGTTGTTCCGTACACCCGCGCGCATCAGCGTCACCAGGTCCACCCAGATCGCGTCCCACTCCGCACGGGTGAGGTCCTTGCCCTGCCGGTACGGGTCGATACCGTGCCGGAACAGGACCTCCGCCCGGTACACGTTGCCGACGCCCGCGATGACCTTCTGGTCCATCAGCAGCGCGGCCACCGTGATACGGCTGCGTGAGATCCGCCGCCAGGCGCGTTCGCCGTCCTCGTCGGTCCGCAGCGGGTCCGGGCCCAGCCGGTCGTGTATCGCGCGCTTCTCGGGTTCCGTGATGAGGGCGCAGGTGGTCGGGCCGCGCAGGTCCGCGTGGTGGTCGTCGTTGGCCAGGCGCAGCCGGACGGTGTCCGTGGGCGGCGGAACCGGCGTCGTACCGAAGTGGAGCTTGCCGAACAGGCCGAGGTGGATGTGGATCCACCCGGCGTCCTCGAAGCCGAGGAACAGGTGTTTGCCGTGCGCGTCGACGCCGGTGAACCCACGGCCGTCGAGGAGCGCCGCGCTGTCCGAGAACCTGCCCTGCGGGCTGCTGACCCGCACCGGCCCGCCCACGAACCGATCGCGGTGGTCCGCGGCCAGGCGGTGGATCGTGTGTCCCTCGGGCACGGCGGCGGCTCTCCTCGGTGACGTGGGATAGGGGGAAATGGCTGTGCCGCCGGGCAGGCCGGCGGCACGGTGGGGGTAGGGCGGTCAGCCCTGCTGCGGGTGGTGGGCCGGGATCGGGGGGAGCTCGCCCGTCGTCTCGTACGCCGTCAGCATCTCGATGCGGCGGGTGTGACGCTCTTCACCCGAGTACGGCGTGGCGAGGAAGATCTCGACGAACTTCGTGGACTCCTCCACCGTGTGCATGCGGCCACCGATGGACACCACGTTGGCGTTGTTGTGCTCGCGGCCGAGAGCGGCGGTCTGCTCGCTCCAGGCGAGCGCGGCACGTACGCCCTTCACCTTGTTGGCGGCCATCTGCTCGCCGTTGCCGGAGCCGCCGATCACGATGCCGAGACTGCCCGCGTCCGCGGCCGTCCTCTCGGCGGCGCGCAGGCAGAACGGCGGGTAGTCGTCCTGGGCGTCGTAGATGTGGGGGCCACAGTCGACGGCTTCGTGGCCCTGGGCCGTGAGCCACTCGACGAGGTGGTTCTTGAGTTCGAAGCCGGCATGGTCTGAGCCGAGGTACACGCGCATGTGTCGAGTGTGGCATGCGGATCACGGGGTAGCCGTCATCGGGGTCGGGACCCTCCGGGGCTACCCCGTGCGGAGCCCTTGTGCGGGGAGTGTGTGCGTAACCCCACACCGGCAACGATCCGGACAATGATCCGGAAGAGGGGGTTCCGCTTCCGGGGTTCTGCGGGCTTCAATGCCTGGGTCCCGCCGCCCACCACCGTGCAGCGGCGCAGCCACGGAACCGAGTGATCCAGAACGTAAGGATTCGATCCATGACGCAAACGACTCTGGCAGGGCCGGGCCATCAGCCCGGCGAGCCGGGCCGGGCGGACAAGCCGGGCTCCTCGGACGGGCTCCAGGCCGGTCTCAAGAACCGTCACCTCTCGATGATCGCCATCGGCGGAGTGATCGGCGCGGGCCTCTTCGTGGGTTCCGGTGCCGGTATCGCCGCCGCGGGACCGGCCATTCTGCTCTCGTACGCGCTGGTCGGCCTCATGGTCGTCTTCGTGATGCGGATGCTCGGCGAGATGGCCGCGGCCCGGCCCAGCTCGGGCTCCTTCTCCGCCTACGCCGACCGGGCCCTCGGCCGCTGGGCCGGCTTCTCGATCGGCTGGCTGTACTGGTTCTTCTGGGTCGTGGTGCTCGCCGTCGAAGCCACGGCGGGTGCCAAGATCCTGGAGGGCTGGGTGCCGGCCGTCCCGCAGTGGGCATGGGCACTGATCGTCATGTTGGTGCTCACCGCGACGAACCTGGTCTCGGTCAGTTCGTACGGAGAGTTCGAGTTCTGGTTCGCCGGGATCAAGGTCGTGGCGATCGCCGCGTTCGTGGTCGTCGGGTTGCTCGCCGTCTTCGGACTGCTGCCCGGTTCGGACAATCCGGGCTCGGGGCTCGCGCATCTCACCGACAGCGGCGGCTTCTTCCCCCACGGGCCGGGTGCCATCCTCACCGGTGTGCTCATGGTCGTCTTCTCGTTCATGGGCAGCGAGATCGTGACGCTGGCGGCCGGCGAGTCGGAGAACCCGCAGCGTGCCGTCCAGAAGGCCACCAACAGCGTGATCTGGCGGATCGCCGTCTTCTACCTGGGCTCGATCTTCATCGTGCTGACGCTGCTGCCGTGGAACGACGCGTCGATCCTCAAGGACGGCAGCTATGTGGCCGCACTGAACTCGATCGGCATTCCGCACGCCGGACAGGTGATGGACGTCATCGTGCTGACGGCCGTGCTGTCCTGCCTCAACTCCGGCCTCTACACGGCCTCGCGGATGGCGTTCTCGCTCGGCGAGCGCGGTGACGCGCCGAAGGCGTTCGCCCGGACGAACAAGCGGGGCGTGCCGCGGGCGGCCATCCTGTCCTCCGTCGTCTTCGGCTTCGTCGCCGTGTTCTTCAACTACCAGTGGCCGGACACCGTCTTCCAGTTCCTGCTGAACTCGTCCGGTGCCGTCGCCCTGTTCGTCTGGCTGGTCATCTGCTTCACCCAGCTGCGGATGCGCGGCATCATCCTGCGCGAGTCGCCGGAGAAGCTGGTCGTGCGGATGTGGCTCTTCCCGTATCTGACCTGGGCGACCATCGCGATGATCTCGTTCGTGCTGGTCTACATGCTGACCGACGACAGCGGCCGTGAGCAGGTACTGCTCTCGCTGCTCGTCGCGGCGATCGTGGTGGCGATCTCGCTGGTACGTGAGGTCCGTCAGCGCAAGGCCGGAACGGCCGCGGTCACGGCGGACGCGTCCGCCGACGCCTGATCGAGCCCGTCCCCACCTGACGGTCGATGTCAGGTACACCGGGGAGGCTCTCTCCTGCCGCACACCGGGCGAACGGAGAGCCTCTCCACGAACGACCAGCTGCCCGCCCAGAACACCTTCCGTCCCGGCGACCCCGGACATGCGGAGGAACTGGCCGGGTTCCGGACAGGTTCCACGCTCCGGCCCGGACCTCGTCGGCGTCACCGATGCCGACGAGGTCCGGGCCGCCGTCGTGTCCGCCCCCGGGCGCGGACAGCGCCATGCCGAGCGGACCGGACGCGGACCGGCTCTGCGGACCCCGGCGGTGCGGCTGCTGCCGCCGCTCGGCGATAGGGACGTGACGGCGGGAGCTGTACGGCGGGTGTCCGGGGCCTTGGAGCCACTCCCACCGGCCGTGGACCGGTCGCTGGTCTTCTCGTTCGGCGGCGGGGACCGTACCGAATCACTTCACGACGCCCGGACGCTGAAGAGGCTCGCCGGTCTGCTGTCGCAGTGCGACCCGGCGAGCCTCTTCGGAGGGGCTTACGAAAGCGCGTGAGCCTCCGTCAGCCGCGGCGGCCGACGAGCTTCCAGGCGGCGGGCAGCGCGCCCATCGCCAGCGCCGCCTTCAGTGCGTCACCGAGCAGGAACGGCACCAGGCCGGCCGCGATCGCGGCGCTTGCCGACATCCCGGTGGACAGCGCCAGGTACGGGACACCGACCGCGTAGATGATCGCGGAGCCGAGCACCATGGTGCCGGCGGTGCGCAGCACGGAGCGGTCGCCGCCGCGGCGGGCGAGGGCGCCGACCACAGTGGCGGCGAGGAGCATGCCGAGGACGTAACCGAACGAGGCGCCGCCCGCGCCCGAGCTGCCGCCCGCGAACCACGGCATGCCCGCCATGCCGACGAGCGCGTACACGGCGAGGGAGAGGAAGCCGCGGCGGGCGCCGAGCGCGGTGCCGACGAGGAGCGCGGCGAAGGTCTGGCCGGTGACGGGGACCGGGGAGCCGGGGACCGGGACGGCGATCTGCGCGGCGATGCCGGTGAGCGCGGCGCCGCCGACGACCAGGGCGGTGTCGATGGCGTAGCGGTGCCTGGCGGCGGGCAGCAGGTCGGCGAGGACCGCTCCGGTACGGACGGGGGCGGCAGCAGTGCTCATCGGGACTCCGCGGTGGTGAGGGCAGGTGGGGACAGACTGAGGCTGACGTTAGCCCACGGGTTAACGCTCGATCACCATCAGCCGCCCACAAAGCGGCGGTTGGCCGGTTAGTGGGGTTCACACAAAGACCGGCACGCAATCATGTGACGGCGTGATGCTCGTCACTGAGGTGGGGGCCTGGAGGGGGCGCCCGGCGGACCGCGTCTCCCGGCGTGAGACTGTAGGTTCCCCATAAATTATCCGAGAGTGACCCGCACCCCATGCACGACGCCCCTCCCCCCACGCAGCAGGAACCGCTCTCGCACGCGCTGAAGCAGCGCCATCTGACCATGCTCGGCCTGGGCGGGGTGATCGGCGCCGGGCTCTTCGTCGGTTCGGGCGCCGGGATCGCGGTCGCCGGGCCGGGCATCGTCGTGTCGTATCTGATCGCCGGCGCGCTCGCGATGCTGGTGATGCGGATGCTCGGCGAGATGTCTGCCGCGATACCCGCCTCCGGCGCCTTCTCCGTCCATGCCGAGCGGGCGCTCGGCCGCTGGGCCGGGTTCAGCGTGGGGTGGCTCTACTGGTTCCTGCTGGTGGTCGTCCTCGCCGTGGAGGCGACGGCCGCCGCACAGATCGCCCACGGCTGGGTGCCGGGCGTGGACCAGTGGGCGTGGGTGCTGGCGTTCATGGTGGTGTTCACCGTCACCAATCTGACCGCGGTGAAGAACTTCGGCGAGTTCGAGTTCTGGTTCGCCGCGCTCAAGGTCACCGCGATCGTGATCTTCCTGGTGCTCGGGCTGCTCGCCGTCTTCGGTCTGCTCCCGGACACCGATCCGGTCGGGCTGACCAATCTCACCGGGCAGGGCGGCTTCCTGCCGAACGGCTGGGGCGGCGTCGTCTCAGGTGTGCTGACCGTCGTCTTCGCATTCGGCGGCCTGGAGGTCGTGACGATCGCTGCGGCCGAGACCGACGATCCGGCGCGCGCGGTGGGACGTGCGGTGCGCAGCGCCGTCGTGCGGATCCTCTTCTTCTACGTCGGCTCGATGCTGGTGATCGTCACGGTGCTGCCGTGGACCGCGCAGCAGGCCGGACTGAGCCCGTACGTCAAGGTCCTGGACGCGATCGGGGTGCCGTCGGCCGGGCAGATCATGAACATCGTGGTGTTCGTGGCGCTGCTCTCCGCGCTGAACGCCAATCTCTACGGCGCGTCCCGGATGGTCTTCTCGCTGGCCGAGCGCGGCGAGGGGCCGCGCGGGCTGCTCAAGGTGTCGGGGAGCGGTGGCGGGGGCGGGGTGCCGCGGCGGGCGGTCCTCGCCTCGGTCGCCTTCGGCTTCGTCTCCGTACTGCTCAATCTGAAGTGGCCCGACTCCGTCTTCCTCTATCTGCTCAACTCGGTAGGCGCGGTGCTGCTGTTCGTCTGGGGGCTGATCGCCGCGTCGCAGCTGCGGCTGCGCCGCCGGCTGGAGCGCGAGGCGCCCGAGGCGCTGACCCTGCGGATGTGGTGCTTCCCGTGGCTGACCTGGGTGACGCTGGCCGCACTCGTGGCCGTACTGGTGCTGATGCTGACCGATGACGTGGCGCGCCCGCAGGTGCTGTGGTCGGCGGGGGCGACGGGTCTGGTGCTGCTCGTCGCGGGGGCGCGGGAACTGCGGGACCGGCGACGGGCCTGACCCGGCGGATCCGTGGCGGGGCGTGTACGCGGGGCGTGTACCCAGGTGTTCACCTTGTGTGAGCCTGGTGCCCGTATAGCGGACACATGTTCCCTGTGAGCGGGAGCCACGCACAGACTGTGGCTTCGTCCCTGTCTCAGCTACCGAACAGAGCACGTCCATGTCTCGGACCTCCGCGTCTCCCCCCACCGCCGGCTCCGAAGTCTCCGCAGTCCCGACCGGCTCCGATGTCTCCGCCGTCAAGGCCGACTCCGCCCTCACCCATGGACTCAAGCAGCGCCATCTGTCGATGATCGCCCTCGGCGGTGTCATCGGTGCCGGGCTGTTCGTCGGTTCCGGAGCCGGTATCGCCTCCGCCGGGCCCTCGATCGTCATCGCCTACGCCATCTCCGGGCTGCTGGTCATGTTCGTGATGCGCATGCTCGGCGAGATGTCCGCGGCCAATCCGGCCTCCGGCTCCTTCTCCGTCCATGCTGAACGGGCGATCGGGCCGTGGGCGGGGTTCACCGCCGGCTGGGCGTTCTGGGTGCTGCTCTGTGTCGCCGTCGGACTGGAGGGGATCGGCGCCGCCAAGATCGTCACCGGCTGGCTGCCCGGCACTCCCGAGTGGGCGTGGGTGGCGCTGTTCATGGCGGTCTTCCTCGGCACGAACCTGGCCGCCGTGAAGAACTTCGGCGAGTTCGAGTTCTGGTTCGCCTCGCTGAAGGTCGTCGCGATCACGCTCTTCCTGGTGCTGGGTGTGCTGGCGATCCTCGGGGTGCTGCCCGGCACGGACGCCCCGGGCGGCGCCAATCTCCGGGGCGACGGCGGGTTCCTGCCGAACGGCTCCAACGGCTTCATCATCGGGCTGCTCGCCTCCGTCTTCGCGTACGGCGGTCTGGAGACGGTCACCATCGCCGCGGCCGAGTCCGAGAACCCGGTGCGGGGCGTGGCCAAGGCGGTCCGTACGGCGATGTGGCGGATCGCGCTGTTCTACGTCGGTTCGATGGCGGTCATCGTCACCCTCGTGCCGTGGGACGACCCGAAGGTCGCGACGGTCGGCCCGTTCTACGCGACCCTCGACCACCTGGGCATCAGCGGCGCCGCGGAGATCATGAACGTGGTCATCCTGATCGCACTGCTCTCCGCGATGAACGCGAACATCTACGGCGCTTCGCGGATGGCCTGCTCGCTGGTCGCCAGGGACCAGGGCCCGAAGCGCCTCGGCCGGGTCAGCTCCGGCGTACCGCGCAACGCGGTCCTCGTCTCGTCCGTCTTCGGCTTCCTGTGCGTGCTGCTGAGCTACTGGCGGCCGGACGATGTCTTCCCCTGGCTGCTCAACATGATCGGCGCGGTGATCCTGGTCGTCTGGATCTTCATCGCGGTGTCGCAGCTGCTCCTGCGCCGCCGGCTGGAGCGCGAGGCGCCCGAGAAGCTGGTCGTGCGGATGTGGCTGTTCCCGGTGGGGACGCTGATCGCGCTGGCTGCCATGGCCGGCATCTTCCTGCTGATGCTGCGCCAGCCCGACACACGCGACCAGCTGCTGGCGACCGGTGCGCTGACCGTCGTGCTGGCCGTCATCGGTGTCGTACGCCAGCGCCGGGCCGCGGCCGTCAAGAACTGATGTCGGGGGCGCACGGCACGTTGAGTGAGAGCAGCGCGCCGCCCTCGTCCCCCAGCTGCACCTCGCTCACTGCCGCGTTGCGCAATTGCGGAAGGACCCGGCGGTAGGCGCCGAGCGGGATCGACAGCAGTTCGCACAGCACCAGCCGCAGCAGCGTGTTGTGTGCGACGACCAGTACCCGCTGCCCCGGATGGAAGTGTGCGATCCGGCGCAGCGCCGCCGTACCCCGGGCCGCCGCCGTGCGCGGGTCCTCGGCCCCGGGGAAGGGATGGGTCACCGGGTCGGCGACATACGCCTCGGCCCATTTCGGGTCCTCGGCGGCGAATTCGGCGAGGGTGCGCCCCTCCACCGCCCCGAAGTCGCACTCGCGCAGATCGTGTTCGCGCCCGGGTACGAGGCCGAGCGCCCGGCAGGCGGGTTCGGCGGTCTCGATGGCGCGGGAGACGGTCGATGTCCAGATCGCGTCGACCGGATGCCGGACCGCCCAGTCCGCCAGTTGCTCGGCCTGGCGGCGGCCCTCATCGGTGAGCGCGACGTCGCTCACCCCGGCGTAGCGGTTCTCGGCGTGCCAGACGGTCTGTCCGTGCCGGGCGAGCACCAGGGTCGTGGGGAAGATGGTCATCGGCTCTCCGTTCGGGCCCGGGCGTGGGCGGCGAGCGCCCCGGGCCGCCGGCCCCGCCGTTCCGGTTCGTCCACCAGCTTGAGGTACGGCGCGGTGTGGCGGGCAGTGCGCGCCGCGTACGGGCGCAGAACCTGCCGGATTCCGACCGGGTGGCCCGCTGCCGGTGGCTCGTGGTCCCGGGCCGAGGCGTCCGGTCGCGCCGGGATCTGCCCAGGGAAGGCGGCGGTCAGCGCCCCGCCGCAGCTGCCCGACGCTCCGCCGGGCAGTCAACTCCCCTCCGGGGAAGGGTAGTTGTAAACAACATCGGTACGGTACCGGACCGGCGACGCCGTGACGCCCTTGAGGACCGGGGTCGCACCGCGCGGCGAATTCCGCGATCCGACGGGCAGTGCACCGGAGGCGATCCGCGCCGCGCATCCGTCCGCCGCCCCGGCCGCGATGAGCCTGCCCGCCGGTATGCCCCCCTCGGCCCCGCCCGCCCGTCGTCGTACATCAGGCCGACGGTGAGCCACTGACAGTGATCACGCGGGGCGGCCCGCGGTCCTGAGCCGAAGGGCTGATCACGCTCCCCCCTTTCTGCTGTTAGCCTGCTCTTGCATAGAGGTTGCAATAACAACAGGACAGCAGCTGGAGGGTTCGCCCCATGGCCACGTACACGCTCCCGGAACTCCCGTACGACTACGCGGCGCTCGAACCGGTCATCAACCCGCAGATCATCGAGCTCCACCACGACAAGCACCACGCCGCCTACGTCAAGGGTGCCAACGACACCCTGGAGCAGCTGGAAGAAGCGCGCGACAAGGAGGCCTGGGGAGCCGTCAACGGCCTGCAGAAAAACCTCGCGTTCCATCTCTCCGGCCACATCCTGCACTCGATCTACTGGCACAACATGAGCGGTGACGGCGGCGGCGAGCCCCTCGCGGCGGACGGCGTCGGCGACCTCGCGGACGCCATCACCGACTCCTTCGGTTCGTACGCGGGCTTCAAGTCCCAGCTGACGAAGGCCGCGGCCACCACACAGGGTTCCGGCTGGGGGGTGATGGCGTACGAGCCGCTCAGCGGCAGGCTGATCGTCGAGCAGGTCTACGACCACCAGGGCAACGTCGGCCAGGGCTCGGTCCCGATCCTGGTCTTCGACGCCTGGGAGCACGCCTTCTACCTCCAGTACAAGAACCAGAAGGTCGACTTCATCGAGGCGATGTGGCGCGTCGTCAACTGGCAGGACGTGGCGAAGAGGTACGCGGCCGCCAAGGAGCGCGCCGACGTTCTGCTGCTCGCCCCCTGACCAGGACGCACGGACGTCCTGCCTCGTGATCGTCTTCTCAACCTTCACCGGCAGGCGGATGAACGGGGAGCCCCCGCGAGGACGTGACTCGCGGGGGCTCCCCCATCTCCGGATACTTAGCTTGTTTGCTAATTAGCTCATGTGCTAAATATCTGGCATGGCAACGACCGATGACGAGGCGAGCGCCTTCCGCGCCCTCGCCGATCCGACCAGGCGCCAGATCCTGGAGGACCTCCGAGGCGGCGAGCTGGCGGCCGGGGAGATCGCGGCCCGGTTCGCGATCAGCGCACCGTCCATCTCCCGCCACCTCGGCGTACTGAAGGGCGCCGGACTGGTCACCGAGCGCCGCGACGGCAACCGCATCCTCTACTCGCTGGCCGAGGACCGGCTGGCGACCAGCATCGGACGGTTCCTGAGCTCCGTCTGCCCCGAGCAGATCGTCCTGCGCCACACCAAGTGGCGGTCCGCCACGCAAGAGGAAGGCGGCACATCATGATCCAGCCCCGACTCTCCAGCGTCATCGAGCGCCGTCTCCTGGTGAACTACCGGGTCACCCCGGACGCCGCCGCCCGCCTGCTGCCCGCCGGCCTGCGGCCCCAGTTGGTACGCGGCCACGCCGTCGCGGGCATCTGCCTCCTGCGCCTGGGATCCGCACGCCCCGCATGGGCACCGTCGCCGGTGGGTCTGCGCAGCGAGAATGCCGCGCACCGCATCTCCGTCGAGTGGGACGGCCCGGACGGCGTCGAGACCGGCGTCTACATCACACGCCGCGACACGGGCTCACGGATCAACTCCTGGGCGGGCGGGCGGATTTTCCCCGGTGAACACGGCCGCGCCGACTTCACGGTGCACGAGACGCCCGACGAGGTACGGGTCGCCCTCGCCACCCGGGACGACGAGATTCGGGTCGACGTCACGGCCGAGGTCACCGACGAACTGCGCGGCAGTGAGCTCTTCACCGATCTCCAGGAGGCATCGGACTTCTTCCGCGCCGGGTCCAGGGGCCTGTCCCCAACGGCTTCAGGCCGCCGTCTCGACGCCATGGAACTGGAAACGGACGCGTGGCAGGTGGAAGCCGGGCGGGTCCGATCCGCGCGGTCGACCTTCTTCGACGACCCGGACCGCTTCCCGCCCGGCACCGCGACCCTGGACAGCGTCCTGGTCATGCGCGACGTCGCCGCCCGCTGGCGCCCGCTGCCGGCGAGGGCCATGGCCCGTCGCTGACGAGCGGTGGCCGTCAGCCCGTCGCGTCCCTTGGCGCCGACGGTCCGTACCGCGGTGGCGCCGGGCGCCGGCCCGACTGCGACCGGTTCGGTGAACCGCCGCCTGCCCCGCATCCTGCGCCGGCGTCATGGCATTGCCCCCTCGGCATCGAGCGAGCCCCCGGAGAAACGTGTGCCCTTCGGGGTGAATGCGATGATGGGCGCCATGAGTCCGGTCCTCGCCGTCGCCTGGTGGGACTGGCCCATCGAGCTCATCACCCGGCACATCCGCACGATCATGTCCGGCAGCATCGACGCGCTCGAAGCGGCTGCCCAGGAGGGGACGTCATGACCATCACCGTTCAGGGACTGGCGTACTACCCCGTCAAGGGCTGCGGCGCGGTTCCGGTCGACCGGGCGGAGATCACCCGGACCGGCCTGGTGCACGACCGTACGTTCATGGTGGTGGACGCCGAGGACGGCGCGTTCCGCAGTCAGCGGACACACCCCGCGATGGCTGCGATCAAGGCCGAAGTCCTGGACGGCGGCGCCGTGCTGGCCCTCTCCGTGCCGGACCTGGAGCCTCTGGAGCTGGACGTCGACCGGGACGGCCCGCGCCGCGCGGTCAGTATGTTCGACCGTCCGCTCGGCGAGGCGTGCGACCAGGGGGACGCGGTCGCCGAGTGGTTCTCGGACGCGCTCGGTGCGAAGTCCCGGCTGGTACGGGTGGCGCCCGACTTCGACCGCGACGGCTGGGGCGAGACCCCCGGCAAGGTCGCCTTCGCCGATGCCCATGCGGTGCTGGTCGCCTCCACCGCGTCGCTGGCCGGCCTCAACGCCCGTATCGAGGCCCGCGGCGACGCGGCCGGCGTACCGATGGACCGCTTCCGCCCGAACATCGTCCTGTCCGGCGCCGACGAGCCGCACTTCGAGGACCGGGTACGCCGGATGACCATCGGATCGGCCGAACTGGCCTACTCCGTGAGGGCGATGCGGTGCAACGTCCCGCTGGTGGACCAGTCGACCGGCCTCCGGGCGGGCCCGGAGCCGGTCCGGACCCTGGCGACGTACCGCCGCGAACCCGACCACGGCAACAAGGTCAGCTTCGGCGTGAAGAACGCGGTGGTCCGCGAGGGTGTGGTGGCCGTCGGTGACGCGGTCGAGATCACGAGCCGGTTCGACGCGTGAACCCCGTCAGGCGAGCGAGTCGATCCAGCGTTCCAGCCGACGTCCTTCGGCGGCCATCAGGTCGGGGTCCCGGAAGGTGTTGGTGAGCAGCGAGATCCCCTGGTAGGCGGCGATCAAGGCGACCGCGAGTTCACGGGAGTCACTGCGGCCCATCGCCCGGAACTGCTGCTCGACCCAGTCGAGCAGCGCCTGAATGACCTTGGCGACCGACTGGTCGAGGCCGTCGGCTCGCTTGTCGAGTTCCGAGGCCATGGTCCCGGTAGGACAGCCGTACTGAGCCGTGAGCTCGCGCTGCTCGACCCAGCCGTTCAGGAGTGCCTTCAGCCGGTCCTGGGGCGCGGGAAGCTCGTCGAGCACGCCGATCATCGACTTCAGGCTCTGCGCATGTGCGTCGATCGCCGCCTCGACGAGCTGATCCTTGGTCTTGAAGTAGTAGTAGACGTTTCCCAACGGGACGTCGGCCGCTCGTGCGATGTCGGCGATCGTGGTCTGTTCGACGCCTTGCTCGTGAAGTACCCGGGCCGCGGCGGCCGCCAGCCTTTCCCTCTTGCCCGGTGATTGCCGGACGCCTTTTGAGTGAGTCACCTGACTAACTGTAGACGTGCGGCGGGCGACCGGCTATCGTCAGAACTAAGTCAGTCAACTAACTAACACATGGGGTTCTCATGATCGTTGCAACGGGTGCGACCGGAAACGTCGGACGGGAACTCGTGCGGATCCTTGCCTCGGCCGGTGAGCAGGTGACGGCCGTCTCCCGGCGGCCTCCGGCGCAGCTGCCCGACGGCGTACGGCACCAGCGGGCCGATCTCGCCGATCCGGAGAGCCTGCGCACCGCGCTGGACGGCGCCGACGCACTGTTCCTGCTCGTCGCGGGCGACGACCCGCAGGGCATCCTCGACATCGCAGCGGCCGGCGGGGTCCGGCGCGTCGTCCTGCTCTCCTCTTTGGGGGTCGGGACGCGGCCGGAGGCCTACCGTCACCCGGGGGCGTTCGAGGAGGCCGTCCGCCGGCCGGGTCTCGCATGGACGGTCCTGCGGTCCGGCGGCCTGAACTCCAACACCTTCGCGTGGGCCGAGTCGATCCGTACGCAGCGCACAGTTGCCGCACCCTTCGGCGACGTCGGGCTGCCCACCGTCGACCCGGCGGATGTCGCCGAGGTCGCGGCCGTGGTCCTGCGCGAGGCCGGCCACGCGGGCCGTACGTACGAACTGACCGGGCCCGCGCCGGTCACCCAACGGGAACGGGCCGAGGCGATCGGCGACGCACTGGACACTCCGGTCCGGTTCGTCGAGCAGACCCGCGAGGAGGCCCGCGCGCAGATGCTGCAGTTCATGCCCGAGCCGGTGGTGGAGGGCACGCTCGGCATCCTCGGTGAGCCACTGGCGGCGGAACAGAAGGTCAGCCCCGACGTCGAGCAGATCCTCGGCCGCGCGCCGCGCACCTTCGCCGACTGGGCCGCACGCGCCGCCGAGTCCTTCCGGTGAGACCACTGCACGGCGAACTTCCCCGGCCTCCAGACCGAGCACCACGACGTGGCCGCGGGGCACCACAATCCGGAGGGCCATCCGCTACCGGTCACCAAAACAGCGTGGTGGACCGCCACGAACTCCGGTGAACCGCCCGGCTGTTGCCCCTACGGAGTCGATGACCGGCCCCGTCCGGACGCTCCATCGGGTGGCTGGGCGGGCGCCTGACGAAGCCCGCCCAGCTGTACACGTGACGCATCGCGGTGCGGGTTCGACGGTGGCCGGAACCCGCACCGGGTGGGTACGTCAGTCGAAGATCGGGCCCTGCGTCCGGGTCCGCTTGATCTCGTAGAAGCCGGGGATCGACGCCACCAGCAGCGTGCCGTCCCACAGCTTCGCCGCCTCCTCGCCCTTCGGGGCAGGGGTGACGACCGGGCCGAAGAAGGCAACCTGCTCGCCGTCGGAGCCCGGCACGGCGATGACCGGCGTGCCGACGTCCTGGCCGACCTTGTCGATGCCTTCCTGGTGGGAGGCGCGCAGCTCCGCGTCATATGTGTCCGAGTCGGCGTACTCCGCCAGCTCGGCCGGCAGACCGACGTCTTCGAGCGCCGCCACGATCGCCTCGCGGGTGGGGCCCTCGCCCTGGTTGTGGAAGCGGGTGCCGAGCGCGGTGTACAGCGGGCCGACGATGTCGTCGCCGTGCTTCTGCTGGGCGGCGACGACGACGCGGACCGGGCCCCAGGCCTTGGTCTCGAGCATGTCGCGGTACTCGTCGGGCAGCTCGTCGAGCCTGTTCTCGTTGAGGACGGCAAGGCTCATCACATGCCAGCGGACCTCGACGTCGCGGACCTTCTCCACCTCCAGCATCCAGCGGGAGGTCATCCACGCCCAGGGACAGAGCGGGTCGAACCAGAAATCGGCGGGCGTCTTGCCGTTCACCGTGGCGTTCTCAGACATGTCTCTCCTCAAGAGGCGATCGCACCTGTGCGCGAGAACACCGCCGAACGGCCCTGCCATTCCCGCGCGCCCGGGCCGGGAGGCACATGGGAGGATCAAACTGTTCGAACGTGACACAAAGGAGTGCACCTGTGCCCGGTCAAAACCTGTCCCGCGACGAAGCCCACGAGCGGGCCGAGCTGCTGACCGTCGACGGATACGACGTCGTGCTCGACCTGCGGTCCGCGATCGGTGATCCCGAGGGCGGCGACGGGGACGGCGGGGACCGGCCGGCCGATCCCCGGACCTTCCGCTCGGTGACCACGATCCGGTTCCGCTCCGCGCGGGCGGGGGCGTCGACGTTCGCGGATCTGCTGGCGCCGAGCGTGACCTCGGTGACCCTGAACGGGCAGGCGCTCGACCCCGCCGTCGTCTTCGACGGGACGCGGGTGGCGCTGGACGGTCTGCCGGAGGGCGAGAACGTCCTGGTGGTCGACGCGCAGTGCGCGTACAGCCGGACCGGCGAAGGCATGCACCGGTTCGTCGACCCGGAGGACGGCGAGGTCTACCTCTACACGCAGTACGAGCCGGCCGACGCGCGGCGCGTCTTCGCGAACTTCGAGCAGCCCGACCTGAAGGCTCCCTTCCGCTTCGAGGTGACGGCGCCCGAGGGGTGGACGGTCTGGAGCAACGGGGCCGAGGAGTCCCGTGACGGCGGGGTCTGGCGGTTCGCCGAGACGAAGCCGATCTCGACGTACATCACGGCGGTCGTCGCCGGTCCGTACCACTATGTGACCGACTCGTACAGCCGTACCTTCGACGACGGCACGACGCTGGACATCCCGCTCGGCGCGCTCTGCCGCAAGGGGCTCGCCCGGCACTTCGACGCGGACGACATCTTCCTCGTCACCAAGCAGGGCCTGGACTTCTTCCACGACAACTTCGACTACCCGTACCCGTTCGGGAAGTACGACCAGGCGTTCGTGCCCGAGTACAACCTCGGCGCGATGGAGAACCCGGGCTGTGTCACGTTCCGTGAGGAGTACATCTTCCGCGGCAAGGTGACGCAGGCGTCGTACGAGAGCCGCGCCAACGTCATCCTGCACGAGATGGCGCACATGTGGTTCGGCGACCTCGTCACCATGCAGTGGTGGGACGACCTGTGGCTGAAGGAGTCGTTCGCCGACTTCATGGGCGTCTTCGCCATGGTGGAGTCGACCCGCTTCAAGGACGGCTGGATCACCTTCGCCAACAATCGCAAGTCCTGGGCGTACCGTGCCGACCAGCTGCCGTCCACACACCCGATCACGGCCGACATCCGTGACCTGGAGGACGCCAAGCTGAACTTCGACGGCATCACGTACGCCAAGGGTGCGTCGGTGCTGAAGCAGCTGGTGGCGTACGCGGGGCGGGACGCGTTCCTGGAGGGTGCCCGGCGCTACTTCAAGAAGCATGCGTACGGCAACACGCAGCTGGGCGACCTGCTGTCGGTGCTGGCCGAGACATCCGGGCGGGACATGGTCACCTGGTCGCGGTCGTGGCTGCAGACGGCCGGCGTCAACTCGCTGACGCCGGTGGTGACGTACGGCGCGGCGGACCGGATCACCGAGCTGGCGGTGCTCCAGGAGGCCGCCGATTCGCACCCCGAGCTGCGGCCGCACCGGGTCGCGGTCGGTCTGTACCGCCGCACGACCCGCGGCGACCTGGTGCGGTACGCCCGCGCCGAGGTGGATGTGGCGGGGCCGCGCACGGTGGTCGCCGCGCTGGCCGGTCTGGAGCGGCCCGAGCTGATCCTCGTCAACGACGACGACCTCACGTACTGCAAGGTCCGCTTCGACGAGGCGTCCCTCGCCACCCTGCGCGCGCACCTCGGGGACATCACCGACCCGCTGGCGCGGGCGCTGTGCTGGTCCGCGCTGTGGAATCTGACGCGGGACGGGCTGATGCCGGCCCAGGACTTCATCTCGCTCGTGCTGGCCTTCTCCGGCCAGGAGTCCGACATCGGCGTCCTGCAGATGCTGCACGCCTGGACCCGGACGGCGCTCGTCCACTACGCCGCCCCCGGGTGGCGTGAGGAGGGCGGGCGGGCGCTGGCCGAGGGTGCGCTGCGGGAGCTGCGGATCGCCGAGCCGGGGAGCGAGCACCAGCTGGCATGGGCGCGGTTCTTCGCGACGGTCGCGGACTCGGACGCGGACTTCCAGCTGCTGTCCTCGCTGCTGGGGGAGTCCGCGCGGATCGACGGGCTGGAGGTCGACCAGGAGCTGCGGTGGGCGTTCCTGTCCGCGCTGGCCGCGCACGGGGTCGCCGACGAGTCGGTGATCAATGCCGAACTGGCCCGGGACGACACGGCGTCCGGCAAGCGGCACCAGGTGCGGTGCCTCGCCTCGCGGCCGTCGGCTGCGGTCAAGGCGCAGGCGTGGGCGGCCGTGGTGGAGTCGGACGCGCTGTCCAACGCGCTGGTGGAGGCGACGATCGCGGGGTTCGGGCAGTCGTCGCAGCGGGAGTTGCTGGCGCCGTACGCAGCCCGGTACTTCGATGCGATCGAACGGGTCTGGGCCGAGCGGTCGATCCAGATCGGGATGTCCGTGGTGAAGGGGCTGTTCCCGGCGCTGCAGGACGACCCGGCGACGCTGGCCGCGACGGACGCCTGGCTGGAGGCGCATGCGGATGCGGCGCCGGCCTTGCGTCGACTGGTGCTGGAGGCACGGGACGATCTGGCACGGGCGCTGCGGGCGCAGGCGTGTGACGCGGGGGCGGGGGCCGGCCTCTGACGGGGCGCCCCGGGGCGAGCACGGCAGCGTTGCCCTCAATCCCCGGACGGGCTTGATCTTCGGCCCGTCCGGGGCCGGGGCCGGCGGAATCGGCCGAGGCGGACCGGAGCGGCCCGCATGGGCTGACGGGACGCACAATCCCCGGCGGGATCACCCTTTTCGGTTGTCGAACGTCCGTACTTTAGGACGGCGTTGTCCTGAATTGTCGACGGGCGTGTAACAGGGGTTAGCCGCACCGCGGCCTGCGGCATACCCCGGAGCATGACCCAGAACACCCCTCTCTCCCCCTGTCACTTCCGCCTCCCCGTCGGCGAACGGCAACGCGTGCTGTCCGTCGAGCAGTTGAAGACACTCGGCGTGTCTCCCGCGCGGGCTGCCGCGCAGTGCCGGGCCGGTGGTCCGTGGCAGCAGCCGTTGCCCGGCGTGTATGTACTGCACCCGGGGCCGCCCACCGGCGAGGAGCGGCTGCGGTCCGCCCTGCTGTACGTCGGGCGGCGGCGCGCCGTCCCCGCGCAGGGCGGCACGGCGCGGTCGACCGGGTACGGCGAGGCCATGGTCACCGGCCCGGCCGCGCTCGCGCTCCACGGCTTCTCTCTCGTACCGCCGATGAGTTCGCTCGACCGGATCGACGTGCTGGTGCCGCGCACCCGGCGGCTGCGGTCCGTCCGGTACGTGCACGTGGTGCGGACGACCGAGCTGCCCCGCCCCGAGCAGCTCGCCGGCCTGCCGGTGGCCCCCGTGGCACGGGCACTCGCGGATGCGGTCACCGGCCTCGGGGACACCGGCGCCGTACGGCTGCTGCTCACCGAGGCGGTCCGCGGCGGACACTGCGAACCCGCCGCGGTCGTACGTGAGCTGAGCCGCAGCAAGTTGCTGGACCGGCCCCACATCGTGAACGCCGTCGACTCGCTGCTGGCCGATGGGCGGGCGCTGGCGGAGAGCCGGCTGTACGACATGGTGCGGACCTACGACCTGCCGGAGCCGCTCTGGAACGTGGACCTGCGGCTGCCCGGCGGCCCGCACCTCGGCGGGGTGGACGCCTACTGGCCCGACCAGGCCGTCGCTGTCGAACTCGACAGCCGGGCGCCCCTGCACAGCACGCTCGACGGCGACCGACGCCTGGAGGGGCACGACGCCGAGTGGTCCGGCTGCGCCGCCGAGCGGGAGCATCTGGAACGGCTCGGGGTCACCGTCGTCCACGTCGCGCCGAGGAAGCTACGTATCGCGGCGGACCAGCAGGCGACCGTGGTGCGTACCGCCCTGATGGCGGCGGCCGACCGCGAACCTGCCGCGTATGTGGTCATCCTGCCCCGGTGAAGGGGCAGTTATCGACCCATTCGTCCCTCATGACGCATCAGCCCCAGTGGCGGAAGTACGCCATGACCGCATCTCGCCTCCCTCAACCCTCCACAAACGCAGGTCGTTTACGAAAGGCTGAGCGGTCATCCGGAACCGAATTCCGGACTTTCTCTTTCACATACAGGGATGCTGATGACCTCCGAATCCCCCAGCTCCATATCCGGGGCGAGACGCGTGGCCCGAGTCGCGGCCGCTGCCGGTCTGGTGGCCGCACTGGCCGCCTCCGGCGTGACCCCGGTCTTCGCCGCCGACGACCCGGCCGACACCCCCGTGAAGGCCACCGCCACGAGCGACAAGCTCGGTGCGGCCGACGCCGACGTCCTGACCAAGGCGAAGGCCAAGGGCGAGAAGAACGTCACCATGATGGTCGCCACCACGCCCGGTGCGACCGAGCAGGTCGCCGAGCAGCTGGACGCCGTGAAGGGGTCCGTGCTGGGGCGTACGTACGACAAGCTCGGCTACGTACGCGCGACCGTCCCGACCGCGACCGCCGAGGCGACCATCAAGGCGGCCTCGAAGCTGACGTCCGTCCACGGCATCGATCTCAAGCAGGAGATCATGCTCGACGACCCGACGCCTGCGGGCGACCGGGCCGCCGGGGCGAAGACGCAGGCCACGGGCACCTACCCGGCGCCCGGCAAGAAGACGCCGGCGAAGAACCCGTACAACCCGTCCTTCGAGACGGGCGCGGTCGACTTCGTCCAGCAGCACCCGAAGGCCGACGGCCGCGGCGTGACCATCGGCATCCTGGACTCGGGTGTCGACCTCGGTCACCCGGCGCTCCAGAAGACCACCACCGGCGAGCGCAAGATCGTCGACTGGGTGACAGCCACCGACCCGGTCGACGACGGCGACGGCACCTGGCTGCGGATGACCGCCTCGGTGACCGGCCCCGTCTTCACGATCGGTGGCCGCACCTACTCGGCGCCCGAGGGCTCGTACAAGATCCAGCTCTTCTCCGAGGCCGCCACCAAGGGTGGTGACATGGCCGGGGACCTGAACCGGGACGGCGACACCACCGACACCTGGGCCGTGCTCTACGACCCGGTCACCGGTACCACGCGCGTCGACCTGAACAACGACGCCGACTTCTCGAACGACGCGGTCCTGAAGCCGTACAAGGAGAAGCACCAGGTCTCCTACTTCGGCACGGACGACCCGCGGACCCAGGTCGTCGAGCGCATCCCGTTCGTCGTCGAGACGCGCAAGAACGTCGAGTACAACGCGGCCGGCGACAAGGCCGACTACGTCAACATCGGTGTCATCGAGAGCGAGCACGGCACCCACGTCGCCGGCATCACCTCCGCCAACGGGCTCTTCGGCGGCAAGATGAACGGCGCCGCGCCCGGCGCGAAGATCGTCTCCTCGCGCGCCTGCACCTGGTCCGGCGGCTGCACCAACATCGCGCTCATGGAAGGCATGATCGACCTCGTCGTGAACCGCGGTGTCGATGTCGTCAACATGTCGATCGGTGGCCTGCCGCCGCTCAACGACGGCAACAACGCCCGCGCGGCGCTTTACAAGCGGCTCATCGACACCTACGGCGTCCAGCTGGTCATCTCGGCCGGCAACGACGGCCCGGGTGTGAACACCATCGGTGACCCCGGCCTCGCCGATCACGTCATCTCCGTCGGCGCGTCCATCTCCAAGGAGACCTGGGCCGCCAACTACGGCTCCAATGTCACCAAGAAGTACGACATGCTGCCGTTCTCGTCCCGTGGTCCGCGTGAGGACGGCGGCTTCGCGCCGATCCTGACCGCGCCCGGCGCCTCCATCAACACCACCCAGACCTGGCTGCCCGGCGGCCCGGTCAAGGAGGCGGGCTACTCGCTTCCGGCCGGTTACTCCATGCTGCAGGGCACCTCGATGTCCTCGCCGCAGGCCGCCGGTGCGACCGCGCTGCTGCTGTCCGCCGCGAAGCAGAAGCACATCGAGCTGCCCCCGGCCGACCTGCGTACCGCGCTGACCAGCACCGCGACCCACATCCAGGGAGTGCCCGCGCACGCCCAGGGTTCCGGCCTGATCAACATCGTGGGCGCCTGGAAGCAGATCGAGAAGCAGGGTTCCCCGGCGCACGAGTACTCCGTGAAGGCCCCGGTCGACACGGCGATCGACTTCGCGCTGAAGACCCCCGGCTTCGGTACCGGCCTGTACGACCGCGAGGGCGGCCTGAAGGCCGGCCAGAAGAAGTCGTACGACGTCACGGTCACCCGCACCACGGGCCCGGACAAGGCCGTCGCGCACAAGCTGTCCTGGAAGAACAACGACGGCACCTTCGCCCTGACCGGCAGCAGCACCGTCTCGCTGCCGCTGGGCAAGCCCGTGACCGTCAAGGTCCAGGCGAAGCCGGGCAGCGCGGGCGTGCACAGCGCGATCCTGCAGGTCGACGACGCGAAGACCTCCGGTGTGGACCAGCAGATCCTCGCCACGGTCGTCGTCGCCAAGGACCTGGTGAAGCCCGCCTACGCGTTCACCGCGTCCGGCTCGGTGCAGCGCAACAGCACCACGTCGTACTTCGTGAACGTGCCGGAGGGCGCCAAGACCCTTGAGGTCGCGATGAGCGCACTGCGCTCGGGCAGCCAGACCCGCTTCATCTCCATCCACCCGTACGGGGTGCAGATGGAGGACAGCGGTACGCCGTTCTGCTACCCGAACTACGACAACCCGACCAACACCTGCCGCCCGGACGTGCGCTCGTACACCGACCCGGCCCCCGGTGTCTGGGAGATCGAGGTCGAGTCACGGCGTACGTCGCCGCTGCTGGACAACCCCTTCAAGCTGGATGTCAGCCTGCTCGGCGCGTCCTTCGACCCGGCCGTGCAGACGCTGCCCGAGGCGAAGATCGGCACGCCGACCGCGGTGAACTGGACCGTCACCAACTCCGCGGGCGACCTGGAGGGCAAGCTCAAGGGCGGCTCGCTGGGCTCGGCCAAGGTTGCCACCCCGTCGATCAAGACGGGTGACCAGCAGGTCACCACGGTCACCATCGGTGAGGGCGTCGAGAAGCTGGACGTCGCCATCGGCGGCACCTCGGACGCCAACGCCGACATCGACCTGTACGTGCTCGACGCGGCCGGCAACCAGGTCGGTTCCTCCACGAGCGCGGGTGCGGAGGAGTCGGTCAGCCTGGCCGACCCCGCCGCCGGTACGTACACGATCGTCGTGGACGGCTACTCGGTTCCGGCCGGGACCACCACGTACGACTACCGCGACGTGTACTACTCCCCGTCGCTCGGCACGCTCAAGGTCGACGAGTCGAAGGCCGTGAACCTGGCCAGCGGCGCTTCGGCGCAGGTCGGCGCGGACGTCGTGGTCGGCGGTGCGGCTCCCGAGGGACGCCAGTTCTTCGGCGAGGTGCAGCTGGTGAACAGCCGCGGCACCGCGGCGGGCACCGGCAGCGTCGTGATCGAGAAGGTCACGCCGTAACGACCCGGTTGCGTCGTAGGTGACGACAGTGGGGCGGGCGCTCTGTGGAGCGCCCGCCCCACTGCTCTGCCCGGCCCGCGCCGGGACACTGTCCGTCTGCCGGACAATGGATTGGACAAGGAAGCCGTGGACATACGCATCATGGAGCGGCAACCGTGCCAGTTCGTACGTTTGAAGGAGTCCCTGTGAAGGTCGGAATCGTCGGCGCCACCGGTCAGGTCGGCACAGTCATGCGCAGGATCCTGGCCGAGCGGAAATTCCCGACCGACCAGCTGCGGCTCTTCGCCTCCGCCCGCTCCGCAGGCTCCACGATCGAGTGGCAGGGCCAGGAGATCACCGTCGAGGACGCCTCCACCGCGGACTACACGGGTCTCGACATCGTGCTGTTCTCGGCCGGCGGGGCCACCTCCAAGGCGCTCGCCGAGAAGGTCGCCGCCCAGGGCGCCGTGGTGATCGACAACTCCTCCGCATGGCGCAAGGACCCCGAGGTCCCGCTCGTCGTCTCCGAGGTCAACGCGCACGCGATCAAGAACCGCCCCAAGGGCATCATCGCGAACCCGAACTGCACGACGATGGCCGCGATGCCCGTGCTGCGCCCGCTGCACGACGAGGCCGGTCTCGACGCGCTGGTCGTCACCAGCTACCAGGCGGTCTCCGGCTCCGGTCTGGCCGGCGTCTCCGAGCTGCACGGACAGGCGTCCAAGGTGGTCGCCGACGCCGACAAGCTCACCCACGACGGGGGCGCCGTCGAGTTCCCCGAGCCGGCCGTCTACAAGCGGCCCATCGCCTTCAACGTGCTGCCGCTGGCCGGTTCGATCGTCGACGACGGCTCCTTCGAGACCGACGAGGAGCAGAAGCTCCGCAACGAGTCCCGCAAGATCCTGGAGATCCCGGAGCTCAAGGTGTCCGGCACCTGCGTCCGGGTCCCGGTCTTCACCGGCCACTCGCTCCAGATCAATGCCCGCTTCGCCCGCCCGATCGGCGTGGAGCGCGCCTACGAGCTGCTCAAGGGTGCCGAGGGCGTCGAGCTCTCGGAGATCCCCACCCCGCTCCAGGCGGCCGGCCAGGACGTGTCGTACGTGGGCCGCATCCGGGCCGACGAGACCGTCGAGAACGGTCTGGCGCTCTTCGTCTCCGGCGACAACCTGCGCAAGGGCGCGGCGCTGAACGCCGTGCAGATCGCGGAACTGGTCGCTGCCGAGCTGAACGGCTGACGCCCGTAAGCACGTGAAAGGGCGGCCACCGGTGCTCGGTGGCCGCCCTTTCGCATGCGCCGGAGAGCGTGTGCGGGCACCGGCGTCCGCATGTGTCAGAGGGCGAGGTGCCGTCGCAGGGCGGCATCGATCTCGGCCATGCGCGGACGCGGGACGGTGCCGATCCGCTTCAGGACACGGTCCGGAGAGACTGCCCGGACCTGCTCGCACTGGACCTTCGAGTCCTTCAGCAGACGGCTCTCGTCAGCCCTGAGGAGGACCTGGAACGTGAGCACACGCGCGATGTTCGACGTCACCGGCACCACGGTGATCACACCTCGGCCGCTGAGCTCCGCGGACTGGTTGGCCGCGTTGTTGGACACGATCACAGCCGGTCTGACCTTGTTGGCCTCGCTGCCCCTGGCCGGCTCCAGATCGACCAGGTGGATATCGCCTCTACGCATCGGCGATTCCGTCCCCCACCGTACGGTCCCAGAGAGCGGCGTCCTCGCTCGCGTCCCACTCCTCGAACGCCTCCGTGTACTCCGCCTCGAGTCCGGCGACACGCAGCAGTTCGATGGCGGCGTGTATCACGGCGGACCGGGAATCCGCGTCGGTCTTCATGGCGTACTCGTCGACGAAGGCGACATCCTCCTGCGGCAAGCTCACACTGATCTTCATACCACCAATGCTACCGCAGTAGGCAAAGGGTGGCTACTCCGCTTCTTCCGGTGATCGACGTGGAAGGATGACCGGAAACGTCACCATCGAAGGAGATGACCGCGTGCCTGGCACGAATCTGACCCGCGAAGAGGCACAAGAGCGGGCGCGCCTGCTGACCGTGGACGCGTACGAGATCGATCTCGACCTCTCCGGAGCGCAGGAGGGCGGCACCTACCGGTCCGCGACCACTGTCCGCTTCGACTCCGCCGAAGCCGGTGCGGAGACCTTCATCGACCTGGTCGCCCCGGCCGTGCACGAGGTCGAGCTGAACGGCAAGGCCCTGGACGTCGCCGCCGTCTTCCGCGACTCGCGGATCGCGCTGCCGCACCTGCACGCGGGCTCCAACGTGCTGCGGGTGGTCGCGGACTGCGCCTACACCAACACCGGCGAAGGTCTGCACCGGTTCGTCGACCAGGTCGACCAGCAGGCGTACCTGTACACGCAGTTCGAGGTCCCGGACGCGCGCCGGGTCTTCGCGAGCTTCGAGCAGCCCGACCTGAAGGCGACCTTCCAGTTCACCGTGAAGGCGCCGGCGGGCTGGACGGTCATCTCGAACTCCCCCACGCCGGAGCCCAAGGACGACATCTGGGTCTTCGAGCCGACGCCGCGCATCTCCACGTACATCACGGCCCTGATCGTCGGCCCGTACCACGCGGTGCACAGCAGCTACGAGAAGGACGGCCAGTCCGTTCCGCTCGGCATCTACTGCCGCCCGTCGCTCGCCGAGTTCCTCGACGCGGACGCGATCTTCGACGTCACGCGGCAGGGCTTCGACTGGTTCCAGGAGAAGTTCGACTACGCGTATCCGTTCGCCAAGTACGACCAGCTGTTCGTCCCGGAGTTCAACGCGGGCGCGATGGAGAACGCGGGCGCGGTCACCATCCGTGACCAGTACGTGTTCCGTTCGAAGGTGACGGACGCGGCGTACGAGACGCGGGCCGAGACGATCCTGCACGAGCTGGCCCACATGTGGTTCGGCGACCTCGTCACCATGGAGTGGTGGAACGACCTGTGGCTGAACGAGTCGTTCGCCACGTACACGTCGATCGCCTGCCAGGCGTACGCGGAGGGTTCGAAGTGGCCGCACTCCTGGACGACGTTCGCCAACTCCATGAAGACGTGGGCGTACCGCCAGGACCAGCTGCCGTCGACGCACCCGATCATGGCGGACATCCGTGATCTGGACGATGTCCTGGTCAACTTCGACGGCATCACGTACGCCAAGGGCGCCTCGGTCCTGAAGCAGCTCGTGGCGTACGTCGGCATGGACGAGTTCTTCAAGGGCGTCCAGGCGTACTTCAAGGCGCACGCGTTCGGGAACACCCGCCTGTCCGACCTGCTGGGCGCGCTGGAGGAGACCTCCGGCCGTGACCTGAAGACCTGGTCGAAGGCGTGGCTGGAGACGGCCGGCATCAATATCCTGCGCCCGGAGATCACCACCGACGGGAACGGTCACGTCACCTCGTTCACCGTCCTCCAGGAGGCCCCGGCGCTGCCCGCCGGCGCCAAGGGCGAGCCGACGCTGCGCCCGCACCGGATCGCGATCGGCTGCTACGACCTCGACGGGGCCGGAAAGCTGGTCCGCACGAACCGGATCGAGCTGGACGTCGACGGCGAGCGCACCGAGGTCCCGTTCCCGGCGGGCACCGCACGCCCGGCGGTCGTCCTGCTCAACGACGACGACCTGTCGTACGCGAAGGTCCGGCTCGACGAGGAGTCGCTGCGGGTCGTCACCGAGCACCTCGGCGACTTCACCGAGTCGCTGCCGCGTGCCCTGTGCTGGGCCTCCGCCTGGGACATGACCCGCGACGGCGAACTGGCGACGCGCGACTACCTCTCGCTCGTGCTGTCCGGCATCGGCAAGGAGTCGGACATCGGCGTCGTCCAGTCGCTGCACCGTCAGGTGAAGCTGGCCCTGGACCTGTACGCGGCGCCGGAGTTCCGCGAGGCGGGCCTGACCCAGTGGACGGAGGCGACGCTCGCGCACCTGCGCGCCGCGGAGCCGGCCGGCGACCACCAGCTGGCCTGGGCCCGCGCCTTCGCGGCGACGGCCCGCACCCCTGTCCAGCTGGACCTGCTCCGGGCGCTGCTGGACGGCACGGAGACGGTCGAGGGCCTCGTCGTCGACACCGAGCTGCGCTGGGCGTTCGTGGAGCGGCTGGCCGCGGTCGGCCTGCTGGACGAGGACGAGATCGCCGCCGAGTACGAGCGCGACAAGACGGCCGCGGGCGAGCGTCACGCGGCGACGGCTCGCGCGGCGCGCCCGTCGGCCGACGCGAAGACGGAGGCCTGGGCCTCGGTCGTCGAGTCCGACAAGCTCCCGAACTCCCTCCAGGAGGCGGTCATCGGCGGCTTCGTCCAGACCGACCAGCGCGAACTGCTGGCCCCGTACACCGAGAAGTTCTTCGCAGCGGTGAAGGACGTCTGGGACTCGCGGAGCCACGAAATGGCCCAGCAGATCGCCGTCGGCCTCTACCCGGCGCTCCAGGTCTCGCAGGAGACCCTGGACGCGACGGACGCCTGGCTGGACTCGGCTGAGCCGAGCGCGGCACTGCGCCGACTGGTCTCCGAGTCGCGGGCGGGCGTGGAGCGCGCGCTGAAGGCCCAGGCGGCGGACGCGGCCGCGGCAACCGCGTAGCGTCTGCCCACGAGCAGAGGGGTGCCCCGGACCGTCCGCACGGTCCGGGGCACCCCTGTTCCACAGCCGTTCGCCGGGTGGCGGCAACAGGGATTACGCGCCCGACTCCTCGTAGCGGGCCGCCAGTTCGGCGGCGCCCGGTTCCGTGAGTGTGCCGTGCAGGCGCATGCGGGCCACTCCGCCGTCCGGGAAGGCGTCGAGGCGGACGTGGGTGACCACTGCCTGGGCGTGGAGCGGGAAGCGGTGGAGGGTGTCGGGCTGGAGCTTGGTGCGGGGGATGATTTCGAACCATTCGCCCGTCTCGCCGTTGCGGCCCTGGAGGGCGATCCAGCCGGCCGCATTGCCCTTGAGGCAGGCCGTGTCGATCTCGACCGCGCGGACCGCCCCCTGGGCGACCAGGCGGAAGCGGACCCAGTCGTTCGTGTCCCGGATGCGGCGGCGGCGGTTCTCCCAGCCGTCGTCCATCTTGCGGGAGGTGCCGGGCAGGATGATCTGGGTCGGTGAGGAGTAGAAGCGGTCCGAGGCGTCCTCGTACGCGCCGCCGTTGAGGACCGCGATCAGGTCGATCGTGCCGAGGGTCGCCAGCCAGGCGGGGTCGGGAACCACCTCGCCGTGGACGCGGAGGCGGGCGACGCCGCCGTCGGGGTGCTGGCAGAGGCGGATGTGGGTGTAGCGGCGGCCGCCGGTGATCTCGAAGCCGTTGGCGGCGTGGCCGCGTACGGGGGTCGGCGGGACGATCTCCTCCCACTTCACGTCGTCGGCGAGGAGTTCCGAGGGGCTGGGTGAGCCCTCGACCGATGTCGCCTGCACCGAGACGCGCTGCGGGTAGTTGCCGCGGAAGTGGGCGGTGTCGACGACGATGCCGCGGATGATGCCGGGGGCGCCGAGCCGGACGAGGGCCCAGTCGTGGTCCTCGGGGGCCGGGAAGGGGTGTGCGGCATCGGTGCCGCGGCGGCGCCGGGTCTCCCAGCCGTCCATGATCTTGCCCTTGTGCCCGAAGTGCTCGGGGTCGAACACGGCGCGTTCGCGGTTCAGCAGGTTCTCGCGCTCGGCGAAGAACTCGTCGTTCGCGGCGACCACGCCCGCGCCCAGGCGACGGTCGGCGAGGTCCACCAGTTCGGTGAAGGGGAAGTCGCCGGTGCGGTAGTCGGCGTACGGGTCGCCCCCGCCGTACGGGGCCGCGTCATTGGCGTGGGGGTCGTCGTCCTTGGCAGGGTTCTCGTTCACGTCGGAGGTCATGTACGGAACTGTCGTACCGGGCGACCCATCAGGTCCATCGAAAGTTTTCGTATGGTTCTTTCAGTTCAGCTGAATGGTTCTGCGCGGGCCGCGCTGACCTGCTGAAGCGCGGCCAGGACCCGGGCCACCGCCGGCCCGCCCTCCGCACCCTGCCGTACGGCGGCGACCACATGGCGCCGGGGCAGATCCGCCTCCAGGACACGCATCACCACACCCCTACGGCGCTCCGCCGACGCCATCCGCGGGATCAGCGCGATACCCATGCCCGCTTCGACCATGGCCAGGATCGCGGTCCACCCGGAGGCGCTGTGCGCCTGCTCGGGTACGAACCCGGCGGCCTCGCACGCGGCCGTGGTGATCTCCGACCAGGGGCCCGAGCCACCGAAGATCCACGGCTCGGCGGCGAGGTCGGCCAGCCGCAGCCCCGGGGCGTCCGCCAGCCGGTGTCCGGCGGGGAGGGCGACATCGAGCGGGTCGGCGAGCAGAGGGAGGAGGGTGAAGCGGGGGTCGTGGGCGGTCGGCGCGTGCGCGGCGAGGGAGAGCGCGAGATCGACGTCGCCGGCCGACAGGAGTTCGTACGCCTCCGCGGCCTCCGCCTCCCGCACCCGCACGGACGGTCCGGGCCGGTCGTCGGCGCACAGGAGCCGGACCGCCGGCACGACGAGGGCGGGCACGGCCGTCGGGAACGCGCCGACCCTCACCTCCCCCGCCTCACCTCGCAGATACCCCGTCAACTCCGCCTCGGCGCGTTCCAGTTGGGCGAAAACCGCTTCGGCGTGGCGGAGCACGAGATGTGCGGCGTCGGTGAGCCGGACCCGGCGGCCCTGGGCTTCCAGCAGGGGTACGCCGAGCTGTTTGGCCAGGTTGGAGAGCTGCTGGGACACCGCCGAGGGGGTCATCAGCAGCGCCTCGGCGGTCGCCGTGACGGTCCCGCGCTCGCTGAGCACGCGCAGGATCCTGAGCTTCTTGATGTCCCACTCGGTCATGTCCGCACATTAGCCGCCGAGGCGGGCCCGGCCCGTCCGGCCCGGAACGTGGAGCAGGGCGCCTCGAAGTGCTCACACACTTCGGGGCGCCCCGAGAAAAGCGCTGGTGGAACTACGCGGGCCCGGCGCCGCGCAGCGGGAGGGTCAGGCCTGCTTCTTGGACTTGTCCAGGAGCATGACCAGGCCCACGATGATCACGAACAGGGCGATGGGTGCCACGACGTAGAGGCCGATCGTGTCCATCACGCTCAGGCCGGGGCCCGGGTCGTCACCGTCGTCACGGGTCAGCGCAAGCGCGGGGGACGACATGAGCAGCATCATCAGCGTCGTACCGGCCGCCACGGCGCCGGCGCGCATTGCGTTCTTCTTGTCCACGGTGCAAACGTAGCGAACGTCTAGGAGCGGCGCGCGCCCGGGGGTGCCGTACGGGGCGTCGGCTGTTCTTTCGGGTGCCTGTCCACGGGCTTCAGTACCTCCATCAGATGGTGCAGACGCGGCGACGACGCAAGCTCCTCCAGGGTGACCGGGTGGCCTTCCGCATCCGCGACGGGCAGCCGCCAGTTGGGGTACTGGTCCCAGGTGCCGGGCAGATTCTGCGGACGGCGGTCGCCGACCGTGTCCGGGAGCCAGACGCCGACCATGCGGGCAGGGGTGCGCAGCAGGAAGCGGTGGACGGCGCGGACCGCCCCCTCCTCGTCGCCCTCCCCCTCCGGCAGCATGCCCAGCCGGGCGAGCAGGCCGAGCCATGTGGCGGTGTCGGCGGCGTCCTCGGCCTGTTCCTGCTCCAGGGTGCGGGTGAGCAGTCCCAGGCGGTGGCGGAGTGTCACATGGTCGCCGGTCAGCCGGGCGGCGGTGGACGGCAGGTCGTGGGTGGTGGCGGTGGCGAGGCAGCCTTCCCGCCAGCGCTCCGGGGGCAGCGGGCGGCCGGTGCCCGTCCAGTCGCGCTCGAACCAGAGCACGGAGGTGCCGAGCACTCCGCGCCGGGCGAGCGCCTCGCGTACGCCCGGTTCGACCGTGCCGAGGTCCTCCCCTATGACGACCGCACCGGCCCGGTGCGCCTCCAGGACGAGGACGGCGAGCATCGCCTCGGCGTCATGGCTCACGTACGTGCCGTCGGTGGGCGGTCTTCCCTCGGGGACCCACCAGAGCCGGAACAGGCCCATGACGTGGTCGATGCGCAGGGCGCCGGCGTGGGCGAGGAGGCCGCGGAGCAGCCCGCGGTACGGGCCGTAGCCGGACGCGGCGAGGACGTCGGGCCGCCACGGGGGCAGCCCCCAGTCCTGACCGCGCGCGTTGAAGGCGTCCGGGGGCGCGCCGACCGACATGCCGTGCGCGAAGGCGTCCTGCTGGGCCCAGGCGTCGGCACCGCCGGGGTGCACGCCGACGGCGAGGTCGTGGACGATGCCGACGGCCATCCCGGCGTCCCGCGCGACGCTCTGGGCGGCGGCGAGCTGGTTGTCGGTCAGCCAGGCGAGCCGGCAGTGGAAGTCGACCCGGTCGAGCAGCTCCGCACGCGCGCGGGCGACCTGCGGGGAGCGGGGGTCGCGCAGTGCGGACGGCCAGGCGTGCCAGTCGGAGCCGTGGACCTCCGCGAGGGCGCACCACAGGGCGTGGTCCTCCAGGGCCTGCCCCTGGGTGGCGAGGAAGTCGCAGTACGCGGCACGCCGGCCGGGGGTCAGCGGCACCTTCTGTACGAGTTCGAGAGCCTGACGCTTGAGGTCCCAGACGGCGTCCCGGTCGATCAGGGCGCCCTTGTTCAGCACGGTGTCGCTCAGTGTTTCGGCGCTCTGCCGCAGGTCGTCGAGGGCGGCCCGGTCCTGTACGTGCCCGTACTCCGGGATCGACTCGACGTGCAGATGGACGGGGTCGGGGAAGCGGCGCGAGGACGGGCGGTACGGCGACGGGTCGGTGGGTGTACCCGGCACGGCGGCGTGCAGCGGGTTGACCTGGACGAACCCGGCGCCGAGGGTCCGCCCCGACCAGGCGGCGAGATCGGCGAGGTCACCGAGGTCGCCCATTCCCCAGGAGCGGCCGGAGAGCAGGGAGTAGAGCTGGACGAGGAAACCGTGGGTGCGCCGCGGCGGCTGGGGCACCCGGGCCGGGGCGACGATCAGGGTGGTGGTCACGGTCCGGCCGTCCTGGGCGCGGACGGTCAACCGGTGCACCCCGAGCGGGGGTTCGGTCCACCAGGCGGGGGTCGGGGCGGGTGCACCGGGAGCGGAACCGGTACTGCCGGTTCCGCTGACCGTGCCGGCCGTCGCCGAAACGGCCGGATCCGGTGGTCCGCTCGGCACCCGCATCCGTGGCGGGGGAGGCGAACCGGCCGCGTCCTCGGGCTCGATGTCCAGCGTCGTACCGGGCCGCAGCGCGGTCAGGGCGGCCGGCAGCGGCTCCCCGGTCCACACCACCAGCGTGGGCGGGAGCAGCCGGGAGGCGGCCACCGACTCCGCGGCGGCAAGCGATTCCTGCACCGCTTCAGGGGTGGCGGCGTCCACGCCGAGCGCGGCGAGCACGGCGATGACCGTGTCGTCGGGTACGGACACAGTGACATCCGCGGACGGTGCGTAGGAGGTGGCGACGCCGTGCAGTGCGGCGAGCCGGGACAAGCCCATTCAGACTCCTGGGGACTCCGTGCCCCGCGCGGTGCCGGGGGCGGTCGGCTCGCTGGTCAGTGGGGCGGTGACGGCGAGCGGCGGCTCGCTGGTCAGGGGTGTGGCATCGGCGAGGGGCGGCTCGCTGGTCAGGGGTATGGCATCGGCGAACGCGGGCTCGCCGGTCAACGGTCCGGGGTCCGGCACCTGTTTGCACAGGGCGGAGAGCAGAAGCTGCGCGGCAGCGGGCATGGCGGCCTCCTGGCCGTGGAGAACTGGACACAGCAGGCCTACCCAGCGGACGCAGCCGCAGACATAGGCGTTACGACAACGACGTCAACGTGCTCCGGGTCACATTCCGTTCCCCAGCGGCCAGTTACCCGCAAGTCGTCCGCCGTATTCGGCCATTCGACGGCATCTCTGCTGCGGCCGGCCGGTCACCCCCGACACTCCGCCCCATCCGTCACAACGGGCATATACGGCACAACGGCCACACACATTGACACCCTCACGCGTGGGGTGGTGGGGTCGGAGCCCATCGGTGGGAGCGAGGGAGTACGGCATGCGGCTCAGGCACAGAAAGCACGCGACCGCCGTCGCTGTCGCCGTGCTCGGCGGACTGCTCTCCACCGGGACCCCGGCCGCCTTCGCCGCGCCGTCGGACCCCGGCTCCCCCGCCGTCACCACACCCGACCGTACGGACGAGGGCGCGCTGCCCGCCGTGTGGCCGCGGCCCCAGACCCTCAAGGCGTCCGGGGCGGCCGTACCGCTCTCCGACGAGGTGACCCTCGTCGCCGACGCGCACGCCGATCCGTACGCCGTCGACGCCGCCAGGCAGGTGCTGCGCGACGCGGGGGTGCGGACCGTGCACGAGGCGCTGCCGGGACGCGGGCCGGTCATCCGGCTCGGCGGCAACGGCGCGCAGGACGCCCTGCGCACGCTGCGCGCCCCCGAGCGCGCCGATCTGCCGTCCGGCGGCTACCGGATCGCGGTCGGCACGGTCGCGGGCCGCTCCACCGTCGCCCTGGACGGTGTCGGTGACGACGGCCTCTTCCACGCCGTGCAGACGCTGCGTCAGCTGGTCCGCAACGGGAGCGTCGCCGGGGTCACCGTGCGGGACTGGCCGGGCACCGCCGTACGCGGAATGACCGAGGGGTTCTACGGGCAGCCGTGGACCCGCGAGGAGCGGCTCGCGCAGATCGACTTCATGGGGCGTACGAAGCAGAACCGGTACCTCTATGCGGCGGGCGACGACCCGTACCGGCAGGCCCGCTGGCGCGATCCGTACCCCGCCGAGCGGCGCGCCGACTTCCGGGCGCTGGCCGAACGGGCCCGCGCCCGGCATGTGACCCTCGGCTGGGCGGTCGCCCCCGGCCAGGCCATGTGCATGTCCTCCGACGGCGATGTGAAGGCACTGACCCGGAAGATCGACGCGATGTGGGCGCTGGGCGTGCGCGTCTTCCAGCTCCAGTTCCAGGACGTCAGCTACAGCGAATGGCACTGCGACAACGACGCCGCCACGTTCGGCAGCGGCCCGGAGGCGGCGGCCAGGGCGCAGGCGCGGGTCGCGAGCGAGGTCGCCCGGCATCTCGCGCAGCGGCATCCGGGCTCGGAGCCGCTGTCGGTGATGCCGACGGAGTTCTACCAGGACGGGGCCACGGACTACCGGACCGCGCTCGCCAAGGAGCTGGACGACCGGGTGCAGATCGCCTGGACCGGGGTCGGGGTCGTACCGCGGACCATCACCGGACGGGAACTGGCCGGTGCGCGCGCCACGTTCCGGCATCCGCTCGTCACGATGGACAACTACCCGGTCAACGACTACGCGCAGGACCGCATCTTCCTCGGCCCGTACACCGGCCGGGACCCTGCGGTCGCGATCGGCTCGGCGGCGCTGCTCGCCAATGCGATGGAACAGCCGTCCGCGTCCCGCATCCCGCTGTTCACCGCCGCCGACTTCGCCTGGAACCCGAAGGGTTACCTGCCGCAGGAGTCCTGGCAGGCGGCGATCGACGATCTGGCGGGCGACGACGCGGGGGCCCGGGAGGCGCTGCGTGCGCTGGCCCGGAACAGTGCGACGTCCGTGCTGGGCAGCGACGAGTCGGCATATCTCCAGCCGCTTTTCGCCACGTTCTGGAAGTCCCGTGCGACGGCGAATACGACGGCGCAGGCGGACGCGGCGCGCGAT
Organism: Streptomyces sp. NBC_00353; assembly: GCF_036108815.1. Taxonomy (NCBI): domain Bacteria; kingdom Bacillati; phylum Actinomycetota; class Actinomycetes; order Kitasatosporales; family Streptomycetaceae; genus Streptomyces; species Streptomyces sp. NBC_00353. Next base: position 6,626,184 of record NZ_CP107985.1, on the reverse strand, counting down.
CTGCGGGCCGCCTTCACGGTGATGCGCCAGGCACCGCAGCGGCTGAAGGGCCTGGCGGGCGGGCGACTCGACGACGAAGTACGTCCGTGGACCGAGCAGTTGGCCCGGTACGGCCGGGCGGGCGAGCTCGCCGTCGATCTGCTGCAGGCCCAGGCGCGCGGCGACGGCGCGGCCGCATGGAAGGCGTCGCTGGCGCTGGAGCCGCTGCGGAAGGCCGCCGGGGCGAGCGGCGCGACGGTCGGCAAGGGTGTCCTCGGTCCGTTCCTGGACCGGGTGCGCAAGGAGGCCGACGCGTGGACCGGCGCGGACCGGGACGCCGGCACGGTGACCGAGGCCCCGGGCAGCTATACGGTGCGGCTGAAACGGGCCCGCCCGATGGAGGCCGTGACCGCGATGACCGTTCCCGGGGTGGGGGCGGACGCGACGCTGCAGGCCCATGTGCCGGGCGAGGGCTGGCGCAGCCTCGGCCCGGTGTCGCGGACCGGCTGGACCCAGACCGCGGCCGAGGGCCTCAGAACCGACGCGATCCGGCTGATCTGGCCCACGGGCTCCTTGGCGACGGCCCCGGGCGCGAGCGCGGGCACGCTGCCGCCGATCGTCTCCGGAACCGTCACCGCACCCGAAGCCCCCCAGATACGCGCCCTCGTGCCGTGGTTCGGCGACGAACCCGCCGCCTGGCTCGATCTCGTACGCGGCGAGACCGACGCGGAGATCGGCGGCAGGCCGCAGCGGGTCGAGGCACGGCTCGCCGCCCGCCGCCCCGCCGCGGTGCGCGGCGCACTCACCGCGAAGGCTCCGAAGGGCATCAAGGTGTCCGTCCCCGGTAGGACGACGGTGCCGCGCGGGTCCCGTACCGACGTCCCGGTGGAGATCACGGTCCCGGCGAACACGCCGGCCGGCGAGTACGAGGTGCCCTTCAGATTCGGTGGCGAGGAGAGCACCCTCACCGTCCGGGCCTACCCGCGCACCGCCGGCCCCGATCTCGTCCGCACCGCCACCGCCTCCTCGTCCGGCGACGAGACCCCGGACTTCCCGGCCGCGGCCGCCTCGGACGGCGATCCCACCACCCGCTGGTCGTCCCCGGCCGAGGACGGCGCCTGGTGGCAGGCGGAACTGGCGGAGCCCGCCAGGATCGGCCAGGTGGTGCTGCAGTGGCAGGACGCGTACGCCTCCCGCTACCGCGTACAGGTCTCCGCGGACGGCCGCACCTGGCGTACGGCGGCGACCGTCCGGGACGGCAAGGGCGGCCGCGAGTCCGTCCGGGTGGACGCGAAGGACACCCGCTTCCTCAGGATTCAGGGCGACGGCCGGGGCACCGAGTTCGGCTACTCGCTCTGGTCGGTGGAGGCGTACGCCGTCGCGGAGTAGCCGCACACGTCCGGCACGAACTCCCCTGGAACACCAGTGGTTCACCACTCCTGCGGTAGTTGCCCACCGTCAAGTATTCACTCAGTACATATACCGAGTATATAGTCCGCCTCATGAGCACCCGCCATGTCCTTCTGGGACTGCTCGCCGGAGGTTCCAGCCACGGCTACGACCTCAAACGGCGGTACGACGAACGCTTCCCGCAGGCCCGCCCACTGGCCTACGGGCAGGTGTACACCACCCTGCAACGCCTGGTGCGTGACGGTCTGGCCGCCGTCGAAGGCACCGATTCCGACGGTGGCCCCGAGCGCACCCTCTACCGCTCCACGGACGAAGGGTCACGCGAACTCGCCAGGTGGGCCGACGAGGTCACCCCGCCGGCGCCTTTCGTGACGAACGAGATCTTCGCCAAGGTCGTCGTCTCGATCCTGGTCGCGGCTGCCGCCGGTGGCAGCGACCGCACGTCCGACGCCGCCGCGTACCTCCAGGCCCAGCGTGCCGCCCACATGGCGCGCATGCGCGAACTGACCGAACTCAAGACAACGCCGGGCACCGACCTCAGCACGGTGCTCTCCGCCGATTACGCCCTCGCCCATCTGGACGCCGACGTGCGGTGGATGACCACCACATCGACCCGTCTCGCCACCCTGACCGCGGAGGTCGACACAGCATGAGTACGCAACCCGAGCAGCCCTCCCGGGCGACAGCGCCCCTGCTCACGGCCACAGGCCTGAAGAAGTCGTACGGGAGGGCCGCCCAGGCGCTGCGCGGCGCGTCGGTCGACCTCCACGCAGGTGAGATTCTCGCCGTCACCGGCGCCAGCGGCAGCGGAAAGTCCACGCTGCTGCACTGCCTGGCCGGGATCGTCCGTCCCGACGAGGGTTCGGTCTCGTACGGACAGGAGCGGCTCGACCGGATGCCCGAGGCGCGCCTCAGCGAGCTGCGGCGCACCGACTTCGGCGTGGTGTTCCAGTTCGGGCAGCTGATCCCCGAGCTCACCGCGCTCGACAACGTGGCGCTGCCGCTGCTGCTCGCGGGGACCGCCCGCGCCGAGGCGCAGAGTCGGGCGGACGAGTGGCTGGAGCGCTTCGGCGTGCGCGGACAGGCCGGTCTGCGGCCCGGTGAGCTGAGTGGTGGCCAGAGTCAACGGGTCGCACTGGCAAGGGCGTTGGTGACAGGGCCGAAGGCCGTCTTCGCGGACGAGCCGACCGGCGCGCTCGACTCGCTCGCCGGGGAGCAGGTGATGACCGCTCTGGTGCACGCCGCCCGCGAGTCCGGCACCGCGGTGCTGTTGATCACACATGACGCACAGATCGCGGCGTACGCGGACCGGGAGGTGTGGCTGCGGGACGGGGCCGTCCACTCCGGCACGGCGCAGTTCACCGCCCAGGAGGTCGCTCACCATGAAAGCTGACGCCCGCATCGCCTGGATCCTGACGCGCGGCTCCGACCGCCGTGAGTGGTGGCGGATCTCGCTCACCGCGGTGGGCGCCCTGCTCGCCACGGGCTTCGCCCTCGCGGCGATCGCAGTCGCCGCCGTCTCGGGGCAGGTCTCGATCCCGTACGGGCACGGCCTGCTGAACCAGCCCGGCCAGCGCGCCGGTGTGGTGGTCACGCTGCTGCTCCTGCTCGTCCCCGTGCTCGGATTCCTCGGCCAGTGCGCCCGCATCGGCGCCGTGCACCGCGACCGGCGGATGGCCGGGCTGCGGCTCGCCGGGGCGTCACCCGCGCAGGTGCGGCGCATCTCCGCGCTGGAGTCCGCGTTGGCGTGTCTGGCGGGATCGGTCGGCGGGTTCGCCGTCTTCGCCGCGGTCCTCACCGGCTCCGGCCACACACCGCCCCCGTCGGCCTGGGCGGCTTTCGTGGTGGTCGTTCTCGTCGTGCCGGTGGTCGCCGCACTGGTGAGCGCGCTCGCACTGCGCCGGGTCGTCGCCTCGCCGCTCGGCTGGGTACGCCGGGTACGGCCGGAGCGCGGACACCGGACGCTGCTCGCGCTCCTGATTCCGACGGTGCTGATCGCCGCGGTGGCCTTCCTCATCGTTTTCCGGGGCAGCGGCCTCCGCGCCGTGTGGTTCCCGCTGCTGGTGTTCGCGGTGGTGTTCCTCACCGGAGCCGGTGCGGTCTGGGCGGCCGGGGCCTCGGCCGCCTTCATGGGCCGACGGCTGACGGTCCGTGCGAAGCGTCCCGCGGTACTGATCGCCGCGGGTCGCCTCAGGGACGACCCGTGGGCCGCCGCGCGTACCCATGCCGCTCTGCTGCTGGTGACCGTCGTCGGGGTGGGATTCGTGGGGGTGAGGGAAGTGCTGCTCGCCAAGTTGCGCGGGGGCAACTACTCGGCGGGCGACCTCGATTTCTACACCACGGGTATCGACCTCGCCGGGGCCGCCGTCCTGGTGGCCCTGGTCATCAGTCTCTTCGGCCTCGCCGTGGGCACCGCCGAGTCCCTTGCCACTCGCCGCAGAGGACTAGCCGCCCAGGCCGCGGCCGGAGTACCGCACGCGGTGCTGGCCAGGACTCTCCTCCTGGAGACCGCGCTCCCACTGGCCCCCGCGGTCCTGCTCGCAGGCATCGGCGGCATGGCGGTCCACCTCGCGTACGCCTCCCTTGTCGCACCCGGCTCCGCGCCCTCGATGCTCCCGCTGCTCGTACCCGTGCTGGTGTACGCCGGCTGCCTGCTGGCCGCGGCGACATCACTGCCGCTGCTGCGGCGCGCGGCACACCCCGCGGAGCTGCGGTTCACGTAGCGCTCGGCGCTACGTGGATCCGCACTCCCCTGGAGACGCAGAAGCCCGGATCGTCAGGCGGAAATGCCATCGATCCGGGCCATTGCGTCGTCCGCGCCGAACGGTTGCAGGTACGGCAGCCATCGCGGGTCCCGGTGGCCCGTCCCGATGATGCGCCACGCGAGGCCGGTCGGCGGGGCGGGCTGTTGGTGCAGCCGCCAGCCGAGCTCCGGCAGATGGCGGTCGGCCTTGACGTGGTTGCAGCGGCGGCAGGCCGCCACCACGTTGTCCCAGGCGTGCTGGCCACCACGGCTGCGTGGAATGACATGGTCGACGCTGGTCGCGGCGGCGCCGCAGTACATGCAGCGGCCGCCGTCCCTGGCGAAGAGCGCCCGGCGGGTGAGTGGAACGGGCCCCCGGTAGGGGACCCGTACGAACCGCTTCAGGCGGACGACGCTGGGTGCCGGTACAGCACGGGTGGCACTGTGCATGAAGGCGCCGGACTCCTCGAGGCAGATGGCCTTGTTCTCGAGGACGAGGACGAGCGCGCGGCGGAGCGGTACGACGCCGAGCGGCTCGTACGACGCATTGAGAACCAGGACATGCGGCACGGTGGATGCCTCCTTGTACGCCGGCGGCGCGTGGCTCGCGCCGGGACGATCCGATCTCAGTCTCTCCTCCTGCCTGGTGGAAGCGCCACCACGTGCGAGTAACGGGCCGGAAGGATTTTCCCCGGCCCGCTGTCGCGCGCACCGCCCGAAGACCCCGGATCAGGCGCTTCGGGGCCCGCCGCCGCGGCGGCCCCGGCCCGGTGTGCGATCGGCCACACCCGGCCCGGCGCCCTGATTCGGCTCCGGCCCCCACACCTTCTGTATCCCCGGTCCGAACGGGTCTCTCCCCTCCGTCACGGCGACGGAGCATTCCGGATGCCCCGTTAGTGTGGTTGGTCAGCCCTCGCCCATATGGAGGTTCCGCCGTGTCCCTGTCCGCGCTGTTGGCCGCTGCCCCGTCACCCGAGCCGGGCGGCTCGCTGGACGAAGCCGCCAGGCAGGCCGGCGATGCCGCGGGCTGGGTGGAGGAGAACTGGTCCACCTGGCTGAACACCGGTCTGCGCATCCTTCTCATCGCGGCGATCGCGATCGTGTTGCGCATCGCGATCCGTCGTGCTCTCAGCAAGCTCATCGAGCGGATGAACCGCAGCGCCCAGGCCGTCGAAGGCACCGCGCTCGGCGGACTGCTGGTCAATGCGGAACGGCGCCGTCAGCGCTCCGAGGCCATCGGGTCCGTACTCCGGTCGGTCGCCTCCTTCCTGATCCTCGGTACGGCCGGCCTGATGATCCTGGGCGCGTTCCAGATCGATCTGGCCCCGCTGCTCGCCTCCGCCGGTGTCGCCGGTGTGGCGCTCGGCTTCGGCGCGCGCAACCTCGTCACCGACTTCCTCTCCGGTGTCTTCATGATCCTGGAGGACCAGTACGGCGTCGGCGACACCATCGACGCGGGTGTCGCCTCCGGCGAGGTCATCGAGGTCGGGCTGCGGGTCACCAAGCTGCGCGGTGACAACGGCGAGATCTGGTACGTCCGCAACGGCGAGGTGAAGCGGATCGGCAACCTCAGCCAGGGCTGGTCGACCGCCGGGGTCGATGTGCAGGTGCGCCCCACGGAGGATCTCGACCGGGTACGTACGGTGATCACCGAGGCCGCCACGGCGATGGCCAAGGAGGACCCGTGGAACGAGCGCCTGTGGGGTCCGGTGGAGGTCCTCGGCCTGGACTCCGTGCTCCTCGACTCGATGACGGTCCGGGTGACGGCCAAGACGATGCCGGGCAAGTCCCTGGGCGTGGAGCGCGAGCTGCGCTGGCGGATCAAGGGGGCCTTCGACGAGGCGGGCATCCGGATGGTCGGCGGCGTACCGGCGCAGCCGGACGAGCCGTCGGCGGCGGACCCGACGGCCGGAATGGCTGCCCCGTCGGCGTACGCGTCGACGACGTCGCCGCAGTCGCTGGCCACGTCACCGATCACCCCGCCGCCGAACCTGGGCAAGTAGGCCCTCGGATCCAAGGGCGTCCGGCCCGGCCCGGAAGGAGCCGCGCCGGGTGCCCTTCCGCGTGAAAGCTGCTTGACCGGGCCGCACACCTTGGCGTGAATGCGGCTTGACCGACCCTCCAGGTAACGCTTTGGTTGCCGGCGAAGCCCTGCCCATTGACGGGCCGGTGACGTGCGCCATACCGTCCTCTCATCGAATAGGAAAGTTTCCTAACAGAGGGCAGGTGCTCATGGCCGGAACGACACCGGGTACCCCCCGCGTCCTGCGGGCCATGAACGACCGGGCCGCCCTCGATCTGCTGCTGGAGCACGGCCCCCTCTCCCGGACCAGGATCGGCAAGCTGACGGGCCTCTCCAAGCCCACCGCCTCACAGCTGCTGGCCCGACTGGAGGCGGCCGGTCTGGTCGTCGCCACCGGCACCGTCGCGGGACGGCCGGGGCCCAACGCCCAGCTGTACGCGGTGAACGCCCGGGCCGCCCACGTCGCCGGGCTCGATGTGAACGCCCAGCGGATCGTCGCCGCCGTCGCCGACGTGACCGGTGAGACGGTCGGCGAGTTCGAGCTGCGCACCCCCGGCCGCCGCGCCGACAGCGTGGTGCGGCAGGTGACCGAGGCGCTGGACGGCGCGGTCAAGGACGCCGGACTCACCCGCGCCGAGGTGCACCGGGTGGTCATCGGCACACCGGGCGCCTTCGACCCCGGCACCGGACGGCTGCGGTACGCCTCCCACCTGCCCGGCTGGCACTCCCCCACACTGCTCGACGAGCTGGCCGCGTTCCTGCCGATGCCGGTCGAGTACGAGAACGATGTGAACCTCGTCGCCGTGGCCGAGCAGCGGCTCGGGGCGGCCCGTGGACACGACGACTTCGTCCTGCTGTGGAACGAGGAGGGGCTCGGTGCCGCCCTCGTCATCAACGGGCGGCTGCACCGCGGCTTCACCGGCGGCGCCGGTGAGGTCGGCTTCCTGCCGGTGCCCGGCGCCCCGCTGGTCCGCCAGGTCACCAAGGCGAACTCGGGCGGCTTCCAGGAACTGGCGGGCGCGCAGGTGCTGTCCCGGCTGGCCCGGCAGCTCGGCATAGACGACGAACTGAGCCGCGCGGACGGCACCCACCATGAGGTCGCGGCCGGTCTGATCGCCCGGGCCGCCGAGGCCGCGGAGCGCGGCGAGGACGGCCCGTACCCCCGGCTCCTCGATCTGTTCGCGACCGGGCTCGCGACCGGCCTGGCTTCCATGATCGCCGTGCTCGACCCCGAACTCGTGGTGCTCTCGGGCGAGTTGATCACAGCCGGCGGCGAACCGTTGCGCGAGCGGGTGCAGGCGGAACTCGCCGAGCTGGCGGCCTCCCGGCCCCGGCTGATCACCGGCGCCGTGACCCACCGGCCCGTACTGCGCGGGGCACTGGAGAGCGCCCTCGTCACGACCCGCGACGAAGTCTTCGACACCTCACGCTGATCCCCTGCCGCGGCCGTCCCCATGCGGACCCGCACCTTCACAGACCCGCACGTTCGCAGATCCAGCCTCTTCCCCGTCCCAACCCATCGGGAGACACTGCCATGTCCGGAAACCGCCGGAAGACGGCCGCCGCGCTCGCCGCGACCGCCGCGATATCCCTCTTCGCCTCTGCCTGTACCGGTCAGAGCAGCAACGGCGCCAGTGATGATCCGTCCAAGGAGACGACCATCAACTTCTGGCACGGCTGGAGTGCCCCGAGCGAGGTCAAGGCCATTCAGGCCACCGTCGACTCCTTCGAGAAGGCGCACCCGAACATCCATGTGAAGGTCGTCGGCAACATGACCGACGACAAGATCAACCAGGCTCTGCGCGCGGGCGGTTCCAAGGCACCTGACGTGGTGTCCTCGTTCACCACGAACAATGTGGGCAAATTCTGCTCGTCCAAGGCCTTCGTCGATCTGAACTCCTTCCTGAAGAAGGACGGGATCGACCCCGACAAGACGTTCCCGAAGGCGATGAACGAGTACACCCAGTACAACGGGGTGCGCTGCACGCTGCCGCTGCTCGGTGACGCGTACGGGCTGTACTACAACAAGGACGCGTTCAAGGCGGCCGGGATCACCGCCCCGCCGAAGACCTGGTCCGAATTGGCCGAGGACGCCAAGAAGCTGACGAAGACCAAGGGCGACTCGTACGAGCAGCTCGGCTTCATGCCGAACTACCACGGCTACGAGTCGACGACCGAGCACTACCTCGGCGGCTGGAACCCGACCTACTTCGACGCCGACGGCAAGTCGAACATCGCCAAGGACCCGGCCTTCGCGTCCATGCTCACCACGCAGAAGAAGCTGGTCGACGACCTGGGCGGCTACGCGAAGCTGGAGAAGTACCGCACCTCGTTCGGTGACGAGTGGGGCGCCAAGCACCCGTTCCACACCGGCCAGGTGGCCATGCAGCTGGACGGCGAGTGGCGGCTCGGCATGGCCGAGGACACCAAGCCGAAGTTCGAGATCGGGGTGGCCCCGATGCCCGTCGCCGACGACGAGGCCGACACGTACGGCAAGGGCTACCTGACCGGCACCATCGCCGGTATCGCGTCCACCTCCACCAAGCAGAACGCGGCATGGGAGCTGGTGAAGTTCATGACGACCGACACCGACGCGGTGGTCGCCTTCGCCAACGCCATCCACAATGTGCCGTCGACGTTGGCGGCCCTGAAGTCGCCGAAGCTGAAGTACGACCCGCGGTTCAAGACCTTCCTGGACATCGCCGCGAACCCCCACAGCACCACCACCCCGCCCTCGGTGAACGGCGGCGCGTACCTGGTGTCCCTGCAGAACCTCGGATTCGACATCGAGAAGGGCAAGCAGACGGACATCAAGGCGGGTCTGGAGAAGACCGCCGAGGAAATCGACGCAGCCGTCGCACAGGCGAAGTAGCACCGCGATGAGCACGTACACACTCCGTTCGAAGCGCCGTCGTGCGGCGCTTCGAACGACGGCCTTCATGTCGCCGTGGCTGATCGGGTTCTGCGTCTTCTTCGCCTACCCGCTGATCTCCACGCTCTATTTCTCCTTCACCCACTACGACGGTTTCGCGGCCCCGGAGTTCAACGGGCTGAAGAACTGGTCGTACGTCTTCAACGACTACCCGCTGTTCTGGCCCGCCCTGCGGAACACCCTGTGGCTGGTCGTGGTGATGGTCAGCTGCCGGGTCGTCTTCGGTCTCGGCGTCGGCCTGCTGATCACCAAGATCAAGACGGGTGCGGGTGTCTTCCGCACCCTGTTCTACCTGCCGTATCTGGCCCCGCCGGTCGCGGCGACCCTGGGTTTCGTCTTCCTGCTCAACCCGGGGACGGGGCCGGTCAATTCGATCCTCGGCGATCTGGGGCTGCCCACGCCGGGCTGGTTCACCGACGCCGCCTGGTCCAAGCCGGCCCTGACCGCGCTCGCGGTGTGGGGGGTGGGCGACCTGATGGTGATCTTCATGGCCGCGCTGCTCGACGTACCGAAGGAGCAGTACGAGGCGGCGGAGCTGGACGGGGCGACCTCGTTCCAGCGGTTCCGCTTCGTCACACTGCCGAACATCTCGCCGATCGTGATGTTCGCCGTGGTCACCGGGATCATCCAGACGATGCAGTACTACACCCAGCCACTCGTGGCGGGGAAGGTCGCCTCGGGGGTGATGGGCGGCTCCGGGCAGCAGTTCGAACCGGGCTATCCCGACAAGTCGACACTGACGCTTCCGCAGCTCGTCTACAACCTCGGCTTCCAGCGTTTCGACTACGGGTCCGCCTGTGTGGTCGCGCTCGTTCTCTTCGTACTCGCCATGGCGTTCACCGCACTGCTGATGCGACGCCGCAGCGGGCTGATCCAGGCAGGTGAGTGACGTGGCGCAGGCTCTCGACACCTTCAAGGCCACCGACCCGTCCGCCGGGCCGGTCACCCCGGCCGAACGCGTCGCACGCCGCAAGGCGCTCCTGAACTGGATCGCCGTGCACGCGCTCGGCGTCGCGGCCGCGCTCTTCTTCGTGCTGCCCTTCGTCTTCCTGTTCCTCACCTCGCTGATGAGCGACCAGCAGGCGCTGACCCGCGATCTGTGGCCGCACCCCTTCGAGTGGAGCAACTACCGCAGGGTGTTCGACACCCCGGGCTTCCTGACCTGGTGGAAGAACACCCTGCTGTACGCGGGGCTCGGCACCGTCCTCACGGTCGTGTCGTCGCTGCCCGTGGCGTACGCGCTCGCCAAGTTCCGCTTCCGCGGCCGGCAGCTGTCGCTGATGCTCGTCATCTCGATGATGATGCTGCCGCCGCAGGTCGTCGTCATCCCGATGTATCTGTTCTGGGCGAAGCAGCTGGACATGTCCGGGACGCTCTGGCCGCTGATCATCCCGATGGTCTTCGGTGACGCGTTCTCCATCTTCCTGCTGCGGCAGTTCCTGCTGACCATCCCGAACGAGTACCTCGACGCGGCGAAGGTCGACGGCTGCGGCGAACTGCGCGCCCTGCTGAAGGTCGTGGTGCCGATGGCCAGGCCGGGCATCGCCGCCGTCGCGCTGTTCCAGTTCTTCTACGCCTGGAACGACTACTTCGGGCCGCAGATCTACGCCTCCGAGAACCCGGCCGCCTGGACGCTCAGTTACGGACTGGAGTCCTTCAAGGGCGCGCACCACACCGACTGGAACCTGACCATGGCCGCGACCGTACTGGTCATGGCCCCCGTGATCCTCGTCTTCTTCTTCGCTCAGAAGGCTTTCGTCGAGGGCGTCACACTGACCGGAGTAAAGGGCTGACCTATGAAGCTCGCAGTAGTTGGTGGCGGGTCCACCTACACACCTGAACTGATCGACGGCTTCGCCCGGCTGCGGGACACACTGCCCGTCGAGGAGCTCGTGCTCGTCGACCCGGCGGCCGACCGCCTCGAACTCGTCGGCGGTCTCGCCCGGCGGATCTTCGCCAAGCAGGGCCACCCGGGCCGCATCGTCACCACCTCGGACGTCGACGCGGGCGTCGCCGACGCCGACGCGGTCCTGCTCCAGCTGCGCGTCGGCGGCCAGGCCGCCCGCAACCAGGACGAGACCTGGCCGCTGGAGTGCGGCTGCATCGGCCAGGAGACCACCGGGGCCGGCGGCCTTGCCAAGGCGCTGCGCACCGTCCCGGTCGTCCTCGACATCGCCGAGCGGGTCCGCCGTGCCAACCCCGACGCCTGGATCATCGACTTCACCAACCCGGTCGGCATCGTGACCCGGGCACTGCTCCAGGCCGGGCACAAGGCCGTCGGCCTGTGCAACGTGGCGATCGGCTTCCAGCGGAAGTTCGCCGCGCTGCTCGACGTCACCCCCGGCGAGGTGCACCTCGACCATGTCGGGCTCAACCACCTGACGTGGGAGCTCGGGGTCCGGCTCGGCGGCCCGGACGGCGAGAACGTGCTGCCGAAGCTGCTCGCCGAGCACGGCGACTCGATCGCCGACGATCTGCACATGCCCCGGGCGATCGCCGACCGGCTCGGCGTCGTCCCCTCGTACTACCTGCGGTACTTCTACGCGCACGACGAGGTCGTACGGGAGCTCGGCAGCAAGCCGTCCCGGGCGGCCGAGGTCGCCGCGATGGAGAAGGAACTCCTCGCCATGTACGGCGACCCGGCGCTGGACGAGAAGCCCGCGCTGCTCGCCCGGCGCGGCGGCGCGTTCTACTCGGAGGCGGCCGTGGACCTGGCGTCCTCGCTGCTGGGCTCGGGCGGCTCCGCGGTGCAGGTGGTCAATACGTACAACAAGGGGACGCTGCCGTTCCTGCCGGACGACGCCGTGATCGAGGTGCAGGCCCGGGTCGACGGCACGGGCGCGACGCCGCTCGCCGTTCCCGAGCTGGATCCGCTGTACACCGGCCTGATCTCCCATGTGACGGCGTACGAGGACCTCGCCCTGGAAGCGGCACTGCGCGGGGGCCGGGACCGGGTCTTCAAGGCACTGCTCGCCCACCCGCTGATCGGCCAGTTCGAGTACGCCGAGGCGCTCACCGACAAGCTGATCGCGCACAACCGGGAGCACCTGGCGTGGGCGTGAACGCTGCGGTCCTCGCCATCGACGCGGGGAACAGCAAGACCGATGTGGCACTGATCGGACCGGACGGAACGGTGCTGAGCACGGCCCGCGGGGGCGGCTTCCAGCCGCAGGCCGTCTCCGTCGAGGTGGCAGTGGACGTCCTCGGCGCGACGCTCGACGAGGCACTGGCGAAAGCGCGTGGGACCGGCTGCCCCGTCGACTCCGTCGGCCATGTGTCTGCCTGTCTCGCCAATGCCGACCTCCCGGTCGAGGAGCGGGAGTTGACCGAGGCACTGCGGGCCCGTGGCTGGGGCGGCACGGTCGAGGTCCGCAATGACACCTTCGCGATCCTGCGCGCGGGCGTCGACGAGCCCCGGGGCGTGGCCGTCGTCTGCGGTGCGGGGATCAACTGTGTCGGCATGGTGCCGGACGGGCGGACCGCTCGCTTCCCCGCGATCGGCCGGATCTCCGGTGACTGGGGCGGCGGTTCGGGTCTCGCCGAGGAGGCCATGTGGTTCGCCTCGCGGGCCGAGGACGGGCGCGGTGAGCCGACGGATCTGGTCCGCACGCTCCCCGCCCACTTCGGGCTCGACTCGATGTACGCGCTGATCGAGGCGGTGCATCTGGGGCACATCGAATTCGAGCGCCGGCACGAGTTGACGCCGGTGCTGTTCGCGACCGGTGCGGCCGGGGACCCGGTGGCGCGTGCTCTGGTGCACCGGCTCGCGGAGGAGGTCGTCGCGATGGCGTCGGTCGCGCTGACCCGCCTCGGGCTGCTGGACGAGGAGGCACCGGTGGTGCTGGGCGGCAGCGTGCTGGCGGCCCGTCACCCGCAGCTGGACGACGCGATCGCCGAACTCCTCGCGGTACGTGCACCGAAGGCGGTGATCCGGTTGGTGGCGGAGCCGCCGGTGCTGGGCGCCGGGCTGCTGGGACTGGACCGCACGGGGGCGGCGCCGAAGGTGCACAACAGGCTCCGCGCGCAGTACGGCTGACGCATCGGGAACATCGGGATCGCGGACGGGCGTCCTGTGGCCATCGTGCTGCGGGACGCCCCTTGCGTACGGGAACCGATCAGTTGTCCCGAACGTGTTCATGAATGGGGAGATCGGTCCGCTTCGGGGACTCCGCCGCCGATCGTCTTGATCGACGGCGCCGTCCTTGATCGAATGCGTGTGCATCCGTGGTCCGGTGCAGGATCCAGGTGTTCCTGGTGTGGATGCCAGTCCCTGCGGCCATACTTCTGGCCGGGCACCAGTCCCCCGATCGGCCGGGGGGCGGGCCACCGTCAGCGACCGAGGGGGAGGTCACGTGACATACCCGCCGAATGTGCGCACGGCGCCGGAGCACGCGTCGGCCCAGCCGGCCGCGCCCGTACCTGTGCCGGTACCCGCGCCGCGTCGCAGCGCCTGGTCCGAGTCGACGGCGCGGCTGAGGACTGCGGCGACGACCGAACCGGGCAGGCTCCAGATCATCGGGGCCGCGCTGGCGGTGCTCGTCATAGCGTTCGGGGCCGTGACGGCTTTCGAGATCTCCGGCCGGTCGGCCGCCGCCGACGACGTGGTGAGCCGCAGCCAGCCGCTGAGCGCCGAGGCGGCGAACATCTACCGTTCGCTGGCCGATGCCGACACGGCGGCGGCCGGCGGGTTCCTCGCGGGGGCGCAGGAGCCGCGCGACGTCCATGAGCGGTACGAGAAGGACATCAAGGACGCGTCCAGGCTGCTGGTCAAGGCGGCGTCCACCACGGACGCGTCGTCGCCGTCGGGCCAGGAGATCACCAAGCTCAACGAGGAACTCCCCCGGTACACCGGCCTGATCGAGCGGGCCCGCGCCAACAACCGGCAGGGGCTGCCTCTGGGCGGCGCCTATCTCCGGTACGCGAACCAGAAGATGTCCACCGAGCTGCTGCCGGCCGCCGAGCGGCTGTACACGGCGGAGACCGGCCGGCTCGACCAGGACTACGACTCCGCGAGAGCGTGGCCGTTCCTCTCGCTGGGTCTCGGTGTCGTTGCGCTGGGTGCGCTGTTCTGGGCGCAGCGGCGCAACTACCGCAGGACCAACCGGGTCCTCAACCATGGGCTGCTCGCCGCGACCGCCGCGTCGACGGTGCTGCTGCTGTGGCTGGGCGTGGGGCACACGGTCGCGCGGTCCGAACTGCAGGACGCCAATGTGCACGGGCAGCAGTCCCTCGATGTGCTCAATCACGCGCGGATCAACTCACTGAAGGCGCGCGCCAATGAGAACCTCACCCTCGTCGCCCGCGGCGCCGTGCTGACCGCGGACGGCAAGAACGACAAGTACGAGACCGACTACACCACGGGCATGAAGGCCCTCCGCGAAGAGCTGGGGACGGCCAGGAAGCTCGCCGACGACTCCCAGGGGAGCGGGCCGGTGGCGGATGCCATCAGCGGTGTCTCCGAGTGGCAGGGCCGCCACCGGACCGCCCGCACGACCGACGACAACGGCGACTACGAGGGCGCCCTGAAGCAGATCATCGGGCCCAGGAACTCCACGGGGGAGTCCTTCAACCGGGTGGACGAGGCGCTGGAGAAGGCACTCGCCCATGAGCAGGGCGAGTTCACCCGGGCCGCCGAGGACGGGCGCGGGGCGCTGGGCGGGCTGCCGATCGGGGCGGCCGCTCTCGCCGTGCTGGCCGCGGTCGCCTCGATCGTCGGGGTCAACCGCAGACTGTCGGAGTACCGGTGAGAGGGGGAACGATGACCAGGACGAGTTCCACCCGGGGCAGGCTGCGCGGCTGGGGCGGGGTGACGGGGATGGCCGTGGCCTGTGCGGTGACGGCGTCGCTCACCCTGCTGCCGCTCTCGCACGGCGGCTCCGGGCCGTTCGGCGTCGGTGTCTCCGGGCCGGGTACGGCCACGGCGGTGCCGGCCAGCGCCGGCGACTGCACGGACCCGGAGGCGAGCCTGCAGCCGTCGAGCGCCGACGGGCCGGGCATCGCGAAAATCAAGGAGCGCGGGAAGCTGATCGCCGGCGTCGACCAGAACAGCTTCCGCTGGGGCTACCGCAACCCGGAGACCGGGAAGCTCGAAGGGTTCGACATCGATCTGGTGCGGGCCATCGCGAAGAACATCCTGGGCGACCCGGACAAGGTGATCTTCCGGGCCATCCCCACCAACCAGCGCATCGCCGCCCTGGAGAACGACAAGGTCGACGTCGTCGTCCGGACGATGACGATCAACTGCAGCCGGCTGAAACAGGTCTCGTTCTCCACGGCCTACTTCCAGGCCGGTCAGCAGGTCCTCGCGCCGAAGAACTCGCCGATCACGGGGTACGACAAGTCCCTGGCCGGCAAGCGGGTCTGCACCGCCGAGGGTTCCACCGCGTACGAGGCACTGGAGAAGCAGTCGTTCGGCGCCAGGTTCAAGGACCGGCACGACGGCACCGAGGCGGACGAGGACCAGCTCACCGTCCCCAACCAGCTGGACTGCCTGGTCCGGCTGCAGATGGGTGAGGTCGACGCGGTGGTCACCGACAACGCCCTGGCGGCGGGCCAGGCCGCCCAGGACCCGGCCGTCGTCCTCAAGGGCGACAAGCCGTTCACCACCGAGTACTACGGCGTGGCCACGAAGCGCGGCGCGAACGACCTGGTGGCCCGGGTCAATCAGGTGCTGGTCGACTACCGCAAGGGAGGCGCCGACAGCCCCTGGATGGTGTCGTACCGGAAGTGGCTGGCGAGCGGACTGCCCGGGATATCGGCGCCGCCTGCGCCCAAGTACCGGAGCAACTAGTCCTTGATCCTGCCGGGCCCGGCCCGGCAGGGAGAGCAGAGAGGTGATCGATGGGCGTCGCGGGCCCCTTCCCCGGCTATGCGGGGAAGCCCCCCGGCCCGGTCCTGGACCGGGACGAGGCGGACCGTGCGCTGGCCCGGCTCGGTGCGGAGCACGAAGCGATCGAGACTTCGCTCCTCGCCCTGCAGGACCATGCCGGCCGCCGGCTCCTGGAGGGCGCCGATCTGACCGGTGTCACCAAGGAGCGCTGGGCCATCACCGAGCAGTCCATCACGCTGCTGTGGGGGTATTTCGACGCCTACGCCGCAGCGATCGAGGAGGCCCGTGAGATCCGGGCCAGGCGGCGCTCCCCCAACCGTGACGACCTGCTGGCGCTGACCGAGCTGCTGCGCGGCCGGAGCGTCACGCTGGCGTCCACCGCCACCCGGGCAGATCCGTCGATCACCGGCCCGGCCAAGCTCTCCGAGCGGTTCTCGCTGGAGGAGCTGGTCGCCCGGATGAACGATCTGTACGCGCGCTCGCTGGACATGGTCGTCGCCTCCGACTCCGTATGGTCCGCGCTGCCCGCCCGGATAGATCTGCTCGCCGCCGAGCTGCGCCGTACGCGTTCGCTGGCGCACTCCGTCGGCGTACGGCCCGGGGAGCATCCGGCGGGCGACGACCTGGAGTCGATCACCCATGAGCTGACCACGCTGCGGGTGCAGGTGATCTCCGATCCGCTGGCGTTCTGGCTGCCGGGCCCCGGCAGCGCGGCGCCCGGCGGCGGCCGTCCGGACACGGCGCGCTACGACCGGGCGGCCCGCGCCCTGGACGACGTGCGCCGGGAGATCGAGGCGGTCCTCGCGGTCCGGCAGGACGCCGAGCAGCGCCTCGTCCAGCTGCGCGACATCCTCTCCCGCGCGGACCGCACGCTGGCCGAGGCCCGGTCGGCGCGCGGCGAGGTGCTGGCGAAGATCGCCGCCTCCGAGGTGCCCGCGGTCAGTGGCCCGCCGACGGCCCTCCAGGAGCGGCTGGCCGCCGCGTCGGAGTACCGCAGGCACGCCCAGTGGCACCGGCTGTCACCGCTGCTGGAGTCCCTGGAGCGGGAGGCCGAGGACGAACTGCTGCGCGCCCGCGAGTCGCTGACGGCGGTCACCGCGCCGCTGGCGGTCCGGGCGGAGCTGCGCGGCCGGCTGGACGCGTACAAGGCGAAGGTGGCCCGGCACGGCCTGGCGGAGGACCCGGTACTGATCGAGCGGTACGACGCGGCGCGCCGCATGCTGTGGAGCGCGCCGTGCGATCTGCGGGTCGCCGCGCAGGCGGTGCTGCGCTATCAGGAGGCGGTGGCGGAGCTGCTGAACCCGCGCCGGCCGTTCGCACCGGAGGACCGGCGATGAGCAGGCGTACGAGTACGGGCAGGGTGAACGGGCCGCTGCTGCGGCGGGGCGAACAGGGGGACAGACCATGAGTACGCAGTGCCAGCGCCCCGCGTGCGAGGGCAACTACGAGGACATGGGCGGCGGTGAGCTGTACTGCAACACCTGCGGTCTGGCTCCGGTCGTCTCGCCGACGGGGATGGTGAGCTCGCCGCCCACCGGCATCGCGGCCAACGGTGCGAGTGGCAAGGGCGGCAACAGCAGTTCGGCACGGAGCGGTTCGCGGGCGTCGTCCCGGGCCTCCTCGCGCTCCTCGGCCCGCTCGTCGACCTCCCGGCGTTCGGTGTCGGGGCGGCTGTCGCGCTCCCTGTCGGGCAGCGCCACGTCCCGCTCGGTGTCGGTGCGCTCCTCCGGGACGTCGACGGGGGCGTCCGGGCGCAACCGGCTGGGCGCGGGTCTGGTGCAGGTGCCGGACGTGCCGCGCCCCGATCCGCGCTCCGCGGTGATGGAGAACCCGGAGGTGCCGGAGCGGAAACGGTTCTGTTCGCGCTCCGACTGCGGGGCCCCGGTGGGCCGGTCCCGTGGTGAACGGCCGGGCCGGACCGAGGGGTTCTGCACCAAGTGCGGCCACCCGTACTCCTTCGTACCGAAGCTGCACGGCGGCGACATCGTGCACGGCCAGTACGAGGTGGCGGGCTGTCTGGCGCACGGCGGGCTCGGCTGGGTCTACCTCGCGGTGGACCGTGCGGTCTCGGACCGCTGGGTGGTCCTCAAGGGCCTGCTGGACACCGGTGACCAGGACGCCATGGCGGCCGCGATCTCGGAGCGCCGCTTCCTCGCCGAGATCGAGCACTCCAACATCGTCCGGATCTACAACTTCGTCGAGCATCTCGACCAGCGCACCGGCTCGCTCGACGGCTACATCGTGATGGAGTACGTCGGCGGCAAGGCGCTCAAGGAGATCGCGAACGAGCGCCGTACCCCGACCGGGAAGCGGGATCCGCTGCCGGTCGAGCAGGCCTGCGCCTACGGCATCGAGGCGCTGGAGGCGCTCGGCCATCTTCACAGCCGCAATCTGCTGTACTGCGACTTCAAGGTCGACAACGCGATCCAGACCGAGGACCAGCTCAAGCTGATCGACATGGGCGCGGTGCGCAGGATGGACGACGAGGAGTCGGCCATCTACGGCACGGTGGGCTATCAGGCGCCGGAGGTCGCGGAGGTCGGCCCGTCGGTCGCCTCCGATCTCTACACGGTCGCGCGGACTCTCGCGGTGCTCACCTTCGACTTCCAGGGGTACACGAACGTCTTCGTGGACTCGCTGCCGGACCCGGACAACATCGAGGTGTTCCGGAGGTACGAGTCGTTCTACCGGCTGCTGGTCCGGGCCACGGATCCGGATCCGGCGAGACGGTTCGCCTCTGCGTCGGAGATGGCGGAGCAGCTGACGGGGGTGTTGCGGGAGGTCGTGGCGCTGCAGACGGGGCGGCCGCGACCGGCGCTCTCGACGCTGTTCGGCACGGAACTGCGGGTCACGGACACGCAGTTGTTCGCCGAGCTGACGGACGATGTGTCGCGGCTCGGGGTGCGGACGGAGCCGGCCGGCCGGCGCAGGGGGAAGGACCGGAGTCCGGTTGCGGCGTTCGGCGGAGTTCCGGCTGCCTCGCCGGCTGCGGTCGGGCAGGTGGTGGCGCCCGGTGCGCCGCCGTTCGTTCCCGGGCAGTCGGCTCCGGGGGCCGCACCGCTGTCGGCATCCGCCACGCACGTACGGGGCGGCAACGGCGCCACCGCGCCGTACGCACGGACGCAGGCGGCCATTCCGGCACCCCGGGTCGCGCCCGCACCGGTCGTCCCCGGGCCTCTGCCGGGCGCCTCCGCTCCGGGCGTACCGCGGCTGGCCGGGCTCGACGCGCGGGCCACCTCGCTCGCGCTGCCCGTACCGCGGGTGGACGCGAACGACCCCAACGCGGGCTTCCTCGCCGGACTGATGGCGTCCGCACCCGCCGAACTGATTGCCGCATTGCAGGCCGTACCCGCCGCCTCGCTGGAGACCAGGCTCCGGGAGCTGCGCGCCCGCCTGGAGATGAACGAACTGGGCGCCGCCGGACAGACCCTGACCGGTCTGGAGGCTCAGCACCCGGACGACTGGCGGGTCGTCTGGTACCGCGGGATCGCCTCGCTGGTGACGGGTGACCACGAGACCGCCGCGCTGTCGTTCGACGCGGTCTACGACGCGTTCCCCGGTGAGCCCGCTCCCAAGCTGGCGCTCGGCATCTGTGCGGAGGTCCTCGGCCAGCTGGACAACGCCGCCGAGTACTACCGCCTGGTGTGGACGACCGATCCGAGCTTCGTCAGCGCGGCGTTCGGCCTGGCCCGGGTGCAGATAGCGGCCGGGGACCGGGCCGCGGCCGTCCGGACGCTGGAGTCCGTGCCCGAGGCGTCGATCCACTACACCGCTGCCCGGGTCGCCGCCGTACGGGCCCGGCTGCGTGAACGCGCCCCGCACGAGCCGCTGATCGCCGATCTGACGGCCGCCGCCGATCAGGTGTCCGGGCTGCAGAGTTTCGGACTGGACGCGGTGCGCCGCGAGCAGCTGTCGACCGAGGTGCTGGGGACGGCGCTGGACTGGGTACTCTCCGGAAGCCCCACGGACCGGCCGGACTCCCCTCAGTCCCGTGCTCCTGCCGGACCGAGGATGCTGCTCGGCAGCGAGGTGGACGAACGCGGGCTGCGTTTCGGTCTTGAGCGTTCGTACCGGATGCTCGCCCGGCTTGCGCAGCGCGGCGACGAGAGGATCGAACTGGTGGAGCGGGCCAACCGCTTCCGCCCCCGGACGTGGGTGTGAAGATGTCGCAGATGCACCAGGAGACCGCCTTGTCGAGGTGTCCCAACTGCGAGGAGCCGCTGGAATCGGGCGACCTGTTCTGCGGTGCGTGCGGGTACGACCTGTCGGTCGTACCGGCGCCGCCGGAGGATCACCCGACGATCGCGATGGCCGCGCCCGTGGAGGGCCGCGCGCCGGACGGCCCGGCGGCTCCCGGACCGGGCGCGCCCACCGCGGCGGCCTCGGGTTCGGTCGAATGGTCGGCAGCGGCCGTGGCCGACCGGTCCGAACCGCCTGTGCCGGGCGGTGCCCCGGTACCTGCTTCCGCAGGGGTCCGCTTCGACCGTCCGAACACCTCGGGCTACGACTCGGACGACTTCGAGCTGGCGGCGCCCGTCACCCCCGACCCCCGTACCTTCGCGGGCGCCGCCTTCCCGGAGGCGGCCCTCACCCCGCCGGACGGCACCAAGCTGTGCGTCGCCTGCCGCGCCGGTCATGTCGACCCCGACGGCTACTGCGAGAACTGCGGTCACGCCCAGCCCCGCGAGCGCGACCACATGGAGCAGGAACTCGGTTCGGTGGCCGCCGTCAGCGACCGGGGGCTGCGCCATCACCGCAACGAGGACTCGTTCGCCGTATCGACCACCGCCCTGCCGGACGGCTCACCGGCCGTCGTCGCGATCGTCTGCGACGGCGTCTCGTCCGCGAGCCGCCCCGACGAGGCCTCCGCCGCCGCCGCGATCGCCGCCAACGAGTCACTGCTGGAGTCGCTGCCGCGCGGCGTCCACCCGCAGCAGGCGATGCACGAGGCGATCGTCGCCGCCGCCGAGTCGGTCAACTCACTGGCCCACGACGACGGCCGGGCCCAGGAGCGCGATCCGCACCACCATCAGAACGCCCCGGCCTGCACCCTGGTCGGTGCGGTCATGGCGGGCGGCCTGCTGGTCGTCGGCTGGGTCGGCGACAGCCGCGTCTACTGGGTGCCGGACGACCGCACCACCCCGCCCGCCCGGCTCACCGAGGACGACTCCTGGGCCGCGCAGATGGTGGCCACGGGCCTGATGAACGAGGCCGAGGCGTACGCGGACGAGCGCGCCCACGCCATCACGGGCTGGCTCGGCGCCGATGCGTACGAACTGGAGCCGCACACCGCTTCGTTCAAACCGGACCGGGCGGGTCTGGTAGTGGTGTGCACGGACGGGCTGTGGAACTACGCGGAGTCGGCCGCCGAAATGGCCGCCGCCGTCCCCCCGGACGCACACGAACGACCGCTGCACGGCGCCCAGGTGCTGGTGGGTCACGCGCTCGACGGTGGGGGCCACGACAACGTAACAGTGGCTCTCCTGCCGTTCGCCGTACCGCCGCAAGGGGCAGGATCGGCCTACAGCACCGCTTGAGTCCTGTTGAGTCCGGTTCCGTCCGTCCGTTCGCCCACTGCGACCTTTTGCCAGCTCTGCCACCTTCGCCAGGAGCCGATCAGATGGCCAACTTCTCCAAGTCCCACGTGCCGCAGTTCTCCGTCGAGGTGTACCAGAACGAATATCTGCCGGAGGGCGGCCGCGAGGTCAACGCGATCGTCACGGTCACGTCGACCGGCGGCGGCACCACCGGTGGCGTCCCACTGACCGGTGCGACCGCCTCGCCGGCCCATGTGCCGGGGCAGGGGCCGAACGCCGCCGTGGTGATCATGGTGGACTGTTCCGGTTCGATGGACTATCCGCCGACGAAGATGCGCAACGCCCGGGACGCGACGGCCGCGGCCATCGACACCCTGCGCGACGGCACGTCGTTCGCCGTGGTCGGCGGTACCCACGTCGCCAAGGAGGTCTACCCGGGCAACGGCCGCCTCGCCACCGCCGACGCACAGACCAGGGCCCAGGCCAAGGAGGCGCTGCGTCGGCTCAGTGCGGGCGGCGGTACGGCGATCGGCACCTGGCTGCGGCTTGCCGACCGGCTGCTCGGCGCCGCCGATGTGGACATCCGGCACGGGATCCTTCTCACCGACGGCCGCAACGAGCACGAGTCGCCCCAGGACCTGCGGGACGCGCTCGAGGCGTGCGCGGGCCGCTTCACCTGTGACGCCCGCGGTGTCGGCACCGACTGGGAGGTGAAAGAAGTCACAGCCATAGCCTCCGCGCTGCTCGGCACCGTGGACATCGTCGCCGATCCGGCGGGGCTCGCCGCGGACTTCACGCAGATGATGGAGAACGCGATGGGCAAGGAGGTCGCGGACGTGGCGCTGCGGCTCTGGACGCCCGTCGGAGTCGAGATCAAGTTCGTGAAACAGGTCGCGCCGACGGTCGCCGAGCTGACCGACCGCCGCACCGACGCGGGCCCGCGCGCCGGGGACTACCCGACCGGGTCCTGGGGCGACGAGTCCCGCGACTACCACGTGTGTGTACAGGTGCCGGAGGCCGGGATCGGGCAGGAAATGCTCGCGGCCCGTGTCTCCTTGATCCTCCCCGACCCGTCGGGGACGGCGGCTCCGCAGACGCTTTCGCAGGGGTTGGTGCGGGCGGTGTGGACCGACGACATGGTGGCGTCCACCTCGATCAATCCGCAGGTCGCGCACTACACGGGGCAGGCGGAACTGGCACAAGTCATCCAACAGGGGCTCGAAGCGCGCAAGTCGGGAGACTTCGACGGCGCGACGGCGAAATTGGGCCGTGCGGTGCAGCTGGCTTCGGCCTCCGGGAACGCTGACACTGCGAAACTGCTTTCGAAGGTGGTGGACGTCGTCGATGCGGCGACAGGTACTGTGCGACTGAAGGCGAAGGTGGCGGAGGCCGACGAGATGACCCTCGAAACGCGCTCCACCAAGACCGTTCGCGTGAAGAAATGACCTGATGGCCGACCGGCAGCCGGCCGGCTCGGCGACCTGGCGAAGCAACAGAGATGACGGCCCCCGGGGCCGGACGAGGAGAGGGGGAAGCGCCGACATGCCGACCTGCCCGAACGGACACCAGTCGGGTTCCGACGACTGGTGCGAGGTCTGCGGCCATCGCATGGCCGGCGCGGGCGCGCCCGCGGGTGCAGTCCCACCGCCGCCTCCCCCGCCGCCCGCTCCCGGTTACGGCTACCCGCAGGGCCCCGGCCCCGACGCGACGCAGCAGGCGGAGCTCTGCCCGCAGTGCCGCACCCCGCGTGAGGCGATGGCGCCGTTCTGCGAGGAGTGCCGGTGGAACTTCCTCACGAACACGGCGACGTCGTACACCCCGCTGGCCCCGCAGCCCGGGGGCCCCGGTCGCCCGGGTGCCGGCGGACCGGTGCCCGGTCTGAACCTGCCGCCCGGCTTCCAGGCGCAGCAGGGTCCGCCGCCGCAGCAGCAGCGCGATCCGTTCGAATACCAGAGCTCCCGGCCCTCGCAGGTGAACCGTCCGGCCGAGCCGCTGTCCGGTCCCGGCAGCCACCCGGGTCCTCCGGGACCGGGTCCGCAGCAGCCGCCGAACCCGTTCCAGCAGCAGGGCCCGCCGCCCCCGCCGAACCCGTTCCAGCAACAGGGCCCGCCGCCCCCGCCGTCCTTCCAGCAGCAGACCGCGCCGCCGCAGCCGCAGGTTCAGCAGCCGGGCGGTGACGACTGGATGCTGCCGCCGCCCTCGCAGCCGCAGGCACCGCAGGCTCCGCAGCCCCCGAGGCAGCAGCAGTCGCCGCCGTTCCAGAGCCACGTCCCGAACCAGGCGCCCGCGAACTGGACGGCGGTCATCGCCCCGGACCGTGAGTACTTCCTGGCGATGATGCAGCGCAGCGGCCCCGAGGCGACCGGGCTCAACCTGCCCGCGTACTCCCCGGAGCAGCGCCTTCCGCTCACCGGCAACCAGGTCACCATCGGCCGTCGTCGGCACAGCACCGGCGAGTCCCCCGATGTCGATCTGTCCGTGCCGCCGGAGGACCCGGGGGTCTCGCACCAGCACGCGGTGCTGGTGCAGCAGCCCGACGGCAGCTGGGCCGTGGTCGACCAGAACTCCACGAACGGCACCACGCTCAACGGCGCCGAGGACCCGATCCAGCCCTACGTCCCCGTTCCGCTCCAGGACGGCGACCAGGTGCACGTCGGGGCGTGGACGACGATCACCATCCGGCGCGGCTGACCGGAACGCTCAGTCCGTGAGGTCGGCGGGCAGTGGCCAGGCGTACGGCCCCTCCGGGTCGTCCAGCCAGGCCCACTGCCGCCCGTCCCGGACCGTGATGCCGAACCTCGCCCGCTCGGGGCGTCTCTCGCGCTGCCAGAGCGAGAGGGCCTCGCGCGGGTCGAGAGTGGGCTCGGTCAGCGTCAGCAGGAACAGGAACAACTCGTTGTCGGCCACCCGCCTCGGCAGGCCCGCGGTGTGCGGGTGGCGCACCGGCGGTGGCACCGCCCCGCGCAGCGGCACGAAGTACGCGGGCGTGTGCAGGAACCGCCCCTCGGCGGACCTTCCGTGCGGCGTCTCCCGCACCTCCAGCATGATCAGACCGGTGGCGAACGGCGCCAGGATCCGGGCCCCCGGCCTGCACTGCGCCAGCCATGCCTGCGGTACCGACGGCAGGGTGCAGGTAGCGATGATCCGGTCGTACGGGCCCCGCTCGGGGCAGCCCCGCGCCCCGTCCCCGGTGATCACCGCCGGGTGGTGGCCGGCCGCCGCGAGATGCCTGCGGGCCGACTCCGTGATCTCCGGGTCGAGGTCGATGGTGGTCACCGCGTCGTCGCCCAGGCGGAGAGCGAGCAGCGCGGCGTTGTAGCCGGTGCCCGCACCGATCTCCAGGACGGTCATGCCGTCCGCCATCTCCAGCTCCTCCAGCATCCGGGCCATCATCGACGGCTGACTGCTCGACGAGACGAGCTCACCGTCCCGGATCCGGGTGGCCAGCGCCTCGTCCGCGTACGCCCCGTGCAGCCACCGGGTCCGCCGGGCCGGGTCGGGGTCCTCGCACCAGAGCCGCTCGGGCCCGCCGGTCCCGGTCACGAAGTAGTACGGCACGAACAGATGGCGCGGCACCTCCTCGAACGCGGCACGCCAGGCGGGGTCCTTCAACGCACCGCGCGCGACCATTTCCTGCACCATCGCCCACCGGGCCCCGGCGCCGGCCTCCGAGAACTGATCGAGGTATGGGCCCATACCTCCACTCTCCCGCTCGCGCCCGCCGGAAGCGACGAGGCGCACAGTGGCCGTCCGGGCCAGGGTCCTAGGACCCAGGTCCTCGGCCGGTGCGTCTGCGACCATGGACGGGTGACAGAGAATCCGCACGACACGCTTCAGGAGCAGACCTTCTACGAGCAGGTCGGCGGCGAGGACACCTTCCGGCGCCTGGTCCACCGCTTCTACCAGGGGGTTGCCGAGGACCCGCTGCTGCGGCCGATGTATCCGGAGGAGGATCTGGGGCCGGCCGAGGAGCGGTTCACACTGTTCCTGATCCAGTACTGGGGTGGTCCCCGGACGTACGGCGAGCAGCGCGGTCACCCTCGGCTGCGGATGCGGCACGTCCCGTTCCGGGTGGACCGGGCCGCACACGATGCCTGGCTGAGCCGGATGCGGGTGGCTCTCGACGAGCTCGGGCTGTCCCCGGAGCACGAGCGGCAGCTGTGGGACTACCTCACGTACGCCGCCGCCTCGATGGTGAACACCGAGGACTGACGGCTCAGCCCCGTTCTCCCTTTTCTCCCCTTCCCGCACCTTTCTCCCCCTTCCCGCACCCATGCACCGTGCGGAATGCGGTGCTCCGCCGCCGCATAACGGTCACGATCCCATCAAGGTGCACCTGTAAGCGGTTTCCAGAGGTGGGTGCGCTCTGAAAGCATCCTGGGAGCGTCGGGGGGCGTGTGGGGTGACAGTGTCGAGGGGGCCAGGTGACGGGGTTCGTCTTTCTGCGGGTGAGGGCGCATCGGCTCCTTCTCGCCGCAGCCGTCCTGGCCGTCCTGCTCACCACATCGGTGCTGGCGGCACTCACCGCCTTCTCCGGCTCCATCGGTGACGCGGCCCTGCGCCACACGCTCACCCACCGCTCCGCCGCGTCCGCCTCGCTCGTCATCTCCGCGCAGGTGGAGCGCGAGCAGCGGGATGCGGCCGACGCGACCGCGCGCAAGGCCGCCCATGAGACGTTCGACGGCCTGGCGGTGACCGTACGGACGCTGGAGGCCTCGGGGCCGTACGCCCTGCCGCGCAGCCTGCAGGCTCCGGCGGCCCGGCGCGGCGATCCCGATCTCACCCGGTTCGCCGCGCTCGACCGCAGCCGCGTCCGTCTCACCGCCGGCCGCATGCCCGGCGCCGGGAGCGGGAAGAGCGGCGCCCCCGTCGAAGTGGCCCTGCCCTCCGTCGCCGCGGATGTCCTGAAGCTGAAGCCCGGCGCGCGACTCACGCTCACCGACCGGCTCGCCGACGGCACCAGGCTGCCGGTCCTGATCACCGGCCTCTACGAGGCGGCCGACCAGGCCGACCCGTACTGGCAGTTGGACGAGCTCGGCGGGCGCGGCATCCGCAAGGTCTTCTTCACCACGTACGGTCCGCTGCTCACCGATCCCGCGGTGCTCGACTCCGGGCGGATCAGCTCGGGCGAGATGTCGTGGCTGGCCGTCGCCGACTTCCGTACCGTCACCACGGACCGCATCGACGCGCTGCACACCGCATCGACCAGGGGCCCGAAGGCGCTCCTCGCCGCCCCGGAGTTCAAGGACGGGGCCCTCGCGCAGACCTCGCTGCCCACCGTCCTCGACCAGATCGACCGGGCGCTGCTGGTGTCCCGCTCGACCCTGATGATCGTCGCCGTGCAGCTGGTGCTGCTCGCCGGTTACGCGCTGCTGCTCGTGGCCCGGTTGCTGAGCAGTGAGCGCGGCGGCGAGACGGAACTGCTGCGGGCCCGCGGTGGTTCGCGCGGCCGGATCACCTCGCTCGCCGCGATCGAGGCGCTGCTGCTGGCGCTGCCCGCCGCCGTCATCGCCCCGCTGCTGGCCGGGCCGCTGACCCGGCTGCTGGCGGACCGCAGCGAGCTGACCCGGCTCGGGCTGCGGCTCGACGCGGGCGCGACCGGCACCGTGTGGCTGGTGGCCGCCGCCGTCGCGCTGGCCTGTGCACTGGCCGTCGTCGCGCCCGCGCTGGCGGCCAGCGCGGGGGTGCGCAGCCGTACCCGGGCCGCCGCGCTGCCCGGGCCGGTGCGCGCGGGCGCCGACATCGGACTGCTGCTCATCGCGGCGGTGGCGTACTGGCAGCTCGACCGGCAGACCGGCAGCTCCGGCAGCGGTGCGCTCAGCGGTGACCGGGAGGGCGATCTCGGCGTCGATCCGCTGCTCGTCGCCGCGCCCGCGCTGCTGCTGCTCGCGGGCACCGTGCTGACGCTGCGGCTGCTGCCGCCCGCGGCCAGGCTGGCGGAACGTCGAGCGGCGGGCGGTCGGGGGCTGTCCACCGCGCTGGCCGGCTGGCAGTTCAGCCGCCGCCCGCTGCGCGGCGCCGGACCGGTGCTGCTGCTGGTCCTGGCTGCCGCGATGGGAATGCTGGCGATCGGGCAGAGTGCGTCCTGGGACCGTTCGCAGGGCGACCAGGCCGACTTCAGGACCGGCGCGTCGGTGCGCACGGTCGGCGGAATCAACGGCGATCCGACGAAGGCCGGGGCATACGCACAGCTGCCGGGGGTACGGGAGGCGGCGCCCGCGTTCCGTACGACGGTGGATCTGTCCGGCGACCGCACGGCGGACGTGGTCGCCCTGGACACCGCGCACGCCGACGAGCGGATGCTGATGCGCGACGATCTCGCCGGCGAACCGGTGGACCGGCTGCTCGGCGCGCTCGAACCGCCGAAGACCGCGCGGACCGGGCTGCTGCTGCCGAAGGGCAGCAGGGAGATCCGGTTCGACCTGCGGATCACCGTGGCCTCCGCACCGCACCGGGCGTCGCCGTCCGGCATGGCCCCGCTGGTCACCGTGGAGCTGGAGGACCGTTACGGCATTCCGTACCAGGTGCTCGTCGGACCCGTGCCGGCCGATGGCCGGGCGCATCCCCTGTCGCTCGCGGTGGCGGCCGCCGGTGAGCTGGCCGTGACCGGGTTCGAGCTGGACAGCAGGCAGCCCGTCGACCGTGCCGAGACACACCGGGTCGCCGTGAGCCGACTGCGGACCGTGACCGCGGACGGCACCGAGCAGCCGGTCCCCGTACCGACCGGGTTCGGCTGGCGGGCCGCCCTGACCACCAGTCTGCTCAACGAGACGCGGCCGGGCGCGCCCGTCCGGGCTGCCGCGTCCGACCGGGACCCGCTGACGCTCGGATACGACACCGGGTCCGTGCCGGTCGACGAAGCGGACTACGGGGTGCCGACGCTCAACGTGCGGGTCGCTGCGGCCCGCGCCGAGGCCCCACCGCTCCGCGGGGTCGCCACCGACAGCTATCTGAAGGCGTCCGGGGCGAAAGTGGGGCAGGACGTCGATGTCACGCTGGCCGGCGAAACGGTCCGGGTGAAGATCGTGCGGACGGTCCGTCAGGTGCCCACCACCGGGCCGGGCGGCGCCGCCACCCCCACTGCCGCCGAGGCGTCCCGGCAGCGGGACGGCGGTGCGCTGCTGCTCGACTTCAGAGCCCTCGGCCAGGTGTTCGCGGACCGTCCGAACGCGGTCCTCACCGCCACCGAATGGTGGCTGAGCACCGAACCCGGCCAGGCCGGGAAGGTCGCCGCCGCACTCCGCGAGCAGCCCGACACCGACCCGGCGCAGGTCCTGGTCCGCGACGAGGTGGCCCGGGATCTGCTGGGCGACCCGCTGGGCGCCGGACCGCAGTCCGCGCTGCTCGCGGTGGCGGTCGTCGCCGCCGCGCTGGCAGCGGTCGGCTTCGCGGTGAGCGCTGTCGGATCGCAGCGCGAACGGTCCGCCGAATTCGCCGTGCTGCGGGCGCTGGGGGCGCCACGCCGCGGGCCGGCCCGGATGATCGCCGCCGAGCAGGGCGTGCTGATCGCCATCGCGCTGCTGGTCGGGTTCGCGCTCGGGGCCGTACTGACCAGGGCCGTCGTGCCACTCATCGTGCTGACCGGGCAGGCCGCCCAGCCGGTGCCGCCCGTGCTGGTGCAGCTGCCGGCCGGGCAGGTCGCCGCGCTGCTGGCGGGCGTCGCCGTGCTGCCGCTGCTGATCGTGGCGGCGATCGCCCTGCGCCGCGCCGACCCGGTGACTTCGCTGCGCCACCAGGGGGACAACTGACATGAGCCCACGTTCCGACAGCGGTCGTTCCGCAGGCGTCGCCCGGGCCGCGGCCTGTGCCCCGTGGGTCCGTACCCGGCTGCGCACCGCGCCCGCGGCCGCCTGCGCGCTCGGGTTGCTGGTGCTGGTCACAGCATTCCTCGCCGCCGCGTTCCCACGGGCCGTCGACGCGTACGAGAGCAAGGGGCTGCGCCACGACCTGATCGTCGAGGACCCCAGGCGGAGCGTCCTGGAGCTGACCGCTCCGCCGCCCGCCCTGGGCGTAGAGGCGGAGCGCGCGGCCGCGGTGCGCAAGGATGCGCTGGGCGCGGTCCACCGCAAGGTGCTGGCCCGGCTGCCCGAACCGGTGCGCGCCGACGCCTTCCAGTCCTCGTACGGCATCCGCACGACGGAGCCGATCGCCGCCGGGGAGAAATGGCTGCCCCGGCCCAGTGGCCTCGACCCCAAGCTGACGTACGCGACCCCGTCGGCCCTGCCGGCCCACGCCAGGCTGCGCGACGGCGCCTGGCCCGCCGTCCACGGCGAGGTCACCACTACGACCAAGGAGGTCGAGGCCGCGGTCACCGAGGAGACCGCGAAGACCCTCGAGCTCAAGGTGGGCTCGACGATCGCGGTACCGACCCGGGGCGACGAGCCGCTGACCGTACGGATCACCGGCATCGTCGCCCCGAAGCTTCCGGGTGCCGCCTACTGGTCGTTCGAGCGCCTGCTGCGCACCCCTTCGCTGGTCCCGGCGGACGTCAGGCAGGCCCCTCCCCGCTACTACTGGATTGCGGCCCTGCTGCTGCCGCCGGACGCGGCGCCCGCCCTGCTGTCCACGACCGGTGCGCCCGAGCCGTACTGGCGGATCGCGCCGGACGCCTCCCGGCTCACCGCGCTCGACGTGGACCGGCTGCGCTCCCAGGTGGCGTCTCTGGAGAGCGGCCCGGAGCTGCTGAAGCTCCGGGCGCTGGCCGGTCCGGCAGCGACACTGACGACCGATCTGGACGTGGTCCTCACCCGGTACGACGCATTGCGTTCGGCGATCAGCCCGGTCGTCACGGTCGCCGCCGTCGGGATCGGCGCGGTCGCCGCCGTCGTGCTGCTGATGACGGGCGGCCTGCTCGCCGCCCGCCGCCACAGCGAACTGGCCCTGCTGCGCTCACGCGGCGGATCGTTGCGCGGCATCGGCGGGCGGCTGCTCGCGGAGACCGCGGTGACGGCGGTGCCCGCGGCGGCTCTCGGTCTGCTGCTCGCCGTTGCCGCCGTCGGCGGGGCCCGGCTGTGGCCCGCGGTCGTGGGGGCCACAGCCGTCGCCGTACTGGTCTGTGTCGCCCTGCCGCTGGGTACGACGCTCGCTCACCGCAGACCGCAGCTGCACGGCGCCCGCGACGACATGATGACCGCCCGCCCGTCGCGGCGGCGCACGGTTGCCGAACTCACCGTGCTGGTGCTGGCCGTCGGCGCGGTCGCCGCGCTGCGCCGCCGCGGTACCGCCGCGAGCGGCGGTACGGACTTCCTGGTCAGCGCAGCTCCGGTGCTGGTCGGGCTGATCGCGGCGCTGGTCCTCGCCCGCCTGTACCCGCTGCCGCTGCGGCTCGCCTCCCGCACCGTCGCACGGCTGCGCGGCGCGGTCGGCTTCCTCGCACTGGCCCGTGCCGGGCGCGCGTCAGTGAGTGGCGCACCGGCCCTGTTGGCGCTGCTGGTCGCACTGACGACGGCGGCGTTCGGCGGCTCGGTGCTGGCGGGCGTCGCGGACGCCCGGGACGATGCGGCGGTGCGGATCACCGGTGCGGACGCGCGGATCAGCGGCGAGGGCGATGCGATGCCGCTGCCGGACCGGCTGGTCCGGGACGTACGGAAGGCGGGCGGTGTACGGGATGTGGCGCCGGTCCAGATCGAGTACGGCGTACCGCTGCCGTCCAACGACGCAGGCATCGAGGACGCGAAGGGCGCCGCGCTGGTCGGTGTCGATCCGGGGACGTACGCGAAGCTGGCGCGCGCGACCGGTTTCGGATCGTTCCCCGCAGACCGGCTGAAGGCCACCGGAGCGGCGCCCAGGAAGGGCACGCTGCCGTCGAAGGACCGGGTGCTGCCCGTCCTCGCCTCACCGGCCGTGGCCGAGCGGCTCGGCGAACGGCCGCGCGACATCCACTCACAGGCCGGGGACTTCAAGGTGCGCGTCGTCGGAACGGTGACGCGCACACCGGCCGTCGACAGCGCCGGCTTCCTGATCGTCGACGCCGCGTCCCTCACCCACCGCCAGACCACCGCCCTGCTGGTCACCGGCGGCTCCCCGGACGCGAAGGCGCTGCGCGCGGCCGCGCACCGGGCGGGCTCGACGTTCTCCGTACACCTGCGGTCCGAGGAGCGCGCGGCGTTCGTCGACACCCCCATGCAGTCGGGCGCCGAGCGGATCTACGCGGCGGCGATCACGGCCGGCGCAGGCTACGCACTGCTCGCCGTGCTGCTGTCGCTGCTGCAGACCGCTCCGGAACGCACCGCGCTGCTGGCCCGGCTGCGGACCATGGGCCTCACCGTCCGGCAGGGCCGACGGCTCCTCGGACTCGAGGCGATGCCGCAGGCGCTGCTGGCCGCCGTCGGCGGACTGCTCGTCGGCTGGTCGACGATCGCTCTGCTGGCACCCGGCGTCGACCTGGTACAGCTGGCGCTGTCCAGCGGGCCCGGCTCCGACGCACTCGACACCGCTCCGCTGCGGGCCGACCCGTGGTCGCTGGCGCTGCCGGCGCTCGGCGTGGTCGCCCTCGCCGCCACCGTGGCAGCCGTACAGGCCTGGTTGGCCGGGCGCCGTGGATCGATCACCGAACTCAGGGCAGGAGACACCCGATGACGTCGTCGACGACCGAGACCACTCTGGCGGAGCTCGAACAGCGGGCCGCCGCACGCCGCGACCGGCCCTCGTACGGGCACGACGCGCTGATCGCCTGCGATCGCCTGGTCCGCATCTTCAGCGCGGACGGGGTGGAGGTGCAGGCCCTCCAGGGCCTCGATCTGCTGGTCACCGAGGGCGAGTTGATGGCGCTCGTCGGGGCGTCCGGCAGCGGCAAGTCGACCCTGATGAACATTCTGGCGGGCCTCGACGTGCCGACGGCCGGGTCGGCGAAGGTCGCGGGCTGCGATCTGCTGTCGATGGGCCCGAAGGAGCGGCTCCGCTACCGCCGGGACGTCGTCGGGTTCGTCTGGCAGCAGACCGCCCGCAACCTGCTCCCCTACCTCACCGCCGTCCAGAACGTCACGCTGCCCATGCAGCTGCGCGGCCGCGGCCGGAGCCGCGAACGCGCCGCGCGCGCCGAGTCGCTGCTGCAGATGCTGGAGGTCGCGGACTGCCGCGACCGGAGGCCCGCGCAGATGTCCGGCGGCCAGCAGCAGCGGGTGGCGATCGCGGTGGCGCTCGCCAACAATCCCTCGGTGCTGCTCGCCGACGAACCGACCGGCGAGCTGGACTCGGCGACGGGCGAGCAGGTTTTCGCCGCGTTCCGCCGGGCCAACGAGGAGCTGGGCACGACGATCGTGATCGTCACCCACGACCAGGCGGTGGCGGGCGAGGTCCGCCGTACGGTCGCCATCCGCGACGGCCGTACGTCGTCCGAGGTGCTGCGCCGTACGGAGGTGGACGCGGCGACGGGCCAGGAGTCCCAGGTGGCCCGCGAGTACGCGATGCTCGACCGCGCGGGGCGGTTGCAACTGCCCGCCGATTACACGGAGACGCTCGGGATGGAGCACCGAGTGATGCTGGAACTGGAACAGGACCACATCGGGGTGTGGCCGGACGACCAGCAGCGCGGATAGCGGGCGCCTCTCCCGCAGGTCCGCTCCGGACGCGGCGTCATCGGACGCCGACCGACACCCCGAGATCGCCGAGGCCGCCCGCACCGCGCAGGGCGATCGAGCCGAACGGGGTACGCAGCCGCAGCCAGGGGCCAGACGCGAGCACGGCGACCGGGAAGTCCGGGGCCGGGCGGAGGAAGCCGAGGGACTGGGCGGCGTGGACGGCGCGCAGCGGGAGTTCCGTCTCCCCGACCGTGCGCGACCAGATCTCGCGGCCGATCAGGTCCCGTTCAGCCCTGGTGCGGCGGTCCGCGGGCAGCGCCTCGTCGCGGGAGCGGAACTCCGCCACCGCGGCGCTCAGCTCGACGCGCAGGGAGACGGGGTCGGGCAGTCCCGGCTGCTCGTGCCAGCCGCCGCGCGGCGGGAGGACCCCGGTCCACGGCGGCCCGGTGACGGGCGCGGGCAGGGTGCCCGCACCGAGTGCCTCGTGGGTGCCGCCATCGATGTCGAGCGATTCGAGGAGTTCACCGGCGGACACGGTGATGTCGAAGTCGTGCGTGCCGCGCAGCCGCGCCGCCCGGATGGCGAGGACCTCGAACGACGGCGGCCTGCCGAACACGGCCAGCGCCCCGCCGCCCGCCTGCAGACGGACGGCGGCCGCCCGGTCGTAGTGGAGCAGCCGGCCGAGGAAGGCGGCAAGATCCGCCGCCTCCCTCGCGTCCGCGAACTCCAACAGCTGCACGGGAACCGTCATGCGGCGGCGGGCTCCTCGGCCAGGAACTCCTGGAGGAAGTGCTTCTCCTCCGCGGAGATCCGCCGCGGCCGCTCCTCGGCCAGGTTGTACGGCACGACGACGGTCGAGGCCCGCACGTACACCTGGTCCGGGTCCTTGATCTCGTAGCAGATCGTCAGCGACGCGGCACCTATCTTCGTGACCCACGACTCGACGGTCACCGGCGCATGCCGGTGGACCAGCGGGCGCACGTAGTCGATCTCGTGCCGGGCCACGACGGACCCGCCCGCGAAGGACGGCGAGCCGTCCCCCGGCGCCAGCCGGAACATGAAGTCGATGCGCGCCTCCTCCAGGTAGCGGAGGAAGACCACGTTGTTGACGTGGCCGAAGGCATCCATGTCCGACCAGCGCAGCGGGCAGCTGTAGATATGACGAGCCAAGACGATCAGCCTCGCGTGAGCTTCTTGTACGTGGCGCGGTGCGGGCGGGCCGCGTCCGCGCCGAGACGCTCGACCTTGTTCTTCTCGTACGACTCGAAGTTGCCCTCGAACCAGTACCACTTGGAGTCGCCCTCGTACGCCAGGATGTGCGTGGCGACGCGGTCCAGGAACCAGCGGTCGTGGGAGATGACCACCGCGGCGCCCGGGAACTCCAGGAGTGCGTTCTCCAGCGAGGACAGGGTCTCGACGTCGAGGTCGTTGGTGGGCTCGTCGAGGAGCAGCAGGTTGCCGCCCTCCTTGAGCGTCAGCGCCAGGTTGAGGCGGTTGCGCTCACCACCGGAGAGGACACCGGCCGGCTTCTGCTGGTCCGGGCCCTTGAAGCCGAACGCGGAGACGTACGCACGCGACGGCATCTCGACCTGGCCGACGTTGATGTAGTCGAGCTCGTCCGACACGACCGCCCAGAGGGTCTTCTTGGGGTCGATGTTGGCGCGGCTCTGGTCGACGTAGGAGATCTTGACGGTCTCGCCGACCTTGATGGCGCCGGTGTCCGGCGTCTCCAGGCCCTGGATCATCTTGAACAGCGTGGTCTTGCCCGCACCGTTCGGACCGATGACGCCGACGATGCCGTTGCGCGGCAGCGTGAACGACAGGTCGTCGATGAGGACCTTGTCGCCGAAGGCCTTCGAGAGGTTGTTGACCTCGACGACGATGGAACCGAGCCGCGGGCCCGGCGGAATCTGGATCTCCTCGAAGTCCAGCTTCCGCATCTTGTCCGCCTCGGCCGCCATCTCCTCGTACCGGGCGAGACGTGCCTTGGACTTGGTCTGCCGGCCCTTGGCGTTGGAGCGGACCCACTCCAGCTCTTCCTTGAGCCGCTTGGCGCGCTTCTCGTCCTTGCGGCCCTCGACCTTGAGCCGGGTGGCCTTCTTGTCGAGGTACGTGGAGTAGTTGCCCTCGTACGGGAGCGCGCGGCCGCGGTCCAGCTCGAGGATCCACTCGGCGACGTTGTTCAGGAAGTACCGGTCGTGCGTGACGGCGACGACGGCGCCCGCGTACTTCGAGAGGTGCTGCTCCAGCCAGTTCACCGACTCGGCGTCGAGGTGGTTGGTGGGCTCGTCGAGGAGGAGCAGGTCCGGGGCCTCGATCAGCAGCTTGCAGAGCGCGACACGGCGCTTCTCGCCACCGGAGAGGTTGACGACCGGCCAGTCGCCGGGCGGGCAGCCCAGGGCGTCCATGGCCTGCTCCAGCTGGGCGTCCAGGTCCCACGCGTTGGCGTGGTCCAGGTCCTCCTGGAGCTTGCCCATCTCCTCCATCAGCGCGTCCGAGTAGTCCGTCGCCATGAGCTCGGCGACCTCGTTGAAGCGCGTGAGCTTGCCCATGATCTCGGCGGCGCCGGCCTGGACGTTCTCCAGCACGGTCTTCGACTCGTCGAGCAGCGGCTCCTGCATGAGGATGCCGACGCTGAAGCCGGGCGACAGGAACGCGTCACCGTTGGACGGCTGCTCCAGGCCCGCCATGATCTTCAGCACCGTGGACTTACCGGCACCGTTGGGGCCAACGACACCGATCTTCGCGCCGGGCAGGAAGTTCAGGGTGACGTCATCGAGGATCACCTTGTCGCCGTGCGCCTTGCGCGTCTTGCGCATGGTGTAGATGAACTCAGCCAAGAGAAACCGTCCGGCAGCAATAGAGGTGTGGGCAGATACACCCCATCTTGCCTGACGTCCACCCCAGGACGGAAACGGGAACCTCGGAGCCCCCCTGATCAGGGCGGTACGGACGATCAAGCCCGGAGGAGCGGTCACTGTCGGTCGTCGCTGGTCGATGTTGCCCCTCGATCGTGGGCAGCGCGCACCCGATCGGAGATCACTAGGCCCGCGTCGCCCTCACGGATCCGAACATCGAGCCGTGCGCGTTCTGCCGCCCGGACAGCGAGCCGGGCGTACTGGACCAGCACCGACTCGGGGGCCTGCTCGGCAAGCACGTAACGACGCGGGCGGCCATGGCCATCAGGCGTCGGGCGAGGAGGCCTGATCTTCAGGATCGGGCGCTCGCATTCAGTCCTCCGCGATCTGGATGATCGTTTTGCCGCGCGTGCGGCGCCCCTCGGGGGCGAACGCCGCGGGCGCTTCGGACAGCGGCGGCACATCCCCGACGATCGGCTTGAGTCGTCCGTCCCGGACACGCTGGACGAGATCCGCGAGGCGGACCCGGTCGGCTTCGACGACGAAGAAGACGGCCCGACCGTTCTCGGGCTGGATCCTGGGCGGCATGGCGATGGTGACGAGGGTGCCACCGGCGCGTACCAGGGCGGTCGAGCGTTCGAGGATGTCGCCGCCGAGCACATCGAACACGAGGTCGACCTCGCCGATGTCTTCGAGCCGGTCGTTCTGCAGGTCCACGAAGGTGTCCGCGCCGAGACCGAGTGCTGTGTCCCTGTCGGCGGCCCGTCCGGTGCCGATCACTCGGGCGCCCGCCTCGCGTGCGAGCTGCACGGCGATCGACCCGACACCGCCGGCGGCACCGTGGATGAGGACGGTCCGGCCTGTGGTGAGGCGGCCGTGGTCGAACAGGCCCTGCCATGCGGTCAGCCCGGAGATCGGCAGGGCGGCGGCCACCGTGTGGCCGACGTCCGCCGGAAGCGGAGCGAGATTGCGGGCCTCCACCGCGGCGTACTCGGCCAGTGATCCGTTTCGGGTCCAGTCGGCCAGTCCGAACACCCGCTGGCCGACGGTCAGGCCCGTGGTTCCGTAGCCCAGTTCGGCGACAACGCCGGAGAGTTCGTGCCCGGGCACACTCGGCGTTCGGTCGCGGCCGGCACGGTCGGACCAGGTTCCCGGCCAGTCGAGCTCTCCAGGGGTGAACCCCGCGGCATGCACCCGCACGATGACATCGTTCTCAGCGGCGTGGGGGTAGGGCATGTCCGTGAGGGAGAGCCCGCCTACACCCGCGTCACGGTCTCGCACGGTGATGGCTTGCATGATGGGTCCTTTCTGGAAGAAATTTTCGAATGAGAGTTTCGCGAGCACAGAAAGAATCGCGCATTTTCCGGCCTGCTCCTGAACCACACCGCAGATATTCGCGCCATCATGCGCCAAAGTCCAGTTGCCGGGATGGAAACCGAGACCGGTTTCGTCATGACCGTTGGACACGGAAAGCCTTTGACGGACCGCAGAGGATTATTCTGTGGTTTCCTCGTGAAGGTCCTCCGCCGTCACACCCGCTGCGGCGCGCTCAGCGGCAGCGGCGTCTCGTACGGGACGACGGCCGGGGCGAGGACGACCTGCATGTTCCGTCACGTTGCCGTTACGGCTCTCCGATCAGCTCGGCCAAGGCGCACCGATGATGCGCTCGACCGTGGTTGTGCGACGGAAGCCGGGAACAAAGTGCTCCAGCACGTCCGCATTCACGGTTCCGTTCGTGGTCTCCGGGCGGTGCTTGAGTCCGTCGACGAAGGCCTGCAGGAACTCGTTCTTGAAGTCGCCCCGCGGATGAACGGCGGTGATCTCTTCCACCTGGGCGTGGTCCAGCTCGTCCAGACCCAAGCCGAGCACGTCGGTCAGAACGCCGAAATTCGTGATGGCGATCTCCGGGCCCATCCGGCCGGGAATTCCCGGCGTCGTGTGCAGCGCGATAGCTGTCCAGACCACGTCGGTGGCGGCCGTCGGGAAACCGTGGTCGAGCATGAACTTGCGTGCATGGTCAGCTCCATCGACTTCGAAGCGCTGCTCCACATCGGAAAAGGGCGTCAAGAGGCCGGTGTCGTGGAACATGGCGGACAGGTAGAGCAGCTCCGGGTTGGGCTGCAGGCCGAGCCTGCGAGCATGAATGGCACCGAAGACGAAAACGCGCCGGGAGTGATGGTAGATGAGGGGGCTGGTCATCTTCTGAATGAGGCGGGTGGCTTCGGCGACCGCCGCCGTTTCAGGAATCTCCACCCCTGCGATGATCTCGGTCATGACCTCTGCGCTTTCCGGTATCGGTGTGTTAACAATGGACGGGTGCGTCCGTCTTCAACACTGCCGACCACCGGGCCCTCGGCGCCACCTCGGTCCCGCCATGAGTCACCTGAATCCGGACAGGCGGGGAACAGGGATGGGGGCTCCGCCACGCATCGGGTGGTGATCCTCGTCCATGACGGGGTCACGCTGCTGGACGTCGCCGGCCCCGCGGAGGTGTTCGCGGAAGCGAACCGGTTCGGTGCCGACTACCAGGTCGTGCTGGCGTCACCGACCGGCACCGACGTCACCTCGTCCGTCGGGATCCGGATCGCGGTCGACGCCGCCGCCTCGCAGTCCGCTCCCGACACCTTCCTGGTGGCCGGCGCGGACCTCTACCCGCGCAGCCCTGTCGCCCGTGAGCTGATCGAGGCCGCGCGGACCCTG
Organism: Streptomyces sp. NBC_00353; assembly: GCF_036108815.1. Classification (NCBI taxonomy): domain Bacteria; kingdom Bacillati; phylum Actinomycetota; class Actinomycetes; order Kitasatosporales; family Streptomycetaceae; genus Streptomyces; species Streptomyces sp. NBC_00353. Next base: position 6,587,654 of record NZ_CP107985.1, on the reverse strand, counting down.
GCGCTCCGGGCCGAACGGGTCGTGTCCATCTGCACCGGAGCATTCGTCCTCGGCGCCGCCGGTCTCCTGGACGGCAAGCGTGCGACCACGCACTGGAAGGTCACGCAAGAACTCGCCGCCCGGTGCCCGGCCAGCCGGGTCGAACCTGATGCGATATATGTTCGCGACGGCACCACGTACACCTCGGCGGGCGTGACCGCCGGCATCGACCTGGCGCTGGCACTCGTCGAGGAGGATCACGGCCCTGATCTGACCCGCGATGTCGCCCGCGCCCTGGTGGTCTATTTGCAGCGTTCAGGTGGCCAGTCGCAGTTCTCCGCCCCCCTGCAGGGACCGCCACCCCGATCTCCGGCCATCCGTAGGATCACCGACCTGGTGACGGCTGATCCCGCGGGAAATCACTCAATCAGCGAGCTCGCCAAGCACCTGAATTTGAGCTCTCGGCATCTCACGCGACTCTTTCACAATGAACTGTCCACCACGCCGGCCCGGTACGTGGAGATGATCCGGTTCGACATGGCGAAAGCACTGCTCGACCAGGGGCACACTGCAACGCAGGTGGCATCCCTTGCCGGATTCCCGAGTTACGAGAGCATGCGGAGAGTTTTCGCGAGGAAAATGTCGATCAGCCCCGCCGCCTATCAGCGCCGCTTCAGCACAGCGCACCGCGCCGGCACGGGGTAGCAGTAAGGCGAAGTTATCGCTCCACGGGCACCGAGACATCAGGTGCCCTTCCACGGCCCGAAGGCGGCCCCAGGGCCCGGCCCGCGGGTCGAGGGTCGAGGGTCAGGAGATAGATGGCTACGGGCTCCTCCCGGACGTGGACCACTTTTCCGCTTTTCCGCCAATGGGCCCCAGCCCTCATCGCAGATCAGCTCGACCCAGTGTTCCCCGTTGGCGCGATGGACCCCTGCACACCTCGCGAGGCGAGCGAGTTGCGCACCGAAGCGCTGAAGGCTGCGAACGAGTCCCACCCCCCGTTCCGGCGTCCGGAGCGGCGGTTGGCAGGATCGTCCACCGGGCGGGACCCGGCTGCCGCGTCACAGGGACGGGATCCGGCCCCCACCCCTGTGACGCGGGCCACGGGAACCCGGTGCGGGTCGCGGAGAGGTACACGGCGTGGAGCACATCGAACAGCCGGCGCGACCGGCGCACCCCCCGGGCGACTCGGGCGACCGGGCCGCCCCGGACGGCCTGAGGGCACCGGCAGACCCCGGCCTACGGGAACGGATCCGCGCGGGCGACCGGGAGGCCTTCGCGGACCTCTACGATCGGTACGCCAGGACCGTCTACCACCACGCCTGCCGCCTCACCGGCGACCTCTCGGCCGCCGAGGACGTCATGTCGGAGACCTTCCTCGTCGCCTGGCGCACCCGCGAGCAGGTCGATCCGGAGGGCGGTCCGCTGGGCCCCTGGCTCCTCGGCATCGCCACCAACAGGGCGCGCAACCACCGGCGCGGGGTCGGCCGCCGCCTCGCGTTCCTGGCCCGGCAGCCGAAGCCGAAGGAGACCGAGGACTTCGCCGAGGCCTCCGCCGAACGCCTGGACCACCAGCGCGAGCTGGCGGCCGTACGCGAGGTGCTCGACCGGCTCCGGCAGCCCGAGCGCGAGGTGCTCGCCCTCTGCGTGTGGGCCGGGCTGGACTACGCCCAGGCGGCGGCCGCGCTGGACGTCCCGGTGGGCACCGTACGCTCCCGGCTCTCCCGGGCCCGGGCCCGGCTGCGCTCTCTGGCGGGCGAACGGCTCGCGGAGGATCGGCATTCGGAGGAGCGGCGGGAAACCGGGCGGGAACCCCGCAGGGGCCGCGGAGAGGTAGAGGGCAGGGCGGCATTCGTCGCCCTGCCCAACGAAGGGGGATCGCGATGACCGCGACAACGGGTACCGACGACGGCCGGGACGAGCGCGCCGAGCTGGCGCGGCTGCTGCCGCCCGCCACCGGATTCGACCTCCCGCCGGGCCGCCACGAGCACCACAGGGAACGCCTGATGAACCTGATCGACCATGACGCCGACCGCTCCGAGAACCGAGGCCAGGACCGGGGCCGGGAGCGCGCGGTCCGTGCCGACCGCCCCGCCCGCCCGCGCCTCCTGCGCCCGTCCGTCCTGGCCCCGGTCACGGCGCTGGCCCTGGCCGGCGCCCTGATCGTGGGCTACACCGCGCAGGGCGGCGGCGACCCGGCGGCCGGACCGGGGGCGGCACAGGCGGACGGCAGCGCCTCGGCGCGCGCCGGGAACGCCCAGCCGGTCGCCCTGGTGCTGAACCGGATCTCGGACGCGGCGGCGAAGAGCGACGCCGGACCGGTCGGCGACGACCAGTTCGTCTATGTGCGCAGCCAGGTCCAGGACAGCGACCTCACCAGCGGGAAGCTGGTGACGGGACCGCTGAAGGAACGGGAGATCTGGTACGCCCAGAAGCCCGGCCCACTCAAGAGGCTCGGGTACATCCGCGAGGACGGGGATACCCTCCCCATCAACGCCGAGTTGGGGGACACCGACGGCACCCGCGAGGGCCTGAACCGGCCCACCTACCGCTGGCTTGCCGCCCTGCCCACCGACCCGCAGAAGCTGCTCGAGCACCTCACCGCCCTCACCCCTGAGCACGAGGGCGAGGAGCATGCCCAGGCGGTGTTCGAGCAGATCGGGTACCTGATCGGAGAGACCGTGCTGCCGCCGGAGACCGCCGCCGCGCTGTACAAGGCCGCGGCGCTGATCCCCGGGGTGACCGAAGCCCCGGACGCGGTGGACGCGCTGGGCCGCCACGGGGTGGGCATCGCCCGTGAGGACACCCGGCACGCCACCCGCTCGGAGTGGGTCTTCGACCCGAAGGGGCTCTCCTTCCTGGGCTCGCGCACCTTCCTGACGAAGGACACGGAGATCGGCGAGAAGGGCGCCCTGCTCGGAGCCCGCGCCGTACTGAAGCGGTCCGTGGTGGACAAGGGCGGGGTCCGGCCGCAGGACTAGCCAGGGGGCGTTCCCAGTGGATCTCGATCATCAACGAGTGGCTGTGACCAGCACTTTCAAAACGCACCCTCCTGCTGCCCGCGAAGTGCCGCAGTGAAGTCGGGTGTCTTATCACGCGACAGCCCCGGTACGCGTGGGCGTACCGGGGCTGTCAGCAGCACATCGTGACAATGTGCCGCTCGGATGTCACGTTGCGCTTACTCCTCGGTCGGCTGCCCCGCGGACGCCGTCTTCCGCTTGCGGAGGAGGAAGACCGCGCCGCCGCCGATGACGACGAAAGCGATGGCGATGCCCGCGATGATCGGCGTGGCGTTGGAGCTGCCGGTCTCGGCGAGGTCGCCCCCGGTGCCGGTCGAGCTGCCGCCGGCGGTGGCCGGGGCGGGCTGGTCGGCGGTCTGGGTGTCGAGGCCGCCGGTGCCGCTGCCGGTGGTCTTGCAGTCCAGGACGCCCTTGAACGTCTCGGTGAACCCGCCCGGACCGGTGATCGTGAAGTCGTACGCCTGGTCCTCGGCGACCGGGACGGTCACCGTCTCGGACTGTCCGGCCTCGACGGTGTGCTCGGCACCGGCCAGCTCGAAGGTGAACGCCTCGTCGCCCTCGTTGCTCGCGGTGACGTCCACGCCGCCCTTGGCGCAGTTCTTCTTCGCGGTGATCGCGGGGATTGCGCCCTTCTTGGCCCAGGTCGCGGTGGCGGTCGCGGACACCGTGGACTCGCTGGAGCCGGCCAGGATCTGGGTCTGGCTCTTGGTCACCCCGGCGAAGGCACGGCCGACCGGCACCGAGGTGGTGGCCTGCACGGTCAGCGAGGCGGTGCCGTCGGCGGCACCCGCCGGGACGTCGAAGTAGAGCTCGGCGCCGTTGGCGGCGGCGGTGACGGGCTTGCCGCTCTTGTCGGTGACCTTGACGCCGCTGGCGGAGTCGGCGGGCGGGGTCACCGAGACCTGGCCGGCGTCGGTGTGGACTGTGACCGGCCCGAGCCGCTCGCCGGACAGGCCGGAGACCGCTGCCGGGTCCAGAGCGAGGGAAGCCTTGGGCTCGGCGACGTCCTCGGCGTGCTCTCCCAGCCAGTCGGCGAGCTTCTCGGCCTGCTGGTCGGAGGCGTCGACATCGGCGTTGTCCGAGTAGCGCCAGATGGCGACCTGGGTGCCCGCCGCCGCGGTCTGCTCGGTCAGCGGCCCGGTGCCGGCCTGTTCGGCGAGCGCCGCGAGGTCGTCGATCTGCGGGTAGGAGTGCTGCAGGATCCAGCGGATCCTGCCCGCGTTCTTGTTGGCGCCGAGCGACGTCTGGTTCCAGGGGGTCTCCAGGTACTTCGCCTGGTCCTGGGTGGGGTTGTGAATGTCGATGCAGTACGTCTTGAGCTTGCCGCCGCCGTCGACGGTCATCTCGAAGAGCCCGGCGGCCAGCTCCTGCTTCTTGCCGTCCGTGTGGAGCACGGCCCGGTCGTAGGTCTTCAACCCGTCCAGGACGGCAGTCGCGCCGCCCTGGTGCTGGGGCGCCTCGTCGGCGGCCGCGCTGCCTGCGCCGACGAAGGCGGCGGCTATGACGAGCCCGGATGCCACCGCCGATGCAGCCAGCCGGGAGATGCCCGGTCTCCGTGGAGGGTTCGTCCCCGCCGTGGATGCTGAAGCAGTCGCTGAAGAAGCAGAAAACACAGATGTCCCCTCCGGGCGGGATACTCGCGCTTGGTACGCGTGTGGGGTTTGTCCCGCCAGCCGACTCAAGTGCCCTGTGAGTACTGGGAGATCCTAAGGAAACGGCGATGCGTATTCCCCCGTCATACCGTCGTACAACCATTCCGACTCAGAATCGTTATCGCCGGTAACTTCCGTGCCCACAGGCCCGGTCACGGCGCCGACGCCAGCTCCGGGATCTGTTCCTGACGCACCGTCGGTCCCCGCCCCCCACGTCGCGCGGCCCGCTCGCTCTGCACCCTCCGCTCCCCCTGCGCCCTGTGCGCGCCCTGCGTCCGCTTCGCGGACCGCGCAACAGGCTCCCCCCGTTCGATCGGCCCCCCGAACCCTTCGGCCTTCTCCTCTCCCCTTTCCTCCGCCGGCCCGCCCCGCCTGCTCGGCCCGGCCGTCAGCGTCGGATCACCCCGCACCACCCGCCGGAACGCCGCCGTCCCCCGTGTCAGATCGTGTCCGACCGCCAGCGCCTCGATGTCCACGAACGTCCGGCGCTGCCCGTCCCGTTCCTCCTCGCGCACCTTCAACCGACCGTGCACGACCAGTGGTTCTCCCACAGCGACCGAACCCGCGAGATTCGAGGCCAGCGTGCGCCACGCCCACACGGTGTAGAAGCTGGTGTGCCCGTCCGTCCAGAACTGCTTCTCCCGGTCCCAACGGCGGGCCGTCACGGCGAAGCGGAACCGCGCCATTCCGCCGGTCGCGGTCTCCCGGAACTCCACCCCGGTCGCCGCGTTGCCCACCAGTGTCACCACGGTCTCGTTCATGCCTCCGCCTCCCCTTCGTCGCCCGTGACCGCTGCCGCGCGGTCACTGATCTCATGCTGAAGGGGAGGCGGGGATCCTGCTGAGGGCTGTGGACTACCGGCCGGTTGTGGAAAACTCCGTCACCGCCACGAACCGCTCCCGCACCTCGCGGTACCGCACCAGCTCGGCCGCCACCGGATCGAGTACCCGCGCCCGGCCGCAGGCCGCCGCCGCCTCGCGCAACCGCCGCTCGGCCTCCTGCCCGTACCGCCGTGCGGGCCCACGCGCGGCGGCCGCACACGACCACTCGACCAGCGGCCCGCCGACGACCCCGGCCATCATCACCGATGCGGCGGTGAGCAGCCCCGGCTCGACTACGCCGACGATCTGGCCGATCAGCCAGAGGCCGCCGAAGATCTGCAGCAGCGTCATGGAGACCTGCGCCAGTACGGCGGCGGGCCACCATGCCGGCCGCGGTGGCCTGCCGGCCACCCGCCCGCTGTGTGCCCCATCGGATCCACCGGCCATCGCCGCAGCGACCGCAGCACCGCCGTCGGCGTCGACGGGCGCCGCGCCACGCCCGGCGTCCTCGCCCGCACTCTCACCCTCCCCCACGCCCCTGCCCTGGCCCTCCGCCGCCGTACCGCTCTTCTCCCCCAGCTCGTCAAGCGCCTCCGGCAACCCCTCCGCCCCGTTCATCGCGGCCTCGCGGACCGCCTGCGCCCAGGGGCCGGGCAGCCCGTCGGCGGCGGCGTCCGCCACCGTGCGTACCGCCTGCTCGACGCGTTGTCGAGCGGTGAGCTGCTCCTCCGGCGGCGCGGGCAGCGCTGCTGCCCAGTCCATGGTTCGCGGCCGCCTGGTGGCCTCGTACCAGCGCCACAGCCGCAGCCAGGGCGTCCCGCAGGCCCGCCCGGCGTTCCTGCGCCACTCGCGCTCGGCGGCCTGACCTGCCGCGGCCGCACCCACGGCCTCGGCGAGCCGGTCGGCGAACTCCTCACGGGCACGTTCTCCGAGCCCCGGCCGCCCCTCGGCGACGTACGCCGGCCGCAGTCTGGCCGCGACGGCGTCCACATCGGCGGAGAGCCGGCGCGCCGCGGCCATGCGCTCCTGGACGAACCGGCCGAGCAGCTCACGCAGTTCGCCCACCCCGTCGCCGGTGAGAGCCGACAGGGACAACACGGTCGCGCCCGGTTCGCCGTGTTCGCCGAGCGCCATGCCGTCCTCGTCGAGCAGCCGGCGCAGGTCGTCGAGGACCTGGTCGGCGGCGTCGCCGGGCAGCCGGTCCACCTGGTTGAGGACGACGAACGTGACCTCCGCGTGCCCGGCCAGCGGCCGCAGATAGCGCTCGTGCAGAGCCGCGTCCGCGTACTTCTCCGGATCCACGACCCAGATCACCGCGTCGACCAGCGCAAGCACCCGGTCCACCTGCTCGCGGTGCCCGGTCGCCGCCGAGTCATGGTCGGGCAGATCGACGAGAACGAGCCCCTGAAGCGCCTCGTCCGCTTCCGTACCGCCCTGGTGCGGCCTGCGCCTGAGCCGCCCGGGAATGGCGAGCCGGTCCAGGAGCCCGGCGGCGCCGTCGGTCCAGGAGCAGGCGATGGGCGCGGCAGTGGTCGGCCGTCGCAGCCCGGTGTCCGAGATCTGCGCGCCCGCGAGGGAATTGAAGAGGGTCGACTTGCCGCTGCCCGACGCACCGGCAATGGCGACGACGGTGTGCCGGGAGGAGAGCCGCTGCCGGGCGGCAGCCTCGTCGAGTACGCGCCCCGCCTCGGCGAGGGTGGCCCGGTCGAGCCGGGCCCTGGACAGTCCGACGAGCTCACGCAGCGCGTCGAGCCGCGGCCCGAGCGGGCTGCCGGACGGTACGTACGCCTCGACCTGGGGCCGTTCGTCGTCGGAGGCGGCCTCACGGCCGGGGTCGGCATCGGATTTCCCGGAGGCGGCAGCGGCACGCCGGGCGATGAGCCCGTCGTCCCAGCGCCCGACGGGCTCGGGGGCGTTGCGGATCACGGCAGCTGCAGTCCGGCCCCGCCCCGGCTCCCGCTCCATGTCCCGGTCCGTGTCCGGGTCCGTGTCCCGCACCCGGCCCTGCTCCTGGCTGTGGTCCTGGTCAGTGACGACAGTCAACGCTGCCACCTCTCCTTCTGCAGTACGGACAGCGCGGCAATCAGTTCTGCCTGCGGCTCCGGGGTCACATCGAGTGCGTCGAGCGGCGCGAGCCGCCGGTCACGCTCGCCGTTCAGCACCCGGTCGAGATAGGTGGTCAGCAGCGCGCCTCCCTTGTCGCGCAGTCGCAGCGCCCCCTGCACGCCGATGCGTTCGGCGAGCTGTTCCCCGGCGCTGCGGGCACGGCGTCCGCCGAGCAGCGCGGCGGCCAGCAGTGCGGCCACCGTCTCGGCATCGGGTGCGGCGTTGCGTTCCAGATGGCGCACCTCCTCCTCGGCCAGCTCCTCCAGCACCCGCCGCCACCGTCGTACGGCCATGGCGATCCGGCCCCGGATGTCCTCGGCCGGCCCCCACCCCCCGGCCTGCCGGCCGACGGCCTCGGACTCGAGCACGCCGGCTGCCGGCTCGCGCCGCCAGGTCGTGCGGATCTGCTCGTCGGCTGCGGCGACAGCGCACTGCAGGAGCGCGGCCAGGCTCTCCACCAGTGCGTCGAGAAGCTCCTCGGAGGAGCTGTAGAGCGGGTATCCGCGCCACCGGGTGCGGGCGTCCCCGGCGAGCACACCGCCGTTCTGCAGCCGCCGCTGCACCCGGGCGCCCTCCTTCCGGTACGCGTCCTCGACCACGCCGGTGAGCCGCACGGCCGCCGCGTACTGCGCGGCGACGGCCCCGGCCAGTTCCGGCATGCGTACGTCCAGCGAGTCGATGACCCCGGTCGCCGTACGCCCCACGGCCTGCTGGCGGGCCGCCGGATCGTGCACGCGGTGGCCGAGCCAGGCGCGCAGCGGTGCGACCGCGGTGGTGGGCAGCAGCCCGCTGCCGCCGCCCGCCGACTCGGGCAGTTCCGGGATGGTGAAGCGGGGCACCTCACCGAGACCCGCCCTGGTGAGCAGCGCTCCGTACTGCCGCGACACTTCGGCGATCACCTGGTGCGGCACCCGGTCGAGCACGATGACGAGGGAGGCGTCGTACTCCTTTGCCGTACGCAGCATCTGCCACGGCACCGCGTCGGCGTACCGGGAAGCGGTGGTGACCATGACCCAGATGTCGGCAGCGCAGACGAGTTCGGCTGCCAGCACCCGGTTCCGTACGACGAGCGAGTCGATGTCCGGGGCGTCGAGCAGCGCGAGTCCGCGCGGCAGACTCGCGGCGGTCTCGACCCGCAGCGCGGTCCCGTCCTCCTGCTCGCCATCGCCGAGCCCGTCGCGGTCGTCGCCGAGGCCAGGATCCGCGGACTCCTCCGGGGGCAGCCAGACCCGGGTCAGTTGCGGCAGTACGCGTACCCCGGCGAACCAGTGATGATCATCCGGATGGCAGACAAGGACAGGGGTCCGGGTGGTCGGCCGCAGCACCCCGGCCTCGCTGACCCGTCGCCCCACGAGCGAGTTGACGAGCGTCGACTTCCCGGCCCCGGTGGATCCACCGACGACCGCGAGCAGCGGCGCTTCAGGATCCTTCAGTCGGGGAAGCAGGTAGTCGTCGAGCTGTGCGAGCAGCTCGACCCTGGTCTGACGGGCACGTGCCGCCCCAGGGAGCGGGAGTGGCAGACGCACGGCAGCGACACGGTCGCGCAGGGCGGAAAGTGCGTCGATGAGCTGAGGCCGTACGTCCATGGTCACCACATGCGAAGAATGCCCAATTTTGGCGCCATTTTGAAGCGTATAGCCGCCTCTGCGCGCCGGTTACGCCGTCGGGACAGAGGGGACGAGTGGGGCGCAGGCATAACGAGTGCACAACACCCGGGGCGTCAGGCGTCAAAAGCAGTGCACGATCCGCACCCACCTGCGATTATCGGTTCGCTTCACCGAACCTCCACATCGTGCCACGCAGGTGAAGCAACCGGGTCGAGGCGATCGGAGCCCTATCCTTGTCCCGGCAAGGTCATGGACCGGCCCGGTCCCGGGTCTCCAGGCCGCCGAGGCCACCGCCCGGCCCCCGTAGCTCAGTGGATAGAGCAGGCGCCTTCTAAGCGCTTGGCCGCAGGTTCGAGTCCTGCCGGGGGCACACAGTCCGCACCAAGCCAGGCCCTCCCTCGGGAGGGCCTTTTTGGCAGGTCACCGCACCGTAGCGAGGGACGCGTAGCGAACGCATAAGCGCCGGGCCGACCCCAGGTCACAGTGGGGAAGGTCCGGCGCTGTCCCGCGGTCACCGGGTTTCTGCGGGTGGCTCTGTCGAATACGTGTCGAAGTTTTCCTGGAGGACTCAAGAGAGTGTCCCGCCACCGGGCCGGAGTGCGCGCGGCGGTGGACTGCTCTAGCGTCGAACGGAGAAGGGGCGTCTGCCGAGACGACGGGTACGGGGGCCCGGGACCACACTTGTACACCGGCCGCGTCCGCATCTCGGCGCCTTGAATCCGCGAGTCCCCGACCAACCCTTGAGAGCAGGTGGCTCCCATGCGCACGTCGGCCCGTACAGCCGGAGTCCTCACCGGTCTGACCCTCGCACTGGGCGGCGTGGCCTTCGCCGCCCCCGCCGCGCACGCGGACATCCCGGCCTGCACGAACATGGTCCAGCAGACGGGCGTCGAAGTCTCGGACACCGTCAGGACGGCCTGCACCCAAGGTGTGCACGCCGACCTGCAAGGCTGTGTGAGTGCCCTGACCGGGGCCGGCGTGCCGGGCGGCGCCGCGAACGGTGCCTGCCGGATGGCGGCCAACCCGCCGTCGTGACCGACTCCCTGCCGGTGCACGTCACCGCGGCCGTCGTAGGGGGTTGGATCTTCGCGGCCAATCCGCCGTGGGACCGACCGATCGCCTCATCGGGGCTTATCAGACCGCGGTGCGCTTGTCGTGATCGCTCGGACACTTCACGTTAACCGTCTGGGACTGGGTCTGCGTCTGGGACTGGGTCTGGGTCTGGGTGACGTTGACGTTGACGGTGAGGGAGCTTTCCTCCTGGAAGGTGGTGGGGCCGCCCCTGGCGACGCGGAAGCTACTGGCGACGGTCTTCCCCGCCAAGGAGGGCGCGATACCCACGGTCAGGGTGATAGGCATGTATGCCTGCCCAGGTCCCAGGGCGTCAGAGCGGGTGCAATTCAGGCTGGGTGACGTCGTGCAGCTCCAGCCACTTCCGCCAACAGCGAGTGCGGTCATGCCCGCGGGCAGGGTGCCGGTGACCTTGGTGGCGGACCCGTCGGTCGCGCCGGGCCCGGCGTTGCCGACGGTGATGGTGTAGGTCCCCGTCCCGCCTGCAACGAACGCTTGCTGGTGGGACTCGGCGAGGGTCAGCGACGACCCGCTGTCGGCGTGGGCAGGCGCAACGAGCGAGGTCGACAACCCGACCGCCATCACAACTGGAACCGAAGCGACCAGCAGCCGTCGTCGGGATTTTTGCATCATGTTGTCTCCTTGAGGAGCTGTCGGCCATCCCCTGCCACTGCATTCCCGGGTCGTTCGGACACGGGATCCGAGCGGCAGCAGCGGAGATGACAAGGTGTGGGAACCGCAGGCCTCGGAACCCGACAACCTGGGGCGCAAGTACATATACCTTTAAGCAGTACTTCGCACTGCTCGGATTAGCCGCACACGCTTCCCGAGCACTCGACCAGCCCATCTCGTTACGGCAACCAGGGCACTGGTGCATGGGTCCGCACAGCCGATGCCCAGTCACCAGGCATCGGGCGGGACCACTTCGGGACCACCCGCTATGCGCGCAGGCGAACAAGGACAGCTCAGTGGAACGGTGCTGCGCGCGCCATGCGCTCTATGGCCTGCGCAAACGCTTTGCCCCATGACCTGGGGTGCGTAGGCGTGCCGCCGAAGCCACCGCCGGCCGCAGCTGCATTCTTTGTCCTTCTCCAGGGAGAAGACTTTCGAGGCGCAGTCCTTCTCCTGATTCGGGCTGGACCGCACTGCCCGAAGTCTCGGCTTTTTTGGTGGAGTTGACGTCAGTCATTTTCCACCTCCCGGGCCTGCGCAGCCTCGCCAGTCACCGGATGAGGCCCGGAGGACTCGGGTGGTATTGGAATCTGTTGCAGGTTCGAGTCCATCCGGGGGCACACAGTCCGCGCCGCGCCCTCCCTCGGGAGGATCCATCGCGCCTCCCCATGCCGACTGGCACGACGCGCACCCAGGTACGCGACTCGACCCATCGGACAGGACCTAGTCCGCGATGCCGGCGAAGGCGGTCACCCGGTCGACGGTGGCACGGATCAGGTACTCCCCCGGGACCGAGTTTCGCTGTCCGTACCGGTCGGCCCGGTCGGCGCCCATGTAGCGGGCGCCGATTCTGGTGGCCCAGTGGCGGAGGTCGGCCGGGTCGTCGGTGAAGGTGGCGGTGCATTCGAGCATGACGTACGCGTAGGGCGGTTCCTGGTCGTCGATGCAGAGTGCGAACCAGGGGTTCCTGCGCAGGGACTTCGCCTTGAGGGATTCGTGCCACGTGGTGAAGAGAACCTGCGGCCGGCCGGCCTCGGCGCCCTCGGCCTCGTCGAGGAGGAACCACACCGGTGTGACGTGGGGGCGGCCGTCCTTGCGGTGAGTCGCCAGCTTCGCCGTTCGGGTGCCGGAGAGGGCGAACGCACGCCACTCGGCCTCGGACATGGGCTGCATGGATGGGACGCTCCTCTGCTCTCTGAACTCTGTTCGGACCGGTTCTTGATCTCGCCCTGGTCGGTTTACCCGCGCCCCGCGGACGTGCCGAAGCTCCGCCGGGAGCAGCGGACTTGGGGAGGAGTCCAGTGCCTCGGCGGAGCATTCGGCCGGGACGCCCCGGTCAGTCGGTGAGCGGGAAGAAGTCGATCAGCATCATGTCGCGGATACCCTCGGTGACTCCGGGGGCCGGGGTGACGCCGGAGACGCCGTGGAAGACCCGACGGTCGTCGATGACGATCGACTCGAGCGGCTCGAGCAGCGTGGTCCGGAAGATCGGGTTGCGGTCGCGGTCGTACAGCTGCGACTCGCCCCCGGTGACGCCCTCGCGGTTGATCAGCACCTGGGCGACGAAGTGGTGGCCGTCCTCGTGGATACCCTCCGGAGCGGGCAGCGAGGCCTCGTCGCGGCTTGCGGTGATCCGGATCTGATGGACGCCTATGGCGGCGTCGGACCGGTCGATCTCCCCTGGCAGGTTGTCCAGAAAGGTGAACACGACCGTCTCGAGCAACGCGGAGGCCGCCACGTCCTCACGGAGCGGCTCGAAGTGCCGCTGGACGCCACCGAACAGCGAGTTCACCTCCTTGGACTGTTCGAACACGATCTGGCCGCTGGGCACCAGGCGGCCGTCGGCCAGGTGGAACTGGCTGTACCTTCGGCGGCGGAACGTCGCCCCGCCCTTGAGATACGCATCGACCGGCAGGTCCTCCCAGGACGAGGTGAACTCTTTGCGCTCCCACTCCGCATGCCGGGCCAGGGCCCGACGGAGCAGGGTCGGGGAGAAGTGGCGGAACGGGGTCGTCCCGGTGGCGGTCGTGGGGGCGGTGGCGATGGTGGCTACTGCGGACATGGTGAGCTCTCCTTCTCGTGACTGTTCCGGCTGAACAGACCTCTGGTGCGGCGATGACTGGTGGAGGTGCTCCGGCTGCTGCGGCTTCGGCAACCGGACACGGGGAGCGGCGGAGCCCGGTCAGCCCCTGCTCGCGCCGGCCAGCTGACCCAGGGGTGCGGCGGCCTGGTCCGCGGGGGTGGCCGGGACCCCGGAGACCCGGAACGCCGCGGCGGTTGCGACGAGGGCCTGCTCCACGTCGTGGCTCGTCGCACCCCGGAAGCGGAAGCGGCCGCCGACGTGCTCGTAGTACGCGTCGGCCCGCGGCAGGATGTCGCCGACCTCCAGGAGCGCCTCGGCGTACGGTCCCGGGGTGCTGCCGACCATCGAGGTGACCTCGGTGATGCGGCACGGCCGTGCCCCGGGGGCCGGGATCAGCAGGTAGCCGCCGATTTCCTCGGGCCGGCTCAGGTGTCCCTGGGGAACCGGGCGTTGGAGCTGGAGCTGGAATGCGGCGTCCATCAGGTCGTAGCCGTGGAGCTCACGCCAGACGAAGGGGATCTCGGCGCCGCCGACCCGGGCGCCCACCTCCAGGAAGCTGCAGCGGGGGCCGTCCGGGGTGTCGTTGACGAACAGTTCCAGGTGGAAGACGAGCGGGTCGCCGGAGAGCGCCCGGAGGTAGTCGGCGGTGCTCTCGCCGATGGCCCTGTTGACCGACTCGTCGTCCTCCTCGACGGAGCCGAGGAAGTCGCCCGAGCGGAATCCCAGGCAGGTGTTCACATAGCGCGAGGCGCGCCAGTGCTGGATCTCCCGGCCGGTGAAGACGCCGTCCACGTGGTAGATCCGGCCGGGGTTGAAGGTCTGCACCATCATGGGCGTGTCCGCGAGGTCGACGGTGAGGACGTCCTCGGGGCCGTCGAGCTTGACGACTCCTTCGCTGGAACTGCCCATCACCGGCTTCAGGATGAGCGGCCAGCCGTGCTTCGCGCCGAACTCCAGAATGGATGTCTCGTCGCCGGCGAGGGTGAAGTCCGGCAGGTCGAGCCCGGCTTCCGCGACAGCGGTGGCCATGAGGTACTTGTCCCTGAAGCGAGCCAGGTGGCCCACCCGTTGGCCGGGGCAGTTCCACTCCTCGCGCAGCTCGGCGGCGATCAGGAGATCGTCCTCCTTGAGGGCGACGATCGCCTCGGGCCGTCCGTGCCGCACGGCGAGCACCCTCAGCGCGGCGCGCACGGCCTCCAGGTCGTCGGTCCGCTCCACCACCAGGATGTCGCCCGCCGCCTCGGGTACGGACGGCAGCCCCACCTCCGTGGTGATGTAGGAGACCCGGTGGGTGGCGTGGTCGAGGTATTCGGCATAGCGGGCGTACTGCTCGCGCCAGCGGTTGATGACGACGATGTGCGGCAGGGCGGCGTTGTTCGCGTTCATGGGCTCAGGACTCCTCGGAGATTGCGTACATTCCGTCGCCGTCCAGGTAGTGGATGGTGTTGATGTCGCGCATGACGACCTCCTCGAGCTCGTGGAAGAGCCGCACGAAGCCGACGTAAGTGCTGTCGTTGACCGTGGGGACGACCGTGCCGCCGAGCGGGACGAACTGCGACAGGTCGTGGAAGCTCTCGAGCTCCTCGATCTCCTTGAGGTGGCGCAGCGACTCCAGCCGCCCCTCCTTGGCGGAGACCAGGCCGACCGAGGCGAAGTACCGCTGGATCTCGTAGTCGTTGTCGCGGCGCTCGTGGAAGCGGTCCGGCCGCACGAAGGCGTCGACGGTCCAGTCGAAGGGGGATTCGCCGGTCGCCAGCTGCACATAGTGCGGGAGGTCTCCGCCGCAGATGCGGGCGCCCATCTCGATGAGCACGGGCCCTGAGGGGGTGAGCTTCAGCTCGATGTGGGAGGGACCGTGCCGCACGCCCAGGGCGTCAAGGACTTCGAACGCGTACGGGACGAGCTGGTCCTGCGCCTCACCGTGACGGGGGAGCAGATAGCAGGAGTTGCTGATGTCGTGAACGCCGTTCACGGAAAGGCGCGTGGTGGCGATGATGTCGGTGACATGGTGCTTGCCGTCCCGGCTGACGGTGTTGACCATGTACTCGCCGCCGAAGAGATGTTCCTGGGCGACGACGCCCTCGTTGCGCTGGTTGAACAGGTTCTCCGCGCCGGTGAGTTCGAGGAAGGCGGCCGCACTCTCCTCCGGGGTGGCGCAGAACTTGACGCCGTCATTGCCCGCGCTCTTGAGCGGCTTGACAACGACGCGGGTGCCCAAATCCTTGTGCCACTGGGCGAGTTCCTCGGCACTTGTGGCGAGCAGCTGCCTGGCTCCGCGTACCCCTGCGGCCTTGATCGTCTCGATCATCGTGAACTTGTCGCGGCGGGCGGCGCTGAGCTCCGTGCCGTTGGTCGGCAGGCCCATGGCCTCGCTGAGCCGGTCGGCGAACTCGACGCCGAACTCGCTGCCGGCGAAGACCGCCACAGGTTCGTACGCACCTGCGGCCCGTACGGTCTCTTCGAGGTCCCCGGTGTGGACGATGTTGTCGGCATAGAGCGTCAGGTCCAGGGAGCCGGCGAAGGCCGGCGGGATCTCAGGGGTGCTCTGCACCCGCACGCATGCGTAGCCCGCTTCGTGGAACTCCGGCGGGAAGAACCGGGCCGGGGCGAATGCGTCGACGATGACGACGTAACCCTTGGTGTCCATTCAGGTCTCCAACTGCTGTGCATGAAAGGTGATATGAGGTGACTGCCGTCAGGCGGCGGCGTCGGCGAGGACCGGTCCGCTCTGCGGCTCGGCGGCCGGCCTGCGAGCCAGCCAGGCAGTCCAGCCGAGGGCCACACCGGAGAGGGCGGCGCTGGTGAGACCGATGACCACGAAGGCCCAGAGCGGGCTCCTGGCGTCCTGGATCGCGCCGGACAGGGGGGCGCCGATGCTGTTGCCGAGGGTGAGGGAGGCGCTGTAGATGCCCATCACGACTCCCCGCGCCCCGGCCGGCGCCAGCCCGCTCGCGGCGCCGCCCGTCGCCGCGAAGGAGGGCGAGCAGAGGGCGGCCGGCAGCACCATGGCCAGGCACAGCAGGCGCCAGTCGCCGGTGGCGAAGCCACCGACCATGGTCGTCAGGCCCACCAGCGTCGAGATGACGGCGAAGTGGGGCGGCCGTTTCAGCGTGCCGTAAAGGAGCGCACCGATGAAGGAGCAGAGGCCGCAGACCGTGAGGACGAGGCCGGCCCATTCGACCTGGCCCGAGTCGCGCAGCCCGCCCACGATCGCCGTCTCGTAGCCGGCGGTCGCCAGAGTGGTGGCGGTGGTGGCCACGAGGACCGGGACGAGCGCGGGCTTGAACCACTCGCGGAACTTCATGCGGGGGGCGGGCTCGCTGCCGGCGCCCTTGGCGGAGTCGCGGACCTGGGGGTTGAGCAGGGCCAGGCCCGCCCCGGCGAGTGCGACGATCAGGCCGAGGCCCCGCATCGAGACATCGCTGGAGACGGTGGTCGCCACGGTCACACCGAGCGCCGGGCCCACCATGTACGAGATGTTGGACGTCATGGCGTCGAGCGCGAAGGCGGTGTGCCGCTGCTCCTCCGGGATGGCGACCGCGAGCCTCAGCCGCACGACGGCGAACCCCGGGAGGTTGAGGAGTCCGCAGCCGACAGCGGCCACCGAGAGCACCCCGTAGGACATGCTGGGGCCGATCCCCCAGAAGAGCGCCTGGCCGGTCAACGAGACGATGAGCACGGGCCGTACGCCGTACTTGTCCATCATGCGGCCCTGCACCGGACCGCCGACCGCCACGCCCACCGTCCACAGCGCGATCACCAGGCCGGCGGCGCCGAAGCCTCGGTCGAGGCCGAACACGACGCCGAGGTTCATCACGACCGGGATCGCCACCACCGCGATCTTCGAGAAGAACCCGAGGAGCATGAGCAGGCCGATGCCTGGCTGGGTCACGACCTTGCGATAGCCGTCAATCCGCATGGCTGCCTGCCGTTTCCTTCATCTCTTTCTCCCACACTTCGGATTTCGTCATGCCGTTGCCACAGCGGTCGCCGCCGCTTCCGTGTCGGCCACTCCTACGGCCGCCGCGATCTGCCGCAGGAATGACCGGTCGGTGAATTCATGGCGTTGCCAGAGCGATTCGAGCTTCCCCGGGAGTTCCGCCCGGTCGTCGAGCTCGCAGGTGATGATCACATTGGGGTGGTCGACACCATCGATATTGAGCGACTGCGTCCGTACGACGTCCAGCTCGCGGGTCACGTCGTGCACGAATTCCGGCGAGAGTTCACGCACCGGGAACTGCAGGCACACCCGCTGGAGGCCGTGCCCGTGGTCCGCCTCGTCCGGCCAGGTCCCGTCCAGGATGGAGAGCAGGCAGTCGTACGTGTTGAAGCCGGTGGAGGCTATGCAGGGGGTGGTCGTCCCGGTGACCCGTGGATTGATTTCGAGAATCCGGTAGATTCCGTCCTCGTAAATCATGTCCAGCCCGACCGCTCCGTGCAGATCGAGAGCACGAGCGAGCTTCTTGAGTTTCTCGGCCACCGGGGCGAATGCCAGATCTGCCTCCCGGCGCGGTGCCACATAGCGCAGCCGGCCGAAGTTGAAGACCGGACCGATCTCCGCCGGACCCTGCCACACCACCGGGTGGACCACGTACTGCCCGCGGGCTCCGACCACTTCCACCGAGCAGATCTCACCGGACACACAGCGTTCCAGGATGAAATTTCCGCTGTGTGGTTCGGCCAAGTGCCGTGCCAGTTCCGCTTCGTCGGCCAGCGGCACCATGCCGGCACCCATGCAGTCCCAGAGCGGCTTGCTGAGCACGGGATATCCCATGTCGGCGGTCTGGATCAGGATCGAGTCGACGTACGCGGGAATGCGCAGGCCGCGACCGGCGAGTACATCGCTGTCCACGAGCACTCCGGGCGGAATGTCGAATCCGTGCTCCTCCAGCAGCCGCTTCGTCTCCCACTTGTTGGCGGTGAGGCTCGTGGCGGCCAGGCTGTGCGCCACCACGGGAATCCCCACGGTCTCCAGGCGGCGCCGCACCACCGAGTCGCGCAGGGCGTTCTCGTCAGCGATGGAAAGGGAGATCACTCCGTGGGCGCCCCAGTCGATGACCTTCTTGGCGAGCTCGTCGGCGGATATGTCACCGGCTATCTTCTCCGATTCACCGGGGAAGTCATCGGGTCCGCACTCGCCGTCCGTGTAGAAGAGTTTTGCTTCGGTGTCCTCCCGCTGGAGACGTGCCTCAAGGGCTGTGAGAAAAGGCTTTGTCTGCTGAATCTCAATGGATCGCAGGAATGCGATTCGGCGCATTGTTTCACCCTTCCGGGGAACCTCGGTCGTTCAGATCGACCGTGCTGTACAGCGCGATATGAAGACTTTGCCAGCAACAGCGGCTCAGTTGGAGAGATACTCGGTGTCCTAAGCTGGCCAGACCGGAAGAGGATCTCGACAAATGGCGCGTTCAGGGACACAACGCGGCGCCTCGGCGCTCATTCTCGAGCCAGTCTCGCTGTCCGTCTATGAATGGGCGCTGCGGAACGGCGGGCTCCGCGACGCCGACGATGCCGCGGCCGAATTGGGCCTGGCCATAAGCGAGTTGACCCTTGCGCGCGACAACCTACTGGAACTCGGGTTGCTCGTGTCCAGTGCCGACGGTGGCGAACTGCTGCCGGTCGACCCGGCGATCGCCGAGATGCTCGCCCGGACGCCGTTGGAGCAGGAGATCCGGGAGCGGCAGCAGGAGCTGACCCGGATGCACGCCCAACTGAGGCCTCTGGCTCCGCTGTTCGCGGAGCGCAGCCGTGCCGGGCGCAACTCGGACGGGCTGCGCTCCTTCGACGATCCCGCCGAGGTGCGCCGCGAACTGTCGATGATGACCCGGCTGTGCACCGAGGAGATGGTCTCCATCCAGCCGGGCGGCGGCCGCGACCCCGACACGCTGAGTTCGATCGTCGCGGAGAGCCTGTCGATGCTGGAGCGAGGAGTGCGACTGCGCACCCTGTACCAGCACACCGCGCGGGCGAGCCTGTCGACGCAGGCCTACGTGCGGTCGGTCTCTACGGCCGGCGCCCGGATCCGCACCACCGCCGAGGCGTTCGACCGGATCATCGTCTTCGACCGGGAGACGGCGTTCGTCCCGCAGCCCCGGGCCGCGGGCCGGCCGCAGGGGGCCTCGGTGGTCACCGACCCGACAGTGGTGGGTTTCCTGTACCGGATGTTCGAGAGCCTCTGGGAGTCGGGCCGCCCCTTTGACGCCCATCAGGCCGAATTCCAGCCATCCACCGAAGAGTTGAAAATCTCGATCCTGCGCCTGATGGCGACCGGCCTGAAGGACGAGGTGATTGCCAAGCGGCTGGGGATGGCGACCCGGACCTTCCGCCGGCACGTGAAGGACATCACCGACGAACTGGGGGTGGAGAGCCGCTTCCAAGCCGGTTTTCGCGCGTGGCAATTGGGGATTGCGCTGGGAGAAAGCGACGATCCCGGCGCATCCGGGACGGATTGACACACCGGCGGTTCCGCGCGGGCCGGCCCGGTCACGGCATCGCCCCTGGCCGGAATCCGACCGCTATTTGACATCTCTGTGAAATAGGCGCGTTCTGTTCACTGCGCTGCGGACGAACAGGCACAATGCCCATGCAGCAGGCACACAACCCTGCCCTGTCGGCGGCGGATTCGGCTCCTATCGGCACCTGGCCCATGGAAGCTAGACTCCGCCTCCTTCTGCGTGATCACCAATACTCTCAACGGAGTTGGCTATGTATCCGGCAAAGCCAGTGGTGCCCATACCCAGCACAAAGGCGCGCGCTACGTACGTCGAACTCCTCCGGAAGGACTCGGGTGCGCAGTCCGAGCGGGAGCGGTCGGACGGCCGGTCGGAGTGCCCTGCGGACGGTGTCCGCGAGGATCGCGAGATCATGGATGAGCTCCTGTCCATGGGGATGGTCCGCGAGGACACCTCCTCCCCCTCACGCTTCGTCGCGGTGGAGCCCGGCATCGTGGAGGCCCGGATCGGAGCGCTGCTGCGCTCTTCCGCGCTGACCATGCTGGAGGAGGCCCGGAACCTCACGGACCTGCTGCGACCCCTCATCGTCGACTCCCGGCACACCGCGGGACCGCAGGGCAGCGAGTCCATCGTCCGCATCCAGGGCAAGGCCGCGATCAGCGCCATCGTCAACGAGAGTGTGCAGCAGAGCACCTCGGAGCTGTTCACCGCCCAGCCGGGGGGCGGCCGGCCCAAGGCCACACTCGAGCAGATCCGTCAGCAGACCGCCGAGCTGCTCGACCGCGGGGTGGAGGTGCGGACGCTCTACCAGCACACCGCCTGGCACGACGGACCCACCCGTGAATACGTGACCGAAATGACCTCGCTCGGCGCCCAGGTCCGTACTCTCGACGAGTTCTTCGACCGGCTGATCATCGTCGACCGGAGCATGGCATTCGTCCCTGCCGACACCGAGCGGGACCAGGCCGTCATTATCAGGGAACCGGCCGTGGTGCGTTTCCTCACCGAGGTGTTCGAGCGCAACTGGCAGCGCGCCAAACCCTTTCAGGGATCCCGGACTCCGAATGAATCGAGCCATATCAGCGCCGTGTTGCGCGAGACCATTATCAGGTGCCTCATCCATGGGGACAGCGACAATGCCATCGCCAAGCGGATCGGGCTCAGCACCCGCGCGTACGCCACCCACCTGGCCAAACTCAAGGCCGATCTCAAGGCGGAGAGCCGCTTCCAACTCGGGTACCGGCTCGGTCAGCTGGCCGGTGGCGGCCCGCCTCCCGAGGCAGGCGAAACAGCCGGGGTGTGAAGTGACCCTGGGATCACTTCACACCCCGGCTGCGGGTGGGCCGTAGCGCCGGCCGGTTGATGCGCTTCGCTGTTCTGGTCTAGGAAGCCGTAACCGCCGGAGCCGGGCCCGGCTCGAGGAGAGCGGGCTCGGGCTCCTGGACCGGGGCCGGCACGAGCCGGGCTGCGGGAGCCGGCGTCGTGGGTGCGGCCTCGCGCGTCTGCGCGACGGGTGCCGGACGGGACTCCGGAGCCGACTCGGCGACAGGACGCCGCAGGGCCGCCAGGACGTGGTAGCCGAGGAGGGTGACCAGGGTGCCCAGTGCTATCCCGCTGACCGAGAAGGTGTCCGTCACCTTGAGCGAAACCCCGCCGATGCCCAGCACCGCGCCGGCTGCGATCGGGACCAGGTTCACCGGGTCCGCGAAGTCCACCGACGACTTGATCCAGATCTTGGCGCCGAGCAGCCCGATCATCCCGTACAGGACGACGGTGATGCCGCCGAGGACACCGCCCGGGGTGGCCGCGACGAGCGCGCCGAACTTGGGGCACAGGCCGAACAGCAGGGCCGCGGCGGCCGCCATCCAGTACGCGGCGGTCGAGTAGACCCGGGTCGCGGCCATCACCCCGATGTTCTCCGCGAAGGTCGTGGTCGGCGCGCCTCCGACCGCCGAGGAGACCGCCGTGGCCAGGCCGTCGCCCAGGATGGCGCGCCCGAGCACCGGGTCGAGGTCGGACCCCGTCATCTCGGCCACCGCCTTGATGTGCCCGGTGTTCTCGGCCACCAGGGCGATCACGCCCGGCAGCACGAGGAGCACGGCGGACGCGGTGAACGTCGGTGCGTGCATGGTCGGCAGGCCGAACCACGGGGCCGAGGCGGCCTCCGAGAGCTGCACCCGCAGATGACGGCTGACCTCGCCGGTGGCCCCGGGCGCGGTGATCGGGCCTGTCGTCATGTCCAGCACCCACGAGAAGACGTATCCGAAGACCAGGCCGACGAAGACCGCGAGCCTGCTCCAGAATCCGCGCAGCAGCACGCCCGTGACGACGACCACGCACATGGTGGCGAGAGCCACCCACTGGTCCTGGGGCCAGTAGATGTCGGCCACCACCGGCGCCAGGTTGAGACCGATGAGCAGGACCACCGCGCCCGCCACGACGGGCGGGAATGCCTTGTTGATCAGTGCGGGCCCGGCGAAGTGGACGATCAGGCCCACCGCGGCGAGCACCAGCCCCGCGACGAGGATCGCACCGGTGACGGTGGACGTGGTGCCGCCGGCCGCCCGGATGGCCGCCACCGCGCCGACGAACGAGGCGCTCGTACCGAGGTAACTGGGGATCCGGCCCTGAACCACCAGCAGAAACAGAACGGTCGAGACTCCGGACATCATGATGGCGAGGTTCGGGTCGAGCCCCATGACCACCGGAAAGACGAATGTCGCACCGAACATCGCCACTACGTGCTGGGCTCCGAGGCCCACCGTGCGCGGCCAGGACAGCCGCTCGTCCGGCATCACCGCGGCGCCCGGTTGCGGTGCCCGGCCGTCGCCGTGCAGTCGCCATCCGACACCGAGGGCCCGGCGTGCCGGACCCGGACTCTGTGTTCCCTTCATGGTTCTCGTTCCTCCGGTCATGGGCAGGCCGCCGCACCGCCGTGGCGGCGGCACGGCGGTGCCGTTCAAGGGGTGGGTGCGGAGAGGGGAGACAGCCGGTCTCTCCGAAAGGGGCTCAGCTTTCGATGCAGCTGGAGATGCCCGCGATGGCCTCGTCGGCGCGGGCGTCGGCCTGGTCCGGTCCCGTCGCCAGGACGATGACGTGGCCGAGACGGGTGTACTTGGAGTGGGTGCTGCCCACCAGGTCGCCCGGTTCCGCGTAGGAGCGGACGGCGATGACATGCGGGCTGGCGGCGAGGCCGCTCAGCCCGCGGAAGACACCGTGCCGCGGGGTGTTGATGAACCGGATCGCCACCGCACCGCTGCGGGTCGGCCGGGTGTCGGGCAGTTCGCCGAGGACGGCCTGGAGATAGGCCGCGGCCTCGCTGACGCCGGTGGCGTGCTCGATCATCTCCATGACGGGTCCGTCGGGCGGGCCGGCGCCCACCTCGATGAGCCGGGGGCCCTCTGCCGTCATCTTCAGATGGCTGTGCGCGATGCCGTCCCGCAGCCCCAGGGCCGCGAGCCCTCGCTCCACGGTGGCCAGGATCGTGATCCGGGTCAGCTCGTCCACGTCGGCGGGCAGGGTACGGCCGAGCTCCTCGCCGTTCCGGCCGCCGGTGGAGATCCGGCGGACGATCGCCAGGTGCGTGCAGCCGCCGCGGTGCAGCACGGTCTCCACGCCGTACTCGGCGCCTTCCAGGTGCTCCTGGATCACCGCGACGGCGTCGAAGCGGATTCCGTACGTGATGTCCTCGCGCCATTTCAGGGCACGCCGGACCGCGCCGGGCAGCTCGTCCGGCGTCTCGACGAGGGTCAGCCCGATGCTGCCCGAACCCCCGGCCGGTCTGACGACGACCGGGTAGTGAAGGCCGGCCGACCGCAGCCGCTCCTCGGCGGCCTCGGGGGAGACGACCGCCAGCGTGCGCGGCCCGGGCACGCCGCGCGCCCGAAGGGTCTGCGCCATCTGCCACTTGCCGCGGGTGGACTCCGCCATGGCTGGATCATGGCCAGGCAGTCCCAGCCGGTCGGTCAGCGCTGCGGCGACCGGGGACAGCGTCTCCCGGCCGACGGCCACTCCGCCGATGCCTTCCTGGGCGCAGTACTCGGCGAGTTGGTCGACGGCGTACGCCGTGCTGCGGAAGTCGGTGAAGACGGTTCCGGCGAGCTGCTTGCGCACTTCGTCGGGACAGCTCCGGTACAACTCACGGTGGGTCGCGATGTGCAGGTGGATCTCGAGGGTCTGGGCCGCTCCCACCAGCTGCTCGGCCGCGGCACCCTCGGCGCCCAGCAGCAGAACTGCTCTGGCCATGGTGTTCTCACCTCGCTTTCGACGGCATCCCGTAGTTCGCGGAACTGTTCGTCCCGGACTTACGCGCCATACGCTCTGCTGAACTTACCGATGATGTAGTCGCCCGAACGCACCGGTTGGTGCCTCGGCGGATTGAGCGGCCCGGTGCAGGTGGGGATGCACTCGATGAGGGCGTCGTAAGCGGGCTGGTGGAAGAAGGGGACCGAATAGCGTTCCTTTCCAGCCAGTTCACGCGGCGGATTGACCACCCGATGGACGGTGCTCACCCACCGATTATTGGTCCAAATTGCCATCAGGTCACCGATGTTGACAACAAAGGAACCCTCGATGACAGGCACGTCGAGCCACTGGCCGGCCTTGTCGAGGACCTGCAGTCCGCCCGGGCCGTCGTCCTGGTACAGGATGGTCAGGCTTCCCCAGTCGCTGTGCATTCCCTTGCGGAGCTGCCCGGGTGCGGGGGGCTCCGGCTGCTGCGGGTAGAAGTTGGCGGTCAGGTTGGTCATGTGCTGCTCGATCTTGTCCTCGAACCAGTCCTCGGGCAGATCGAGCGCAAGGGCGAACAGCCGCATGATGTCCGCGGCCAGTACCTCCATGGCCGCGTAGTAGGCCCGGTACGCCTCGGCGAAGCCGGGCAGTTCGGGCCAGCGGTTCGAGGTCCGCAGCGCCGGGTCGGCGTCGGCGGGCAGCGCCCGGTCCGCATCCGGCTCACCCAGGCGGTTGACCGTGAAGGTCTCCGAGATGTCCGGCAGTGCCCGCTCCTGCTCGACCTCGGCCTCCGCGTTGGAGGCGGCGAGGCTGCCCTGGCGGCCGAATCCCCGCATCAGCGGGTCGGCCGGGACGGCGAGCAGTTCCGCCTTGGTCTCGGCCGACAGCGCGAAGAACTCCCGGGTGGCCCGGTACATCTCCGCTATCGTGCGCTCGGGCACGCCGTGGCCGACGATCACCAGGAAGCCGCTGGTACGGCAGACCTCGTCGATCACCGCGGCCAGTTGCCGTTCCGCCGCCCCGCCCGACCGTGCGGAACTCAGGTCGATCACCGGGACATAGCCGTCCACCACGGTGACCTGCGCGGCCTCGGGGGCCGCGCTCTCCACATTCAGTACCGACATCGCTCCTACTCCCGATCTCAGCCCCATCGCGGCGGCGGGGGCTCCCACTGGCTTACAAGGTCCAGGAATTCGTTCGCGTCCCCGACGGACGCGAGGGTGCCCAGCTCCTGCTCGCGCAGGAATCCACTGGCGGACATGCGGCAGATCATCCGCAGGAGACGGTCCCAGTAGCCGTCCACGTTCAGCATCGCCATCGGCTTTCCGTGCCGGCCGAGGATGAGCCAGGCCCAGGCCTCGAGGATCTCCTCGACGGTGCCCACCCCGCCCGGCAGCGCCACGAAGGCGTCGGCCAGGTCGGCCATGATCTGCTTGCGTTGGTGCATCGTGTCGACAATGTGCAGTTCGGTCAGGCCCTGGTGGGCGACCTCGGCATCGACCAGGTGTTTCGGGATCACTCCGGTGACCCGGCCGCCGGCCGCCAGGGCCGAGTCGGCGACGACCCCCATGAGGCCGGCCGCTCCCCCGCCGTAGACGATCTCGTGCCCCTCGGCGACGAGCTGCTTGGCGAAGGCCGCGGCGGCTTCTTGATAGATGGCCTGGTTCCCCAGGGCCGAGCCCGCGTAGACCGTGATTCTCATGGCAGGAACCTCCGTCGGATCGCGATCCGGTCAGGGACTGACGCGCCCGAACTTCTCGAAGGCCTCGTGGGTCAGCGGCATCAGCCGCGCGAACTCGTCCTCCATCTGCTCGGCCACCACCTCGATCTCCCGCTGCGGGTGCGACACATAGGCGGCGTCGGCGCGGTTGGTGCGCAGGCCGAGGAAGTGCATCAGCGAGCGGGCGTTGCAGGTGGCGTACACGGTGGAGAAGGTGGCCACGGGGAGCACCATGCGGGCCAGTTCGCGGGCGATTCCGGCATCGAGCATCTTCTGGTATTCGCGGAAGGCGGACCGGTAGGCCTCGCTGGTGGCGGTGGAGAGCAGCTCGTAGTCCTCCTCGCTGCCCGGTACGTACTGGTAGTGGCCGGGCTTCCCCTCCTGTTTCAGGGCCCGGTCGCGGTCGGGCACGTAAAAGACGTTCTTGAGGTCCTTGTACCGGGCGCTCTCCTCATTGAAGGACCACATTCGGTGGCGCATCATGTGGCGGATCGCGAAGATCGGCGCGTGCACCAGGAAGGTCATCGAATTGTGCTCGAAAGGGCTGCCGTGACGGCTGCGCATCAAATACCGGATGAGGCCCCCGATATATGCGTCGCCACGCTCCTCGCGGTGCGCCTCCTCGCCGGCCGTGGAGACCCGCGCCGCGCGCACGACTCCCAGGTCGGAGGCGGTGTGGTCGACGAGCTCGACCGTGATCTGGCTGCGCAGTTCGATTTCGGGACCGAAGACGGGTGCGTCGGGGGCGTGGACCTCAAGGGCCGGGCTGATCGTCATCGTACGTTCCTCCGATGGATTCTGTTCAGCGGTGCTCGATATTGTGCTGCTGGAATATGCCTGTTCAGTCCCAGCCGTGATCGTCGGGCGAGGCGCTCGTGGTGGGGGTGGTCGTCGTCGTGGTCGTGTCGGCCGCGGCGGAACCGGCGGTCGCGACGCCCACCGCAGTGGCGACGAGTACCGCCGAGGCGGCAGCGACCAGGGCGGACTGAATCCCACGGCGAGTGGTGGAAAGCTTCATCTGGAACGTGTCGTTACGCATAATTCGATTCCTCTTCTCGTTGTTTGTGGGCGGCTCCCCCGCTCACATCTCTATTCTTCGAAAACAGGCGGCCCTCAATAAGGTCAGACTTGTGCAGTGCGTAAGTACGAAACCAAGTGCACGAACATGCGCCCCACGCCGAAGCCCCGCTGCCGCAGTGCGGCAGCGGGGCTTCGGGGGGCGCGGACGGGGCTCTTGACCTGGGCGGAACGGCCGCCCGGCTACCGGTCGAGGCCGCAGCAGACCCGGCCGGGACCACGCGCGGACCCGGCCGGCAGCTTCCCGGGGGTGGGCAGGGACACCGGCTCGGACGTCTCCCGGGCCTGGGCGTGGATCTCCCGTACGGCACAGGTCGCGGTCACCACCGCCGCACGGGCCAGCCCGAGCGCCTCCCGCGCCGAGTCGATGTCACGGTCGGGCAGACGTACGACGACGTCCGTGGCGCACTCGATGAGGTGCAGCGCGGCGCGTGCCAGCCGGTCGTCGCAGGGATAGCCCTGCGAGACGGCCTTGTGTGCGGTCTCCAGGAGCGCGGCCGCGCTCAGGGTGTGCTCGTTGGTTTCCAACTCTCTTCTCCTTCAATGGTGTGGGCCGGTCAGTCGGTCAGGAAGCGGATGTCCTTGTCGATCTCCTCGCACCGGGCGACCGCGGCCTCCCGGTCCACGCCGGACGCGATCACATATCCGGACACGCAGTCGGCGACGGTGAGCAGCTCCGGCACGGTGTCGCCCGGGCTCTTGGCGATGACCGCGGCGGCCGGCAGTTGCCTGAACTCGTCGAGGTACGGCAGGAAGACCAGCGGTGCCTCCCCCTGCGGGACCCGCCTCACCTCGACGCCCACCTCGGTGGCCACCTCGACCGCGCGGACCTGTCCCGGCCGCGGGGTGAAGAACCGCACCGCGGCGCCGCCGACCGGCTCGGGGGAGGTGGCGGGCAGCTCGTCGATGCCGAGCGGGACGGTGAGGAACCAGCGGTTCAGATCCACTCCGAAGGCACGCCGCACCAGTTCGGGCGCCCCGCTGCCGGCCAGCCGGGCATGCGATTCGAGCACCCGGGGGCCCTGCGGAGTCAGCACGAACTCGCTGTGCGAGGGCCCTTCGGTGAGCCCCACGGCGTCGAGCAGCCGCACGGTGAGCGCGCGCAGCTCGGCCAGGTACGGGGCGGCCGCCCGGCTCGGCGTGCTGACCTCCCATTCCACGAAGCGCTCATTCATTCGGTACTCGGAGTACCCGATGGGCACGTGCCGTCCGTCGAAGGAGAACGAGTCGACGCTGACGACCGGGCCTTCCAGATACTCCTCCGCGATGGGCGCGTCGAACCCGTCGGCGGCGAGGTCGCGCCAGGCCCGCGCGGCCTCCTCGGCGTTCGCGGCCGGGTGGATGTGCAGGCTGGCGACGCCGTCGACCGGCTTGAGCACGATGCGGCCGCCGACCGACCGCTGGAACTCGGCCGCCTCCTCGGCACTGTGCACCACCCGGTGAAGGACCGGGCTGAGGTCGTACTTGGCGAGCAGCTCGCGGGTGAGTGCCTTGTCCTTGAGGGCCCTGGCCGTCGCTTCGGTGACCCCTGTGAGACCCAGCGCGTCGACGACGTATCCGGTGGACTCGGCGGCGGGCTCCGTGGTGGTCAGCACCCGGTCGAACGGCCGCTCATCGTGCAGCGGACGCAGCACCTCCAGGATCGCGGGCCCATCGGTTATCGGGGCGTGCACGATGCGTTCGCAGTGCCGCGCGACGGCGGGATCGTAAGAGCCCTCCTCGTGCACGAGCACCACATCGATGCCCAGCTCCTTGGCACCGGCCACGGGTGCGGGCCGGCCGCCGATCACTGCTACTCGGAACATGTCCACTCCAGAGGTAAGTCGTTGTGTCGCCGATGAGTTGGCGCGTCGGGCGATGAAGCCGTACGTCGTCCACACGGCCGGATCTTCATGGGTGCGGGCGGTGCTCCACTCAGCCCGCGTAGCAGCGGCGCAGCCAGCGCGCGGTGGCCGGCGGGTCGGGGACGAAGGCCCGCCGTCGGTGCAGGACGCGGTAGTTGTCGAAGACGAGGAAACCCCCCACGTCCAGCGCGAATCGTTCGGCAGCGGTGCTTTCGAGGGTTTCGGCCAGCCGGACGAGCGCGGCCGCGGCGCGCGCCGTGCCGCCCCTGGTGGTGCCCTGGTCGTAGCGGATTCGGGTGCGGCCGTCCGGGCCCGCCTCCAGGACGGCCGCGTCACGCAGCGGGCCGGGCGCGTCGGCGCCGGTGGAGGCGGGCGGCCCGATCTCGAACTCCGGCCGGGCCAGGTCCCTTCGTGTCTCCAGGTCGAGCCCGGACAGGACCTCACCGACCGGGACCACTTCGGTGGGCACCCGCTCCTCGTTGCGTACCGCGTAGAAAGCGAGGTGCCGGGGGACGAACGGCCTGGGGTCGTACCCCGGCTCGCCGAACGGAAGGTGCGGGTTGTCGGAGTGCCAGAAGAACTCGGCGTCCGCGCCCCACGAGCTGGTCGTACCGGCCGCCGCCGGATTGGGCACCACATTGCGCATCAGGAGCCCCCGGTTCTCGTAGCCCACGGCGAACGGGACACCGCCGAGCAACCGGACGAGTCCCAGGTGCAGGGCATTGATCACCGCGAGCGGAGGCTCCTCGCAGAAGCCGCCGACCGGAGTGGGCGGCACCTCGGGCCGGGGCAGGTTCTCGATGATCAGGGCGGGGGCGCCGGAGTCGGTGAACTCCCGCAGACCGTGGAGCACTTCGCCAGGCAGGTGCCGCTCCAGGACGTATCCGCCGATGCGGGCCAGGATCGCGCCGTGGGCGTCCGGGGCCAGCGGCTCGGCACACTCGATCCGCTCGTGCACCTCCTTGGCCAGGACGTCGCGGAGCCCGTCGTCGAGTCCGTAACGCGCGGTGCCCGGGCCGGCCGTCACGGCTGCACCCAGTAGCTCGGGACGCGTCGCCGTGTGCGACGGGTCAGCGGGTCACGGATCAGTCGGCTCGCCAGGCCCGCGGGCGTGACCACGAGAAGGTAGACGGCGAGAAGAACCACTCTGCGCATCTGTCTCTGCTCCCTGCGTCTTTGCGTCGTTCGCGTCTTTGCGTTGCTCGCGTCTTCATGTCGTTGCTTCGTTGCCGCTTTGCGCGCTAGTCGAGCGGGATCTCCTCGCGCCAGTCGCCCGGCTCCTGCCACCTGGGCTGATCCGCCTTGTCCAGCAGGAAGTTGCCGATGGCCAGGACATCGATCCCGGTGCGCATGAAGCACGTGTAGGCGTCGTGAGGCGAGTTCACGATCGGCTCGCCCCGCACGTTGAAGGACGTGTTGACCAGGACCGGGCAGCCGGTCTCGGCCTTGAAGGCGGTCAGCAGCCGGTGGTACGCCGGGTTTGCGTCGGCGGTCACCGTCTGGACCCGGGCCGAGAAGTCGACGTGGGTCACCGCCGGAATCCGTGACCGCGGAACCCGCAGCAGGTCCAGGCCGGCGGCAGCGCCGGTGTCCGTCGGCGGGTCGAGCCGCCGGCCGGCCGCGACCCCGGCGACCACCAGCATGTACGGGCTCTCCTGGCGGAGGTCGAAGTAGTCACCGGCGTCCTCGCCGAGCACCGAGGGTGCGAACGGACGGAACGACTCGCGGAATTTGATCTTGAGGTTCATGGCGGACTGCATCCGGGGGTCGCGCGGGTCGCCCAGGATCGACCGGGCACCCAGCGCCCGCGGACCGAACTCGGACCGGCCCTGGAACCAGCCGGCCACCTTCCCCGAGGCCAGCTCCTTGGCCAGCCGGTCCGCGACCGACGCCGGGTCGAGCCGGGTGTAGGGGATGGACCTGTTGTCGAGGTACTCGGCGATCTCCGCGTCCCCGTACTCGGGACCGAGCAGGGCGCCGGACATGGCGTCCCGGCCGCTGCCGAGGTGGGCCCGGGGCGCCCCCCGGTCGGCGGCGACTGCCAGGGCTGCGCCGAGCGCTCCCCCGGCGTCCCCGGCGGCGGGCTGGATCCACACCTCGTCGAAGATGCCCTCCTCGATCACCCGGCCGTTGGCCACACAGTTGAGCGCGACCCCGCCGGCCAGGCAGAGCCGGCTCTCGCCGGTGCGTTCGCGGGCCGTGCGGGCGAGCCTGACCATGACCTCCTCGGTGACTTCCTGCACCGAGGCCGCCAGGTCGAACTCCCTTTCCGTGAGCGGACCTTCAGGGCTACGACGCGGACCGCCGAAGAGCTTCTCGAAGCCGCGACCCGCCATCACCTCCCCCTTCAGGAAGGCGAAGTGGCGCATGTCGAGGCGGAAGGAGCCGTCCGGCTTGATGTCGATCAGCCGCTCCCGGATGAGGTCCGCGTACCGCGGCTTCCCGTACGGGGCGAGACCCATGAGCTTGTACTCGCCGGAGTCGACCTTGAATCCGCAGAAGTAGGTGAAGGCCGAGTAGAGCAGGCCGAGGGAGTGCGGGAAGCGCAGTTCGCCCAGCTGCCGCAGATTGCTGCCCCGCCCGTGCCACAGGGTGGTGGTGGCCCATTCGCCGACGCCGTCGACGCAGAGCACCGCGGCGGATTCGTAAGGGCTGGGCAGGAAGGCCGAGGCGGCGTGCGAGGCGTGGTGCCTGCTGACCTCGACCGCGGGTACCTCGCCGCGCCCCAGGGCGGCCAGTTCGGCCGTCACCACCTCGGTGGCCCGGCGCTTCCAGGACAGCCATTCGGGCAGTCCGCGCGCAAACGAACCGAAGCCGAACGGAGCAGCGCCCAGATAACTGGCAAGTACCCGACGGAACTTGAGTGCCGGATCCTCGTAGTACGCGACTGCGGACACATCGTCCAGGGTGACTCCGTACTCCCGCAGGCAGTACTCCACCGCGCGGGCGGGAAAGGCGGGGTCGTGCCGGCGGCGGCTGAACCGCTCCTCCTGCGCGGCGGCGACCGGCACGCCGTCCGCGATCAGCGCGGCCGCGCTGTCGTGGTAGTAGGCGGACAGGCCGAGGACCAGGTCAGGCATGGGCCTTACTCCTCCGTACGCGCCCTGCCCAGCGGGCCAGGACTGGGGTGGTGCCTGGGTCGAGCGAGCGGAAGCCGATGCAAATCCGGCGCCAGATCTGCTCCCTGGTGCCGGACGGGCCTGCCGGCACGGCGGCCAGGTAGGCGTCCACGGCGTCGCACGCCCAGGCGGCGTGTCCGCTGGCGACGTTGTCGATGGTGTTGTGGATGTCCACGAACCGGGTGCTGAACCCGTGACTGAGCAGGGCCAGTCGGGCCCTGCGGTAGGAGCCGCCCACACCGGAGAGCTCCATGGCGAGGTTCAGGCCGAGGATTTCGGGCTGGAGGGTACGGGGCCGGCGGGCGACGGACAGCCAGTAGACGGGCAGTTCGAAGGAGCGCTCGTCGAACCCGGGCCAGGCGGCGAACTCAGCCGTGCCGGTGGGCGGCAGCTCGACCCCCATCTCGGCCACCAGTTCCCGGTAGATCAGCGGGTGGTTCAGGCCGGGCTGCCCGTTGCCGAGCTCGTCCCAGTACGTTTCGAAGAGCGGGAACCCGGTGTGCGAGGCGGCCAGTTCGTAGTCGGTGAAGCCGAGCAGCCAGCCGCCGTCGATCATCGTCAGCGGGGCAAGCTGGACGGTCGACTCGACGAGTGCCTCGCGGCTCGGCACCGGGACGTCCTGTCCGGCGGTGAACTCCGCCGCTTGCCGCTCGTGCTGCTCGGCCAGCCAGGGCCGCAGCCCCTCGGCGGGCCACCGCTCCGGCAGCCGGTTCCCGTCCCGGTCGAGGCCGTGCCGCGAGCGGTCGAGCCACCGCTGTGCGTAGCGGGCGGCCCAGTCGCTCAGGGCGGGGGTGTCGGTGCGGGACTGAAGCTGCCGGTAGGCATCGCGCAGCCCCTTCGGGGCCGTTCCGCGCTCGTCGGGCGCGGCTTCCCACGAGGGCAGGACGAGCGACGCCGGGCTCCGGGCGGCGCGGGCCGCCGGTGCTTCGGCCGAGGCGGCGGGGAGGGCGTCGATCCAGCGGCGGATCACCGCGAGTTCGGCGGGCGCAAAGACCCGGAACATCGCTCCGTCCTCTCCGGTCAAGCCGTTGACCAGCGGGCTCGCCGCCGACCGGCCGGGCCGCACCAGACGGCTGCGGGCCAGCGCGCCGAGCAGCGGCACCGGGTCGGTGCGGCATTCGGCGAGCCAGTCGGAGAGCGAACGGCCTTCGAGCTGGAACGCGTGGTGGTAGACGGCACCCTCGCGGGCCCGCAGCCTGAGCAGTTCCGCCATGTCCCGGGCCGGGTCGCGGGCCGCGTCGAGGCGGGCGTACACGCCGTCGCTCCACTGCCGCAGCGCATCGAGCGTCCAGTGGAACCCGGCGGAGAACCGCTGCTCGTCGGTGTCGGTGAACCCGTCGGGCCAGTCGCCGTCCGGCCGGTGCGGGTCCCGCTCCCCCTTCGCGGGGCGTACGTCGCTGAGGGCGTCCGGCGGCCACGGTGCGGCCTCCTCGCACGCGAGGTCGATGCGATACCAACTCGCCTCCGGTACCGCCTCCTTGACCAGGGCGAGTGGGGGGAGCAGCCCGACTGCCCGCAGGCACCAGTCCGCGCCGCGCAGCTCGTCACGGAAGTTCTCGGGCAGCCGGCTCATGGTCAGCAGCAGTGCCGCCAGGTCGAAGCAGTGGTCGTCGATGCGGCGGTCGAGCGTCAGCCGGGGTACGGGCGCCGCGTGCTCGGACAGTCTCAGGGTGCGCAGCAGCGCGAGGTAGGCGGCCCCCCGTGATGCGGCGGGCTGTCCGACGCCGACGTCATGGGCATAGCGGGCCAGGACCCGGAGAACGGCGGGGTCGTCGGCGCCGGCCGGCGAGCTGATTCCCTGCAGCCAGGCGCCCGCCACGAGCGCCAGCGGCGCGCAGTCGAGTGCCGCCCTCCGCACCAGGGTGTCCCGCGCACCGTCGGTGCCGCAGTCGTCGAGCAGCGCGCGGAAGTGCTCGGCCGTGTGCCGCGACCAGTCGGCGGCGAGCGAGCCGAGCTCTGCCGCCGACCTGAGGTCCACGAACCCGTGACGGCGGACCTCGGTACGCACGGCCGCCATCAGCCGGGCACCGACCGGCCGGCACTCCGGGTCCGCGGCCGTCGCGTACACGGTGCGGGACGTTGCGCCTTCCACTGGTCTTCCTCTCCGTAATCCGGCCGGCAAAGTGCTCAGAACATGGGGTAGATGGACGCATCGGCTTTCCCTTTGCGCGGCTTGCGCGTCGGGGCGAGGAGCAGCCGGGCCAGAAATCCACGCAGAAAGGTCATGGCAGAGAGCCCCTTTTCCTGGGTTCGGACATCACTGGGTTCGGACGTCGCCGGGTGTCGGTGCCGGCAGCTCGCTGGGCGAGCAGGCGCGAGCGGGCGCCCGGCCTCAGCCGGCGAAGAGGCCGCCTCGGTGGATCTTGTGCTGGGCCGCCTGGGCGAGCGGGCGCACCACCAGCTGATCGATGTTGACGTGCTGCGGCAGGCCGACCGCGAAGGAGACGCATTCGGCGACGTCCTCGGCGGTCAGCGGCCGGTCGACCCCTGCGTACACGGCGGCGGCCCGCTCCCCGTCACCGTGGAAGCGGTTCAGGGCGAATTCCTCGGTGTGCACCATCCCGGGTGCCACCTCGACGACCCGGACGGGCTCGCCGCAGAGTTCGAGCCGCAGCGTCTCGGTCAGGGCGTGCTGCGCATGCTTGGCGGCGCTGTATCCGCCGCCTGTCTCGTAGTTGACGAACGCGGCCGTCGAGGTCACGTTGACGACGGTGCCCGCGCTGCGCCTCAGCAGCGGGAGCAGGGCCTGGGTAACGTGGAGGGTGCCCAGCACGTTGACCGCGTACATGTGCTGCCAGTGGCCGGGGTCGGCGCCCTTCACCGGGTCGGCGCCGAGCGCGCCGCCCGCGTTGTTCACCAGGATGTCGCAGGAGTCGAGGCGCTCGGCCAGGGCTCGTACGGCGTCGGCGTCGGTGATGTCGACCGTCTCGGCCCGCCCGCCCGTCTCCTCGGCGACCCGCTGGATCAACTCGCCCCGGCGGGCCACCAGTACGGTGTCGAACCCGTCCTTGGCGAGGCGTCGGGCGACGGCCGCGCCGATCCCGCTGCTCGCCCCTGTCACCACGGCTGTTCTGGTCATGCCGGCCTTCCCCACAGTCGTCTGTCCGCGGTCGTTCCCGCGGTCGTTCTCCGTCGGGCTGTGCTGCCCAGAACGACTGTGCGCCGGGCCGTCGGGCCTCGAAAGGGTCACAAGCTTGCAGCTGCAGGGATCTGAACCGGCCGCTGCCTTCATGACTGTGCGGCGTCATATTTCTGATGGTTCCGATCCTCCGGGACCGACGGAAGAGTCACCTCCGACCGAGGCGGACCCTTCACGAACCGGGAGGAACCATGGCGGAGCAGAGGGTGACGCTCACCCCGCAGATGTTGGCCTACGACGATTTCGACGACCGGTCCCAGACCCGGTGGCTGCCGTATCTGATGTATTTCCACCGCGCCGGCTACCGGTCCGATGTCATCAACACCGACGACTTCGGGTTCCGTTACTCCCAGGGTCCCGGCGACGGGAGCGCGTCGGCGGGCAGCGTTGCGCAGACGGCACCCGTCCGGCTGCTCGCGGGCAGCTCCACAGCTTTCGGCATCGGTGCGCGGAGCGACGCGGCGACCCTGCCCTCCCGCCTGTGGAGCGATTACGCGCCGTCGGCTCCGTGGCTCAACTTCGCGGGCCGCAGTTACAACTCGGCGCAGGAATTCACCCTGTTCGCTCTCTACCGCCATCTCCTGCCCCGGGTCACCGACATCGTGGTCTTCTCCGGCCTCAACAACCTCGCGCTCTCCCGGCTGCCGAAGGAGCAGCGCGGTGACCACGGTGGCTTCTTCAACTGCGGTGAGTACTACGAGCAGATGGAGGAGCTGCGGCAGCGGCACCGCACCCCCGCGCCCCGGTTCGGGCGGCGCGACCGGCGAGCCGCGGGCGCTGCCGCGTCGGCCGCCCCGTCGGCGGTGCTTCCGCTCGATGAACGCATAGCTTCTTCGGTGGAGCTGACGGCCCGCCATCTGCAGAACTGGAAGCTGCTCGCGGCCGACAGCGGGGCACGCGTCTCGTTCGTGCTGCAGCCGCTGGCCGGGTGGGTGCGGGATACCCCCGCACCCGAGGAGAAGCTGCTCTTCGA
Organism: Streptomyces sp. NBC_00353; assembly: GCF_036108815.1. NCBI lineage: Bacteria > Bacillati > Actinomycetota > Actinomycetes > Kitasatosporales > Streptomycetaceae > Streptomyces > Streptomyces sp. NBC_00353. Next base: position 6,552,089 of record NZ_CP107985.1, on the reverse strand, counting down.
CGAGCTGGACAAGCGGTCCAACTTCTGGGAACTGTACGGCGACATCGCCACCATGGAGCCTGCCCGCCGGTACGCGGACCAACTCCGGGTCGCCTGCGACAAGCTCGGGGTCCCCTTCCTCGACCTCAGTCCGCTGCTCGCCGAGGCCGCCGGCCCGCGCGACTGGCTCTTCGTGGACCGGGCGCACTTCACCGACCTGGGCCACGACATCGCCGCCCGCCTGGTGGCCGAGGGCCTCGGGCTCTCCTGAGGCCTGTCCCGGCACCCGTCTTCCCCCTGACCGAGAGCGAGGAGATTCCCATGTCACGCACCCACCGCATAGCCGTGGTCGGCGGCCGTCCCGCCCCGATCGCCGGCGCCAAGGAACTCGGCATCGACGTGGTCCTGGTCCATGAGAAGGGCAGCTACGACCCGTCCATCGCACGCCACTGCGAACGGATCGTGCACGCCCCGATCAACGACGGCCCGGCCATTCTCGAAGCGCTGCGTCCCCTCCACGAGGAGCGACCCTTCGACCGGGTGATGACGACCTCGGAGCCGGCGGGCATCGCCGTGGGGTACGTGGTCGACGCCCTGGAACTGCCCGGCGTGAGCGAGCGGACCGCCCGCATCCTCAAGGACAAGGCCCGCACCCGCGAAGCCCTGGAGGCGCACGGGCTCAGCCCGGTCCGCCACCGGGTGCTGCACAGCCCCGGGGAGGCGGCGGAGTTCTTCGACTCGCTCGGGGCCTCCCGTGGCGTGATCAAGCCCGTCGACGGCGCGGCCAGCCGGCTCGTACAGCTGGTGTCCAGTGCCCACGAGGCCGCCCTTGCCTTCAAGGCCCTGGAGCAGGACGGGGCTTCGGCCGCACTCGGCGAGGAGTACCTGGAAGGTCCGGTGGTCGCCGCCGATGCTTTCTCCCACGGCGGCTGGCACCTGGTCATCGGGTTCTCGGAGTACCGGATGAACGAACGGTTCGTGGAGTGGGAGGTCAGCGCGCCGAGCCGGATCGCCGAACCGCACCACGACGCGCTCCACGACCTCACGGTGCGGCTCCTGGACGCCGTCGGGCTGACCGAGGGCCCCTCCTACAGCGAGTTCGTCCTGACCGCCGACGGCCCCCGGGTCCTGGAATCGCACGCCCGCCTCGGCGGCTGCGGTGCCCCGGAACTGGCACGGCGGGCCTTCGGGCTGAACCCGGCCCGGATGATGCTGACCGTCCCGCTGGGCATCGAGGAGCTGCCCGCGGTCTCCCCCGCCCCGCTCGGCGGCGCCGCGCTGCGCTATCTCACCCCGGAGCCCGGCACCATCCGGTCGATCACCGTGGACGAGGACCTGCCGGCCGTGGTCAGGCGCATCCCCGAGGGCGAGACCAACGACCTCTATCTCCCCTTCTTCGAAGAGCTGACCCCGCACGAGACGGGTGCGGCCATCGCGCTGAACCCGGGCGAAGCCGTCCCGCCGCTGCTGACCCTCGCGCACGCGAGCACCGGCTATGTGCTCAGTTCCGGCCGCGACGCCGACGAGGCGGTCGCCCGGTGCGGCCGGGTCGCCGACGGCATCCGCATAGAGACCGAAGAGACAGGTGCCTGACATGACCCACAACCCGAAGCCGCAGCGGACCGCCCCACGCGATCCGGCAGCCGTCCCGGCAGGCGATCCGGTCGAGGACACCGCCTGCACGAGCCGTACGGGGCAGCGCCGCGCGCCCGGCACCACCACCCACCACGCGGCCGTCGACACCCGCCCGCACATCCTGGTCGTGCACCGCTGGCGCGACGAGCACGCCCTGTACGAGAACTACATCGACCACACCACCCACCGGGTCACCTACGTGACCACGGAGCTCGGCTGGTCCTCACTGCCGCCTGCCGCCGCCGGCGTCGTCGAGGTAACCGCCACCGACGACTTCGGCCAGGTCAGCGCCGCGGCCGCGACACTGACCGCCCTCTTCGGCGCCCCGGACCGGGTGGTCGCGCTCAACGAGGGCGACCTCGACACCGCCGCCGGGCTCCGCGCCCGTCTGGGCCTGCCCGGCCAGTCCCCGCAGGACCTGGCGAGGTTCCGGGACAAGCTGGTGATGTGCGAGACGGTCAGCGCGGCCGGTGTCCGCACGCCCGCCTTCGCCGACGCCCCGGACGCCGCCGCCGTGCGCGCCTTCGCGGATACCCACGGCTGGCCCGTCATCGTCAAACCCCGCCGCGGCACGGCCAGTCGGGGAGTGCTGCGCATCGACTCCCCCGCCGGCCTGTCCGCGCTGGACGAACTGCCCGGCGAGGACCGGCTGGTGCAGGAGTTCTGCGCCGACCGGATCTACCACATCGACGGCCTGTGGTCCGGTGGCCGGCTCGGCCCCTGGCGCGCCTCCCGCTACGTCAACTCCTGCGCCGACTTCACCACCGGGGCCGTGCTCGGCTCGGCGGAGGAGGACGACCCACAGCTCCTGGACGCACTGGGTGAGTTCACGGCGTCCATCGCGGGTGCGCTGAGCTCGGAGCCGTGGGTGTTCCACCTGGAGGTCTTCGTCGGCACCGGCCCCGACGGGCGGCCGAACCTGCACTTCCTGGAGGCCGGCTACCGGGTGGGCGGCGCCGAGATCCCCTTCGTGTGGCGCGAGGTCCACGGCATCGACCTGATGGCCGCGGCCGTCGACGTACAACTGGGCCGACGCCCCGCGCTGACCGAGCCGAAGACCTGGCACACCGGGGGCTGGCTGCTCGTGCCGACGCCGGTGCCCGCGCCCTGCCGGGTGATCGCCGCCGAGCCGCTCACCGCCCTCGTCGACGGCCCGTACGCGCAGGTCGTGCCACCGGCCGGCTATGTGGTCCCCCGGACCGGCGGTTACGAACACGTCGGAGCCCGGTTCCGGTTCCGCAGCCTGTGCACCCGCGAGGTGGAGAGCGCCATCGCGAAGGCCGCGGCGGAGTTCCGGCTGGAATGCGCCGCCGTCTCATGAGGGCCTGTCTGACGCCGCTGCGGCTGCGGAACTACCGCCTGCTGTGGTCCGGGGCGATGCTGAGCCAGCTCGGCGACGGCGCCACCTGGACCGCTCTGACCTGGCTCGCCCTGGCGCACGGCGATGCGGCGGCCCTCGGTGTCCTCGGCATCTGTTACACGGCGCCGGTCATCGCGGGCGGCTTCCTGGTCGGACCGCTGCTCGACCGGTTCGACCGCCGTGCCGTCCTCGTCGCCGACTGCGTGCTGCGTGGCGTGGCCGTGGCGAGCATCCCGGCGGCCGCCGCGTTCGGCCCGGTCCGGCTCTGGCAGCTGTACCTGGTGGCGGCGGTGTACGGACTGCTCAAGATCGTCCCGCTGGGGGCGGTTCCGGCGATGTTGCCGGATCTCGTGCCGCAGCGCGCGCTGGCGGCCGCCTCGGCGCTGGAGTCGGTGTCGCTCGGGGTGGGCCGGATCCTGGGTCCTGCCGTCGGCGGTCTCCTCATCCCGCTGGTCGGCGGCGCGTCGGTGCTGCTCCTGGACGCGGCGAGCTATCTCGCCTTCGGCCTCGCCGTGCTCGCCGTCCGGGTGCCGCGCAGCGGCCCGGGCCCGGCGCACACCGTACGCTCCGCGCCCCCGGGCGGCTGGCGGCCGGTGGTCGCTCTGCTGCGCGGCGACGGGGTGCTCCTTGCCATCACCGTCGGCTTCGGTCTGTTCAATCTGGCCATGGGAATGCTGATGGTCCTGGAACCGTGGTTCGCCCACGACCGGTTCCCCGGCGGCGCCCACACCCTGGGCCTGATCCTCGCGCTGTCCGGCGGGGCCAACCTGGCCGGCTCCCTGGCGGCAGGCGCCGTGCCGCCGTCGGACCGTCAGATGCTGCGCATCGGAGTCCTCCAGGCGGTGGCCGGCGCCTCCCTGCTCCTGCTCCTCGTCGGTGACCTGCCTGTGGTCCTGATCGGCCTGGTTCTGTGCAACGTGCTGTCCACCCCGATGACCGTGTCGTCACAGGTGCTGCGGCTGTCCCGGATCCCGGCCGGCCTGCGGGGCCGCACCCTGACCCTGATGCGCACGGTCATGAACGCCACCACCCCGCTGGGCGCCGCCGTAGCCGGCCCGCTGCTCGCGGCAGGCGCGCATCAGGCGCTGATCGTCCTGATGACGCTCGCCGCGGCGCTGCCCGGCCTCTGGCTCGTACGGGCCTACCGCACCACGTCCTTCGGCGCCGAACTCGGCCTCGTCGTCCCCACCCCACCCGCCACACCCGTCAGGAGTGCCCGCGATGCTCACCATGTTTAAGTCCAAGATCCACCGCGCCACCGTCACCGAGGCCGACCTGCACTACGTCGGCTCCGTCACCATCGACCTCGACCTGCTCGAAGCGGCGGACCTGCTGCCCGGCGAGAAGGTGGCGATCGTCGACGTGACCAACGGCGCCCGCCTGGAGACGTACACCATCCCTGGCGAACGGGGCTCCGGCGTGATCGGCATCAACGGCGCCGCCGCCCACCTGGTCTCCCCCGGCGACCTGGTGATCATCATCGCGTACGGCCTCTACACCCGTGAGGAGGCCCTGGCGCTGCGCCCCAGCGTGGTCCACGTGGACGAGAGCAACCGCGTGGTCCACCTCGGCACCGACCCCACGGAGGCCCTCGTCCCGGGCCTGACCACCAGCCCCTCGGTCGCCCGCACGGCGCCGGGGGCCCGATGAACGCGGCGCGGCCACCACGGAGGGAACCGGTTTCCGGGGCTGTGCACGGGGCGGATCACTGCTCGGCGACAACGTCGCAGTTCCGGCGCGCGATCGGCGCGCGCCGGGGCCTGTTTGGGTCCCGCGGGTGAGTGCACCTATGTTGGCGCACATGCAGTCCTACACAATCGGCCAGGCCGCCCGGCTGCTGGGCGTGAGTCCCGACACCGCACGGCGGTGGGCGGACGCCGGCCGGGTGGCGACCCACCGGGACGAGGGTGGGCGGCGGCTCATCGACGGCAAGGATCTGGCCGCCTTCTCCGTGGAACTCGCCAAGACCGGGAGTGGCGAGGAGGACGCCTCGTACACCTCGGTCCGCAACGCCTTCCCCGGCATCGTCACCGCGGTGAAGCTCGGCGATATCGCGGCCCAGGTGGAGATCCAGGCCGGTCCGCACCGACTGGTCTCGCTGCTGACCCGGGAGGCCGTGGAGGAGCTGGGCCTGGAGGTCGGTATGGAGGCCACCGCCCGTGTGAAGTCGACGAACGTGCACATCGACCGCGCCTGACGCGGCGCTCACGGGCGGCGGCCCCGTGGATCACGCGTCAACTCCGCTCGCTCGCCGGTGTCACGTCCACGAGGTGTAACCACCGTCCACGCGTATCGCGTTGATGCCGCTGATGTGCCGGGCCCCGCAGCGGTCCTGAGGCAGCACGAGCTGAGGTCCGGCACGGTCGAGCGGGGCGTCGTCGATGCTGACCGCGAGCAGGACGGCGGCACGGCCGAAGTCCGGGTCGATCTCCGCCCAGGAGAGCAGGGCGTGGTGGCCGTCCGCGCCCGTCACGGCGATCAGGAAGCGAAGGCGGTCCTTGCGCCGAGCCGGGTCGAAGGCGGGACCGGCGGCGGACAGGACGTCGTGCAGCAGCGGTCCCGTGAAGCCGTGGTGCTGGATGCCGCTGGTCGCGCACTCGAAGCTGACCCTCACGCGATGCTGGGGCCAGGCGAGCAGGTCGGACACGGTCAGCCGGGCCGGGCGCGCGAGGTCCCCGGTCAGGGCGAGCTCCGCCACCGGATCGGCAACCCGTTCCGTCAAGGGCCGGCTCACTGGCCATCACCTCCCCGGATGACGGTACCCGGACCGCAGCCCCGTACAAACGCACATGCCCACCCCGTTCACAAACCGTCCAGCTCATGCAATGCAACAGGAGACTTCCTCCTTGCATCTGCGGCAGTATCATCCCCATGTGCATGCCCACCGGATCGGGGAGGCGGCTGCCTTGACGGGCGTCGGTGTCGACGCGCTCGGGCGCCGGGTCGACGGCGGCAGGCTGCACGCCGAGCGCGACGAGCCGGGCCGCCGGATCGTCCTCGGACCGGACAGAGAAGAATCAGAGGGAGTGGACCCGTGATGACCCGTTCCGCACGCCGGACCCGCCGGACCCTGCAGGTGGCCGTTGCAGGTACCGCTGCGCTGCTGGCACTGAGCGCCTGCTCCTCGTCCGACGACTCGTCGGCCAAGTCGGACTCGTCCGCCTCGGCGCCCACGGACTCGTCGAAGAAGCTGTCCGGCACGGTGACGGTGTTCGCCGCCGCCTCGCTCAAGGAGAGCTTCACGACCCTCGGCGAGGAGTTCGAGAAGGACCACCCCGGCACGAAGGTCACCTTCAACTTCGGCGGCAGCGACACCCTCGCCGCCGGCATCACGGGTGGCGCCCCGGCCGACGTCTTCGCCGCCGCCAGCCCCAAGACCATGGCGATCGTCACCGACGCGAAGGACGCGTCCGGCACCCCGTCCACCTTCGTACGCAACCAGCTGGAGATCGCCACCCTGCCGGGCAACCCCGACAAGGTCTCCTCCCTCAAGGACCTCACCAAGGCCGGTCTCAAGGTCGTCCTGTGCGACAAGACCGTGCCGTGCGGCGCCGCCGCGCAGAAGGCCCTCGACGCCAGCAAGCTGAAGCTCACCCCCGTCTCGTACGAGCAGGACGTCAAGAGCGCCCTGACCAAGGTCGAGCTGAAGGAGGCCGACGCCGCGGTCGTCTACAAGACCGACGTGAAGGCAGCGGGTGACAAGGTGGAGGGCGTGGAGTTCCCCGAGTCGGCCGACGCCGTCAACGACTACCCGATCGCCCTGCTCAAGGACGCGCCCAACGCCGACGCGGCAAAGGCATTCATCGAACTGGTGCAGTCCGCCGAGGGCCAGAAGGTCCTGACCGAGGCCGGGTTCCTCAAGCCGTGACCTCGTTCGACAAGTCCGACGCCGCGGTCGAGCCCGTCCCGGGCGGGCCGCGGCGCGGGCGCGTCCGGCGCCGCCGCGCGGGGGTTCCGCTCCCGCTGCTGGTGCCCGCACTGATCGGCCTGGCGTTCCTGCTGCTGCCCCTGGTCGCACTGCTCGTACGGGCGCCGTGGCGCAGCCTGCCCGACCAGCTGACCAGTGCGGAGGTCTGGCAGTCGCTGCAGCTGTCCCTGGTCTGCGCCACCGCGGCAACAGCGGTGAGCCTGGTCATCGGTGTGCCGCTGGCCTGGTTGCTGGCACGTACGGACTTCCCCGGACGCGGCCTCGTACGCGCCCTGGTGACCCTGCCGCTCGTCCTGCCCCCGGTGGTGGGCGGTGTGGCACTGCTGATGGCTCTCGGCCGCAACGGCGTCGTGGGCCAGTGGCTGGACTCGTGGTTCGGGATCACTCTGCCGTTCACCACGGCCGGGGTCGTGGTCGCGGAGGCGTTCGTCGCGATGCCGTTCCTCGTCATCAGCGTGGAGGGCACACTGCGGGCGGCCGACCCTCGCTACGAGGAGGCCGCCACGACCCTGGGCGCTTCCCGCTTCACCGCGTTCCGCCGGGTCACCCTGCCGCTGATCGCCCCCGGCATCGCGGCCGGCTCCGTGCTGGCATGGGCGCGCGCGCTGGGCGAGTTCGGCGCGACGATCACCTTCGCCGGCAACTTCCCGGGCCGTACACAGACGATGCCGCTGGCCGTCTACCTGGCGTTGCAGAGCGACCCGGCCGCGGCGATCGCGCTCAGTCTGGTGCTGCTGGCCGTGTCGATCGCGGTGCTGGCCGGCCTGCGGGACCGTTGGATGACGGCGTCATGACCCACATCGACAGCGCCACCGCCGGCCCCGTCTCCGACGCCGTACGCCGAGACGGCCTCGACGCCCGTCTCGTCGTGGAGCGCAGTTCCTTCCGACTCGACGTGGCGTTGACCGCCGCGCCCGGTGACGTCGTCGCGCTGCTCGGGCCCAACGGTGCCGGGAAGACCACCGCGCTGCGCGCGCTGGCCGGGCTCACCCCGCTCACCGGCGGTCATCTGCGCCTCGACGGGGCCTCGTTGGACCGTACGCCGCCCGAGTCCCGTCCGGTCGGCGTGGTCTTCCAGGACTATCTGCTCTTCCCGCACCTTTCCGCCCTGGACAACGTCGCCTTCGGCCCCCGTTGCCAGGGCGCGTCCAAGGCCGAGGCCCGCGCGCAGGCCGCGCAGTGGCTGGACCGCATGGGCCTCGCCGACCATGCCGGCGCCAGACCCCGCCGCCTCTCCGGCGGCCAGGCCCAGCGCGTCGCCCTGGCTCGCGCTCTGGCCACCCACCCCCGGCTGCTGCTGCTCGACGAACCACTCGCCGCACTGGACGCCCGGACCCGTCTGGATGTGCGCGCTCAACTGCGACGCCACCTCACCGAGTTCGAGGCAGTCGCCGTGCTGGTCACGCATGACCCGCTGGATGCCATGGTCCTCGCCGACCGGCTCGTCGTCATCGAGCACGGCCGCATCGTCCAGGAGGGCGCTCCCTCCGACATCGCCCGTCATCCGCGTACGGACTACATCGCCCAGCTGGTCGGCCTGAACCTCTACAGGGGGCGGGCCGAGGGCCACACCGTACGACTCGACGCGGGACCCGCGATCACCACCACCGAGGACCTCACCGGCCCCGCCTTCGTCGCCTTCCCGCCGGGTGCCGTGACCCTGTACCGCGACCGCCCCACCGGCTCCAGCGCGCGCAACCTGTGGCGGTGCGAGGTGGCCGGCCTGGAAACCCACGGCGATCAGATCCGCGCGGACCTCACCGGCGAACTCCCCCTCGCCGCCGACCTGACCACGGTCGCCGCGGCCGAGCTCGACCTCCACCCGGGCGCCACGGTCTGGGCAACGGTCAAAGCGGCCCAGACGCACGCCTACCCCGCCTGACCACAGCGCAGGCGCCCCGATGGGCCGCCCGGCGACATCCGGTGGCGATCCGGACCGACCCGGCGACCTCGCACACAACAATGCCCGAAATGCGACGTTCGTACTCACATGCGAATCTGATAGTGGCCGATTTTCCGAGAACGACAGCCGCTAACAGGAGGCACGATCGTGAGCAAGAAACAGAGCCGGCAGAACCGTGGTGCCCGCACTGGCGGCCATGAACGCAGCGCTGCTGCGGAGACGAAGGAGCAGCAGCCGCAGACGACGGCCACGCCCGACACGGTGCGCTCGATATCGGAGCCGGTGTCCCACAGGAAGCAGCGAAAGTTCGGCCACAACTGATCTCCAGCGGTCGACCGCCACACACGGAGACCGCAGTGTCGGCGCACCCCTGAGGGGCCACCGTATGGGCCCCCTCAGGGGCGTTTCTTGCGTTCGAAGGCGTCTTGCGTTCGAAGGACGGACCGCTGCCGGCCGGCACCCGGCTGAAGGGCGGTCAGGGCACCGGCTGTTCGGTCCAGATGCACTTGCCGGTGGCCGTGTAGCGGGCGCCCCAGCGCTGGGCGAGGGCGGCGACCAGCTGCAGCCCGCGGCCGCCCTCGTCGGTCTCGGTGGCGTGCCGGATGCGGGGCGTGGTCAGGCTGCCGTCGGAGACCTCGCAGATCAGGCCCTCCGCGCGCAGCAGCCGGAGTCCGATGGGGCTTCGGCCGTACCGGACGGCGTTCCCGACCAGCTCGCTGACCAGGAGTTCCGCGGTCATGGCGAGCTCGTCGAGCTGCCAGTCGGCCAGCTGGTCCCGGACGTGGTTGCGGGCCTCCTGTGCGGCGATCGGGCCGTCGGAGAGGACCCAGCCGGCGATCGACTCGGCGGGTATCGCGCGGGTGCGGGCGACGAGCAGCGCGGCATCGTCCGTGAGCTGCTGGCCCGGCAGCAGCTCGGCCAGGATGTCGTCGCAGAGCCGCTCCAGTGATGCCGCCTCGTCCTGGTCCTGTACGGCGGCAGCGGCGGTGGCCAGCGCCTTCGTCAGGTGGGACATGCCCCGGTCGATGTCCCGGGTTGCGGATTCGATCAGCCCGTCCGTGTAGAGCACGAGCAGGCTGCCCTCCTCCAGGACCGCTTCGGTGGTCTCGAACGGCGGCAGAGCGGCGCCCAGCGGCGGGTCCGGTGGGCGGGTGAGGAACTCGGTGGTGCCGTCCGGGTGCACGACCGCCGGCGGGGGGTGCCCGGCAGAGCCGAACGTGCACGTGCGGGTGACGGGGTCGTACACGGCGTACAGGCAGGTGGCGTAGAAGTCGTCACCGAGGTCGTTGACCACGTCGTTCAGGCGGTTGAGGAGCTCTTCGGGCGCGAAGTCGAGATCGGCGAGCGTGTGGACGGCGGTGCGCAGCCGGCCCATGGTAGCCGCCTGGGACAGGCCGTGCCCCATCACATCGCCGATGACCAGCGCCACCCGGGCGCCGGAGAGCGGGATCACGTCGTACCAGTCGCCGCCCACCTCGACGCCCTCGTTGGCGGGCAGATAGCGGGCGGCGGAGGCGACGGCCGGCAGCGTGGGCAGTACTTCCGGCAGCAGACCGCGCTGGAGCTCCTGGGCCCTGGTGTGCTCGGCGTCGAACAGCCGGGCGCGTTCGATGGCCTGTGCCATCAGCCCGCTGAGCGTGATGAGCAGGGCCCGCTCCTCCCCGCTGAGGTGGCGCGGTTCGGTGAAGGAGATGACGCAGCACCCGGTGAAACGCCCGGAGACGATCAGCGGCAGGAAGGCCCAGGCGGACTTGTTGATCGCCGCGGGGGAGTCGACCCTGTCGGGATAGCGCTCGACGTAGTCCTCCGCCGAGTCGATGAAGGTCGGCTTCCTGGTGCGGTGCACCTCCTCGACCGGGGTGATGTCGTTGACCGGCACCCCGTCGACCCGGTCGAGAAACGATTGCGGGTATCCGACCGCCCCGGCGACCCGTACGGTCTCGTCCTCGATGAGGTGGAAGACGAGGCCGGAGGCGCCGAACGGTGCCATGACCCGCTCGGCAGTGGCGTTCACGACGTCCTGCATGGTCAGGGCCTCGGCGAGCGCGCCGGTCAGCTCGGTGATACGGGCGGTGCGGTCGGCCGTGACGCGTTCCGCCGTGGCGGACTCCGCCTCCTGCGACCGGATCTCGGTGACATCGCTGGCGTACACCGTCAGGCCGTCCGGCATCGGAACCAGCCGCATGTGGTACCAGCGTCGGTTGGTCGGCCACCGCACGTCGAATCCGCCCGGTGTGCCGCTTTCGGCGGCCCGCCGGTAGGCCGTTTCCAGGCCGAGTTCCACGGCGTCGACGCCGATCTCGTCGAGGGCGTCCCACAGGATCCGGCCGAGGAGGTCGTGCGAGGCGCCGAGGAACCGCTCCGCCTCCACATTGACGAAGGTGATCCGCCACCCGCTGTCGACCGCGAAGAACGCTTCACTCATGTGCAGCAGCGCGCGGCTCACCGAGTCCCGGGCGATCCGGCTCTCAGTGGTGTCCCACACCGTGCCGACCATGCGGGCGGGCTGACCGTCCTCCCCCGGCAGGACCCGGCCCCGCGCGCTGACCCAGCCCGCGGTCCCGTCCGGGCGGCAGATCCGGTACTCCACAGCGGACACCCGGCGGTTGCGGATCGCCTGCTCGATCTCGACGAGCAGCCAGGGCAGGTCGTCGGCGTGGACCAGTTGGGTCCACGTCTCGAAAGTCTGTTTCGAGGACTCCCCCTCCATGCCGAGGATGGCGAGGGTCGACTCGTCCCACACTTGCTCCCCGGTGGCCAGGTCCCACTCCCAGGAACCCATCTTGAGAGCTTCCAGCGCCTGCCGCAGCAGGGTGGCGGACGGCTCCCTCGGCAGCCGGGAGACGGGCTTCTCGCGCAGCCGACCCGCTTCGGTCCGGTCCGGCCCCGTCCACTGGTCCCGCAGCCGCAGGGCGGCCCAGGCGGCCAGCACCTCGACGGCCCCGCGCTGCCACGGCGTGGGCTGCCCCTTGCCGACAGTGAGCACGGACAGCGCGCCGGCCGTCCCGCCCGGGGTGAGCAGCGGAACGGCCAGCAGTCCACTCCCGTCGGGCAGCGCGGAGGTGGGTGACCACGGGGCGGAACCGTGGGGGTGGTTACCGACAGTGTCTCCGGGGGCCGATTCGTGTGTGCTGTCGAGTGAGTCGCCCTGCGTGGAGTCACCCTGCGTGCCGGGCTCCGTGGAGACCTCCGCGGCACGGGCCGGGTCGTCATCGGCTGCGGGCATCCATACCGATGCGCCGCCGCTCACCGCCCGGGCGGGCGCGGTCACGCTGTGCTCCTCGATCTCTTCCCAGTCCTGGGCCACGGTGCGGACCAGCCCGCTGCTCGCCATCAGCAACAGCCCCCGGCCCCCGGGGCCCCGCACATGCACCATTCCGCCCAGGCCACCCGCCTCCGTCACCGCGTGCTCCAGCGCGAAATTGAGCAGATCGGCACCCGTGAGTTCCGCACCTGCTTCAATGATCATCCGAAGTCGCGCCGCGCCGGCCTCGTCCATGAGGAGCTGTTCAGCCATCGCTCACTTCCCTCCGCGAACCCGCGTAGGGCAGGACACCCGGATTGAGTGGTATTTCCTTTTCAGTGTACTGACGAGTCGCCCATGCGTAACGCTGAGACATCGCCCGGCCGAAGGCGCCGAAATGCGGCACCGCCTGCTCCCAGGGCGTGCCGCCCCTCACCGGGACGACCTCCGCGAGCTGGGCGACACAAGCCGCTCTGGCCAGGTGGCCACGCCTCCCCGGTCGAAGGGCGAACCGGTCCGGCCAGGGGCCGGGTTACGCGCGCAGGAAGGCCAGCACCGCCAGGACCCTTCGGTGCGTCTCGTCGGCCGGTGGCAGGTCCAGCTTGGCGAGGATGTTGCCGATGTGTTTGCCCACTGCGGCCTCCGAGACCACCAGCTCTGCGGCGATCGCCCCGTTCGACCTGCCCTGGGCGACCAGCGCCAGCACTTCCCGCTCCCGGGCGGTGAGCCGCTCCAGCGGATCGCGGCGGCGGCGCAGGAGTTGGCGTACGACCTCCGGGTCGACGACCGTGCCGCCGTCGGCGACCTCCCGCAGTGCGTCGACGAACTCCTCGACCTGACCGACCCGGTCCTTGAGCAGATAGCCGACGCCGGATCCGTCGCCCGAGTCGAGGAGGTCGGCGGCGTACGTACGCTGCACATACTGGCTGAGCACCAGCACCGGCAGAGCGGGCTGCTCGGCGCGGAGCTCCACCGCCGCGCGCAGCCCCTCGTCCTGGAAGCCGGGCGGCATCCGGACATCGGTCACGACAATGTCCGGCGCGTGCGCGGCGACGGCCGCGAGGAGTCCTTCCGCGTCACCGACGGCGGCGACAACCTCATGGCCGCAGCGGGTGAGCAGTCCGATGAGGCCCTCGCGCAGCAGCACGCTGTCCTCGGCCAGCACTACCCGGAGCGATCGGTCCGTTCGCGGGGAAGGCAGGGAACGCAAGGAATCTCCACGCGCAAGAGGGTCGGGCCGCCGGGCGGGCTGGACAGCGCAAGTCTGCCATCCAGTACGGACACCCGGTCGGCGAGGCCGGTCAGTCCCGTTCCTCCGCCGCCCGTTCGCGCACCGCCGCGGCCGTCGTCACGAATCTCCAGGAACAGCCGGCCCGCCGCGTGGCCGCCCGTCACTTCGGCGCGGCTCGCGCCGCTGTGCCTGGCGACGTTCGCCAGAGCCTCGCAGACCACGAAGTACGCGGCCGCCTCGACGGCTTCCGGGTACCGGTCGGGCAGTGCCAGGTCAAGGTCGACGGGTGTCGACGACCGGTCTGCCGCGTCGGCGACGGCCGCCTCCAGGCCGTAGTCGGCCAGCACTTTGGGGTGGATGCCGTGGATCAGCTCGCGCAGTTCGGCGAGCGCCCGGCCCGCCTCCTGATGAGCCTTGGCCAGCTGGTCGGCGAGGGGGCCGGGCGGGGCGTCGAGGCGGGCGAGTCCGAGGGTCATGGTGAGTGCGACGATGCGCTGCTGGGCGCCGTCGTGCAGGTCGCGTTCGATACGGCGGCGTTCCGCCTCGAAGGCGTCGACCAACCGGACGCGGGATCGGGTGAGTTCGGTGACTCTGTCCCCCAACTCGCTTCTGCGGTCGCCGATCAGAAGCTGAGTCAGTTCCGCCTGCGCTCCGGCCAGCAGGCCGAGGACGCAGCAGCCGAGCGCGAGGAGTACGAGACCGGCGGCCGCGGTGGCGAAGGCTTCGGGCCAGCCGCTGACCGTCCACTGCTTCACCACGCGGGCCTCTTCGCCGTTCCCGTACAGCTGCATCACCGCGGGGGTGGACATCAGGGACAGCGGCACGGCCGCACAGGCGGTCAGCGCGAGGGCGTCGAGCGGCCAGAGGACCACGGCGAGCAGCAGCGCGTACCCGAGTTCCCGCCAGGTGGCCTGCTCCCGGTAGCGGTACGTCAGCCAGCTCCACAGGCCCGGCTCGGCCGGCCGGCGGTGCGGATCGGGCGCCGGGGACCGGTCGATCAGGCGGAGCCTGCCCCGCTCCATGGCTCCCACCGGAATGCCGCAGAGGGCCGTCAGAGCGAGCAGCGGCAGCCCGACCGCCACGAGGGAGAGCGCGCCGCCGAGCACCACGCCCAGCGTGATCACGACGAGTACGAGGATGCCTGCGAGGGCTCCGCTCAGCAGGTATCCGGCCGACCGCCAGGGCCAGGACGACAGCAGATAGCGGGGGCTCGCCAGGGCCTGCCACACATTCCGGGGGCGCATGGCCTCACCGTAGAAGACGCCGATCCGCCCGGACCATCCGTGCTGCCGGAGTCCCGGAGGTAGGGCCGGCCCTACCTCCGGGACTCGCTGCGGGGGTGAAGCCGAGGACTTGGGGATGTGCCGGACGTCGCGGGCCCGCCGCGATCCGCCGGACATCCCCACCCCCTGGGCCCGCCCTACACGGCTGCGGCGACCAACAGCGCGAACGCCCCCGTCGACAGCACGGTGCGGATCCGGTGGAGAGTGTTCCAGCGGGACTCGAAGGCCCGGCGGGCCGCGCCGTCGTCGCCGTCCTCGGATGCCGCGAGTGCCGAGTTGAGCGGGATGTTGCCGCTGACGGTGACGAGATGGCTGAGCACCGCGCAGGCCAGAGCGCCCACGACGAGACCGCCCTCGGCGGAGGTCCGGCCGTCGACCGGTACGACGAGGGCGGCGACCGGGAAGGCGATCACCCCGAGGAAGAGGACGAGGAACAGCGGCCCCGGCACCTTCTCGTTGAAGCGGCGCATCGCGGCGGCGAACTGGTCGTCCGGCAGCGGCTTGAGGCCGGGCATGATCCCGATCATGAAGCACACCAGGAAGCCGGCGTAGAGGCCGGTGGTGAAGGTGGCGAGCGCGAGCAGCAGGGAGGCCATGCCCCACATCATGGCGTGGCGGGGCGGGCTCTGCGGTGCCATTTCCGCAAGGCCGCCGCTCGGCCCCGCCCCCTTGTCCGCCATCCGCCCGCCCCGGCTCGCCGCCCTCCGGGATCTCCCGCGGTCAGTCCATCTCGCCCTCCTGCTGTCCCCCGCCGTCCGATCCGCTGCCGCCCTTGAGCCCGTCCGCCCTGGCGATCGCGGTCGCCAGCTTCCGGACCGAGCTGTCCTCCGTGTCGGTCGCCAACTCGGATGCCCGATCGGCGAGTTCACCGAGGCCCGGCTGACCCGGCAGCTTGCCGCCGCGCAGGTCCTCCGCGAAGTACGCAGCCACCGCGGCCACCTGGAGGCGCCTGCCGCTGTCGCCGCCCCACAGCCTGCCGTCGATCGCGCCGGTCTCGACCGATCCGGACCGCTCGTGCGGCGCCCGCGTCTTCGGGTCCAGCCAGCGCACCGTCGCGGTCGCCACATGTCCGGCGGCGCCGTCGCGGAGCCGTACGGCGTAGAGCGCCGTCACCGTGTGGCCGGGGCCGATCTCGCCGCCGTCCACGCTGTCGTCGCGGAAGTCGTCGTCGGCGACCTTCCGGTCCTCGTAGCCGATGAGCTTGAACTGCTGGACGGTCTTCGGGTCGAAGGCGACCTGGGCCTTGGCGTCGCGTGCCCGCAGTTCGATGTGGGCGGGGAGCTGGTCGACGAAGACCTTTCGCGCCTGGGCCTCGTCGGCGATGTACGTGGTGTGGCCGTCGCCCTTGTTGGTGAGGCGTTCCATCAGTTCGTCGCCGTAGTCGCTGCCGACGCCGACGCCGAAGAGGGTGATGCCGTAGTCGCGGCGGGCGGCGTCGATCCGTTCGAGGATGGCGTCGGCGTCGGTCTCGCCGGTGTTGGCGAGGGCGTCGGAGAGCAGGACGACCCGGTTGTTGGCGCCTTCGCGATGGCCGTCGACCGCCTCCTCGTAGCCGCGCCGGATGCCTGCCTCCACATTGGTGGAGTCGGTGGGTTCCATGGAGTCGACGGCGTCGTGGATCCTTCCGCGGTGGTCCCGCAGCCGGGTCATCGGCAGCAGGGTCTTCGCCTCGTCGCTGAAGGTGACCAGGGAGACGGAGTCGTCGTCGCGGAGTTCGTCGGTGAGGAGGGCGAGGGACTTCTTCACCAGGTCGAGGCGGCCGGGTTCGGCCATCGAGCCGGAGATGTCGACCACGAAGGTGAGCGCGGCGGCCGGGCGTTCGCCGTGCTCGTCCGCGACGCGGGTGGCCAGACCGACGCGTACGAGCGACCAGTCGCCGGCCCGCGCACCGTCTCCCTCGCCGGTGTCCGTCCGGGCTCCGTCGACCGTCACCGAGAAGCCGTTGCCGGCCGGCCGACGGTAGCCCTGGCGGAAGCTGTTGACGAACTCCTCGGGCCGTACGGTCTCCGCTCCCGGCAGTTCGCCGTCGGCGAGCTTGCGGCGCGCGTACCCGTAACTGGCGGTGTCCACGTCCAGTGCGAACGTGGACAGATAGTCCGGCGCCACGGGCTTCTGCCGCCCGTCCTCCGCGTTCTGCGCGCCGTCGTCCGACGCGCCGGGGGCCGGCGCGGGCGCGACCTGGCCGCCCTCGCTCGTCCCTCGCTTACCGCTCGCGCGGTCGACCGCCGAGTCGTTCGTGCTCCCCCCGCCCCCGCAGCCGGTGAGCAGCACCCCGCCCACCAGAAGCAGACCCAACGTCCTTGCGTATGTCCCTCTGTACGTCCGGCGTTCCATTCCCTGCCCCCAACGTCGTGTCAGCACTTGTGAATGTGACGTTCGGGACGGCGTCAAGGAGCAGACGAAGACGTTGCGGATGAATCTCGATGCGGCAACGGCGGGCGCGAAGGCCGCGAATCGCCTCGGAACATCAAGGTCAGGACACGATGTCCTTACGACTGAACCCCCGGAAGGCGAAAGCGAACAGGATCAGGGCGTACGTCACCGAGATCGCCGCGCCCTTTGCCATGCCGCCCCACTCCAGGTCGGGCTGGAGCGCGTCCGCCCAGGCGAACTGCCAGTGCGCGGGAAGGAATTCGCGCCAGGAACCGAGTGCGGTGACGGCGTCGAGCACATTGCCGACGATGGTCAGCCCGACCGCGCCGCCGACCGCGCCCAGCGGGGCGTCGGTCTTCGTCGACAGCCAGAACGCCAGCCCGGCAGTGACCAGTTGGGACACGAAGATGAACGCGACGACGAGCGCGAGCCGGGGCACGGTGTCGCCGGCCGCCAGCGCGCCGCCGGTGGGGAGCTGGAGTGGCCCCCAGCCGTACGCGGCGGCTCCCGCGGCCAGAGCGACGAGTGGCAGCAGCACCATCGCGGCCAGGCTGAAGCCGAGTGCCACGACGAGTTTGCTCCACAGCAGCCTGGCCCGGGGGACGGGCGCCGCCAGCAGATAGCGCAGCGACGACCAGCTGGCCTCCGAGGCGACGGTGTCCCCGCAGAACAGCGCCACCGGCACGACGAGCAGGAACCCGGCGGAGACGAACAGGCAGGTCGCGGCAAAGTTCGCAGCGGACGCGGTCGCCGTGTCCATCAGCGTGAGCCGGTCGCCGCCACCCCGGGAGTCCGGTGTGCCGCCGATCGCGAACGCGATGATCAGGATGAACGGGAGGGCCGCCAGCACCCCGCCCATCAGCAGGGTGCGTCGCCTGCGCAGCTGTCTTACGGCCTCGACGCGCAGCGGCAGGGTGTGCCGCGCCCGGTATCCGCGGGCTTCGGCGGCGTCGGTGACATCGACTGCGGCACTCATGCGGAGCCTCCGGAGATCAGGGTGAGGAACGCGTCCTCCAGGCGGCGGTGCGGTCCGACACCGGTCAACGGCACGTCGAGCCGGACGAGTTCGGCGATCAGCGCGGAGGACGAGGCGGCTCCGTCGAGCCGTACGAGCAGCCCGCGCCCGTCGTCCGTACGGACCGCGGAGCCGATACCGGGCAGCGCGGCGACCTTGTCCACCAGCGGTTCGGCGACCTCTGCCGCGGTGCTGATCAGCAGCGTGTCGCCGGAGCCGGTGATCTCGGCGACCGGGCCCGCCTGGACAAGCCGGCCACGGTCCATGACCACCAGGTGGGTGCAGGACTGTTCGACCTCGGAGAGGAGATGGCTGGAGACGATGACGGTCCGGCCCCCGGCCGCGTACCGGATCATCACGTCCCGCATCTCGCGGATCTGGGGCGGGTCGAGGCCGTTGGTCGGCTCGTCGAGGATGAGGAGGTCCGGCATGCCCAGCATGGCCTGGGCGATGGCGAGCCGCTGCCGCATGCCTTGCGAGTACGTCCGCACCGCGCGGGCCAGCGCGTCGCCGAGTCCGGCGATCTTCAGGGCCTCCTCGATGTGCGAGTCCTCGGCGGGGCGTCCGGTGGCCTGCCAGTACAGCTCCAGGTTGGCCCGCCCGGACAGGTGCGGCAGGAAGCCGGCCCCTTCGACGAACGCCCCGACCCGGGACAGCACGGGCGCACCCGGCCGGATGGCGTGCCCGAAGACACGGATCTCGCCGCCGTCGGGGCCGATGAGCCCCATCAGCATCCGCAGGGTGGTGGTCTTCCCCGCCCCGTTCGGTCCGAGGAGTCCGAGGACCTGGCCCTTCTCGACCCGGAAGGACAGGTCCTGGACGGCGTACCTGTCGGCGGACCTGGCGTACTTCTTGGACAGGCCGGTGATCTGGAGCGGGACGTCGGCGAGCGCCGGGTCCGGGGCCGGGGTCGCGGTGCGGCGGCGTGCGGTGAGCAGCAGCGCGAGCGCGATGACAGCGGCTGCGGCGGGAAGTCCCCAGGTCCACCACGGCAGTCCGGCCGACGCGGTCTTCACCGCGGGTGCGGTGGGGACGGCCAGCGGGCCGTCGAGGGAGACCGTGTACGTGGTCGGCTCGGCCGGTGAGGCGTAGCCGAGGTCGGTGGCGGAGAGGACCAGACGGAGCCGGTGTCCGGCGTCGAGCGCGTGGTCGACGGCGGGCAGGGTCAGCTCGACGGTCCTGTTCTGCTGCGCGGGCGCGATCCGGTAGGGG
The DNA here is from genome assembly GCF_036108815.1 of Streptomyces sp. NBC_00353. Taxonomy (NCBI): domain Bacteria; kingdom Bacillati; phylum Actinomycetota; class Actinomycetes; order Kitasatosporales; family Streptomycetaceae; genus Streptomyces; species Streptomyces sp. NBC_00353. The sequence goes on along the minus strand of NZ_CP107985.1, from coordinate 6,532,926 downwards.
GCGACGAGCTGGGCGGGCAGCACCTGCTGCCGCCCGTCCGGCGCCACGTCGTACACCTTGCCGAACAGCACCGCATCACCCTGTCCGGCCGTCACCTTCACACGGACGGTGGGTGATCCGGTGATACGCATCGATGTGCCGAGGGGGGCGGAGTCGAAACGGGCGTACTGGCCGGGGAAGTCGAGCGAGAGTCCGACGCCGAGGGTGGAGAGCTGGGCGAGTCCGCCGCCGACGCCCGGGACGGCGGAGATGGCGGGCGGGTTGGCGCCGGCCGGGTTCCGGAAGGCCTGCGTCCGCGGACCGGCGGAGGCGCTGTCCTGTGCTCTGCCGCTCGCGTCGTCCTGTGTGCCGCCCTGACCGCTGCCCCCGCCCAGGCCGGTGATCTCCTGTCGGCCTCCCGTGCCCGTGAGCGCGATCTGCCTGGCGCCGCTCGACAGCCCCGGGTAGTGGTCGCTGCTCGCGCCGCGCTGGAGGGCGGCCCCATCGGTGGAGTCGATGCCTCCGGTACGGGTGACGCGGAAGCCGGGCCCGGTGTCGACGCCCTTGTCCTCCTTCAGGTACCGGTCGAACCATGACCCGATCCGGTTCTCGACCCGACCGCTCTCCAGGTCCCCGCCGTCGTGCCCGCCCGCGATCCAGTCGACGGAGACGGGTGCACCGTTGCCGCTGATGGTGCGTGCCATCGCATCGGCCTGGCCGAGCGGGAAGAGGGAGTCGGTCTGTCCCTGCACGATGAGCGCGGGCACCTTGATGCGGTCGCCGACGGCGGACGGGGAGCGGTCGGTCAGCAGGGCACGGGCGGCGGCGTCCGGCTTCCCGGAGACGGCGACCCGTTCGTACATGTCACACAGCTGCTTCTCGAACCTGTCGCAGCCGCCGCCCGAGGTGATGAAGATCCCCGCCCAGAGCTTCTTGAAGACCCCGTCGGGGAACAGCGCGTCGGCAAGGTTCCAGTATGTGATGACCGGTGCGATGGCGTCGACGCGCTTGTCGTGCCCGGCGGCGAGGAGCGAGACCGCGCCACCGTACGAGGCACCGGTGACGCCGACGCGCGGGTCGCCCTTGCCGTCCAGCTGCACCTCGGGCCTGCGCGCCAGCCAGTCGATCAGCCCGGACACGTCCTTGACCTCGCGGCCGGGTGCGTTGAGCGAGATCTCCCCGCCGGACTTCCCGAACCCGCGGGCCGACCAGGTCAGAACGGCGTAACCGGCACCGGCCAACTTCTCGGCCTGCGCCCGCACATCGTTCTTGGAGCCGCCGAAGCCGTGCCCTATCAGCACGGCGGGCCGGCGCTGCGAACCCCCGGACGTGAAGTACGAGGTGTCGATCGACACCCCGTCCACCCGCATCATCCGGTCCTCGCGGTGCACCGCGGGCGCGCTGTCGTCGGCCGCCGCGGTCCAGGTGCCGGCGCCCGCCAGCACGACGAGCGCGGCCAGGGCCGCCGCCCACCGGCCGCGTCCGCGGGACCATCGGCGCCATCGGGAGTCAGGGGTCTGCATACATCGACCCTAAGCGCCCGTCCCGCGCTCCCGGGCTGCCGAAAGGGGGAACTGCCGAGCCTCCTTGAGACGTACGCTCCTCCCCCGCCGTACTCCGTACGCGGTATGCCGGACGCGTGTTTCTCAGGGCGCCGTGAACAAGGACGGGAAACGAGGGGCCATCCAGGGCTTGCGGCCCCAGGCGAGCACGCGGCCGCGGGCCATGGCGCCCCACGGATCGCAGCGGCCGAGCGCGATCAGCAGGAAGGTGACCGGTTCGATGAGGATGGTGCAGTCCGGGCGGCTCAACGGCCCCGGGCTGACGGTCAGCGCTCCGTCGGTGAAGGTCGCACCGAAGCGCTGTCCACCCCGCAGGCGGATCGCGAAGCGCGCGTTCAGTCCGGCAGCGGCGGAGGCGACCACCCGCGGCATGCTTGTGATCATGAAGGGCATGGAGAGCTCGACCCGGGCGCCGTCGAGCATGTGCGGACGGCCCACCGCGCGGGCGAGATCGTAACCGTGGCCGAGCATGTGCGTGAGCAGGTACGAGCCGAGGGTGGCCACATCCATCGAGCTCAGAGGGGTGATCACGGTCTCGTCCAACGGGCGCTGCTCCGCCGCCGCGAGGAAGGCGTCGGCCTGCGCCACGATCATCTCGGCGAGCGGATCGGCTCCACGCTCGCCGAACCCGGCGAGGGAGCGCTCGTTGGCCGCCGCCAGGCTCTGCGGCGTACCGTCCCCGTACGGGCGTTCCTGACCGGCCGCGATATCGGCCATCAGCTCATTGGCCTGCGCCAGGTGGGCTGCCGCCTCACCGAGGGTCCAGCTGGATCCGGGGACCGGGATGCCCGTGTCCGTCCGGCCGCGCAGCAACGCCGCTATCTCCTCGGCGGTGTCGTGTATCGCCTCGGCAAGTCCCTCGGGAAGCGCGTCTCGCCGCTCCCGGGCAGGCGTTGGTTCCACGGCTGTCTCCCTCTGTCCCGCTGCCTTGAGCCGGCCTCCACGGTCGAAGGTCCGGCGGATCCGTGCAGGATGCCAGGCCGCGTCGGTGGGAGCAGCCACCGGGGCAGCGATCCGGGGAGTTCGGGGTGGTTCAGCCGGTCGGGGGCGTGATGTCCGTGAGGTAGGGCGACTCGGCCGGGAGCAGCGCCGCCGCCTCGTCGGACCGGCCACCCCCGATGGGATGGTGCCCGCGTGGACGGCGAGTCCCGAGTCGTGTTCCGCCACCTTCACACAACCCTTCGTACACCTCGTGAGTCACATCTCCGAGAACCTTCGCTCTCATTGCCCCCTTCGACTACGGGAGTTCCCCGTGCGTTCACGCACCCTGGCCGTCACCGCCGCCGCAGCGGCCCTCACCGTCGCCGGTCTGACCCTGCCACTCGCCGGGAGCGCCGCGGCTGCAACGACTCCGCGGTTCGACTTCAACGGCGACGGATACGCGGACATCGCGGTCGGCATGCCCAACGCCACGGTGAACGGCAAGGCCAAGGCCGGCTACATCAGCGTGATCTATGGCGGCCCGCAGAGCCCGAGCCAGTCCACCGGTGTCATCAGCCAGGCTGAGGCCGGCATACCCGGCACGCCCGAGGCGGGCGACCGCTTCGGGTCCTCCGTGGCACCCGTCGACGTGAACGGCGACGGCGTCTTCGAGCTCGTCGTCGGCGCGAGCGGCGAGTCGCTCACCTCCGACCAGCTCAAGGACGAGGGCACCATCACCGTCCTGGACGGCTCGGGGTGGAACGTCAAGGGCACCACCGTGGCCAGGGGCACGGGCGAGTTCAGCAGCATCGGCCGCACCATCGCCACGGGCGACTACGACGGCGACGGCGACACCGACCTCGCGTACGGCGAGAACAGCGAGGAGAGCGGCTCGCTTCGGTTCCGCCCGGGCCCGCTCACCGCGGCCCCCGTAACCACCACCACCCTGCGCCGCTACAGCATGGGCGGCGCCACCCGCGACCTGGCAACCGGCGATTTCGACGGCGACGGCCGGGACGACCTCGCCGCCACCTGGCAGGGCACGGAGGACTCCGGCACCTTCATCACGCGCTGGGACGACCAGGCCAAGCCGGCCCAGTGGTACGCCGACGCCGACCGGGGCAGCTCGCTCGCCGCCGCCGACTTCGACCGGGACGGCACGGACGACCTCGCGGTCGGCCTCGTACAGCCCAACCCCGAGTCGGAGACCACGCATTGCGAGGACCGGCTCGGCGGTGCGGTGCTCCTGCTCAAGGGCTCGAAGACCGCGAACTTCGGCACCGAGAGCGAGTGCATCACCCAGTCGAACCCGGAGGTCGGCGGCACCGCAGAGGAGGGCGACGACTTCGGCGCCGCGCTGGCCGCGGGCGACCTGAACGGCGACAGCCGTCCGGAACTGGTGGTCGGCGTGCCCGGCGAGGACGTGGGCACCGTCAAGGACGCGGGCGGGTACGTCACCATGAACGGCACGGAGCACGGCCTCTACGGCGGTCGGGCCCGCAGCCAGAGCACCACGAACATGCCCGGCACGGCCGAGGCCGGCGACCGCTTCGGCGCCCAGGTGGCCGTCGGCGACTACAACCGCGACGGACTGTGGGACACCGCGGTGAGCGCGCCCGGGGAGAACGCCGGTGAGCCCAGGTCCGGTGGCGTCTGGTTCGCGCCGAGCAGCACCGAGGAGACGTACCCGCTGGGCAAGTCGCTGACCCCGTTCGGCTTCGCACTGCCCCACGGGGCCATCAAGTACGGCGAGGTGCTGGGACTTTAAAGGTCTGTCAACGCCGCTTGATGATCCATGTCAAGCGGCGTTCATAGCCCGATTCCTTGCATCATTGGGGGTGCTGGTTCCCTCCCGGCGGGTTGATGTCCCTGGCGGCTCGGTCGAGATGAGGCGGCTATGACGGAAACAGCCACTCCATCGCGGCAAGGCTCTTGTCGACGTATCTGCCTTGTTCCGTCTCGATGCCGTATGCCAGATCCTCGAAGACACTGCACCTGGCATAGAACACGGCGCGCTCGCTGAGAGCCGCGACGTCGTTGGCGTCGGTTCGATAGGTGCTGATGGCGGCGCGGGTGGCCGCGGGGCCGAGATCGCGGTAGAGCAGCCCGAAGTCGCAAGCCGGATCGACGACGGCGGCATCACTCCAGTCGATGATGCCGGTCACCGTCCATGCGACCGGGTCGACGAGAACGTGTTCGATCCCCAGATCGTTGTGGGAGAACGTCGGGGTGCAGCCATCGTGCGGTGGTGCGGCGTCCAGGAACGCTTCGACGGATCGGCGCTGCGCCGCCGGTACCTGCCCGGCCACCGTCACATAGTTCTCCATGGCCTCATGTCGCCACTCGGCCACCGGCTGGTGGTCCGTTTCCACCGCCATCCGATCGATCGCAACAGCATGCAGCGCAGTGAGCAGCTCGCCAAGCGTGGCGCCGATCGACGTGCCGTGAGCCGATCGCTGGTGCCGCGGCATACCCACCAGTGGCACGCCGGGAAGCTTGAAGTAGGCCAGACAACCCTGCTCCGCGACCGTGAACGTCGGCTGGGGCACGGGCAGCGGCGAAACGTCGGCGACGGCAGCAAGCACGCGGGCCTCGTGGTTCAGCAGAGCGGCCCGCCGTGCCAGGTCGGGCTCCTTGCTGAAGCGCACGATCAGCTCACCGTTCACCTCGTACGCCAGGTTGTCCAGGCCCTCGCCGAGCTGCACGACGGAGTCGACCTGGTAGTCGGGCATGTGCGCGATCACGACGCTGCGGACGTCTGCGACGCGGTCGCGGCTGCGACTGGTCATTCGCGGACGATATCAATCGACCACACGACGTCAGCGGTGGTCATCGAGTGGCCGCGAGATCGCCGACCAGGCCCGCAACGGCGCGGATGGCCTCTCTCCAGGCACCGAAAGGGGCTGTGAACGCGCCTTGACGACTCATGTCATGCGGTCGCGCTTCCGGGCAGTGGGAAAGCGGCCGTCACGGGCGGCAGGCAGCCCGATGAACGGTGTGTACGCCTGGTGGACGGTGACCGTGGAGGCGGTGCGCCGGGCGCGGATCTCGTACCGGGGCGCGGTGGGGAAGGCCGGGGCGGTCATGGGGTCCGGGATGGGCGAGGCGCACCGCGTCCTGCCACCGGGTTTCGGCAGGTCCCGCACGGTACCGGCCGGCGCCGCGGACCGTTCCGGAACGCCGCGCCCCGCCGGGCGGGCCCCGTCGAAGAACCGCCGGGCCCCCGGCCGCTGGTGCGGCCGGGGGCCCGGTGCGGGTGGGGTGGGGATCAGTGGTTGCGGGGGAAGCCGAGGTCCACACCGGCGGGGGCGTCGGCCGGGTCCGGCCAGCGGGTGGTGACGACCTTGCCGCGGGTGTAGAAGTGCACTCCGTCGTTGCCGTAGATGTGGTGGTCGCCGAAGAGCGAGTCCTTCCAGCCACCGAAGGAGTGGTAGCCCACCGGCACCGGGATCGGCACGTTGACGCCGACCATGCCGGCCTCGATCTCCAGCTGGAAGCGGCGGGCGGCGCCGCCGTCGCGGGTGAAGATCGCGGTGCCGTTGCCGAACGGCGAGGCGTTCATGAGGGCGACGCCCTCCTCGTACGTCTCGGCGCGCAGGACGCACAGCACCGGGCCGAAGATCTCGTCCTTGTACGCGTCCGAGTCGGTGGACACGTGGTCGAGGAGGGAGAGGCCGATCCAGTGGCCGTCCTCGAACCCTTCGACGGTGTAGCCCGTGCCGTCGAGGACGACGTCGGCACCCTGGGCGGCCGCGCCCGTGACGTACGAGGCGACCTTGTCGCGGTGGGCCGCGGTGATCAGCGGGCCCATCTCGGACGCCGGGTCGTTGCCGGGACCGATCTTGATCTTCTCGGCACGCTCCTTGATCCTGGCGACGAGCTCGTCACCGATCGCGCCCACCGCGACGACTGCGGAGATGGCCATGCAGCGCTCACCGGCGGAGCCGTACGCGGCGGAGACCGCGGCGTCGGCGGCGGCGTCGAGGTCCGCGTCCGGCAGGACCAGCATGTGGTTCTTCGCACCGCCGAGCGCCTGGACGCGCTTGCCGTTGGCGGAGGCGGTGGTGTGGATGTAGCGGGCGATCGGGGTGGAGCCGACGAAGGAGACCGCGGCGACGTCCGGGTGGTTCAGCAGTCCGTCGACGGCGACCTTGTCGCCGTGCAGCACGTTCAGCACGCCGTCCGGCAGTCCGGCCTCGGCTGCCAGCTCGGCCAGCAGGTTGGCGGCCGACGGGTCCTTCTCGCTCGGCTTCAGCACGAACGTGTTGCCGCAGGCGATGGCCAGCGGGAACATCCACATCGGCACCATCGCCGGGAAGTTGAACGGCGTGATGCCCGCGACGACACCGAGCGACTGGCGGATCGAGGAGACGTCGACCCGGCTGGAGACCTGGGTGGACAGCTCGCCCTTGAGCTGGGTGGTGATGCCGCAGGCCAGCTCGACGATCTCCAGACCGCGGGCGACCTCACCGAGCGCGTCGGAGTGCACCTTGCCGTGCTCGGCGGTGATCAGCGCGGCGATGTCGTCACGGCGCGCGTCGAGCAGTGCACGGTAGCGGAACAGGACGGCGGTGCGGGCGGCCAGCGATGACGTGCCCCATGTCGCGTACGCGTCCCTCGCGGCGGCGACCGCGGCGTCGACCTCTTCGAGGGAGGCGAGTGCGACCTGGGTGGTGACGGCGCCGGTGGCCGGGTCGGTGACCGGGCCGTAGTTGCCCGACGTGCCCTCGACGGTCTTGCCACCGATCCAGTGGTTGACGGTCTTCATTACGTACTCCTTCAGGCCTTCAGAGGTGGCGGCGTCGGGCTGCGACTTGCCGGTCGTAGTCTTCCCGGGCTTTGACCGCCGACGGGCGGGTGGCCGTTTCGGCTACAGGAACATCCCACCACGCCTGCGCCGGAGGGGGGCCCGACACTGTGTCTGCCGTTTCGGTCTCGACGTAGACACAAGTGGGGCGGTCCGAGGTCCGCGCGGCGGTGAGGGCTTCACGCAGGTCACGCACGGTCTTGGCGCGCAGCACCCGCATGCCGAGAGAGCCCGCGTTGGCCGCGAGATCGACGGGCAGCGGGGGGCCGGTGAAGCTGCCGTCGGCGGCGCGCTGCCGGTACGCGGTACCGAAGCGTTCGGCGCCGACCGACTCGGAGAGTCCGCCGATCGAGGCGTAGCCGTGGTTCTGCAGGACGACGACCTTGACCGGCAGGTTCTCCTGCACGGCAGTGACGATCTCGGTGGGGTTCATGAGGTAGGTGCCGTCGCCGACGAGCGCCCAGACGGGCCGGCCGGGGGCGGCCAGCTGTACGCCGATCGCGGCCGGGATCTCGTATCCCATGCAGGAGTAGCCGTACTCCACGTGGTACTGGCTGCGGGAGCGGGTCCGCCACAGCTGGTGCAGGTCGCCGGGGAGCGACCCCGCCGCGTTGATCAGGATGTCGTCGTCGTCGACCAGGGTGTCGAGCAGACCGAGGACCTGGGCCTGGGTGGGCCGCGCAGCCGGGTCGTCCGCGGCGAACGCCGTGTCGACGCGCTGCTCCCAGCGTTCCTTGGCGTCGGTGTACTCGGTCTCGTAGGCCGGGTCGACGCGGTAGTTGCGCTGGTTCAGGGCCTCGGTCAGCGCTTCGAGGGCGGTGCGGGCATCGGCGACGAGCGGCAGCGCGGCGAGCTTGTGGGCGTCGAAGCCGGTGATGTTGAGGTTGAGGAAGCGGACCGCCGGGTTCGAGAAGAGGGTGGCGGAGGCGGTGGTGAAGTCGGAGTAGCGGGTGCCGATGCCGATGATCAGGTCGGCGGTACGGGCCAGTTCGTCGGCGGTCGCGGTGCCGGTGTGGCCGATGCCGCCGACGTCGGCGGGGTGGTCGTGGCGCAGCGAACCCTTGCCGGACTGGGTGGAGGCGACGGGGATCCGGGTGGCGGCGGCCAGTGCGGCGAGGGTCTCCTCGGCCGCGCTGTGATGGACCCCGCCGCCTGCGACGATCAGCGGCCGGCGGGCGGTGCGCACGGCCCGTACCGCCCGTTCCAGTTCGTGGGCGTCGGGTGCGGCGCGGCGTACGTGCCAGATGCGCTCGGCGAAGAACTCCTCCGGCCAGTCGTACGCCTCCGCCTGCACGTCCTGCGGCAGCGCGAGTGTGACGGCGCCGGTCTCCGCCGGGTCGGCGAGGGTCCGCATGGCCTGGAGGGCGGCCGGAACGAGCGCTTCGGGGCGGGTGATCCGGTCGAAGTAGCGGGAGACGGGGCGCAGGCAGTCGTTGACGGAGAGGTCGCCCGCGGACGGGACTTCGAGCTGCTGGAGCACGGGGTCGGCGGGGCGGGTCGCGAAGATGTCGCCGGGGAGGAGGAGGACGGGGAGGTGGTTGATGGTGGCGAGGGCGGCGCCGGTGACGAGGTTGGTGGCGCCGGGGCCGATGGAGGTGGTGACGGCGTGCGCGGAGAGGCGGCCGGACTGGCGGGCGTAGCCGACGGCGGCGTGCACCATGGACTGCTCGTTGCGGCCCTGGAGGTAGGGCATGGCGGGCCGGGCGGATACGGACCCGGGCGCGGCGGCCCCCGTCTCCAGGAGCGCCTGGCCGATTCCGGCGACGTTGCCGTGGCCGAAGATGCCCCAGGTGGCGCTGATCAGACGCTGTCGCCGGCCGTCGCGCTCGGTGTACTGGCGGGCGAGGAAGGACACCAGGGCCTGGGCGGTGGTGAGCCTGCGGGTGCTCATCGAGGTGCCTCCTGACCGGAGAGTCCGGACGTTCCGGAGAGTCCGTGGAGCGGCAGCCGGGGGTCGACCGGCTGGGCGGGCCAGGTGTCGCGGATCCAGCCGTGGTCGGGGTGGTCGCTGATCAGCCACTCCCGCTGCTCGCCCGGACCTGCCATCACATTGAGGTAGTACAGGGTGTGGCCGGGAGCGGCGATGGACGGGCCGTGCCAGCCGTCGGGGATCAGCACGGCGTCGCCGCTGCGGACTTCGGCGAGGACGTCCGTACCGCCGGGCCGGGACGGGGACACGCGGTGGTAGCCGAGGCCGGGCCTGCCCCGGTTCTCCTCGATCTCGAAGTAGTAGATCTCTTCGAGGACGGACTCGGCGCCGGGGCGGTACTCGTCGTGCTTGTGCGGCGGGTACGAGGACCAGTTGCCGCCGGGGGTGAGGACCTCGACGGCGATCAGCCGGTCGCAGTCGAATGTGTCGGCAGCGGCGAAGTTGTTGACCTGGCGCGAGCAGTTCCCGGCGCCGCGCAGCTCGACGGGTACCTCCGGCGCGGGGCCGTAGCGAGCGGGGAGTCGTCGCTCGCACTTCGCTCCTGCCAGGGCGAAGCGGCCTCCGGCGCCGGAGGAGATCTGGGCATGGGCGTCACGCGGTACGTACACGAAGTCGGAGACCCCGCTGAACACGCTTTCCCGGCCCAGCAGTTCAAAGATCTCACCTGAGGTGTGCACCGTACAGCCACCGGTCAACGGCAGGATGATCCATTCACTCTCCCCGGTGGCCAGCGTGTGAACACCGCCTGGCCGCAGCTCCACCACGCGCAGGCTCGACCGGTCCCAGCCGGCCCGCTTCGGGTCGATGTCCAGGGCATACGGTCCGTCGGCCGCGCTGCCGGCGGGCAGATGCCGCTCGTACGACGGCCGGTCGCGTACGCGTTCGTCGTTGTCCGTAGTCATGCCCTCTCCCATACCCGTCCCTGCCCTCTCGCTACAGCAGCGCCACGGCTGTGTCGACAGCTCCGGCCACATCGCCGTCGACCGGATAGAGCAACGACCGCCCGACCACCAGCCCTTGGACGGTGGGGAGTCGGAGTGCCCTGCGCCATTTCTCGTACGCACCCTCCTGGTCACCGCCCACCTCGCCGCCCAGCAGCACGGCAGGCAGCGTCGATGTCTCCATCACGCGCGCCATGTCGTCGGGGTTCTCGGTGACGGGGACCTTGAGCCAGGTGTACGCGGAGGTGCCGGCCAGTCCCGAGGCGATGGCGATCGACGTGGTCACCGCCGCCGCACCGAGATGGTTGCGGACCTTGCCGTCGACACGGCGGCAGAGGAACGGCTCGACGAAGACCGGCAGCCGGTGCGCGGCCATGGCGTCGATCGCGCGGGCGGTGGCATGCATCGTGTCGAGGGAACCGGGGTCGTCGTAGTCGATACGGAGCAGCAGCTTGCCCGCGTCGAAGCCGAGCCGGGCGAGGTCGTCGGGGCGGTGGCCGGTGAAGCGGTCGTCGAGTTCGAAGGAGGCGCCCGCGAGTCCGCCGCGGTTCATCGAGCCGACGACGACCCTGTTCTCCAACGCGCCGAGAAGCAGCAGGTCGTCGAGGATGTCGGCGGTGGCGAGGACGCCGTCGACGCCGGGGCGGGAGAGGGCGAGACAGAGCCGCTCCAGGAGCTCGAACCGGTTGGCCATGGCCAGTTCGCGCTCCCCGACGGCGAAGGAGCCGCGGGCCGGGTGGTCCGCCGCGATGATCATCAGGCGGCCGCTGTCGCCGACGAGGGGGCGCCTTCGGCGCCGGGCCGCGGCCTCGGTGACGGCCTCCGGGTGGCGCACGCGCAGCCGGACGAGGTCGGAGACGGAGGAGGCCGCGGGCGTCATGAGCCCGCTCCGGGTTCACCGGCGGTGACGGCGCCCCGCACGAGCGCCTCTTCCACCTCGTACGGGAACGGCATGGCCGGCGAACAGGCGAGCCGGGACGCGACGATGGCACCGGCGGCGTTGGCGTACCGCATGACGCGCTCGGTCTCCCAGCCGGCGAGCAGCCCGTGACAGAGCGCACCGCCGAACGCGTCTCCGGCGCCGAGACCGTTGACGACCTCGACGGGCAGCGGCGGGACGTCGGCGACGGTGCCGTCGCGGTGGACGGCGAGGACGCCCTTGGGGCCCTGCTTGACGACGGCGAGCTCGACCCCGGCGGCGAGCAGGGCGCGGGCGGCCGCGTACGGCTCGCGCTCCCCGGTGGCGATCTCGCACTCGTCGAGATTGCCGACGGCAACGGTGGCGTGCGCAAGGGCCTCGCGGTAGCGGGCGGAGGCGGTGGGGTGGACAGGGTGGTCCGCGCCGGGGTGGCCGGGGTCGTCGGTCCAGAACATCGGGCGCCAGTCCAGGTCGAAGACCGTGAGCGGTCCGGGGCCGTGCCCCTGCCCGCCGCGGGACCGTTCCCGGACCTCGCTCCGGGCGCGCAGCGCCACCAGTGTGGCCGTGCGGCTCGGTTCCGCGCACAGGCCGGTGCCCGTCATCCAGAAGACCCGGGCCGCGCGGATCGCGTCGAGGTCGAGTTCCGCTTCGTGGATCTCCAGGTCGGGCGCCTTGGGCTGCCGGTAGAAGTAGAGCGGGAAGTCGTCCGGCGGGAAGATCTCGCAGAAGGTCACCGGGGTCGGATACGCGTCGACGGAGGTCACCCACCGGTCATCGACCCCGAACTCCCGCAGCTGCTGGTGGAGATAGTCCCCGAACGCGTCCCGGCCGGTGCGCGTCACCACCGCCGTCCGTCTGCCGAGCCGGGCCGCCGCGACGGCCACATTGGCCGGTGAGCCGCCGAGAAACTTTCCGAATGTGTCGACCTGAGCCAGCGGCAGACCGGTCTGGAGCGGGTAGAGATCCACCCCGATCCGCCCCATGGTGATCACGTCGTACATCTCAGGCATACGCATCCCTTCGACCGGCGACCGGAGCGGCTGCCCCCAGGTCTAGCCCTCTCTCCGGAACCCTGTCAACATTTTGTCCGGACATAAGGACGAAGCCTTGACACCCGTCTTCCGAGGCCGGGAGTGTGGGCGATATGACCTCTTCAGCATCTGCCCCGGCCCGCATCCGTATCGGCTCGGCACCCGACTCCTGGGGGGTCTGGTTCCCCGACGATCCGCAGCAGGTGCCGTGGCACCGCTTCCTCGACGAGGTCTCCGAGGCCGGTTACGAGTGGATCGAGCTGGGCCCCTACGGCTATCTCCCGACCGACCCGGCCCGCCTGGCGGACGAGACCCGACGCCGCGGTCTCACCGTCTCGGCGGGCACCGTGTTCACCGGATTGCACCATGGACCGGACGTCTGGGACCGGACCTGGGCGCATGTTGCCGACATCGCGGCGCTCACCCGGGCGATGGGCGCCGAGCATCTGGTGGTCATCCCGGCGTTCTGGCGCGACGACAAGACCGGTGAGGTTCTGGAGGACCGCACGCTCACCGCGGAGCAGTGGCGCGACCTCACCACCCAGACGGAGCGGCTGGGCCGCGAGGTGCGGGACCGGTACGGGCTGCGCATCGTCGTCCACCCTCATGCGGACACCCATGTCGACAGCGAGGAGAACGTCAGCCGGTTCCTCGACGCCACCGACCCCGACCTGGTCTCACTCTGTCTCGACACCGGTCACTACGCCTACTGCGGCGGGGACAGCGTCAAGCTGATCGAGACCTTCGGCGAGCGGATCGGCTATCTGCATCTCAAGCAGGTCGACCCGGAGATCCTGGCCCAAGTCGTGGCGGACGAGGTGCCGTTCGGGCCCGCCGTGGCGCGTGGGGTGATGTGCGAACCGCCGAACGGCGTGCCCGCCCTGGGGCCCGTGCTCGACGCCGCCCGCCGGCTGGACGTCGATCTGTTCGCGATCGTCGAGCAGGACATGTATCCGTGCCCGCCCGAAAGGCCCCTGCCGATCGCCCGCCGCACCCGGGACTTCCTCCGCTCGTGCGGCACCCCGGTGCGGGCCCCCGACACGCCGAACCGCCCGGGGAAGTGACGTGGGGGCGGATTGCGGTGTTGTTCTCGGCGAGAAGAGGGTGCGGCCCCACCGCACCCCTCGACCGGACAAGGAGCAACCCACCGTGATCCGAAAAGCGTTCCGCACCCCCAGGACTGTCGGGGCCTCGGCCCTGGCCGCACTCGCCCTGGCCGCCGCCCTCGTCGCAGCCCCGGCCGCCTCGGCCACCGACCACGAACCGGCACCGCCGCTCGCACCGCCCGGCGCCGGCGCGGTCTGCGCGTTCTACTTCGGCAACGAGCCGACCCTCTACGGCGATCAGGGCGACCGGGTCTCGGAGGTGCAGTGCCTGCTGGCCAACCGCCGCTATCTGCCGTGGAGTGAGGTCAACGGCACCTTCGGACCGCCGACCCTCGCGGCTGTCCAACGCTTCCAGGCGGACCACCCGCCGCTCGTTCCGAGCGGCCTGGTCGGATCGCGGACCTGGTCGGCACTCTGGAACGCTTAGCCGAATTCGGCCCCAATGCATGCCTTCTGTCACAGAGATCACCCCCTCGTCACACATGTCTCCGTTACGCGGGTCTTCCGTCACAGGCGCTCGACAGCCCCTCTCCGCCGCTCACTCGCGTCGTTCACCGAACACAGGCCGAGTGATCGTCGGCGTGCGCACCGCGGCTCCCCCGACGGCCCCCCGGCTGCCGCTGCGGTGCAGGGAGGTGTCACTTATGACGGACAGAAGGCTCTGGTCCTACAAGGACATTGCAGCGCACATCCGGGTGCAGCCGGACACCGTCCGCTCGTACCGCAAACACGGGCTGCTTCCCGCGCCGGACCATGTGGAGGGCGGTAAGCCCTACTGGTACGCGGACACCGTCCGCGCCTGGGTCGCGTCGCGCCCGGGCAACCGGGGCCGCAGGGACTGACACCTCGTCCCTTGCCGCCCCGTTTCCGTTCCGGCCCCGTCCGGCGATCGGCCTCCGGAATCCGCCGACGCCGTACGGGGCCTCGGTCTTCGCCGGGCTCGGGCGAGCGCGGCTACTTCGCCGGTTCGATGATTGTCACTCCTGCTCCGGGGGCCGTTCCCATCGCGGCGAGCGCCGACGGGGCCGAGTCCAACGCGATGGTGGAGGTCACCAGCAGGTCCGGGCGCAGGATGCCGGCCCGCACCATGTCCATCATCGGCGGGTAGTCGTGCGCGGCCATTCCATGGCTGCCGAGGATCTCCAGCTCCAGGCCCGTCACCCGAGACATGGGGACGACGGGGTCACCGGCCGCCGTGGGCAGCAGACCCACCTGCACATGGCGGCCCTGCCACCGCAGGCTCAGGACCGAGGCGGCGCAGGTGACCGGGGAGCCCAGCGCGTCGAGCGACAGATGGGCACCGCCACCCGTCAGTTCGCGCACCGCTTCGCCCGCGCCGCCCGGATGGGCGGACGCGTCCACGCACTCCACCGCTCCGAACGTCCGCGCCAGTTCGAGCGCGCGAGCCGAGACGTCGACGGCGACCACCCGTGCCCCACAGGCCACCGCGATCATGACGGCCGACAGCCCGACCCCGCCGCAGCCATGCACCGCGACCCACTCACCCGGCCCCACCCTCCCCTGACCGACGACGGCCCGGAACGCCGTGGCGAACCGGCAGCCGAGACCCGCCGCCGTCGCGAACGACAGCTCTTCGGGCACGGCCACCAGATTGACGTCGGCCTGTTCCAGCGCCACGTACTGGGCGAACGAACCCCAGTGGGTGAAACCGGGCTGGGTCTGCCGCTCGCAGACCTGCTGGGCGCCGGCCGCACAGGCGGCGCAGCGGCCGCAGGCACAGACGAAGGGAACGGTGACGCGGTCGCCCGGCCGCCAGTTGACGACTGCGCTCCCGACCGCCTCGACCACACCGGCGAGTTCATGACCGGGCACATGCGGCAGGGTGATGTCCGGGTCGTGACCCATCCAGCCGTGCCAGTCGCTGCGGCACAGCCCGGTCGCCTCGACGCGGACCACGACGCCCTGGTCGGAGGGGGCGGGATCCGGCACGTCCCGTACCCCGGCGATCTTCCCGAACTCCTCGAACACCACAGCCCGCATCGGCCCCGCCTCTCGTTCCGCCCACCCGGCCATCGCCCGGCCATCCATCGGACCGCCCACCGGGCCGGCCGTCAGGCCGCCGAATCTACGCCCCGGTGGTGATCTTGTGGCGCGCCCGTCGCGTCGAATCCGGTCGGCGATGCCGCCGGCCGGATTCCGCCGGATGGCCGACAACACTCGTCCGAAAGCGCACCCGTCCTCGCATTCATACCCCCTAGGGGTATAAAGTATGAGTGTTGGGGCGCACCAGCATTCCCGGGAGCCCCTGGCGTCACACCGAGACGTACGCGTCGAAGAGGAGAACACCATGACCGCCGAGATCCAGCTCACCCAGGCCACCGGCTCCTGCTGCTCGCCGAACGGCTCCTGCCACGACGGCGCGGACACCGCGGCCACGACGGGCGGGGTCACCACCGTCTACCAGGTGACCGGCATGACCTGCGGGCACTGCGAAGGCGCCGTCTCCGAGGAGATCTCCGGCATCGAGGGCGTCACCTCGGTGAAGGCCGTGGCCGCCACCGGCCGGGTGACCGTGGTCTCCGAGTCGCCGCTGACCGAGGACACCGTGCGCGCTGCGGTCGACGAGGCGGGTTACGAGCTCGTCGGCCCGGCCTGAATACCGTCCCGGCCCACCTGAACACTCCTGCGCAGACCCGCGCAACCCCGCATCATTCGCACCACCCGCACCACCCTTTACCGCCGGGCCGGACCGACCAGCAGATACTGGCAGGAACGGCCCGGTCGGCATTTCAGGAGTACGGACATGTACAGCGCAACAGAGGCCGAGGCCCCGACAGCCGCGAGTTCGGAGGCCGAGCTCGCGATCGGCGGGATGACCTGCGCCTCGTGCGCGGCCCGCATCGAGAAGAAGCTCAACCGGATGGACGGCGTCACCGCCACCGTCAACTACGCGACCGAGAAGGCCCGCGTCGAGTTCGGTGCCGGAACCCGCCTCGATGACGTGATCGCCACCGTCGAGAAGACCGGCTACACGGCGCAACCGCTGCAGCGGCCCACACCGACGCCGCCCACCTCGCCCGTCTCGGCCGTACCGCCACCCGCGACCGAGCGGACGGCTCCGGCCCACGACACGAACCCCACCGAAAAGACTGTCAGCGAAGCCGCAGGCACCGAGGACACGGTGGACGCCACACCCTCCGCACGCCCCACAGACACTGCGGACGCCGCGGACACCGGCGCCGCCGACACCCTCGCCGCCCTGCGTCAGCGCCTCGTCGTCTCGGCCGTCCTCGCCGCCCCCGTCGTCCTCCTGGCCATGGTCCCCGCCTTCCAGTTCGACAACTGGCAGTGGCTCTCCCTCACCCTCGCCGCCCCCGTGGTCGTCTGGGGCGGCCTGCCCTTCCACCGCGCCAGCTGGACCAATCTCCGGCACGGCGCGGCCACCATGGACACCCTGGTCTCGATCGGCACCCTTGCCGCCTTCGGCTGGTCGCTCTGGGCGCTGTTCTTCGGCGACGCCGGCATGACCGGCATGCGGCACGGCTTCGACTTCACCGTCTCGCGCGCCGAGGGCTCCTCCACGATCTACCTGGAGGTCGCCGCCGGGGTCATCACCTTCATCCTGCTGGGCCGCTATCTGGAGGCGAAGTCCAAGCGGAAGGCCGGTTCCGCCCTCCGCGCGCTGATGCATCTCGGCGCCAAGGACGTCTCCGTCCTCCGGGGCGGCACGGAGGTGCGTATCCCTGTCGGCCGGCTGACCGTCGGCGACCGTTTCGTCGTCCGTCCCGGCGAGAAGATCGCGACCGACGGCACCGTCGTCGAGGGCGCCTCCGCCGTCGACGCGTCCATGCTCACCGGCGAGTCCGTGCCGGTCGATGTGAACGTCGGGGACGCCGTCACCGGTGCCACGCTCAACGCGGGCGGCCGTCTCGTCGTGCGCGCCACCCGGGTCGGCGCCGACACCCAGCTGGCACGGATGGCCAGGCTCGTGGAGGACGCGCAGAACGGCAAGGCGGCGGCCCAGCGCCTCGCCGACCGGATCTCGGCGGTCTTCGTCCCGGTCGTCCTGCTGATCGCGCTGGTCACCCTGGTCGTCTGGCTGCTTCTCACCGACGACGTCACAGCCGCGTTCACCGCCGCCGTCGCCGTACTGATCATCGCCTGCCCGTGCGCACTCGGCCTCGCCACACCCACCGCCCTCATGGTCGGCACGGGGCGCGGCGCGCAACTCGGCATCCTGATCAAGGGGCCCGAGGTCCTGGAGACCACACGCCGCATCGACACGATCGTCCTCGACAAGACCGGCACCGTCACAACCGGCCGGATGACACTGCTGGACGTCCACGTGGCAGCGGACACCGCGGCGGACGAGGCGCAGGTGCTGCGGCTGGCCGGCGCCCTGGAACACGCCTCCGAACACCCCATCGCCCAAGCGGTCGCCACCGGCGCCCGCGAGCGGACCGGGACCGCCCTGCCCGCCGTCCAGGACTTCGCCAATATCCCGGGGCTCGGGGTGCGCGGCACCGTCGACGGACATCAGGTCCTCGTCGGGCGCCCGAAGCTGCTCACCGACGCCGGAATCGGCGTCCCCGAGGCGCTGTCCGCCGCCCTCGCGGACACGGCGGCCCGGGGTCGTACGGCCATCGCCGTCGCCTGGGACGGCGAGGCGCGCGGCGTCCTCGGGGTCGCCGACGCGATCAAGGACTCCAGCGCGGCAGCAGTGGCCGACCTGCGTGCTCTCGGCCTGCGGCCGGTGCTGCTGACCGGTGACAACCGGGCCGTGGCGGACACCGTGGCCCGTACCGTCTCCATCGACGAGGTCTACGCCGAGGTGCTGCCCGAGGAGAAGGTGAACGTCATCGAGCGGCTGCAGGCCGAGGGCCGTTCGGTCGCGATGGTCGGCGACGGCGTCAACGACGCTGCCGCCCTCGCCACGGCGGATCTCGGGCTGGCGATGGGTACCGGTACGGACGCCGCGATCGAGGCGAGCGACCTCACCCTCGTTCGTGGAGATCTGAAGGTGGCTGCCGATGCCATCCGGCTCTCCCGGCGGACGCTGGCCACCATCAAGGGCAACCTCTTCTGGGCCTTCGGCTACAACGTACTCGCCCTACCCCTTGCGGCATTTGGCCTGCTCAACCCTATGATTGCGGGAGCGGCGATGGCGTTCTCATCGGTCTTCGTCGTGACGAACAGCCTGCGACTGCGCTCCTTCACATGATTTCCACAAAGAGATTTAGATCACATTGGTTTTGGGGTAACCATTCAGCAGGTTCGAGAGTCTTAGAGTGCGATGCCAAGGATGTCTTGGGGGACGTCCGGCGAAGCGTCTTGGGGGATGCTTCAGGCAAGCGTTGGCCGGGGCACGTGCACCGGGGAGCTTTGAGCGGCCCTCCCGTGCGTACGTACCCCGGCGGACCGCCATGAGGAACAGCGGTACAGCGCAGTGGTACGAGGAACACCCAGGAGCTTCGGCTCCCACAGACGCCCGGCCGGATCCCGTGGGGGGAATCCGCTCCGGGATATGGGAAGCGCCTCGCTGTCGACCCGTGGGGGGATCGATGGCGGGGCGCTTCTCGCACTCTGTACGGATGCTCGCCGGACCACACCGGTACCTGGACAGGGCTCGCGGTTCCGGTCCGGGGCAAGCAAATCGCCCCGGACACCGCGCTCTGTGCGAAGCGCGGTACGCGGGGCGAAGGCAGCCGGCGCCGAGGCCGGGGTGGTGCTGGGGGGTACTACGAAGCTCAGCGACCCTCGACCGGGACGAAGTCGCGCAGGACCTCACCGGTGTAGATCTGGCGCGGGCGGCCGATGCGGGAACCCGGCTCCTTGATCATCTCGTGCCACTGGGCGATCCAGCCGGGGAGCCGGCCGAGCGCGAAGAGCACGGTGAACATCTCGGTCGGGAAGCCCATGGCCCGGTAGATCAGACCGGTGTAGAAGTCCACGTTGGGGTAGAGGTTGCGCGAGACGAAGTACTCGTCGGAGAGCGCGTGCTCCTCCAGCTTGAGCGCGATGTCGAGCAGCTCGTCGGACTTGCCGAGCGCGGACAGCACGTCATGGGCCGCGGCCTTGATGATCTTGGCGCGCGGGTCGAAGGACTTGTACACGCGGTGGCCGAAGCCCATCAGCCGGACGCCGTCCTCCTTGTTCTTCACCTTGCGGATGAAGGAGTCGACATCGCCGCCGTTGGCCTGGATGCCCTCGAGCATCTCCAGCACCGACTGGTTGGCGCCACCGTGCAGCGGGCCCCACAGTGCCGAGATGCCGGCGGAGATCGAGGCGAACATGTTCGCCTGCGAGGAGCCGACCAGGCGCACGGTGGAGGTCGAACAGTTCTGCTCGTGGTCCGCGTGCAGGATGAGCAGCTTGTCGAGCGCGGAGACGACGACCGGGTCCAGCTCGTACTCCTGGGCGGGGACCGAGAAGGTCATGCGCAGGAAGTTCTCGACGTACCCGAGGTCGTTGCGCGGGTAGACGAAGGGGTGCCCGATCGACTTCTTGTACGCGTACGCGGCGATCGTCGGCAGCTTGGCCAGCAGACGGATCGTCGAGAGGTGACGCTGCTCCTCGTCGAACGGGTTGTGGCTGTCCTGGTAGAAGGTGGACAGCGCGCTGACGACCGAGGACAGCATGGCCATCGGGTGGGCGTCGCGCGGGAAGCCGTCGAAGAACCGCTTGACGTCCTCGTGCAGCAGCGTGTGCTGGGTGATCTCGTTCTTGAAGGTCGACAGCTCGTCGACCTTGGGAAGCTCACCGTTGATGAGCGTGTACGCGACCTCGAGGAACGACGAGTGCTCGGCGAGCTGCTCGATGGGATAGCCGCGGTACCGCAGGATGCCCTGCTCACCGTCGAGATAGGTGATGGCGGATTTGTATGCGGCGGTGTTGCCGTATCCGCTGTCCAGCGTCACCAGGCCGGTATTTGCACGGAGCTTCCCGATGTCGAAGCCCTTGTCGCCGACGGTGCTGTCGATCACCGGGTAGGTGTACTCGTCATCGCCGTACCGCAGTACTACAGAGTTGTCGCTCACGTCATCCCTCACCGACGTAGTGCCTCTTCTTCGAGGTTCCCTGACTGTCTCCACCCTCCCCCATTTGGCTCAGGAGAGTGCACTCGGGGTCGTCCATTGGACCTACTCACGGCACTCAGTGCCGCGAACTTACTCATCCTGCCCCCTTGACTCCGGTTCCGGAAGGGCTCCGTGATGTTTCCCACCGATTTGATCGATCATTTTTTCCGGGGATCCTCCGCCGGACCCTCCGCGCAACCGGTAATCCAGCGCCGTACAGCGTCTGCCTGCGGAAACTGTCCGGACCGCCTGTCCGATCGCCTGCCGTGAGCCGACCAGCACGACGAGCTTCTTGGCCCTCGTCACAGCCGTGTACAGCAGGTTTCGCTGGAGCATCATCCAGGCGCTCTTGGTGACGGGGACGACGACGGCCGGGTATTCGCTGCCCTGGGAACGATGGATCGTCATGGCGTACGCGTGGGCCAGCTCGTCCAGCTCGTCGAAGTCGTACGGGATCTCCTCGTCCTCGTCCGTGAGGACCGTCAGTTTCTGCTCGTCCAGGTCGAGCGAAGTGACGACGCCGACCGTGCCGTTGAAGACGCCGTTCTCCCCCTTGTCGTAGTTGTTTCTGATTTGGGTCACCTTGTCGCCGACACGGAAGACCCGGCCGCCGAACCGCTTCTCGGGCAGGTCGGGGCGGCCCGGGGTGATGACCTGTTGCAGCAGGCCGTTGAGGTGGCCGGCACCGGCCGGGCCGCGGTGCATGGGGGCGAGGACCTGCACGTCACGCCTGGGGTCGAGGCCGAATCTGGCCGGGATGCGGCGGGCCGCGACGTCCACCGCGAGCACACCCGCGTCCTCCGTCTCGTCCTCGACGAAGAGGAAGAAGTCGTCGAGGCCCTGAGTGAGGGGCGGCACTCCGGAGTTGATCCGGTGCGCGTTGGTGACGACGCCGGACTTCTGGGCCTGGCGGAAGATCGTCGTCAGCCGGACCGCCGGAACGGGGCCGCCCTCAGCGAGCAGATCGCGCAGCACCTCCCCCGCGCCGACCGACGGCAGCTGGTCGACGTCCCCGACGAGCAGCAGATGGGCACCGGGTGCCACGGCCTTCAGAAGCTTGTTGGCCAGCAGCAGATCGAGCATCGACGCCTCGTCGACGACGACCAGATCGGCGTCCAGCGGACGGTCCCGGTCGTACGCCGCGTCCCCGCCCGGCTTGAGCTCCAGCAGCCGGTGCACGGTGGACGCCTCGGCCCCGGTCAGCTCGGACAGCCGTTTCGCCGCCCGCCCGGTGGGCGCGGCCAGAACGACCTTGGCGCGTTTGGCGCGGGCCAGCTCGACGATGGAGCGAACGGTGAACGACTTCCCGCAGCCGGGTCCGCCGGTCAGCACGGCCACCTTCCGGCTGAGCGCGAGCCGGACGGCGGCCTCCTGCTCGGGGGCGAGCGTCGCCCCTGTACGGCCCGCCAGCCATGTCAGCGCCTTGCCCCAGTCCACGTCCTGGAAGGCGGGCATCCGGTCCTCGGGCGTCCGCAGCAGCCGCTGCACCTGGGCAGCGAGGGCGACCTCGGCACGGTGAAACGGTACGAGGTAGATGGCGGTGATCGGCTCGCCGCCCTCGGGCGACGGCACCTTCTCCCGTACAACCCCCTCCGGATCCTCGGCCAGTTCGGCGAGGCACTCGATGACCAGCCCCGTATCGACCTGGAGCAGCTTGACCGCGTCGGCGATAAGCCGCTCCTCCGGGAGGAAACAGTGGCCCTGGTCGGTGGATTGCGACAGCGCGTACTGCAGGCCGGCCTTGACCCGCTCCGGGCTGTCGTGCGGGATACCGACCGCCTGCGCGATCTTGTCGGCGGTGAGGAAGCCGATGCCCCAGACGTCTGCGGCCAGCCGGTAGGGCTGGTTCTTGACGACGGAGATCGACGCGTCCTCGTACTTCTTGTAGATGCGGACGGCGATGGAGGTGGAGACGCCGACCCCCTGGAGGAAGACCATCACCTCCTTGATCGCCTTCTGTTCCTCCCAGGCGGCGGCGATCATCTTCGTCCGCTTCGGCCCGAGCCCGGGGACCTCGACGAGCCGCTTCGGCTGCTGCTCGATGATGTCGAGCGTGTCGACACCGAAGTGGGTGGTGATCCGGTCGGCCATCACCGGGCCGATGCCCTTGATCAGTCCGGAGCCGAGATAGCGGCGGATGCCCTGGATCGTGGCGGGCAGCACGGTCGTGTAGTTCTCCACCGTGAACTGCTTGCCGTACTGGGAGTGCGACCCCCAGCGCCCCTCCATCCGCAGCGACTCCCCGACCTGCGCGCCGAGCAGCGAGCCGACCACCGTGAGGAGATCACCACCGCCCCGACCTGTGTCGACGCGGGCGACCGTGTACCCGTTCTCCTCGTTGGCATAGGTGATCCGCTCCAGGACCCCTTCGAGGACGGCCATGTTGGACATGAGCCGACGGTATCGGGCGCCACCGACACTCCACACGCGCAGTCACCGACTTCGGGGCCCTCCCCGCGCCGCCAGTCGCGCGCCCCTGCCTCCCCCGCACGCCCCCCGGTCACTCCGAATAGGCCGACCGACTTTCATTACGCCCCGTTTCCATTCATTACGCGGGGCGAATAGCGGGGTTTCTTTGTGTGGTTCAGGGGCGATATATCCATGTCCGTTTTAGGGCGATTTAACACTTCTGTCGTGTGACGTGAGTGATATGACGCGCGTCACCATGATGCGACTTAGTAGGACAAAGAGCCCGCTCTATGGCCTGTTTACGGCAATTTTGTCCACTGTTGCCCGATCCCTGTACGTATTCCGATAGTAAGGAGGGTCATTGACCGGAAGTTTGAACTCGCTTAACAATTCTTGGCATCCCCACGGGAGAGGTAATTCCGATGCAGATCTCCGCGATGTCCAAGAAGTTCGCTCACATGACCCAGATCAAGAAGATCACGCTGGGCATGGTCACCGCCGGTACCGCGATCGCGGCCTGCACCGTCGCCGGTGCTCCGGCCGCCTCGGCCGCCACCCCCGCCCAGTCCACCGGCAACGTCAGCACCTGGATCAACCAGTCGCTGGAGATCATGCACGCCAAGGGCATCCCGGGCTCCTACAACGGCATCTACCGCAACCTGATGCGCGAGTCGAGCGGCAACCCGAACGCCATCAACAACTGGGACTCCAACGCCGCCAAGGGCATCCCGTCCAAGGGCCTGCTCCAGGTCATCGACCCCACATTCAAGACGTACCACGTCCCCGGCACCTCGTGGAACATCTACGACCCGGTCGCCAACATCACCGCCGCCTGCAACTACGCGGCCCACCGCTACGGCTCGATAGACAACGTCAACTCGGCCTACTGATCAGCCGGCGCCGAAGCCGGTCCCGACGGCTGCCGAACCGGCCCGGTCCGGGCCGGCCGGTTGCAGGAGACGAACGGAACAGGCCCGGTAAAGCGAAATGGGGCCCGGTCGAAGACCGGGCCCCTCTCGCTTTCCCCCACCCTCATCAGGGCTTCCCGATCCCCCCGGATCCCTCCCCGGAAGCGCCCGACGCAAGATACGACAGGGCAGGCCACCAAAGGGTTGCACGCCTTTGCGATCTCTTTGCCCGACCGCCTCGCACCCGCTCTCAGCAGGCGTGCTCGACGTACCGGGCCGCGACCTCCGCGAGAACTTCGGCGCCGTCCCGCGCCCACAGGCCCTCGTTGAAGATCTCCACCTCGATCGGACCGGTGAAGCCGGTGGCCTCGACCATCTCGCGGAATGCGCGGAAGTCGACGCTTCCGTCGCCGAGTTGACCCCGTCCGACCAGTACGCCCGCCGGGAGCGGGGTGATCCAGTCCGCCAGCTGGAACGAGTGGATACGGTCGCCCGCACCGGCCCGGGCGATCTGTGCGGCTGCCTGGTCGTCCCACCAGATGTGGTACGTGTCGACGACCACGCCGACCTGCTCCGCCGGGAAGCGCTCGGCGATGTCCAGGGCCTGGGACAGGGTGGAGACGACGCAACGGTCCGAGGCGAACATCGGGTGCAGCGGTTCGATCGCCAGGCGGACGCCTTGCTCCTGTGCGTACGGACCCAGCTCGGCGAGCGCTTCCGCGATGCGTTCGCGGGCGCCGTGGAGGTCGCGGCTGCCCGCCGGGAGGCCGCCGGAGACCAGGACCAGGGTGTCGGTGGACAGGGCCGCAGCCTCGTCGATCGCGGCGCGGTTGTCGTCCAGGGCGCGGGCCCGTTCGGCCGGGTCGAGTGCGGTGAAGAAGCCGCCCCTGCAGAGGCTGGTGACGGAGATCCCGGCGTCGGCGAGGAGTTGGGCGGTGCGCTCGACTCCGTACTCCTGGACAGGGGCCCGCCACAGCCCGACCTTGTCGATGCCCGCCTTGACGCAGCCCTCGGTGAGCTCGGGCAGCGACCACTGCTTGACGGTCTCCTGGTTGATGCTCAGACGCGACAGGTCCGTCACCGGACACCTCCGTTGACCGTGAGCAGGGCGCGCATCCGGGATTCGGCCAGCTCCGGGTCGGGGAACAGGCCCAGCCGGTCGGCGAGTTCGTAGGCCTTCGCCAGATGCGGCAGTGAGCGGGCGGACTGGAGGCCGCCCACCATCGTGAAGTGGTCCTGGTGGCCGGCCAGCCAGGCGAGGAAGACCACGCCCGTCTTGTAGAAGCGGGTGGGCGTCCGGAACAGGTGCCGGGACAACTCGACCGTCGGGTCGAGGAGTTCACGGAAGCCCTGGACGTCCCCGGTGTCCAGGACGCGCACCGCGTGGGCGGCCAGCGGACCGAGCGGGTCGAAGATGCCGAGCAGCGCGTGGCTGAAGCCGCGGTCGTCGCCCGCGATCAGCTCGGGGTAGTTGAAGTCGTCGCCGGTGTAGCAGCGCACCCCGCTGGGAAGGCGGCGGCGTACGTCGATCTCGCGCTCGGCGTCGAGGAGCGAGATCTTGATGCCGTCGACCTTGTCCGGGTGTTCCGCGATGACCTTCAGGAACGTGTCGGTGGCGGCGTCGAGGTCCGTCGAACCCCAGTAGCCCTCCAGAGCCGGGTCGAACATCGGGCCGAGCCAGTGCAGGACGACCGGCTCCGAGGCCTGGCGCAGCAGGTGTGCGTACGTTTCCAGGTAGTCCTCGGGGCCGTTCGCCGCGGCGGCGAGGGCGCGGGACGCCATCAGGATGGCCTGGGCGCCACTCTCCTCGACCAGGGCGAGCTGTTCCTCGTACGCGGCCTTCACCTCGGCGAGCGTGGCCGGGCCCGCGGGGAGCTGGTCGGTGCCGACGCCGCAGGCGATCCGGCCGCCGACCGCCTTCGCCTCGGCGGCGGAGCGGCGGATCAGCTCGGCGGCGCCCGCCCAGTCCAGGCCCATGCCGCGCTGGGCGGTGTCCATGGCTTCGGCAACCCCAAGACCGTGCGACCAGAGGTGGCGCCGGAAGGCGAGGGTGGCGTCCCAGTCGACGGCAGCGGGGCCGTCGGGGCTGACGTCGGCGTACGGGTCGGCGACGACGTGCGCGGCGGAGAAGACCGTACGGGAGGCGAGCGGTGACCCGCCCGGGGCGAGGTCGAGCGGGGTGGTGCGGGGTTCGTACGGGCCCTGCGGGAGGTGGATCGTCACAGCGTCAGCTCCGGTACGTCGAGGCGCCGGCCCTCGGCGGAGGACTTGAGCCCGAGCTCGGCGAGCTGCACGCCTCGGGCGCCGGCCATGAGGTCCCAGGTGTACGGCTCGTCGAGCACGATGTGGCGCAGGAAGAGCTCCCACTGGGCCTTGAAGCCGTTGTCGAAGACGGCGTTGTCGGGGACTTCCTGCCACTGGTCGCGGAACGACTCGGTGACCGGGAGATCGGGGTTCCAGACCGGCTTGGGGGTGGCCGAACGGTGCTGGACGCGGCAGTTGCGGAGCCCGGCGACGGCGGAGCCGTGGGTTCCGTCGACCTGGAACTCGACGAGCTCGTCGCGGTTGACGCGCACGGCCCAGGAGGAGTTGATCTGGGCGACGGCGCCGCTCGCCAGCTGGAAGATGCCGTAGGCGGCGTCGTCGGCGGTGGCGGCGTACGGCTTCCCCTGCTCGTCCCAGCGCTGCGGGATGTGCGTCTGGACGTGCGCCTGGACGGTCTTGACCTGCCCGAACAGCTCGTGGAGTACGTACTCCCAGTGCGGGAACATGTCGACGACGATGCCGCCGCCGTCCTCGGCCCGGTAGTTCCAGGACGGGCGCTGGGCCTCCTGCCAGTCGCCCTCGAAGACCCAGTAGCCGAACTCGCCGCGCACGGAGAGGATCTCGCCGAAGAAGCCGCCGTCGATGAGGCGCTTCAGCTTCAGCAGACCCGGCAGGAAGATCTTGTCCTGGACGACACCGTGCTTTATCCCGGCGTCGCGGGCGAGGCGGGCCAGCTCCAGGGCGCCCTCGACGTCCGTCGCGGTGGGCTTCTCGGTGTAGATGTGCTTGCCCGCGGCGATCGCCTTCTTGATCGCGTCGACGCGGGCCGAGGTGACCTGGGCGTCGAAGTAGATCTCGATCGACTCGTCCGCGAGGACCGCGTCGACGTCGGTCGACCACTCGGTCAGACCGTGCCGGTCGGCGAGTTCCTCCAGCGCGTGGGCGCGGCGGCCGACGAGGACGGGTTCGGGCCACAGCACCTCGCCGTCGCCGAGGTCGAGGCCGCCCTGCTCGCGGATCGCGAGGATCGAGCGCACCAGGTGCTGCCGGTACCCCATGCGCCCCGTGACGCCGTTCATGGCGATGCGCACTGTCCTGCGTGTCACGAAGTTCCTCCATACAGCCGTAGCAAGCGCTTTCTATGCGGTATGACGCTAGCCTGCCGACAGCGGCCCGGACAAGAGGGCCCGGTCCAAAACCCTCGGAGGAAGCGATGACAGTCACCCTGGCGGATGTGGCGGCTCGCGCCCGGGTGTCGCCCGCCACCGTTTCCCGCGTGCTCAACGGCAACTACCCGGTCGCGGCGTCCACCCGGGAGCGGGTGCTGCGCGCGGTGGACGACCTCGACTACGTACTGAACGGACCGGCCAGCTCGCTCGCCGCCGCCACGTCCGACCTGGTCGGCATCCTGGTCAACGACATCGCCGACCCGTTCTTCGGAATCATGGCCGGGGCGGCGCAGACCGAGATCGGCGGGCCTGGCGACGGCTCCGGGCGGGCCGGGGGCGAGAAGCTCGCCGTCATCTGCAACACCGGCGGCTCCCCCGAACGCGAACTCACCTACCTCACCCTGCTCCAGCGCCAGCGCGCCGCAGCCGTCATCCTCACCGGCGGCGCCGTGGAGGACCCGGCGCACCAGGCCGCGATGAACGCGAAGCTGGCGAAACTCGCGGACGCGGGAACCCGGGTGGTGCTGTGCGGGCGGCCCCCGCTGCCGGAGGGCGAGGCGATCGTGGCGGCACTCGCCTTCGACAACCAGGGCGGTGGCCGGCGCCTCACCGAGCATCTGCTCTCTCTCGGCCACCGGCGGATCGGCTATGTCGCGGGCCCCCCGGAGCGGACGACGACCCGTCACCGGCTGGAAGGTCACCGCGAGGCGATGCAGGATGCCGGGCTGGGTGGCGACGAGGAGCGCCTCACCGTGCACGGCCCGTACGACCGCCGGTCCGGTTACGACGCGACGCTCGAACTCCTGCGCCGCGATCCGGAGGTGACGGCCATCGTCGCCGCCAACGACACGGTGGCCCTGGGCGCGAGCGCGGCGATCCGGGACCGCGGCTTCCGCATCCCCGAGGACATCTCCGTGGCCGGCTTCGACGACCTGCCGTTCTCGGTGGACGCGGTCCCGGCGCTGACGACCGTACGGCTGCCGCTGTTCGAGGCGGGGGCACGGGCGGGCCGGCTGGCGATGGGCAAGGAGACACCGCCGCCGGGGGGCATCGCGACGATCGCGGCGGAGCTGATGGTCCGGGGGTCGACGGCGCCGCCGCGGAAGTGACCCGGCCGGGTTCCGCCGCCGGGTCGCGGGTACGCGTACTGCGTGCCGTGGGCCGATGATGTGCGGGCCGCTGTCCGGTCCGTACGGCGCAGGGGCACGTACCGACGGAAGGAAAACGCACGTGAAGCTCGCTTTCTCGACCCTCGGAGTGCCGGGGATGCCGGTCTCCGACGTCATCCGGCTCGCCGTCGAGCACGGCTATCAGGGGGTGGAGCTGCGCGCCCACCCGGAGGAGCCGGTGCACCCGGGGCTCTCGCCGGCCGAACGCGCCGACGTGGCCGATGAGTTCAAGCGGGGCGGCGTCGAGATCCTGACCGTCGCCGGGTACGTCCGGGTCGCCGCCGAGGGGGACGACCAGCCGGTGCTGGACGAGCTCGCCGGCCTGGTGGAGCTGGCACGGGATCTCGGCGCGTCGAATGTCCGGGTCTTCCCCGGGGGTGACGGGCTGGACCCGGACACGGCCGATGCGAACGCCGCCCGTCGGCTGGGCGCCGCCGCTCCGTACGCCGCCGATCTGGGCGTACGGATCCTCCTGGAGACCCATGACTCGCACCGGGCCGGGGCCGCCGTGGCCCGTGTCGTGGGGACGGTCGGGCACCGGCAGGTCGGTGCGCTGTGGGACATCATGCACACCTGGCTGGCCGGCGAGGAGCCGGCCGCGAGCCATGCGGTTCTCGCCCCGCACCTGGGATACGTACAGGTGAAGGACATCGCGTCGGCGGACGATGTCACTCCGCTGCCCCTCGGCGCCGGGGTGCTGCCGCTCCGGGCGTGCCTGGACACCCTGGACCCGGACAGCTGGGTCTGCTGGGAGTACGAGAAGCGCTGGCACCCGGGTGCGGCCGACCTGCCCGGGCTGCTGAGCGCGGGACGCGACCACCTGCTGCGGCTGGGCGCGCCGAAGGAGTAGGTGCCCGGGTTCAGGCACCCGCCGGCTGCGGTTCCGCACTCTCCGTCGCCGCGGGACGCGGCCGGCGCGTCCCCGCCAGAGATGTCAGCGCCACCCCGCCCACCAGCAGCGCCGCCGCGCACCACCGCAGCGGGCTCACCGACTCGTCGAGCAGCAGCGCCGCCGATGACATCCCGAAGACCGGCACGAGCAGGGTGAACGGCGCCACGGACGATGCCGGGTAGTGACGCAGCAGGAAGCCCCACGCCCCGAAGCCGAAGACCGTCGTGATCCAGGCGACGTACACGATGATGCCGACGCCGCTCCAGTCCAGCGCGGCCAGCGCGTCGGCGTCACGGTCCCAGCCTTCGAAGAGGAGGGAGAGGCCGAGCAGCGGCAGTACGGGCACGGTCGAGACCCACACCATGAAGTTGAGGGAGTCCGGCGGGGCGGCCTTGCGGGTCAGGACGTTGGACACGCCCCAGCAGGCCGCCGCCGCGATCACCAGGACGAAGGCGAGCACGGGGCCGCTCGCGCCCTCGTCGACCGCCGCCGCCCCGATGCCCGCGAGGGCCACCGCCATCCCCAGCACCCTGACCCTGCCCGGTCGTTCGCCGAGCGCCAGCGCCGCGAACAGGGCCGTGAAGACCGCCTGGACCTGGAGCACCAGGGAGGAGAGCCCGGCGGGCATCCCCCGGTCCATGCCGATGAAGAGCAGCCCGAACTTCGCCACTCCGAGGACGAGTCCGACGCCCACGATCCACTTCCAGGCGACCTTGGGGCGTCCGACGAAGAACACCGCGGGCAGGGCGGCGACCAGGAAGCGCAGGGCGGAGAAGAGCAGCGGCGGGAAGTGGCCGAGACCGACCTCGATGACGACGAAATTGACACCCCAGACGGCAGCCACCAGGGCGGCCAGGGCTATGTGAAGGGGACGCATGGACCGAGGATCACCTGCCCGGACCATGTAGCACCAGCGCGGATTTCTTCATGGTGGAATTGAGCATCGCTAATGAATCGGCAAGGTCCGGGAGGTTCCGGTGCTCGATCTGTCCCGACTGCGCGCCCTGCACGCCATCTCCGTCCACGGCTCCGTCGCGGGCGCCGCGGCAGCTCTCGGCTACACCCCGTCGGCGGTCTCCCAGCAGATCACCAAGCTGGAGCGGGAGACCCGCACAACACTGCTGGAACGGCGCGGTCGCGGTGTCGCGCTCACCGAGGAGGCGCTCCATCTCGCCGCCACCGCCCAGCAGTTGCTGGCGATCGTGGAGCGTGCCGAGACGACGCTGGAGGAGCGTCGGGGGCTGCCCACCGGGCGGCTGTCGATCGGCGCCTTCGCCTCCGCGGCGCGCGGGCTGCTGCCCGGTGTGCTGACCGAGCTGGAGCGGGACCACCCTGCTCTGGACGTCCGGCTGACCGAGGTCGATCCGCATCTGTCCGTCGATCTGGTGGCCAAGGGCGTGATCGACCTGGCGGTCGCGCACGACTGGGACATCGCCCCGCTGCCTGCCCCGGAGGGCGTGGCGCAGGCGGTGATCGGCGACGACCGGTGCGATCTGCTGGTGCCCGAGGGCCACCGGCTCGCCGGGCGGGACGCGGTGCGGCGCGAGGAACTGGCGAAGGAGCGGTGGATCTGCCAGCCGCCGGGGACGGTCTGCCACGACTGGCTCGTACGGACGCTGCGGGCGGCGGGTTACGAGCCGGACATCCGGCACCAGGCGGAGGAGAACCACACCCAGTTGGCGCTGCTCGCCGCCGGTCTCGGCGTCGCGATGATCCCGCGGCTGGGGCGCGGACCGCTGCCGGCCGGGGTGGTGGCGGTGCGACTCGATCCCGTGCCGGTTCGGAGGCTGTACGCGGTGTGGCGCACGGAGGCGGCTCGGCGGCCGGCGATCACGGCGGCGGTGACGGCCCTTCAGGGACGTGGCACGAGGGTGGGGCTGGTGTAGGGGCCGGGCCTGTGCGGGGGTACGGGGGAAAGGGGCGTGGCGGAAAGCAGCGCGCGGGACGTGATGCGCCGCGCCTGTCGTCGTTCGCCGGATGGGCCCAGTTCGGGCTGTCCTCTTGACCGGTAGTTACTTTCTGGATATCCGTGACCATTGGAAGTTTCTTTCACCACCCCCTCGTCACCGAGAACGGCCGAAGGAGCTCACGTGCACCACCGCACCTCCAGACGCACCCTCCTCACCGCCACCGCCGCGACTGTCGCAGCGGCCGCGACCGGCGCGGTCTCCGCCCCCGGAGCCGCCGCCGCCTCCGCTTCCTCCTCCGCCTCCACCACCGAGCGCCTCAAGCAGCTCATCTCCCGGATGAGCCTGGAGGAGAAGGTCGGCCAGCTCTTCGTGATGCGGGTGTACGGGCACTCCGCCACCGAACCCGACCAGGCCGACATCAACGCCAACCTGGCCGAGATCGGGGTCCGTACCGCCGCCGAGTTGATCGCCAAGTACCACGTCGGCGGCATCATCTACTTCGCCTGGGCGCACAACACCCGTGACCCGCACCAGATCGCCGACCTCTCCAACGGCATCCAGCGCGCCGGTCTCGCCGGTCCCACTCCCCTGCCGCTTCTCATCTCCACCGACCAGGAGCACGGCATCGTCTGCCGCGTCGGCGAGCCCGCCACGCTGATGCCGGGCGCGATGGCGCTGGGTGCGGGCGGTTCGTCCTCCGACGCCCGCCGGGCCGGGAAGATCGCAGGCACCGAGCTGGCCGCGATCGGCATCAACCAGAACTACGCCCCGGACGCCGATGTCAACGTCAACCCGGCCAACCCGGTCATCGGCGTACGCTCCTTCGGCGCCCATCCGCCCGCCGTGGCCGCGATGGTCGCCGCCCAGGTGAAGGGGTATCAGGTCGCCGGGATCGCCTCGACGGCCAAACACTTCCCCGGCCACGGTGACACGAACACCGACAGCCACACCGGCCTGCCGTACATCCACCACACCCGCGAGCAGTGGGCCGAGCTGGACTCCCCGCCGTTCCGGGCCGCGATCGCCGCCGGCATCGACGCGATCATGACCGCGCACATCGTCGTCCCCGCTCTCGACCCGGCCGAGGACCCGGCCACGCTGTCCCGGCCGATCCTCACCGGCATCCTGCGCGAGGAGCTCGGTTACGACGGTGTCGTGGTCACGGACTCGCTCGGCATGGAGGGCGTGCGGACGAAGTACGGCGACGAACGCGTGCCCGTCCTGGCCCTGCAGGCGGGCGTGGACCAGCTGCTGAACCCGCCGAACCTCGATGTCTCCTGGAACGCGCTCCTCGCGGCCGTGAAGAGCGGCGAGGTCAGTGAGGCCCGGATCGAGGAATCGATCCTGCGCATCCTGCGGCTGAAGACGAAGCTGGGGCTGTTCGACGACCCGTTCGTCACCCACCGCGGCGTGGACCGTGCCGTCGGCACCCGGGCGCACCTCGCCGCCGCCGACCGCATCGCCGAGCACACCACCACCCTGCTCACCAACAACGGTGCGGTGCTGCCGCTGTCGCGCCGCTCCCACAAGAACCTTCTGGTGGTCGGCGCCGATCCGGCCTCCCCGTCCGGCACCACCGGGCCGCCGACCACCACCCTCGCCACCGCCTTCGGCGAACTGGGTTACGCGGCGACCGCCCTGTCCACCGGCACCGCACCCTCCCAGGCGAAGATCGCCGAGGCGGTGGCGGCAGCGCAGGGCAAGGACGCGGTGATCGTGGGGACGTACAACGTGTCGGCGACCAGTTCGCAGCGCACCCTGGTCGGCGCTCTCGTGGCGACCGGCGTTCCGGTGATCACGCTCGCGATCCGCAACCCGTACGACATCGCCCAACTGCCCGCCCACGCGGCGAGCCTGGCCGCCTACTCCTGGACGGATGTCGAACTACGGGCGGCCGCCAGGGTGATCGCGGGCCGCGCCGAACCGCAGGGCAGGCTCCCGGTCCCGGTCCAGCGGGCGGGTGACCCGACGCAGGTGCTGTACCCGGTCGGCTACGGGCTGACGTACTGACGGAAGGGAGTGCGCAAGTGCCGGGCCCGAACCGTGGGGGGTTCGAGCCCGGCACTCATCACGCCGTGCCGGCCTGTTACGGCCGCAGCGCGGGGCCCTGCCTGCGCTCGCTCGTCAGGTCCTTCTTGTCGAGGCGCGCGTCAAACGGAGCGAGCGGCTTCGCCTTCGCCGGGTCCGACTGCACGGCGGCCGGGGCGACGCCCGCCCAGCGCAGAATGGCCGCAGTGGCGTTCGCCTTCTCGTCGGCGGCGAGACCGGCCACATTGGAGCCGTGGTTGCCGCCCGCCACCGTGTAGACGTAGCTGTCGCGGGCGCCCGCACCGAGGCGGAACCGCTCCGCGCCCCACGGGTCGTTCTCCCCGTACACGTACAGCATGTGGTGGGCGTGGTGCTTGATCCAGCTGTCGACGTCACGCATCACCGACGGCTGGAACTTCATCGAGATGTCACGCGGCACGAAGTTGCGCGGCGGCTGGTACCCGTACCGGCTGAGGTTGCCGAGCCACGGCTGCTCGATGTCCGGGGAGCCGAGCTGCGTGCCCGCCTGGTAGTAGTACGGCGTGTACGTGTTCAGGCCCTGGTCCGTGTAGAAGGAGAAGCCGGAGATGCCGTCGATCGAGTCCCAGATCGCCTGGTCGGGGGCGGTCTTGGCGTCGGCCGGGATGGCATCGCAGTCGGCGAGCAGGCTGTACTGCCAGAACGCCCAGACGTAGTCCATGACGACGGCTTCGTACGCCTTGTCGAGCGAGCCGACGGTGTTGAAGGTGTAGCCGTTCTCGGCGGCGTACTCCTTGTACTTCTTCTCCAGCGGCTCACGGCGGATCAGCGCCTCACGCTGCACACCGTTCAGCCGGTCGCGGCACTCCTTGGTGCCGACCTTCTCGAAGAACCGGTCGTACGCCGAGTCCTCCTTGTTGACCACGTCGTTCGGCGCGACGTACGCGACGACGCCGTCCATGTCCTTGGGGTAGAAGCGCTCGAAGTACGTGGCGGTCATGCCGCCCTTCGAGCCACCGGTGGTCAGCCAGTTCTTGGTGTAGATCTGCTTCAGCGCGGTGAAGACGCGGTGCTGGTCGCTGGCGGCCTGCCAGATGTCGAGCTTCGACCAGTCGGCGGGTGCCGGACGGGACGGGGTGAAGAAGCGATACTCCAGCGAGACCTGGTTGCCGTCGATGATCCGGGTCGGCTCGGAGCGGCTGGGGTTCGTGGAGACGTTGTAGCCGCTGGTGTAGAAGACCGTCGGGCGGGACGTGTCCTTGTGCAGCAGGGTGATCCGCTGCTGGAACGTGCCCTTGGACGGATGCCGGTGGTCGATCGGCTGGGTGTAGTTGAGGACGAAGTAGCGGTAGCCCGCGTACGGCTTCTCCTCGATCAGACTCATTCCCGGGATGGCCAGGATGCGGTCCTTGATGTCCGTGCTCGTACCGCTGTCACTGCCCGCAGCGGCCTGGGCGGACTCCAACGCGGCCGGTTCAGCGGCGGTAGCCGCATCGACCGAGGCACCCGTCGCAGTCACGGTACCTATGAGCACCGCCAGCGACAGGAAACCTCTGAGCGCCTTGCGCATACACCCTCCCCTTGATTCACAACATTCGTCGTGAACCTAGCGGGGGCAACACCCGACCCGCCAGACCCTGTTGTCCCGGCGTCAGGCAGGCGGCGTCAGCAGAGGATCCAGCCCGTGGAGCGCGATGTCCCGGAGACCGAGCCCGCGGCCCGTATGCATCGGTGCAGCGCGGGCACCGTCACCGGGCCTGCCTGCGTGGTGTATCTGCCGCTGTCGCCGACGGGCCGGGCACCGCGTGCCTGCAGCTGGACGGAGATCGGGCGGCGCTTGCCCGGCTTCTTGGCGACGGTGACCGCGCAGGCGTAGCCGCGGCTCCTGTAGACGCGCAGCTCGCCGGTCGCGAACTTCACCGTCTTCGCGGGTCGTCCGCCGCACGCCGACACGGCGTCGGCGCTGCTCGCTCCGGTACCGCCGAGGACCAGGCCGACGGCGCTCACCAGCGCCAGGACGAGCAGCTGCGCCAGGGCCTGCCGCCCCCCGCCACCGCTCGCCCTTGCTGCCCTTCCGGTTCCTCTGATCCCCAGCAGACCCATCACCCCAGCCACCCCATCCGCCCCATCGAACACACTCGCTCAAACGTGCCACACATGCGTACATGCGTACGACGCGAGAGGCCATCCGGAGGTTGCACCCGGCGAGCTACCCATCTCGCCTTCAAGGTCACCGCGGGCGACAGCGGCGCCGGACACACCAGGTCGAAGGTGCGGCTCACCTGGAGCGGCGGCAAGCACCCCACGTACACCCGTCCGACGGTTCAGTCGGACCTGCGGACCGGCAAGATCTCAGGCATCCGCTGAGACCTGCCCGGGTCAGACCCCCGCGGGCTCGTCCTCCCCGATGAAGGTCCGCCACAGCACGGCGTAATGCCCATCCTCGGCGAGGAGTTCGTCGTGCGTGCCGTCCTCGACGACCCGGCCGTGGTCCATCACCACGACCCGGTCGGCGCGGGCGGCCGTGGTCAGCCGGTGGGCGACGACGAGGGTGGTCCGGCGGCCGGTGAGCCGGTCGGTCGCCTGGTTGACCAGGGCCTCGCTGGCGAGGTCCAGGGAGGCGGTCGCCTCGTCGAGCAGCAGGATGTCCGGGTCGACCAGTTCGGCGCGGGCGAGTGCGATCAGCTGGCGCTGGCCGGCCGAGAGGTTGCGGCCCCGCTCGGCGACCTCGTGCAGATAGCCGCCGTCCAGCGTGGCGATCATGTCGTGGGCACCGACCGCCCGGGCCGCGGCCTCCACCTGTGCGTCGGTGGCGTCCGGCCGCCCGTAGGCGATGGCGTCGCGGACCGTACCCGCGAAGAGGTAGGCCTCCTGCGGTACGACGCCGAGCCGGTGCCGGTACGCGGTGAGGTCGAGGCGGCGCAGATCGGTGCCGTCCGCCGTGACCCGGCCGCCCGTCGGGTCGTAGAACCGGGCGACGAGCTTGACGAGGGTGGACTTCCCGGCGCCGGTCTCGCCGACGAACGCGACGGTCTGGCCGGCCGGGATCCGCAGGTCGATGCCGGTGAGGGCCTCTTCCTCGTCGTCGCCGGCGCCGTACGCGAAGGTCACGTTCTCGAACGCGATCTCGCCGCGCAGCGACAGCACGTCCAGCGGCTCCGCGGAGTCGGCGGTGGAGGTCGGCTCCCGGAGGAGTTCCTGGATGCGGCCGAGCGAGACGGTGGCCTGCTGGTAGCCGTCGAAGACCTGGGAGAGCTGCTGCACGGGCGCGAAGAACAGGTCGATGTAGAGCAGATACGCGACGAGCGCACCGGTGGTGAGGGTGCCGTTGTCGACCCGGCCCGCGCCCACGATCAGTACGGCGGCCGCGGCCACCGACGACAGCAGCTGCACGAACGGGAAGTAGACCGAGATCAGCCACTGGCCGCGCACCCGGGCCTCGCGGTAGTGGTCGCTGCGGTCGGCGAACCGTTCGGCGCCGTCCCGCTCGCGGCGGAACGCCTGCACGATCCGGAGCCCGGAGACGGACTCCTGGAGATCGGCGTTGACGACGCTGATCCGCTCACGGGCCAGTTCGTACGCCTTGACGCTCTTGCGGCGGAAGAAGAACGTACCGATGACCAGTATCGGAAGCGTCGCGAAGACGACGAGTGCGAGCTCCACGTCGAGGACGAGCAGCACGACCATGATGCCGAAGAACGTGACGACCGAGACGAAGGCCGTGACCAGACCGGTCTGCAGGAACGTGGACAGCGCGTCGATGTCCGTCGTCATCCGGGTCATGATGCGGCCGGTCAGCTCGCGCTCGTAGTAGTCGAGGCCGAGCCGCTGGAGCTGCGCGAAGATCTTCAGCCGAAGTGAGTAGAGCACCCGTTCGCCGGTGCGGCCCGTCATCCGGGTCTCGCCGATCTGCGCGGCCCACTGCGCCAGCACGACGAGCAGGGCGATCGCGGAGGCCGCCCAGACCGCGCCGAGCGCCATCTGCGTGACGCCCTGGTCGATGCCGTGCCGGATCAGCACCGGCAGGATCAGGCTCATGCCCGCGTCGACGGCGACGAGCGTCAGGCTCACCAGCAGGGGAAGGCCGAAGCCGTGCAGCAGCCGGCGCAGCCCGTACGACTCCTCGGGGCGCACGGCGCGCGCCTCGTCGATGTCCGGGATGTCGGTGGCCGGGGGCAGCGCCTCGACCTGGGCGAGCAGCTCGGGGGTGGCGGGCATGCCGGCGGCGCCGGTGTCCCGCGGCTCCTCCTTGCGGACCCACAGCCCGGGGCTGATGCCGCGCTCGGCGTCGAAGTCGGCTTCCAGCTCCTCCTGGAGCGCCCGGTCGTCCTCGACGGCCGTGTCCGCCAGGACCGGCTGGTGGCCCGGGGAGGTGCCGCCCAGCTCGTCCGGGTCGGTGAGCAGACGCCGGTAGAGCGGGGAGCGGCGCTCCAGCTCCTCGTGCGTACCGATGTCGGCGAGCCGGCCCTCCTCCAGGACGGCGATCCGGTCGGCGAGGCCGAGGGTGGAGCGGCGGTGGGCGATCAGCAGGGTCGTGCGGCCCGCCATCACCTGCGCCAGGGCCTCGTGGATCTCGTGCTCGACGCGGGCGTCGACGGCCGAGGTGGCGTCGTCGAGGAGAAGCAGCCGGGGGTCGGTGAGGATCGCGCGGGCGAGCGCGACGCGCTGCCGCTGGCCGCCGGAGAGGGTCAGGCCGTGCTCGCCGACCTTGGTGTCGTAGCCGAGGGGCAGATCGGCGATGAAACGGTCCGCCTGGGCGGCGCGGGCGGCCTGCTCGATCTGGTCCTGGGTGGCGTCCGGGTGTCCGTACGCGATGTTGGCGCGGACCGTGTCGGAGAAGAGGAAGCTGTCTTCCGGTACGAGGCCGATGGCGGCCCGCAGCGAGTCCTGGGTGAGCTCGCGGACGTCGTGGCCGCCGACCAGGACGGCGCCGTGCGACACGTCGTAGAAGCGGGGCAGCAGCAGGGAGACGGTGGACTTCCCGCTGCCGGAGGCACCGACGACGGCGACGGTCTCACCGGGCTCGATGGTCAGCGAGAACCCGTCGAGGACCGGCCGCTCGGGGTCGTACCCGAACCGCACGTCGTCGAACTCGACGCTCGCGGGGGCGTCCGCCGGGAGCTCCACCGTGCCGTCCTGCATGGTGGGCTCGGTGTCGATCAGTTCGAGTACGCGCTCCACACCGGCGCGGGCCTGCTGCCCGACGGTGAGCACCATGGCGAGCATCCGGACCGGCCCGACGAGCTGGGCGAGATAGGTGGAGAACGCCACGAACGTACCGAGGGTGATCTCGCCGCGGGTGGCGAGCCAGCCGCCGAGTGCCAGCATCGCGACCTGGCCGAGCGCGGGGACGGCCTGGAGAGCGGGGGTGTACCTGGCGTTCAGCCGGATGGTGCGCAGCCGCCCGGCGAACAGCTTCCGCCCGACCTCGCGCAGCTTGCCGGTCTCCTGCTCCTCCTGCCCGAACCCCTTGACGACCCGGACCCCGGAGACCGCCCCGTCGACGACTCCGGCGACTGCGGCGGCCTGGCCCTGGGCGTACCAGGTGGCGGGGAAGAGCCGCGAGCGGGAGCGGCGGGCGATGTACCAGAGGGCGGGGGCGACGGCGATCGCGACCAGGGTCAGCAGCGGAGAGAGCCACGCCATGATGACCAGGGAGATGAGGAAGAGCAGCACGTTCCCGATGGTCATCGGGAGCATGAACAGAAGCCCCTGGATCAGCTGGAGGTCGCTGGTGGCGCGCCCGACGACCTGCCCGGTGGACAGCTCGTCCTGCCGCTTCCCGTCGAGCCGGGTGAGCGTCCCGTACATCTCGGTACGCAGGTCGTGCTGCACGTCGAGGGCGAGCCGGCCGCCGTAGTAGCGGCGGATGTACGTCGATATGTACACCAGCACGGCCGCGGCGATCAGGAGGCCGGTCCAGACTCCGAGGGAGCGGGTGTGGTTGCCGACGACATCGTCGATGATCACCTTGGTGATCAGCGGGACGAGCGCCAGCACGGCCATCCCGGCGAGCGACGAGCCGAGTGCGAGCAGCACATTGCGCCGGTAGCGCCATGCGTAGCCGCCCAGCCGCCGGGCCCAGCCCCGCCGCTCCGCGTCCGTGCCTGCGTCCGTCACCGGTGCCTCCCGTTCGACCTGATCTACCGGAAGGCACCAACGCGGTCAGCTGCGGATTTCATCCCGCCGTCACAAAGATGGTCCGTTCGGCCTACGTCCCGGACCCGGACCCGCGAGGGACTACGGCTGCGGTGTGGCCGTCACCATCGGCACCGCAGAAGCCTCGGGCACCGCCGGAACCGCTTCCTGCGGCTTCGCCGGCGGGGCGACCGTCGTCTGCGCGGTGGCGGCCGGGTTCAGGTCCTTGTGGATGGCCCGGGCGACCGCCTGGATGGTGTTGATGCCGTCGTTCATCGTCTTGTTGTCCTGGGTGAGCACGGTGATCCCGTAGTCGTGCCCCTTCCCGGTGAACGCGCCGATGCTGTGCACCCGCCAGCCGTGCGTGGCGCGCGGCAGCCAGCCGTTCTTGACCTGGACGGTCACCCCGGACGGGGCACCGGCGGGCGTCCCCCAGCGCTGTGAGGAGATGACCTTGCGCATCAGGCCGAGCTCGTACGCGCGCGAGTTGTCACTGAGCACGGAGTTCTTCGCGGTCAGCAGGGACAGCAGTCGCAGCTCGTCCTGCGCGGTGATCTGGGTCAGTCCCCAGTAGCCACCGGAGCCGGGCACGGTGTGCGTCATCCCCGCGGCCTTCAGGAACGCCTTCACCTTGGTGACGCCGAGCTGCTTCCACAGGCTGGTGGTCGCGTTGTTGTCGGACTTGGTGATCATGGCGGTGGCGAGGTTGATCTCGCGCTGCGTGAGATAGCGGTTGTGCTTCTTGTTGTCCCAGAGCAGCGTCGCGAGGACGGTCGCCTTCACGACGCTCGCGGAGTCGTACTTGCTCGTGGACCGCATCGTGCACGACGTCTTGGTGGTCCGGTCGTAGAGCGCGATCGCCGTGGTCGACGAGCGCCCCTTGAGTGCGGCGGTGATGTCCTTCGACAGCTTGGCGGCGAGCCCCGCCTTGCCGGAGGTACAGCTCACCGTCGGAGTCGCGGCAGCGGCGGGCGTGGCTGCGAGGGCCACGGGTGCGAGCACGCCTGCGGCGAGCGTGACGGCGAGCGCGGAGTGTGCGCGGCGGTGAATACGAGGCCGGTCCGTCATGAGACGTCTCCCCCTGAGTGATCTGTGTGGTGCGCCCCCTGCACACCTGGCACACAGAAGACTCCTGAGCGGTCGAAAAGTTGTACGCGCCCGGCCCGGACGGCGCGGTTGTGACGCGGGACACCGGCTTCGGGGCGAGCGACGACCGACTCGTCCGCGAGGTCGGTGAGGACCTCGCGGACGAGGGGAGGTTCCGGGTCCGTGTCCCGGGACCTCAGTGGGGTCGCGGCCTACAGATGCGTCGGCTCGAACATCCTGAGCAGTGCCGGGAGCACGACCACCGAAGGACCGGGCTCCGCGAAGGACTTCGACAGGTCGTCGGCGAGCGTCTCCGGGGTCGTGCGGACCGCCGGTACGCCGAACGACTCGGCGAGGGCGACGAAGTCCGGGCGGGACAGTTCCGTCGCCGTGGCCTCGCCGAACGCGCCCGTCATGTACTCGCGCAGGATGCCGTAGCCGCCGTCGTCGATGATCAACCAGGTGACCGGCAGGTCGTACTGACGGGCCGTGGCCAGTTCCGCGATCGAGTACATCGCGCCGCCGTCGCCGGAGACCGCCAGGACCGGCTTCGTACGGTCGGCCGCCGCCGCGCCGAGCGCGGCCGGGAAGCCGTAGCCGAGACCGCCCGCGCCCTGCGCCGAGTGCATGGTGTTGGGGTGGCGGGCGTCGAAGGCGGACCAGGCCCAGTAGGCGAGGATCGTCATGTCCCAGAAGCTCGGGGACGTGTCGGGCAGCGCTTCGCGCACCGAGGCGATGAGCTGCTGTTCCAGGGTGAGGTCCTGGCCGGCGATCCGTTCCCGTACCGCTTCGAGCACCGTACGGACGCGGTCCGCGGCCGACGGGTCCTCGCGGCGGTCGACCGCTTCGAGGAGGTCGGCAAGGGCCTCGCGGGCGTCGGCGTGGATGCCGAGCGCGGGGTGGTTGGACTCCAGCTTCCCGGCGTCCGCCTCGATCTGGATGACCCGGCCGCGCGGGCTGAACGTGTGGTAGTTCGAGGAGAGTTCGCCCAGTCCGGAGCCGATGACCAGCAGGACGTCCGCCGCTTCGAGGAAGTCCGTCGTGTGACGGTCCTCCAGCCAGGACTGGAGCGAGAGCGGGTGCTCCCAGGGAAAGGCGCCCTTGCCGCCGAACGTGGTGACGACCGGGGCGTCGATCTTCTCCGCGAGAGCGAGCAGCTTGCCGGACGCGTCGGAGCGTACGACTCCGCCGCCCGCGATGATCGCCGGCCGTTCGGCGTTCGCCAGCAGGTGGGCCGCCACGGCGGTCAGCTCGGGGCGGGCGTGGAGCGGCCTCGGCGTGGCGTCCATGGCGGTGACCGCCGGCAGGGTGGTCTCG
The DNA here is from genome assembly GCF_036108815.1 of Streptomyces sp. NBC_00353. Classification (NCBI taxonomy): domain Bacteria; kingdom Bacillati; phylum Actinomycetota; class Actinomycetes; order Kitasatosporales; family Streptomycetaceae; genus Streptomyces; species Streptomyces sp. NBC_00353. The sequence goes on along the minus strand of NZ_CP107985.1, from coordinate 6,491,423 downwards.
GCCAGGAGCACGTCCTGCGGGATCTCGATCCAGACCGGGCCGTGCGGGGCCGTCAGCGCGGACTCCCAGGCGGCGGCGATCGCGGACGGGATCTGCGACGCCGTACGGACCGTGTGGACGGACTTCACGACGTCGCGGAACGACGCCTTCTGGTCCCGGAGTTCATGCAGGTAACCGTGGCGCCCGCCGCCCAGGCCCGCGGTCGGGATCTGGCTGGAGATGGCCAGCACGGGCGCCGAGGCGGCCGCCGCCTCCTGGAGCGCGGCGAGGGAGGTGAGGGCCCCCGGGCCGGTGGAGAGCAGCAGAGGGGCGACTTCCCCGGTGATCCGGCCGTACGCGTCGGCGGCGAAGCCCGCGTTGTTCTCGACGCGCAGGCCGACGTACGAGAGGGACGAGCGGCGCAGCGCGTCGAACATGCCGAGCGCGTGCTGGCCGGGCAGACCGAAGACGGTGGTCGCGCCGAGGCCCTGGAGGGTCTCGACGACGAGGTCGCCGCCGTTGCGTCCGGCCGACGGGTTCAGCGCGGCCGCGATCTGCTCGGGGGTGAGCTGCGGGCGCTCGTCGTGGTGGTCGTGGGTCACTTGCCCTCGACCCCCTTCGCCGCCGCGATCTGACGGGACATGATCGTCGTGAGTTCGTACGCCGTGTGCGAGGCGGCGACAGAGGTGATCTCCGCGTGGTCGTACGCGGGGGCGACCTCGACCAGGTCGGCGGAGACCAGGTTGCAGGAGGACAGGCCGCGGACGATCTCGAGGAGCTCGCGGGAGGTGAGACCGCCGGCCTCGGGGGTGCCGGTGCCGGGCGCGTGCGCCGGGTCCAGCACGTCGATGTCGATGGAGATGTACAGCGGGCGGTCGCCGATGCGCTGGCGCAGCTGGTCGGCGATCTCGTCGACACCGCGGCGCATGACGTCGGCGGAGGTGACGATGCCGAAGCCCATCTTGGCGTCGTCGTCGAGGTCCTGCTTGCCGTACAGCGGGCCGCGCGTGCCGACGTGGGAGAGCGCGGACGTGTCGAGGATGCCCTCCTCGACGGCCCGGCGGAACGGCGTGCCGTGGGTGTACTCGGCGCCGAAGTAGGTGTCCCACGTGTCGAGGTGGGCGTCGAAGTGGAGCAGGGCGACGGGGCCGTGCTTCTTCGCGACGGAGCGAAGGAGGGGCAGCGCGATGGTGTGGTCGCCGCCGAGCGTCATCATGCGGGCGCCGGTACCGAGCAGATCGTCGGCCGCGGCCTCGATCGTCTCGACGGCCTCGTTGATGTTGAACGGGTTGGCGGCGATGTCACCGGCGTCGGCGACCTGCGCGAGGGCGAACGGCGAGGCGTCCTGCGCCGGGTTGTACGGGCGCAGCAGGCGCGACGCCTCACGGATGGCGTTGCCGCCGAAGCGTGCACCGGGGCGGTACGAGACACCCGTGTCGAAGGGCACGCCGACGACGGCGACATCGGCGGTACCGACCTCGTCGAGGCGGGGCAGCCGCGCGAACGTCGCTGGCCCGGCGTACCGCGGGACGCGGGAGGAGTCGATGGGGCCGCGCGGCGTTTCGTTGCTGCTCATGGGGAGTGCCTTTCTTCTGATGACGCGGGGTGGTGCGGGTACAACGGGTTGTGTCCCCAATCGCCGGACGGGCTCGGATTGCCTGCCCGGCGATTGAGGACGACAGGGCCAGGATCGAGCCCGTCGAGGGGACACCTCCCATGCCCTTGAGGCGATGGGGGATGTTGAGGACAAGTGGTCAGACGGTCACGGATTCCGGGGCCGTCTCGTCCGAGTCGGCACCCTTCCCCGCCAGCCGCTCGCGCCAGGCGACCAGCACCGCCGCATCGGTCGGCTTCGTCGCCAGGGAGACGATCACGTACACCGCGAGCGAGGCCAGCAGCCCGTAGTAGACCGGCTCGTTGGCGAGGATTCCGTAGGTCGCCATCAGGCCGATCACGGCGACGCCGCCCACCGAGACCGCGGCCAGCGCACCGGCCGCCGTGCCCCGGCGCCACAGCAGACCGCCGAGGATCGGCACCAGCAGACCGCCGACGAGCAGGTTGTACGCGACGGTCAGCGCTTCCACCACATTATTGAGCGCGATGGCGATGACGATGACGGCCACACCCATGATGAGGATGAAGACCCGGTTGCCCTTCACCTCGTCGTGCTCGTCGCCCCGGCCGCGCGACACCACGCCCCGCAGCTTCGACCAGATGTCGTTGTTGGCGACGGTGGCGCAGGCGATCAGCGCACCGGACGACGTCGACATCACCGCGGCGAGTGCGGCGGCCAGCACCAGCCCTCGCACACCCACCGGCAGTTCGTCCTTGACGATGGTCGCGAAGGCGGAGTCCGCGCTGGGCAGCTTCGGGTACATCACCTTGGCCGCGGTGCCGATGACGGCTCCGGCGAGCGCGTAGACCAGGCAGTACGTACCGGCGACGGTGCCGCCCCAGCGCGCGGTGCGGTCGGTGCGTGCGGTGAACACGCGCTGCCAGATGTCCTGACCGATCAGCATGCCGAAGGTGTAGATCAGCACGTAGGTGAAGATCGTCTCGCCGCCGATGCCCAGCGGGTCGAAGTACTCGGTGGGCAGCTTCGCCTTCATCTCGCTGAAGCCGCCGGCCTTGATGACCGCGATCGGCAGGAGCAGGAGCAGCACACCGATCGTCTTGACGACGAACTGCACCATGTCCGTGAGCGTGATCGACCACATGCCGCCGAGCGTCGAGTACGCGACGACGATGGCGCCGCCGAGGATGATCGCGACGGTCCGGTTCATGTCGAAGAGGACGTCGAAGATGGTGGCGTACGCGATGGTCGAGGTGACCGCGAGCATCAGCGTGTACGCCCACATCACGACGCCGGAGATGAGGCCGGCCCGGCCGCCGTAGCGCAGGTCGAGCATCTCGGAGACGGTGTAGACCTTCAGCCGGGCGATGCGCGCCGAGAAGAAGATGGACAGGGCGAGCAGTCCGAGACCGATGGTGAAGACCATCCAGGCGCCGGAGAGCCCGTACTGGTAGCCGAGGCCGACGCCACCGATGGTGGACGCGCCGCCGAGGACGATCGCGGCCATGGTCCCGGAGTACATCCAGGGGCCGAGGCGGCGGCCCGCCACCAGGAATTCGCTCTTGGACTTGGCGCGGCGCATGCCCCACCAACCCATGGCGAGCATGCCGGCCAGATAGACGACGATCACCGCGTAGTCGACAGCCATGGGCTTCCTCCGTCTCAGTCACGTTGCGGGTCATTGCGGGATGTGTGGTTCGTGAAGACGGTAGGTGGCCCGCAGGCGGCGCTGAAGTGTACGTTTTATCCAATCTCGCCGTAGCCAATGGATGGACCGTCCATGCCGGACACTCCCACCGGGCCCCCTGCCCCCACCGGATCCACCGTCCCCGCCGCTCCTTCCGGGTCCGCCGCCCCCTCCGGGTCGGCTCCCCCCACTCCGCCGATCCCGCTCGCCGAGCTGCTCGCCCGCGAGGATCTCGGACTGCGCCTGATCGCGGGCCCGGCCCACGTCGACCTGCTGTGGGTGCACACCTCGGAGATGGCCGACCCGTACCCGTATCTGCTCGGCGGTGAGCTGCTGCTGAGCGCCGGAGTGCTGCTCAAGGAGCCGGACACGTATGTCGCCCGGCTGGTGGAGGCCGGGGCGGCGGCACTCGGCTTCGGGGTCACCCCGGTGCACGACGCGGTGCCGCAGGCGCTGATCGAGGCGTGCGACCGGCACGGGCTGCCACTGGTGGAGGTGCCACCCGCGACGCCGTTCACAGCAATCGCGCGGGCGGTGTGGCGACTGATGGCGGAGGCCCGGCACCGGGAGCTACGCCGGGTGACGCGCGCCCAGCAGGCACTGGCGACGGCCGCGGCCCGGCCGGACCCGGTGCCCGCGGTGCTGCACCAGCTTGCCGCGCAGCTGGCGGGCCGGGCGATGCTGCTCTCCGCGGCCGGCGAGGAGCTGCACGCGGCGGGCCGCCGCCCGGCCCCCGAGGTACGGGCGGCCCTGACCCGGCTGGCCCGCGTGGTCTCCCCCACCGCCGCCCCCGTCTCCCCGGCCCCGACGTCCGCGACCGACACCCTCGGCGACTCGCATCTCTTCGCGTACGCGCTCGGCGGCGGGCAGGGGCTCGTCCTGGCGCTGGCGACGGGGCGGCGCGAGGCGGGCGACCACACGGTCACCGGGATCGCGGTCGTCCTCCTCTCCCTGCTGGCCGCCCCGCACCAGGGCGCCGACGCCGCCGGCCGGTCGGCGGCGCTCGTGCGGCTGCTGCTCGGCGCGGACCCGGTGGCCGTCGCCCCGCTGCTCGGCGGCGCCGGACTCTGGACGGTGGTGCACGCACGCCGCAGCGGCGGCGGCCCGGTCGACCCGCTCACCGCCGGGTCGCTGGGCGCCGCCCTCGGGTCGGCCCTGGTCGACGCGGGCCGGGGCGGCGACGCCGTCAAGGTCCTGGTCCCGGGCGGCGACCGGATCACTCCGCAGCCCGGGTGGACACTCGGCACCTCCGCCCCGGCCCCCATCACCGCACTGGACCTCGCCGACGGTCAGGCGGCCCGCGCGCTGGGCCGTGCCGTGGCCACCCGTACCCCGCTGGCCCACCACCACACCGACACCGGCCGGGGCCTTGCCGCTCTCGTCCCGCGCGCCGAGGCGGAGGCGCACGCCCGCGCGCTGCTCGCTCCGCTCACCCCCACGCTCGCGGAGACGCTCCGCTGCTGGCTGAGCCTCCACGGCAGCTGGGACCGCACGGCCACAGCCCTCCAGGTCCACCGCAACACGGTCCGCCAGCGCATCGCCCGCTGCGCGACGCTGCTGGACGCGGACCTGGACGACATGGACGTACGGACGGAGCTCTGGTTCGCACTGCGGCAGCAGTGAGGCCCCGCCGACCGGACCGGCCGGCGCGGTCGCGGTCGGCCGGTCCGGCAGTGGGATCGGGGCCGGCCGGTCGGGCGTGAGCGCCGGCTGTGATGTGGGCGACCCCCGCCGGCCAACTCTGGACAGCCCCGGTGACTGCCGGGTAACTTTTGACCAGAACTGAGCAAGCGCTTAGCCAGCCCTGGCCGAAGCTCACTCACCGCTGACCGAAGCTGACAGAGGAGGCACCCCCGTGCGCCGTACGGTATTCAACGAGGACCACGAGGCGTTCCGGGAGACCATCCGCGCCTTCATCGAGGCCGAGGTCGCGCCCGTCTACGACGAGTGGTTCGCCGCGGGCCAGGCGCCGCGCGACTTCTACGACAAGCTCGGTGAGCTGGGCATATTCGGCATCAACGTCCCCGAGGAGTTCGGCGGCGCGGGGCTGGACACGCACAAGTTCGAGGCTGTGCTCTACGAGGAGACCGCACGCGCGGGCGTCTCCTTCGGCGGCTCCGGCGTGCACGTGCTGCTCGCCCTGCCGTACATCAAGTTGCTCGCCTCCGACGAGCAGAAGAAGCGCTACCTGACGAAGTTCGTCACCGGCGAGGAGATGTGGGCGCTGGCGATGACGGAGCCGGGCACCGGCTCCGACGTCGCGGGCATGAAGACCACCGCCAAGCTCTCGGAGGACGGCACGCACTACGTCCTCAACGGCGCCAAGACCTTCATCACCGGTGGCGTGCACGCCGACCGCGTGATCGTGTGCGCCCGCACCTCCGCCCCGCGCGAGGACGACCGCCGCTTCGGCATCTCCCTCTTCGCCGTGGACACCAAGTCCGAGGGCTACTCCATCGGCCGCAAGCTCGACAAGCTCGGACTGCGCACCTCCGACACCGCCGAGCTGGCGTTCGTCGACGTGAAGGTGCCCGTCGAGGACCTCCTCGGCGAGGAGAACAAGGGCTTCTACTACCTCGGTCAGAACCTGCCGTCCGAGCGCTGGGGCATCGCCTTCGGTGCGTACGCGCAGGCCAAGGCCGCCGTCCGGTTCGCCCAGCAGTACGTGCAGGAGCGCACGGTCTTCGGCAAGCCGGTCGCCTCGTTCCAGAACACCAAGTTCGAGCTGGCCGCCTGCCAGGCCGAGGTCGACGCCGCCGAGGCCGTCGCCGACCGCGCCCTGGAGGCCCTGGACGCGGGAGAGCTCACGCCCGCCGAGGCCGCCTCCGCCAAGCTGTTCTGCACCGAGGTCGCGCACCGCGTCATCGACCGCTGCCTCCAGCTGCACGGCGGCTACGGCTACATGAACGAGTACCCGATCGCCCGCCTGTACGCGGACAACCGCGTCAACCGCATCTACGGCGGCACCAGCGAGGTCATGAAGTCGATCATCGCCAAGTCCATGGGCCTGTAGAGCGGTTACGTTCTTCTCCATGAGCTCAGCACTTGAATCCCTGCTCGATCTGCTCGACCTGGAGCAGATCGAGCGGGACATCTTCCGGGGCACGAGCCGTTCGGCGGTCGTGCCCCGGGTCTTCGGCGGCCAGGTCGCGGCCCAGGCACTCGTTGCCGCGGGCCGCACCGTCCCCGCGGACCGCACGGCCCACTCCTTGCACTCCTACTTCCTGCGGATGGGCGACCCGGGCGCACCGATCGTCTACAGCGTCGACCGGATCCGCGACGGCCGCTCCTTCACCACCCGCCGCGTGGTGGCCGTCCAGCACGGGCAGCCGATCTTCCACCTCTCGGCGTCCTTCCAGACGTACGAGGAGGGCCTGGAGCACCAGGCGGACATGCCGCCCGCTCCCGACCCGGAGACGCTGCCCACGGCTGAACAGATGCTCCCGCGGTACGCGGACGCGTTCACCGACCCGGGTGTCATGGACCGGCTGCTGGAGGCGCGGGCCGCGGTCGACCTGCGCTACGTCGGCGCCCCGCCGTTCGCCAACGTCGGCACACCGCAGGAGCCCCGCTCCCAGGTCTGGTTCCGCACCAACGGCAAGCTCGCGGACGACCCGCTGCTGCACGTCTGCATGGCCACGTACGTCTCCGACATGACGCTGCTCGACTCGGTGCTGCTCGCGCACGGGCGCGGCGGCTGGGCGGTCGGCGACGTGGTCGGCGCGAGCCTGGACCACGCGATGTGGTTCCACCGGCCGTTCCGGGCCGACGAATGGCTGCTGTACGACCAGGAGTCGCCGTCCGCGTCCGGCGGGCGCGGACTCGGTCAGGCCCGCATCTACACGCAGGACGGCCGGCTGGCGATCACCGTCATCCAGGAGGGCGTGGTCCGGGTCCCGCGGGACTGAACAGGCCACGGCCCGCCCCGTCATGGATACTCCCCACCATGAGCGCCGAGAACAGCACCGACAACAGCGCGCCTGGTGGGGAGTCCACGTTCACGGTCGTCGTCGCGGCGGTCGCCAACCTCGGTATCGCCGTGGCGAAGGCGGTCGCGGGGCTGATCAGCGGATCGAGCGCGATGCTCTCCGAGGCGGCGCACTCGGTCGCCGACACGGTCACCGAGGTCCTGCTGCTCACCGCGCTCAAGCGCAGCGAGAAGCCCGCCGACGAGGAACACCCGCTGGGCTACGGCCCGGAGCGTTACATCTGGGCGCTGCTCGCCTCGGTCGCCACGTTCGTCGGCGGCGCGGTGTTCGCCTTCTACGACGGCATCCACACCCTCGTCCAGGGCGAGGAACTCGGCGACCCGCTGATCTCGTACATCGTGCTGGCCGTGGCCTTCCTCCTGGAGGGCTTCTCCCTGCGCACGGGCCTGCGCCAGGTCCGCGGCGAGGCCGCCCGTCTGGGCGCACCCACCACCCACTACTTGCGCCACACCCCCGACACCGCGGTCAAGGCGGTCGTGATGGAGGACTCGGCGGCCCTGGCCGGCCTGATCCTCGCCGCGGGCGGCCTGCTCGGCGGTCAGCTCTCCGGCTCCGGCGTCTGGGACGGCGTCGCGTCCCTCCTGATCGGCGCACTGCTGGTGTACGTGGCCTGGGTGCTGGGCCGGTCCAACGCCCAACTGCTGATCGGCCGCCCGGTGCCGACGGCGATGCGGGCCGGGATCCGCGAGGAGCTTCTCTCCGTACCGCACATCATCGAGGTCCTGGAGCTCACCACCCTGATCCAGGGACCGACGGAAATCCTCGTCGCCGCGAAGATCGACTTCCGGGACGCGTCGACCGCGGCGCAGATCGAGTGGGCGTGCGAGGAGGCTGAGGAGCAGCTGCAGGAACGGTATCCGGCGATCCGCCGGGTGTATCTGGACCCGACGCCGGGGCTGGGGCTGGTCGTGCGGCGCGGGGCCGCCGGCTCGGACCCGCCCGACGCCTGAGGGCGACGGGCGCTCAGATCAGCCCGGCCGCATCCAGCAGATAGTCCGTCATCGGGTCGTAGAACCGCGGGTCCAGGACATGGTCGTCCAGCGGCACGACGACCTGAAGGGTGCCCTCCGCCTCCCCGAGGAAGAGCGCCGGGTCATTGCAGTCCGCGTACCCGACCGAGTCGAGCCCCCGCTGTCCGGCGCAACCCGCCCACCCGTGATCGGCGACGACCAGATCCGGCATCGGCCGCCCCTCGCGCTCCAGACCGTCCAGGACGGCCGCCATCGGCGCCGGGGAGTGCGTGTGCCACAGCGTCGCCCCGCGCTCCATCACGGCCACATCGGCGAACTGGAAGACCATGCCCTCGTCCGCCATCAGCCCGGACGGAATCCGCATGATCTCGCACCCGGCGGCCCGCAACGCGTCCGCGGTCTGCCGGTGCACATCCAGCAGCCCACCCGGATGCCCGGTCGCGAACAGCACCCGCTCCGAGCCGGCAGCCGCCTTGCGCAGCCGGGCCGCCATCCGCTCCAGCGCGTCGACCGTCAGCTCCGGATCGATGGTGTCCTGCCCGTACCGGTGCTCCGGGTCGTCACTGACCCCACAGCGCTCGGCCATGACGGCGAGCACATCCTGCTCATCGGCCCACCGGTTGCCGAGCTCCAGACCCAGCCAGTAGTGGCGATCGCCGTTGGCGAGCCTGCGGTAGTGGGAGAGGTTGTTGTCACGGGGTGTGGCGACATCTCCGGCGATACGCGTACGGACGAGGTGTTCGACGAGAGCGGCACGGCTGGGTATCGGCATGAACCCATTGTGCCGTCAGGTGTGCGCAGCGTGCCGGGTGTCTTGCACGGCGGACGGCGTGGCACCCCCGCGGCTCCCGGGCCGTCGCGCTGCTACGGGCGCCGGGGCACCCGGTCGGTGCTGACCGGGTCCCCGGCTTCCCGCAGATCCCGTACGAAGCGAAGGCCCGGGCGGCCGTCGAGCCGGATCTCACCGGTGGGTACGAATCCTGTACGGGCCAGCACGGCTCGCGACCCGGCGTTGTCGAGGGTCGTGACGGCCCGCAGCGTGGTCAGACCGTACTCCGCGGCGGCAAGGCCGCAGACCTCACGGACGGCGGCCGTGGCCAGCCCCTGCCCGGAGCTCTTCTCGGCGATCCGATATCCGAGCTCGGCCGAACCGTCCGCCACATCGACCAGGTTGACCCGCCCGTGCACCGCACCGCTGCCATCCACCAACAGATGGAAGAAGTGCTGCCCCGCAGCCTGTTCTGCGAGCAGATCGTGGTGCCGCACCTCGAAGTGGGCGAAGTAGTCGTCACCACGATCGGGAATCGACGCGGCGAAGTAGGCCCGGTTCTCCTGCTCGAACGCGAGAAGAGCCGGGGCGTGGTCGAGGCGAAGGAGCTGTAGTTCAGGCATGCGGCGATGCTAGTGATACGTCGGCTCGGACGCCGCCGTCCGTAGGCGTCCAACGACACGTGGGCCCTCCCGAACCTGAGGAGGGCCCACGCGTCCGTGCTTCTCCGATGTCATTGCGGTTCAGCGGGACCGTAGGGAGAACAGCCGGGGCGGAACTGTCAGCGATCACGCCTGGACCTGGTCACCCGCCCGCGAAGACCTCGCCGACGTCGGCGAGGACGCCGCTGCAGAGGGCCTCGCCCGCCCTCACCCTGCGGTCCGGCCTCGCCACGGACCGGCCGCCACGGATCGCCGGGCAACGCCACCGGCACCTTGCGTTCTGCCTGCGCCTGAATCTCGTAGTGCGAGTCGTGGGCGGTCACACGGAAAGCCTCGTCGTAGGAGGCCATGGCGGCGCGGACAGCTCCGCCGGCAAGTCCGCGGCGACGGACCAGGGATGCCAGCCAGGCAAAAAATCCCATGACCGCGGCGAGCGCGCCGGTGACCACGAGGAACGGCAACAGCTCACCCATGCAGCAGAGACTATCTGCGGCAGGTCCGCAGGATTCGGCTTGCCTTACGCCTGCTCGCCCGCCGCCTCGAACGCCCCCCGCGCCAGCCGGTGCAGCAGTGCCGCCGTCGCCGTGCGACCTGGGAGGGCGCCGGGGCGGCCCAGGTGGGGGGTCGAGTTGAGCAGGCCGAAGACCGCGTGGACGGTGGCACGGGCCTCGGTCTCGGGCAGGAGGGGGTAGCGGGCGCGGACCACTTCGACCCACAGTTCCACGTACTGCCGCTGGAGCCGGCGCACCCGCTTGCGGTCGGTGTCCCGGAGGCGGTCCAGCTCGCGGTCGTGCAGGGTGATCAGGGGGCGGTCGTCGAGGGCGAAGTCGATGTGGCCCTCGATGAGCGCGTCCAGCAGCCCCTCCGGGGAGCCGTCGCCGGAGGTCGCGTCCTCGGCGACCCGCAGCTGTCCGCCGGCCAGGAGGCGCTCGCTGATGCCGACCAGGAGTTCGGCGAGCATCGCGTCCTTGCCGGGGAAGTGGCGGTAGAGGCCGGGGCCGCTGATCCCCACGGCGGCGCCTATTTCGTCGACGCCCACGCCGTGGAAGCCGCGCTCGGCGAAGAGGCGGGCGGCCTCCCTGAGGATCTGCTCACGGCGTGTCGGGGCGTCCGTCCTGGTGGTCATGGATTCGATTCTAGACAGTCGGGTTAGCGAGCGTTAACCTGAAGGAAACGTGTTAACGCTCATTAACCGAGTCGGCCGGACCGGCCGACCGGGCAAGGGGGCTCGACGGATGCAGCAGGCACCGGTACTGGCGAGTGCGGCGGATCCCGCGTCTCAGGGCTGGCTGGCCAATGAGGAGGCGCATCACGCGCTCGGCGACGAGCTGCGGGCGCGGCTTGCCGTGGCCAGGCTGGGCGGGGGTGAGAAGGCCCGCGCCCGGCATGTGGCGCGCGGCAAGCTGCTGCCCCGGGACCGGGTGGACGCGTTGCTGGACCCCGGGTCGCCCTTCCTGGAGCTGGCACCGCTGGCGGCCGAGGGGCTGTACGGCGGCGCGGCCCCGGCGGCCGGAGTGATCGCCGGGATCGGGCGGGTCAGCGGCCGGGAGTGCGTGATCGTCGCCAACGACGCCACGGTCAAGGGCGGCACGTATTACCCCATGACGGTGAAGAAGCACCTGCGGGCCCAGGAAGTGGCGCTGGAGAACCGGCTGCCCTGTCTCTACCTGGTGGACTCGGGCGGGGCGTTCCTGCCGATGCAGGACGAGGTGTTCCCCGACCGGGAGCACTTCGGGCGGATCTTCTACAACCAGGCCCGGATGTCGGGGGCCGGGATTCCGCAGATCGCGGCCGTGCTGGGGTCCTGTACGGCCGGTGGGGCGTACGTCCCCGCGATGAGCGACGAGGCCGTGATCGTCCGGAACCAGGGGACGATCTTCCTCGGCGGGCCGCCGCTGGTGAAGGCCGCGACCGGTGAGGTGGTCACGGCGGAGGAGCTGGGCGGCGGCGAGGTCCACTCCCGTACGTCGGGCGTCACCGACCATCTCGCCGAGGACGACGCGCACGCGCTGCGGATCGTCCGGAACATCGTCTCGACGCTGCCCGCGCGTGCCGCCCTGCCCTGGTCCGTGGAGCCCGCGGAGGAGCCGAAGGTCGATCCCGCCGGGCTGTACGGGGTCGTGCCGGTCGACTCACGGACGCCGTACGACGTGCGGGAAGTGATCGCCCGGGTCGTCGACGGGTCACGGTTCGCCGAGTTCAAGGCGGAGTACGGGACGACGCTGATCACCGGCTTCGCCCGGATCCACGGACATCCGGTCGGCATCGTCGCCAACAACGGCATCCTGTTCTCCGAGTCCGCCCAGAAGGGCGCGCACTTCATCGAACTGTGCGACCAGCGCGGCATCCCGCTCGTCTTCCTGCAGAACATCTCCGGGTTCATGGTGGGGCGCGACTACGAGGCCGGTGGCATCGCCAAGCACGGCGCCAAGATGGTCACAGCCGTCGCCTGCACCCGCGTGCCGAAGCTGACCGTCGTGGTCGGCGGGTCGTACGGGGCCGGGAACTACTCCATGTGCGGGCGGGCCTATTCACCGCGCTTCCTGTGGATGTGGCCCAACGCCAAGATCTCCGTCATGGGCGGTGAGCAGGCCGCGTCCGTCCTGGCGACGGTCAAGCGTGACCAGTTGGGCGACGACTGGAGCGCCGAGGACGAGGAAGCCTTCAAGGCACCGATCCGCGAGCAGTACGAGACGCAGGGCAACGCGTACTACGCCACCGCCCGGCTCTGGGACGACGGTGTGATCGACCCCCTGGAGACCCGGCAGGTGCTGGGGCTCGCTCTGACCGCGTGTGCCAACGCCCCGCTGGGTGAGCCCGGCTTCGGCGTCTTCCGGATGTGAGGGAACAGATGACGATGTTCGACACCGTTCTTGTCGCCAACCGCGGCGAGATCGCGGTCCGGGTCATCCGGACCCTGCGCGACATGGGTGTGCGGTCCGTTGCCGTCTTCAGCGACGCGGACGCCGACGCCCGGCATGTACGGGAGGCCGATACGGCGGTACGGATCGGTCCCGCAGCCGCCTCCGCGAGCTATCTGAACGTGCCCGCGCTCCTGGAGGCGGCCCGCCGCACCGGCGCGCAGGCCGTTCACCCCGGGTACGGGTTCCTCGCCGAGAACGCCGGGTTCGCGCAGGCCTGCGCGAACGCGGGGCTTGTCTTCATCGGGCCGCCCGCGTCGGCGATCTCGCTGATGGGAGACAAGATCCGGGCCAAGGAGACGGTGGCCGCGGCCGGGGTTCCGGTCGTGCCCGGGTCGTCCGGCAGCGGGCTCAGCGACGCTCAGCTGGCGGACGCGGCGCGCGGGATCGGGATGCCGGTGCTGCTGAAGCCGTCCGCGGGCGGCGGCGGCAAGGGCATGCGGCTGGTGCGTGACGAGGCGCTGCTCGCCGACGAGATCGCGGCCGCCCGCCGCGAGGCCCGCGGCTCGTTCGGGGACGACACCCTGCTCGTGGAGCGGTGGATCGACCGGCCGCGTCACATCGAGATCCAGGTCCTGGCCGACGAGCACGGGAATGTGGTGCACCTCGGCGAGCGCGAGTGTTCGCTGCAGCGTCGCCATCAGAAGATCATCGAGGAGGCGCCGTCCGTCCTGCTCGACGAGGAGACCCGGACGGCGATGGGCGAGGCGGCCGTCCAGGCGGCCCGCTCCTGCGGGTATGTGGGCGCGGGCACGGTGGAGTTCATCGTCCCGGGCAACGACCCGGCCTCGTACTACTTCATGGAGATGAACACCCGCCTCCAGGTCGAGCACCCGGTGACCGAGCTGATCACGGGGCTGGACCTGGTGGAGTGGCAGCTGCGGATCGCCTCCGGCGAACAACTCCCCTACAGCCAGGCGGACATCACGCTCACCGGGCATGCGATCGAGGCCCGGATCTGCGCCGAGGACCCGGCCCGCGGCTTTCTGCCCTCCGGCGGTACGGTGCTCTCCCTCCGTGAGCCGAACGGACACGGCGTACGGACCGACTCGGGGCTCAGCGAGGGGGTCGAGGTCGGCAGTCTGTACGACCCGATGCTGTCGAAGGTCATCGTCCACGGTCCGGACCGCGAGACGGCGCTGCGGCGGCTGCGCGCGGCCCTGTCGGAGCTGGTGATCCTGGGCGTTCCGACGAACGCCGGGTTCCTGCGCAGGCTGCTCGCCCACCCGCAGGTGGTGACGGGCGAGCTGGACACCGGACTGGTGGAGCGCGAGGTGGACGGGCTGGTGACGGACGGGGTTCCGGAGGAGGTGTACGCGGCAGCGGCGTTGCTGCGGCAGTCCTCCCCGGTGACCGCCTCCCCCGTGGACGCCTCCGGCTGGGTGGACCCGTTCTCGGTGGCGAGCGGTTGGCGGCTGGGCGGCACCCCGGCCCGGACCGTGCGCGACTTCCGGCTGCCGGGCCATGACCCCGTGCAGGTCTCACTGCGCGCCTGCCCGGCGGGCACCGAGCTGACGTTCGGCCATGTCGGGGAGGGCGCGCAGCCGCCGGAGCCCCCGACCGGCACCTGTGGCCCGCTGGCTCCGCTGCCCGGCGGCAGGGAAACAGCCAGAGTGATCGAGCTGTCGCCGCACCGCATCGTCCTCGAACTCGCCGGTGCCACCCACACGTTCACCCACGCCGCCTCCCCGGAGGGGACCTGGCTGGGCCGCGACGGCGACACCTGGCACGTCCAGGACCACGATCCCGTCGAGGCGTCGCTCACCGGAGCGGGCCGCTCCGGCGTCGACACGCTCGCCGCACCCATGCCCGGCACCGTCACCGTCGTGAAGGTGGCCGTCGGGGACGAGGTCGTCGCCGGGCAGAGCCTCCTCGTCGTGGAGGCGATGAAGATGGAACACGTCATCTCCGCCCCGCACGCCGGAACCGTCACCGAGCTCGATGTCACGGCCGGCTCCACCGTGGCCATGGACCAGGTACTGGCCGTGGTGGCGCCCGCGGCCGAACCCGGGGAGGACGCATGACCACCGCCCGCACCCTGCCCATGACGGTGCCCGCACCGGATCTGCCCGCCCGGGTACGCATCCATGAGGTCGGCGCCCGCGACGGGCTGCAGAACGAGAAGGCCGTCGTACCCACCGAGGTGAAGGCGGAGTTCATCCACCGCCTCGCCGCGGCCGGCCTGACCACCATCGAGGCGACCAGCTTCGTCCACCCCAAGTGGGTGCCCCAACTCGCCGATGCGGAGGACCTGTTCCCCCGTCTCGGTGACATCGAGGGGGTCGCACTCCCGGTACTCGTACCGAACGAGCGCGGGCTCGACCGGGCCGTCGCACTCGGTGCCCGCCGGATCGCCGTCTTCGGGTCGGCGACCGAGTCGTTCGCCGCCCGCAATCTCAACCGCACGGTCGACGAGTCACTCGCCATGTTCGAGCCGGTCGTCGCCCGCGCCAAGGCTGACAAGGTGCATGTCCGCGGCTATCTGTCGATGTGCTTCGGCGACCCGTGGGAGGGGCCCGTCCCCGTCCACCAGGTCGTCCGGGTCGCCAAGGCGCTGATGGACCTCGGCTGCGACGAGCTCTCCCTCGGCGACACCATCGGCGTCGCCACCCCCGGCCATGTGCAGGACCTGCTCTCCGAGCTGAACGAGGAGGGCGTGCACACCAACAGCATCGGAGTGCACTTCCACGACACGTACGGCCAGGCCCTCGCCAACACCCTCGCCGCGCTCCAGCACGGAGTGACCACCGTGGACGCCTCCGCGGGCGGCCTCGGCGGCTGCCCGTACGCGAAGAGCGCCACCGGAAATCTCGCCACCGAAGACCTCGTGTGGATGCTCCACGGCCTCGGCATCGAAACCGGGGTCGACCTCGACGCGCTCACCGCCACCAGCGTGTGGCTCGCCGAACAACTGGGCCGACCGAGCCCGTCCCGTACCGTCCGAGCCCTCTCCCACAAGGAGTGACCCCCGCCATGCCCCTGGACCACCGGCTGACCGCCGAGCACGAGGAACTGCGCCGCACCGTCGAGGAGTTCGCGCACGACGTGGTCGCCCCGAAGATCGGCGACTTCTACGAGCGCCATGAGTTCCCGTACGAGATCGTGCGTGAGATGGGACGGATGGGCCTGTTCGGGCTGCCGTTCCCGGAGGAGTACGGCGGCATGGGCGGCGACTATCTCGCCCTCGGGATCGCCCTGGAGGAGCTGGCCCGGGTCGACTCGTCCGTGGCGATCACCCTGGAGGCCGGGGTCTCGCTCGGCGCGATGCCGGTCTACCACTTCGGTACGGAGGAGCAGAAGCAGCAGTGGCTGCCCAGGCTCTGCTCGGGCGAGGCGCTCGGCGCGTTCGGGCTGACCGAGCCGGACTGCGGGTCCGACGCGGGCGGCACCCGGACGACGGCCGTACTCGACGGGGACGAGTGGGTGATCAACGGCTCCAAGTGCTTCATCACCAACTCCGGTACGGACATCACCGCACTGGTCACGGTCACGGCGGTGACCGGCCGCAAGGAGAACGGCGCCCCGCTCATCTCGTCGATCATCGTGCCGTCCGGCACCCCGGGCTTCACGGTCGCCGCCCCGTACTCCAAGGTCGGCTGGAACGCCTCGGACACGCGCGAGCTGTCCTTCGCCGACGTGCGGGTCCCGGCGGCGAACCTGCTGGGTGAGGAGGGCCGCGGGTACGCGCAGTTCCTGCGGATCCTGGACGAGGGGCGGATCGCGATCTCCGCGCTGTCCACGGGTCTGGCGCAGGGCTGTGTGGACGAGTCGGTGAAGTACGCCAAGGAGCGGCACGCGTTCGGCCGGCCGATCGGCGCCAACCAGGCCATCCAGTTCAAGCTCGCGGACATGGAGATGCGGGCGCACATGGCCCGGATCGGCTGGCGGGACGCGGCGTCGAGGCTCGTGCACGGCGAACCGTTCAAGAAGGAGGCGGCGCTCGCCAAGCTGTACTCGTCGACGGTGGCGGTGGACAACGCGCGCGAGGCGACGCAGATCCACGGCGGCTACGGCTTCATGAACGAGTACCCGGTGGCACGGATGTGGCGTGACTCCAAGATCCTGGAGATCGGCGAGGGAACGAGCGAGGTGCAGCGGATGCTGATCGCGCGGGAGCTGGGGCTGCCGGCCTGAGGCGTGTCCGGGGGACCCCGGGGGGCGGCTGCCGGATTCCTGCCGGCGGGCAATTCGTTCGACAGGGCCGGGGCCGCCCCGGCAGAGTCTGTTCATGGACCGCCGTCACTGGCCCCTCTACGGGCTCCGCATCCGCACGCCCCGCCTGGAACTTCGGCTTCCGGACCTGGAGTTGCTCGACGACCTCTCGACGGTCGCCGCCGACGGGGTGCATGCGCCGGACACCATGCCGTTCACCGTCCCCTGGACCGACGGCCCGCCCGCCGAGCGCGGCCGGGCCGTGTACCAGCACGTGCTGGGCACCGTCGCCAACTGGTCGGTGCGGAACTGGGCGTTGAGCCTCGCTGTGCTGCACGAGGGCAAGGTGGTCGGCCGGCAGGACCTGGCGGCGGCCGACTTCGCGGTGACCGGTGAGGTCAGCACCGGTTCGTGGCTGGGGCTGGCGCACCAGGGGCAGGGCATAGGCACCGAGATGCGGGCCGCCGTGCTGCATCTGGCGTTCGCCGGTCTCGGCGCCCGGACCGCGACCTCGTCGGCGATGACCGACAACCCGCGTTCGCTGGGCGTCTCGCGCCGGCTCGGCTATCTGCCGGACGGGCTCGAGGTGGCCGCCCTGCGGGGCGCTCCCGTGACCCTGCAGCGGCTGCGGATCGACCGCGACCGCTGGGCGGGGTACCGGACCGTCGACGTGCGGATCGAGGGACTCGACGCGTGCCGGAAGGACTTCGGCGGATGACGCTCCTGGTACACACCTTCGTGCGGGGCAGGAGCGGCAGGCCGCACCTTCTCGACGATCCCCCGGACGGCAGCGACATGGCCGGGTTCGAGAGCTGCCGGACCGATCTGTGGGGGTCGGGGCGGGTCCGGGCGCTAGGGGCCCGGTTCCTGCCCGAGCTCGCGTCCTGCGACCTGTACGTCGAGCCGGAGGACATCGAGGAGTTCCTCGACGAGTGCGCGCTGCTGCGCCCGCACGCGGCGGCACTCGACGCGCACTGCGGCTACCGCGAAGGCTATGTGGCCGAGCGCCTGGCCAACATCACCGCGGCGGCCCGGCGGGCCCAGGACGTGGGTGGCGGAGTTCTCGTCTGGTAGCCGGGCCGGCGGCCCATGGCAGGGCACCCTCTGGACAGTTGATGAGGTTAGGCTAACCTATCTTCGAACTCGTCAGCGGGCGCCCACCGGCGCGTACGAAAGCAGACACACCCATGCCCAAGGTCCGGACCACCTCCCTCTCCCGTCGCGGCCTCCTGGCCGCCGGCGGCGCCGTCGGTCTCGGCGCCGTGCTCGCAGCCTGCGGCGAAGAAAAGAAAGGCTCCGGCTCGGGTTCGAGCTCCGAGAAGTCCGGCCCGTGGACGTTCAAGGACGACCGCGGTCTGACCGCGAAGGCCAAGTCGACTCCGAAGAACATCGTCGCCTTCACCGGTGTCGCCGCCGCACTCCACGACTACGGCATCGAGGTCAAGGGCGTCTTCGGCCCGACGAAGACCAAGGACGGCAAGGCCGATGTGCAGGCCGGCGACCTCGACGTCAGCAAGGTCGAGATCCTCGGCAACGTCTGGGGCGAATTCAACGTCGAGAAGTACGCGGCGCTCGGCCCGGAGCTGCTCGTCACCGCCATGTGGGAGAAGGACGCCCTCTGGTACGTGCCGGACGAGTCCAAGGACAAGATCCTCAAGCTGGCCCCGAGCGTCGCGCTGTGGGCCGCCCAGACCACCATCCCCAAGGCCATCCAGCGCCACGAGGACCTCGCCGCGTCCCTGGGCGCCGACGTCAAGGCCGCCGAGATCACCGCCGCCAAGGCCCGCTTCGAGAAGGCCGCGGCCCGGCTGCGCGCCGCCGCCAAGTCCAAGCCGAACATCAAGGTCATGATCGGCTCGGCCAGCCAGGACCTCTTCTACGTCTCGCTCGCCAAGACGTCCGCGGACACCCTGTACTTCCAGGAACTGGGCGTGAAGTTCGTCGAGCCGAAGGTCAACGCCGCAGGCTTCTTCGAGGAGCTGAGCTGGGAGAACGTCGACAAGTACGACGCCGACATCATCATGATGGACAACCGCTCCTCGGCCCTGCAGCCCGACGCCCTGACGTCCAAGCCGACCTGGGTCCAGCTGCCCGCCGTGAAGGCCGGTCAGGTCATCCCGCGTACCACCGAACCGATCTACTCGTACGACAAGTGCGCGCCGATCCTTGAGGACCTCGCGAAGGCCATCGAGGACGCCAAGAAGGCCGGCTGACGCACCGGAAGCGCTCCGGAGCCATTCCGGAACCGCTCATCGCAGCAACCCAGTACCGGCCCGGCCCGGCCGGGATCTTCCCGGCCGGGCCGGGCCGCGTCACCGACGCTTCCCGGTTCCTGGAAGGAGCCCTCGTATGACGACCGCCGCCGCTCCCCCCATCGCCCCCTTCCGGTTTTTCGGCCTGACGGTCGTCCGGACCAGGCGGCTGGGGCCGTCCATGCTCCGGATCACCTTCGGCGGGCCGGGACTCGACGGCTTCGCCGCCGGGGGCCGGGATCAGAGTCTGTCGCTGTTCCTGCCGCACCCCGGCCAGCCGGAACCAGTCGTTCCGGTCGATGAGAACGGTGACTGGTTCGACGCCTGGCGGGCCTTGCCCGAGGATGTCCGGGCCGTCATGCGCTCGTACACGGTCCGCGCGCAGCGCGGCGGCCCCGACGGTTCGACCGAGATCGATATCGACTTCGCGCTGCACGAGGACGGGGGCCCGGCCTGCCGCTGGGCCGCCGGCGCCGCCCCCGGCGATCTCCTCAAGGCGCTCGGACCGGCCGTCGAGGACAACACGGCCGTCCGCTTCCGGCCCCCTCAGGACACCGACTGGGTGCTGATCTGGGCCGACGAGACGGCGCTGCCCGCTGCGTCCGCGGCCCTGGAGTGGCTGCCGGCCGGCATGCGGGCCCGGGTCTGGCTGGAGGTCCAGCACACCGAGGACCGCCAGGCGCTCAACACCGCGGCCCGCGCCCGGATCAGCTGGCTCGTCCGGGACGAGGGCGCACCGTCCGCCGTGGACGCCGTGCGCGCCGCGGAACTGCCCGAGGGGACCGGGTACGTCTGGATCGCGGGCGAGTCGTCGAACGTACGGGCGCTGCGTCGCCATCTCGTGCAGGAGCGTCAATTCGACCGCAGGCGCATCACGTTCGTCGGCTACTGGCGCCGTGGACTGAGCGAGGAGCAGCTGCGCGCGGAAGCGGCCACCGAGGACGCGTAAGGGCATGTGATTCGGACAACTTCTGCGTCCCACGGGGGGCGAGGGAACAACGCGACGTGAAGTTAGGTTAGGCTTACCTTACTTCGGCATCGCGCCCTCGCCCCCTCTTCTGTCCTGAGGGCCCGATGAAGTTCCCCGCATCCGGGAGGACCCCTTCATGCGTTCGCACCTGCTCAATGACACAACTGCGGAGCACTACCGTCGCTCCGTCACCGCAGGAGTCGAACGGGTCGCAGCCAAACTCGCCGCCACCGACCGGCCGTTCACCGGGATCTCCGTCGACGAGCTCTCCCCGGTCGTCGACGCGATCGATCTGGACCGGCCGCTGGGCGATGCGTCCGCCGCCCTCGACGAGCTCGACCGCGTCTATCTCCGTGACGCCGTCTACTTCCACCACCCCCGCTACCTGGGGCATCTCAACTGCCCCGTGGTGATCCCCGCCGTCCTCGGCGAGGCCGTGCTCTCGGCCGTCAACTCCTCGCTGGACACCTGGGACCAGAGCGCGGGCGGAACCCTCATCGAGCGCCGGCTGATCGACTGGACCGCGGCCCGGATCGGCCTCGGACCGGCCGCCGACGGCATCTTCACCAGCGGCGGCACACAGTCCAACCTGCAGGCCCTGCTGCTCGCCCGCGAAGAGGCCAAGTCCCGCCCGGAGCACTTCAACCGGCTGCGCATCTTCACCTCCGAGTGCAGCCACTTCAGCGTCCAGAAGTCGGCGAAACTCCTCGGCCTCGGACCGGACTCCGTCGTCTCCGTCCCCGTCGACCAGAACAAGCGCATGCAGACCATGGCCCTCGCCCGCGCGCTCGAGCAGTGCGTCGCCGAGGGCGCCGTCCCGATGGCGGTCGTCGCCACCGCGGGCACCACGGACTTCGGCTCCATCGACCCGCTGCCCGAGATCGCCGCGCTCTGCGAGCAGTTCTCCACCTGGATGCATGTCGACGCCGCGTACGGCTGCGGACTGCTGGCCTCGCGCGAGCGCCGTCACCTCCTCGACGGCATCGAGCACGCCGACTCGGTCACCGTGGACTACCACAAGTCCTTCTTCCAGCCCGTGAGTTCCTCGGCCGTGCTGGTCCGGGACCGGGCGACGCTGCGGCACGCCACGTACCACGCGGAGTACCTCAACCCGCAGCGGATGGCCGAGGAGCGCATCCCCAACCAGGTCGACAAGTCCCTGCAGACCACCCGCAGATTCGACGCCCTCAAGCTGTGGATGACCCTGCGCGTCATGGGCGCGGACGGCATCGGCGAACTCTTCGACGAGGTCTGCGACCTGGCCGCCGAGGGCTGGCGGCTGCTCACCGCCGACCCGCGCTTCGACGTCGTCGTCGAGCCGCAGCTGTCCACACTGGTGTTCCGCTGCATCCCGGCCGCCGTCACCGCCCCCGCCGAGATCGACCGGGCCAACCTCTACGCCCGCAAGGCTCTCTTCGCCTCCGGCGAGGCCGTCGTCGCCGGGACCAAGGTGGGCGGTCGCCAGTACCTGAAATTCACCCTGCTCAACCCCGAAACGACCGCGCGGGACATCGCCGCGGTCCTCGACCTGATCGCCGGCCACGCCGAGCAGTACCTGGGAGACTCCCTTGACCGCGCTTCCTGACCCCCACGACTTCATCGGGATCGGCCTCGGCCCGTTCAATCTCGGCCTCGCCTGCCTGACCGAGCCCATCGACGAACTCAGCGGTGTGTTCCTGGAGTCCAAGCCGGACTTCGAGTGGCACGCCGGGATGTTCCTCGAAGGCGCCCATCTCCAGACGCCGTTCATGTCGGACCTGGTGACGATGGCCGACCCCACCTCGCCGTACTCCTTCCTCAACTACCTCAAGGAACGCGGCCGGCTGTACTCCTTCTACATCCGGGAGAACTTCTACCCGCTGCGGACCGAGTACAACGACTACTGCCGGTGGGCCGCCGCCAAACTGAGCAGCGTCCGCTTCAACGAGACCGTCGAGTCCGTCACGTACGACGAGAACACCGCCCTTTACACCGTGGCCACCGCCGACGGTGGTCTCTTCCGCGCCAGGCATCTGGTGCTCGGCACGGGGACCCCCGCGTACATTCCGGAGGCCTGCCAGGACCTGGGCGGCGACTTCCTGCACAACTCCCGCTACCTGGACGGAAAAGCCGCCCTTCAGGCGAAGAAGTCCATCACCCTCGTCGGCAGCGGGCAGAGCGCGGCGGAGATCTACTACGACCTGCTCTCCGAGATCGATGTGCACGGCTACCGGCTGAACTGGGTGACACGTTCACCGCGGTTCTTCCCGCTGGAGTACACCAAGCTGACGCTGGAGATGACCTCCCCGGAGTACATCGACTACTTCCACGCGCTGCCCGAGCAGACCCGCTACGGGCTGGAGTCCGGCCAGAAGGGCCTCTTCAAGGGCATCGACTCGGAGCTGATCGACGCGATCTTCGATCTGCTCTACCAGAAGAACCTGCCCGGCCCCGTCCCCACCCGGCTCCTGACCAACTCCGCTTTGAACAGTGCGAGCTACGAGGAGTCCAGCGGTACGTACACCCTTGCCCTGCGCCAGGAGGAGCAGGGCAAGGACTACACCCTCGACACCGAGGGCCTGATCCTCGCCACCGGCTACCGCTACACCCCGCCCGCCTTCCTGGAGCCGATCACCGACCGGCTGCGCCACGACAGCCGGGGCCGCTTCGACGTGGCCCGCAACTACTCCATCGACACCACCGGGCGCGGCGTCTTCCTTCAGAACGCGGGCACGCACACCCACTCGATCACCTCGCCCGACCTGGGCATGGGTGCCTACCGCAACGCGTACATCATCGGCGAACTGCTCGGCCGTGAGTACTACCCGGTCGAGAAGTCCATCGCCTTCCAGGAGTTCGCCGTATGACCACCGACCTCGGCACCTTCACGGTCCGCGCCCTCGCCCCTCTCGCCGACGCCGAGATGGTGCACGGCTGGGTCACCCACCCCAAGGCCTCCTTCTGGCTGATGGGCGACGCCAGGCTCGAGGACGTCGAGAGGGAGTACATGGCGATCGCCGCCCACCCGCACCACGACGCGTTCATAGGACTGCGCAACGGTGAGCCCGCCTTCCTGATGGAGCGGTACGACCCCACCGAGGTGGAGCTCAAGGGCCTGTACGAGGCCGAGCCCGGCGACATCGGTATGCACTTCCTGGTAGCCCCGTCCGACACCCCGCTGCACGGCTTCACCCGCGCCGTGATCACCGCCGTGATGGAGACACTCTTCGCCGACCCGTCGGTACGCCGTGTCGTCGTCGAGCCGGACGTACGCAACAGCGCGGTGCACGCACTCAACAAGGCCGTCGGCTTCGAGGTTCTCCGGGAGATCACCAAGCCGGAGAAGACCGCCCTGCTCAGCGCCTGCACCCGGGAGCAGTTCGAGGCCGCTCGGCGCGAAGGGACCGCCCGATGACCACGACCACAGACGCCGTCGCGCACCTCACCCCCGCACACTGGGCCTCCGCCAACCGGCAGCTCATCCGCAAGGCTCTCGCCGAGTTCGCCCATGAGCGGCTGCTGACCCCCGAACCGCTCGGGGGCGACCGCTATGCCGTACACAGCGACGACACGGCGACCGAGTACCGCTTCACCGCCCGGCTCTTCGCGCTCGACCACTGGCAGATCGACGCGGCATCCGTCACCCGCCACCGGCACGGCCAGGAACTCCCCCTGGACGCGCTGGAGTTCTTCATCGAACTGCGCGAGACGCTCGGCCTCTCGGCGGAGATCCTGCCGGTCTACCTGGAGGAGATCTCCTCCACGCTGGCCGGAACCGCGTACAAACTGACCAAGGAGCCGGTGACCTCCGCCGAGCTCGTCGCCGCCGGCTTCCAGGCGATCGAGACGGGCATGACCGAGGGCCACCCCTGCTTCGTCGCCAACAACGGACGGCTCGGCTTCGGTGTCGACGAGTACCGCGCGTACGCCCCCGAGGCGGCGAGCGAGATCCGGCTGGTCTGGCTCGCCGCCCGCCGCGACCGCGCCACCTTCACAGCGGGCGCCGGTCTCGACTACCCCACGCTGATCGCCGGAGAACTGAGCGAGGAGACCCGGGCCCGGTTCGCGGCCACGATGACCGGCCTCGGTCTCGACCTCGACGACTACCTGCTGATCCCCGTCCACCCCTGGCAGTGGTGGAACAAGCTGGCCGTCACCTTCGCCGGAGAACTCGCCCAGCACCATCTGATCTGCCTCGGGGAGGGCGACGACAGCTACCTCGCCCAGCAGTCGATCCGCACGTTCTTCAACACCAGCAACCCGGACAAGCACTACGTCAAGACGGCGCTGTCCGTCCTCAACATGGGCTTCATGCGCGGGCTCTCCGCCGCGTACATGGAAGCGACGCCCGCGATCAACGACTGGCTCGCCGGGCTGATAGAGCGCGACGAGGTGCTGCGCGCGGCGCGGTTCTCGATCATCCGGGAGCGGGCGGCCATCGGCTACCACCACCGGGCGTACGAGGCGGCCACCGCCAAGGGCTCCCCGTACCTGAAAATGCTCGCCGCGCTCTGGCGGGAGAGCCCGGTGCCGGGCCTGGCAGCCGGCGAACGGGTCGCGACCATGGCCTCGCTCGTCCACACCGACCACGAGGGCAACTCCGTCGCGGGCGCGCTGATCGCCGAATCGGGACTGGCACCCGCCGCGTGG
The DNA here is from genome assembly GCF_036108815.1 of Streptomyces sp. NBC_00353. NCBI lineage: Bacteria > Bacillati > Actinomycetota > Actinomycetes > Kitasatosporales > Streptomycetaceae > Streptomyces > Streptomyces sp. NBC_00353. The sequence continues at coordinate 6,466,869 of NZ_CP107985.1, read as the reverse complement.
CTGCGACGCTATCTGGACGCCTATCTGGTGCCGGTGCTGCACAGCTTCTACGCGTACGACCTGGTGTACATGCCGCACGGCGAGAACGTCATCCTGGTCGTCGAGGACGGGGTCGTCACCCGCACGGTGTTCAAGGACATCGCCGAGGAGATCGCGGTCATGGACCCGGACGCGGTGCTGCCGCCGCAGGTCGAGCGGATCCGCGCCGAGGTCCCCGACGACATGAAACTGCTGTCGGTGTTCACCGACGTCTTCGACTGCTTCTTCCGCTTCCTGGCCGCCGGGCTCGCCACCGAGTCGGTCCTCGACGAGGACACCTTCTGGCGGACGGTCGCCGAGTGCGTGTCCGGCTACCAGGAGTCGGTGCCGCAGCTCGCCGACAAGTTCAAGCAGTACGACATGTTCACCGACGAGTTCGCGCTGTCCTGCCTGAACCGGCTGCAGCTGCGCAACAACAAGCAGATGGTCGACCTCACGGACCCGTCGGGGGCACTGCAACTGATCGGCACCCTGAGGAACCCGATCGCGGGGTTCTAGATCGTTGCCCCGATCGCCGGACGGGCCCGAAGAATCGGGCCCGTCCGGTGATCATCGAGGACAGAGGCGTCAGCCGGACCGCCCGGTCACCTCACTTCGCGGGCCACGGCACCTGCGCCGACCGGTAGTAGTCGATCCCCAGCGCCGAGAACCTCGGGCCCTGAGCGGCCAGCCGCACCTTGTACGCGTCCCAGTCATGCGTGGCCGCCGGCGACCAGCCCAGCTCCGCGACGCCCGGCAGCCGCGGGAACGCCATCTGCTCGATCTCGTCGCTGTTGGTCAGCGTCTCCGACCAGATCGGCGCCTCGACACCGAGGACGGAGCTCTCCGGGGCGCCCTCGAGATACGTGCCGGGGTTCCAGTCGTACGAACGCTGCACCTCGACATAGCCGGCCCAGGCCAGCCCCAGCGCGGTGTCCTTGTTGTACTTCATGTCGAGATAGAGCCGGTCCGCCGGGGACAGCACCAGCTTCGTGCCGTTCTTCGCGGCGTCCGCCACCTGCTTGCGCTCGGCGGCACCCGTCTCGTCGTAACCCCAGTACTGGGCGACCGCCCCCGCGACCGGCGTGGCCCCGGTCAGCTGGTGCCAGCCGACCACGGTCTTGCCGTACTTGCCGACGATGGCCTGCGCCTTGTTCATGAACGCCACATAGTCGTCGTGGCTGGTGGAATGCGCCTCGTCGCCGCCGATGTGGAGGTACTTGCCGGGGGTGAGCGCGGCCAGCTCACGGACCACGTCGTTCACGAAGTCGTAGGTGATGGCCTTCGGCGCGCACAGCGAGCTGAAACCGACGTTCGTGCCGGTGTAGAGCGGCGGCGCGACGCCGTTGCAGTTCAGCTCGGCGTACGAGGCGAGTGCCGCGTTCGTGTGGCCCGGCAGATCGATCTCCGGCACGACCTCCAGATAGCGCGAGGCCGCGTAGCGGATGATCTCCTTGTAGTCGCTCTTCGTGTAGTAGCCGCCGGCTCCACCGCCGACCTCCGTCTGCCCGCCGTACGTGGCGAGCCGCGGCCAGGAATCTATGGCGATGCGCCAGCCCTGGTCGTCGGAGAGATGCAGATGGAATTTGTTCATCTTGTAGAGGGCCAGCTGGTCGATGTAGCGCTTGACCTCGGTGACGGAGAAGAAGTGCCGGGAGACATCGAGCATCGCGCCGCGGTACGCATAGCGCGGCGCGTCCGTGACCGTGCCGCCCGCAACCTTCCAGGGGCCCGCCTGACGGCTCTTCTTCTCCACATCGGCCGGGAGCAGCTGACGCAGTGTCTGAACTCCGTGGAAGAGTCCTGCCGGGCGGCGCGCGGTGATGGTGACGGATCCGCGGCCGGACTTCAGCGTGTAGCCCTCCGCGCCCAGCTTGCTGTTGTGGGAGCCGAGCCGCAGCCGGATGCCGTCGCTGCCGCCGCTGCCGGTGACCGGCAGGGCGTACCCGGTGGAGGGGCGCAGCACGCCCGCCAGATAGTCGCCGATCTTCCGGGCCTCGCTGGAGCCGTGGTCGATGCGGATCTTCGTTCCCGCGGTGATGACGTACGGGGATCCGCCCGCCCTCGCTTCGGCGGGGGCGGGCACGATCTGCCCGAGCGGACGGGGCGCGGCGGAGGCGGTCGGGCCGATGCTCGCCGCCGCCGCTCCCGGAGCCGCGCCGGCACTGGAGATACCGGCCGCTGTGACGAGCAGCAGCGAGCCGAGAAGACGGGGAAGGGCGGTGCGCTGTGTCCTGTGCAGTCTCACAAGCCGGGTCCCTTTCGACGGGTTCACACCTGTGGATCTCCTGAGAAACGAACCATCACCATGCGTATCGTGCGGCCCACGCGTGGTCAAGGTGTAGACCACTTCCCCCTTTTGCGGCCGACGGAATCTGACGTACGGCGGAAATCATCCGGTCGGGAAGGGGCCCGGACCCTGCAGCGACCATGAGCAACGTCGCGATCACACGGAGCGATTTCGAGCTCCCTCGACGCCACCCAGGGCGCCCCGGGGAGTGCAATTGCACTCACGCCTGCCCGAAATCGGGCAGAATTGTTGCGTACGGCCTTCATCCACCGCAATATCGACGAGTGCTCGAACGCCGTCCGTCGCATGACGACCTCATCGATCACCTGGTGCGCTCCACCTCGCTTCAGCGCGGGGAAGCAGCCCGGGTGATCCTCGACGTGCTGGCGTACTTCGACGAGACGACCGACGACTTCGTGCGCCGCCGCCACCGGGAACTGCAGTCCGGCGGCCTGGTGAACACGGAGATCTTCGAACGGATCGCGGCCGAGCTGCCGCACCGGGCGGTCGCGCCACCGGAGCTGTCGCTCCGCCAGCTGCGCCGCATCGTCTACGGCTGAACAACGGGCACTCACAAGTACGTCGATGGAGGGGCAGAGACCATATGTGCGGAATCGTCGGATACATCGGGAAGCGTGACGTGGCTCCGCTGCTGCTGGAAGGTCTGCAGCGGCTGGAGTACCGGGGTTACGACTCCGCGGGCATCGTCATCACAGGCAAGGCGTCGGCCGGGAAGCCCGCCGCGCTGAAGATGGTCAAGGCGAAGGGCCGGGTCCGCGAGCTGGAGTCCCGTATCCCCAAGCGCTTCACCGGCACCACCGGTATCGCCCACACCCGCTGGGCCACCCACGGCGCCCCGAGCGACGAGAACGCGCACCCGCACCTGGACGCCGACCACAAGGTCGCCGTCGTCCACAACGGCATCATCGACAACGCCTCCGAGCTCCGTGCGAAGCTCGTCGCCGACGGCGTCGTCTTCCTCTCCGAGACCGACACCGAGGTACTGGTCCACCTGGTCGCCCGCGCGCAGGCGGACACTCTGGAGGAGAAGGTCCGCGAGGCCCTGCGCTCGATCGAGGGCACGTACGGCATCGCCGTCATGCACGCCGACTTCAACGACCGCATCGTCGTCGCCCGCAACGGCTCCCCGGTCGTCCTCGGCATCGGCGAGAAGGAGATGTTCGTCGCCTCCGACGTCGCCGCGCTGGTCACCCACACCCGCCAGGTCGTCACCCTCGACGACGGCGAGATGGCCACCCTCAAGGCCGACGACTTCCGTACGTACACCACCGAGGGCTCCAGCACGACGGCCACGCCGACCACCGTGGAGTGGGAGGCCGAGTCGTACGACATGGGCGGCCACGACACGTACATGCACAAGGAGATCTCCGAGCAGGCCGACGCCGTCGACCGGGTGCTGCGCGGCCGGATCGACGACCGGTTCTCCACCGTCCACCTGGGCGGTCTCAACCTGGACGCCCGCGAGGCGCGCGGGGTCCGCCGGATCAAGATCCTGGGCTGCGGCACCTCGTACCACGCGGGCCAGATCGGCGCCCAGCTGATCGAGGAGCTGGCCCGTATCCCCGCGGACGCCGAACCCGCCTCCGAGTTCCGCTACCGCAACCCGGTCGTCGACCCCGACACCCTGTACGTCGCGGTCTCCCAGTCCGGCGAGACCTACGACGTACTGGCCGCCGTCCAGGAGCTCAAGCGCAAGGGCGCCCGCGTCCTCGGCGTGGTCAACGTGGTCGGCTCGGCGATCGCCCGGGAGGCCGACGGCGGTACGTACGTCCACGCGGGCCCCGAGGTCTGTGTCGTCTCCACCAAGTGCTTCACCAATACGGTGGTCGCGTTCGCACTGCTCGCCCTGCACCTCGGCCGGATCCGCGACCTGTCGGTCGCCGACGGCAAGCGGATCATCGAGGGTCTGCGCAGGCTGCCCGCCCAGATCACCGAGATCCTCGAGAACGAGGACGAGATCAAGAAGCTGGCCGCGGAGTACGCGGACGCCAAGTCGATGATGTTCATCGGCCGGGTGCGCGGCTACCCCGTCGCCCGTGAGGCCTCGCTGAAGCTCAAGGAGGTCTCGTACATCCACGCCGAGGCCTACCCGGCGTCCGAGCTGAAGCACGGCCCGCTGGCCTTGATCGAGCCCGCGATGCCGACGGTCGCGATCGTGCCGGACGACGAGCTGCTGGAGAAGAACCGCGCCGCGATGGAGGAGATCAAGGCCCGCAGCGGCCGGATCCTCGCGGTCGCCCACCAGGTGCAGGAGAAGGCCGACCACACCATCGTCGTACCGAAGAACGAGAACGAGCTGGACCCGATCCTGATGGGCATCCCGCTCCAGCTCTTCGCGTACCACACGGCGCTGGCCATGGGCCGCGACATCGACAAGCCGCGGAACCTCGCGAAGTCCGTCACGGTCGAGTAGCACGCGCGGCAGTACGCCGGACAGGGAGCGGCCCCGCACCACGCCACCACGGGTGCGGGGTCGCTCTCTCGCGTCGGCCGGGTCGCACCGGCCGACGGCTGCCTCAGCCGGTGGCCGTCACACCTCGGCCGGCAGCGCGCTTCGGGAGCACCGTCGGCCATTTGGCCAGCGCCGCCGTCGCCCCGTACCAGGCGGCGAGACCGGCCACCGCGGCGAGCCAGCCGCCGACCTTGCCGAGCCCGTCACTGTCGGCGAACTGCCCGACGCCCAGGAGCAGAAGCCCCAGGAAGAGCAGTCCGTACATCCCCTGGGCGAGCCGACCGCCGCCGGCCGACCCGAGGGCCAGGCTCAGTGCGAACAGCGCCCAGAGCAGCAGGAACAGGCCCGCCGCGTGACTGGAGACTTGGGCACCGGCACCGGTGCCCCAGGTGAACCAGAAGGCGCCGAGTCCGACGAAGGCCGTGCCGGTGAAACCGCTACCGGCGCGGAACTCCAGCAGTCCGGCGACGAACAGGGCTATACCGCCGACATACAGCGCGAGCGAGACGGCGTCGGCCGCCGTCACACCGTCGATGACCCCGGTGTGACCGATGCCGAACGCCAACAGGGTGAGTCCCAGGGCGAGATGGCCGAGGGTGGAGGTGCTGCTGTTTCCCGCAGAGACGTCATTGTCCACGGCGGGCTCCCTTCAAGGCAGTGGTGCTGTTTCCAGTGACCCTTATGTACCCTTCACAAGCGCACAATCCACCTCTACGGGTGAGTAGGTTGCCTGTTTCCGACAGCGAGTTGACGCCACGTCGGAGAACGAGGGAGCGGCGAGGGATCGCCGAGGGTCCGCCAGGAGATCGCGCTAGGGAATGACCACGACCGGGCGTTGCGCGCGCCGAGCCAGCCGCCCCGCCACCGAGCCGAAGATCCGGCCGACGATGCCGTGCGTGGAGCCGACGACGATCGCGTCGGCCGAGTACTCCCGGCCCACGTCCTCCAGCTCGTGGCAGATGTCGCCGCCCCGCTCGACGAGCACCCACGGCACCTCGGAGAGGTAGTCCGCACAGGCGAGCTCCAGCCCGAGGACCTCGGTGCGGTGGTCGGGCACGTCGACGAAGACGGGCGGCTCACAGCCTGCCCAGACCGTGGTCGGCAGGCGGTTGGCGACATGGACGATGATCAGGCCGGAACCTGATCTCCGGGCCATCCCGATGGCATAGGCGAGGGCTCGCTCACTGGACGTGGAGCCGTCGAAGCCGACCACGACCCCATGCCGGAAGGCGGGATCGCAGGAATGGCGTGTTTCTTCGACCGCCTGCTGGTCCGACAGAGGGTCGGCTACCTGCTTGCGGTCCGCGGGTTCGGGGATTTCGTGACCGGCCATCGGTGTCTCGGCGAAGAGAGTCCTCGTGAGGAGTGAGCGGCTTGGGGAAGGTGTATCAGCGGGCGGTGATGCGGTGTCCGGGAATCATCTTCCCAACCCCTTACCCCCAAGGGTACGGCGCCACTCCTCCACTGCCCAGACCCCCGCAAAGCGCGTGCGACGTTCCAGGGAGCATGCCCGAGGCGGCACTGTATGGCAATGCCGGTTGCGTAGTACATCGAGCTTGCGTGAACAGGAGACAGCACTCGGTGACCAGCGGGCGGGCAGGCGCCGCCGGTCACACGCCGGCACAGCGAAGTCACTGCACCGCGCGCTCCGCACCGAATTGCAGCATCCGGGAGCACTGCGGCGGTGATGCCGGGAAGCGACACCACGGCGGTGTTCAGCTGTTCACCGGCGCCGGTCGCCCGCGTGGCGTTCGGCACATCCGTCGCCCCGTCCGCCGGTACACCCACCGGCCGGATACCGCCATCCGACCGGGGCCCGCCGTCCCCCTCGCGGCCTGCCGGACCCTCGCCCCGCCCACCCGGCCGCCGGCGCGTACGGGCGCAGTCGCTCCGTCAGGGTTGCGCGCCGGTCAAACGACGGATTCAGACTTGCGCAACCATACATTTTCAGCCAACTTCTCACCCCTGCCCATTCCTTGGGGAATTGGCCGATCAACCCCCTTGCCACCAGGCAAGAAGAGACCAGGCGGTACGCTTCCACCCGACGGGGACGGGCCACGAATACGAGGCGCACTTCCCTGCACGGCTTCTGAGTGAAACGCTTCGTGATCGAATGCTTCCCGCCAAGTTGCCTTGTCGACATAGTGCTGGTTGGTCAACTTGTCACGCCGGCACCGCGGGACGCAGTAGATTCGATCTTGGGTCCCGAAGACTGGGGACTCGCGCAAGACCGAGGGGAAATGTGCAGGAGCGACAGGCCCGTAAGGACCAGGGAGACGCGAACACCGAGGGGGGCTTAGCGTCATGAGCCAGGACTCCGCCGCCGCAACGGAGGCTGTACGGAAGCTCAGCGGACGACGACGTCGGGAAGTCGTCGCCGTGCTGCTCTTCAGCGGCGGCCCCATCTTCGAGAGCTCCATCCCGCTCTCCGTGTTCGGAATCGACCGTCAGGACGCGGGAGTTCCGCGCTACCGACTGCTCGTCTGCGGCGGGGAAGAGGGACCGCTGCGGACCACGGGGGGACTCGAACTCACCACGCCCTACGGGCTGGAGGCGATCAGCAGGGCAGGCACCGTCGTGGTGCCCGCCTGGCGTTCGATCACCTCGCCGCCGCCCGCAGAGGCGCTGGACGCGCTGCGCCGCGCCCACGAGGAAGGGGCCCGCATCGTCGGGCTGTGCACCGGGGCGTTCGTGCTCGCCGCCGCGGGGCTGCTGGACGGCCGCCCGGCGACCACGCACTGGATGTACGCACCGACGCTGGCCAAGCGCTATCCGTCGGTCCATGTCGATCCGCGTGAGCTGTTCGTCGACGACGGCGATGTGCTCACCTCCGCCGGGACGGCGGCCGGCATCGACCTCTGTCTGCACATAGTCCGCACGGACCACGGCACGGAGGCCGCCGGGGCGCTGGCCCGCCGGCTCGTGGTGCCGCCGCGGCGCAGTGGCGGTCAGGAGCGCTACCTCGACAGGTCTTTACCTGAAGAGATCGGCTCCGACCCGCTCGCCGAGGTCGTGGCCTGGGCGCTGGAGCATCTGCACGAGCAGTTCGACGTGGAGACGCTGGCCGGGCGCGCCTATATGAGCAGGCGGACCTTCGACCGAAGGTTCCGTTCGCTCACCGGCAGCGCACCGCTCCAGTGGCTGATCACCCAGCGGGTGCTGCAGGCTCAGCGGCTGCTGGAGACGTCCGACTACTCGGTCGACGAGGTCGCGGGCCGCTGCGGCTTCCGCTCGCCGGTCGCGCTGCGCGGACATTTCCGGCGCCAGCTGGGCTCCTCCCCCGCCGCGTACCGGGCCGCCTACCGGGCCCGCCGTCCGCAGTCCGGGGCGCCGGACCCGGTGGCGACCGCGATCGAGACGGTCGTGCCCGCACAGGGCACGTCCGCGAGCCGGAGGGCCGGTGCGACGGGGACCCCGTCGGGCCCCGTGGCCGCAGCCTCCACGGCGGTCGGTACGGGTCAGCCGGATCACGGGAAGCCGGGGTCCGATGCGTACGCCACGGGACGCCCGACCCTGCCGGGGCAGCGCAGCGCCCCGTAGGGTGGGGCGTATGAACGATCGCATGGTGTGGATCGACTGCGAGATGACCGGGCTCTCGTTGACGGAAGACGCACTCATCGAGGTGGCCGCACTGGTCACCGACTCGGAGTTGAACGTGCTCGGCGACGGGGTGGACATCGTGATCCGCCCGCCGGACAGGACCCTGGAGACGATGCCCGAGGTGGTGCGGCAGATGCACACCGCCTCGGGCCTCCTCGACGAGCTGGCCGGCGGCACCACCCTGGCCGACGCCGAGGCCCAGGTGCTGGCCTATGTGCGCGAGCACGTGAAGGAGCCGGGCAAGGCCCCGCTCTGCGGAAACTCGGTCGGTACCGACCGTGGCTTCCTGGCCCGCGACATGGCGGCTCTGGAGGGCTACCTCCACTACCGGATCGTCGATGTGTCCTCGATCAAGGAGCTGGCCCGCCGCTGGTACCCGAAGGCGTACTTCAACAGCCCGGAGAAGAACGGCAACCACCGGGCGCTCGCGGACATCCGTGACTCGATCACGGAGCTGCGGTACTACCGGGAAGCGGTCTTCGTACCGCAGCCCGGGCCGGACTCCGAGCAGGCGAAGGCCATTGCGACACGCCTGACGCAGCAGTCGGCTTAGACCCTCGGGAAGCCGCTGGTCACGGGCGCTTCAAGGCCTGGGATCAGCGGCTGAACAACAAGGGCGCGAGCACCCTCTCGGACCCTGTACACTTTTTCTCGGCCGGTCAGAAAAAGATCGGACATGGTGGGTATAGCTCAGATGGTAGAGCACCTGGTTGTGGTCCAGGATGTCGCGGGTTCGAGTCCCGTTACTCACCCTGAAGGGAAGGGCCCCGGTCTTCGGACCGGGGCCCTTCTCGTGTGTCCGTACGACTGAGCCTCCCTCACCAGGCCCTTGTGTGACGGTGGTCACTCCAGCCCCTGGCCCGGGGCGCGTCAGGACGAATCGCGGACGACGAGTTCCGTCGGGAGCACGATCTGCGGGCGCTCCTCGTTCTCGCCCGCGATCTCCTGGAGCAGCACCCGCGTCATCACCCGGCCCATCTCCTCGATCGGCTGGCGCACGCTGGTGAGCGCCGGGTCCATGTGACGGGCCACGGCCGAGTCGTCGAAGCCGATCAGCGCCACATCGTCCGGGATCCGCCGGCCCGCCTCGCGGAGTACCTGACGGGCACCCGCGGCCATCACGTCGGAGGCGGCGAAGACCGCGTCCACGTCGGGGCGGCGGGCCAGCAGCTCCCGCATGGCACGGGCGCCGCCCTCCTCGGTGAAGTCGGCAGGGGCGATCAGTTGCTCGTCCGGGCCGAGACCCGCCGCCGCGACCGCCTTGCGGTAGCCGTCGAGGCGGCGCTGCGCGCCGTACACATCGAGCCGCCCGGTGATCGTGGCGATGGAGCGGCGGCCGCGGGAGATCAGATGGTCGACGGCGCCGCGGGCACCCTCGAAGTTGTCGGAGTCGACCGCGGCGAGCGTCTCGGAGGCGGATCTGCGGCCGCTCATCACGGCCGGCATGCCGAGCTGTTCCAGCAGGTCCGGCAGCGGGTCGTCGGCGTGCACGGAGACCAGCAGCACGCCGTCGACGCGGTGCGCGGTCAGATACTGGGCCAGCCGCTTGCGCTCGCGGTCGTTGCCCACGAGGGTGAGCAGCAGCTGCATCTCGGTGTCGGCGAGGGCCGCACCGACCCCGCGGACGATGTCCGAGAAGTACGGCTCGGCGAAGAACCGGGTCTCGGGCTCGGGCACGACGAGGGCGATGGCGTCCGTGCGGTTCCCGGCGAGTGCGCGGGCCGCTCGGTTGGGTACGTATCCCAGCTCGGCGACGGCAGCTTCGACCGCCTCACGGGTGTGCTCGCTGACCCGTGGCGAGCCGTTGATGACCCGTGAGGCCGTGCCACGCCCGACTCCGGCCCGTGCCGCGACCTCTTCGAGCGTGGGCCGCCCGCCGCTCCGTACTCGCGCTGCCGCCATGGCTGCCTCCCGTTCGCGGTCAACTTCTCATAGTCGGATAACCAAGCCAAGTCCACCTGTTGGACCCCGTGACACCTGTCCGACCTCGGAAGGCCTGCCGGGTCCCAACTATGGGAGCGCTCCCACCCTACGGGATGGCGACGTCGGGTGCAGGTGACCAGGGGGTACGGATCTGCGGATGCCCATCCGGGGGCGGCCGGAACATCGGGAGCTGCGAAAACGACGGAGACCCGGCGCGGGCCGGGTCTCCGTCGTCTGTCGCGTGCGCTTGCCTGGGAAAGCCAGAGGAGTCAGGGGAGTTCGGGAACCGGCGGAAGGGCGTGACGGCGGATCACATCGGCGTACCAGTGGGCGCTCGCCTTGGGGATGCGGCGCTGGGATGCGTAGTCGACGTAGACCGCGCCGAAGCGCTTGGAGTATCCGTACCCCCACTCGAAGTTGTCCATCAGCGACCACAGGAAGTAGCCGCGGACATCCGCGCCGTCGGCGACGGCCCGCTGGACGGCGTCGAGGTGGCCGCGCAGGTACTCGATCCGCTCCGGGTCGTCGACCCGGCCGTCGGGCGAGACCTGGTCGTCGAAGGCCGCACCGTTCTCGGTGACCATCAGGGGCAGGCCCGGGTGGTCGTGGGTGATGTCCATGAGCAGCGCGTACAGCCCGTCGGGGTCGATCGCCCAGTTCATCGCGGTGCGCTTCTTGCCCTCCGAGAGGTGGAAGGCGACCTGCTCGGAGCCGGTCCACGGGGAGTGGTCGCTGTTGCCGTGACCGTCGTCGCGGGAGTCACCCCTGCCCGCTTCCGGCATGGAGACGATCGTGGGCGTGTAGTAGTTCACCCCCAGCACATCGACGGGGCGGGAGATGGCTGCCAGGTCGCCGTCGTGGACCAGCTTCGACCAGTCCACCAGGTGCGAGGTGTCGGCGATCAGGTCCTCGGGGTACGCGCCGCGCAGCATCGGGCCGGTGAAGATCCGGTTGCCGACGGCGTCGATCCGACGGGCGGCGTCCGCGTCGGCGGCGCTGTCGGTCAGCGGGCGGACCTGGTGCAGATTGAGGGTGACCGAGGTCTGCGCTCCAGCGGGGAGTCGACCGCGCAGTACCTCGATCGCCCGTCCATGGGCGAGGTTGAGATGGTGTGCCGCGCGCAGGGTGGCCGCCGGTTCGGTGCGGCCGGGGGCGTGCACGCCGGAGCCGTAACCGAGGAAGGCCGAGCACCACGGCTCGTTGAAGGTGGTCCACACGGGGACCCGGTCGCCGAGGGCGCCGGCCATGATGGCGGTGTAGTCGGCGAAGCGCTCGGCGGTGGCCCGCTCGGGCCAGCCGCCCGCGTCCTCCAGCTCCTGGGGAAGGTCCCAGTGGTAGAGGGTGGCGACGGGGGTGATGCCCGCCTCGAGGAGCTCGTCGACGAGCTTGCGGTAGAAGTCCAGTCCGCGTTCGACGGCGGGGCCGCGGCCGGTGGGCTGCACCCGGGACCAGGAGACGGAGAAGCGGTAGGCCTTCAGCCCCAGCTCCTTCATCAGCGCCACGTCGTCCCGGTAACGGTGGTAGTGGTCGGCGGCGACATCGCCGGTGTCTCCGCCCAGAACCTTGCCGGGGGTGTGGCTGAAGGTGTCCCAGATGGAAGGGGTGCGGCCGCCCTCGGCAGCCGCGCCTTCGACCTGGTAGGCGGCCGTGGCCGCCCCCCAGACGAAGCCCGTCGGGAAGAGTGTCGGCGAGTTCGTTGCCTCGGATGCCGGCTTCGGGGTGATGTCAGGTCGTACGGCAGTCATGCGGGAGCGCTCCCATGTATGGACGGAACAGAGGCAGGGGGAGGGAGAGAAAGGTACGGGGCGGGGCTCCGGGCCCGTACGGCCTGGTGGTCGGGGACAGGCCGTACGGGACGTCCGGGACGGGGCGGCGGGTGACGGAGTGCCACCCGGCGGACCGGGTGCCGTCGGGTCAGCCCTTGACGGCGCCGGACATGATCCCTCCGACGATCTGCTTGCCGAAGATCACGAAGACCACGAGCAGCGGCAGCGTACTGATCAGCGCACCGGCCATGACGATGCTCTGGTCGGGGGTGTAGGAGGCGCTCAGCTGGCCGAGGGCCACCTGAAGCGTCGGGTTCTGCTGGTTCAGGGCGAGATAGGGCCAGAAGAAGTCGTTCCACGCCTGTACGAAGGTGAGCATCCCGAGCACCATCATCGCGGGGCGGGCCACCGGGAGCACCACGCTCCGCACGATGCGGAAGTTGTTCGCGCCGTCGATCTTGGCGGCCTCGATCAGCTCGTACGGAAGCGCCTCGCTCAGGTACTGGCGCATGAAGAACACGCCGAACGCACTGACCAGCGTCGGGAAGATCACCGACTCGAGGTTCCCGCCCCATCCGATGTCGGACATCATCATGAACAGCGGGACGACGCTGAGCTGCGGCGGGATGGTCAGGGTGGCGATGACTCCGGTCATCAGCGCGCCGCGGCCCCGGAACCGCATCTTGGCGAAGGCGTATCCGGCCAGGGTGCAGAAGAAGAGCGTCGCCGCCGTGATGCAGCTGGACACGATGACGCTGTTGACGATCGCCTTGCCCAGATGGGCCTGGCTCCAGGCGGCGTCGAGGTTGTGCAGCAGCCGGCCGCCCGGCAGGAACGGCGGAGTGGAGGCCAGCACTTCGTCCTGGGTGTGGGACGCGGCCACCAGGGTCCAGTACAGCGGCAGCAGCGAGCCGATACCGACGACGGCCAGCGCGATGTAGGCGAACGGACCGCCCTGCAGCTGCTTGCCGGCGCCGGGCTTGAAGCGGCTCGGGCGCTTCGGGAGGCGGTGTGCGGAAGGTGCCGGGAGGCCGAGCTCCGGGACTTTGGTGGGGCTGGTCATGGTCATGGATATCGCTCCCGGTCAGGCCGCGGATTTGCGTACGAAGCGGCCGATGAGCCAGTTGACCGCGGCGATGATCAGCAGGAGGGCGAGCATCGCCCAGGCCACTGCGGCGGCCGGACCGAGATGCCCCAGGTTCCAGCCGTAGTTGTAGAGGTAGACGCTGAGGGTCTCGTACTGATTCTCGTTGCCTCCGGTCGCGCCGAGGGTGCCGCCCTCCAGCAGCAGGGGCTCGCCGAACAGCTGCATGGAACCGATGGTCGAGATGACGATCGTGAAGAGGATCGTGGGCCGCAGCGAGGGAATCGTCACCTTGCGGAACTGCTGCCAGCGCGAGGCTCCGTCGAGCGAGGCCGCCTCGTACAGATCGGTCGGTACCGCCTGCATCGCGGCCAGGTAGATCAGGGTGTTGTAGCCGGTCCAGCGCCAGATCACGATGACCGAGATGGCGATCTTGGACGTCCAGTGCCCGTTGACCCAGTTGGTGTCACCGAGGCCGACGAAGTGCAGCGCCCAGTTCAGCAGACCGCCGTCGGCCCGGAAGACCAGGGCGAAGACGAGGGCCGCGGAGGCCACCGAGGTGGCGTACGGGGTGAGGACGACCGTCCGCCAGAAGGTGCTGGCGCGGAGCTTGTAGTTCAGCAGATGGGCCAGGCCCAGTGCGACGAGCAGCTGCGGGACCGTCGACATGACACCGATCAGGAAGGTGTTGCTGACGGCCGTCCAGAACTCCGAGTCGTGCAGGATCTTGTCGAAGTTGTCCCAGCCGACCCATTCCATCTGGTTCAGTCCGGTCATCTCCACCCGGTGCAGGGCGATCCAGCCGGTGTAGACCAGCGGATAGAGCCCGAAAGCACCGAAGACGAGGAAGAACGGGGCTATGTAGGCGTACGGCGATGCCTTGTCGTCGAACCGCCAGAGCCGGCTCCGCCACGTCTGTCGGCGGGCGTTCGCCGGTGTCTGCTGGGAACCGCGGGGTGGCGGGGCGTATGCATCCCGGGTGGGAGTCGAGGTGGCCACGGGCGGGAGTCCTTCCCTGGATTGCTGGTTACCCGGGTACGGGGCTGGATGGGCCGAAGGCGCGTGCGGTGGGCTCGCACGGGGCGGCCGGGGAGATACCCGGCCGCCCCGTGCACGCCCATCGGGAGACAGGCTGTGCGCGGCCCCGGTGCCCCACGGGGTGGGGACACGCAGGTGCGGGCGGCCCGGGGGCCGCCCGCTGCTGCGACCGTCAGCCGATCGCCTTGTCGATCGCCTCGGTCGCTGCCTTCCACGCGTCGTCGGGGCTGGTGCCGCGCTGCTCCATGTTGTTGATCTGGGTGGAGATGGTGTCCTTGATGACGCCGTCCTTCGGGCCGAGAACGGTCTCGGGGATGGACTTGGCCTCGCCCGCGTAGATCTGGCCGATCGGCGCGTCGTTGAAGTACGGGAGCTTGGCGTTCTTCACGTCGGGCAGTTCGTACGCGCCCTTGTTGGACGGGAAGCTGCCGATCGCCTTGAAGACGGCGGCCTGCTGCTCGGGGGCGGTCAGCCACTTGACGAGCTTGGTGGCCTCGTCGACGTTCTTGCCCGACTTGGGCACGCCGAGGAACGAGCCGCCCCAGTTGGCAGCCGTCGCGCCGGGCGCGGTGGTGATGCTCCACTTGCCCTTGTTGGCGTCACCGGCGTTGATCGAGATCTGACCGGCCATCCAGGCGGGGCAGGCCACGGTGGCGATGGTTCCCTTGCGCAGGGCGGCCTTCCACGGGTCGTTGAACTGGGCGAGGCCCTGCGTCAGCTTCTTGTCCGCCGCCTCGGCCGCCAGGTTCCAGCCCTGCTTCACGCTGGGGCTGTCCTTGTAGATCGCCTTGCCGCTCTCGTCGTAGTACTGCTGCGCGTTCGAGCTGACGACGGCGTTGAACATCGCGCTGGCGGAGTCCATGAAGAAGGTGCCCTTGGGGGCCTTCTTCTTGTACTCCTCACCGAGCTTGAGGTAGTCCTCCCAGCCCCCGGCGACCTTCGCGGCGACCTCGTCGCGGTCGGTCGGCAGACCGGCCTTCTTGAAGAGGTCGGTGTTGTAGCAGAGCGACATCGGTCCGATGTCGGTACCGGCACCGATCACCTTTCCGTCGGGCGTGGTGGCCTGCTTCTCCTTCCAGGACACCCAGTCGTCGACGTTGATCACCTTGCTGAGATCGGCGAACTGGTCCGCCTTGGTGTCGACGAGCTCCTTGATCCGGCCGACCTCGAGGCCCTGGACGTCCGCCAGCCCGCTGCCCGAGTTCAGCTGCTGGAGCAGCTTGGGGTAGTAGACCTTCTCGTCGGCGGTGACGTCCTCCTTGACCGTGATGTTCGGGTGGAGCTCGTGGTACTTGGCGAAGAGACCCGCTTCCTTGTAACCGAACTGCCCGAAGTCGGCGACGGTCAACGTGATCTTCCCGTTTGCGTCGGAGCTCCCGCTGGAGTCCGATGAGTCCGAGTCGCTGCATCCGGTCAGCAACAGGGCGGTGGCCGTCAGGCCCGTGGTGGCCACCAGCGCGGCTCTGCGACGCCGGCCGGCGGCGGTGCGGGTGATACGCATTCCACTACTCCTTGTTCCAGGGCGGGACTGGCGTTCTGACTGCGCGCCGTACGCGCAGGTGAGTGCAAGTGCCAGATGTTGCAGGGGGGAAGACACGGGCAGTGCCGTCCGCACGAGAATTTCCCGTGCGATGTGGGAGCGCTCCCATGCGCCGATGCCGGAAGGTTGCTGCCTCAAGGGGGTGGGTGTCAAGAGTTGAAGACGGTTCCGTTGCCCGAGTGTGTCCTGCAAGTCACGCGACCGTGTCCGGTCGAAGCCTTGCCTAAGCGTTCGAGCGCCACCCATCGACGGCGCGCGCCCGTGAATACGCCCAGGCCGGCGAGGTGCTGGAGCGGAACAGGGGGCGGGAATCCGGCAGAAGCAGACCAGCCGCGCTGTTTTTGCGTGCACCATCGGGCCGGTTCGGCCACGGCCGGATATTGCTCGCCCGCCCACCGGAAGGTGAACAGGGTGCGGAGCCAGGGGGCACGTTGGGCCGCATCCGCGTTCTCCCTCCGAACCGTGCGGCCGAGGTGAAGCGGTGCCCTGTGGCCCAGCGTTCGCCGAGGTGGGTTCAGCGCGCGAAGCCGGGTCGGCGTGGCCTCCGGTTCGGTCCGGGCGGAGGTCCACATCGTGGACTACACGGAACACGCGACGGGGACGGGACAGCGCAGCCCGGCGTGGGCATACGTGGAGTCCTGGGTGGACGGGTCGGTGCGGTGGGGAGCGGCGCGGGGCAGGACACGTCCGTGCTGACGGCGTCGATCCCGGCGGTGCTCGGCACGGTGAACCGGAGGGTGTGACGGGGCGGGTCGCGGCCACGCGATGCCCTCGGTCGCCGGGCGGGCCGGAAGATCAGGCCCGCCCGGCGACCGACGTCGGAACCGCTTCGCAAAAAAAAGGGGGCGCACCCCGGCCGGATGTGGGGGGTGTGGGGCCGGCCGGGATGCGCGCGGGGGGGGTGGCGGTCTGCGGGGTGGAGAGAGCTACTTGTACGCGCCGAACGCCTTCGTGAAGGCGAGCGGCTCCTGCACGATCGAGCTGCACGACGCATCCGCCGACGGCTTCGCCCCGCCCGCGCACGCCTTGTCCCGCGTGCCCGACCACATCGCCAGCCATCCCAGGCCCTTCTCCTGGGCGAACTTCACCAGCTGCGTGGCGTCCTCGACCTTGAAGATCTCGGTGCTGACGTCGTTCACACCGATCATCGGGGTGACGGCCACGGCCTTCCACGCCGCCGCGTCCGACAGCCCCAGCACACCCTTGATCTGGGCCTGCGTCGCGGTCGCCGCCTGGATCGCGTACGAGCCCATGTCGCCGCTGTACGAGGCGCCGTAGTCCATCGCCATGATGTTGACGGCGCCGACCTTGACGCCGTTCTTCTTCGCGTCGGCGATCAGGTCCACACCCGGCTGGGTGAGGCCCTCGGGCATGACCGGCAGGGTGAAGGACACGTCGAGGGCCGGGTGGGACTTCTGGAGCTGTGCGATCGCCTGGGCGCGGCGGGAGTTGGCCGCCGTGTCGGGCAGCGCGCCGCCTTCGATGTCGAAGTCGACCTTGGTGAGCTTGTACGTGTCTATGACCTTGCCGTACGCGGCGGCGAGGTCGGTGGCGGAGGTGCAGTTGAGTGCCAGTTCGGAGCCTGCCGCGCCGCCGAAGGAGACCCGGACGTCGCCGTCCTTGGCGCGCAGCGCGCCGATCTGGGAAGCGACGTGGTCGTCACCGAGGGCGGTGACGCCGCCCCAGAGCGGGGCGCAGCTGCCGCCGGAGGTGATGAAGGCGAGGTTGAACTCCTTCACCCCCGTCTTGCTGACGGTGTCGACCAGGTCGTACGCCGGGTAGAGGGAGGTGTCGACGTACGGGGCGAAGCCGGCGCCGCCCGCCGTACCGCTGCCGCCCTCGGTCGCGGTGGGGGTGGGTGTGGGGGTGGGGGTCGCCGTGGCGGTCTGCGTGGGCTTGGCCGTGGGGGTGGCCGTGGGAGTCGGGGTCGCGGTCCCGGTCGGGCGTCCGCTGGGCTCCGGCGTCGCTCCGGTGTCGACGGAGCACTTGGTGTTGTTGATCAGGCAGCCGGTCGGGTCCGCCGCCGTGCCGTCCGAGGTGGTGACGAAGCCGACGGTGGCCGACTTGCCGGGCGCCAGCTCCTTGTTCCAGCCGGCGGGCTTCACGGTGACGTGGTTGCCGCTGACGGTGTGTTCGCCGTTCCAGAGGGAGCTGATCCTCGTGCCCGCGGGCAGGTCGAATTCGAGTGTCCAGTCCGTCTGGACCTTGTCGGTGTCGTTGGTGACGACGTACTGCCCGGTGTAGCCGCCCGTCCAGCCGCTGGTCCTGGTGTACGCGGCACCTACCGAAGCGGCCTGTGCCGTGCCCGTGAGGGCGAAGACCGCGGAGCCGATCACTGCCGCGGCGACAACGGCGCCGATCGCCTTGGTCCTGGTGCTCGCCGTGCGCCGGTGCGTACTGGTGCCCATTGCGTGCCTGCCTCTGTCGTACGGGGGTGGGGGTGCGGGAGCACGCTAGCGGCACGGAAACCGGCAAATGGGCTGTACCGGGCATGAGTTGATGTTCTTAGGGTTCGCTTAAGGGACGCATCGGTGCTGGTTAAGACCGGCCCGCGGACCGGAGGCGGCGGCGCTGCCGGCCCACCCGACGACGGCGCCCGCCCTGCCCGGGCCGACGCCCGTCGAGCCAGATCCAGATGCGGACCTCCGTGCCGCCGAGCACCGACCGCCCGATCCGCACATCGCCACCGGTGGACTCCGCGACACGGCGGACGATGTCGAGCCCGAGCCCGGTCGAGCCCACCGAGCCCCGCGCCCCTCCCCCACCGCTTCCGCCGCGCGCCAGCGCCGCCTTGGGGTCCGCTATGCCGCCGCCCGCATCCGAGACCAGCACGATCACGGCGTCGCCGCTGTGGTGCACGTCGACGGCGAAGGCGGTGCCTTCCGGGGTGTGCCGGAAGACGTTGCCGAGCAACGCATCGAGCGCGGCGACGAGTTCGGGCCGGGCGACGGGGATCCGTACCGTACGGTCCACTCCCGCGAGGCGCACTTCGCGCCCCTCGTCCTCGGCGAGCGCAGACCAGAAGTCCATCCGCTCGCGGATCACCTCGGAGGCATCGCAGCCGGCCCCGGGCCCACTGTTCAGTCCCTGGGTCTGGGGGCGTTGTTCGCGGGCGGTGCGGATGATCGTGTCGACCTCGTGCTCCAGCTGCTCGACGGCGGCCCGGGTCTGCTCGGCGGCCGGGCCCTCGCCGAGCGAGGCGGCGTTGAGGCGCAGGACGGTGAGCGGGGTGCGCAGCCGGTGCGAGAGGTCGGCGGCCAGTTCCCGTTCGTTGGCGAGGAGCTGCACGACCTGGTCGGCCATGGAGTTGAACGCGACGGCGGCGGAACGCAGTTCGGTCGGCCCCTCCTCGCGGACCCTGGTCCCCAGCCTGCCCTCCCCCAGGTCGTGGGCGGCGCCCGCGAGCCGCTGGGCGGGCTTCACCATCCGTACGCCGAGCCGGTCGGCGACCGCGACCGAGCCGACGATCAGCGCGATGCCGACGCCCGCCAGCATCAGCCAGGCGGTGGCGACCCCGTTGGACTCCTCGCCCTCGGGTACGAACACCTCGACGACGGCGATACCCCCGGACCCCAGCGCGGTCGGCTGGAGCAGTGCGGAACCGCCGGTGACCTCGCTGATCGAGGCGCGCCCCGAGGTGCGTACGGTCTCCACGTCCTTACGGGTGGCGCGCCGGGTGCCGATCTCCAGCGGCCGGCTGTCCGGCTCCTCGGAGGCGGGGATGTGGACGGCCATCCGGCCCTCGCCGCCCGGCTCGGTGGTGAGGACGGCCGTCTCCAGTTCGGCGCGGTCGGTGGTGATGGAGAGGGTCGGACCGATCGTGGCGGCCTGCCGCTCGGCGTCGGAGAAGGCCCGGTCGCGGGCCATCTCCTTGATGACGAGACCGAGCGGTACGGCGAAGGCGATGACGACCATCGCGGTGACGGCCAGGCAGACCTTGACCAGGGCCCATCTCATACGGGCTGCTCCGGGTCCGGCGGCTGCAGCGCGGGCGGCTGGAGTTTCACGCCGACGCCACGCAGGGTGTGCAGATAACGCGGCCTGGCCGCCGTCTCGCCCAGCTTCCGTCGCAGCCAGGAGAGATGGACGTCGATGGTCTGGTCGTCACCGTACGACTGCTGCCAGACCTCGGCCAGGAGTTCCTTGCGCGGGACGACGACCCCGGGGCGCCCGGCGAGAAAGGTCAGCAGATCGAACTCGCGGCGGGTGAGGTCGAGCGCGGTGCCGTCCAGTTCGGCCTGGCGGCGCAGCGGATCGATGGAGAGTCCGCCGACCTGGATGACACTCGGCGGCGGTGCCCCACCCCCGGCGGCGCGCGAACGGCGCAGCACGGCAGCCATTCGCGCCGACAGGTGTTCCACCGAGAACGGCTTGATCAGGTAGTCGTCGGCGCCGTCGTTCAGCAGTCGGACGATTTCGCTCTCGTCGTCCCGCGCGGTCGCGATGATCACGGGTACGTCGGTGATGCCGCGGAGCATCTTCAGCGCCTCGGATCCGTCGAGGTCGGGCAGACCGAGATCGAGGATGACCACATCGAATCGGAAGTGGGCGACTTCGCGCAGCGCTTCCAGCGCGGTGCCGACACTCCGTACCGTATGGGAGGCCTCGGTCAGGTGCCGGATGAGGGCGGAACGTACGAACTGGTCGTCCTCGACCACGAGCACACTTGGCATGGGCGGCACCGTACGCCATTGACCGGCCCGCGGTCCTGTCCGTGTGGGTACGGGGACAGCACGGGGCCCTGTGGTGCAGGATGTGCCGGATGCAACGAGGACTCGTACACGCGCTCGCGTGGTCGCTCGCCACCGGCGCTGCGGTCACGCTGTCGTGGTGGGGTGTGCACACGGTGATGGCGGGGACGGCGTACGACCCGCCGCGCGCGGTGCCCATCTCCGCGAGCGCCCGTGACAGCCACAGCGGAGCGGGCGCGTTGTCGTCCTCGACCAGCCGCCCGCCGTCGTCGCCGGCGCCGACGCCCAGCAGCACCCCTCGTACCACTCCGAAGCCGTCCACGACCCCGCCCCGGCAACCGTCCCGCACCCCGTCGAGCAGCCCGTCGGCCCCGCGCCCGGCCAAGCCCTCCGGCACGGTCAAGAGCTACCCGACGGACGGCGGGCGGGTCGTCTTCGAGCTCGGCGCCGACTGGGCGAAGCTCGTCTCGGCGACACCGGACCCGGGCTGGTCGATGCGGGTCTGGACGAACACGACCTGGATCCGGGTGAACTTCACCACCGATGACGGGACGACGGTGTCGGTCTTCTGTACCTGGAACGACCATCCGCCGATGGTCGAGATCGTCTGATCACCGGCCGCTCATTCGAAGGCGGAGGGCGGAGGCGCGGGTGACGGACGGGCGTCCGCATCGCTCACCGGTGCCGCGCCGCCGGTGAAGTCGGCGAGCTCCTTGCCGTGTTCGACGCGTCCGGGGTGCGGGTCGGTGGCGACCCGGCGGGTAAGTTCGGCGACCTTGAGCGGGAGCGCCGAGGCGAGCAGCACGGCGTTGCCGAAGCGGCGGCCTCGCAGCACGGCCGGATCGGCGGCGAGTGCCAGCTCCGGGAAGACGGTGGCGGCGGTGGCGATCTGGCCGCGCAGATGGGCCAGCGGCGGACCGTCGGCGAGGTTGGCCACATACTGTCCGGCGGGCTTCAGGACCCGGCGTACGTCGGCGAGGAACTCGGCGCTGGTGAGGTGGGCGGGCGTACGGGCTCCGCTGAAGACATCGGCGATGACGAGATCCGCCCAGTCGTCCGGAATCTTCCCGAGCCCGGCGCGGGCGTCGGTGGAACGGACCCTGATCCGGGCCTGCGGGTCCAACGGCAGCTCCCGGCGGACCAGTTGGACGAGCGCCGCGTCCAGCTCGACGACCTGCTGGGTGGAGCGCGGCCGGGTCGCTGCGACGTACCGGGCGAGGGTGAAGGCACCGCCGCCCAGGTGCACGACGTGCAGGGGCTGCCCTGCGGGGGCGGCCAGATCTGCGATGTGACCGATCCGGCGCTGATAGGCGAAGGAGAGATGCGAGGGGTCGTCGAGGTCGACGTGGGACTGCGGGGCGCCGTCGAGGGTCAGCGTCCAGGCGTGCGGCCGCTCCCGGTCGGGGATCAGCTCGGCGAGACCGCCGTCGACGGTCTCGGAGAGGGTCTCCGGCTTGCGGTCGGACTTGCGGTCCGCTCGTTTCCGGGCGCCCGCACCACCGCTCGACGCACCTCGACGTGCCACTGACGCTCGTCCCTACTCACTGCTTCACCGCCCGGGCCGGTGCAGGACCGGCAGCGACGGGGAAACCCGCCCACCTGGCCATTATGGGCTCAGCGGCAGTTGTCGGCCGCCTCG
Source organism: Streptomyces sp. NBC_00353 (assembly GCF_036108815.1). Lineage (NCBI taxonomy): Bacteria > Bacillati > Actinomycetota > Actinomycetes > Kitasatosporales > Streptomycetaceae > Streptomyces > Streptomyces sp. NBC_00353. Next base: position 6,444,807 of record NZ_CP107985.1, on the reverse strand, counting down.
ATCAGCCGGGCCGCCTGGTCGAGTGCGGCGCGCAGCGCGGCCGGATCGGTGACCGCGGCGGCGGGCGGCAGCAGCCAGCCACCGCCGGAGACCGGCGGCTCGGTGGGGATGCGCAGCCCGCGGCCGTTCGTCTGGGTACAGGCACTGCCCGGCACGTCCCAGGCCTCGGCGGTGCCCGGCGGCACCAGGAAGCCGAGGGTGTCGCAGGCGCCGTCGTGCAGGACCGGGCCGACGGCCTCCTGATCGGCGCCGCGGCGCAGGATGTCCACGGCCTCCAGCCCCTGGCGGGCCGGAACGGTCACCAGATCACAGGGGCCGCCGCCGAGGAAGGTGCCGGGGGGATCGCACTCCGCGGTTCCGGGATCGGCCTTCGCCGTACGAGTGGTGGCAGTACTGGTCGTCGCCGTTCGGGTCGCCGCAGTCGTCCGCGAGCCGGCCTCCGTGCCGAGATGCAACAAGGGACCTCTCCTCTCATCGCCGGGCGGAGCCAGACTCCGTCTCCGCATGGACCAACGCGTCGACTACGTCAAGGGCTACGGTGCGGCACCGCCGCAAAGGGTGGCAGTTCATGGCGGATCGTGGGTGAGATATCCGTTTTGTAGGCAAACGCTGTGTGTGTGGGCTGTCACAGCGGGTACGTTCTTGCCCCGCCGGACACCGGAACCAGGCGCCCGGCTTGCACCAGAGAGGGCCCAGCCATGGTGTCGACAGGGGCAGTTCCCAACCTCGCCTTCCGACGGCTGCGCGGACCGCGCTCCGCCGGGGAGTTCGCTGCCGCGGTACGCAGGTCCGCCCGCGAGATCGGCGAGCAGGTCGCGTGCGACGCCCGGTACATCGGACGCGTGGAGTCCGGCGAGATCCGCTGTCCCAACTACGCGTACGAACGAGTCTTCCTGCACATGTTCCCCGGGGCGACCCTGGCGGATCTGGGCTTCTCGGCGCGCGAGTCCGTACGCGGCCGGGCGGCGAGAACCACCGGCAACGCCCCCGATACCCCACCACCCCCCACGCTCCAGAGCGACACCGACGAGGAGAGCGACGTGCTGCGTCGCGTATTCATGACGAGCGGCACCACCGCGATGGCGGCCGCATCCCTGGGCCTCGGCCTCGACACCACGACCATCGCCGCCGCTGCCGTGCCCGTCCAACGGCGGGTCGGCGAGGCCGAGGTGACGGCCGTCGAGAAGGCGGTACGGCAGATCCGGCTGCTGGACGACCGGCACGGCGGCGGCGGCCTCTACCGGCGGGCCGCGCAACCGCTGCGGGCGGCCTACGCGCTGCTGGACGAGGGGACCATCACCCGCCGCTCCACCTCCGACCGGCTGCACGCCGGGGCCGGTGAACTGGCCATCTCGGTGGGGTGGCTGGCGCATGACTCGGGACGCTTCGACGACGCCCGCTCGCACTATGCGGAGGCGCTGGCCACTGCTCGGGTGGCCGGGGACCCGGCGCTGGAGGCGCATGCGTTCTGCAATACGTCGTTCCTGGCGAGGGACACGGGGCGGCCCCGTGAGGCGGTACGCGCGGCGGAGGCCGGGCAGCGGGCGGCGGGACCCCTGGGCTCACCGCGGCTGCTGGCGCTGCTCGCGCTGCGGGAGGCAGGGGGCCGGGCCGGCCTCGGCGACCGAAGCGGTTGCGAACGGGCGCTGGGGCGGGCGCACACGGCGTTCGGCCGCGGGGCGTCCGATGCCGACCCGGAGTGGATGACGTTCTTCCGGGAGGCGGAGCTGGAGATGCTGGAGGCCCAGTGCTGGTCGGCGCTGGGCGACTGGCCGCGGGCGGTCCGCCATGCGCGGCGGGCCACACAGCTCCAGGATCCGCACTTCACCCGGAACCTGGCGCTGTACCGCGCCGAGCTGACGACCGACCTGGCCCGGGCCGGCGCCGCTGCGGAGGCGGCCACGGCGGGGCAGCAGGTGCTGGACCTGCTGGCCCAGGTCCAGTCCTCCCGCATCCGGGCGATGCTGGCGGCGGCGGTGCAGGTGCTGCGGGCGCAGTGGGGGTCGCCGGAGGTGACGGAGTTCCTGGACCGGTACGGGGAGGCGGGGGCGGAGGCGTAGCGCGGGGTGCCGCCCCACGCGACGCACATCCGGGTCCGCCGCACGGGTTCCGTCCTCAGTCACCGGGCGGGCCGAATTCGGCCGCGCGGGCTGAGATTCGGACCACGGTTCGCCCCACCCGCTGGCCACAGTTCGAGCCCGTCCGGCGATTGAGGACACCTACGCCGCCGGGTGGGCGCAGGACCTCACCGGTCCAGGTGGCCCGTGTCGTTCCAGCGTTCGAGGGCCGGTGCCCCGTATGCCCATCCGAGCACCGACAGCGACGTCGGGTCCAGGCGGATGCGGGACGCGAACGACACGTCCTCGCCCAGCCAGCGCGCCCCCAGCGCCCGCAGGATGTGACCGTGGGCGAAGACCAGCACGTCGCGTTCGGCCGAGCGCGCCCAGTCGACGATCTCGTCCGCACGGGCGGACAGCTCGTAGAGGGTCTCGCCGTCCGGTACCCCGTCGCGCCAGATGAACCAGCCCGGCCGGATCGCCTGGATCTCGGCCGGCGTCATGCCCTCGTACGCCCCATAGTCCCACTCCATGAGCGCGTCCCACGGCTGCGCCCGGTCCGCGAAGCCCGCCAGGTCGCAGGTCTCCCTGGCGCGGACGAGCGGGCTGGTGCGGACCTCCAGGCCCGGCAGGTCCGCCCACGGTCCGCGGTGCAGCCGCTCGCCCAGCAGCTTGGCGCCCGCGCGGCCCGCGTCGAGCAGAGGAATGTCCGTCCTGCCGGTGTGATTGCCCTTGACGGACCATTCCGTCTGGCCGTGCCGGGCGAGCAGGATACGCGGTGCCATGACGGCTCTCCCTGAATCTTGGTTCGGAGAAAACGACAACAGGGACGGGTGATCCGCCTTTTTCCATCATCGCTCACGTGCCCGACAGGCAACCTCCGGGGCCGAACACGCGTCCCCTTCCCCGCGGAGAAATCTCCGCACGAACCGGGGCATCCGCAGGGGTACCCCCGGGGGAATCGCGGCCGATCTGCACCGTACGGTTGAACGGCCGCCCTCGGTCGCATGAACACATGATGGAGAGCTTCCGAATGCCGCTTGCCACCGCGTCCGCGCCGAGCCACCGGCCTCGCTGGTGGGCCGAGCTGCCGCTGATCGCGGTCGTGTACGCGGTCTACTCGGCGGGCCGGCTGCTGGTCCGCAGCGATGTGTCGACCGCTGTGGACCACGGGCTGCGGATACTGCATCTGGAGAAGACGCTCTTCCTCAACGCGGAGCACCCGCTCAACCGGCTGATGACCGCCCACCCGTCCATCGGCATACCCGCCGACTTCGCCTACGCCTCACTGCACTACCTGGTCACCCCGGCCGTCCTGATCTGGATCTACCGGCGCCGAGCCGCCGTGTACCGCACCGCCCGCACCTGGTTGATGACCTCCACACTGCTCGGCCTGGTCGGCTTCGCGCTGCTGCCGACCTGCCCGCCGCGGCTGCTGCACGCCACGCACGGCTTCGTCGACACCATGGCCCAGTACAGCTCGTACGGCTGGTGGGGCACCGAGGCGAGCGCGCCGCGCGGGATGGGCTGGATGACCAACCAGTACGCCGCGATGCCGAGTCTGCACGTCGGCTGGGCGCTGTGGTGCGGGATCCTGCTCTGGCGTCACGCGCGGCACCCGCTGGTACGCGCCGCGGGCGTCATGTACCCGCTGGTCACCACGATCGTCGTGATGGGCACGGCCAACCACTACTTCCTCGACGCGGTCGCGGGCGCTGCCGTGATGGCCGTCGGAGCGCTGCTGACCTGGCCGGTCATGCGGCTCGTCGACCGGGTCAAGGTCGCGGTACAGGCCCGGTTCGCACCAGCCGCATCGGCCACGAAGTCCCCGATTGTCAGTGCCGGATGCAAGACTTCCGCGGGTGAGCGAATCCCCGGCCAGCGGACCTCCTCCGCAGACTCCACCGATGACGCAGCATCGGGCGACGCAGCAGACGACGGCGCTCCGGCAGCGGCTCGCTGAGCTGCGCGGTCCGGCCGTCGCCCCGCATCCGCTCGATGCCCGCGCGCTGGCCGCCCTCGCCGCGAACCCCGGCTGCAAGCGGCGCGCCCTGCTGGACGGCGCCGGGGTGGACAAGGCCGCGCTGGCGACGGCACTCGGCTCCCCTGCCGCGTTCGGCCAGTCGCAGTTCGCGTTCATGCGGGGCAACGCCTTCGAGGCGAAGGTCAAGGCCGACGGCGGTACGGAGCTGATGCGGCTGCTGTACGAGCGGCTCGGCGGCGGCAGCGAGGCGCCGCGCAAGGTCCTGGTACCGGATCTGACGGCAGCCGGTCCCGAGGGACGCGCGGCCCGTACGGCGCTGGCGCTGCGGGAGGCGACGGGCGCGGGCGGCTGGGCGCTGCTCGACCATCCGATGCTGGCCCTGGAGGTGGCGGGCTCGCCCGCCTATCTGGAGCCGGACGCGGTGGTCGTGCACCCCGACGGCCGGTGGACGGTTGTGGAGATCAAGTCGTTCCCCATGATCGACAGTTCCGCGGATGCGGCGAAGGTCGGCGCGGCGGCCCGGCAGTCCGCGGTGTACGTCCTGGCGCTGGAGCGGATCGCAGCGGTCACTCCGGGCGCGGAGGTCGGCCACCGGGTGCTGCTGGTCTGCCCGAAGGACTTCTCCAACCTGCCGACGGCGTCGGTGGTGGACGTACGCAAGCAGCGCGCGGTCACCCGCCGTCAGCTGACCCGGCTGACCCGGATCGAGGAGATCGCGGCCGCCCTGCCCGAGGGCACCACCTTCGACCCGGAGTGTTCGCCGCAGGAGCTGACGGCCGCGGTCGAATCGGTCACGGCGGCATACGCACCGGAGTGCCTGGCCGCCTGCGAACTGGCCTTCCACTGCCGGGCCAAGGCACGCTCGGCCGGTGCGGTGCAGGCGCTGGGCCGGAGCGTCCGGGGCGAGCTCGGGGGTCTGACGACGGTCACCGACGTACTGGCCGCGGCTGCGGGCAAGGAGGGCGACCCGGCGGATCCGACGGTCGCGGCCCTGCGCCGCGCGGCGGCCCTGCGCGCGGAGGCGCTGGAAAGAGCGACCGGTCAGGCAGCTCCGGAGGGCGGAACGCCATGTCACTGATCAGCACCCTGGCCCGGCTCGAGGCCGTGGAGAGCGGGCGGGCACAGCCGATGGCCACCGTTCTGCACCGCCATCTCAGCGGCCGGCCGCTCGTCCTCGTACCGCTGACCACCGCCGGTGAGGCGGGCGCCCCGCTCGGCGCGCTCGTCGGAACCGACCGGGACGCGCCGCGGCTGTTGACTGTCGCCCAGCCGCGCGACCGTGACCTGCGGTTCGCGTTCCTCGCCGACCTGGCCGAGGCGGTCCTGCCGCACATCGAGTCGTACGCGGACGTGGTCGAGCAGGCCGAGCGCAACGAGACCGATCCCGAGACCGGCAAGAAGGTCAAGGTCAAGGTCGAACTGTGCACGGACGCACCGCAGTTGATCGTGCCGAGCCGGGCGGGTATCGACTTCGTGCGGCTGCTGGGCCGTTCCATGCGGTTCCGGCGTACCGCCGAGGACGATCCGGACACCCCGTACCCTGCCCCGGCCCGTGTCCCGCTGCTCGGCCGCTGGCTGACGCACTACGGGGAGCGGGCCCGGGTGCCGGGCTCCTCGCTGCTCCTCGCCGCGACCGATCTGCTGAACCGGCACTGGGCGACCGGGCAGTCCACGCTGGAGGACCAGCATCTCGGGGCTCTGCTGGCCTGGATCGACCCTCCGGCGGGCGAGTCCGGGGCCGAGGCCGCGCTCCGGGCCGAGCTGGAGCGGGACGGCGGCGGCCAGCTGGTGTGCCCGCCGGCCGGTCCGGCCACGGACCCGGCATTCGACAACCGGCTGCTCGCACCGGCGATCGAGAAGTACGACCGGGCGCGCACGGCACTCGCGGCGGCCGAGGACGGGCTCGCGGCCGACGCCCGGCTGGCCGAACTGACAGCGGCCGAACGGGAGATCGGATCGCTGCTCGCCGGGGTGCTGCGGCCGACCTGGGATGCCGTGTGGCGGGGGCTGGACCTGATGGCGCAGCTGCCGCCCGGGGCCAGGTCCGAGGACCGCTGGACCCGGGACCGCTGGTCGTTCACCGGCCACCGGGACCGGGTGCGGTCCGGGGAGCCGCCGCAGCCGCGCCGCGACGACGCGGTGACGGCAGCCCAGAAGCTGGCGTCCCGGGAGACGGCGCAGGCGCAGCTGGAGGCCCAGGAGGCGCTGGACGATCCGCTGGTGCTGGCCGGGCGGCGGCTGGCCGGCGAGGCGTTTGTCGGGGAGGTGACGGAGGTGGTGATGGCGTACAGCGAGTCGAAGCGGCCCTCGCCGCGCCCGCTGGTCACGGTCCGGACGGACGAGCGCCCGCATCTCGGTGAGCGGACGAAGGTGTACCGCTCGCTGGACGGCAGGCCGCAGACCGCGGAGTTCGTGGCGTATGCCTCCGAGGACGCCGCCGGACCGGAGGAGGTCCTGCTCGTGCTGCGGATCACCGACCGGATGGGCCGGAGCAAGGAGCCGGCCCCGGGTTCGCTGCCGGAGCCGGGCGACCGGATCGCGTGGACGCTGTTCGAGCACGACCAGCGCGGCGGCCCGAAGCTGCCGGACCCGGAGGACACCCCCTGGACGCACGGCGGTCCGCCGGGCGCCGCCGCCGAGAACCCCGACCCCGTGACCGCGGAGGACCCTCTGTGACAGCCGTATTCGACCCGGGCGCGGCGGCGGGACGGGCAACCACCGCGATCCTGGACGACACGCTGCACGGCACGGCACGCGGCATCGTGGTGGACTCCCCGCCGGGCGCGGGCAAGTCGACGCTGGTGGTGCGCGCCGCGCTCGAACTGGCCGCTGCCGGGCGCCCGTTGATGGTGGTCGCACAGACCAACGCCCAGGTCGACGACTTGGTGGTGCGGCTGGCCGAGAAGGACCCGGGGCTGCCGGTCGGAAGGCTGCACAGCAATGACTCGGACCCGTACGACAAGGTGCTGGACGGCCTGGCCAACGTACGGAAATCGGCAAAGGCGGCGGACCTCGCCGGACTTGACGTCGTCATCTCGACGGCCGCCAAGTGGGCGCATGTGAAGAACGTCGAGCCGTGGGGGCACGCGATCGTCGACGAGGCGTACCAGATGCGCTCGGACGCGCTGCTGGCCGTCGCCGGGCTCTTCGAACGGGCGCTTTTCGTCGGCGATCCCGGCCAGCTGGACCCGTTCTCGATCGTCGGCGCGGACCAGTGGGCGGGGTTGTCGTACGACCCGTCGGCGAGTGCGGTCTCCACACTGCTGGCGCACAACCCGGAGTTGCCGCAGCACCGGCTGCCGGTGTCATGGCGGCTGCCCGCGTCGGCGGCGCCGCTGGTCTCGGACGCGTTCTACCCGTACACCCCGTTCCGCAGCGGCACGGACCACGGCGACCGGCGGCTGTCGTTCGGTGTCGCGTCGGACGGCTCCGCCCCGGACCGGGTGCTGGACGAGGCCGCGGAGTCCGGCTGGGGTCTGCTCGAACTTCCGGCCCGGCACACCCCGCGCACGGATCCGGAGGCGGTACGGGCGGTGGCCCTGGTGGTGCGCCGTCTGCTGGACCGGGGCGGCGCGGCGACGAGCGAGCGCTCCCCCGAGCCCGCCGCGGTGACGGCGGACCGGGTCGCGGTCGGCACCGCCCACCGGGACCAGGCCGCGGCGGTGCGGGCGGCGCTCGCGGAGCTCGGTGTGACGGGTGTGGCGGTGGACACGGCGAACCGGCTCCAGGGCCGCGAATTCGATGTGACGGTGGTCCTGCACCCGCTGTCCGGCCGCCCGGACGCCACGGCGTTCCACCTGGAGACGGGCCGGCTGTGCGTCCTGGCCTCGCGGCACCGCCATGCCTGCATCGTGGTCTGCCGCGAGGGCGTCTCCGACCTGCTGGACGAACATCCGTCGACGGAACCGGTCCAGCTGGGTGTCACGGTGAAATTCCCCGACGGCTGGGAGGCGAACCACGCGGTCCTGGCACATCTCGCGGAACACCGGGTGCGGTGGGCGCCGTGACGCGGTGGGCGCCGTAGCGTCGCCGGTGCGGTGGGCGCCGCAGCACCGTCGGTGCGAGCGTCCGTAACGTCGTCGGGCCATATGCGATGGGCCACCGGGGGCGCGTGTCGCGCCCGGAGGTGTGTTGGTGCGCGCTCCCGCGCACTGGCCCCGTGCACCGCCCCGAAGCGCACTTGCGGCGGGTTGGACAATAGAGGGTGGCCGTCGGGCCCACCGAAGGAGGAACACCACATGGCACAACCCGAGCGGAACGAGCGGCAGCGGCTGCGCCCCGCGCCCCTGCTCTTCGAGCCGTCGGCGGCGGTCGCCGATCCCGAGCACTTCTTCGACCTGGAGTCGATGGACGACCCGAAGGAGATGCTGGACCGCGCCACCGAGCTGACCCTGGCATTCCGCGCCGCGACCGATCGCGCGGTCGAGTTCCAGGCGATCGCCGCTGCCCAGCTGGCCGACCCGCGCCGGTTCGACCGGCTGACCACTGCGGACATCGCGGAGCGCGCGGAGTGGACCGAGGACTACGCGAAGAAGATGGTCGAATTCGGCCGGAGCCTGCTGGGCGGCGCCAGACCGTGACGCCGGAGCGTCCGGCCCTTGCCCGGAGCTGACTCCGGGTACAGCCCGCTGGCATATGCCCGCGGGCAAGATACTCCTCCCCCCACCACCCTGTCCCGATTTCCGGCAACTCTTGGAATCCGGACCGTCACTCCCGGTAGACCAGTGCACATGACTGCATGGCTGCCAGACCAATCGACCCTGTACCCCGGCACCGGGTCCCAGCACAGCGTCGACATCTTCGCCGCCCTGCGGGACCAGACCGGGGACCGGACCGGAACCCAGGCCGGACCCCAGCCCGGGAATCAAGCCGGGCATCAGACCGCGCAGGTCACCGCTGCGGGCGCCGCCTGGCTCGCCGGCGCCACGGCCTATCCGCGCTCCACGCTCGCCCAGTGGCAGGCCCACCCCGGCTCGCCCGGTGTGCTGCCGTGCGGCTCCGCGTTCGATGTGGTCAATGTGCCCGCGCTCTTCGGGCGGCGCATGCTGGAGCACCTGTGGGCCGACGGGCCCGGCTCGGGGCCGGTCGCCTCACACCGCGGGCGGATGCTGCTGTTCGCCGCGCCCGGGACCGCCCAGCGGCTGCCGTCGCTGCTCGACTGGGAGGAGTGGGGCAGCCGCCCCGAGCCGGTGACGGAGCACGACCCGCAGGCGCCCGGAGGGCCGGACGACCAGGAGAACAGGTTCCCGCCGCTGCTCTGTCACGGCACCGGCGACGCGGTGACCGTCCCGCCTCTGGCCTGCGGTTCCACCTCGCCCGGGCCCCGATGGGTGGTCGCTCCCGACACCCGTAGCCCATGGCTGCCGGGCCCCGACGTACTGCTCTGGGCCTGTGTACGCGTGACCCGCTCGGCGCCCGCGTCGACGGCCCGGATTTCGATTTTTCCTCCCGCCGATCAGGGTGCTAAGGTCTACGACGTCAGCAGGCGCCGCTAGCTCAGTTGGTTAGAGCAGCTGACTCTTAATCAGCGGGTCCGGGGTTCGAGTCCCTGGCGGCGCACAGACGGAAGAAGCCCCTCGCACAAGCGGGGGGCTTCTTCGTTTTCGTTTCACCGCGGGACCGGTTGCTCACGCGCCGGCGGTGATCCTGCTCACGTGCCGGTGGTGATCCTGACCGTCCAGGCCCCCGACGGCGTCCGGTCCGCGACCTCGACCCTGGTGTGCTCACCGGGAATGGTGTACGTCTCACCGACCCGCAGCGGGGCGTCCGCGAGCGGCGGGTAGACCGACAGGTCCCAGCAGGCGTCGGTGTGGGGGTGGGTGTCGATGACCTGGATGGGCCCGCCGCCGGACGACGTCCCGTTGCGGACCCGGTAGATCAGCACCCCTTCGCTGCAGGTCGTCCGGTCGTTGCCGGTGGCGCTGCGGGCCTCCATCGCCACCACGCCGCCCACCCCGGTCCTGATCACCGCGAGCCGCGTCCCGAGGGACGCACCGCGTGCCGGGACGGCGGCCATCGACTCCAGGGTGATGTCCTGCTTGCGCTGGATGCACGCCACCTGCCCGCGGTCCAGCCAGCCCAGCTTCCACTTCTGCCAGCCGAACAGATCCGGCGCGAGGCCGAACTGGCTGCCCATCACGTCCCAGTCGCCGACATACGTGTCCCAGTCACCCTTGCCGTCCGTCGGCCGGTGATAGAGGTCCGGCAGGTCGAAGACGTGCCCGGTCTCGTGGGCCAGCACGTTCCGGTCCGGCGGGTGCTGTTCGAAAACGGTGACGACACGTCTGATGTCCGTGCCGTCGGCGTGCAGCGGCCGGTCGAAGTTGACGACCTTGGTGGCATCGGAGTCGACGCCGGGGGCGTCCGGGTCGGCGACCAGATAGACGATGTCGTACTTCGAGAAGTCGACCTGGTCGTCGGCTACGGCAATCGCGTCACGCAGATACTCGCTGCGCCGGCCGTCGTCCCAGTCGCGCTTTATCCCGTACGCGGTGGAGCTCCTGGGCATCCGGATCCAATGCCGCTGCGGGTGCGGGCGCAGGGTGAACTTCCCGTACGAGGCGCGCTGGAAGAACTGGGTGGTGGCGGGGAAGTAGTCGGCAGCGAGCTCGGCGGGGGTGGTGACGGGGCGGGCGTCCGTGAAGGAGAGGAAGATCATGACCGCGTCGAGCGTGTGGTCCGGGCGCGGGTAGGCGTCGTTCCAGTCACCCACTCCCAGCGAGTGGTGCACCTCGGTCCGGGGCAGGGCGCACGGGCCGGCCGCCCCGGTGACGGCCACCGCCGGACCGGCGACAAGAGAGATGGCGGCGAGCGCCAGGAGCGCGATCAGCCCTGCCAGTACGCCACGCGGACTCGGCCTCTCCACTCCCGCGAGTCTGCGCTTACGCGGCACATCGACCTCCGGGTGCGGGATGCGGGACTCGCCATCCAGACTGTGCCGGTTTGGTGGTATACGCCCTGTTGTGCTACCCCACTCGGGTAAACAGGCCGCCACCCGGTGCCTTTTCACGGACAGTCATAATCGATCACCGCAACTGCGCGAGACGGACCCAAGATCGACTGGAGAGAACAGAGCCGCGCAGAAACAATCAGTCCTGGGCAAACCGGATCGGCGCGCGAATGGCCCATGCGGGGCGATCCGCGGGCCCGGAACGGGCGGCGAGCTGGAACGGGCCGGACGACAACCTCTATGCTTCACCACGCTTTCCTGCGTGGTTTCCGCCCCGACAACGGCACTCCACGCGGCGGGCCCAGTCCGACCACATCTGTTCAGGACAGAACTGCACGGCGGGAGCGAGCGGTGAGCGAAACCTCCGAAGGGCCGAGGCCCCCGGCAGGCGCAGCGCCCCCTACCGCGCGACCGCCGGTCACGGAGCGTCATACGGATCCCGCGTCGGCGCGGGCCGGAAACGGTGCCGCGGACGGGACCGCGGACAGGGCCGGAGACGGCCTCGCAGGCGGGACCGCTGACGGCATCGGTGGGTCCGGGCCGGTCGGCCGCGGCGCCGACTACCGGGCCGTCTTCCGGGCCGCCACCCTTCCGATGGCCGTCGTCGACCACGAAGGCCTGATCCTCACCGCCAACGACGCCCTCGGCGCGCTGCTCGGCGCCGACCCCGTGACGCTGACGACGCAGTCCGCGTCCGATCTGCTCGACGTCTCGTCGGACGGCCGCACCTGGCATGCGTACCGCGAGGTGCTGCGCGGCCGGCGCTCCCGGTTCCGCTGCACGCGCAGGCTCAAGCACCCCGACGGGCGCTCGCTGTGGGCCGAGATCACCGTCGCGCCGATGCCGCAGACGCCACCCGGTTCCTCCCCCGGTTCCTGTCCCGTACTGCTCTCCGTCGCCGACATCAGCGACCGGCGCGAGCTGCAGAAGCGGCTGCGCCACCTCCAGATGCACGACCCGGTGACCCGGCTGCCCAACCGGACCCTGTTCTTCGAACGCCTCTCGGCCGCCCTGGTGACTCCGCCGGACCAGGACGGTCCCCGGCGGCACGGCCGGATCGGGCTCTGCTACCTCGACCTCGACGGGTTCAAGGCCGTCAACGACACGATGGGCCACCGGATCGGCGACCGGCTGCTCGCCGCCGTCGCCGCCAGACTCACCGACTGCGCCGAACAGGAGAACCAGCACCGCACCGGCGCCTCACTCGTGGCGCGCCTCGGCGGCGACGAGTTCGCCATCCTCGTCGAGGAGTCCGCGGGTGCGCAGCAGCTCACCGATCTCGCCCGCGCGGTGCTCACCGCCCTGCAGAAGCCGTTCGACCTGGCCGGGCAGCGGCTGGCCGTATCGGCGTCGATCGGCGTGGTGGAGCGGGCCGTGGCCGGCACCTCGGCGACCGGTCTCATGCAGGCCGCCGACACCACGCTGTACTGGGCGAAGGCGGACGGGAAGGCCCGTTGGACGCTCTTCGACCCCGAGCGCAACGCTCACCGGATGACCCGGCAGGCTCTCTCGTCCACGCTGCGGCCGGCTGTCGAGCGCGGCGAGTTCACCATCGAGTACCAGCCGCTGGTCGGGATGGCCGACGGAGTCGTGCGCGGGGTGGAGGCCCTGGTCCGCTGGAACCACCCGCAGTTCGGCATGCTCTCGCCGAATCGGTTCGTCGCGATCGCCGAGGAGGACGGCTCGATCGTCCAGCTCGGCCGGTGGGTGCTGCAGTCGGCGTGCCGCCAGGCCCGGCGCTGGCAGCTGGACCATCCGACCGAGCCGCCGCTGTTCATCAGCGTCAATGTCGCCGTGCGGCAGGTCTGGGACTCGGACCTGGTGACGGATGTCGCGGAGATCCTCGCCGAGACCGGCCTGGCACCCGGACTGCTGCAGCTCGAACTGACCGAGTCCGCGGTGATGGGCTCGGCGGGCCGCCCGCTGGAGGCGCTCCAGGCGCTCAGCGACATGGGCGTCCGGATCGCCATCGACGACTTCGGGACCGGCTACTCGAACCTCGCCTATCTGAGTCGGCTGCCGGTGTCCGTACTGAAGCTGGACGGCTCGTTCGTACGCGGCTTCCGTTACGACGACGGCGCGCACCCCAGCCCCGCCGACGAGACGATCGTCGAGGCGATGGTGCAGCTGGCGCACCGGCTGGGGCTGACGGTCACCGCGGAGTGCGTGGAGACCGCGGGCCAGGCGGAGCGACTGCGCCGGATCGGCTGCGACACCGGCCAGGGCTGGCTCTACTCACGAGCGGTGGCCCCGGAACGCATCGCGGAACTGATCGGCACCAGACCCCTGCAACGCTGAAGCGGCCTGCCACCGACCCGATCCCGCCCGGCGCGCCCGAGCCCGCCCCGGCACACCCAACCCGCCCGGCAAAATCAAGCCCGCCCGGCGATTGAGGGCATCCATCAGCCCGTCCGGCGCTTGAGGACAGAAACGGTCACGCCGACGAACCCGCACACCCCTCAGCCACGCAGCCCATACGCATCCGCGATCAGCTCATAGCTCCGAACCCGCGCCCCACCCCCATGCGCATTGGCAGTGATCATCAACTCGTCCGCACCGGTCCGCTTGGCCAGGTCGTCCAGCCCGGAGCGGACCTCGTCCGCCGTTCCGTGGATGACGTTGCCGAGCCAGCCGTCGACGAACTCGCGCTCCATCGGGGTGAAGGCGTACGCCTCCGCCTCCTCGGGGGTCGGGATCAGACCGGGCCGGCCGGTGCGCAGGCGGACCATCGACAGCGCACCGGTCAGCACCTGGCGCCGGGCCTCGCGCTCCTCGTCGGCGGCCAGCGCCGAGACGCCGATCAGGGCGTACGGGGCGTCGAGCACCGCGGAAGGCTTGAACGACTCCCGGTACAGGTCGAGCGCCGGGATCGTGTTCTGCGCCGAGAAGTGGTGGGCGAAGGCGAACGGCAGGCCGAGGACGCCGGCCAGCCTCGCACTGAAGCCGGAGGAGCCGAGCAGCCAGATCGGCGGGCGGCCGGTGGGGCCCTGTACCGGGCCCGGGACCGCGTGGATGCGGGCGTACGGGTGACCGTCGGGGAAGTCGTCGTCCAGGAACCGGGTCAGCTCGGCAAGCTGCTGCGGGAAGTCGTCGGCGCCCTCGTTCAGCCGGTCGGTGCGGCGCAGGGCGGCGGCGGTCGCGCCGTCCGTGCCGGGCGCGCGGCCCAGGCCCAGGTCGATACGGCCGGGAGCCATGGCCTCCAGGGTGCCGAACTGTTCGGCGATGACGAGCGGAGCGTGGTTGGGCAGCATCACCCCGCCGGAGCCGAGCCGGAGCCGCTCGGTGTGCGCGGCAAGATGGGCGAGGATCACGGCCGGGGACGACGAGGCGACGCCGGGCATGGAGTGGTGTTCGGCGACCCAGAGGCGGTGGAAGCCGCGGCGTTCGGCCAGTTGCGCGATGTCCACGCTGGTGCGGAGCGCCTGGGTCGCGGTGCGGCCCTGGCCCACGCTCACCAGGTCGAGCACCGAGAGCGGCACGGGGGCCGTTCCCTCGGCCCGGCCGCGAATGTCGTCGCCTCGGTTGTTGTCCACGTGAAGGCCTCTCCGGTGATGCGCTGGCGTCCGGACGCGTACGTCCGGGATGCCTAACAGGAGGTTGTCTCCGCTTATTCCCCGGCCGGTCACGCCGGGCCGGTCACACCCCCACCGGGGCCGGTGGCGCCTCCCGGGTGGCGAAGAGCGTGCCCAGCTGCGGCGCCCAGGTACGGCGGCGGGCCAGTCGCAGCGCCTCGAACACCGTCACCTGGTTCGCGGTGAGAACCGGCTTCGCAAGGAGTTCTTCCAGGTCCCGGATGTGCGCGGCGGTGTGCAGGGCGGTGTCCGGCAGCAGTACGGCGTCCGCGTCCGGGCGGTCCGCTGCGACGGCGAGCTCCTTCAGACGGTCCGGACCCCACGCGGCGGCCTCGGCTGCGGAGGTGACGCCGCCGCTGTGTGTGGCGATCACGTCGATGCCCGCGGCGCCCAGGAACTCGCTGAAGAGCCGGGCGATCTCCTCGGGGTAGGTCGCGGCGACCGCGACGCGGGCGGCGCCCAGCGCCCGTACCGCCTGGACGAAGCCGAGTGACGCACTGGAGGCGGGCAGTCCCGCCGCCCGGGCCAGGGCGGTGGTCTGCCCATGGGCACCCTCCCAGCCGTACACGAAGCTCCCGCCGGTGCTGGCCCAGACCACCGACTCCACGCCGGCGCGCCGCAGCTCCTCGATGCCGGCGGCGAGGCGTTCGGGCTCTCCCAGCTCTCGCAGGGTCTCGGGGCGCCGGTCGTCCTCGCCGGGTTCGGTGCGGTTCACCACCAACCTGATGGTGGTGTCGAGGATGACCTCCATCCGTGGGAACTCGTCCTCCGCGAAGTGACCCGGATAGAGGAATCCGACGGTCGTCATGTCCACCCTCCTGCACTGCTGGACCGGTGTACTGCCGCTACTGCCCCCCTCTGCCCAGTATTCCCCTCGGCAGCCGCCGCCCACATTCCCGTTGACGGAGCCGGGCCGGGGTGCGAGCGTGGTCAATCCGCACATCTCAGACACAGCGGAGCCACCGTCTCTCATGCCAGAGCCCACCCTGCTCGTCCTGGACAGCGACCCTTCGCCGCGTCTCGGCCGGCTGACCGGACGGGTCCGGATCCGGTACACGGACGAGGCCGGCCTCGCCGGGCAACTGCCGCACGCCGATGCTCTGCTGGTGTGGGACTTCACCTCCGACGCGGTACGCGCCGCCTGGCCGGGCGACGGGCCGCGGCCCCGCTGGGTGCATACGGCGAGCGCGGGCGTGGACCGGCTGCTCTGCCCGGAGCTGGCCGCGTCCGACACCGTGCTGACCAATGCCCGGGGCGTCTTCGAGCGGCCGATCGCCGAATATGTGCTGAGCCTGGTGCTGGCGTTCGCCAAGGACGTCCCCGGCACGCTGGAGCTGCAGCGGCAGCGGCGGTGGCGTCACCGCGAATCGCAGCAGGTCGCGGGCGCCCGCGCGGTGGTGGTCGGGGCCGGGCCGATCGGCCGGGAGATCACCCGGCTGCTGATGGCGCTGGGGGTCCAGGTGGCGCTCGTCGGGCGTACCGCACGCCGCAGTATCCATGGTGCCGAGGATCTGGACCGGCTGGCGGCGCTCGCCGACTGGGTGATCTGCGCGGCGCCGCTGACGGAGCGCACGCGCGGGATGTTCGACGCGCGGTTCTTCGGGCTGATGCAGCCGTCGGCCCGCTTCATCAATGTCGGGCGCGGTCCGATGGTCGTCGAGGAGGATCTGGCCGACGCGCTGCGCAGGCGGTGGATCGCGGGCGCGGCCCTCGATGTGTTCGCGCATGAGCCGCTGGATCCGGGGAGCGCGCTGTGGGACGTACCGGGGCTGATCGTGTCCCCGCACATGAGCGGCGACACCGTCGGCTGGCGGGACCGGCTGGGTGAGCAGTTCGTGGAGATGTACGAACTCTGGGCGGCCGGGAAGCCCTTGCCGAACGTGGTCGACAAGCGGCTCGGGTACGTCCCCGGCCGGGACCGGAGCGAGTGACCCCAACCGGTCCGGCTCGATGACCACTTCATCCGCCCATGACGGACATCGTCCCATGACGGTCGGTCATCGGCCGTTCCACCCCCGGGAATACACGCTGCGCACCGGCCGTCGCGCTCCGCCCACATGAAGACACGGGAAGGTCACGCACCGGCCACCGTTCGATTACATGCACCCTCTTCCTGCATAGGCGCACGGGATCGGGCAGGCGCTGAACCTGTCCGGACTGTTCGACCCCTCCAGGAGACTGCGAACCATGGCTGACTTCCCGAACCTGTCCCGTCGGGGCTTTCTCAACCGATCGGCGGCCGTAGGTGGTCTGCTCGTCGTGCCCGTTCTGCTCTCCGCGTGCAGCAAGACCGACGCCGGTTCCGCGGACGGTGCGGGGGCACTGGAGGCGCTCCGCAAGCAGGGGTTCGTCCGGGTCGCGTACGCCAATGAGGCCCCGTACGGCTACATGGAGGGCAAGCAGCTCAAGGGCGAGGCGCCCACCCTGCATCGGGAGATATTCAAGGCGCTCGGCGTCGACGAACTGAAGCCCACCCTCTCCGAGTGGGACGGCCTGATCCCCGGGCTGCAGGCAGGCAAGTACGACGTGGTCAGCGCCGGCATGGCGATCACGCCCGAGCGCTGCGCCAACGCGATCTTCTCCGAGCCCGAGTTCATCTCGCCCACCGCGCTGATGGTAAAGAAGGGCAACCCGAAGAAGGTCACCGACCTGGCATCGGCGAAGGCCGCCGGGGTCGTCGTCGGTGTGATGTCGGGTGCCGTCGAGGCGTCGTACGCCGAGGGGGCCGGCATCTCCAAGGACAGGATCAAGTCGCTGCAGAAGCCGCAGGACGGCGCCGACGCGGTCAAGGGCGGCCGGATCGACGCGTTCCTGCTCACCGGAATCTCGCTGCGCTGGCTGGCGAGGACCAACCCCGGCACCGAGGTCACCGAGGCCTTTCTGCCGGAGCTCGACGGCAAGCGGCAGTACAGCCCCGGCGGCGCCGTCTTCCGCAAGGGCAACGAGGATCTGCGGGACGCCTTCAACCGCGAGCTGAAGAAGATCGTCTCCGACAGGTCGCGTTATGTCGGCCTGCTCCAGGAGTACGGCTTCGGAGCCACCGAGCTGCCACCGACGACCCTGAAGACGGCCGATCTGTGCAAGGGCTGACAGGGACGGACCCCACGCATGAGTGATTTCCTCTCCGCCTTCGTCGACGATCTGCCGCAGCTGCGCTCGGGGTTGTGGGTGACCCTTCAGGCGACCGTCCTGGGGGCGCTGCTCGCCCTGCTCCTGTCCTTCGTCCTCGGTCTGATGTCGGTCAGCCGGCTGCTGGTGACGCGCGGCGTGTCACGCGTGGTCGTGGAGTTCTTCCGCGGCACGTCGCTCTACATCCAGCTGTTCTGGCTCTACTACGCCATGCCGCCGCTGACGGGGTACGAACTCACGCCGCTGCTCTGCGGCGTCGTCGCCTTCGGCCTCAACTACGGCGCGTACGGCTCCGAGGTGGTGCGCGGTGCGATCAGCTCCGTACCCCGTGCCCAGTACGAGGCGGCCGTCGCGCTGAACATGACGCCGCTGTACCGGATGCGGAAGGTGATCATTCCGCAGGCCTGGGTGCAGATGATCCCGTCCTTCACCAATCTGCTGATCCAGCTGCTGAAGTGCACCCCGCTGCTGTGGCTGATCTCCGCGGCCGACCTGATGACCGTGATCCAGCAGCTGCGCGACCGAACCGGTGAGACGCTCACCGCGTACCTGACCCTGCTGGTCGCCTACTTCGTCCTGGCCTACGCGCTGACCCTGCTGATGAATCTGCTGGAGCGGAGCGCCAAGCGAAGGCTGGGTCTGCCGACCGGTGCGGGCTCGCTGCTGCGCAGCCGCAGCGCCACGGAGGCGGTCGCCTCTGCGGCCGGAGGTGCCCGGTGAACGGCTTCGACTGGAACGCCGCCCGGGACGCACTTCCCCTGGTGCTCGAAGGTTTCCGGGTCACGCTGCTCGCGACCGTGCTCGGCACGCTCGTCGCCGCGGTACTCGGGCTCGCCGTCGCGGTCGCCGGACGGGCCCCGAGCAGGTTCGTGACCGTGCCGGTACGGATCGTGACGGAATTCATCCGGTCCACCCCGCTGCTCGTCCAACTGGTCGGCGCAGCGGCCCTGTTCACCTCGGTGGAGCCGCTGACGATCGGCATTGCGGTGCTGGGCGTGCACTACGCCGCGTACACCGCTGAGGTGTACCGCGCCGGGATCGACGGTGTGCCGAAGGGCCAGTGGGAGGCCTGCCGGGCGCTCTCGCTCACCCCGCGGCGGACCTGGCAGGCCGTGATCCTGCCGCAGGCGGTGCGCAATGTGCTGCCCGCCCTCGGCAACTACGCGATCTCGATGTTCAAGGAGACCCCGTTCCTCGCCGTGATCACGGTGCAGGAAATGGTCTTCGAGGCCCGTAAGTACGGCGCCGACCACTTCGCCTACACCGAGGCATTCACGCTCGCCGGACTGGTCTTCCTGGTCGCGAGCTACCCCACCTCGCTGCTGATGAGAAAGCTGGAGAAGCGCCTTGGCCACTGAACCTCTCCCCCTGCAGAAGGCGGCGGCCGCGGCCCCCGTGGACATTGTCCCGGTCCCTGCCACGTCGCAGACCGCCCATCCGCTGGTCCGCTTCGACAACGTCGTGAAGCGGTACGGCGACCATGTCGTCCTCGACGGGCTGGACTTCTCGGTGCGGCGCGGCGAACACGTCACGCTGATCGGACCCAGCGGCTCGGGCAAGACCACCATCCTGCGGCTGCTGATGACGCTCGAGAAGGTCAGCGACGGAGTGATCTGGGTGGACGGCGACCCGCTGTCCCACGTCAGGGCTCCCGACGGCTCGCTGAGGCCGGCGACCGAGAAGCATCTGCGCGAGGCCCGGAGGAAGATCGGCATGGTCTTCCAGCAGTTCAACCTCTTTCCCCATATGAAGGTGCTGCAGAACATCACCGAGGCACCGGTCAGCGTGCTGGGCATGGACCGTGACGAGGCGGAGACCCACGCCCGCGAGCTGCTCGATCTGGTGGGGCTCTCGGAAAAGGTCGACGCACACCCTTCCCAGCTCTCCGGCGGCCAGCAGCAACGGGTGGCGATCGCCCGCGCGCTGGCGATGCAGCCGGAGATCCTGCTGCTGGACGAGGTGACGTCCGCACTCGACCCGGAGCTGGTGGCGGGCGTGCTGGACCTGCTGGGCGACATCGCGCGGAACACCGACATCACGATGCTCTGCGTGACCCACGAGATGAATTTCGCCCGGGACGTCTCGGAGAAGGTGCTGATGTTCGACGCCGGGCGGGTGGTGGAGGCAGGTTCGCCGGAAAAAATCTTCACCGATCCCGAACACGAACGTACGCGCGAGTTCCTCGACGCGGTGCTGTGACCTCGCCCTCCATCGGCTGCTCATGACTTTGGCATATGCCAGACGGGTGCACCCCAGCTGGCAGCGCCGGGGCGCCTCGGCAAGTCGTCAACAGGCCCCCCTCAAAAGCCATTTGGCGGCTATCGTGGTGCGGAAGCTTGCGGTTACAACCTGGTCTTGCGGTCACAACCTGGTAGGGGGAAACCGTGGCGTTGAAGCCCGAACCGACCGCACCGTTCCACTCGGTGCAGTACGCCCTTCGTGTTCTCGAAACGGTCTCCAAGCACGGCAACGGCGTTCTGGACGCCCAGATCTCCCGCGAGACGGGGCTGCCGGCCGGGCATCTCGCCCCGCTGCTGCTGATGCTGCGCCGCGAGGGCTATGTCGAGCAGATCACCGACGGCGCCTATGTGATCGGCGCCTCGCTCCTGCTGCTCGGCTCCGGCACCGGCCGCAGGCAGGCCCTGGAGACGAAGCTCCAGCAGACACTGGACCAGCTGCGCGACTCCGTCGGCGCCGCGGTGTACATCAGCCGGTACGTCGACGGCGAGATCCGGGTCACCCAGTACGCCGACGGTCCGCGCACGCCCGCGGTCAACGAGTGGGTCGACTTCCGGTCCGCCGCGCACGCCAGCGCGATCGGCAAGTGCCTGCTGACCCAGCTCGACCAGAACGGCCGCCGCGACCACATCTCGCGCCACAAGATCGCCCGGCTCACCTCGCGGACCATCACCAGCGAGAAGGTCCTCTTCTCCAAGCTGGACAGCCAGCCGGCGACGGTCCCGGTGCTCGACCTCCAGGAGTACGCGGTGGGGACGGTCTGCGCGGCCGTCCCGCTGACGGCGGGCTCATCGGCCGGCTGCCTGGCACTCTCCCTGCCGGTCGAGGATGCGCACCGGCTGCGCTCGGCAGCGGACACCCTGAACCGGCGGGCCGCTCCGGTCCTGCTGTCACTGGCACTCTGAGGGCTGCTGGGGGCTGCGACCGGCGAGTTCCGGGAGTTGGGGGAGCTCGGGGGCGGTGCGCAGCCCTTGATCTCGTCCGCGAGGAAGCCTGGACACGGGGCATCGCCCTCTCCACCGACATCCACCCGGCCCCGGCCACCGGCGACGGCGTACTGCTCCGCCGGCTCACCCTGAACCTGCTCCACAACGCCCTGCGGCACAACCTGGCCACCGGCGGATCGCTCACCCTGAGCACCGACCCCGACCCGGCAGACCCTGGCCGCGCCGTCCTGACCGTCACCAACACCGGACCCCTCCTGCCCGACACGGTCGACCACCTCACCGAACCGTTCCTGCGCGGCAGCGGACGCCTGGCCGAGAAGGACCCCGCTCGCCGCGGGCACGGCCTCGGCCTCGTCGCCGGTATCGTCCGCGCCCACCACGGCGACCCGACCTTGACCCCCAACCCCGGCGGCGGGCCCACCGCCCGCGTGTCACTCCCCAGCCACTAGGGGCCGTCCGGTCAGGCCGGATGTCCCCGCGGGCCCGTCGCGGGCGCGTGTCATCAGCACCTCCCGGGACCAGGTATTATTTTCGAGTCAGCAGGCGCCGCTAGCTCAGTTGGTTAGAGCAGCTGACTCTTAATCAGCGGGTCCGGGGTTCGAGTCCCTGGCGGCGCACAGACAACGCAGTGGGCGGTCTACGTACTTGTACGTAGACCGCCCACTGCGTTTTTTGCTGCCCGTCGTTCCATACAAACGTGTTACACGTCCGTACTAGACACTTGTTTTAAACGCTCGTATATTTCCTGGCATGACGAACGCGACGAGCACCACCACTGATCGCAGTGACCTCGCCGGCCGCAAGGAGTGGACCGCCTTCGTGGTCCTCCTGCTCCCCCTCCTCCTTGTCTCGATGGACGTCTCCGTCCTCTTCTTCGCGATCCCGTCCATCGACCGGGACCTCGCCCCGAGCGCCACCCAGCAGCTCTGGATCTTCGACGTGTACGGCTTCGCCCTGTCCGGCCTGCTCATCACGATGGGCTCGCTCGGCGACCGGATCGGCCGCCGCAAGCTGCTGCTCGTCGGGGCAGTCGCCTTCAGCACCGCGTCCGTCGGCGCGGCATACGCCACCGGCCCCGAGATGCTGATCGCGGCGCGCGCGCTGCTCGGGATCGGCGGAGCGACGCTGATGCCGTCGACGATGGGGCTCGTACGGAACATGTTCCGCAACGAGCAGCAGCGCAGCACCGCGGTCGGCATCTGGTCCGGCGCCATGGCGGGCGGGATCGCACTCGGCTCGGTGCTCAGCGGGTTCATGCTGCAGCACTTCTGGTGGGGCTCGGTCTTCCTGATCAATGTGCCGGCGATGGTGCTGCTGCTGGTTCTGGTGCCGGTGCTGGTCCCGGAGTTCAAGGACCCGAACCCGGGGCGGTTCGACCTGTGGAGCGTGCCGCTGTCGATGGGCGCCGTGCTCCCCGTCGTCTACGGCGTCAAGGAGAGCGCCGCCCACAGTCTCGACGCGCGCAACGCCCTGCTCATCGCCGTCGGCCTGCTCGTCGGCTGGGTCTTCGTCCGCCGCCAGCGCGTCCGTGACGATGCGATGATCAGCCGGGAACTGTTCCGCGGGAAGGGCTTCGCCGCCGGAATCGGCCTCAACTCCCTCGCCGCCTTCGCGATGATGGGCTCCGCCTTCTTCACCACCCAGTACCTCCAGTCGGTGCTCGGCATGTCCACGATGGAGGCCGCCCTGTGGAGCCTGGCCCCGTCGCTGGCGGTGGGAGCCGCGGCGCCGACGGCCACGGCGATCGCCCAGCGGATCGACCGTATGCAGGTCATCTCCGCCGGATTCGTCATCGCCGCCGCCGGATTCGCTCTGCTGGCCCTGTCCGACACGGACTCGCTGTGGCTGCTGCTCATCGGCTCGGCCGTGATGAGCTCGGGCATCGTCACCGTCATGGCGCTCGTCTCGGACCTGGCGCTGGCGACCGCCCCGCCGGAGAAGGCCGGTTCGGCCGCGTCGCTGCTGGAGACGGGTCAGGAGTTCGGCGGCGCGATGGGCATGGCGCTGCTGGGCGCGGTGGCCACCGCGGTGTACGGAGCGGACCTGCCGGACTCCGCACCGGAGGCCGCCCGCAAGACCCTGCCGGGGGCGCTGGCCACGGGGGACGCGTCGCTGATCTCGGCGGGCCGGGAGGCGTTCGTGCACAGCATGCAGTACGCGTCGGTGGCGGGATCGCTGATTCTGCTGGCGGGAGCGGCGCTCGCCGTGGCACTTCTGCGGCGCAGCAGTGGGGCCCGGAAGCAACTGGCCCCGACGCACTGAGGGGCCGTCCACGTCACCTTGTCCGTCCTCGTTCGCCGGACGGGTTCGAGTTTCGGGCCCGTCGAGGGGCCCCTCCCATGCCCTTCAGGCCATGAGGGAGACCGAGGGCAGGAGGGCGGTGCGTCCATGCGCCTCGTACTCGGCGAGCAGGCCGGCCAGTTCCTCGCCCCCCAACGGGCCGTACCCACCACCGCCCACCCCGTTCCACCACACCGGGTCCGTGCTCCGGAAGCCCTCGCGGCGGAGCGCGACCCGGTGCACCTTGTTCGTCGCCGTGACCGGCATCGCCGGGACGATCCGCACGAAGCGGGGCGCCATCTTCGTCCCCAGATCCGGCTGGGCCGCCAGGAACGCGGCGAAGGCGGCCGGGTCGAACGCCGCCCCCTCACGCAGTGCCAGCGCCGCCATCACCTGGTCGCCGGCCACCGGGTCCGGCACCGCGTACACCGCGACGGCCGCCGCGTCCCCCCAGCGGGCCAGGATGTTCTCGATCATCGCGGCCGCCAGGTTCTCGCTGTCGACGCGCAGCCGGTCGTCCGTGCGGCCCGCGAAGTAGAGGAAGCCGTCGGGGTCGCGGAAGAACAGGTCCCCGGTCCAGTACCAGCCGCCGCGCACCCGCGCCGCGTCCGCCTCCGCGTTGCGCCAGTAGCCCTCGAAGGGGGTACGGCCCCGGTTGACCAACTCCCCTATGGCCTCGGCGCCGTTGACCAGTCGTCCGCCCTCGTCGAAGACCGCGGCGACGCGCTCCTCGCCGGTCTCGGGGTCGACGACGGCGAGATCGTCCCGGGCGGAGGCCCGCCCGATGGCACCCGCCGGGGTGTCCGGGGTCCGCTGGATCGCCGCGCCGCCCTCGGAGGATCCGTACCCCTCCACCAGCCGCACCCCGAACCGCTCCCGGAACCTTGCCGCGTCCACGGCACCCGCCTCGGTGCCGAAGCCGAGTCGCAGCGGATGGTCACGGTCGTCGGGGCGCTCGGGGGTGGCCAGCAGGTACTGCACGGCGCGGCCGACATAGGTGAAGTACGTGGCGCCGTACGCCCGTACGTCGTCGAGAAAGCCGGAGGCCGAGAAGCGGCGGCGCAGGGCGACCGAGGCGCCGCCGGCCAGTGCGGGGGCCCAGTCGGCGATCACGGCGTTGCCGTGGAACATCGGCATGCAGACGTAGTGGACGTCGTCGCGCCGGACCCCGAAGTGGTCGACCAGCGACTGCCCGGCCGCAGCCAGCCGCCCCTGGGTGCAGATCGCGGCCTTGGGCGCACCGGTCGACCCGGAGGTGAAGTAGAGCAACATGCGGGTGGCGGACCGGACCTCCCCGAGCACCGCCTCGCCCGGTTCGGCCCCCGCGTAGCCGGCGAGCAGCTCGGCGTACGCGTCGGTGTCGGTGACCAGCACCCGTACGCCCGGCAGATCGAGCCCGTCGAGCAACGGCAGGTGCGCGCGTTCGGTGACCAGGACCCTGCAGTCGGTGTGCATGATGTCGCGGGCCAGCTCGGCGCCGCGCCGGGTCGGGTTGATGCCCGCAACGGCGGCCCCGGCCAGGGCCGCCGCGCTCAACCACATGGGGAATTCGGGGGTGTTGTCGAGCAGCACCCCCAGGTGCGGTTCGCTGCCCGCCGGCAGCAGATCCACCAGGAGCGCCGCCCGTGCAGCAGCGCCGGCGGCTACCTGGTGGTGGCTGAGGACGGTGTCCTCGTGCCTCAACCCGGGCCGGTGGTCGCCCCATTGGCGCTGTACGAACTCCGCGACGGTGCCTGCGCTCCCCATGGCGCCGCACGGTAACTGACTAGGCGTCAGAACTGAACATCGGAGCACGCGTAGAACGCGTTGCCGGTGTCCGCTATGTTCCAGACGCTCAGGATGATGTGCCGCCCGGTCTTCTGGGTGGGGATGGTGCCCTGCTGGGTCAGGGTGGCCGGGGGCTGCTGACCGCCGTACGGCACGGTCATGAACGGCTGCGACTCCAGCGCCGCCCTGGTGAGCGGCTTGGTGGGGTCCCAGCCGTTCTTGGTGATGTAGTAACGGAAGTCGGTTGTGGCGTGGCGGGCGGTGAACTGCCAGCGGAAGCTGAAGCCCTGACCCGCGGTGACCTTGGTGGCGGGCCAGTTGCCGCCGCGCGGGTCGTCCAGTGCGGCGAAGTTGTCGTGGGCGCCGGAGCAGATCTTGCCGTCGGCCGGACCCGCCGCCGGGAAGCCCTTGGGAGCCTCGACGCTCTGCGGCTCGTACTGGATGGCACCGCAGCCGGTGACGGTGCCGTTGGCGCAGAGCTTCTGGCGACTGATGGGGTTGTCGGTGTAGCCGTGACTGCCTGCGCTGCTCGTCGCGAACATCGAGACGCCCGCGATGGCGAGGCCTATGACGGCCGCGCTTGCCCGTTTACGCATTGCTGTCGCTCCTCAAGAACGTGGGGGAGGTTCCATGAGCACTGCTGCGCGCGTGATGGTGCGGTCTAGACCAAGCCTTAGATTATTGACAGGGCATGAACATGTCCAGACCAATGGGAGTGGGATTCCGGTTCCCCACGGAGGCAGTACGACGGCGCGATCAGGAACCTTCCCCACTGGTGCGTCCGGTGTAGAAGGCCACCGTCAGGTCCTTGACCAGCGCCTTCCGTTCGTAGTCGTCGAGCGTCACGAGGCCTCGCGCGGTCAGCCGGCTGACCGTGTCGTCCACCGCGTCAACCACGGAAGTCAGCACGCTGTCGCGGTGTTGGGCGTCGATGGCGGCGATCCGTCGGCGCTGCATGGAAGCGG
Organism: Streptomyces sp. NBC_00353; assembly: GCF_036108815.1. Lineage (NCBI taxonomy): Bacteria > Bacillati > Actinomycetota > Actinomycetes > Kitasatosporales > Streptomycetaceae > Streptomyces > Streptomyces sp. NBC_00353. Next base: position 6,418,919 of record NZ_CP107985.1, on the reverse strand, counting down.
CGACCTCCGGCGCGTACTCGATACCGGTCGGCTGTGCGGAGTACACGTCGATGCCCACCGGCTCGCATTCCGCCTTCAGCGTCAGGGTCAGCGCGTCACCGACCGCCTCCGCGTTGCGCAGGGTGTGCGCGTCCTCGTGGAAGGCGTCGGCGGGCAGCTGCGAGAGGACGCGCGCAATCGCCGACACGACCTGCTCGCGCAGATAGTCCTCGTGGTCCGTCACCCCGAACGTCGCCCGCACCGTGTCCTTGATCCGCCACACGACGAGGACGACGACGCGCAGCGCCGTACCGTTCGCGTCCACAGCGGGCAGCGGTTCGCTGCGCCAGTGCCGAAGCCGTACGTCGACGTGGCGACGCAGCAGCAGCGGACTGGTCCAGACGAGCCCGGTCCGGCGCACGCTACCCCGGTACTCACCGAAGAGCGTCAGCACCCACGCGCTCCCGACCCGCCCGCGGCCCAGACCGCTGAGCGCGACGAGCACCAGGATCAGCAACAGGAAGAGCTCCGCACAGGCCCCGGGGCCGATCCCGTCGTACGGGCGCACATCGATCCCGACCCGCGCAAGCACGCCACGCGGCACCGCACCGGCCCACCACAGCACGGCGCCACCGCCGATGACCCCGACCAGCCCGGCGAGCACCGCGATCCATCCGGGCAGTGCGGGCCCCGGCTTCTCGGTCAGGTACGGATCCCCGGCCGGAGCGGGACGGGTGGGGGCCTGCACCTGCCCCCTGCGGGCCACGGGCGCCCGCCGTACACCCGTCGCCTTCCCCCCGCCGCCGTCCTGCCGCGCCGGATCGGCGGGGGACTTGGCGGGGTCGTCACGGACGAGGACGTGCACGGGGACGGCCTCGGTGAGCTCCTTGACGCCGGCGGCCTGCTGCCGCCCGGTCTCCAACCGGGCATCGCCGTCGCCGTCCGCACCGTCGCCCGCGGCCTCCGCTCCAACGGACGTCAGGGCGGCGGGTGCGGCATCGAGCAAAGCGTCGGACACTGTCTCGGGCACGGTGTCGGGCACGGCATCGAGCATGGCGTCAGGCACGCCCTCGGGCACGGTGTAGGGCGCGGTGTCGAGCAGGTCAGCGGGTGCGGGGTCGGTCACCGGCTCGACTCCGACGGATTCCGGGGGCCATACGGCCCTGACCTCGACACCCGGCACGGGGTCCGAAACCGTGGCAGACACCGAAACCGGCACGGGGTCCGAAACCGGAGCAGACACCGAAACCGAAACCGGGGCAGACACCGAAGCCGGCACGGCGCCGGGTGCGGCATCGAGCAAGGCTTCGAGCATGGTGTCGGACACCGGCTCGACTCCGACGGGTCCGGGCGGCGGCCATGCGGCCCCGGCCTCGGCAGCCGGCACGGGATCCGAAGTCGTGGCAGACACCGAATCCGGCACGTCTCCGCCCTCGGCCTCAACCGACACCAGGCCGGCGGCCACGGGGCCGAGTGCGGCGTCGGGCGCGGCATCGAGCACGGGATCCGAAACCGGCACGTCTCCGCCCTCGGCCTCAACCGACACCAGGCCGGCGGCCACGGGGCCGAGTCCGGCATCGAGCACGGGGCCGGACACCGGCTCGGCTCCGACGGATTCGGGCAGCGGCCATGCGGTCCCGGTCTCGACAGCCGGCACGGGATCCGAAACCGTGGCAGACACCGAAGCCGGCGCGGGATCCGAAGCCGGTACGGATACCGACGCCGAGGCCGCACCGAAGGTGGAGTCCTTGGCTTCGCCCGGGACCGGGTCGAGCACCAGGTCGAGGACGGATTCCGTCCCGTTGCCCGGCTCGGCACCCGTGCGGGACTCTGCGTCGGCACTCGCGCCAGGGCCCCATCCGGCCCTCATTTCCTCGCCGCCGTTCACCGGCTCTCCTTCCATCCCGTTCTTTTTCTCCGGACCTCCGGAGCTGTCCGACACCGTGGATCTCATTTCCCGCCTCCGTCATTTCCGTTCTGTCACGCGAAAAGTCGTTGCCAGGTCTCCGGGCCGGGGTAGCCGTCGGCCTCTGTGCCCCGCCAGCCCTGCGCCCGCTGGAAGGCCTCGACATTGCGCCGGTCCTCCTCCGTCCACCGGGGGCCGGGGCCCTTTGCGTAGTGCTTGCCGTATCCCTTCCTCACCAACTGTCTGCCGAGCTTGTCGACATGGCTGTTGGACTGACCCGGCCGGAAATAGTCCCGGCCCGGGAACGCCGACAGCGCCTTCGAACTGCTGCTGCCGGTCTTGGTGGGCAGCCCTTTGTAGCGGTACGGGATGTAGCTGCCGGAGTGACTCCAGTACGCCATGGGCGTCGTCCGCTTACGCGTGTGCGAGGGCGTCTGCTCGTACGCCGAATAGTGGCTGTGCGTGTAGTCGGTCCAGCCGCCGAAGATCGTGACGTGCGAGCCGTTCGTCGGGTTGGCCTTGTTGTGGAAGAGCAGGATGTCGCCGGGCTGCAGTTCCTCGCGGGCGATCTTGGTGCCGAATTTGGCGAGACTGCCGGTCCACTCGTTGCTCCTCAGCTTCCAGGCCATCGACACATAGCCGGAGCAGTCCTGCCGGTAACCGTCGGACCAGTACTTCGCCATGCTGTACGGGACCTGCTGGCTGACCCACTTCTTCGCCCGGTTGATGATGTCCGTCCGTGTGGTCTTCGGCGTCTCCGGTGCCGAGCCCGTGGACGATGGCGGCCCCGCGGCCCCGCTCCCCCGCAGTGGGCCGGGGACACCCTGTGGACTGCCGGATTCCGAGTCGTCCGAATCCGAATCCTCCGAATCCTCCGGATCGGCCAGGTCAGCCGGATCGCCCGGATCGGCCAGGTCGGCCGGATCCGGGTCGCCAGGGTCACTTGGGTCGGCCTGTTCCGGGTCGGCCGGGGTCGGCGTCGGGTCCGCCCGGGCAGATGCGACGGACCCCGCGGCCCCGGCGCTTCCGGCGGGGTGCCCGGTCGCCGCGCTCGCCGCCTCGGCCGCGCCGCTGCCGAGCACCACGCCGGCCGCCGTGACCATGACCAGCGCGCGCCGCGCCCCATGCGCCGCAGGGTGTCCTCCGTACCGCGTCGGCAGAGCCCTGGCGGCGGCCCGGCGCTGGGCGGCACAACCCGCGCAGGTGCAGTCGACGGCGGGCACGTACTCCTCGAAGGCCGGCACGGTCATGCGAATCCTCTCCGCACTCTCAAGATCTTTGGGCACACCTGCACGGGCGTCAGCGTTTCAACCCACCGGACATATTGCATTTTGACGGATAGAAGTGAAAAAACGACCATCCGACAGGCCGTGATCGACAGGAAATGGTCAGAGGCACCCCTGGAGGTCGGGTAGAGTTCTCCAGGTCAGCAGGCGCCGCTAGCTCAGTTGGTTAGAGCAGCTGACTCTTAATCAGCGGGTCCGGGGTTCGAGTCCCTGGCGGCGCACGCAGAGTCAAGACCCCCTCACCGAGCGTGAGGGGGTCTTGTTCGTGTACGCGGAGCCCTTACGCCTCCGTGCGCCCCTCCGCAAGAGTCACCCAAATCGCACATATGGCCGGTTAACCGCCCGTTTCACCCTTGCGATAACGACCTGGGTCATACAACCTGTCATGGGGTCATCGGCTTCAACCGAGCCGATGACACGCGCAGTTGGGACAGCACGGGGGAAGTTCCGGTTGCCGTACCGCGGGGTGGGGGTCCCGCTCATGGACGGATGCCGAGGGGCATCCTGCAACCGGCAGGGCGCCATCCCACTCCTCAGGGGAAGGTGGCCCACCAGCGATGCGCCCGCGGCGGTCGAGGGGGATTCGCCGCGGACGAGACGACCGACCGATCACGCAGTGACCAGTGCGTGCAGGGGGATGACCCATGACGTCGACGCCGACTGGCGCCGGGCAGAACAACGACCACTCCTCCCGGACCACGCAGCTGCGGATACCCCCGCAGCTGCGTACCGGGGTACAGCGGCGCCACCCGAAGAAGGCGCTGCCGCGTTACGACTACGAGCACTACAGCCGGCTCGCCGGGCCACTGACCCAGCCCGATCCGGACAAGCCCTACACCGTGCAGTACCGCTCGCTGCTCTCGCAGGAGCCGCACAGAATCCGCGCGGCGCTCCTGCTCGGCGCCGCACCGCTCGTCTCGCTCGGCCTGTTCGCCTGGCTGATGCAGCCCGAGCACTGGACCCAGCGCGACCCGAACGTCAAGAACGACACGCTTCTGATCCTCGACATCGTCATGCTCGTCTCGATCGGTCTGATCGAGCTCTTCCGCACGATGAATGTCCTGTCGAACGCGCACGCGACGCTGGTCGCGCGCGACCCGGTCCCGGTCGTGCCGGAGTCCGGCACCAGGGTCGCCTTCCTCACGTCCTTCGTCCCGGGCAAGGAGCCCCTGGAGATGGTGACGAAGACCCTCGAAGCCGCGGTCCGCATCCGGCATCGCGGGCCGATGCACGTCTGGCTGCTCGACGAGGGCGACGACCCCGCGGTGAAGGAGGTCTGTGCCCGCCTCGGGGTGCACCACTTCTCCCGCAAGGGCGTCCCGCACTGGAACCAGGCCAAGGGCGCGCACCGCGCGAAGACCAAGCACGGCAACTACAACGCCTGGCTCGACGCGCACGGCGGCGCGTACGACTTCTTCGCCTCGGTCGACACCGATCACGTACCGCTGCCCAACTACCTGGAGCGGATGCTCGGCTACTTCCGCGACCCGGACGTCGGCTTCGTCATCGGCCCGCAGGTCTACGGCAACTACGACACGTTCGTCACGAAGGCCGCCGAGTCCCAGCAGTTCCTCTTCCACGCGCTGATCCAGCGCGCGGGCAACCGCTACGGCGCCCCGATGTTCGTCGGCACCAGCAACGCCGTCCGGATATCGGCCCTCCAGCAGATCGGCGGCCTGTACGACTCGATCACCGAGGACATGGCGACCGGCTTCGAGATGCACCGCGCCCGCAACCCGCGCACCGGCCGGTACTGGCGCTCGGTGTACACCCCGGACGTGCTGGCCGTCGGCGAGGGCCCGACCGCGTGGACGGACTTCTTCACCCAGCAGCTGCGCTGGTCACGGGGGACGTACGAAACGATCATCAAGCAGTACTGGAGAGGGATCGGGACGCTCCCCTTCGGCAAGCTCTTCAACTACACGATGATGATCATTTTCTATCCGATGTCGGCCCTGAACTGGATCCTGGCTGCGCTCAGTTGCGCGCTGTTCCTGGGCATGGGCGCCTCGGGTGTGCAGATCGACCCGGTCGTCTGGATGATGCTGTACGGCAACGCCTCGGCGCTCCAGATCGGTCTGTACATCTGGAACCGGCGGCACAACGTCTCGCCGCACGAGCCCGAGGGCTCCGGCGGCCTGGCGGGCATGATGATGTCCGCGCTCTCCGCCCCGATCTACGCACGTTCCCTGATGGATGCCGTGCTGCGCCGCAAGAGCTCGTTCGTGGTGACGCCCAAGGGCGACTCGTCCAGCCCGGACACGCTGTTCGGCACCTTCCGCATCCACCTCTTCTTCATGCTGGTGTTCGGCGGTTCCATCACCGCGTCCTTCGCTCTCGGCCACAGCCATCCGGCGATGCTGACCTGGGCCGCGCTGGCCCTGCTGATCACGGCGGCGCCGATCCTCGGCTGGCGGTACACCGTCCGCGCGGACAAGAAGAAGCGGGGCGGCGCACCGGCCCCGCATCCGGCGCACTTCCCGCAGGAGCGGCCCGGCCGGCTCGCCGACGACCAGACCATGCAGATCGCCCTTGGGGGACGTAAACGATGAAGTACCGCCCGAGCCGCCGTACCCGCCGCATGGCGATCACTACGGCGGTGGTTCTGGCGCTCTCGGGAGCGAACGGGCCGTGGCTGTACCGCTTCGGCAGCGAGCGCTACCACGCGTACACGATCAACAGACCGGAGTACAAGGCCGCCAACGGACACTGGGACTTCCTGGACGTGCCGTCCGAGTTCCGGATCAATACGATCCACGCCGCCCTGCTGCACACCGGCAAGGTGCTGCTCGTCGCGGGCTCCGGCAACAACCAGAAGAACTTCGACGCGAAGAGCTTCCGGTCCGTGCTGTGGGACCCCGGGGCCAACACGTTCAAGAACATACCCACGCCCAAGGACATGTTCTGCTCCGGTCACACCCAACTGCCTGACGGCAAGCTGCTGATAGCCGGCGGCACGAAGCGGTACGAGAAGCTCGAGGGCGATGTCACCAAGGCCGGCGGCCTGATGATCGTCCACAACGAGAACCCGGACGAGCCGATCACCCTGCCCGCGGGCACCCGGTTCACCGGCAAGGGGAACGGGAAGACGTTCGTCTCCAAGGACCCGGTACTGGTGGAGAAGGCCACCAAGGTCTTCGACAAACGGACCGGCGCTTTCCTGCGCAACGACCCCGGGCTCGGCCGGATCTACGTCGAGTCCCAGCAGGCCGGCACGGAGTACGAGACGGGCACCCAGGACAACTACCGGATCTCCGGCCTCTCCGGCTCCGACACCCGGAACGTGTACGGGATCGCCCAGAAGCTCGCCCTCGACAAGAAGGATTTCCAGGGCATCCGGGAGGCGTACGAATTCGACCCGGTGGCGGAGAAGTACGTCACCGTCGACCCGATGAACGAGGCACGCTGGTATCCGACGCTGACCACGCTGGAGGACGGCAAGGTCCTCGCCCTGTCCGGGCTGGACGAGATCGGGCAGATCGTGCCCGGCAAGGACGAGATCTACGACCCGAAGACCAGGAAGTGGGCGTACACCGGCATCGTCCGGAAGTTCCCCACGTACCCCGCGGTCTTCCTCCTGGACGACGGCAAGCTCTTCTACTCCGGCTCGAACGCCGGATACGGACCCGCCGACATCGGCCGCGACCCCGGCATCTGGGACCTGGCGACCAACAGGTTCAAGAAGATCCCGGGACTGAGCGACGCCGACGAGATGGAGACATCGGCGACGGTACGGCTGCCTCCCGCCCAGGACGAGAAGTTCATGGTCATCGGCGGCGGCGGGGTCGGTGAGTCGGAGAGGTCGAGCGAGAAGTCCCGGCTGGTCGACCTCAAGGACCCCGACCCGAAATTCAGGAACGGCGCGTCGCTCGACGAGGGCACCCGCTATCCGAGCGCGTCACTGCTGCCGGACGACTCGGTGCTGGTCACCGGCGGCTCCGACGACTACCGGGGGCGCGGCGGCTCGAACATCCTGCAGGCCCGGCTGTACGACGCGAAGACGGAAAGCTACCAGCGGGTCGCGGACCCGGCGGTGGGCCGCAACTACCACTCGGGGTCCGTACTGCTCCCCGACGGCCGCGTCATGATCTTCGGCTCCGACTCGCTCTACGCCGACAGGGCGGACTCCCGCCCCGGCATCTTCGAGCAGCGCATCGAGATCTACACCCCGCCGTACCTGTACCGCGACTCGCGCCCGGAGCTGACCGCGGGGCCCAAGAACATGCGTCGGGGCGGTACGGGGACGTTCACGACCTCACAGGGGTCGACGATCACGTCGGCGAAGCTGATGCGGCCGAGCGCGGTGACACATGTGACGGACACGGACCAGCGGTCGGTGGAGCTGGGGCTGAGGAGGACGACGGGGGGCATCTCGGTGACGGTGCCGAAGAACCGGGCGCTGGTTCCCTCGGGGTGGTACATGCTGTTCGTCACGGACGCGAAGGGGACGCCGTCGGAAGGAAAGTGGGTGGAGATCCCGTAGGCAGAGGGGGAGTTCGAGGACGGAGAACCGGCCACCGGACGCCCCCGGGTACTACTTCGTGTTGCGGGCCAGACCCAGCGCGTACTCCGGCCACCATGCCCCGGCCTTCGGACCCCCCTTGCAGGCGCCGTCCGACTCTCCCGGCCGCTTGACCCAGAGATACGCGTCGACCAGGTCCTCACCCGTGTCCGTCGTCGGCGGTTCGCCGAGTGCGCGGCCCGGAGGGTTGCACCAGTTCTCCTTCGGGTCGCCGCCGTCGTAGGGCCCGTTGCCGTTGCGGCTGGTGTCGATCACGAACGGCTTGCCGCCGACCTTCGCCGACAGCTGCTTGCCGAAATCCGTACTGGCCGCCGTGGTCTGGAAGTTGGAGACATTGACCGCGAATCCGTCCGCGTCCGCGATGCCTGCCCGCCGGATCGGCTGGAAGAGCGCGTCGGGCGTGTGCCAGCCGGCATTGCCCGCGTCCATGTAGACGCGGGTGTCCGGCAGTTGCTTCAGCCGCTGGACGGCGCCCTTGAGGAGGTCGTACCGCTCCTCGTGGAACTCCTGTGGGGTGCAGCCGTCGACCAGGTGCAGCACTGCGTCCGGCTCCAGGATCACCGTGGCCCGGCGGTCGCCGATGCCCTGGGCGACCTTCTCCAGCCAGGCGCGGTACGCGTTGCCGTCGGCGGCGCCGCCCTTCGAGAACTGGTCGCAGTCGCGGTGCGGGATGTTGTAGAGGACCAGCAGCGCCTCCCGGCCGGCCTTCGCGGCCGCCTCGGTGAAGCCCTTCGTCTCGGCCTCGGGGTTGTCCGGGCCGATCCACTCGCCGACCGGCTGCCGGGCGATCTTCCTGATCAGGTCGGCGTTCTTGTCGTTGCCGTCCTTGGTGTACGCGGCGACCTGCCGGGCCGCGTTCCCGTCGGGGTTGACCCAGTACGGGTCGCCGCCCGTGGGCTGCCGGCCGATCACGGCGGGGTTCTTGTCCCCGTCGTCGCCGGCCGAGGAACATCCCGCGAGCAGCACCATCGCGCCGACCGCGGCCACCGCCCCCGTGCGGAACCGGCCGGTGTAATTGCCGTACATCCACTCCCCCTTGGGTGCCGGACAAGACCGGTCGAATCCATCCTGGCACACCCCGGTGTCCGGCTTGCCCGTACATACGAGGACGTTCACGAACGACGGACAGTGACCGGTTCTGGACGTACCGTCAAAAAACGACTGGGCCATGACCGTTCACCGGCCTACAGTGTTCAGGAGTGGCCCACACGCCCCTTGCCCTCCCGTGTCGGCGCCGGGCTTCTCCCGCAGCCCGCGCACCGCGGTCGAGGACCGGCCCGGCCGGCGCCCCGGGGGGAGAACGGGCGGCCGGCCGGGCCGGGTATCCCTCTTCTGCTCGGGACGACCTAAGCGGAGTCGGCGGACCCGGCGGACTCCGCGGACTTGCCCACGGCCTCGGCTGCCTTGGCCGCACTCTTCTTCTCGCCGGTCAGATAGGCGGAGACGACCACATTGGCGTTGTACTCGTGCGACGCCCGGTCGAACGTACCGCCGCAGGTGATCAGCCTCAGCTCCGCCCGGCCGTCCTTGCGGGGCCCGTACGCCTTGTGGGCGTTGAAGCGGTTCCGGGTGAAGACCTGGACGTCGTCGATGGTGAATTCGGCGACCGTGCCGTCCGTGCGCACCACCCGGATCTTGGCGCCGGGGCGCGCCGCACTCAGCCCGTAGAAGACGGCCGGTTTGGTCTCGGTGTCGACATGGCCGACGAAGAGCGCGGCGCCCGCCGCGCCGGGCCGGGTGCCGCTGCCGTACCAGCCGACCGTGTGCGGTGTCGCGAAGGACGGCGGGTCGATCCCTCCCGCCGCGTCCAGGCCGCGGGAGACGACGGGGGCCTTGATGCCGATCGAGGGGATCTCGACCCGCTCGGGTGCCGCACCCTTGATCGGGGCGTGCGCCGCGGGCAGCGGTACGCCGAGGGGGCGGCCGACCGCGGCGACATCGCCGGTGGTCGGGGCGGAGCTGGCGCCGGAGCCGTCGGTGATGCCGCGTCCCCAGAGCCACAGGGCCAGCAACACGACGGCCCAGGCCACGCCAGTGAGCAGCCGGCCGGTGCCTGTCGGGCGGTCCTTGGCGGACATCTCGTTCAGTCCGTGGACGGGTGGCGACGGCGGGAGCTGCGGAAAGCGACAGCGACGGAGGCGACGGCGGCCAGGACCAGCCCGATCACCGTGTGTACGACGCCGGGGCCGTCCTGCTGGGCGGCCTCACCGGCAAGGAGCGTCGCGGCGCCGCCGCCGCCTGCGCGGACCGGGGCGATCGGGGCGACGGGTGCGGCGCCTTCGCGGGCGACGACGGTGACGGTGCCGGACACCCGGGTGTCCTTGTCGTCGTCACACGTCACCCAGATGTCGTAGTCGCCGGCCGCGGCGTCCGAGCGGATCCTGCCCGTGGCGGAGAGTCCGCCGTCGTCGGCGGCCGAGAAGCCGGCGTCGGAGTCGAAGGCATCGGAGATCCCTTTGGCCTTCTTGCCCTTGCAGCCGTCGAACTGCAGGTCCACCTCATCCCCGGGGGCGATGGAGGACGGATCCACCGAGAGGGTGGAGCGGGTCTGTGAGTCCTTTTCCTGGCCGGAGCCGGAGTCGGCCAGTGCGACTGAGGTGGGCATCAGTGTCACCGCAACCACTGCGGCTCCACAGAACGTGAAGGGTATGGAACGCATCGTGAACCTCCTAAAGGCAGGTTCACGCGTCCGGCGGGTTTTCGCATCCGCTGGGGCGACGGGGCTGGTCCGTCGGGGTGCGGGGAACGGCTCGCAGAAACCCTCCCCCGCACGCGCCCGCGCCGGTGCCGGCCGGGCTCAGCCGACGTCGATGAGGCCGACCAGGTCGGCGATGGAGTCGACGACCGTGGACGGCCGGAAGGGGTAGCGGTCGATGTCGGCGGGGGTCGTCAGACCGGTCAGCACCAGGAAGGTGTGCATGCCCGCCTCCAGGCCCGCGAGCACATCGGTGTCCATCCGGTCGCCGATCATGGCGCTGGACTCGGAGTGGGCACCGATCGCGTTCAGCCCGGTGCGCATCATGAGCGGGTTGGGCTTGCCCGCGAAGTACGGGTCCTTGCCGGTGGCCTTGGTGATCAGTGCGGCGACGGCGCCGGTGGCGGGCAGCGGGCCCTCGGCGGAGGGGCCGGTCTCGTCCGGGTTGGTGCAGATGAAGCGGGCCCCGCCGTTGATCAGGCGGATCGCCTTGGTGAGCGACTCGAAGCTATACGTTCGAGTCTCGCCGAGGACGACGTAATCCGGGTCATGATCGGTGAGGACGTACCCAATGTCGTGCAGCGCGGTGGTGAGTCCTGCCTCGCCGATGACGTACGCGGTGCCGCCGGGCCGCTGGTCGTCGAGGAACTTCGCGGTGGCCAGGGCGGAGGTCCAGATGTTCTCCACCGGCACGTCCAGGCCCATGCGAGCCAAGCGGGCGTGCAGGTCGCGTGCCGTGTAGATCGAGTTGTTGGTGAGCACCAGGAACGGCAGCCCGGACTCCCGCAGCCGCTTTATGAAGGCGTCCGCCCCGGGGATCGGCGTGCCTTCGTGGATCAGGACTCCGTCCATGTCGGTGAGCCAGGATGTGATCGGCTTGCGCTCTGCCATGTGGGACTCCTGCCGTACGCCGTGTGCGGGGACGCCGGCGGCACCGCGTTGTGCAGCGCCGACATCCCCGATTTTAGGGTGCCGGGCCGGTGGGCCCGTGCCGGTCGCCGCGGTCAGCTTCCGGTGGCCGTCTTCCAGGCGTCCACATATCCGTCCAGGTTGGCGTCTATGTCCGACCAGTCCGGCTCGAAGACCTCCACCCCGTCCATCAGCTTGCTGAGCTCGATGGCGTTCGCGTCGGTGGCCTCGATGTCCTTGCGGGCGGAGAAGCCGCCGCCGACCTCGCTGACGTCCTTCTGGGCCTGCTCGGAGAGCATGAAGTCGAGCAGCTTCTTGCCGTTGGCGCTGTGCGGGGCCTTGCTGACCAGTCCGGCCGCGTAGGGCAGGGCGAACGTGGTGGGCTTGGAGCCGGACTTCGCCGGGAACCAGATGCCGAGGTTCGGCATGTCCTTGGACTGGGCGTAGTTCATCTGGACGTCGCCGTTGGCGACGAGCAGTTCGCCCTTGTCGACCTTGGGGGCGAGCTTGCCGGTGGAGGCGGACGGGCCGACGTTGTTGGCCTGAAGCTTCTTCAGGTACTCCATCGCCGGCTCCTTGCCGCCGAAGTCGTGCATGGCCTTGATGAGTACGGCCGTGCCGTCACCGGCGACTCCGGGGGTGGAGTACTGGATCTTCTCCTTGTACTTCGCGTCGGTGAGCTCGTCCCAGGTGGTGGGCGCGGTCTTCAGTTCCTTCTTGTTGTAGACGAAGCCGAAGTAGTTGTTGACGACCGAGGTCCACTTGGAGTCGGACGACTTGTCGGCGCCGTCGACCTGGTCGGAGCCGGCCGGTTCGTACGCCGTCAGGAGGCCTTTGGAGTCGGCCTGCTGGATGAACGGCGGGAGTGTGACCAGTACATCGGCCTGGGTGTTGGACTTCTCGCGGGCGGCGCGCTGCACCATCTCGCCGGAGCCGCCCTCCACGTACTCGACCTTGATGCCGGTCTTCTTCTCGAAGTCCTTGAAGACCTTGTCGTACCAGCCGTCGCCGTTCTCGCCCTTGAGCCCGTCCGCGCTGTAGACGGTGACGATCTTCTCGTCGGAGGCGGCGGAGGAACCGCCGCAGGCGGAGAGGGTGGCGGCGAGGGCGAGCGCGCCGGTGACGGCGGCCAGCGGCTTGAGGTGGCTCTTGCGCATGGGTGTCGCATCTCCTGGAGGTTGGTTCGGTAAGGGGTGTCAGCGGTACGAGGCTTTGGTGCGGATGCGGGAGACCGCGAGCAGGACCAGCAGCGTCGTGCCCATGAGGACCACGGCCACGGCGGCGCCGGTGAAGAGCGAGCCACGGTCGGTGGCCGCGAAGATCTGCACCGGGAGCGGTGTCCAGTCGGGCGGGTAGAGCATCATCGTGGCGCTCAGCTCACCCATGGACAGGGCGAAGCAGAGCCCCGCGGCGGCCGTGAGGGAGGGCAGCAGGAGCGGCAGCTTGATCCGCCACAGGACGTAGGAGGGGCGGGCGCCGAGGCTGGCTGCCGCCTGCTCGTACATCGGGTCGAGACGCACTGTCGCAGCCGAGACCGACTGGTAGGCGAACGCCGTGACAAGAATGGTGTGCGCCAGGATCACGATCCAGCGCGTGCCGTTGAGCAGCATCGGCGGCCTGCTGAACGCGACGAGCACGGCGAGGCCGACGACGACGGACGGTACGGCGACCGGCAGCATGAACAGCCCGTCCAGGAACCTCTTGCCCCGCCGCCGCAGCGTGGCGGCGGCGAGCGCGGCCCAGGAGCCGATGGTGAGGGCGAGCAGGCTGGCGCCGACGGCGGTGATCAGGCTGGTGGTGAGGGCCTGGAGGGAGTCGCCACTGGTGGCGGCCCGGTAGTGCTCGGTGGTCGGGCCCGAGGGGAAGGCACCGGACCAGTTGGTGGTGAACGACGCGGCGACGATCACCAGCAGGGGCAGTGCGAACAGTGGGACGAAGAGCAGGAAGAAGACGGTCCAGGTGGCCCACTTCCCGGTACGGCTATGCACCAACACGGCGGCTCACCATCCGATACAGGCTGTAGAGACCCACGGAGATCGCGATGTTGACGACGGCGACGGCACAGGCGGCCGGGTAGTCGGACTCCAGGATCGCCTTGCCGTAGACGAGCATCGGCAGGGTCGTGACCCCTTTGGCCCCGGTGAACAGCACGATCCCGAACTCGTTGAGGCACATCACGAGGACGAGGGAGCCGCCCGCGGCGAGCGCCGGCAGCGCCTCGGGGAGGATCACCTGCCGCACGATCCGGGCCGGCTTCGCGCCCAGGGAGGAGGCGACCTCCAGCTGTGCGGTGTCGAGCTGCGAGAACGCGGCGAGCAGTGGCCGCATCACGAACGGGGTGAAGTACGTGATCTCCGCGAGGAGGACGCCCCACGGGGTGGTGAGGAAGTGGAAGGGCCCGTCCGCCGCTCCGGTGGCATCCCTCCAGACGCCGTTGGCCATGCCCACGGTGCCGTAGATGAACAGCAGGGCGAGGGTGATCAGGAAGGACGGGAAGGAGAGGAAGACGTCGATGAACCTGGCGACCGCCCTGCCGCCGGGGAACGGTACGAACGCGATCACCAGGGCGAGGACGAGGCCGAGCACCAGACAGCCGGCGGTCGAGCCGACGGCGAGCCAGACGGTGGTGGTCAGCGCCGAGCGGAATGACGCGGAGGCGAAGACGTCGCCGTACGGGGCGAGCGAGGTGCCGCCCTCGTCCGGGCTGACGGACTGCTGGACGACGAGGACCAGCGGATAGAGGAAGACAAGAGCAAGAACGGCAACGGGCGGCAACACCCACACGAACCGGGGGGCCATGCGGTACTTCGAGCCCGTCCGGCGGTTGAGGACAAGGCCGCTGCCGGACGCACCCGAGGAAATGTCTCCGGTCACGGCGCTAGGCACGAACTCCTCCCCCGACCCCGGCGCCGGCCGGGAGCAGCACCGCGTCCTCGGCGGCGAAGTGCAGGGTGACCCGGTCGCCGAGCGCCGGAGTGTCGCGCAGTTCGGGGAGGTCGGCCTTGATCCGGTGGCCTTCGACGTCGACGTACAGCCGATGGGTGGAGCCGCGCCACTGGACCTCGGCGAGGGCGCCGGTCAGCGCGTTGGGCCCGTCGCCGAGTCCGACCAGGTGGGGCCGGACGCAGAGGGTGGCGGTGACGCCGTCGGCCGCCTCGCCGGTCGGTACGTCGAGCCTGCGCCCGGCGAACTCCACGGTGCCCGCGGTCCCGGCGACGGTGACCGGCAGCAGGTTGGCGTTGCCGACGAACGACGCGGTGAACTCCGTACGCGGGCGGCGGTACAGCTCCTGCGGGGTGCCGCAGTCCTGCAGTCGCGCCTTGTCCATGACCGCGATCCGGTCGGCGAGGGTCAGCGCCTCGACCTGGTCATGGGTCACGTACAGGATGGAGACGTCCGGCAACTCCCGGTGCAGGCGGGCCAGTTCGGCGAGCATCCCGGAGCGCAGCCGGGCGTCGAGCGCGGAGAGCGGTTCGTCGAGCAGCAGGACACCGGGGCGGACGGCGAGCGCGCGGGCGATGGCGACGCGCTGCTGCTGACCGCCGGAGAGCTCGCGCGGGTAGCGCTTGGCGTACGCGGCCATGCCGACGAGTTCGAGGGCTTCGGCGACCCGTGCGGGGATCTCGGCCTTTGCGACCTTGCGGGCCTTGAGGCCGAAGGCGACGTTGTCCTGGACCCGCATGTGCGGGAAGAGCGCGTACTGCTGGACGACCATGCCGATGCCGCGCTTGTGCGGTGGCAGCCCGGTGACATCGCGGTCGCCGAGCCAGACCCGCCCGGAGGCGGGCCGGACGAAGCCGGCGACGGCGCGCAGGGCGGTGGTCTTGCCGGATCCGGAGGGCCCGAGCAGCGCCATGACCTCGCCGGGTTCGACGGTCAGATCGAGCCGGTCGAGGACGGTGTTCCTGCCGTACGCGACGCTGACCCCGTCGAACCGGATCCCGCCGCCCTGCGCGGTCCGACCGGCTGCTGCGGGTGCGGGTGTGCCGGTCATGCTTCCGCCCGGGCGATCAGGTCCGGCAGCTCGGCGACCGAACCCAGTACGTGCGTGGCCCCGTTGCGTTCCAGCTGGTCCTTGTCGTGTGCGCCGGTCAGCACCCCGGCGACGATCCCGGCCCCGGAGCGTACGCCGCTGAGCATGTCGTACGAGGTGTCCCCCGCGACCACGATCTGCTGGACGCCGTCCACCGCTCCGGTGCGCAGGAACGCGGCGAGGACCATGTCCGGGTAGGGGCGGCCGCGGCCGCCCGCGTCGGCGGGGCAGAGGGTCAGCGGCACCAGGTCCTGCCAGCCGAGCGCGGCGAGGATCGCATCCTGGGTGGTGCGGGCGAAACCGGTGGAGAGGGCCACGGTCCGGCCCTCTTCCGTGAGCCGCTCGATGGCTTCGCGGGCGCCGGGCACCGGCGCGATACGGCCGCCGTCGACCAGCTCCCCGTACGCCTCCTCGAACGCGAGGTTGGCCTGCTGAGCCCGGTCCTCGTCGCCGAAGAGGTGGCGGAAGACGGAGATCTTGGACTCGCCCATGGTGGCGCGCACGTAGTGGAGTTTCTCGGTGTGGTCGGCGGAGCCGGGCTGCACGCCGAGGCGCTGTGCGGCGGCGGCGAAGGCCTGCTCGACGAGGCCGCCGTCGGCGACGGTGGTCCCGGCCATGTCGAGGACGACCAGATTGAGCCTGCTCCTCTGCTCGTTCTCCAGGTCGTTCTTCCGGTCGTTCTTCCGGTCGTTCTTCTGCGAGTTGCTCAACTTCTTCACCAGTCCAGTTCGTCGGCGGTCGTTTCGGCGATGGCGGGCGAGCAGGTCATACCGCGGCCGCCCGGCCCGGTGACCAGCCAGACGCCGTCCCTCACCTGCTGGCGGTGGACGACGCGGCCGGTGTCGGTGCACTGGGCGTAGACCCCGGCCCAGCGGTGCCGGATCCTCGGCAGCGGGCGGCCGAGGAAGGACTCGACGACCCGGGTGAGGTGTTCGTACGGCTCCTCGACGACGTCGAAGGAGAACGGGTGCTCGTACTCGTGGGTGTCGCCGATGGTCAGTCCGCCGTCCCGGCGTTGCACCATCAGCAGCTGCATCCTGTGCTCGGCCGCGGTCGGCGCCTGCGCCTGCCCGGCGTTGAGGGCGTCGAGCGCCTCGCTCCGGTACGCCGGGTAGTAGCGGAAGCTGTCGGCGTCGGCGACGGAGGTGGTGAGCGCTTCGCCGAGCGGGTCGGTCTGCATCATCTGGAGGCGGACGCGGCGCACCGGCAGATCGGGACCGGCCAGCTCGCGCACGAGGCCGCCGAGCCAGGCGCCGGTGCACAGGACGACGGCGTCGCCGGTGTGCACGTCACCGTGGTCGTCGCGCACGGACGCCGCGCCGACCACCTCGCGGACCTCACGGCCGCCGAGGAAGGTGTACCTGCCTGACGCCAACAGCGCCTGTTTCAAAGCCAGTTGAGCGGTGCGCGGCTCGACGGCGGCGTCCCGCTCGCACCACAGCGCGGCGACGAAGTCGCCGCGGAGCGCGGGGTTGACGGCGCGGGCCTCGTCGGCCGTGAGCAGCTGGTAGCCGCGGGCCGCAGCGTCGGGGCGGGCCACCGCCGCCTCGGCGACGGCGATCTCCAGCTCGGTGCGGAGCGGTGTCAGCGAACCGCAGGGCCGGAAGCCCAGGCCGGGGACCTGCTCCCCGATGCCCTCCCACAGCTCGCGGGCGCGGAGGGCGGTCTCCAGCTCTTCGCCGCCGGCCCGGCCACTGACCCAGATCTGTCCGAAATTGCGGAGCGATGCTCCGCGTGCCTCGCTCTCGCGCTCGATCTGTACGACCTCGTGGCCGCGGTTCACTGCGTGCCAGGCGTGCATGGTTCCCACCACGCCGGCTCCTACGACGATGACTCTCACGACGGCAACGCTGCTTGGGGCGGGTGGCCCGTTCGGATCGGTACGGCGACGGGAGGGTGAACTGGGCCTCAAGGTTGGCCTAGACCCGTTATGTTGCCGTTATCGATGCAAGTCGATCGCCGGTCTGCGGTGTCAGCCGCGCGTGCCCAGGTGAGCGGTGAAGGAGAACCGGTCGCCGCGGAAGAGGGTGCGTACGCGTTCCAGCGGCTGCCCGCTCGCGTCCCGCGAGATCCGGTGGAGCAGCAGCATGGGCAGCGCGGGCGGCGTACCGATCAGCAGCGCCTCGCGCGGGGTGGCGAGCACCGTCTCGATCCGCTCGTCCGCATCGCCGAACGAGATACCGAGCCGGTCGCGGAGGTAGGCGTAGAAGGAGGAGTCGGGGTCGAACTCGGTGTCCAGGTCCGGTACGCGGGCGACGGAGACGTACGTGCTCTCCAGGCCGACCCGGTCGTCGTCGGCGAGCAGGACGCGCTCCAGGTGCCAGATCGGTTCGCCCTGCTCGACGCCGGTCTCGGCGGCGAGTGCGGCGGTGCAGGGGAACTTTTCCAGACCGATGAGATGACGGCCCGGGGTCCGCCCCTGGCGGCGCACCCCCTCCGTATAGCTGGCGAGGGAGAGCGGCTGCTCCAGCTTGGGACCCGCGACGACGGTGCCGCGGCCCTGACGGGCGAGCCGGCCCTCCAGCAGCAGTTCGCGCAGTGCCTGACGCACTGTCTCGCGCGAGACTTCGTAGCGGACGGCAAGGTCACGCTCGGTGGGCAGCATGCCGCCCTCGCCCAACTCCTCGATGAGGAGCGAGACATGAGCCTTCACGGCGTAGTACTTGGGGATACGGCCGTGCTCCGGAATGCCGGAGCGGATCGGTGCGCCAGGTGCCTGGTCGAGCAGGTAGTCCACGCCCCGATGGTGGCAGACGGACATGAACACCGGTGAATGGTGCGGCGCCGCAGGTCAGCGACGGGCGTGGCGCAGCCGCCGGGACCACGCGATGGCGACGGCGCCGCTGAGCAGCAGGGACCCGGCGGTGAGGAGCGTGAGCCAGGGGACGGTCGACGTCCGGCCGGTCATGGCGAGCTCGGGACGGTCCTGCGGGGCCCGTCCGGAATCCGGGACGCGCCCGGAGGCCGGCGGGGTCGGCGTACCACCGACGCCTCCGCCGCCGTCGACGCCGCCGATGGCAGCGGTGTCACCGGTGCCGCCGACTGCTCCGGTGGCGTTGTCCCGGGGGCCGGTTCCGGTTCCGTCGCGAGCGGTGTCCCGGCCGGGGTCCCCGCTCCCCGCCACATCGCCGGCGCCCCCCACATCACCGTTCCCGCCGATGCCGGAGGCCTCACCGAAATCACCGGTCTCACCGAAATCGTCGGTGTCGCCGTACTCGTCGCTCTCTCCGTACTCGTCCGTGTCGCCGTACTCGTCGGTGTCTCCGTACTCGTCGGTCTCACCGACCTCGCCGGTGTCGCTGTCGCCGCTGTCCTCGACGACGCTGAAGACATAGTCGTCGGACTCACCGACCCAGTCCCCGTCGTCCTTCGGCTGCACCCTGCCGCTGTCGGCGCTCGCGCCGCGCTGCCGCTGGACGATCGCGGCGTTGACGGTGATCCGGCCGGGTCCGGTGTCGGAGGTGAACGCCATCCGGACCTCGACGGTGACGGTGCGGCCCGCAGGGACCGTGAAGCCGGCGAAGTCGTCGGCGCCGTCACCGCCGAAGACACCGATGTGCTCGTCGCGGTCGGTCGTCTCCCAGGCGACGCGGTGCTCGACATCGGGTTGGGCCTGATCGGAGAACTCCAGCTGGATCTGGTCGGAGGTCAGCTTCCGGTCCTCGTCGGTGAGGACCAGGACCGGGTGGATGGACCGGCACGACTCGGAGGTCGTATTGGTCAGATCCAGGAACCAGGTGCCGTAACCGCCGCCGGAGGCATACCTCTCCGGGCCGCTGCGGATCCGGGTCGTGATCGGGAAATCGCCCGCCGCCGGTGTGCCGCAGGTGGGCTGCTGGTCGGCGGTGACGGAGAGCGCCGGGACCGGGGTGGCGGCGGCGGACGGGCCGCCGAGGACGACGGCGGGGACCACGCTCGCCGCGGCCAGTCCGAGGGCGAGTCCATGGCGTGGCCGCGCGGGCGGAAGCGGTGAGGACGGCCGGAGCGGGGACGGCTCCGGAGACGGTTCGGGGGGCGGTTGGGGGGACATGGGGGGACACCCTTCGCTGCTTGCGAACGGCCGGATCGCCCCGTGCCCGGAGTTCACCGGCTGTAGGCGGCGACGCTGTCACGCGCGCGCGACCCGCCGGGCGTCGACATGCCGAAGGACCACCCGGTCGGCCGCCCCCGACCCCTCGACCGGCCCACACCCCTACCGCTCCGACGGCGCTATGCGCCACCGCCGCTGCCGACACGGCCGAACAACGGGGCGAGGACCAGTTGTGCGGCCCCCTCGGCGACCGGCCGGCCGGCACCGGCGGTGGTGACGAGCGGTACCGCCGCGCCGGTGCCGTCACGCCGTGCACGCTCTTCGATCACGGCGCGGACCCCTCGTACGTACGCATCCGGATCCTCGCCGACGGTACGGCCGCCCAGCACCACCCGGTCGATGTCGAGCAGCCCGACGAGGTTGGCGGCACCGGTCCCGAGCACGCGTGCGGCCTCCGCGACATCGCCGTCGGCGACGGCGGCGAGACAGAGCGCCTCGATACAGCCGCGCCCGCCGCAGCTGCACGGCGGCCCGTCCAGCGACACGGTCTGATGCCCGAACTCACCGGCACCGGTACGGGCCCCTCGGTGCAACGCCCCGCCGAGAAACAGCCCGGCGCCGAGCCCGGTCCCGAGGTGCAGATACGCGAAGTCGCCCGGACCGTCGGCCCGCAGGGCGAGCCCGAGGGCGGCGGCGTTGGTGTCCTTGTCGACGACGACGGGCAACCCGGTACGAGCGGCGAGGGCGTCCTGGAGCGGATAGCCGTCCCACTGCGGAAACCCGGTGACCCGATGGAGCACGCCCCCGCGATGGTCCAGGGGCCCGGGCACGGCCACACCGATCCCGAGCACGGTCCGCGTGTCCCCCACGGGAGCGGTCCCGGCCGCGTCCCCCTCACCTGGGGCGGAGGCCGCGGAGGTCCGGGGACCTGCCCCCGGTTCCGGGAAGGGGCGCGGCTGGGGAGATTCCGCCCCGGCGTCCGCCGCCGGCCCGCCCAGCACGGCCCCCACTTCGCCCGCCGCCACCGCGACGACCTCCCCGGCCGGCGCGCCGAAGTCCAGCGGCGTCCTGCGGCTCGCGACGACCGTCCCGGCCAGGTCGACCAGGACCATCGTCAGTTCGTCGCGGTCCAGGTGCAGCCCCACCGCGTGCCCCGCGTCCGGGACCAGCCGCAGCACGGTCCGTGGCTTGCCACCCGTGGACGCGCGGTGGCCGGCCTCCGTCGCCAGGCCCTCCGCCCGCAGACGGGCAGTGATCTTGCTGACGGCCTGCGGCGTGAGCCCTGTCCGCTCCGCCAGCTCCAGGCGGCTGATCCCGCGCTCGCCCGCTACACGCAGCAGGTCCAGCACGAGCGCCGCGTTGTGGCTGCGCAAGGTCGGCAGGTTGGCCCCGGCATTACTCCTGTTCACGGCCCCATTGTCTCTCTCGCTTGCACTTTGGCAACAGCGTTGCTTAAGTGGATTGCATGACTGGCATCACGACTCCCGAGGCGCAGCAGCAGACGCACGCGCACGAGACCCCCCTCCGCGTCGGACTCGTCGGCTACGGCCTGGCGGGCTCCGTCTTCCACGCCCCGCTGATCGCCACGACCGAGGGCCTCGTCCTCGACACGGTCGTCACGTCGAACGAGGAGCGGCGGGCTCAGGCCCGCGCCGAGTTCCCCGACGTCTCGTTCGCCGCGTCGCCCGACGAGTTGTGGGCCCGCGCGGGCGGCCCGGACGCGCTCGACCTGATTGTGATCGCCTCCCCCAACAAGACCCACGTCCCGATCGCGACCGCCGCGCTCGAGGCCGGTCTGCCGGTCGTCGTGGACAAGCCGATCGCCGGTACGGCGGCCGAGGCGCGCGCGCTCGCCGCGCTGGCCGAGGAGCGCGGCCTGCTGCTCTCGGTCTTCCAGAACCGCCGCTGGGACAACGACTTCCTGACGCTTGCCCGGCTGATCGAGGACGGCGAGCTCGGCGACGTACAGCGCTTCGAGTCCCGTTTCGAGCGGTGGCGCCCGCAGCTGAAGGGCGGCTGGCGCGAGTCGGGCGATCCGCAGGAGGTCGGCGGACTGCTGTACGACCTGGGCAGCCATGTCGTCGACCAGGCGCTCGTACTGTTCGGCCCGGCCGTCCAGGTGTACGCGGAGTCCGACGCGCGCCGCCCCGGCGCCGCCACCGACGACGACACGTTCCTGGCGATCACCCATGCGAACGGGGTCCGCTCGCACCTGTACGTCAGCGCCACGACGGCGCAGCTCGGCCCGCGCTTCCGGGTGCTCGGTTCCAAGGCCGGTTACGTGAAGTACGGGCTGGACCCGCAGGAGGCCGACCTGCGCGAGGGCCACCGCCCGTCCGCCGCAGCTCACGGCTGGGGCGAGGAGCCCGAGACGCTGTGGGGCCGGATCGGTGCGGGCGAGTCGCCGCTGACCGGTGGCGGCGTCCCGGTCCGTACCCTGCCGGGCGACTACCCGGCGTACTACGCGGCGGTCGCCGACGCGGTGCGCGGCAAGGGCGACAATCCGGTGACGGCCCTGCAGGCCGCTGCGGCCCTGGACGTCCTCGAGGCCGCCCGCCGCTCGGCCCGCGAAGGCGTCACCGTAACCCTGCCCACTGCTTCCGAGGAGCAGACCGCATGAACCCCACCGCTCCGACCATCTCCGAGCTCATCGCGCAGGAGCGCCGACTGACTCTGCCGCATTTCGGCTACGACGACGCGTACGCCCTCGGCGGCCTGCTCGTCTCCATGGCCCGCAGGCGGCACGCGCCGGTCGCGATCGACATCCGGCGCGGCTCCCAGCAGCTGTTCCATGCCGCGCTGCCCGGTTCGAGCGCGGACAACGACGCGTGGATCGACCGCAAACGCAGAGTGGTCGAACGGTACGGCGAGAGCTCGTACCTGGTCGGGACCCGGTTCCGGGCGAAGGGGACGACGTTCGAGGACTCCTCGCGACTGGACCCGGACCTGTATGCCGCGCACGGCGGTTCGTTCCCGATCGCGGTGGAGGGAGCGGGCGTGATCGGCTCGGTCACGGTCTCGGGTCTGCCGCAGGCGGACGACCATGCGCTGGTCGTCGAGGCGCTGGAACAGTTCGCCACCACGATCGCCGGATGACGCATCGGAGGGGTGGGTCGCTGCACCAGCAGCGACCCACCCCTCCGATCTCTGACCGCCCAAGGACGCTCTTGGCCGGCTACGCGGCTAAGCGTCCTTGAGCTCCTGCCGCTGCCGTCCCAGCCCCTGGACCTCCAGCTCGACGACGTCGCCCGCCTTCAGATACGGCTTGGGCTCCGGCTGCCCCAGGGCCACCCCGGCCGGCGTACCGGTGTTGATGACATCGCCCGGGTACAGCGTCATGAACTGGCTGAGGTAGCGGACGACCTCGCCCACCGGGAAGATCTGGTCGGCGGTCGCGCCGTCCTGCTTCAGCTCGCCGTTGACCCACAGCTTCAGCGCAAGCGCCTGCGGGTCGGGCACCTCGTCCGCCGTCACCAGCCACGGCCCCAGCGGGTTGAACGTCTCGCAGTTCTTGCCCTTGTCCCAGGTGCCGCCGCGCTCGATCTGGAACTCGCGCTCGGAGACGTCGTGCGCGACCGCGTAACCGGCGACATGCCCGAGGGCTTCCTCGGCGGAGTCCAGATACCGGGCGGTGCGGCCGATGACGACGGCGAGCTCGACCTCCCAGTCGGTCTTGCGGCTGCCGCGCGGCACCAGCACGGTGTCCTCGGGTCCCACTACGGTGTCCGGCGCCTTGAAGAACAGGATCGGCTCGGTCGGAATCGCCGCACCGGTCTCGGTGGCGTGGTCGTGGTAGTTCAGCCCGATGCACACGATCTTGCCGATCCGGGCGAGCGGCGGCCCGACCCGGAGCCCTTCGGCATCGAGTACGGGCAGCTCGCCGGGCGAGGCCGCGGCGGCCCGTACGCGGGCCAGCGCGGACTCGTCGGCGAGCAGGTCGCTGTCGATGTCGGGGACGATTCCCGACAGGTCACGCAGCGTTCCGTCCTGGTCCAGCAGCGCCGGTCGTTCCGCACCTGCCGTACCCACGCGAAGCAGCTTCAACGGTCTGTCTCCCCTTCGTCGAGATCGGGCCCGTCGGATGGGTGGCGGCCATCGCAGGCTTGGCCGATCCTCCAAGACATCGGATCACTCCGCAAGACCCTGTTCACGCACTGGACCGGCGCACTCGCCGCGGCGACTGCGCCGCAGTGGCCATGCCCCTTACGCCACGGTGGCCATGGCGGCGCCCGCGGCCGGCATGTCGCGGTAGAGGACGGTCCGCTCGACCGCGGTCCAGGTGGTGCTGGTGACGATGTAGAGCGCGGCGGCGAGCGGCACGTACGCGACCGAGACGAGCGTGAAGAAGGACATCAGCGGCATCAGCTTCGTCATCGCGCCCATGCCCGGCATCGGCTGCCCGTCGGGCCCGGTGGCGGGAGTGGCCGGGGCTGCGGCGAGCTGACGCTTCGTACGCCGGTAGTTGAACGTGGCGACGGCGGCGACGATCACGAAGAGGCCGAGATAGACGACGCTCTGCGCGCCGAACAGCCCGCCGTGCGCCAGCGCGTCGTGCCAGCGCTCGCCGAGCGGGGCGCCGAAGAGCTCGTGGCCGAGCAGCGCGTTGGGGTCGCCGCCGATCTTCTGGCTGGAGAAGAGGTGGTAGAGCAGGAAGAAGGCCGGCATCTGGAGAAGGCTGGGCAGGCAGCCGGACAGCGGCGAGACCTTCTCCTCCTTGTGCAGTTCCATGAGCGCCTTCTGCATGCGCTCGGGGTTCTTGCCGTGCTTCTTGCGCAATTCGGCGATCTGCGGCTGGAGTTTGGTGCGGGCCTTCTGCCCGCGCGCCGCGGCCCGCGACAGGGGGTGCACGGCGAGCCGCACCAGCGCGGTGAAGAGGACGATCGCGGCGGCCGTGGCGGCGCCCTGGAAGAGCGGCTGGAGGAGGTCGGCGAAGGAGCCGACCAGGCCGGCGAAAGCGGACATGAAGACGGACATGGGTGAGCCCTCCGGGGGTCTCGTCGTGCCGGGGGAGAGAACATCTGGCTCGGCATGACGACCCGCGTGGGGGTGCACCCGGGTACGCGTGTGCGTACGTACACAGGCAAGAAGGTGGGCGGAAGTCCCTACGCGGCCGTCAGGAGGGCGTGGCCGGGGGCTCGGGGCCGCCTGCGCCCCTTGGCGTCGGGGTCGCGCTGCGGCAGGAACGCGGTGCGTTTCTCGCGGTCGCGCATCGCGGTACGGACCCGGGTGCGGGGCACGGGGGCGGCGCAGCGGGCGCTGATGACCGAGCAGGCGACGAGCGCGGAACCGGCGGCCGCGGTGGCGGCCAGCGCGACCGCGGCGGAGAGGCTGCCGCCCTCGGCGAGGAGGACCTCGGTGAGGAGGAAGAGCAGGATTCCGACGGGACGGGGCAGGCGTGCGACACCGGCGCGCAGACGGTTGCTGATGCTGCCGCTCATCGATCCCTCCCCTGCTCGGCCCGGTGGGCTCGTCCGTTCGGCCCTCCAGCCGTTATACACGATGGCACCGTGGCAGGGGGCCGGCGTCAGACGGGGTCGGCCTCCAGGGGCTGGAGCAGCCTGCGCGGCGCGAACAGGGCGCGGCTGACCGGATCGCGGTTCGGGTCGAGCCCGTCGCCCGGCCGCATCTCGACATCCTCCAGCGGTACGACCTGGGCGCAGGCCGGGCAGTTGCCGTACGGCCCCAGCTCCGTACCGCAGGCGGCATGGATGAAGAGCCGCATCGGACGCGTACCGGGAATGTGCTCGCTCCCCCACACACCGAGGGTGCGCAGGACCGGCCAGAGGGCCTTGCCGCTGTCGGTGAGGAGGTATTCGTCGCGCGGCGGCGACTGCTGGTAGCGGCGCTTCTCCAGTACTCCGGCCTCGATGAGGGACTGCAGCCGTGCAGCGAGGACGGCACGCGGGATGCCGAGGTGCACGAGGAAGTCGCTGTAGCGGCGGACGCCGAAGAACGCGTCGCGCACCACCAGGAGGGTCCAGCGCTCGCCGATCACTTCGAGTGCGCGGGCGATCGAGCACTGCTGTGTCGCGTAGTCCTTGCCGAGAGCCATGGGCACCACTTTACTCCCACAAGGTTCGATGAATGAACCGACCCGTGTTAGCGTCGACCTACAACCCTAAGTTCATTCACCGAACCAAGAGCGGCCGAGAGCCGACCCGGAACGAACGACCCGAGCCCCGGAGCGAAGCCATGGCGCAGCCCACACGTCCCCTCACTCAGCAGCTCGCGCACACCCCATCGCACCCCCCGAGACGTGCCGTGACCCGCCCGACCGCCGCCCTCTCCCCCTCCTCCTCCCGCCCCACCGCCACCCTCGCCGTCACCGCCCTGGCCACCACCGTGGCGCTGATGAACTACACGTCGCCGTTGACGACCGTCCCCGGCATCTCCGCCGCGCTCGCCACCCCCGCCTCCGGCCAGGCCTGGCTGATCAACGGCACCCCGCTCGGACTGGCCGCCTTCCTCCTCGTCGTGGGCAGCCTCGCCGACGACTACGGCCGGCGCAGGCTGTTCCTCATCGGCACCCTGGGCCTCGGCGTCACCACCGCGGCCGGCGCCTTCGCGACCAGCACGCTCGTCTTCACGCTGGCCCGGGTCGCCCAGGGCGCGGCGACCGCGGCGATCCTCGCGACCAGCCTGGGCCTGCTCGTCGGCGCGTTCCCCGCGGGGACGGCCAGGATCAGAGCGACCGGGATCTGGGGTGCGTGCGTGAGCGGCGGGATCGCGCTCGGCCCGCTGCTCGCCGGTTCGCTGGGCATCATCGACTGGCGGCTGGTGTATGCCGCACTCGCGGTCGCCGCACTCGGCACGGCCGCCTTTGCGTTCCGCGTGCTCTCCGAGTCCCGTTCGCCGCGCGGCGGCCGTCCCGATCTCGCGGGCACAGCGGCGCTCGGCCTGGCGATGACCGCACTGCTGACGGCCCTCACGCTGGGCCGGGAAGGCTGGCTGCGCGCGAGTGTCGGCCTGCTGCTGCTTGCCGTGCTCGCGCTGACCGCCGTGTTCGTGGTGGTGGAGCGCCGGGCCGCGGCGCCGCTGATCGATCTGACGCTGCTGCGCAGCCGCCCGTTCCTGACGTCGCTGGCGGGCGGTCTGTTCACCGGATTCGCGGTGATCGGCCTGTTCAGCTATCTGCCGACACTTCTGCAAGGGGGACTCGGACTGTCGCCGATGGGCACGGCGTGGCTGTTCCTGCTCTGGTCCGGTACGTCGTTCGTGGTGGCGCTGCAGGCACGGCGGCTGACGGGCAGGGTCTCGGCGCGCCACCAGCTGGCCGCGGGCTTCGCCCTGCACGCCGTGGCGGTGCTGGCGCTGCTGGGCACCCTGGACGCGGGAACGGCGGGCCCGTCGGTGTGGCTGCGGCTCACCCTGGCGCTCGTCGTCTCCGGCATCGGCAGCGGCCTGCTCAATGCCGCGCTGCCGCGTGTCGCGGTGGAGTCGGTGCCGGCGGAGCGGGCGGCGATGGGTTCCGGGGCGAACAACACCGCCCGCTACCTCGGCTCGTCGGCGGGGGTCGCGCTGACGATCGCGGTCGCGACGTCGGGCTCGGGTGCGGACGGGGCGGTGCTGCTCTCGGTCGCGACGGCCCTGGTGGCGACGGTGGTCGTCATGCTCCTGCGGGAGCGTCGCTCGCCTCGCTGACGCCCACCCCCGAGAGCTCCGGCCTCCGGCTCTCCCCGGCCTCCCGCCTCTCCCCCGGCTCGTCCCGCGCGAGCACGTCGCCGTCCGGCCGGTCGTCGTGCTCGCGCGGGCCGGCGTAGGTCACCGCGAGCGCGACGGCGAGGTTGGCGCCGAGGGCGACGATGCCCGCGTTCACGCCCCACACCGGATCGTTCCCGGTGAACACGAACCCGCAGACCACCCCCACGCCCACGACCAGCCCGGCCATCGCACCGAGCAGCGTCAGCCGCCGCCACATCAGTCCCAGCAGCACCATGGGGAGCAGCTGCGCCATCCCCTCGTACGAGACGAGAGAGAGCCGCACCAGCGTGTTCGGCGCGGTGTACGTCAGCACGAGCGCGATGACGCCCGCGGCCACGACGACGGTCTGCGCGGCGCCCTTCTGCCGCTGCTGCCAGCGGGGTACGAGCGAGAGCACGCTGCGCCCCCACATGGTGCCGATGACGAGCATGAAGACGGCCATGGGCACGATCGACGACAGCGCGGCCGCCACCCCGATGACGCCGACGGCCCAGGCGGGCAGCGAGTCCACGACGAGCTCGAAGAGCGCGAGGTTGGACTCGGCGCCGACGAGCCCCGGCACGACGAAGAGGGCGGCCATGCCGAGCAGCATCGGGACGAACAACAGCACGTTGTAGGCGGGCAGCCACATCGCGTTGCGGCGCAGGACGTCGGCGTTCTTCGCGCCGAGGTAGCCGGCAACGGTGGTCGGGAAGATCACCACGGTGAGGGAGTTGAGGAACGAGGTGGTGATGAACCACGCCTGCCCGAGCCCGCTGTCGCCGTGCCCGGGGAAGGCCAGCCACTCGCTCTTCTCGGTGACGAGCCGGTCCAGGAAGGGCCCGTACCCGTCGAAGTAGTGCATGGGGACGTAGAGGGCGAGGAACCCGAGAGTGGCGATCACCAGCACGTCCTTGAGCACGGACACCCAGGCGCTGCCGCGCAGTCCGCTGACCACGACGAAACCCGTGGTGACGGCGAAGGCTATGAAGTACGCCCAGTTCAGGCTGATGGCACCGTACGAGATGGTGGAGACGACGACGCCCATGCCGGTGATCTGCAGCTGGATGTACGGCAGCAGGAACACGGTCGCGAGGACGGCGACGAGGGCGCCGAGCCAGGGCCGCCCGAAGCGGTGCGCGACCATGTCGGTGATCCCGACGAGCCCGTGCCGGCGCGCGTACGCCCAGAGCATCGGCCCGACGACATATCCGACGGCGTAACCGCAGGACATGTACGCCACCACATAGAGCACGGGGGCCCCGTAGTTGTAGCCCCATCCCGCGGCGCCGAGATAGCTGAAGCTGGTGTAGCCCTCGCCGGCCATCAGCACCCAGATGAAGACGGTCCCGAGGCTGCGCCCGCCGACGGACCACTCGGCAAGCCCGTCACGGCCCCTGTTCCCGCGGCCTCGCACGGCGAGGAGCCCGAGAGCGACGGTGGCCACCATGAAGGCCCCGAAGACGGAGGTCGCGACCGCGGCGTTCACCGGCGGTCCCCCCGCCGGGTCAGCCAGACCGCCACGGGTGTCAGCAGGGTCGCCCCGAGCAGCCACACGAAGAGGAACGGCAGTCCGAGCACGACGGGACGGACCCGGTTCACGAACGGCAGCGCCCCCAGGTACAGCACGTAGGGAACCAGCAACCACAACAACTGCGGACGTCGTCTGAGCACGTCGGAAAAGCTTAGTGACCGCCGCTACCGCTCCTGCACACCCGCCAGCTTCCCCCACACGACAAGGCGGTAACGGGAGGTGAATTCAGGCGTGCACGTGGTCAGCGTCACGTAGGAACCGGGCTCGCTGTACCCGAAGGCGGGCTTCAGATTGCTGCGCGGCACGGCGGCGATGACCCCGCTGTCCCGGGCGGCGGTCTGCGCCAGCGTCTTGTCGACGACGTACGTGTACACGCGCTGCCGGGTCTCGACGGTGATCCGGTCGCCGCGCCGCAGCCGATTGATGTAGCGGAACGGCTCACCGTGCGTATTGCGGTGCCCGGCTAGCGCGAAGTTCCCGGCGCCACCGGGCTGCGCGGTGCGCGGATAGTGCCCGACGTACCCCTTGTCGAGGACGCCGCTCTTGCTGATGCCCTGGGCGACGGGGGCGGTGAGCCCCAGGCGCGGGATACGGATGACGGCGTAGGCCTGATCCCAGCGGGGCGCAGCAGCCGCTCCCGTACGCGCACCACCCGCCGGCGCTCCCCCGCCTTCCCCCGCCGTATCCGTGTCCGTATCCGCGTCCGCGTCCGCGCCCTCGCCCGACGGGGCGGACGGAACACCGGCGTCCCCCTCCCCCGTCCGCCCCCACTCCCGCTCCAGGGACTGCACCTTGTGCCGGGCATCGGCCCTGGCCTGCCGATTGGTCCACCACAGCTGATGGACGACGAGAAGCAGCAGCACCACACCGAGGGTCACGACCGCCTCGGCGCCCGACCACAGCCCGCGCGCGGCAAGGCGCCGCCCGCGCGGGTTCCTCTGCACCCTGACCGGTATCCGCTGCCTCACGGCCCGCACGATAAGGGCAGGACCTGTAACTCTCCAGGGTCGGAACAACCCTCCGTACAGGAGCCGTACAGCAGTACGGTGTGGTGCATGCGCCCCGACACGCCTGCTGACCACATTGCCGAAGCCGAGCGCCTGCTGCGCACGGCGGCGCAGTACCCCGACGACCGGGAACCGCTGCTCCTCCGGGCCGCCGCCCACCTGGAACTCGCCGGCGAGCGCACCCGCGCCACCCCCCTCTACGACGAGCTCCTCGCCGCGGACGCCGCCGAGCCGTACCTGATCAAGGCCCTCAAGGCATCGAACCTCTGGGAGTACGGCCACGAGGCCGAGGCCCGCGCCATCATCGAGGGCATCCGCGCGGCGGGGCCCCTCGAACCCGGCCCCTGGCAGATCGCAGCCGAGACCCTGGAATCGCACGACGAGCTGGAGTCGGCCCACGACTTCCTCTCGACCGCGCTGACCCTGCTCCTGGCACCGGGCGAGGAAGTCCCGTACGCCACCCAGTCGCTGCTGATCGGCCGCCACCGGGTACGCCGCCTGATGGGCGTCGACCACGACACCTGGGACGACCTGACCGACACGCTCCACACCGCCACGGTCCCGCTGGACGAACTCCACGACCCGAAGCGGCTGTGGTCACTCGGCTCGTCCGACCCGGGCGAGCTCCAGGCCGAGATCACCCGCCTCCGCGCCGAACTGGGCACCTACCGCACCGCACTCTCCCGCCCGTTCCCGGTGGCGGTCCTGCACTGGCCGGAGCCCGAACTGAGCGAACTTCTCGCCGCATACCCCACCCTGCGCGCGGAGTACCCCTCCCACACCGAACACCTCACCGACCTGGAAGCCGCCCTCCGCGACCTCCACTCCGCGGGCACCCCGAACCTGGGCATCGTCACCGGCACGGTCCCCTCGTACGAGGCCTTCGCCGCCTCCGAAGCCGCGTCCCCGTCCGACCCGAACCTCCTCCCCCAGTACGCAACGACGCTCGCAGCCCGCGGCCGCGCGGTGCCGTGGCCTCCTGCACGGACCGCGGCCTGCTGGTGCGGGTCGGGGCGGGCGTACCGGGACTGCCACGGGGTGGCATGAGCACCTGAACGGGGCGCGCTGCTGCTGTGCCGTTGCCGGAAAACCCCAAGGGCCCCGCTCCAGCGGGGCCCTTGGACGTAGGTGAGCGGAACGAGGCATTCTTTCTGCAGGAAGATTCCCTCGATGTCCCACTTTTGCAATACCATCACATCCCACCATTGATCTCAGGGCGCACCTCCCCACGCAGGTCTCAGCTCTGTGTGCGCGAGGAAGCCTTCATGCCGCCTTATCAGCCTTCTGCCGACTGGCAGTACGAGATCCCGACGACCGGCAGCAAGCGGCTGCCGCCTGCCGCCCGGTACGTCGAATCGCTGACGCACCAGGGCTACGGCTTCGAAGCCGCCATCGCCGACCTCGTCGACAACTCCATCGACGCGGGCGCCCGTAACGTCGTCGTCAGTTTCCTCCGGGACGACGACCGCCTCGCCGGCCTCCTTGTCGTCGACGACGGGTGCGGCATGAACGACGAGGCCCTGGACACCGCAATGACGGTCGGCGGCCGCGAGGGATACGCGGCAAGCGCGCTCGGCCACTTCGGGGCGGGCCTCAAGGCCGCCTCCCTCTCGCACGCCGATTCGCTGACCGTCATCAGCCGCACCAAGAAGAGTCCGTCCACCGGCCGGCGCTGGCTGACGGCGCGCGCGCAGGCCGACTTCACCTGCGACGTCGTCGACCCCCGCTACTGCCAGGACCTCGTCGACCGCTACGACGGGGTCGTCGAGTGGCACGGCACGATCGTCCGCTGGGACCGGGTGCGCGCCTTCGACACCGTGACGACGGGTCAGGCCGACCGCTTCCTGAACGACGCGATCGAGAAGCTGGAGACCCACCTCGGTCTGTACCTGCACCGCTTCCTCGCCCGCGAGGACTTCAACATCGACATCGTCGTCGAGGACGTCCGGACCAAGGAGGAACTCGACCACCGCGGTGTCGAGCCGATCGACCCGTTCGGCTACCGGATACCGGGCCGGTCCGGCTTCCCCCGTACGTACACCGCACCCGTCGAGGGCGTCGGCAAGGTGGCACTGACCGCGCACATCTGGCCTCCGAAGTCACCACTGGTCAGCTTCCGCGGCATCGGTCCGTTCTCCGAACGCCAGGGCTTCTACATCTACCGCAACGACCGCCTCGTCCAGGCAGGCGGCTGGAACAGCACCCGCAGCGCCGAGGGACACCTCGCGCTGGCCCGGATAGCCGTCGACCTGCCGACCGAACCGAACGACGTCTTCAGCCTCACGGTGAAGAAGGACGGCGTGACGGTCACCCCCGCCTTCGCCCGCGGCCTCGAACAGGCCACGGACGACAGGGGCCAGACGTTCGCCACGTATCTCCAGGAAGCGGAGACGACGTACCGGGAGGCGGCCCGGCGCGCCACCGAGCCGCAGCGCAAGGCCGTCCTCCCGGCCGGCAAGGGCCTGGACCCGAAGCTGAGGCGTGCGCTGCGTGACGAACTTCCGGAGCTGGAGGGCGAGGATGCGATCACCTTTCGCTGGGACACGCTGCCGTCGGAGGTGTTCTTCGAACTCGACCGTGACGAGCGGGAGGTCAAGCTCAACAAGGAGTACCGGCAGGCCTTCAACGGGGGCCGCCGCGGCGGCCTGAACGACGCCCCGGTCGTCAAGAGCATGCTCTATCTCATGGTCAACGAGATCTTCCAGAAGGAACGGGTGCGGGCTGTCCACACCGACAACGTGGCGCTGTGGAACAGCGTCCTGGTGACAGCCGCGCGCTGCGAACTCGCGCGCTGAACCACCGAGTCGTCCGCCCACCTCCCTTCTCGAGGAAGCCGTCCCCACCATGACCGACCACCTGCTCAACCTGCACGGCGACGTCCTGGCCGCGATGCGCCGCGGACCCAAGCACTTCACCAAGCTGGCCTTCGTACTCACCGAGGCCGACGAACCCGCCGACACGGAGCTGAGCCACTTCCGGGACCGCATCATCGCCGCGGGCCCCGGCGACGAGCTCACCGCACTTTGGCACCGCACGCTGACCGGCTGGGACCTGGCGGAACAGGCCGACTGGTCCGCTGCCCCGCCCCGTACCGACGCCCGCCGCGCCGACACGTACACCCGCCTCGGCTTCGGCGCCGACCTGCGCAAGGCGCTCGACCATGCCGTCCCGGTCTTCAAGGAGCCCGGCCCGACGATCATCAGCAGGACCCCGACTTCCTGGTACTCCCGCGACATCGCGGCAGCCCGCTCCTTCTACTGGAACTCGTACGAGCAACTGCTGCGCCGCAAGGGCTGGTCGGACGCGGCCGTGTCCAGCCTCGACGAGGCGAGTCACGCCGTGGTCGAGCGCCTCGCCGACCCCACGCGCGCCGAGGCGTACGGAGCCCGCGGCCTGGTCGTCGGCTACGTCCAGTCCGGCAAGACCGCCAACTTCACAGGCGTCACAGCGAAGGCCATCGACGCCGGCTACCGCCTGGTCATCGTGCTGGGCGGCACCCTGAACCTCCTCCGCGGCCAGACCCAGCGCCGCCTGGACATGGAACTCATCGGCCAGGAGAACATCCTGCGCGGCGCCGACCCGTCGGACCCCGACGCCCTGATCGACATCGACTACCAGGACGACGAGGACTGGCCGGCGAAGTTCGTCAGCCACGGTGGCCGCCCCTCCACCCGAGGCGCCTTCGACATCGAACGCCTCACCACCCGGGACGACGACTACAAGAGTCTGGCGACCGGAATCCGCGCACTCGAATTCGACAAGCAGGTCCGTACGCAGCCGCTTCACGCCCCGGACAACCTGCACCGCGCGGCCGCGCGCGTGATGGTGGTGAAGAAGAACAAGTCGGTGCTGGCCAAGCTCATCAAGGACCTGAAGAAGATCGGCCCGCTCCTCTCCGAGATACCCGCGCTGATCATCGACGACGAGTCCGACCAGGCTTCGGTCAACACCACGGACCCGAAGAAGTGGGAGGAGGGCAAGGTCGCCCGTACGGCCATCAACAGCCAGATCTCCCAGCTGCTCGGCCTCCTCCCCCGCGCCCAGTACGTCGGCTACACGGCGACGCCCTTCGCCAACGTCTTCGTCGACCCGGGCGACGGCGAGGACATCTTCCCGCGCGACTTCCTGATCTCACTGCCCCGCCCGACCGGCTACATGGGCGTGCAGGACTTCCACGACCTGGACCGGACCGACGACTCCGCCACCGGCACGGCCGAGGAATCCCACATCCGCGGCATCTACGAGGACACGGGCGACCGCCTCCAGGAAGCCCTCGACGCCTTCCTCCTCACCGGAGCCCTGAAGCTGTACCGCGCGGCCAACGGCGTCCCCGACGGCCCGTTCCGCCACCACACGATGCTTGTCCATGAGTCCGTACGCATGGCCGAACACGCGTCCCTCGCCCTGCGGATCAGCTCCCTGTGGCACGAGGCGGCGTACACCAGCCAGGAGGGTCACGACCGCCTCTCGGCCCTGCTGGCCTCCGACTTCCAGCGCTTCGCCGACGACGACCTGCCCACCCCCACCTCGTACGAGGACCTGAGGCAACACGTCTTCCGGGCCCGTCAGCTGATCAACTCCGGCGGTACACCGGTGATCGTCGTCAACGGCGACACCGAACGCGACTACGCCCAGCCCGACCTCGACTTCGACCGCACCCCGAACGTGTGGAAGATCCTGGTCGGCGGTACCAAGCTCTCCCGCGGCTTCACGGTCGAGGGCCTGACGGTGACGTACTACCGCCGCAAGACCCAGCAGGCCGACACCCTGATGCAGATGGGCCGCTGGTTCGGCTTCCGCCCCGGCTACCGCGACCTGGTCCGCCTCTACATCGGCCGCGAGGAGCCCCTGGGCAAGTCGAACACGGTCGACCTGTACGAGGCCTTCGAAGCCATCTGCCGCGACGAGGAAACATTCCGCGCCCAACTCACCCGGTACGCCGCCCTGGTGGACGGCAAGCCCCAGGTCACCCCGGCCCAGATCCCGCCGCTGGTCTCCCAGCACCTGTCCTGGATCAAGCCATCCGCCCGCAACAAGATGTTCAACGCGGAGCTGGTGGAAATCCGGTCACCGGGCGAGTGGGTGGAGCCGAGCGCCTACCCGACGAGCGCGGCAGACCTGCGGCACAACGCCGAGGCCTGGCGCCCTGTCCTCGAAGCGCTGGATCCCGCCCCCGTCACGCTGAGGTGCTGCTCCGTCGAGTACGGCCGGGACGACAGCTACGAAGCCGTGCTCGGGACGCTCGACCACGGCGCGCTGCTCGGGGTCCTGTGCGATCTGAAGTGGTCGGCGCCCACACAGTTCTCGCCCCACCTGGAATCTCTGGTCTCGGCGGGCGGCGCCGGCAACACCATCGACGACTGGCTGGTGATCGTCCCGCAGCAGACATCGACAGACAGGGTGGAGGCGAGCATTCTCGGCTCACGTCCGCTCTCGCTGGCGAGCCGTACGCGGCGCCGTGGTGACCTCTTCGGTGCGATCAGCGAGCCCAAGCACCGCGGCGTCGCCCTGCGGGTGGCCGGCGCCCTGAACGACTCCCAGGACCCTTTGGTCGAATCGCTCGCACGGGACCGACGGGGTGTCCTGGTCCTCTATCCGTTGGTCGAGGACGAGCCCCGGCTCTCCTCCGGCGGCGCGATAGATCCCGGGGACGTGGTCATGGCCTTCTCCCTTGTCGCCCCGCGGTCGTCGGACGCCGGGCACAGGAGCCTGGTGCGGTTCAGCGCCATCGATTCGAGCAGGAGCAATTTCGCCGTCATTGATCGCAAAGGGGCCGGAGCGTAGGAAACTTGGCAGTGATGAGCACCGCCAAACCCTCCTCTCCCGGCGTCTCCGCCCGGATGAGCCGCCAGGCACGCCGTGACACCGCTCCCGAGGTGGCGGTCCGGAAGCTGCTGCACGCGTCCGGCTACCGCTACCGCCTCAACGAGCGCGTGCCTCACATGTCCCGACGGACGATCGACATCGCCTTCACACGGGCCAAGGTGGCTGTGTTCCTGGACGGGTGCTTCTGGCACGGCTGCCCCGAACACGCCACGCAACCGAAGTCCAACGCGGAGTGGTGGCGGCAGAAGCTCGATCGGAACATGACGCGGGATGCGGAGACTACGGCGCATCTGGTCGCCGAGGGATGGACGGTGCTGCGCTTCTGGGAGCACCAGTCACCGGTACAGGTCGCCAAGCAGGTGGCGGAGGTGGTCGACCGGGAACGGTTCGATCGAGGGGCTCGAGGAATGGGTGGGGACCTGTGAGCGAACTCCGGTTCGTGGATGTGTGCGCGGGCGCGGGCGGGCTGGCTCTCGGCCTGGAGCAGGCGGGCTTCGACCCGGTGCTGCTGTTGGACAACAAGGCGGTGGCCTGCGAGACGCTGCACCTGAACCGTCCGACATGGAACGTCCTGGAAATGGACCTCCTGGACTTCATTCCGGACGAGCACCCGAGGACCTACGACGTCGATCTACTGTCGGCAGGCCCGCCCCGGGTGAAGTCCAGCGCGACCGCCGCAAGGGAGGACACAGAGCAGGAACAGCGTCTCCTGGAGGCAGCGGTCCTCCTCACCCACTCCATCCAACCGCGCGCCCTCCTCGTCGAGAACGTGCCGGGGCTCGTAGCGGCTCCGGAATTCGAGCCCTTGCGCACATTCATCCGCGAGGAGCTGGAGCACCTTGGATATCGGCTGCACTGGTTCGTCCTGAACGCGGCCGACTTCGGCGTACCGCAGGATCGCAAGCAGGGCGTGCTTGTCGCGCTGAAGAAGCGGTATTTCGACCTCTTCCGGCCGCCGCTACCGACGGTCAAGGAGCACGTGTCGGTAGGCAAGGCGCTCCGCCGCTCCATGGCGGCCCGCGGCTGGCTCGGCGCTGACGCATGGGCGGCTCAGGCGCTCAGCGTGGCACCGACACTCGTTGGCGGCTCCGACAATCGTGGCGGAGCAGACCTGGGACCGACAGGGACGAAGAAGGCTTGGGCGCGTATGGGGGTCAATGGAGGCGCCCTTGCCGATGAGGTCCCGGGGCCCGATCTCCACGGCTCCCCCGACCTGATCAAACTCACGGACTCACAGGCTGCGCTCCTGCAGGGATTTCCACGTGAGTGGCAATTCGCGGGCAGGAAGACCGCGCGATACCGGCAAATCGGGCACGCTTCACCGCCACCGGTCGGCAGGGTGCTGGGCGGCGCCATCGCGGACGCGTTGCGGACCTGATCGCCCGCATATCGACCTTCGCTCCCATGGGAGTTGATCTTGGTTGGCCGGCTACACTTCAACCCCATGACCCATGCACTCCACCCACCGCATCTACCTGCGCATTTCCGCATCGTGGATTTGTTCGCAGGACCCGGTGGCCTCGACATCGCGGCCACGATCATGGGGCTGGAGAGCATCGGGATCGAGTGGGACGACGCGACGCGTGCGACACGCAAAGCGGCCGGACTCCTGACCACTACAGAGAAGGACGTCGCCGTACTGAGCGCATGCGATCAACAGGTGGAGGACGCGAATGTCCTCACGGGCGGGCCGCCGTGTCAGTCCTTCTCCGTGGCCGGTAACCGGAAGGGCCACGAAGCCCTGGAGGACGTGAAGCGCCTGGCCACACGTTTGATCGATAACGAGGACTTCGCTTCCTTCGAGGCCGCTCGGAAGGAAGTCGAGACCGAGACCGACGAGATGTCGGACGAGCGCACCGGTCTCGTACTCCAGCCGCTGCGCTGGATCATGGAGGCCAAGCTCGGGAGGGGAAAGCCCTACGACGTGGTTGTGCTGGAGCAGGTACCCACTGTTCTGCCGGTATGGAAGCACTACGCCGAGCTCCTCAGACGCGTCGGCTACGCCGCCGACGCCCACGTTCTCCACTCCGAGGACTTCGGCGTCCCGCAGACACGTCGGCGCGCCGTGCTGATCGCCCAGTGGGATCCGCAGAATGTGGGACGGCCCGTGGAGTTTCCCCGCGCGACGCACCAGCGCTACAGCAAGGGAGCCATTCGCCTCCATGAGCAGAACGATGCGGAGCACGACAGGCAGGGGCTGTTGTTCTCCGCGCCTCGAAAGGGGAGAAAGCCGGTCAAGCCCTGGGTCGCCATGCAGGACGTACTCACTGAGCGCCCACGCGACTTCGAGGTGGTCTCCAACTACGGATCGGGAGGCGACCCCAAGAACCGGGGCCGTCGCACTTCCGACCAACCTGCGGCAACGATCACGGGCAAGGTCCGGCGTAACCGGGTCTTCCTTCTGAAGGAGACCAAATCCGGTAACAAGGAGATCGGCGAGGAGTTGGAGCGGCTCACGTTCGAGGAGGCCGGCCTCCTTCAGTCGTTCCCGAGGAAGTACCCCTGGCGGTCCACCGATGTGGCCCAACAGATCGGGAACGCTATTCCGCCGCTCCTCTCTCTGCACATCCTGAGCAGCGCACTCCGGCTCGGGCCGCCGGACGACGACTTGATCAACAAATTGGCGGCGTGGGAACCGGAGCACCCGGGAGCCTCAGCGGATGAGGTCCTCACCGAGGACGCGTGAGCCGAACGGGGCATGCTGCGACAGGCCCCGTTCGGACACACTTGGTACAGGGCCGCGACCAAGTTCTCCGCGTCCCCCAGCGGCCTTCAGTCCTGTGCAACCCCGGCCCGAGTCCTGTCACGCAACGGCGCCTCTGCGACGAATCGCTCGAACATCCGCGTAAGGGCCTCGCAGGAAGAGCGCCGGGCGGTGCCGTCGCCCGGTCCTTCGGGGAGTCGGTCCCACGGGACGGCCGACGCCGATTCCACGTCTTCGATCCAATCGGCGAGCGCGAAGTGATCGGGGACGTCGTCCGGAGCGATCACCTCGTACATGAGCGTGCTGCCGGCCACGTTGACCGCCGTACACAGTGCGTTGACTCGATCGCCGAGTCGCGTGGCCCCCTGTCGTGACAGCTCCTCGAGGACCCGCACCAGGGCCAGTGCGGTGGGCTTGTGATCGATGGTGGAGAGCCGGAGAGCCGTGTTGATCATGTCCTGATTCCGGCAGGCGATCTCCGCGGAGGTGTAATCGGCCCCGTCGCGGAACATCTCGGCGGCCCACCACAGCCGGGAGAAGGCCTGGCTGTAGTGAGGGCCCACGAACCTGACGCCGGTGACCTGCCTGGGTTCGCCGCCGTCCGAACCTCCGAGCGGCAGGTGTCGCCACAGGACGTAGTCCGGCGCCACGGCCAAGGCCAGGAAATTCCAGAGACCGGAGTTCGCCGCTTCACCACGTGTCATCCGCAAGGTCGCATGCAATCGGGGCGCCAGCCAAGCATCGGCGTCGGTCCTCGCCGCATCGAACCGGCTCATGGCCTCTTCGACTAGCTCTCGCACCGGATCGACGCTCCACCGGACGGAGTCGCTCTCGATCGGTGTGCTGGCCCGAAGAATCGCCACCTGCGGCAGGCTGTCCCGACCCGCGCGTACCCCATGGGTGAGGAAGGCTGCGGCGAGATTGCCCGGTAGCAACGCGAGCCGTTCGGGAGACTCGATGTGGTGTCGGTGTCGGCTCATCGACGCGGACCTTCCTGGGCACGATTCACGGCGCGGATGGCCGCCGTCAGATTCTTCGGCACCTGCCCTCGTCTTCCTGCTGCGTAGTGGATCCGCGACTGGATCTCCGCCCACCCTCGGCCATCACCTCTGCGGCTGTGTGCCTCTGCCAGAGCTTCGGCGAGGGGAAGCCCCGGGAACACCTCAGGAAGCATGGAGCGCAGCACTGACTCCCGCCACCCACCAGGAAAGTGCGGGGTGCCGTCCTCATCGAATTCGAGGTCGCTCAGTGCCGAGTGAAACATGGTCGCCCAGGCCTCACCCGCGATCTGCGCGGCCACCATTCCGGCGGTCGCTTTCTCCAGCGGCCCGCGAGCACCGGACAGCAGCTCGGGAAGCCCTTCGAAGGACGTATTGATCAGGACCGCCGGCAGGTCTCCGGTGGTGTCGATCAGCCAAGGCGCGTCCATGAACCGACGCAGCCACTCCTGTGGCCCATCCCTGAAATCCTTCTGCAGGATCTCCAGATCGCGTTGCCTGGTCGGCGTACGGGCAAGCAGGTCCACTACCCAGGGCGTATCCGTCCTGCCGATGATGCGCCCGTCGACTCCACCGTGGGTGCCGACGACGCTCACATCGAGAAGCGCACGTGCCGCGTGGGTGGAGCGGCGCACCCGGACCTCACCTCGCCAGTGGGTGTCGCCACGACGACGTTCCAATCGACTGACCACACGAGTGTTGGTGGCTCCCTCGGTCAGTACGGCGACGCAAGTGACCCCGGACCACGGCCCCTCGTCCAGTTCATCGGTGGGGAGGGAGACTTCCATGTCGAGGACGCCCTCGATCCAGTCGTTCCGCTCGATCTGATGAAGGGCGACGACCTGATCGCGTTGGGAGATCAGCGAGAGTTGCAGAGGCTTCCCGTCCATACTCGCCCCTCGAACGGTGACCTCGATCTTCCCCACCAAGGTCGGGTACGCGTACACAGTGCTCACGCCGAAGTCTCCCGTGCCTGCTGGATGTCCACGATCACACCGGCCATGACGCCAGCCACCGGGTGACTACGGACGGCCGTGACTCCTCCGAAACGCGCTGACCGTACATCCGGATCGATGAGCAGTCGGCCGTCGACGACCTGGCAGTTCTCCTTCGCGGACAGCTCCGCCCACTCCAACGAGGGACGTCCTCCCGATCGCACATCGAACTTGACCACCGGCAGCAGCTCCCAGCGGCCGTCGCGCTGCGGGACAGTCAGCGTCATGTCCAGGGTCCAGGCCCCGTCCCCGTCCACCTTCCCTACGACCCGGTCCACGAGTGGGTGCCCCGCGCCACGACGACCGCTCGCCGCCGCAGGCGCATCGATACGCAGCAGCTTCCGAAGGACCTCGGGGCCGGTCGAGTCCTGACCGACAGCCCGTCGACCGATCACGCCGCGCAGCGCCGTATCCATGGCCGCGTTGAACTCGGTCAATCGGCGAGGCGCGTTGGCATACGCAGCAGTGAGTTCCTCGGTCGTCCCCCACCTGTCGTGCTCCGGCGGCTCGGCGGCCCGTAGGAATGCCTCGGCGGCGTGCGTCGCCGAGCCGTCATCTCCTGTGGCGAAACCGGCGAGCAGGACGGCTTGGAAGGGGTCCACCCCCGCGCCCAGACTTCGAGGGGCGCGGGCCGTGACAGACATGCGAGTGCCGCGCATACAGATGATGCGGCTGTGCTTCTCGTCCTTGTCTGCAGCAGGAGTGACCAGGAGTACGGCACGATGGCTGTGTCCTTCAGCTCCGCGCCCGGCGGCCCGCAACGGCGGGACGGCGAAGGTCACGTCCCTGGCAGCGACCTGTCCGGGGGCCGTGAGTTCGTCGACCGTCTCGCCGTCGAGGTACGCCCGCAGCGCGTGGACCAGTGCCGGGTGACGGTCGAGTGGATCGACCCGCTGCTCGGGAATCACGAATTCACCGTTGCGAAGAGCGCGGACCGACGCTTCGAGCATGGCCGGCGTCGAACGGCCCGAGGTCATGGCCGCCCAGAAGTTGTCGGACAGCGCCCGGCCGAGAGCCGTGTGCAGATCCTCCAGGGCGTCGTTGCCTCCGGCCGCGTCGTGAGCGCCGACGACGAGGAAGGAAGTTCCCGGATCATCGCTGTCCCGGTCGAGACGCAGATCGGCGACCACTCGTTCATCGGCCCACCAGGAGCGGGACACACCCTCGTGTTCCTTCTCCGCGTCCGGCTCACCGAGCCAGGCAGGCCCCGCGTAGGCAACTCCATCGACCTCACGCCAGGGGAGGTCCAATCGGCCGACCACCCGGCGGACCGTCCGCCCCTCATGTGTCTCGGACAGGGTGCTGTTGATCAGCACCAGACCGAGCCGACTGGCCGCCCACAAGGTGGCCTTACCCAACCCGTACGAACCGCCGGCTCGGTCGTTGCTTTTGTGACTGTCGAGCTGCCGACGGACCACAGCGGCATACCGACCGTCTCCGTACTCGGGTCCGGTCAGACCCGAGGCGTTGTAGTCGTCAACCCGGAGAAGCAGGAGGGAGGAGTCTTCTCGCAACGCCCGCAGCCCTTCGGCGAGAGCCCGGCCGACCTTGTGCCGGGACTGCGCCGCCGCCGTGTAGTGGGGCTCGAGCTGGTCCCACTTCAGTGCGGAGAGGAAGGAGTGCAGGTGTTCACCGGTCAGCTCGTGCAGGGTGAATCGCACCCGCACCGGGCGCCCCGGATCCAGTCTCTCGTCCAGGGAGTTCTGCGTGACCTCCCTGGCCAACACAGCCAGGTTCGCGTCGAAGGCGAAGACTGCCGCGTTGCCGTACTCCCGACCACCGTCCTGGTGCGCGACCCGGTGGTACCAGTCGATCGGCCGATCCGATCCGGCGTCGGCGTCCCTGGTGATCAGGGTGGCAACGTCCGTCTCCAGGATCCTGGCGATCTCGACCATCAGCTCCGGCCTCGGCCGCGATCTCCCGGTGACCCACGCCGACACGGCCGCGCGCGTCAGATCCAGCTCCTTGGCGAAATCCGCCTGCGATATGCCGCTGCGGCGCAACTGGCGTCCGAGCCAGATGCCGAAGCCTTCGACGTCCTCCATTGAACCCACTTCCCCTTGGTTCCGGGAAGGGCCACGGTAGCACTGCATTTGACACTGCCAGGTCGTCAAACGTCGATTGACACCATGCCCGACTGGTGCGCCAGCAGGGGTGGTTGAAGAAAAAATCTCGTTACTGTCCGACCGTCAGGTCGAACCGTCATGCTAGCGTTCACCCCAAGCAACTCCCCTCGCAACGAGGGCTGTTGAAGGAAACGCCTGTTCGGGAATGCGGGAGAGCTCCGTCCTCGGGCTGGTTGCACCGCATGCTTGCAAGCGCCATCCAGTCATGGGACTCGTTGGCGTTGCCACAGGGAGGGGAACCCCGCATGAGCGACGATGGTGACGACTGGATGGCACGGTTCATCAGGGAGTACGACAACACGGAGGACCCCGACCTCCGGGCCGAGCTTCTGATGTGTCACGGCATCCACCCCGAGGTCCTGGCCTCGGAGCGGCGGCGCCTCGCTCGCCGCAAGAAGATGTCGTCCACGGAGCGGACCACCGCCTCCGAACCCCGCGTGCGTCGCACGTCCCGTACCACCCGGCGCCCCACCACCCCTCGGCGCCCCGGTAGCCCCCGCACCTACCAGGTCATCCGCACCAGGAGGACTCGCACGACCGGGCGGACTGTGACCGTCATGACGACGACCGTCACGGTCACGACCATCACCACGGTCACCACCATCAACAGCTGACCCCACCCTTCTCATCAGCTACCTGACTGCTTCTCCAGGGGTGCCGGCACCACGCGTCGGCACCCCTGCATCCCCCCGCGCATCCTCGGTTCGTTTCTCTCGCTCGAGACAGGTGCTTCATGACCGACATGCCGTTCGCCGACCCTTCGCTGCCCCCCGTGATCACAACCGTGATCCGACAGTCCTCGACCGTCCTGAAGACCTACGAGGTCGACCCGGGGCTGGTACAGGAGCATGCCAACGGCGAGCGTCGCATCACTCAGGGTGGCTACGGGGAACGCCAGTTGCTCGAGCTCGTCCAGAACGCGGCGGATGAGATCGCCGCATCGCCCGGCGGCAAGCTGCACGTCGTCCTGACCGACACCCACCTCTACTGCGCCAACGAGGGCACCCCGGTCACACCGGAGGGCGCCGAGACGATCCTGCGCATGAGCGTGTCCCGCAAGCGCGGTGGGCAGATCGG
Source organism: Streptomyces sp. NBC_00353 (assembly GCF_036108815.1). Lineage (NCBI taxonomy): Bacteria > Bacillati > Actinomycetota > Actinomycetes > Kitasatosporales > Streptomycetaceae > Streptomyces > Streptomyces sp. NBC_00353. The sequence goes on along the minus strand of NZ_CP107985.1, from coordinate 6,375,612 downwards.
CCGCTTCGGCGTCGGCGTCAAGTCTGTGCTTTCCGTATGCGACTCACCCCAGTTTTTCAGCGGCAACGGCGACTTCGGGTTCGGGTTCGACCGGGAGTGGTCCGCCGCCGAGATCGCGCGGGCGCTCGGTCGCCAGAGCGAAGCCGACATGGACACGCCGGTCCTCCGTATGGCCCGCCCCCTCGATGTCGATCAGGAACGCGCCGACGACGACGTGCTGGACAAACTCCTGCGCTGGGCCACCACCGTTGTCCGTTTGCCCCTGAAGAAGGGTGCCGCCGAACGTCTCGGACGCGACATCAGCGGTTACAAGGGTCGCGACGGACGGGAGACGGACGCCTTCCCTGCTCACTTCCAGCTGTTCTCCTCCCATGTCGGACAGGTGCTTCTGCACGACGAGCGCACCATGCCCCCGGCGCGCAGAGAGATCTCGATCGAGCCCAAGGGCAACCACCGCACCCTCAGGGAAGTGGCACGTGGCGCCAAGCAGACGACCGAGCAGTGGAAGGTGTTCTCGGCCTCCTACTCGCCTGCCGGCGAGGCCGCGGACAGTGCGGGCGAGCTTCACGGCCGGCCGGTTCTCGAGGTCTCCTGGGCAGTGCCCGAATACACCGTGCGTAACGGCCTGTATACCGTGCCCGTCGGGCGGGGTACGTTCTGGGCGTTCTTCCCGACCAAGTACGAAGTTTCACTGACCGGCATCCTGAACGCCCCGTGGAAGACCAACGAGGACCGCCAACACCTTCTCGACGGCAGCGCCTTCAACAGGGAACTGCTCCAGGTGGCTGCCCGACTGGTGATCGACACGCTGCCCGAGCTCATGCCCGACGAGGACCCTGCCGCATACCTCCCCCTGTTGCCCGGCCGAACCAAGGAGAAGCTCAACTGGGCGGACGACTACTTCCTCCGTCGGGTGTGGGAGATGACCGCCGAACGCCCTTCTCTACCCGACCAGAACGGCCAACTCCAGGTCCCGCGCGACCTGTTCATCACGCCGGCGAATCTGGACAAGGAATGGGTGCAGATCTGGTCGGAGTACGGCGGCCGCCCCTCCAACTGGCTGCATCCATCCGTCGACGCATCCGACAGCGCTACTCGGCGTGGCAAGGTGATGCACGTCCTGGATGCCGCAGGGAAGACTCCTGAGAGCGTCAAGGACTGGCTCGAGGCTCTCGTTTCCGACAGCTCTGCGGAGGCCTCCTCCCACGCCATCGAGATCTTGTCCCTCATGGTGCTCAAGGATCAGGCCGCACGGCTGCGCGACGACTCCGCGCTCACCGCCGAGGCCCGCAAAGCCCGGATCATCCTCACCGAGGAGCACGGGTTGGTCGCCCCCGTAGCCGGTGAGATCTTCCACCGCACCTCTGCCGACACGCTCCGCGACGACATGGTCTACGTCCACCCGTCGATCTCCGAGCGCCCCGAAATGGCGCGTCACCTGCACACCATCGGTATCAGGGTCGCTGACGCGCAAGGGCGGTTCGAGGGCGTCCTCGATCAGGGATTCGACAACTACGACAACAATGCGTGGTCGAACTTCTGGATACTGTTGCGCAGCGCCGGCGGCAGCCTGCAGGTCGACAGGATGCGCACCAAGGTGCCCAAGCCGCTGGAGACGCTGCGTGTCCGCACCCTGGACGGTCGTTACCGACCGATGCGCGACTGCCTCCTGCCGGGCCCCGTGGTGCCTGCCGACGGGAGCCGTGACAATACCGTCACCGTCGATATGACTTTCCATGAGAGCGACAAGCCGGTCTTCCGCGACCTCGGACTGTTCGACCGCCCCACCGGCGGATATCGCCCCCATGACGAGCCGTGGTTCCAGGAGTACAAGCAGGTCGTTCACGACGCGCACCTTCGTGAACTGCCCAGCACAGCTCCCCGCCCCAGCATCACTCGCCTCGCCGTCGAAGGTGCTCCGACACTGGGACCACTGCACCTGCTTCCCGTTCTGTCCGAAGAGGGACGCGCTGCCTTCGTGTCCGCACTGTCGGCATCCGACATCTCGCAGCACTGGCAGATGCAGTACGGATCCACTGCCAACACGCGCAAGGCCGTCATGTCCCCGCTGCGCTGGATGATCAAGAAGCACGGGCTCGTCAGGACCTCCATGGGCCTGACCCGAGTCTCCGAGGCTGTCGGCCCCCAGCTCAAAAGTTTCCGAGCTGTGCTTCCTGTCGCCGAGATCTCGGAGGAGGCGGCGCGAAGGCTCAACATGCCCACATCCTCCGATGAAGTGCCCCTCCGGCGCTGGAGCAAGTTGTTGGACCTCCTACTCGGGAGCGAGGACGACGCCTTCATCGGGCGCGCGTACGCGCTGCTGCACCGGGTCGGCTTCGAGTTCCCGGAGGGCCTGCTCACCCGCTGCAGGGTTGGATCGTCGTGGGAGGGACGTTCCGACAGCGAGATCGCTGTCGCGACGAGCGCGCTGGAGTTCCAGGAACTCGTGCGTGAACGACTCCCCGCCCTCCTGGTCGCCGACAAGGCGGACGTCGCCACGGCGAAGGAGATGATCGAGGACTGGGGGATGCTCAAGGTCTCCGACGTCATCAGCAGGGAGATCGAGCCCGTCAAGATCGGGCGGGCTTCGTCCCTGTTCGAGGAGTTCCCGACGGTCAAGGCACGCCTCGGCCAAGCCGCCGGCAGCCTGAAGATCCAACGCTGCTCCGAACTCGACGAGGTCATGCGCACGCCCATGGGCAGCGACCGGAAGCAGATCCCGTTCGCGCGGAAGGGGCAGACCCTCTTCGTGCTGGACTCCCTCGATCGACAGCAGGTGCTGGAGGCTGCGGACAAGGAGTTCAAGTGGGGTTGGGGCCCGGTAGGCTGCCGCCAGGCTCTCGCCCTCCAGGACAAGCAAGAACATGACCAAACCCTCCTGAAGCGCCTGCGGGAGGTGCGAGAAGCCGAAAGCATCATCGACAAGATCGATCTGCTGATCGGTGAGACGGCTCTGCGTGGCGAGCTTCCTCCCGGGCTCATGGAGAGCGAGATCCAGGAGCACGGCAGCGAGCCGAGTTCGCGGCGTATAGCGGAGATGGCCTTCAACGCCCACGGTGAGGCGATCCTTCGCGTCCACTCCCGCGACCTCGCGCTGGACTTCCCCACACGCGCCCCCAGCTCCTTCACCGGTAGCTCGAAAGCCCTGCTCTTCGTCACCGACCTCGGGTTCCCTGACTCCTTCGCCGGTGCCCAGGTACCCTCGCTGGAACCCCGCCTGGAGATCGACGGTCCCTCTGAATTCCCGGCCCTGCACCCGTACCAGGAGGAGCTCGCGCAAGCACTGCTCGGCCTGTTGAAGAACCCGATGCCTCAGCGTGGCATGCTCAGTCTGCCGACCGGAGCGGGCAAAACCCGTGTCACGGCGGAGGGTGTGATCCGCTGGATCCGTGACCGGACGAATCTTCCCGGCCCGATCCTGTGGATCGCGCAGACCGAAGAGCTGTGTGAGCAGGCCGTGCAGAGCTGGAAGTTCGTCTGGTCGAAGGTCGGCCCCGAGCAGCCGCTGGTCATCAGCCGGCTCTGGTCTTCGAACGAAGCCACTCCGGTCGCCGGTCGCCCGCACCTGGTCGTCGCCACCGACGCAAAGCTGGCCAGTTGCTTGGAGGCGGAGAACTACACCTGGCTGAGAGAAACTGCCTCGCTCGTCATCATCGACGAAGCACACACCGCGATGTCCAAGCGCTACACGGGTCTGCTGGACCAGCTCGACCTCACGCATCACCGCACCAGTCGCCACCTGGTCGGTCTCACCGCGACTCCGTACAAGAACAACGCGGAACTTACCCGCCTCCTGGTGCAGCGGTTCGGCAGCCGCCTCGACACGGGGGTCTTCGACGGTGATCTCTCCGTCGCGATCAAGGGTTTGCAGCGCATCGGTGTCCTGGCCCAGGTGAAGCACAGGGAGCTGCCGGGTGCTGCCATCGCGCTCACGGCCGACGAACGGGCCCAGTCCGACAAGTTCGCCACTCTGCCCAAGGGTGCCGAGCAGCGGCTGGCCGAGGATCATGGACGCAACCAGCGCATCGTCGACGAGATCGCCGCCATGCCGTCGGACTGGCCGATTCTGGTGTTCGCCACTTCCGTGGCCCACGCCAAGCTGCTCGCCGCCAAGCTCGGCGACCGGGACATCAGGGCCGCCGCAGTCGACGCGACCACGCCCGTCAACGAACGCCGTAAGCAGATCAGCGATTTCCGCAAGGGCAGGATCCAGGTCCTGACGAACTACGGCGTGCTCACCCAGGGCTTCGACGCGCCGGCCACCCGTGCCGTGGTCGTCGCCCGCCCGACGTACAGCCCGAACATCTACCAGCAGATGATCGGACGTGGCCTGCGTGGCCCGAAGAACGGTGGCAAGGAGAGCTGCCTGATCTTGAACGTGCGCGACAACATCACCAACTACGGTGAAGAGCTTGCCTTCACCGAGTTCGAGTACCTGTGGGACGGTAACCAGTGACCGCCGCCCCTCTCACCGAACACCGGCTCACCCCCGCACAACAAGCCGTGGTGGACCAGCCCTGGGACGCCCGAGTGCTGGTCACGGCCGGGGCTGGCGCCGGAAAGACGCATACCCTCGTGCGGCGGCTCGACGTCTTGGTGGAGCGCGAAGAACTGGAGGCCGGGGAGATCCTGGTACTCAGCTTCTCCCGCGCCGCCGTACGCGAGCTCACGGAGCGGATCGAGCGGCATGCTGCCGCCGCACAGCGGATTCGCGTCCAGACCTTCGACGGCTGGGCCGCTGCACTGCTCAACCGCGCCTACCCGGACGTGGACTGGGGGACTTACACCTACGACGGCCGCATCGAGGCCGCCACCGAGGCAATCGACAAGGGGGCGGTCGAGGGCGGCGAGTACGTGCCGGCCCATGTGGTGATCGACGAGGTCCAGGACCTCGTCGGCGTCCGTCGGGAGATGGTCGAGGCGCTGCTCGACCGGTTTCAGGAGAACAGCGGGTTCACCGTGGTGGGGGATTCGGCTCAATCCGTGTACGGGTTCCAGGTGTCCGATCCGGATCAGCGGGCCGAGGAGACCGACCGCTTCCTCGAGTGGGTGCGTGCCACGTTCGGCGAGGACCTGGTGGAGCTTCACCTGGGCGACAACTTCCGCGCCCGTAGCGAAGCGGCTCGGATGGCTCTGCCCTACGGCTCCTCGTTGCAGCGCCTGCCCCGCGACAGGGCGGCGGCCGGCGGCGAGGCGGAGCGCATCCACGGTGACCTGCGTGCGCTGTTGCTGTCGACGCCGAACTTCGGGAGCTTGGAAGACCAGTTCGTCCTGGCGGCCTTGCGCGACTATCCCGACACCACCGCCATCCTGTGCCGCGACAACGGCCAGGCATTGACATTGTCCGGCATCCTGGCCGAAGCCGACGTCCCGCACACGCTGCAGCGTTCGGCCCGCGAGCGCTCCGCCCCTGTCTGGATCACCGAACTCCTCGCCTCGACCGGTACGACCGCTCTCACCCGGGAACGCTTCGAGGAACTGGTGGTCGACCTGCGGATACCGGCCGGAAGCGTGCCGGAGGCGCTGTGGCGGTCGGTACGAAAAGTAGCGCGGGGCCGTGGTCGAGGAACTCTCGATGTCGTCGCGCTCCACCGCGCGCTCGCCGAAGGCAGACTGCCTGATGAACTCACCGCGGCTCAGTCTTCCTCGCTCGTGATATCGACCATGCACCGGGCCAAGGGCTTGGAGTTCGACCGGGTCCTGATCGTCGAACCACGCGTTCTGAAGGAGCCGCCCCCGGTCCGGAAGAAGAAGTACGACTATGACCCGGCCGCGGAGACCCGGCTGCTGTATGTGGCCATGACGCGGGCTCGGGACGACCTCTACGTTTTGGACGCACCCAACTCGTGGCTCATCCGGAAGGACAAGAGGATCGACCGCTGGTACCTGGGCGGTCGTAGCTCTTGGGCCCGTAACGGGATCGAGCTGATCGGTTCGGACGTGTCCCATGAGCAGCCCCCGGGCACGGAGGGATTTCAACAGGACGCCGAGGAGCTTCAGCGCCACCTGGTGACCGATGTCGCCGCCGGTGCCGAGGCGGAGCTCGTCCTGTTGCACGGCATCCCTGTCGCCTCCGACCAGTCGCCTCCGTACGCAGTAGTGGCCGGTGGCCGACAGATCGCGGTGGTGTCCGAGCGCTTCCGAACCGACCTGCACCGAATGCTGCGTCGCACCTCACACTCCGAGGTCGATCGATGGCCGCCGTTGATCACCGACCTCAGGGTCGACTGCGTGGAAAGTGTGGCGGGCAGTCCCGCCGCCACCGAGGGCGCGGGACTGGGTACGCACGGCGCTTGGGTCGCACCCCGGTTGTGCGGCCTGGGGCGCTTCCGCTGGTACGCGGACGAATCGGAAGGGAACGAAGGATGAGCGAGTCGACTCACCAAGCGCATTACGAGGTGCGCGATTCGCTCCTCGACGCCCTGCGGAAGGACCTGCTCGGTCCCGTCGGCGGTGTGGACGAGGTGCTTACGGATGACGCGCCGATCACCATGTACCCGGTCGGGGTGCTCTTCCCACGATCACGGGTGGACCGGTCCGACAACTCTTCCCGGACCGGCACGACCGAGCAGGGTGAGCTGGAGTCCGAGCGGGACGGGCTCGATGCAGTACCACTCGGCGCCCGCCGGGAAGTCGAGGAAGGAACCGGCGATCTGGGTGTCTCGCTGTCGAACGTACGGATGCCGTCGTCCATCGGCCTGACTTTCGCTGTGGACCCGGCCGTGTCCGCCCGGATTCGGTTGACCGTACGCACTGCCGTCTACCTCCCCGAGGACGCCGAAGGAAAGCCGGTGGCCGCGAAGCGGACCGAGGCTCGCAGCACGAAGGCCCAGAGGGAGCATTGGCGGCGCTCCGCCCTGCGGATCGAACCGGTCCGCGTGGACGTCACACAAGTCGGTCTACTCGATCCCTTCGTTCTTCACCCGGGGCTGGAGCTGCGTGTGCTGGTCCGCCCCAGGTCCACGTCGGGCGGGACCGTGACCGTGACGGCCACGGTCGTCAACAATCTTGAGGTCGGACAGTACGACCTCCGCGACGCGCACTGCTTCTACCAGCCGACGCTGACTGTTACGGCAGAGGACGGCGACAGCCCGGCTTTCGTGGCGCGGCCGGCCACCCTGGGTGCGGTCGACTCGGAACAGGCGCTGAGCAGGCTCCTGCACCGCCATGTGCCGACCTTCGCTACCGGCCACGGGTGCGCGGCGCATTGGGATTGGACACCGCCTCCGGTGGGATCCGTTTCGACCGATCGTCCGACGGTCACCGCCCTACGGACCGAATTCGTTCCCTCCCACGAAGTGTTGCTGACGGATTCCAACCCCGGGATCGACGACAAACCACTGACCATGTACCGGCTGGGAACCGACCCGTCCCATGAGGTCGTGTCGGCGCTTCGCGCTGTGCTGACAGGATACGAACGGTGGATCGAGACCCAGGAGGATCAAGCTCGTCTGCTGCGGGACACGGAAGACGGCAAGACCGCGGCCGATCAGGTACTGCTCTGCAGGCATGCACTACGCCGGATGCGTGAAGGCGTGGATCTGCTGGCGGACTCCGAACAGCCGGACATTTTGCGGGCGTTCCAGCTGGCGAACCTCGCGATGGCCGACCAGCGGGCGCGCACAGTGTGGATCAAGGGTGGCAGGTCCGGCCAACCGGACGAGCAGGCCGGACGGTGGCGACCCTTCCAGATCTCCTTCATGCTTCTCTGCCTCGCCGGAATCGTCGATCCGGACCACAAGGACCGAGAGGTCTCGGACCTGCTGTGGTTCCCCACAGGTGGCGGCAAGACGGAGGCATACCTCGGGCTGATCGCCTTCACCACCTTCCTGCGGCGGTTGCGGGACGGGGAGGCCGGGGCAGGCGTCACCGTGCTCATGCGGTACACGCTCCGGCTGCTCACCCTCCAGCAGTTCGAGCGGGCCGCGGCACTGATCTGCGCCATGGACCTGCTACGGGCCGCCGACCCGGCAAGGCTCGGGCACGAGGAGATCTCCATCGGCATGTGGGTGGGCCGTTCGGCGACCCCCAACACGCTGGCGGTCACCGAAGGCAAACTGGCGGACCTCATGCGCAACGAGAACCTCCAGTTGCAGACCGAGAACCCGGTCCAACTGCGGAACTGCCCATGGTGTGGCGCACCGCTGCGCCCGCGGGACTACGCGGTCGATAGTGATGCCAAACGCATGACGGTGAATTGCCCCTCCGGTAGTTGCGACTTCCACCGGGGGCTGCCGGTGCACCTCGTCGACGAGGCCGTCTACGCCCATCGTCCGACCTTGGTCATCGCGACGGTCGACAAGTTCGCCTCAATGCCCTGGCGGCCCGCGTCTGCGGCTTTGTTCAACCGGGACGTGGACGGGGTCCGGCCGCCCGAACTCATCGTTCAGGATGAGCTCCACCTGATCTCGGGACCGCTCGGCACGCTCACCGGCCTGTACGAGACAGCCGTGGACGCCCTGGCGGAACGCCCCAAGGTCATCGCCTCGACGGCGACCATCCGACGCGCCGACGAGCAGGGCACCCGACTCTTCGCCCGTTCGGTGGAGCAATTTCCTCCCGGCGGCCTCGACGCACGAGACTCCTGGTTCGCCGTGGAGACACCACGCGAGCGCAAGGCAGCCCGCTGCTACGTCGGCATACTGACCTCCAGCACAAGCCAGGCCACCTTGCTGATCCGGGTCTACGCGGCCCTGCTCCACAGGGCGCACACCCACGATGCCTCACCTGAGGTGACGGACGCTTACTGGACTCTGGTCGGCTACTTCAACAGCTTGCGTCTGCTTTCGGCGGCAGAGCTCCAGGTCCTCGACGACGTCCAGGAGCGACTGGGTCACCTCGCAGTACGGGACGGGCTCAAGGCGCGTCGCGCAGACGCTCTCACGGAATTGAGCAGCCGGGCGAACGCCAGTGACATCTCCCGCCGGCTCAAGGACGTGGAGCGCCGACTCCCGAGCCCGGAAGTCCTGGACGTACTGCTCGCTACCAATATGATCTCTGTCGGTGTCGACGTGGACCGGCTCGGACTGATGGCCGTGATGGGGCAACCGCAGACCACTGCCGAGTACATCCAGGCAACGAGTCGCGTGGGTCGACAACACCCTGGCCTCGTCGCCATCATGCTCAACTCCACTCGCTCCAGGGATCGTTCGCACTACGAGGACTTTCAGGGCTTCCACTCCGCCCTGTACCGCGAGGTGGAGTCCACGAGCGTCACGCCGTTCTCCGCCCGGGCCCGTGACCGAGGACTGCACTCCGTGGTGGTGGCTCTAGCTCGGTTGATGCTGCCTGCCGCACGGGCCAACGAAGCGGCAGCACGTGTTGAGGACTTCCACACCGAACTCCGCGAGCAGGTCGGCAAGGTCCTGCTGAACCGGGTTTCGGCGGTCGAGTCGACCGAGCTCGAAGCCACCACCGCGGCTTTCGAGGAGTTCATCGAGTGGTGGCGGGACGAGGCGCTGGCCCGCCCGAACCTCGTGTACGAGGCTCCACGTGGCTCTCGCGGGCCCGCCCTGTTGGCCAACTACGACGACGAGGCGGCCGACGTGTCGCCGTGGAAGACACTGTGGAGTCTGCGAGACGTAGACGCCTCGTCCACCTTCTTCGAGGAGCGCTGAGCCATGGGCCCCGTCCCGCCCCGTACCCGTCGCCGCGGCCTCCCGTCTGCTCCGGCACGTACCGTCCGCAAGCTCGGCGAGATCCGACGCGCCCAGCTCATCACTACGTACGGCGTCGGAGCCATGATCGCGGTGGAGAACGAGTCCTTCCTCATCCGCGGCATCGACTCGTGGGACATCTCCGAGGCGCCCTTCATCTCGGAGCCCCGGCTGGCCCGGCAGCTGGGTGTCTCCGGGTTCCGGATGCCACCGGCTCCCGATCCCGACTCGGCACGGGACGGCGTACGAGCGGTGCGCTTCCCGGAGATGTACTCATGCCCTCATTGCCATCAGTTGCAGCCTTTCCGTAAGTTCAACTCGCCAGCCGGACGAGCTGAGTGCTCGACCTGCCAGGAGAGCTTGGTCCCGTCCCGCTTCGTGATCGCTTGCACGCACGGACATCTGGAGGACTTCCCCTACTGGAAATGGGTTCACCGGGGCAACCGGATGGGTTCCGGGATCTGCGGAGGCCAACTGACTTTTCAGGCCGACGGCTCGACCGCATCGCTGCGTGCCGTGCTGATCGGTTGCAGTTGCGGGGTGGAAAAGGTGTCCATGGAGGGGTCGTTCCGACGCCAGGCCCTTCGGGACCTCGGCATCCGGTGCGGTGGTCATAGCCCTTGGCTCAAGGACGCCCCGGTGGAGAGCTGCCAGGAACCACCGCGCACACTCCAGCGAGGTTCGTCTTCAGTCTGGTTCCCTGTCATGTACTCGGCACTGTCCATCCCGCCGTGGAGTCAGGGCATCGCCAAACTCGTCGCACCGTTCTACGACGCTCTCAAGGACGAGGACCCCGCCTCCATCAAGTCGTACGTTCGCATCGTGAAGCTGCTGCGTCACCACCCGAACTACACCGAGGACGATGTGGTCGCCGAGGTCGAGCAGAGGCGTGCGGCCGAAGTCGCCTCTGCGGAAGCGATCGATGGTACGGAGGTCGCAAAGCGCGCCGTCGACTACCGGCGGGAACTGTACGAGGGTGAGTACCGAAGCCTTTCCAAACCACACCCAGAGGTTGCCGAAGAGGAACAGGAGTTCGTCTGCGAGCCCCCCATCACTCCGATCGATGCTCTGCGCTCGTCCCACGGGCTGGCCCAGGTGATGTTGGTCAAGCGGCTGCGCGAGGTACGGGCACTGCAGTCGTTCCGGCGCGTGGAGGAACCGAGTCCGGCCGACTCTCAGCTGCGCCAGGCAGCGATCTCGCTGACAAAGCCGAGTTGGCTTCCGGCTTTCGAAGTGAGCGGTGAGGGCGTGTTCGTTCGCCTCGACCCGGAGCGGCTTCGGAGCTGGGAGGAGCAACCGGAACAGGTCGCTCGCGCCGCCCGGATCCGCGAGAACCACGAGAGGCTGCTGTCAGCACGGGCGGGCGACTCGGACAAGCTGGTTCCTCCTTCACCCGCCACACCCCGCTTCCTCCTTCTGCACGCCTTGGCTCACTCACTGATCAACGAGTGGAGCCTGGACGGCGGCTACCCCGCCGCATCCCTGCGTGAGCGGCTCTACAGCGACGAAGACATGGCGGGCGTGCTGATCTACACGGCCACCAGCGACTCCGCCGGCAGCCTCGGCGGCGTCGTCGCGCAGGGTGAACCGGACCGTCTCGCAGAGACCCTCCGGGCCGCTCTACACAGAGCGAGCTGGTGCTCGAACGACCCCCTGTGCATGGAGTCGGAGACGAGCGGTGCGGACAGCCTGAACATCGCCGCCTGTCACGCCTGCATGTTGCTCCCCGAGACGAGCTGCGAAAACAACAACATCCTGCTCGACCGGGCAGCCTTGGTCGGGACACCGGATGGTCGGGTGCGGGGCTTCTTCACTCGCTGACGCCCAACGCCCAGGCGGCCCGGGGCCGGTAGGCACCCCTGCCGCACTCGTCATCAACGCCTTCGTGGACGGCGCACTGACCGGCAGGGGCGAGTGCCCCCGCCGGTCAGCGGGACGGCCGGGTCAGGCCATGGCGCAGTTGGTGCCGCTGAGGGTGAACGCGGTCGGGGCCGCGCTGGTGGCGCCCTTGGCGGCGGTGAAGCCGACGGTGACCGAGCCGCTGGCGGGGATGGTGGAGGTGTAGGAGGCGGGAGCGACGCTCACGCTGGCGCCGTTCTGGGTGGGGGACCCTCCCCACATGTTGGTGACGGTCTGGCCGTTGGCGAAGGCGAAGGCGAGCGTCCAACCGTTGATGGTGGTGGCGCCGGTGTTGCGGATGGTGATCTCGCCCTGGAAGCCGTCGGGCCACTCGCCGACAACCCGGTAGCCGACGGAGCAGCCCACGCCGGGGGTGCTGCCGCCCTTGTCGGTGGTCACGCTCACCGTGGCCGAGCGGGCCGAACGGTTCCCGGCCGCGTCGCGGGCGTAGACGGCGAAGGTGTACGCCGTTTCGGCGTCGAGGCCGCTCACGGTGGCGGTGTTGGTGGCGGAGGCGGCGACCGTGGTCTCGGAGCCGCCGCTGACGCGGACGATGTCGTAGCCGGTGACGCCGACGTCGTCGGTGGCGGCGGTCCAGGTGAGGGTGACGGAGGTGACGGCCACGGCGGAGGCGGTCGGGGTGCCGGCAGCGGACGGGGCGTGAGTGTCGCCGGGGTTGCCGCCCGCGTAGACGGTGGCCTCCCGCGAGGTCTGGGCGACGCCGTTGACGCCGTTGAAGATGCGCTGACCCCAGGAGCTGAGCCTGCTGGGATCGAAGTCGATCGCCAGGTCGAGGATCGGGTCGGTGTTGCCGCTCCAGGACCATGCCAGGTAGCCGAGCCGGAGCTGCTCGGCGGTGGCCATCATGGTGTCCTCGTCCGGGTCGCCGTACTGGTCGGCGGGACCCCCGAACTCACCGATGAGGATGGGAAGTCCGGCGTCGACGAAGGCATGCAGGTAGTCGGTGACCTTCTGGGCGGTGTTGTAGACGCTGTACATGTGGATCGAGAAGATCAGGTTGCCGGTGGGGTCGGCGTCGTAGACGGACTGGGCGTTGGCGCGCATGACCCCTTGCCAGTCCTGGCCCCAGTTGGGCGCATCCACCATGATCGTGTGCTCGAACCCGGCGTTCCGCAGTTTCTGGACGGCGGCGATCGTGGGCGCGGTCCAGCCCTCGGGGTTGGTGTTGCCCCAGGGCTCGTTGCCGATGTTGATGACGACGTAGCTCTCTTCGCCGGCGAGTACGCCCTGGAGGCCGATCCAGTAGTCGGCGGCGTGGTCGAGCGTGCCGGCCGCGGCGTCCTCGCCGTAGCCGGTGGTGTCGTGCACCTCCAGTACGCAGATGAGCCGGTTGGCCTTGCACTGGGCGACGATGGCGGCCACGTCCGCGGGGCTGTTCTCGCTCCAGCGGTGGCCGTCGGAGAGGACGACGCGGACGGTGTTGGCACCCAACGCCTTGATGTCGGCCAGCGACTGGGTCTCGCCCGGGTACCAGGTGTGGGCGTGGTTGACGCCGCGCATGATGAAGTCGTTGCCGTTGCCTTCGAGTAAGCGGCCGTCACTGATGTGGAGGCCGGTGGCGAGGTCGTCGGCCGACTGTGCGTGGGCGGTGGTCGGGCTGAGGGTGCCGAGAACGACGATCCCGAGGAGGGTGGCCAGTGCGGCCAGTAGGGCGGTGACGGGGCTCTTTCGTGTCGTACTTCTTGTTGTTCTCACTGCGACTCCAGAGGGTGAGCGCCAGAAGAACTGAGCATCAGAAGAAACATGGGAGCGCTCCCATCAAGTCATTACGTCAGGGGCACGTCAAGTCATCGTGCACACTCCGGCCCGTGAATGACCGGTGTGCGGGTGCGAGCCCAACCTGGCGAAGCCCTCGCGCGGGAGGCGGATGTGCTGCGGGCACTCGACGCGTATGGGGAGTACCGGTAGCGTCCCGGGCTCTGCGAGGGGAGGGCCGGATGGGGCGGAGGAGATCCGGCCGGCCGGTGCGGCTGTCGGCGGCGGCCCTGTTGCTGCTGCTCGGCGGCTGCAGGATCGGCACGTCGGACGACGTGCCCCCGCCGCCCCGGGCCGGGGCGTGGAGTATCGACTACGTGGGCCCGCCCGGCCAGGTGCACATGGCGGACCTCGCGGCGGTCTCGGCCACCGAGGCATGGGCGGTCACCGAGCAGCGCGGGGCGGCGGACAGATGGAAGCCGGGCCTGCTGCGGATGCTCGACGGCCGGTGGTCGGCCGTGCAGATCCCCGCCCAGCTGCGGGCACAACCGTGGTTGCGGCTTGCCGCTGCGGGTCCACGCAGTGTGTGGCTCTACCCGGACGCGTGGGGCGGTGTGCCGCCGCAGCAGACCGGCGATGTGCCGAGCGGCCCATGGAAGCGCTGCCCGGCGTTGCGCTGGGACGGCACCCGCTGGCACCAGGTCCCGCTGGACTTCCCCCCGGTGGACCTCGATGTGGTTTCACCCGACGATGCCTGGGCCCTCGACGCCTCGGGCGCCGCTCGGCACTGGGACGGCACCCGATGGCGGACCGTGCCGCTGCCGGCCCGCGGCATCGACGTCGAGGCGCGAACTGCGGACGATGTGTGGGTCGCCGGGGACAAAGCATTCGACGACCGCCCCAAGCAGCCCGCAGCGGTCCACTGGGACGGCAACCGCTGGCAGTTGACCCGCCTGCGCCGCTATCAGGCCCCGTACGACGCGAAGGTGGTCGACAACGGCTCGATCCTCTCGGGCATCCGCGCGGAATCCGCGAGCGATGCCTGGGCCCTCGGGGTGCACTCGGTCGTTGACGGGCGCGATGAGGAACGCGAGGAGCCCCGGGATGCGGCCGAGCGCATCCTGCTGCACTGGAGCGGCACCCGCTGGCAGCCGGTGCCCGGGCCGCCGCGCCCCTTCAGGGACAAGACCTACGGCCAGGCCATCCCCGACGGCACCGGGGGCATGGTGCTCGGCGCCTGGACGTACCGAACCGCGGAGGGCACGTACTTCCGCATCGACGCACCGCCGAACACAGAGGGCTGGCAGGAGACCAGCCTTCCGCCCCTGCAGCGTCGATGGCTGACGATGGTGAAGGCAGACGTCATCCCCGGGACGCACACCATCCTCGCGGCGGCCAATCTTGTCGGCCACCACAGCGCGACGCAGCCGGCCGTCATCCGCCTGACGCCCGACGCGCCCTAGCGTTCTCTTCATGAGCAACCCCAGGTCATGAGCAACCCCAGGACGACGCGGGCCGCGCCACAAGTCGCTCGACGTCTGAGCTCTGCGTGGGGGCGGGCACTGTTACCGCGCCGCCTTCAGTTCCGGCGCCCTCGTTCTCGGCTGTCCGCCAGGGCTCGACTGAGTCACCCCGATCTTCGCGAACCGTTCGCGCCACGGGATGCGATCAGGCTCCGGTGCGGGGGCGCCGTAGAAGGTCGCGCATGCGGTGGCCTGGCGGCACGGGGCGCATTCCGTCTCCTCTCCCAGGGGGCGGAAGACGTGTTCCTCACCGGGTGAGGAGCAGACGACCAGGGCGGCGGGCGACGGGAGTTGAGGCAGCGGGGGCGGGGAAGGGTCCGCGGGGAGCTTCTGGATGAGGCGGTAACGCAGGAAGCCGAACGCCGAGCGCACGCCGCCTTCCGGGCGTTCGGCGAGCAGCGCCTGTCTCAGGTCGGACTCGCTCAGGCCGCGCTCCAGCCACTTGACCGCCTCCACGGCCAGTGCGCGGGCCTCGCGCACTCCCAGGTGTAGTTCGCGACGGGTGTGGCGCAACGAGAGCAGGACCCGTACCGCGCAGGCCAGTTGGTGGGAGTCGGCCGGTCTCGGCGTCGGTTCGGGTTCCGGGTCCGTCGCCGGCCGGACTTCGGAGGGTGGGTGGGGAGTGGTCTTATCACTGTGGTCTTCTACGGGTTTACAGCCACCGACCGTCCGGGGGGCCGGTTCGCCGACCGTCGGAATCTGCGTACTCGGTGGCGGGGTGGTGGGCGGGGCCCCTCGCAGGTGTTCTGCCTGCTCATCCGTCAGAGGGGTGTTCGCGACCAGTTGCTCGGTGATCCAGCGGCCTCGGCCGCCCTGGGTCCGCCATTCGTGTACGTACCCGTGCGCGACCAGTTGTTCCTTCGCCTTCTGGTACGCGCGACCCTTGATGCCCACTTTCCGGGCGAGTTCGCTCAGGGGCCTGCAAGGGGTGTCTTCGGGAAGGCCCTGGACGTACAGGAGGAGGATCTTCGCGTCACTGCTCAGACGCGGATGGCGCACGACATCGTGCGATGCCTTCGTGAAGCGCCGGGACGGGGCGATAGCATGACGCAGCATTTCCGGTGGTTCCTGTCCACTGGTGATGAAGGCCCTCGGATGGTGTTGGCGCACCGCCGGGGGCCGCCCTATGTGCGCGCTTGCACACAGAGCGTGATGATTTCGTCACGGTACCGCACCATCGCCATCTCCCACCATGCGAACGGGACTTCGCGTCACGCCCTCGGTGCGGGTCAGGCGAACCAGAGCGAGCCGTGTCGGTGGTTCGCAGACGGCACGTCCACCATGTCCGCGGCAGTGAGCGCGAGTTGGCCGCCGGCGGTGTTCACCAGGCGCCGGATGATTCCCATCTGCGTGCGGAGGCGTTGTCGGGCCCGGCGTTCCTCCAGGGCGGACCATCGCGCGACCCCGCGGTCGCGGTTGTGGCGGGGGAAGCGGTAGACGTCCACCTGCCGTCGGACAGCGCGGGGCCGGGGCCGGTGGGAATGGTGCGCCGCCTCGGCGAAGCACCGGGCGCTGTAGCGGAGATCCAGGAGGATCACCGAGTGCCACGGGGCACCCGACCGGTCGCCGGTGGTCTTCTTCGTCCGGGAGGGCGGGAGGTGATGAGCGGTGCGTGCCACGGGACTCCGTCGGTAGCGAACCGCCAGGGAATTCCTGGCGGGCTACCTGAAGCCCATGTGGCCTGCTGAACGGATGCTGCTCATGCGGTCCACCCTGGCGGTCTCGTACGCGGTCAGCGTGGGGTCGGGTTCGTCGGCTGCGTCCCGTACCCGGCGAGATGGAGCTTCAGCCTGCACTGGTCTTCGGCCTCGACGAACACCTGCTGCCCCCAGTGGGAGCTGAGGCGGTGCGCTACGTCGATCAGCCGGCGGCGGTCCTCCGGCGAGTACGCGGGGAACCGGACCCAGCCCCGGTCGGCGATTTCGTTGCCGAGCTCGCTGAACAACATCGCCCGCATGCGCCGCTCTTCGTCGTCGGTCAGCGGTGTGGAACCACCTTCCACGGACTGCAACCGGACGTTGTAGAGGTCTCGGATCACTGGTTGCTCGCAGGTCGCTCGGGTCTGTTCCGGAGAGGCTATCCGAACAGGTAGAGGCCGGTGCTGTCATGGGTAGCCGGGTTCGCGCCTACGGCCTCGGAACGCGGCCTGCGCAGCCGACACTCAGAGGGAGGACGGGCCCCGGCTTCGAGGAATTCCGGCCAGTTCTCTCTCGGGCTGTGGCGTGTGATCGTGTCCGCGCTGCCGCCCTGCCGGCGCGGCACCTTCCCGACAGCATCGAAACCGCCCGGGTCCTCGACGCGCCCACCCAGCTCTTCACCCGAACGGCCCCCACGAGCGCGACGAAGCGGGAGGTGACCCACATGGCCGTCGGCAGAACCGATTCGGCTGTTCACTTCCGGGTGACGGAGGCGCGCGCTCCGCAATAACCGCAGGTCACCGGGACAAGTTGAAGCGGAACGTATTCCTCCGTATCTCGCAAGGAGTGCCCTTCATGCGCCTTCGTACCACCGTCGCTGCCGCCCTCGGCGCGCTCGCGCTCGTCGTGACACTGCCGACCTCGGCCAGTGCAACCGTCGGATTCTTCGCCTACAGGTACACCGGTCTCGACGGCACCCCGCAGATTGCCGAGCTGGTCAACCCGCCGAGCGGAGAGTGCGTCACGCTGCCCGAGGTGGCCGACCCCAACTCGTCGAACCCCGCCGACTCTCCCTGGAACTTCACCGCCTCGACCGCCACCGTCTTCACCGGACCCGACTGTGACGGCGACGACTTCTCCCTCCGTCCCTTCGGCGGTCACGCCTCCGAGCGGTTGAAGCTCCGGTCCGTCGTCTTCAGCTGATCCCGGCCCCGGTCCTGATCCTCTACGTCACCGCCGCCCGCCCCGGTACGCGTCGCATCCCGCTCGTACCGGGGCGGGGTCGCGTGCAGGGTCTGTCGGCCTCGGCGGCCGGGGCGTCCCGGTACCCAGCGACGGCGGTGATGCTGCCGGGGTCGTCCAAGACCGATGGAATGGCGGCTCGATCGACGCTCATGGGGAAGCAGGACGTCGCCGAAGGACGTCCGGCTGTTCTCCGGTGGCGCCATTGGGGTGAGCGGATGGAACATGGCAATGCGACGAGGGCCGACGACGGGAGACCGCTCATGGGCACCCATTGGATCGCCGGGGAACACCGCTTCGAGACCACCGCGACGGGCCGGGCCGTACTCGCCGATCCACGGCTCAACCGCGGCACGGCCTTCACCCAGGAGGAACGCGCGACACTGGGCCTGGTGGGCCTGGTGCCGTCGCAGACTCTCACCCAGGACCAGCAGGCGGAGCGCGCCTACGCGCAGTACCGTTCGCAGCCCAGCGACCTCGCCAAGAACGTCTATCTGACCGGTCTGCACGACCGCAACGAGGTGCTGTTCTACCGGCTCGTCGGCGACCACCTCGGCGAGATGCTGCCGATCGTCTACACCCCGACCGTCGGCACCGCGATCGAGCGCTACAGCTACGAGTTCCGCCGCCCGCACGGGATCTATCTCTCCGTGAACGCCCCCGAGGAGATCGAGGGCGCGCTGCGCGGCTCCGGTCTCGGGGCCGGCGATGTCGATCTGATCGTGGCGACCGACGGTGAGGCGATCCTGGGCATCGGCGACTGGGGCGTCGGCGGCATCGACATCTCCGAGGGCAAACTCGCCGTCTACACCGCGGCCGGCGGGGTCGACCCCAACCGCACGCTCGCAGTCATGCTGGACGTCGGCACCAACCGGCAGCAACTGCTGGAGGACCCCCTCTACCTGGGCAACCGCCATCCGCGCGTGGACGAGAAGGCGTACGACGCCTTCATCGATGCGTACGTGACCACCGCGAACCAGCTCTTCCCCGACGCGCTGCTGCACTGGGAGGACTTCGGCACCGCCAACGCCCGCCGCATCCTGGACCACTACCGGGACCGGGTGTTCACCTTCAACGACGACGTCCAGGGCACCGGCGCCGTCAACCTCGCCGCCGTGCTGTCCGCGACGAAGGCCAGCGGCATGGCGATGACCGACCACCGCATCGTCGTCTTCGGCGCCGGAAGCGCCGGCACGGGTATCGCCGACCAGTTCCGCGACGCCCTGGTGGCCGACGGGCTGTCGGAGGAGGAGGCCGACCGCCGCTTCTGGGCTGTGGACCGGTACGGCCTGCTGACCGACGACCAGGACGGCCTGCGCGACGCCCAGATCCGCTACGCCCGTCCGGCGGCCGAGGTGGCCGGCTGGGAACGGGACGCGCAGCACAACGGCGTCGCCCTCGCCGAGGTGGTCCGCCGGGTCCGGCCGACGGTGCTGATCGGCACCTCCGGTCAGGGCGGTGCCTTCACCGAGCAGGTGGTACGGGAGATGGCCGCCCACGCCCGGCGGCCGGTCATCCTGCCGATGTCCAATCCGACGCCGCTGGCCGAGGCCACCCCCGCCGATCTGCTGAAATGGACCGACGGGCAGGCGCTGGTGGCCACCGGCAGCCCCTTCGAACCGGTCGAGTACCGGGGCGTGACGTATCTGATCGGTCAGGCGAACAACGCGCTGATCTTTCCCGGGCTGGGCCTGGGTGCCATCCTCGCCCGCGCCACCCGTGTCACCGACGGCATGCTCGTCGCCGCCGCCCACGCGGTGGCCGGACAGGTCGACGGGAGTACGCCGGGCGCGCCCGTCCTCCCGCTGCCCGACGCGCTGCGCGCGACCTCCGCTGCGGTGGCGGGAGCGGTCGGCCGCGCCGCGGCCCACGACGGCGTCGCCCGCACGGAGGTCGACGACGGCTTCGGCAAGCTGGTGCGGGACGCCATGTGGCAGCCGGTCTACCCGGAGATCAGAGCCATCCGCGACGCCGGAGGATCCTGACCGAGGTCCGCGTGAATGCGCGCCACACCATCAGGCTGCTGCGGTGCGGGGCCTGCTCGTTCTGCCCCGCACCGGCTGAGCCCGGCCCGGCCGCGCCCGAGCAGGCAGGCCGGCCCGTCGAGATCCTCGACCGTGTCACGCTCCTGGCTCAAGGCGGGTCACTGTTTCACCGCGATGATCCTGGTCGGCATGGCATGGCACCCGGTGGCGGTCTGGGCGCCGCTGAGCCGACGTCACATGCGCTCCGGGCGGTGCCCAAGCCGTGCATCGGGCGACAGGCGACACGTCCGGGCCGGTGCGAGACTGAGCCGTGCAGCCCAGGCCACTGGAGGCTTCACCATGTCGAGCAACGAGCCCGCGAACACAGAGCAGGAACCACGGTCCGAAGCGTGGAAGACCGCGCTGACCGTGCTGCAGACGGCCAAGCCGCCGTACGTCCCGGAAGGGGCCGAGGTGATGACCGTTCTCATCGAATTCCCCCCGGGCGATCCGGGCACACCTCCGCACCGGCATTCGGGGCCGGCATTCGGCTACATGCTGGAGGGGGAGATGCTTTTCGAGCTCGAAGGTGAGCCGGAGCGTGTGATCAAGGCCGGGGAAACCTTTTGGGAGCCG
This sequence comes from Streptomyces sp. NBC_00353, assembly GCF_036108815.1. Taxonomy (NCBI): domain Bacteria; kingdom Bacillati; phylum Actinomycetota; class Actinomycetes; order Kitasatosporales; family Streptomycetaceae; genus Streptomyces; species Streptomyces sp. NBC_00353. The sequence goes on along the minus strand of NZ_CP107985.1, from coordinate 6,355,339 downwards.
GGCGGCGATGTAATCCACTATCAGGACGGAAACAACCGGACGGACTCCCCGAGCCGTTTCCTCGTGACGATGATGTGCGCGCCGGGCCAGCCCATGCTTACCCTGGTCGACGACGAGGAGCTGGCACAGCGTAAGGACCGGCGGGCTCCGCGGCCTGCGTGACCGCGGTCATCCGGGCCGCGAACCGTGAACCGGTTCCCGGACGCCGGCAAATCGGCCGGGATACGGCTGATGACCCACCGCGCGATCGCATCACGGTGAGGAAGAAATCGTCGGCCATTGCCGGAGAGTGAAGCGAAGAAGGGGCACCGGTCCCGATTCCGGATCCGCTGTCAGCGCCCTTTCCCTCCCCAGTGCGCCATCGGGGCTCCAGAGAGCCATCCAGTGGAGCGCGACGAAAGGTGACCCATGAAGTTCGCAGTAATGGGCGGTACCGGCCGGATCGGGTCGCAGGTCGTGAAGAAGCTGAAAGCGGCAGGACACGAGGCCGTGCCGCACTCGCTGTCCACCGGTGTCGACATCATCACCGGCCAAGGCCTGGACGAGGCGGTGGCCGGCGTCGATGTCGTCGTCAACCTGACGAACTCCCCGACCTTCGACGACGCCTCCCCTGCGTTCTTCCAGACCTCGATGGACAACCTCCTGGCCGCCTGCCGCAAGGGCGGGGTGGGCCATGTCGTCATCCTGTCGATCGTCGGCGTGGACCAGGTTCCGGGCCTCGACTACTACCGGGCCAAGGTCCTCCAGGAAAACATCCTCAAGGCCTCGTCGATCCCCTACTCGATCGTCCGCGCCACTCAGTTCATGGAATTCATGGATTCGGTTCTGGCCATGACCACTGAGGGCGACACCGTCCGCCTGCCTCCTACCCCGATCCAGCCGATCGCTGCCCAGGATGTCTCCGACGCTGTCGCCGAAGTCGCTGCCGGCATCCCTCTGAACGGCATCCTGAACGTCGCCGGGCCCGATGTCTTCCCTCTCGACGAACTCGGCCGGATCACCCTGAACGCTCGCCCCGACGGCCGCAGTGTCGTCACCGACGACACCGCCGGCATGTTCGCCGCCGCCCGGGGTGACGTCCTCACCGCCAAGGGCGATGTCCGTATCGCCCCCACCCATTACGCCGACTGGCTCTCCTGAACGACGCGGCTCCGTCAGCGGTAGTCCTCCGGGTGGCCCTGCATCCACGTGTTGATGCGGTCGCGCGTGCCGAACAGCTCTGAGCGGTGCTTCTCCAGGTTCTCCGTGGAGGTGTCGCCCTTCAGCGTCCTGTCCAGGGTGGTCATCCAGGCCACGGGCTCCTTGAAGTGCCCCGGGTCCTTCGGATACGCCTTCATCGACGCCTCCAGGCCCGCCAGTTCGTCGTGGACCCGGCCCAGGACGTAGGCGCAGTTGCCCGTGCCCGGGGTGCAGGTGTCGTTCAGGGTCGCCTGCAGGGTGGCGAACGCATCGCGGACCTGCGCGGGCCTGCTCGCGGGCTTGTCGGAGGACATACGGGCGGCGTCCTCCGCATCGGCCGACGCCTGGGCGTCCGCTTCCGCCTGCGCCTGCGCCGCCCGGGACGCGGCCGCCGCATTCGCCGACGGCGCCACGTACGGAACGTCGCCACCGGGCCCGTCCGACGTCTCGACGCTGCTGCAGCCCATCAGGCACGCGCCCAGCAGCACGGTCAGCCCGGCGGCGGCACGCATGCGGGTACGGGCACGGGTGGTACGCCGGGAACGGATGGTACGGACAGACATGAGGCCCCCCTCGTCGATTGGCCCAGACCATACCGCCATGGTCGGCCCTCCGCCCCCGGCGGCCTCAGCCCGTGATCAGGGTCTGGAGCGCCGGCGCGTACAGATCGGCGAGGTGTTCGGGGGTGGCAAGTGAACCCGCGCCCTCGCGGTGCAGGCTCAGTGTGGCGCCGAGGCCGAGAAGGTGACCGGCGATCAGCTCGGCGCGCAGGGTGCGTTCACGGCCGGGGAGGCGGGCGATCAGCGCCTCGGTGACCTGCTCGTGGAAGCGGTCGCGCAGCAAGGAGCGTTCGTCCTGGTTGCCCAGGGAGAACACGACGCGCAGGAGCGGGTCCGACTTCAGCTCGCGCCTGCGGCGTACGAGAGTCACCACCATGTGGCGGCCCAGCATGTCGAGCGGGGCGTCGAAGAGTTCCTCGGCGGCCGGGCCGAAGTCGGCGACGGTGTTGAAGAGTTCTTCCTTGCGGCCGAAGTGCTTCACGACCAGGGAGGGGCTGACTCCGGCGTCTGCGGCGATCCCCCGGATGGTCACTTCGGCGTACGGGCGCTGGGTGAACGCCCGCCGCGCCGCGCGCAGGATCGCGTCCCGGCCCGTGCCCTGGTCGGCGGGGACCGGGGACGGCGAAGGGGCCGGAACGGCGGCCCGGCTGCCGGTCATGCGCCCTCCTCGATCGGGATCGTCCGCGCACCGCCCTTGCGGTCGTTGCGGTTCTCTCCGACCGTACCTGCCTCAGGTGTACGGCTGCCGGGCAGGAACAGCGTGACCGTCAGCGCCAGCAGTGCCGCGCCCGCCGCGATCAGGAAGACGACCTGGTAGGCGTGGAGCGTCGGGGCCGTCCGGCCGCCGGCCCGGAACGTGATGTTGGCGAGGACCGCCGCCACCGTCGCACTGCAGAAGGCCTGTCCGATCGACCTCATCAACGTGTTGAGGCCGTTGGCCGCACCCGTCTCGCTGACCGGGACCCCGCGCATCACCAGGGCGGGCAGCGCCGAGTACGCGATGGCCGTGCCCGAGGCGACGACCGTCGCACCGGCGATGATCAGCCACAGGCTGTGGCTGGTGAAGTACCGCACCACATAGCCGACGGCGATGATCCCCGCCGCCAGCGCCAGGCTGACCTTCGGCCCGTACTTCGCCGAGATCCGGGCCGACACCGGCGAGAGCGCCACCATCGCCACACCGCCCGGCAGCAGGCAGAGCCCGCTGACGACGAGCGAGGCACCGAGCCCGTAGCCCGTCACCTTCGGTTCCTGCACCATCTGCGCGGTGACCAGCGAGTTCGCGTAGAAGGCGAAGCCGATCAGCAGGGCGGCGACGTTGGTGAGCAGGACGGCCGGGCGGGCCGAGACCCGCAGGTCGACCATGGGCGTCGGCACGCGGAGCTCGTACGCGCCCCAGAGCAGCGTCACCACCACGGCCGCGACGAGCAGGCCGACCGTGCGCGTCGACGTCCAGCCCCAGTCGGCGCCCTGCGTCACCGCGAGCAGCAGGCAGACCAGGGCCGCGGACAGACCCAGCGCGCCGACGGCGTCGAACCGGCCGCGGGTGCGCAGCGGGGACTCCGGTACGCAGCAGAGCACCAGCACGATGTCGACGATGCCGATCGCACCCGACACCCAGAACATGGTGTGCCAGTCGAAGTTCTCGACGACGAGCGCCGCGACCGGCAGACCGACGGCCGCACCGATGCCGAGCGTCGAACTCATCAGGGCGACCGCGGAGAGGACCCGCTCGGGCGGGAGTTCGTCGCGCAGGATGCTGATGCCCAGCGGTACGACGGCGAGCGCGGCGCCCTGGAGGGCGCGGCCGGTGATGAGTACGCCGATGTGGGAGCTGACGGCGCACAGCACCGAGCCCATCACGAGGACCGCGAGCGATGCGACCAGCACCCGCCGCTTGCCGTACATGTCGCCGACCCGGCCCAGGACGGGCGTGAAGACGGCGCCGGTGAGGAGGGTGACGGTGACCAGCCAGCTCGCGGCGGTGGGGGTCGCGCCGGTGAGGGCCGGGATGTGCGGGAGAAGCGGGACGACGATCGTCTGCATGACCGCGACCACGACGCCGCAGAACGCGAGGACGCCCACGGCGAAGCGGGGGTGGTGCGGGGTCCGGGTCTGCCCGGTTGCCCCGTCGGGGGCGGATATGTCCGCGGACATGCATTCTCCGTACGGTGCTCGGCGGTGGTGCCGGTGGCGGCACCCTGAGGGGGGTGTACATGCGTTCACCCTCTAGGTAAACGCATGTACACCCCCTCCGGCAACCTGAGGTCCGCCCGCCGCGTTAGCCTCGGAAGCCGAGAAGAGCCGGACAGCGAGAAGAACCGGCCGGCGAGAAGACGAAGGTGGCGGCTATGGCGAAAGTTCCGGCAGCGGCAGTGGCGGCGAGCGGACTGGTCGGCGGGTACGCGATCGCACGTTGGACCAAGAAGCGGCCGCTGGGCGGCGTCGCGCTGGCCGCCGCGGGGTCCGTCGCCGCGTACGAGTGGAACCGGCAGGCCGGACCCCGTGCGGCCACCGCTCTGACCACGGCGTACGTCGCCGCGTTCGCCGGATCGCACCCGCTGGCCAAGAAGCTCGGCGCCTGGCCGGCCGTCTTCACCGTGGCGGGCACGGTCGCCGCCGCGTCATGGGCGGTCACCCGCCGCGCCGCCTGAGAAATTTCTCCCGCGAGGCCCACGGAACACTGAACGCGAGAGCGGTGGGGCGCGTATTCAAGAGCACTCCCCCGCGTAAGCCGGGTGCGTACCCGTACGACAGGCCGGGTACGCACCCGGAACCCTCACAGGGGCGTCGTTACGCGCCGAACGCCCGCGACACCGTATAGATCAGCAGCCCCGCCAGCGCACCCACCACCGTGCCGTTGATTCGGATGAACTGCAGGTCACGGCCGATGTGCGCCTCGATCTTCTTCGACGTCTGATCCGCGTCCCAGCTCGCGACCGTGTCACTGATCAGCGACGTGATCTCCGTTCGGTACGTCGTGACGACATACACCGCCGCGTCCTCCAGCCAGCCCTCCAGCTTCGCCTGGAGCCGGCCGTCCGTCGCCAGCCGCGCCCCCAGCGACATCAGCGAGGCGCGCGCCCGCAGCCGCAGCTCGCTGCGCTCGTCCTCAGCAGCCGTGATGATCATCGTGCGGACGGACGACCAGGCCGATGCGATGACGTCCTGGACCTCGCGGCGCCCCAGGATCTCCGACTTCAGCCGCTCCACCCGCGCCCGGGTGTCCGAGTCGGTCTGGAGGTCGGCGGCGAAGTCCGTCAGGAACGTGTCGATCGAGTAGCGCGCCGGATGCTCCGGCATGTCCCGCATCTCGGTCACGAAACGCAGCAGCTCCTTGTAGACCCGCTCCCCCACCCGCTTGTCGACGAACCGGGGCGTCCAGCCCGGCGCCCCGCCCTGCACCGCATCCATCACCGAGTCGCCGTGCAGGATCAGCCAGTCGTGCGCGCGTACGCAGATCAGGTCCACGACCCTGCGGTGGCCGCCGTCCGCGACGATCGTCTCCAGCATCTTGCCGAGACCGGGGCCGACCTCCACCGCGTTCGCCCGCCGGGTGATCGCCTCACCGACCACGGCCTGTACGTCGGAGTCGCGCAGGACGGTCAGCGCACCGCGCAGCGCGGTCGCCAGCTCGGCGGTCACCCGGTCGGCGTGGTCCGGCTCCGCCAGCCAGGCTCCGAGCCGGCCGCCGATGCCGAGAGCGTGTATCCGGCCGCGTACGACATCGCCGGAAAGAAAATTTTCCCCTACGAAGGAACCCAATGAGGCTCCGAGCTGGTCCTTCTTGGTAGGGATGATGGCGGTGTGCGGGATCGGCAGGCCGAGCGGACGTTTGAACAGCGCCGTGACGGCGAACCAGTCGGCCAGCGCACCCACCATCCCCGCCTCGGCGGCCGCGGCGACGAAGCCCGGCCAGCCGCCCACACCCGCGTTCTTCGCCCAGGTGGCAAGGACGTACACGAGCGCGACAAGCAGGAGGAGGCCGGTGGCCGTGGTTTTCATACGGCGTACGCCACGCCGCTTCTCCTCGTCGGCGGCCGTGTACGCGAAGGAGGCGAGGGGGGAGTGGTGTACGGGAGCGGAGGCTGCCGTGCCGGAGCTCCCGTCCGCGCCGCCCAGCGCCCGTGCGGGCTCGGCCGGTCCCCCGCCCGGCTCGTCCGACCTGGTCCGCTCGATCCGTTCCATCCGCTCCACCCGTCCGCGTACACGTACGCATCGCCCCCGGTGCCCCGTACGCATTGTCCTTACCTGACCTACTCCCGGGCCGCATGTCGAGTTCCCCCGCGCCCTGCTTCATCATGAGATCAGCCCGCACCACCACGAGGAGACACTCCGCCCATGCCCAGGCGCCACGGACCCGCCCTGCTCACAGCCCTCGTGGCGGGCACCGCCGCGCTCGCCGCGATCGTGGCGTTCGCCGGATCCGCACTGTTCTCCGGTGGCGGGTCCAAGCAGGTCGGCACGGAGTCGGTGGCCCGTACGCCCGCTGCGCCGGCCCACTCCACCGGTGTCTGGATCGGCACCTGGGCCGGGGCTCCGACGGCCGGTGTGGCGGACACGCACACCGATGACGACCTGACCCGGCGCACCATCCGTAACGTCGTGCACACCAGCATCGGCGGCGACGCGGCCCGCATCACCCTCTCCAACCTCTTCGGTACGCGTCCGCTGCTCGTCGATCAGGCCACGGTGAACACCCGGCCCGTCTCCTTCCGCAGCGCCCCGTCCGTCACGATCCCGGCGGGCGGACAGGTCGTCAGCGACCCGGTCGTCGTCCCTGTCGCCCCCGACGCCGATCTCGTCGTCACCCTGCGCACGCCCACCGCCGACGGTCCCGTCACCATCCACCCGAACAGCCACCAGACCTCGTACGTGGCGGACGGACACGGCACGTGGCGCAGCAACCTGTGGCGCTACCTCACCGCCGTGGACGTCCGCAACAAGGCTGCCGCGGGGGCGATCGTCGCCATCGGTGACTCGCTGACCGCGGGCACCGGCTCGACCCTCGACGCCAACAGCCGCTGGCCCGACGTCCTCGCCGACCGGCTTCGCGGCCGGTACGCGGTGGTCAACCAGGGCATCGCCGGCAACCGCATCCTGCGCGACGGGCAGGGCTACGGGCAGATATACGGGCAGCGGGCGAGCGCCCGCTTCGACCGGGATGTGCTGGGCGTCGCCGATGTGAAGACCGTCATCATCGCGCTCGGCGTCAACGACGTGCAGCAGTTCCCGCAGGAGCGGGACCCGCAGCGGATCGCGGACGCGCTCAGGGCCATGACGGAGCGCGCCCACGACCGCGGACTGCACGTCGTCGGGGCCACACTGATGCCGTTCGAGGGTTCCCTCGCCTGGACGCCCGCCCGGGACGCCGTACGGAATCAGGTCAACGCGCTGATCCGGGCGGGCGGCATCTTCGACGAGGTCGTCGACTTCGACCGGGTGGTACGCGACCCGTACCGGCCGAGCCGGCTCCTCCCGGAGTTCGACTGCGGCGACCATCTGCATCTCAACGACAACGGATATCTGCGACTGGGACACCAGGTGAATCTGCGGACCCTGCACCGGAGCAGGCCGGCGTCCGACCAGCTCTGACCGGAGCGATGGGTCCGGTGCGCCCGGAGCCGGGCACACCGCCGTGTCCTCGTCGCCGGACGGGCCCTAGTCCTCCCCCGAGCCCTTCTTCAGCTGCCGGGCACGCTCCCGCTCCCGCTCCTTCTCCGCCTTCGTCCGCTTGCGCTCCACATCGACCCCGCCCATCAGCGCGAAGCCGGTGATCCGCACCCGCGGCGAGCCCGGCGAGGGGATGCCCTCGCCCGACGCCCGGTCGCCGAAGCCGCCCATGATGCCGATGCCCCTGACCTCGACATCCAGCTCCGGCGGGACCGTCACCTGCATCCCGCCCATGATCGTGAAGCAGCGGACGACGACCTCACGGTCCTCGAAGCGGGCCTCACGCAGATCGATCTCGCCGCCGCCCCACATCGCGAACGCGGTGAACTTCCGGGCCACCGTCCACGTGCCCTTGCGCCTGAAGCCGCCCCAGAAGGCGAACGCCCCCGTCGAGGTGGCGGGGCCGCCGACACGTGCCGCCCAGTCGACCCCCGTCGAACCCGTCCGTGCGGGCGAGCCTCCCGGACCCACCGGTGCCACCACCCCGCCCGGCGCCGGAAGGTCACGGACCAGCGGCTCCAACTCACCGTGCGTACGGGCCTTGTAGGTCGCGTCGAGCCGCTGCTCGAACTCCTCCATCTGCAGCCGTCCCTCAGCCACCGCCTCGCGCAGTACCTCGGCGACACGCTCACGCTCGGCATCGGAAGCACGCATGTCCGGATGTTCGCTCGTCATACCGCGCAGCCTATTGAACGCATCCGCCCACGTCACCGATCCGACTGTGGCCAGCGACAATTGACGCTGCCTCACATCGTTCTACACACTGCCGGCCGACGCGTACATCCTCGCGATCACGGCCTCGATGTCCGGCTCCCGCACCGACAGGTCCACCAGCGGATACTCCGCGGCGATCCGCGCCACCAGCGGCGCCGCCGATCCGGACGCGGGGAACGCCAGCCACTGCCGCGGCCCCTCCACCTTCACCGTACGCACCGAAGGCTCCGACTCCAGCCGGATCGCCGGGAGTTCCCGCTCCAGGTCGACGACCAGGGTGCGTTCGCTCGCACCGATCTCGTGCAGTCCGGCGAGCGCCCCGTCGTACATCAGACGGCCGTGATCGATCACCATCACCCGCCGGCAGAGCTGCTCGATGTCCGTCAGATCATGCGTGGTGAGCAGCACCGTCGTACCCCGCTCGGCGTTCAGGTCGCGAAGGAAGCCACGGACCTTTGCCTTGGAGACCACATCGAGGCCGATCGTCGGCTCGTCCAGGTACAGCACCTCCGGGTCGTGCAGCAGCGCCGCCGCGATATCGCCGCGCATCCGCTGCCCGAGCGACAGCTGCCGCACCGGTACGTCCAACAGCTCGCCCAGATCGAGGAGTTCGACGCAGCGGTCCAGGTTCTCCCGGTAGCGACCGTCCGGGATCCGGTACATCCGGTGCACCAGCCGGTACGAGTCACGCAGCGGCAGGTCCCACCAGAGCGTGGTGCGCTGGCCGAAGACCACACCGATCCGGTGCGCCAGCCTCGTACGCTCCCTGGACGGGTCGATGCCCGCGACCCGCAGCCGGCCGCCGCTCGGGGTGAGGATGCCGGTCAGCATCTTGATGGTGGTCGACTTGCCCGCACCGTTCGGGCCGATGTAGCCGACCATCTCGCCGCGCGGCACGCGGAAGCTGATCCCGTCGACCGCCCGGACCTCGCGGCGCTCACTGCGCAGGAAGCCCGTCCTGCGGCGCACGTCGAAGACCTTCTCGACGTTGTCGAGCTCGATGAAGTCGGTATCCGTGTCCATGCCCATGTCCGATGCCCTCGTTCTCCCGCTGGTCAACTTCCCGTGCTCCGGTACGAGCGCAGGCCCGCCCGCCACGCCGTCCCCGCGATCACCCAGCACACCGCCGCCACCACCGGAGGCAGAAACGCCACCCACTCCGGCAGCGCCAGCGGGTAGTCCCGGCCCAGCACATACAGCGCGGGCAGCCAGTTCACGAAGGCCAGCGGCACGACGAACGTCACCCCGCGCACCAGATCCTTGGCGAAGATCGTCGGCGGGTACTGGAGCAGCGTGTTCCCGCCGTACGTGAAGGAGCTCTGCACCTCGGCGGCGTCCTGCGCGAAGAACTGGAACGCCGCCCCGCACACGAACACCGCCCCGAAGATCGCTGCCCCGGTCAGCAGCATCAGCGGCACCATCGCCACCCGCAGCGGCGTCCAGTCGATGTCCAGCGTCGCCAGGGCGTACCCGAACACCAGCAGCCCCTGCGTGATCCGCCCCAGCCTGCGCAGCGCGAACCGGTCCGCCGCCACCTGGGCCAGCACCGGCACCGGGCGCACCAGCAGCGTGTCCAGCGTGCCGTCCCGGACCCGGCGGCCCAGCCGGTCCATCGACCCCAGCACCAGATCGGACAGGCCGAACGCGGTGCCAGAAGCCCCGTACAGCAGGGCGATCTCCGGCAGCGTGTAGCCGCCCAATTCGTCGACGTGCGCGAACATCAGCATGATCGCGACGAAGTCGAAGCCGGTCGCCGCGAAGTTCCCGAGCGTCGTCATGACGAACGAGGCCCGGTACGCCATCGTCGAGCGCAGCCACATCGAGGCGATCAGCCCGTACGCGCGGACCCCCTCGACCAGCCTCGACCGTTCGGCGAACGCCACCTCGGGCGTCTCGACGCCTCCTGCGGCCTCCGCCGCCTGCGCCGTCTGTGCAACCTCAGCCACCCTGGACCACCACCCTCCGCGTCGCCACCGACTGCACCAGCCGCCCCGCCAGCAGCAGCGCCAGCGCCCAGCCGCCCTGGAACGCGAACGCCTCCACCAGCCCCCACCCCGTGTGCTTGCCGAGGAACACATCGGCCGGCACCTGCAGCAGCGCCGACCACGGCAGTGCCCGCGCCACCTCGCCCAGCAACCCCGGGAACAGCGTCAGCGGAAGCAGCATCCCGGAGAAGAACAACCCCGCCAGAAAGGCGATCTGCGACGCGCCCGCCCCGTCCATCAGCCAGAACGCGGAGAGCGCCACCAGATAGCGCACCGCGAAACTGACCACCACACCGAGCGTCACCGAGACCAGATACGCCAGCCAGATCCCCGGCGACGTGGGCAACGCCAGCGGGAAGGCGAGCGCGCCCAGCACCATCGGCGCGATGCCGCGTGCCATCAGCTGATACGCCGCGCGCCCCAAGTCCCCGGCCAGCCACCACATTTGAAGATCGACCGGCCGATAGAGATCGATCGCCACGTCGCCGGTACGGATCCGCTCCATCAGCTCGTCCTCGAAACCGCCGCCCATCATGGCGCACGTCGCCAGCAGCGCCTGGCCCAGCCACACATAGGTGAGCGCCTGGGACATGTCGTAACCGCCGAGCTGCGGCCGCTCGTCCCACAGGGCCATATAGGTGTACGCCAGGATGAAACCGAAGACGGTGTTGGTGAACACCCCCGCCGCCGTCGCGATCCGGTAGGTGGCATAGCGCCGGAACCCGCCCGCCGCGACCACCGCGTACAGCCGCACCTCAATCGCCCCCGCACTCGTTCGCACTCGGACGCCCAACGGCGCCGGGCACCAAAGCGCACGACCCTAGTCCAGCGGAAGCAGCCGCCGCGACCGCTTTTCGGCCCTCCCTCCGGAGGTCGATCCGGCGCTTATTGCACAGAAAAGTGCAGTATGGGGGAACTGACCGCGGCCGAGGAGTCTTCACCGACATGAGCGACGAGCCACAGCAGCAGAGCGGGGATCCCGGCAACGGGAACTGGCCCCCGAAGGACCTCTCTGCCGGCACCGGCGCACCCGCAGGCCAGGCGGCCGCGCCCGGAGGGAGGACGGGGGGCACCGGCCGGCCCAGGCGAACCGGCTGGCGCCGGGCCGTCCCCACCTGGCGGGCCGCACTCGCCACGCTCCTGGTGATCGCCCTGCTCCTCATCGGCGGCTTCATCGCCGGATACCAGCTCGTCGGCATCCCCCCCGCCAACCCCACCGCCACCGCGCAGTCCAACGTCTACCTCTACAAGGACGGCACCGTCATCGCCCGCGACGGCGACGTCAACCGGCAGAACATCCAGCTCGCCCAGGTCCCCCTCCCCGTCCAGCACGCAGTCCTTGCCGCCGAGGACCGCAACTTCTACTCCGAGCGCGCCGTCGACATCAAAGCCATGTTCCGGGCCGGCTGGAACACCCTCACCGGCAAGGGCAGACAAGGCGGTTCGACCATCACCCAGCAGTTCGTGAAGAACTACTACCTGGGCCAGGAACAGACCGTCATCCGCAAGATCAAAGAGTTCTTCATCGCGATCAAACTCAACCGCGAGGTGAGCAAGGACCACATCTTCGAGGGCTACCTCAACACCAGCTACTTCGGCCGCAACGCCTACGGCATCCAGGCCGCCGCCCAGGCGTACTACGGCAAGGACATCGGCGACATCACCACCGCCGAAGGCGCGTACCTCGCCTCCCTGCTCAACGCCCCCAGCGCGTACGACGTCGTCGTCCACCCCGAGAACAAGGCGGCGGCCGTCGCCCGCTGGCACTACGTACTCGACGGCATGGTCAAGGAGAACTGGCTCAGCGCAGCCGACCGCGCCACCATGCAATTCCCCGTGCCGGACAAGGTGAAGAGATCGACCGGCCTCTCCGGACAGCGCGGCTACATCGTCCAGGCCGTCAAGGACTACCTCACCGCCCACCAGATCATCGACGACAAGACGCTGGCCACCGGCGGCTACCGGATCACCACCACGCTGGAGAAGAAGAAGCAGAACGCCCTCGTCGAAGCCGTCGACGACAACGTCATGTCGCAGACGAGCGGCGAGCGCACGGCCGACCGCAACGTCCGCGTCGGCGGCGCCTCCATCGACCCCGCGAACGGCCGGGTCGTCGCCATGTACGGCGGCATCGACTACACCAAGCAGTACGTCAACAACGCGACCCGCCGCGACTACCAGGTCGGCTCCACCTTCAAACCGTTCGTCTTCACCTCCGCGGTCGCGAACGGCTCCAGGACCCAGGACGGCCGGCGCATCACCCCCAACACCGTCTACGACGGCACCAACAGGCGCATGGTCCAGGGGCCGAACGGACCCACCGGCTACGCCCCCGCCAACGAGGACGACGTCAGCTACGGCCCGATCACCGTCCGTATGGCCACCGACAAGTCCGTCAACGCCGTCTACGCGCAGATGGCCGAGGACGTCGGCCCCGACATCGTCAAACAGACCGCCATCGACCTCGGCATCCCCAAGAACACCCCCGACCTCACCGCATCGCCGTCCATCGCGCTCGGTACCGCCACCGCCAGCGTCCTCGACATGACAGGGGCGTACGCGACCCTCGCCAACCACGGCAGGCACACCACGTACACCCTCGTCGACAAGGTCAGCAAGGACGGCGAGGGCCTCCCCCTCCCCGACCGGACCACCGAGCAGGCCGTCAGCCGCGAAGCCGCCGACACCACCACCTCGATCCTGCAGAGCGTCGTCGAAAACGGCTCGGGAACCGCAGCCCAGGCAGCCGGCCGCCCCGCCGCCGGCAAGACCGGCACCGCCGAGGAGGACAAGGCAGCCTGGTTCGCCGGCTACACCCCCGACCTCGCGACCGTCATCGCCGTCATGGGCCAGGACCCCGACACCGGGGTGCAGAAACCGCTGTACGGAGCACTCGGCCTGTCCCGGGTCAACGGCGGCGGCGCGCCCGCCCAGACCTGGGCCCAGTACACCGGCGCCGCGCTGCAGGGAACCAGCGTCCAGGACTTCGACCTCACCCTCGAACGCGGCGCCGAGGAACCGTACCTGCCGACCGGCGAAGCCACCGAACCGACCGACACCGGCACCCCGTCCGCGACGCCGTCGGACACGCAGCCGAGCAGCCCGGCCATCCCGCCCACCGTCCCCACCGACAGCGAACCCGCCATCCCGCCGGAGCCGCCCGCCGACCAGCCGCCCAGCGAATTCACGGACACCGGCGGAGAGGACAGCGGCGGCATCGACGACTTCTTCCCGCGCGGCGCGGGCGGCGCCCGCCCGGCCCCGGCCTCGACCCCGGACCCGGACCTGGAATCGGACCCGGACCGCCAGTGAATCCGGCCGACCGACGGCTCAGTGCCCCGAGGTCGCCTTCAGCCCCACCACGGCCACCAGCAACAGAGACACGAAGAAGACCCGGGCGGCGGTCACCGGCTCATGCAGCACGACCATGCCCAGCACCGCCGCCCCCGCCGCACCGATACCGACCCACACGCCGTACGCCGTACCGATCGGCAGCGACTTCGCCGCCTGCGACAACAGCACCATGCTGGCCACGATCCCGAATCCGGTGAACACACTCGGCCACAGCCGGGTGAACCCGTCGGTGTACTTCATCCCGATCGACCAGCCCACTTCCAGCAGACCGGCCACAACAAGCAGAACCCACGCCACGACGGCACCTCCGACACACACAGACACACGGACATCACGGGTGCGTCGTCTTTGCGAAAGCCCGGTACGGCGCGTCTCGTCGGGGTCCCACCAACATAGCAAAGAACAGGCAAAAGGCCTGGTGACGGCTGTCACCAGGCCTTACGTCGGGCACATCGGGAGAGCTACAGATACAGCCCGGTCGAATCCACCGAACCCTCGAACCGGTCCGCAGCCACCGCGTGCAGATCCCGCTCCCGCATCAGCACATACGCCACACCGCGCACCTCGACCTCCGCACGGTCCTCGGGGTCGTACAGCACCCGGTCGCCCGGCTCCACCGTCCGCACGTTCTGGCCGACCGCGACCACCACGGCCCAGGCCAGTCGACGACCGACCGCAGCCGTCGCCGGAATCAGGATGCCGCCGCCCGAACGCCGCTCGCCCTCGGGCGTATCGGACCGGACCAGCACGCGGTCATGCAGCATGCGAATGGGCAGCTTGTCGTCGGTGTTCTCGCTCACGACCCGAAACCTACCTGTCCACAGCCGCGCCGCACGCCCCCGGGGGTCAGCCTTCTCAGCGCTTCTTGCGCCGCGCCGACGCCACAACCAGTCCGATCACACCCGCCGCCAGCAAAGCCACCGGAATCACCCGCTCCAGACGCGGCGCGCCATCCTCCGACACAAACTGCGCCTTCACATCGGACACCGTCCGATTCACCGCGACATACGCCCGCCCGGCCGTCCGGTCGGCGGCCTCGACAGCCTTGGCCTTCGCATCGCCGATGATCGTCTTCGGGTGCACCCGCACCCCGATCTCATCGAGCACCACCGCAAGCTGCTCACGCCTGCTGATGATGTCCGCCTCGATCTGCGCAGGGGTCCTGGCATCCGACACTGCGCCGCCTCCGTGGTCGTCGTCCGGTAAACCTTCATCGACAGTCTGTCAGCTCGGCCGCCCGCACACCCGGCGGCACCCCTATTACCCTCGGTCCCGTACACCCCACACGCCCTTGAGGAGAACCATGAGCGAGCGACTCCAGCCCGGCGACACCGCCCCGGCCTTCACCCTCCCCGACGCCGACGGCAACGACATCTCGCTCGCCGACCACAAGGGCCGCAAAGTCATCGTCTACTTCTACCCGGCCGCCCTCACCCCCGGCTGCACCAAGCAGGCATGCGACTTCACGGACAACCTGGGGCTCCTGACCGGCGCCGGATACGACGTCATCGGCGTCTCCCCCGACAAGCCGGAGAAGCTCGCCAAGTTCCGCGAGAAGGAACACCTCGAGGTCACACTGGTCGGCGACCCGTCCAAGGAGACCCTCCAGGCCTACGGCGCATTCGGCGAGAAGAAGCTCTACGGCAAAACGGTGACGGGCGTCATCCGCTCCACGATCATCGTCGACGAGGAGGGCAAGGTCGAACGCGCCCTCTACAACGTCAAGGCAACCGGCCACGTAGCCAAGATCATCAAGGACCTCGGCATCTGACCGCCGCCACGCCCCTGTGACGGGCGTCGCACTTTCACCCCCCATCGGTTTGCGACCGCCATGACCGCGCAGAAGCCCTTCCTGGAACACCCACCGAGGAAAGGACCCGGCCATGGCGGCCTCCGACCTTCAGCAGGTGGCCGACCCCGAAGCGGTCAAACGCCACCCCACCCTCTTCCGCGCCATCCGGCAGCGGGGGAACCCCAGGCTGCGCCGGTCCGACATCACCGTCACCGACGACCAGGCAGTCAAGCGGGCGGTGAAGGCGGCCTCCCTCGGCAACGCCATGGAGTGGTTCGACTTCGGCATCTACTCCTACCTGGCCGTCACCCTGGGGCACGTCTTCTTCCCGTCCGGGAACAGCACCACCCAGCTGCTCTCCTCGTTCGCCACCTTCGCGGTCGCCTTCCTGGTACGCCCGCTCGGCGGAATGTTCTTCGGCCCCATGGGCGACCGGATCGGCCGCAAGAAGGTCCTCGCCCTCACCATGATCATGATGGCGGTCGGCACCTTCGCCATCGGCGTCATCCCGTCCCACGCCTCGATCGGCCTCTGGGCACCCGCCCTGCTGATCTTCTTCCGGCTGGTCCAGGGCTTCTCCACCGGCGGGGAGTACGGCGGCGCATCCACCTTCATCGCCGAGTACGCCCCCGACAAGCGCCGCGGCTACTTCGGCAGCTTCCTCGAATTCGGCACCCTGGCCGGATACGTCGGCGCAGCCGGTCTCGTCACCGCACTCACCGCCGTCCTCGACACCGCCGCCATGGAGTCCTGGGGCTGGCGCATCCCGTTCCTCGTCGCCGGCCCCCTCGGCCTGGTCGGCCTCTACCTCCGACTGCGCCTCGACGAGACCCCGGCCTTCCAGAAACTGGAGGGCGGCAACGCTCAGGCCACCGAGGCCGCCGGCAGCGTCGAGACCACGGCCAAGGGTGACCTCGCAAAGATCTTCCGGCAGTACTGGCCGACGCTGATCCTCTGCATCTGCCTCGTCGGCGCGTACAACATCACCGACTACATGCTGCTGTCGTACATGCCGACGTACCTCTCCGACGAACTCGGCTACAGCGAGACCCACGGCCTGCTCATCCTGCTCGCCGTCATGGTCTTCCTGATGCTGATCATCAGCCAGGTCGGCAAGCTCTCCGACCGCTTCGGCCGCAAGCCGCTGCTGATGGCGGGAATGCTGGGTTTCCTCTGCCTCTCGCTCCCCTCCTTCCTGCTGATCCGCCAGGACGGCATCCCGGCCATCACGATCGGCATGCTGATGCTGGGGCTCTCCCTGGTCTGCATGCTCGGCACGATGTCCGCCGCACTCCCCGCCCTCTTCCCCACCCAGGTCCGCTACGGCTCCCTGTCGGTCGGCTACAACCTCTCGGCCTCGCTCTTCGGCGGTACGACCCCGCTGGTGATCACGGCGCTGATCAGCTGGAGCGGCACGAACCTGATGCCGGCGTACTACGCGATGGCGGCGGCCCTGGTCGGCGTGATCGCGGTGGCCTGCATGAAGGAGACCGCCCAGCAGCCGCTGGACGGCTCGCCCCCGTCGGTGGAGACGGAGGAGGAGGCGGCGCAGCTGTGCGCGGCACAGACTCCTGAGCCCAAGTTCTGACCCCTGACCCCGTCCCCCGGGAAACGGCCCGCCCCGCTTCGACTGAAGCGGGGCGGGCCGTTCCACATCTCACCGCATTTCGGACGTGACCATCCGATAAACGGTTCGTTGCTCCGTACGGGACCGCGAACGTGCGGTCGGGAACGGAGGGGATCGATGGCGGTTCGATACACCCGTGAGCTGCTCGAAACGGGTGGTCGGGAAGTACTTGCTGAAGCCGTGGCCGCCTCAACCAACTGGACGGACCTGATGCGTCGCCTCGACCTCAAGCCGAGTGGCGGCCGGCGACGCGCCCTCCAGAAGAAGGTTGTCGGGTTCGGTCTCGACACCAGCCACTTCAAGAAGCGCAGTCCCTGGCGTAAGTACACCGACGAGGCCATAGCAGCCGCTGCCGCAACCTCATCGTCGCTGCGCGAGGTCGTCGACAAACTGGGGGCGACTCCGGCATCCGGAACGTTGTCCCACATAAGCCGTCGCATCGCTGCCGCGGGGATCGACGTCAGCCACTTCCCCGGCATGGGCCGCCCCCAGCTGGGCCACTTGTACACCCTGGAGGAGCTACGGACGGCTGCCGCCTCGGCCGAGAGCATTCGCGGAGTGGCACGAGAGCTCGGAGTGCGCGACGACAGCCAATCGCGCGCTGCCGTGGCAGGGATGCTCCGCAGGAACGGAATTGACACTTCGCACTTCCGCAACGCTCGCCTGGCCATCCCGGAGGACGCCTTGCGTGCCGCTATCCCGAAGGCCACCAGCTACGCAGATGTCATGCGCGCACTCGGCCTTGCGGTGAACGATACGAACCATCGGCGCATAAGGCGCAAGGTGGCCCAACTCGAGCTGGACACCGGCCACTTCAGGCGTCGGCCCTGGGCCTCACGCTCGACCCCGGCGCGTGAGTCGAAGTCGATCGCATCGACAACACTTGTGGTCATGCCGCAGGGGTCATCGCGTGCAAACCGAACAAGGCTGCACCGCGCGCTGCAAGAGGTCGGTATCCCGTACCGATGCGCTGCCTGCGGCAATCCGGGCGAATGGCAGGGTCAGCCGATCACGCTTCAGATCGACCATATCAGCGGCGATTGGCTCGACAACCGGGCCGGAAATCTCCGCTATCTGTGCCCTAACTGCCATGCCCTCACCGACACATGGTGCCGCAACCGAAAGAGCAAACCGCGCATCTCCACGTAGCGGCCTCGCTGTGCCACGAGAGGCCCCGGCCCGCTAGGATGGATCCGGATACGCGGCCGTAGCCAAACTGGTATCGGCGGGTGTTTTAGGGGCATCTGGGAGAAATCCTGTGTGGGTTCGAATCCCACCGGCCGCACTGACGATGGAATCGAAGGCCCGGCTCGCAGCAATTGCGTGCCGGGCCTTCAACGTACTGCCACCGTCACCCCACCAGCTCCCGCACCACCGGCACCAGCGCCCGGAACGCCTTCCCCCGGTGGCTGATCGCGTTCTTCTCCGCCGGGGTCAGTTCCGCGCAGGTCACGGTCATGCCCTCCGGCTGGAGGATCGGGTCGTAGCCGAAGCCGTTCGTGCCGGACGGGGTGTGGCGCAGGGTGCCGAGGAGGTGGCCCTCGACCACGTGTTCCGTGCCGTCCGGGAGGGCGAGGGCTGCCGCGCAGGCGAAGTGGGCGGCGCGGTGGGTGTCGTCGATGTCGGAGAGCTGGGCCAGGAGCAGGTCCAGGTTGGCGCGGTCGTTGCCGTGGGTGCCGGACCAGCGGGCCGAGAAGATGCCGGGGGCGCCGCCGAGTACGTCGACGCAGAGGCCGGAGTCGTCGGCGATCGCAGGGTGGCCGGTGGCCTGTGCGAGGGCGTGGGCCTTGAGGAGGGCGTTCTCGGCGAAGGTGACGCCGGTTTCCTTGACGTCGGGGATGTCGGGGTACGCGTCCGCGCCGACGAGTTCGTGGGTGAGGCCGGCGTCGGCGAGGATCGCGTGGAGTTCGTTGACTTTCCCGGCGTTGCGGGTGGCGAGGATCAGGCGGGTCATGTGCCGATTATCGCGGGGCGGGCCGGGTCCGGTGCTACGAGGTGCAGACGTTGCCGATCTCCTTGGCGGCGTCGGTGACCGGGGTGATGTCGGGGGTGGCGTCGCCGTTGTCTATGGAGGTGCGGACGTTCTTGACGCCGGTCTGGAGGTCGTCGACGGCCTTGGAGAGGTCGGCGTTGTCGGTCGTGTCGCCGAGGTTGCCGAGTTCCTTGTCGATCTCGTCGAGGGCTTCGGCTGCCTGGGTGGGGTCGTTCGAGGCGTTGGAGACGGCCTGTTGGAGGTTATTGACGCTGGTGGCGATGGCGTCGGCGGTGCGGACGCAGTCGAGCGCCTTGTCGACGGCGCCGCAGCCGGTTGCTGCGGTGAGAGCGATGGTGAGGGCGGTCAGGGTCAGCGCGACGGTGGTGCGGCGGTGGCGGGTGGCCTTGGCCATGGTGCGGGTTCCTCCCCGGATGCGGATACGCGGACGGGCGCACGGTTCGACCCGTGCGCCCATACTCGTCACGACGCTCTGTGGTGCGTACTTGGTTGCTTCTTTACTCGCCGAGGGTGCGGGCGAGTGCCACGTGCTGGTACGCCGTCAGGTCGACGCAGCCCGCGGTGGCGAGGTCGAGGAGCACGTTCAGTTCCTTGCGGTCGAACGGCTCGGCCTCGGCGGTGCCCTGGACTTCGACGAAGCGGCCGTCGCCGGTGCAGACGACGTTCATGTCCGTCTCGGCGCGGACGTCCTCCTCGTAGCAGAGGTCGAGGAGCGGGGTGCCGTCGACGATGCCGACGCTGACGGCGGAGACGGTGCCGGTGAGCGGCTTGCGGCCGTGCCTGATGAGCTTCTTGCCCTGGGCCCAGGTGATGGCGTCGGCGAGGGCGACGTATGCGCCGGTGATGGCGGCGGTGCGGGTGCCGCCGTCGGCCTGGAGGACGTCGCAGTCGAGGACGATGGTGTTCTCGCCGAGGGCCTTGTAGTCGATCACGGCGCGCAGGGAGCGGCCGATGAGGCGGCTGATCTCGTGGGTGCGGCCGCCGATCTTGCCGCGTACGGATTCGCGGTCGCCGCGGGTGTTGGTGGAGCG
Organism: Streptomyces sp. NBC_00353; assembly: GCF_036108815.1. Lineage (NCBI taxonomy): Bacteria > Bacillati > Actinomycetota > Actinomycetes > Kitasatosporales > Streptomycetaceae > Streptomyces > Streptomyces sp. NBC_00353. The sequence continues at coordinate 6,335,431 of NZ_CP107985.1, read as the reverse complement.
GGGCAGCATGGAGTATTCGGCGGTGACCCAGCCTTCGCCGCTGCCCTTGCGCCAGCGCGGGACGCCTTCGGTGACGGAGGCGGTGCAGAAGACTTTGGTGTCGCCGAAGGAGATGAGGACTGAGCCTTCGGCGTGCTTGCTCCATCCGCGTTCGATGGTGACGGGGCGGAGCTGTTCGGAGGTGCGGCCGTCGATACGAGACATGGCGTCGAGCCTATCGGCTGCGCCGCAGGCCCCGGTCCGGGCGGGAGCGGGGCCTGTGGGGTGTGGAGCCGGGCGGGCTCAGCGGGTGGTCACATCATGTCTTCGATGTCGGCGGCGATGGGGTCGGCGTCGGTGCCGATGACGACCTGGATCGCGGTGCCCATCTTGACGACGCCGTGGGCGCCGGCGGCCTTGAGCGCGGCTTCGTCGACCTTGCTCGGGTCGATGACTTCGGTGCGGAGGCGGGTGATGCAGCCTTCGACCTCTTCGATGTTGTCGATACCGCCGAGCCCGGCGACGATCTTCTCAGCCTTGCTGGCCATGTCGTTCTCCCTGGTTGTTCGCGTCCGCATGCCGGCCCACCATGGGTCCGTTTCGTCACGGTAACGCACGGTTGGCCCAACTTCGCGAGCGAGCTGTCGACCCATCACCAATGATGACGATCACCGGCGCCCTGCCTTCCGGGTGGGCTCCGCACCGTGACGCAACTGGTCTACACCAGTTTGCGGCGACCGCCAAACGTGGCCTGTTCCGGGAGGACGACGATGAGCTCCGACAGCGCCGCCGTGCCACGGAAACAGTGGTGGAACGGTCTGTTCCAGGGCCTCCAGAAGATGGGTCGCAGCCTCCAGCTCCCGATCGCGGTGCTCCCGGCCGCGGGTATCCTCAACCGGCTCGGCCAGGAGGACGTGTTCGGGAGCAAAGGGCTCGGCTGGAACAACGTCGCCAAGGTCTTCGCCGCGGCCGGTGGTGCGCTGCTCGACTCCGGGCTGGGACTGCCGCTGCTGTTCTGCGTCGGTGTCGCCATCGGGATGGCGAAGAAGTCGGACGGCTCGACAGCGCTCGCCGCGGTGACCGGTTTCCTCGTCTATTACGCGGTGCTGCACGCATTTCCGGTGGACTGCGCCCCGGGCTCCACGTTCACCGCCGGCGGCACCTGGTTCGGCACCTGCGTCACCGGCGAGGCCAAGGTGACGGCCGCCGAGTACCAGAACCCCGGCGTGTTCGGGGGCATCGTGATGGGCCTGCTGTCCGCGTGGTTCTGGCAGCGGTACCACCGCGTCAAGCTGGTCGACTGGCTGGGCTTCTTCAACGGCCGCCGGCTCGTGCCGATCATCATGGCGTTCGTCGGGCTGCTCTTCGCGGCCCTGTGCGCCTGGCTGTGGGCGCCGATCGGTGACGGTCTGATCAGCTTCTCCAAGTGGCTGACCGATCTGAACTGGCTGGGCTCCGGGATCTTCGGCGTCGCCAACCGCGCACTGCTGGTCATCGGCCTGCACCAGTTCCTGAACACCTTCGTCTGGTTCCAGTTCGGCGACTTCACCAAGCCGGACGGGACGGTGGTGCACGGTGACATCAACCGGTTCCTGCAGGGCGACCCGACGGCCGGGCAGTTCACCACGGGCTTCTTCCCGATCATGATGTTCGCGCTTCCGGCGGCAGCCCTGGCGATCTACCACTGCGCCAAGCCGCATCGCCGGAAGGCGGTCGGCGGCATGATGCTCTCGGTCGCCCTGACGTCGTTCGTGACGGGTATCACCGAGCCGATCGAGTACTCGTTCCTCTTCGTCGCCCCGCTCCTGTATGCGATCCACGCGGTGCTCACCGGTGTGTCGATGGCGGTGAGCTGGGGGCTGGGCGTGAAGGACGGCTTCAGCTTCTCGGCGGGCCTGATCGACTACGTCATCAACTGGAGCCTGGCGACGAAACCATGGCTGATCATTCCGATCGGCCTCTGCTTCGCAGTGGTGTACTACGTGCTGTTCCGGTTCGCGATCACCAGGTTCAACCTCCAGACCCCTGGACGGGAGCCCGACGAACTGGAGGCAGAGATCGAGAAAGACCTCGTCAAGTAGGACTACGGCCAGGCTCCACGCCCGGCCGACGAAGGCCCCCGGACCTCACGGTCCGGGGGCCTTCGTCATGTCACTCAAGGTGTCGATGAGCTACTGCGAAGTAGTCGACATTTGCAGGTTCCTTATACAACCCACACCGTGCTAAAACTGGTCTACACCACTGAGTGGTCCAGACCACGTGACGCCCGTCACGTTTCTAGAGTCGTCGCCCCCCAAAAAAGATCCCTGTTCCTGGCGGCGCCTTTGCCTACTGGAGGAAGTTGATGAGTACGGCCACCGCCTCGGCGGCCCCCGCAAAGAAGCGGGGCTCCGGCGTGTTCCAGGGCCTGCAGAAGGTGGGACGCAGCCTCCAGCTGCCGATCGCCGTGCTGCCCGCCGCGGGGCTCCTGCTCCGCCTCGGCCAGGGGGACGTCCAGGAGAAGCTGCACCTTCCGGCTGATGTCGCGAAGGTCTTCGCGGGCGCCGGCGGCGCCATCCTGGACAGCTCGTTCGGGCTGCCGCTGCTCTTCTGCATAGGTGTGGCGATCGGCTTCGCGAAGAAGGCCGACGGCTCCACGGCGCTCGCGGCGGTCGTGGGCTTCCTCACCTACTACGCGGTGATCCACCAGTTCCCGATCGAGGAGGGCCACAAGGGCGCCACCTACACCGGGACCGGTCTCGGCGGCGGTTTCTGGCAGAAGGGCACCGAGGCAGCCACCGCTGCCACCTTCCAGAACCCGGGTGTCCTCGGCGGCATCGTTCTCGGTCTGCTGACCGCCGTGCTCTGGCAGCGCTTCCACCGCACCAGGCTGGTCGACTGGCTGGGCTTCTTCAACGGCCGTCGGCTCGTCCCGATCATCACGGCCGCCGTCGGCACCGTGCTCGGTGTGCTGGTCGTCGTGGGCTGGGAGCCGATCGGCAACGTCATCACCAACTTCGGTGAGTGGATGACCGGCCTGGGTGCCACGGGTGCCGGCCTGTTCGGCCTGATCAACCGCGGTCTCATCCCGATCGGCATGCACCAGTTCGTGAACTCGGTCGCCTGGTTCCAGATCGGCGACTTCACGAACTCCGCGGGTGACGTCTTCCACGGTGACCTTCCGCGCTTCTTCGCCGGTGACCCGAACGCCGGTATGTTCATGACGGGCTTCTTCCCGATCATGATGTTCGGCCTCCCCGCAGCCGCTCTCGCCATTGCGCACACCGCTCGCCCCGAGCGCCGCAAGGCAGTGATGGGCATGATGATGTCGCTCGCGCTGACGTCGTTCGTCACGGGCGTGACGGAGCCGATCGAGTTCTCGTTCATGTTCATCGCGCCGCTGCTGTACGCGATCCACGCGGTCCTCACGGCCATATCGATGGCCGTCACCTGGGCGCTGGGCATCCACATGGGCTTCAGCTTCTCGGCCGGCCTCACCGACGTCCTGATCAACTGGGGCATCTCCACCAAGCCATGGCTGATGATCCCGGTCGGCCTGGCCTTCGGAGCGATCTACTACGTGGTCTTCCGCTTCGCGATCACCAAGTTCAACCTCCCCACCCCGGGCCGCGAGCCCGAGGAGGAGCTCGAGGACCTGACGAAGGCGTAAGCCTCAGCAACGCCGACGCAGAAGCCCCCACCCTCCGTCCGGAGGGTGGGGGCTCTGTCGTACGTACGCGGGGCCCTAGATCTCGTAGACCGCGCCCGGGACCGCCAGTTCCGCCGGGCCGCCGTAGATCGCGCGGGCGTCCGCCAGATTGCGGTCCGCGTCCGTCCACGGCGGGATGTGGGTCAGGACGAGCCGGCCCACCTTCGCGCGCGCGGCGAGCTCGCCGGCTTCGCGGCCGTTGAGGTGGAGGTCCGGAATGTCCTCCTTGCCGTGGGTGAACGACGCTTCGCAGAGGAACAGATCGGTGCCCTCGGCGAGTTCGTCCAGCCCCTCGCAGGTTCCGGTGTCGCTGGAGTACGTCAGCGAGCGGCCGTCGTGCTCGATGCGGATGCCGAAGGTGTCGACGGGGTGGCAGACCTTCTCCGTACGGACCGAGAAGGGGCCGATGTCGAACGAGCCGGACTTCAGCGTGTGGAAGTCGAAGACCTCACTCATCGCCCGGTCGGACGGGGTGTCGCCGTGCGCGGCCGTCAGCCGCTGCTCGGTGCCGTCGGGCCCGTAGACCGGGATGGGCTCCGGTCGTCCGCCGTCGTGCCGGTAGTAGCGCACCACGAAGTACGCGCACATGTCGATGCAGTGATCGGCATGGAGGTGGCTGAGGAAGATGGCGTCCAGGTCGTAGAGCCCGATGTGGCGCTGCAGCTCTCCGAGGGCGCCGTTACCCATGTCGAGGAGCAGCCGGAAGCCGTCGGCCTCTACGAGGTAGCTCGAGCATGCCGAACCCGCGGACGGGAACGAGCCGGAGCAGCCGACGACGGTGAGCTTCATGGAGCGTGAACCTCCGAGACGTGGGAACGGGGAGGGTTCGTGCGATTTGTTGAGCGTAAGGCGCCAAACACCTGGTCGCTCCTCCAGGGCCTGCCGTTGTGGGCGAACTCACCTGCTCTGTCACCGGTTCGATGGAAGCGGTTGCGAGCTGCGGGCCGGCGGGGCGCCGGTACCGTCGGTGCATGAACATGTCCTGGTGGCCGGTGCTCGGCGCGGTCGTACTGCTGGCGCTCATCGCCGCGATTGCCGACGGGCGGGGCCGGCTCGGGCGCGGTGACCGGCGCCCGGGTGGGCGCCCGAGGGGGCGGACGCGCCCGCCGGGGAGGACGGAGGGGCCCCGGGGCGGGCCGGAGCGCACACCGCGGCCGGGGGAGATCTGGTGGGCCGAGGTTCCGTACGAGGACGGGCCCGGGTCGAAGGACCGGCCGTGCCTGGTGCTGTCGGTACGGGATGGCACCGCGCGCGTGGCGAAGATCACCAGCAAGCATCACGAGGAGCGGCCGGGGGTGATCGCGCTGCCGCCGGGCGCGGTGGGCGATCCGCGGGGGCGGGCGAGCTTCCTGGAGACGGATGAGCTGCGGGATGTGGTGGTGCGGGGGTTCCGGCGGCGGGTGGGGGTGGTGGATCCGGGGGTGTGGGATCAGGTGCGACGGTTCGGGTGAGGTGCAGGGGGCGGCGGCGGTGGGACGCAGGCGGCGGGCTGTCCGCCACCTGTCCCGTCCGGGCCATGACACTGCGCGGCTCCGCCGCGGACCCCGCTCCTCACATGCAGGAGGGGCTGAAAATGCCGGGCGGGCCGGATGTTTCCAGCCCGCCCGGCATCCGGGAACCGCCTGAGCGACGTGTTACGCCCAGAGCTGGCCGTGCAGCGTTTCGATGGCCGCTTCCGTGGTCGGGGCGGTGTAGACGCCCGTCGACAGGTACTTCCAGCCGCCGTCCGCGACGACGAAGACGATGTCGGCCGGCTCGCCGGCCTTGACCGCCTTGTTGCCGACGCCGATCGCCGCGTGGAGTGCCGCACCGGTGGAGACGCCCGCGAAGATGCCTTCCTGCTGGAGGAGTTCGCGGGTGCGGGTGACGGCGTCGGCGGAGCCGACGGAGAAGCGGGTGGTGAGGACCGAGGCGTCGTAGAGCTCGGGGACGAAGCCCTCGTCGAGGTTGCGGAGCCCGTAGACCAGGTCGTCGTAGCGCGGCTCGGCGGCGACGATCTTGATGTCCGGCTTGTGTTCGCGCAGGAAGCGGCCGACGCCCATCAGCGTGCCGGTGGTGCCGAGGCCTGCCACGAAGTGGGTGATGGAGGGCAGGTCGGCGAGGATCTCCGGACCGGTGGTGGCGTAGTGGGCGCCGGCGTTGTCCGGGTTGCCGTACTGGTAGAGCATCACCCAGTCGGGGTGCTCGGCGGCGAGCTCCTTGGCGACGCGGACGGCCGTGTTGGAGCCGCCGGCCGCCGGGGAGGAGATGATCTCGGCGCCCCACATGGCGAGCAGGTCGCGCCGTTCCTGGGAGGTGTTCTCCGGCATGACGCAGACGATGCGGTAGCCCTTGAGCTTGGCCGCCATGGCGAGCGAGATGCCGGTGTTGCCGCTGGTGGGTTCCAGGATGGTGCAGCCGGGCGTCAACCGGCCGTCCTTCTCGGCCTGTTCGACCATGTGGAGCGCGGGGCGGTCCTTGATCGAGCCGGTGGGGTTGCGGTCCTCCAGCTTGGCCCAGATGCGGACGTCGTCCGACGGTGACAGCCGGGGCAGGCGGACGAGCGGGGTGTTGCCCACCGCGGCGAGCGGGCTGTCGTACCGCATCAGTTCATGCCGCCCGCGACGGCCGGGAGGATGGTGACGCTGTCGCCGTCGCTGAGCTTGGTGGAGATGCCGTCGAGGAAGCGGACGTCCTCGTCGTTGAGGTAGACGTTCACGAAGCGACGGAGTTCGCCGCCGTCGACGATGCGCTCACGGATGCCGTTGTGGCGGCTGTCGAGATCCGTGAAGAGGTCGGCGAGGGTCTCTCCGTTGCCTTCGACGGCCTTCGCGCCGTCGGTGTAGGTGCGGAGGATGGTGGGGATGCGGACCTCGATGGCCATGGCGTGGGCTCCTGTCGAAAGCGGAGTGGTGGCGTGGGGCGCGCGGCTCTGCCCCCCGCGCAGGGAAAGTGCGATGGTCGGCGCTTCGGGCCGGGACCCGGCTCAGGCCTTGCCTGCGACGGGGAGGCGGCTCGTACAGATCGCGCTGGAGAGCCTGCACAGGTCGACGTGCAGGCGCGCGACGAGCAGCGTGCCCGGCGTCTTCTCGCTCACGTCATGGGGAACCATGGGCTCATCGTATCGATTCCCGGTCCGGATTCCGGCATGTGATCTCACCTGCTGGATGATGAGCGTTCGCCTGGTGGACTGCTGTCGGCAGGGGAAGGGCCCGGGGCGGGGCGCCGCCCCCGGCCCGCGGCCGGTCAGGCGGGTTCGTACGCCTCGACGACCTTGACGTCCTCCTCGGTGATCACGCCGTCGACGATGCGGTACGAGCGGAACTGGAAGGGGCCCGCGTCGTCCGTGTCGGCGGTGGAGACGAGCACGTAGTGGGCGCCGGGCTCATTGGCGTAGGTGATGTCGGTGCGCGAGGGGTAGGCCTCGGTCGCGGTGTGCGAGTGGTAGACGATCACCGGCTCCTCGTCGCGGTCGTCCATCTCGCGGTACAGCTTCAGCAGGTCCGCGGAGTCGAACTCGTAGAACGTGGGCGAGCGGGCGGCATTGAGCATCGGGATGAAGCGTTCGGCGCGGCCTGTTCCGGCCGGGCCCGCGACCACGCCGCACGCCTCGTCGGGGTGGTCCGCGCGGGAGTGCGCGACGATCTGGTCGTACAGCGCCTGGGTGAGGGTCAGCATGGCGCCAGGATAAGCAGAGGGCCCCCGCGACTCCGAGGAGTGGTACGCGAGGGCCCGCATGCTGGACAGAAGGTGCCGAAGGCGCTGGATCAGCTCTTGGCGAAGGCCTTGTTCTCGGGGTTACGGGCCTTGAGCACCAGGTACGAGACGCCGAGGATCAGGGCCCAGAGCGGGGCGCAGTACAACGAGATCCTGGCGTCCTTGTCGACGGCCATCATGACGATGACCATGCCGATGAAGGCGAGCGCGAAGATGCTGGTGTACGGGGCGCCGGGGGCCCGGAAGGTGGACTGCGGGAGCGCACCGCGGTCGGCCAGGAAGCGGTAGCGGATCTGGCAGACGAGGATCATGATCCAGGCCCACATGCCGGAGATGGTGGCGAAGGAGACGACGTAGGTGAAGGCGTCGCCGGGCCACTGGTAGTTGATCCACACGCCGACGAGCATGAGCGCGGCGGAGAACGTGGTGCCGACGAGCGGGGTGCCGCTCTTGGTCAGCTTGGTGAAGAACTTCGGGCCCTGTCCGTTGAGCGCGAGGTCGCGCAGCATGCGTCCGGTTGAGTACATACCGGAGTTGCAGGAGGAGAGGGCCGCGGTCAGGACGACGAAGTTGACGATCGCGGCGCCGACGCCGAGGCCCATCTTCTGGAAGGCGGCGACGAACGGGGAGATGCCGGGCTCGAACTCGGTCCACGGGACGACCGACAGGATCATGATCAGCGCGCCGACGTAGAAGACGGCGATGCGCCACGGCACGGTGTTGATGGCCTTGGGCAGGACGGTCTTCGGGTCCTTGGACTCGCCCGCGGTGACGCCGACGAGCTCGACGGCGAGGAAGGCGAACATCACGATCTGCAGGGTCATGAGGGTGCCGCTGATGCCGTGCGGGAAGAAGCCGCCGTCGGACCAGAGGTGCGTCACGCTCGCGGTGTCCCCGGCGTCGGAGAAGCCCAGGGTGAGAATTCCGGCGCAGATGAGGATCATGCCGACGATGGCGGTCACCTTGACCATCGAGAACCAGAATTCCAGCTCACCGAAGAGTTTCACGGAGATCAGGTTCACGCCGTACAGAATGATCGTGAAGATCAGTGCGGAGACCCATTGGGCGATGTCGAACCAGTACGTCATGTACTGGGCTGCCGCGGTGACTTCGGTGATTCCGGTGACGACCCAGAAGAGCCAGTAGGTCCAGCCGGTGACAAAGCCTGCGAAGGGCCCGACGAATTCGCGGGCGTACTCCGAGAAGGAACCCGAGACCGGGCGGTACATGAGGAGTTCACCGAGCGCCCGCATGATGAAGAAGATCACCAGGCCGGCGACGGCATAGGCCAGGATGAGGCTGGGCCCCGCCTTGGCGATGGCCTTGCCCGCACCGAGGAAGAGGCCGGTGCCGATGGCCCCGCCGATTGCGATCATCTGGATCTGGCGGGCGCCGAGGGCGCGCTGGTATCCCTCGCCCGAGGCGGCCGCGTCCGTTGTTGCTGCGGCCGGACGGCCGTCTTGTCCCTTGTCGACCTTCGCCGATGTCATGGTGATGCGCCTTTCTCCACGCCGATCCGCGCCGTTGAGGCTGCGGATCAGGTCCTGATCCCCCCGGATATGGATGGAGTGCGACCGGCGATCCGCCGGCTGTAGCGCCCCCGGGAACAGGGGTGGCGTCCCCGGGTGGTCGTGAAGATTTATCACGGGCCAACCGGTGATCCGCCGGACATTATGTGGCGCATACCTCAGGAAAAAGCGGACAAGCGTTTCCAAGCCGCCGCAAAAAAGGCCGTTCAGGTGACGGGATCGTTATTCGGATTTGAGCGTTCGTTGAGCGAACACTCGGCAGGAACGGCATGGGTGATCTTCGGATCCACGCGGGAAAGGCCGTTCGGTCCGGCCCCGGGAACGGCCGGACAGCCCTTACGGCATCAGGGTCTCGACGAGGGTTTCCTGAAGCGCGCCCAGCCAGAGATAGGCCATGACCATGGGCTTGCGCGGGTCGCTGTCGGGCAGCCGGTAGAGCGATCCCTCGCCGCCTTCGTCCTGGTCGGAGACGTCCAGGCGGGTACCGATGGTCAGCCTGAGGTCGTTGAGCGCGCCGAGCCAGTTGCGGCATTCGTCGGCGGTGAGCGTGAGGATCCCGCCGTCCTCCCCTGCCGGGATCGCGTCCAGGGTGCGTACGACGGTGAGGGCGTCGTCGCGCTTGCGGGAGCGCAGGTCGTTCTCGGTGTACCGGCGGAACTCGGCCGACGCGGCGCGCAGTTCGCTGTCGTCGTCGCCGTACGCCTCCGGGAAGAGGCGGGCCAGGGCCGGGTCGGTCGGCGGTTCGCTGGGTCCTTCGGCGAACAGGGCGGCGAGCGGGTCCGCGCCCTCGGCCGGTTCGTCACCGGGGCCGATCAGCTCGAGCAGCTGGACGGCGAGGGAGCGCAGGATCGCGATCTCCACCTCGTCGAGCGCGACGGCCGCGCCGCCGCCGGGGGTGGCCTCGAAGTGGCCGGCCATGGGTTTTCTCCGATGGTGGGTCGGGCGGGGCAGAGGACGGGGCGGGTCGGGGGAAGGGGGCGTGCTAGTTGCGGTCCTGCGTCAGGGTGGCCCAGAGCCCGTAGCCGTGCATGGCCTGGACGTCGCGTTCCATCTCTTCACGGCTGCCGCTGGAAACGACCGCGCGGCCCTTCTGGTGCACGTCGAGCATGAGCTTGTGGGCCTTGTCCTTGGAGTACCCGAAGTAGGCCTGGAAGACATAGGTCACGTAGCTCATGAGGTTGACCGGGTCGTTGTGGACCAGCGTCACCCAGGGCACATCGGGCTCGGGGACGACGAGGTTCTCCTCGGCCGATTCTGGACGCTCGATCTCTACGGGGGCGACGCTCACCCACCCCATGCTGCCACCCAGGAGGGGGCAGCGCACAAACAGACCCTAGATCTCGTCACTTTGACGAAATAGGGGTAGCATCCGTGCCATGAACTCTGCGGACCTTGGGCGACGGGTCGGTGTGCCGTCGACAGCGCTCTTCACCGACCAGTACGAGCTCACGATGGTGCAGGCCGCACTGAAGGCGGGCACAGCCGACCGGCACTCGGTGTTCGAGGCATTCACCCGCCGGCTGCCCGAGGGGCGGCGCTACGGCGTCGTCGCAGGCACCGGACGGCTGCTCGACGCGGTGGAGAACTTCCACTTCGACGACGAGATGCTCACCTTCCTGCGCGAGCGGAACGTCGTCGACGGGCCGACCCTCGCCTGGCTGGCGGACTTCCGCTTCAGCGGCGACATCTGGGGCTACCCGGAGGGCGAGGTGTACTTCCCCGGCTCACCGATCCTGCGGGTCGAGGGGTCCTTCGCCGAGTGCGTGCTGCTGGAGACGGTGATCCTGTCGATCCTCAACCACGATTCGTCGATCGCCGCGGCGGCGTCCCGCATGTCGGTGGCCGCAGGCGGGCGTGGGCTGATCGAGATGGGTGCACGACGCACCCATGAACTGTCGGCGGTGGCGTCGGCGCGTGCCGCGTACATCGGCGGCTTCGACACGACGTCCGATCTGGCGGCGGGGTTCCGCTACAACATCCCGACGGTCGGGACGAGCGCGCACGCGTTCACCCTGCTGCACGACAGCGAGCGTGACGCGTTCCGGGCGCAGGTCGACTCGCTCGGCCGGGGCACGACGCTGCTGGTCGACACCTACGACGTCGCCGAGGCGGTCCGTACGGCGGTCGAGGTCGCCGGGACCGGGCTGGGGGCGGTTCGGATCGACTCCGGGGACCTGTTGCTGGTCGCGCACCGGGTGCGCCAGCAGCTCGACGAGCTGGGCGCCACCGGGACGAAGATCGTGGTGACGTCGGACCTGGACGAGTACGCGATCGCGTCGCTGGCCGCGGCGCCGGTGAACGCGTACGGCGTGGGCACGCAGCTGGTGACCGGCAGTGGTCAGCCGACCTGCTCGATGGTCTACAAGCTGGTCGCCCGGGCGGTTTCCGCCGATCCGGCGGAACCGCTGCAGCCGGTTGCGAAGAAGTCGCTGGGGGCGAAGTCCTCGATGGGCGGTCGCAAGTGGGCCGCGCGGCGGCTGGACGGGTACGGGGTGGCCGAGGCCGAGGTGATCGGCACGGGTCCGGTGCCGGACGGTCTGGCCGACCGGCAGCTGCTGGCCGAGCTGGTCAGGGGCGGTGAGGTGGTCGCCCGCGAGCCGCTGGACGCGGCCCGGCAGCGGCACATCGCGGCGCGGCAGGGGCTGCCGATTTCGGCGATGCAGCTGTCCAACGGAGAGCCGGTCATTCCGACGGAGTACGTCTGAACGTGCGACGGTGGGAAGGCGACGGGCAGCGATAGCAGCGGACGCCCCCTCCCGCAAGGCGGCCCCAGTCTCTAGGCTCGATTCCGTCCCTTCTCCCACCGTTCCGCTCACATTTCCCGTTCCGCTCGTATTTCCCCCGGTCGGACCTCCCCCGTCGGACCGCCCCATCGAAGGACACCCGCCATGCATCGCGCGTTGATCGTCGTGGACGTACAGAACGACTTCTGCGAGGGCGGCAGCCTCGCGGTGGCGGGGGGCGCCGATGTCGCCGCCGCCATCACCGACCTGATCGGCGAGGCCCAGGCCGGTTACCGCCATGTGGTGGCCACCCGGGACCACCATGTCGACCCGGGCGACCACTTCTCCGAGCAGCCGGACTTCGAGCACTCCTGGCCGGCGCACTGTGTGGCCGGTACGGAGGGGGTCGGCTTCCACCCTAATTTCGCCCCGGCGGTCGCCTCCGGCGCGATCGACGCGGTGTTCGACAAGGGGGCGCACGCGGCGGCGTACAGCGGCTTCGAGGGCTTCGACGAGAACGGGGAGGGGCTGGCGCGGTGGCTGCGGGACCGTGGTGTGACGGAGGTCGACGTGGTCGGCATCGCCACGGACCACTGTGTGCGGGCCACGGCGCTGGATGCGGTGCGGGAGGGGTTCACGACGCATGTCCTGCTGGACCTGACGGCGGGGGTCGCCGCGGCGACCACGGGGCAGGCGCTGGAGGAGCTCCGGGGTGCCGGTGTGGAGCTTTCCGGCAAGCCGGTGGTGTAGGGCGGGGGCCTGCCGGGGTCGCCCGGAGGCCGCTTCGTCCTCGATCGTGCGTGCCGGATCCCGCGAGCCCCGCATGATCCGAACGAGAGGCCCTAAGTCTGCTGGGCCGGCACCGATGGGGTGAGCAGCGTGCGTATGGGGTGCCAGAGTTCCTGGGCTTTTTCGGGCCTTGCCCGCCAGAGGAGACCGTCCGGGTGGTGCAGCACTGCGGTGACCTCGTCGGGGGTGGGGGGTTCCGCGTTGCCGCGGAGGTAGACCGCGCGCAGGCCCAGGTTGCGCAGGCGGGTCAGTGCGCGGGCCCGGTTGGCCGCGTGGACCAGGACGCGGACCGGGCTGCCCGGACCCGTTCCGTCCGCCGGACCGGTCAGGGTGATCGCGACCACCACACTGCCGTTCGGCAACTTGCTGAATCCTCCGCCGGCCATACTCCGCACTCCCCCGTGAGACGTCGTGTCAATAAGAATCCGAATAAGAGGCACCTAAACACGATCGGCCGCCGCCCGCTAGAGGGCGACGGCCGATCATGCTCTGACCTGCGGTGATGCGGAATTACTTGTGCGAGGCGCCAACCTTGACCGTGATCGTCGAGCCGCTGAGCGGCTCGCTGACGATCGTGATCCGCGTGTTGGTGTCAGCGACCTTCACGCTTCCGGTCTTGTTCTCCTCGTACCAGTAGGTGCCCTTGTGGTCGTCGAAGACCGGGACGCCGAGCTGCGGCTTGATCTTGACCGCCACGTCGGCCTTGTGCAGCGTGAAGCCGTCGGTCGGCCACCAGCTGAACGGCGCGTCGAAGGGCTGGATCTTGTTGCGGATGACGGTGCCGTCGGCCCACTTCAGCGGCTTCGCGTGCGCGTCGATCGGCAGGATCAGACCCTTGCCCGGGTGGGCGGAGACGTTGTTGTCCTTCTGGGAGGTGTCCCAGAGCCAGATCAGCAGACCGTTCTGGTACGGGTAGTGCTCGACCCAGTCCGGACGGGTCGTGGAGAAGCCGAAGTTGTACGGGCCGACCTTGAGGGTCTGGTCGTACGAGACGTACTGGCGGTTCTCTGCGAGGTAGTACTGCGGGTACTCCTTGGTGAACGACTCGCCGACGCGGGAGAAGCCCTTGGCGGTCCAGCCGTTGTCGTCACCCTCGGCGTTGTCCGAGAAGAGCACGGCACCGTCGGCGTTGACCGCGATGGTGTCGGCCGCGAAGCCCACACCGCCCGCGCCGCCGTCGGTGGTGTAGCGGAAGCGGATGTCGATCTTCTTGCCGGCGTAGGCGTCCAGCGAGTACGAGAGCTTCTGGTACTTGCCGGAGACGTCGGTCAGGGCCGGCTTGTCGCTGGCGTCGCGCGGGATCGCCTTGCCGTCGGCCGTGCCGTCGATCGCGGTCCAGCTGGTGCCACCGTTCTCCGACACCTCGGTGTAGAGGTAGTCGTAGTCCTTCTCGATGTCCCACCAGCCCGAGAGGTCCAGGGACGCCTTGGACTTGCCGGTCAGGTCGACCGAACGGGACAGGGTGTTGTTGAGGTTGTCACCCATGTCGCTCCACCACTGCTTGGAGCCCTCGGCGGGCTTCGTGACAGCGGTGGTGACGGCCTTGTCGGGCAGCGTGACGACGAGCGCCTGCTTGTCCTTGGTGTTGTACTCCGAGACACCCAGCTTGTGGAGCGAGCTCGTCGCGGCCTTGGCCGAGGCGTAGTTCAGCCAGCCCAGCTGCAGCTTGTCCCAGGCGGTCATGTCACCGGGCATGTCACCGATGGCGTTCTTGCCGGTGCCGAGCCAGGAACCGGCCGACATCAGGGACCAGAAACCGACCGAGTTCTCGGCGGTGTTGGTGGTGTCGTACAGGTCCGGCAGACCGAGGTCGTGGCCGTACTCGTGGGCGAAGACGCCCAGGCCGCCGTTCTCGGGCTGCGCGGTGTAGTCACCGACCCAGATGCCGGTGTCACCGATCTGGGTGCCGCCGGCCTTGTTGTCGGCCGGGCCGGTCGCACCGGCGTTGGTGCCGTACGCGTACCAGCGGTGCGCCCAGATGGCGTTCGCGCCCTCGACGCCGCCGCCCGCGGACTCGTCCTCACCGGCGTGCACGATCTGGAAGTGATCGATGTAGCCGTCGGGCTCGTTGAAGTTGCCGTCGTTGTCGAAGTCGTAGCGGTCCCACTGGTCGTAATTGGCCAGGTCCGCCTTGATCTGCTCCGGCGTACGGCCCTTGGCCTTCTGGTCGGCCGCCCAGGCGTTCACGCCGTCCCGGATCATGTCCCAGGAGTTGGCGCAGTTGGACGAGCCGCAGTAGTTGGAGCCGTAACGGGCCTCGTTGTACGGGACCTTGACCCAGTCGGAGACCTCGCCGTCGACCGAGTAGCGCCCGGAGGACGTCTTCTCGTAGTACGTCTTCAGCGAGTTCTTGCCGGCGCCCTCACCGAAGTAGAGGTCCTGGAAGTGGGCCTGGTTGTAATCGGCCTGCCAGGCGGTGCTGTTGTCCTTCGCCGGGTCCGGCTTGGCTATCGTGTTGTGCAGCGGTCCGGGCGTGCCGCCGTACTTCTTGACGGGCGGCTTGGGCCCGTCACCGTCCGGGTCGATCATGGTCGTGTCGTCGACCTTGTCGCCGAACTCCACCAGGACCGTGAAGATCTTGTCCGTCTTCTCGCGGCCGAGTTCGACGTACTTCTTGTCGTCGAGCTTGACGACCTTGGAGCCGTCGCGCGTCGACACCTTCTTGTCGCCCGCGATGACCTGCTCCAGAGCGGCCTGACGCTGTGCGTCCTGCTGCTCGCTGTAAGGGCCTTCCAGGTCGTGCGCGCCGCCCTTGGCCGACCCCGGATCACGGCGGTCGACGATGGAGCTGCTTGCCCCTGGGGACTTTTCGTCCGCCTGGGCTGTGGCGAAGGCTGACGCCGTAGCGGCGGTGGCGGCCATGGCCACGACAACCGCCGTGGCGCGAAGCGCCCGTCTCTTAGTGGTCACTTGATGCTGTCCCTCCCCGGCGTCCGCGGCTGCAGCCTTGGGTGTGGCGGGGCCGCGCGCGGATACGCGTCACAAGTGACGACATTCGACCGGAGTTACGAGAGAAAAGACAGATCTTGACTTGGACAGGCCAAGTGCACTATGTAGAAGGGCATTTCCGTTATTCGGACGTTCATCCAGCAGGTAACCGGCGCGCCGAAGCGCCCTCCTGGAACCCGGGATGACTCAGTGCGCCCCCCGTGCACCGGCACCGTGGGTTAGGTCACGCTTACTAACGGTTCCTCCCGGGCATCCACCGTCGTAGAGTCGCGTGACAGTGCGACCGCGTTGAGAGACTGCCCATCCGAAGCCCCGAGGACGGATACCGCCATGCCGCGTCCCACTGCTGCACAGCTCTCCTACGGATCGGTCACCGTCGTCTTCTCGACACTCGCCATGCTGCTGCTGTCGCGTACGAGTTCGGGCGTCGGCATCGCCGTCATCGGAACGGCGGCGATGGCGCTCGGCCTGCTGGTGGCCGTCACCGTACCCCTGCCGCTGCGGACGAAAACGCGGAAGGCGGCGAAGACGGCAACCGGGGTTCGTACGAACCCTGCCGTCCCCACCGCCACGTCTACGGGAGATGCCGTCATCGACGATGTCCACCGGGCCAGGATCCCGGCCGTCCACGCGCCCGAGCGCGTGGGCGAGCACTCCCTGCGCCGCTGATCGGGCTCCTGGCTACGCGGTCGAGACCACCACGGTCTTGGCCGCCTTGTCGTGCAGTCCCTGCCGGTACGGCTTGTCCGTGAACATCAGCACGATATTGATCAGCCACCACAGGCACGGGCAGCACAGCAGCGCCGGCAGCCACAGCACCACGGCCCGCAGGAACGAGGCACTGGTGTCCGGCACCCGGCCGTCGTTGAGCATCGCGACCCGCAGCTTGAGCAGCCGCTTGCCGATCGTGCGGCCGTCCTTGTGCGTGAAGTACGTGTCGTACGCGACGTAGACCACCAGGGCGATCAGCGACCAGAGCAGCTGATGCCCGCTGTAGGTCTGGGAGAACACATCGCCGGCGCTTTCGCCGTTGCCGTTGTTGTCCGACACGTCGACCGCGCCGCCGAACGGCAGCGAGATCAGGTACAGCGGGATCGAGATGATCAGGAAGTCGATCAGCCGGGCCAGAATCCGCTTGCCGGGCTCGCCGAGCGGCGGCATGCCCGCGAGCGGGTCGGTGCCGCCGTACGGGCCGCCGCCGTAGGCATTGGGATCGTACGGGGGTGGCGGAGGGGGCGGCGGCTGAGCACGGTCGTAGGGCGAGCCCGACCCCGGCCCCGAGCCCGGCCCGGACTCGGACCCCGCCCCGGCCCCGGGCCCCGGCTCCGACCCGGCCGCGGACCCCGACGGCGGCGTCGGGGGCTCCTGCGGCTTCTTGAGGAACGGGTCGTCCTCGGGTGGCTGGCCGGGCGTCGGCTGATCGTTGCTCATGGGGGCAGTGCATCCCGGCCCGGGGGCCCCCGCAACGGCTCAGGTGCGTTCGGGGGAACCCGGCACCGCGCGACGGCCCGTCACCCGACAAGCCGTCAGTACGCGGGATCAGCCGGCCACGAAGGTGCGGGCGGCCTTGTCGTGCCAGCACTGCCGCCACGGGCGGTCGAACAGACACCACACCACGTTGACCACACCGATCACCAGGATGCCGAGCACACCGTAGACCAGCCACCGGCGCAGCGCGGCCCCGAAGCCGGGCGCGCTGTGGGACTCGATGTCCCGCACCTCGAGCCCGCAGAGCTTCTTGCCGAGCGTGCGGCCCCACTTCGCGGTCGGCAGCGCCTCCAACAGCACACCGAGCACCAGGAACGCCGCGAGCGCCCCGCCGAACAGGACGGACGTGGTGGAGTCCACCAGCCAGACGGTGACCGTCTCCCCGGACAGCTTCGCCGCGTCGATCTTCTCCTCGATGTGGTCCATCGCCCGCGTGACAAGGGGGAACGCGACCGCGCCGACGAGCGCGCCCAGCACGACCGTGTCGACGAGCCGGGCGGCGAACCGCTTGCCGAGCCCGGCGGGGCGGGCCGCCGCCTGGGCCTGGGCGAGCTGCTGGAAGTGGTCGTTGACCGGGGGCTTCCAAGGCACGACGGGCTGGTCCGGCTGAGCCGGCTGCGGGCCGCGGAACTGCGGCTGACGCTGTTGCTGCTGGGGCGGAAGTTGCTGCTGCTGTTGCTGGGGGGCGGCGAGCTGATGGACCTGCTGCGCCCAGGAGGCGGCGCCGCCGCCGGGTCCCGGAGTGAGCGGATTGTTGAGGTCCGCGGAAGCGGGAGCCGGGGCAGATGCGGGTGTGGGCCCGGGCGCCGGGGCGGGTGCGGGCGCAGCGGCCTGCGGGGTGGTGCCGGGGGCGACCGCGCGGATCGACATCGTCCCCCCGCCCGGCTGCTCCGCCTCATGGGGCCGGGGCGGCCGGCCGGCCCGGCCCTCGGCAGCCGGACGCCCGGCCTCGCCGGCCCCGGCACCGGTCCCGCCGGCGCCACCGCTGCGGCCCGAACGGTTGACCCGGATCGCGACGGTGCTCTCGGGGACATGGCTGTTGCCGTCCCGCATGCCCGGCAGCGCGCCGCCCGTGGGGTCCTGCGAGCCGGGCCCCCGCGGGTCCGTGGGAACCCGGTCCGTGGGGGCGTTGCCGCCCGGGGCGCGGTCGGCAGGGGTGCGCCCCGCCGGCGTACGCGGATCCTGAGCCGCTGCTGCGCCCTGCTCCCCCGGCCCGCCGGTCTCGCCGGGCTGCCCGGTGCCGCCCCAGGACACCCGCCGGTCGCGCTCGCCGCCGAAGCCGGTCTGCCGTGAGGCGTCGGCCTGCCAGGCGGATGCTGGTTCGGGGCGGTCGGGACCGTACGGCTCCTCGTCCAGGAAGACCGGACCGGTTTCGTCCACCGGCGTGTGCGCCGGACCGGAGTGCCCGGGTGCCGGGCCCGGTACCGACGGCCGCTGCGGTTCGGGGGCCGTTCCAGCAGGCGTCTCGGGCACCGACTCACCCTGCAGAGGCGCAGGACGGCTGGTACCGGGCACCCACGAAGCGCCGTTCCAGTACCGGACATATCCGGGAATGGACGGGTCGGGGTAATACCCCTCGCGGGGCCTGTCGTCACCGGGTGCCGGGGTTGGGGCGCTCATCACCGTGGTCCCGTATCTCTTCGAAGCTTCAAGTCGACGGACCACATCTACCAGACAGCCGCGTACCCCCGTGCCAGTCCCGGTGTTTGGCGCACTTTCCGGTCGCCGTGAAGTTTTTTCCCGAAGTCGCGTAATAGGAGGCGGGGAGGGCGCTCTCTCCATGTGCGGGCCGGTCAGGGGACCGGTTCACTGGCACCGAAAGGACGCACCTCATGCACACCGTTGTGGAACGCGAGCTTCAGCTCAAGCTGGTCCTGTCGCCGGAGCGCAGCATCCCCGTACCTGCCCGCCTGACCTACCGCGCGGAGGACCCGTATGCCGTGCACATCACCTTTCACGTCGGCTCCGACTTCCCCGTGCACTGGACGTTCGCCCGCGATCTGCTGGTCGAGGGTGTGTTCCGGCCGTGCGGGCACGGCGACGTACGGATCTGGCCGACCAAGGTCCAGCGGCGCGGCGTCATCCGTGTGGCGCTGACCTCGCCCGACGGCGACGCGCTGCTCGAGGCGCCGTCCGCAGCCGTGGCCGCCTGGGTGGAGCGGACGCTGCGCCTGGTGCCGCCCGGCACCGAGACCGAGCGGCTGGGTATCGACGCCGGACTCGCCGAACTGCTCGCACCGCTGCCCGCCGACGACCTGTGGCTGAGCGGCCCGTGGCCCTCGGACGAGTCGGCGGACGGCGAGGCCTGATGCGCAGCCTCGCGGGGAGGCCGGAAGGCTTGTCGAGGAGATCAGAAGACCTTGCCGGGATTGAGCAGCCCCAGCGGGTCGAACGCCGCCTTGATCCCCCGGTGCATCTCGACGCTCACCTCGCCGAGTTCGCGGGCCAGCCATTCCTTCTTCAGGACGCCGACGCCGTGCTCGCCGGTGATGGTGCCGCCGAGTTCCAGGCCGAGCGCCATGATCTCGTCGAAGGACTCGCGGGCCCGCCGGGACTCGTCGGCATCGGTGTGGTCGAAGCAGACGACGGGGTGGGTGTTGCCGTCGCCCGCGTGGGCACAGACGCCGATGGTGAGGTCGTACTTCTCCGCGATGGCCGCCGTCCCCTCGATCATGGCGCCGAGCTTGGAGCGCGGTACGCACACGTCGTCGATCATGGTGGCGGACTTGACGGTCTCCAGGGCGGTCAGCGACATCCGGCGGGCCTGGAGGAGAAGTTCGGACTCGGCGGCGTCGGCCGCGGGGGCCACCTCGGTGGCGCCCGCGGCGGTGCACAGTTCCGCTACGGCGGTCAGGTCGGCCGCGGGGTCCGGGGTGTCGAAGGCGGCGAGCAGGAGCGCCTCGGTGGAGTCGGGGAGCCCCATGTGGGCCATCTTGTTGACGGCGCGCACCGTCGTACGGTCCATCAGTTCGAGGAGTGAGGGAGTGTGACCGCGCTCCATGATCCGGCAGACCGCGTCGCAGGCGGCCGCCGCGGACGGGAACTCGGCAGCGAGGACGAGTTGCTGCGGCGGCTGCGGCTTCAGCGCGAGTACGGCGCCGACGACGATGCCGAGACTGCCTTCCGAGCCGACGAAGAGCCGGGTGAGGTCGTATCCGGCGACACCCTTGGCCGTCCGGCGCCCGGTGGTCAGAAGCCGCCCGTCGGCGAGGACGATCTCCAGGCCGATCACGTACTCGGCGGTGACCCCGTACTTCACACAGCACAGCCCGCCGGACGCGGTGCCGATGTTGCCGCCGATGGTGCACATCTCCCAACTGGACGGGTCCGGCGGGTAGTACAGCCCGTGTTCGTTCACCGCGCGGGAGAGCGCGGCATTGATGACACCGGGCTCCACGACGGCGATCCGGTCGACAGGGTTGATCTCCAGGATCCGGTCCATCTTCACCAGGGAAAGCACGATGCAGCCGTCGGACGCGTTGGCCGCGCCCGACAGGCCGGTACGGGCCCCCTGCGGGACGACCGGGACACGCAGTGCGGTTGCGGTCCGCATGACGTGCTGGACCTGTTCGACGGTGCGCGGCAGCACCACCACGGCCGGTGCGCCCGCGTCGCAGAAGCTCGCCATGTCGTGGGCGTACGAGGCGGTGATGTCCGGATCGGTGATCAGGGCCTCGGCAGGAAGGCCCGCGCTCAGTCGTTCGAGAAGATCGTCCATGATCCAAGCGTGACACCCACGGCCAATGGTGTGAACCCGTCTGCGGCAGCGTTCCCAAGGTGCGGTGTGCTCTTCGTACTGACGCAGAGTGATCGGCATGGATGTCACGCCGCAGCAGCCTCCGGAGCCCCCGCACTCGGACCACTCGGATCCGGACCATCTGGATCGCCCGCCCCCTGTCTCGTCGCCCTCCGAGCCGTGCGACGACGTCCCGCCGGAGACGCCGCCGACGCCCGATCGCGAACCGTCCTTCGGCCTGGACCCGGAGTCGTCGGCGGACCCGCCGCCCGCCTCGTTGCACACGACGCTGCGCAGGGCGGCGTTCGGCATGGTGGCGGCTGCCGTGCTGGTGACGGGTGCGGTCGTGGCCGTACCGGACGACGGCAAGAAGGCCGCGCCACCGTCCGTGCCGGGAGGGGTCTCGCGCGCCCTGGCGGCGACGAACTCGGGCTCTCCCGCCTCCCTCTCCGATCTGAAGGCGATGATCGGGGACCGGCAGAGCTGGGTCGGCACGCATCCGTCCGACGCGCGGTCGTGGGCGGTGCTCGGAACGGCTTACGTGGAGTGGGGGCAGCGTTCGGCGGACGCGGCGTACTACGGGCGGGCCGAGCAGGCGCTGAAGCGCTCCCTGGACGCACAGCCGGGTGACCGCGGGAACACGGCGGCCCTGGTGGGGCTGGCGGCGCTGGCCAACGCGCGGCACGACTTCGTCACGGCGAAGAAGTGGGGCGAGACGGTACGGACTCGGCAGCCGAAGGACTGGACGGTGTACCCGGTACTGATCGACGCGTACGACGGGCTCGGTGAGTACACGGCGGCGGGCAAGGCGGCGGAGAAGTTCACGGCGCTGCGCTCCGGCGTCCCGGCGCTCTCGCGGACGGCACAGATGTACCGGAACCAGGGCCGTCGCGAGGACGCGCTCGCCACCGCGCAGAACGCGGCGGACCGGGCCACGGCACCCGCCGAGAAGGCGAACTGCCTGCACCGGCTGGGCGAACTGGCCTGGGAGCGGGGCGAGTCCGAGAAGGCGGTGGCGCAGTACAGCGCGGCCCTGCGGACCGATCCGGCCCACCATCCGTCGCTCGCCGGCCGGGCACGGGCGCTGGCGGCCCTGGGCCGCACGGACGAGGCGCAGCGCGACTACCGGGCGGCGTTGTCCCGGCTCCCCCGCCCCGAATACATGCTGGAACTGGGCGAGTTGCACGAGTCGCTGGGCCTGGACAACGAGTCCCTCAGCCAGTACACCCGGCTCCGCGAGAGCCTGGCCCGAGCCGACGGCTACGGAGTCGACGACGCACTCCTGCTGGGCCGCTTCGAGGCCGACCACGGGAACGCGGCCGCGGCGATGAAACTCCTGAAGACGGAGTGGCAGCGTCGGCATCACAGCGCGGCGGTCGCCGACGCGCTGGGCTGGGCGCTGCACCGCTCGGGCGACTCGGCGAGTGCGCTGCAGTACGCGCAGAAGGCGGCGGACACGGGCGGAGGGACGGCGCTCTACGCGTATCACCTGGGTGTGATCGAGCGGGATCTGAGGGAGTACGGCCCGGCCCGCCGCCACCTGGAGGAGGCGCTGCGGACCAACGCGCAGTTCTCACCGCTGGCGGCCCCGGCGGCCCGGAAGGCCCTGGACGCCCTGAGCCGGCCGTCGGCGACCGGCCCGCGAGACATGCAGCCCACCCCGGGACCGGATCGCATGGCCGCCGGCCCGGGCCGCAACACGCACGCTCCGGCCGGGGCGGCGTCGCCTGCGCCGGGCGTCCACTGACAGGGCCGGTGCCCGGCGCCGCGCCCGATCGGCCTGCGGAGCCCGTGCCGGGCGCACGCCTTCCGGCACGGAGCAGCACGAAGGGCGGGGCCTCCGCGTTCGCCGGAGGCCCCGCCCTTCACATCCGAGCCTCCGGCTCAGAGGTTGCCGCGCTTCTCCTGCTCGCGCTCGATCGCCTCGAACAGGGCCTTGAAGTTGCCCTTGCCGAAGCCCATCGAGCCGTGGCGTTCGATCATCTCGAAGAAGACCGTCGGGCGGTCCTGGACCGGCTTCGTGAAGATCTGCAGCAGGTAGCCGTCCTCGTCGCGGTCGACGAGGATCTTCAGCTCGCGGAGCGTCTCCACCGGGACACGGGTCTCGCCGGCCCACTCGCCGAGGGTGTCGTAGTACGAGTCGGGGGTGTCCAGGAACTGGACGCCGGCCGCGCGCATCGCACGTACCGACGCGACGATGTCGTTCGTGGCGAGGGCGATGTGCTGGACGCCCGCGCCGCCGTAGAACTCCAGGTACTCGTCGATCTGCGACTTCTTCTTCGCGATCGCCGGTTCGTTGATCGGGAACTTCACCTTCAGGGTGCCGTCGGCGACGACCTTCGACATGAGGGCGGAGTACTCGGTGGCGATGTCGTCGCCCACGAACTCCTTCATGTTGGTGAAGCCCATGACCTTGTTGTAGAAGCCGACCCACTCGTTCATCCGGCCCAGCTCCACATTGCCGACGCAGTGGTCGACGGCCTGGAAGGTGCGCTTGGCGGGCGGTTCGACGATCGGCGCGGCTGCTGCGAAGCCGGGGAGGTACGGGCCGTCGTAGCCGCTGCGGTCGACGAGGGTGTGACGGGTCTGGCCGTACGTGGCGATCGCGGCCAGCACGACCGTGCCGTACTCGTCCTTGATCTCGTGCGGCTCGGCGAGACCCAGCGCACCGTGTTCGACGGCGTACGCGTAGGCCGCCCGCGCGTCCGGCACCTCGATGGCCAGGTCGACCACGCCGTCGCCGTGCTCGGCGACATGGCCGGCGAGGAAGCGGCCGTGGTCGGTGGATGCCTTGATGACGGAGGTGAATACAAAGCGTGCCGAACCGTTGGTCAGCACATAACTGGCGGTCTCGCGGCTGCCGTTCTCCGGTCCGGAGTAGGCGACGAGCTTCATGCCGAAGGCGGTCGAGTAGTAGTGCGCGGCCTGCTTGGCATTGCCCACGGCGAAGACGACGGCGTCCATTCCCTTGACCGGGAAGGGATCGGCCTGCCTGGCGGTAACGGGGGTGTTGTGCAGCGTCTCAGTCATGCTCGAAGACTCTCCCCCGCATCGCAAGGTGCGCAATAGTTCACGTATCCACTGGGCAGTCTGTACAGCCGTTTGCTTGGATGGGCGGACTATCTGTACAGGGTGACCATAGGGAGTCGCACGTGGCGATCGATCATCTGGACGGGCGGCTCATCGTGCTGCTCGCCCGCGAACCGCGGATAGGCGTACTGGAAGCGTCCCGCCGGCTCGGGGTGGCCCGCGGGACCGTGCAGGCGCGGCTCGACCGGCTTCAGTCGAATGGCGTCATCCGCGGATTCGGCCCGGACGTCGATCCGGCAGCGCTCGGCTACCCCGTCACCGCCTTCGCCACGCTGGAGATCAAGCAGGGTCAAGGCGCCGATGTACGGGCCCATTTGGACGGCGTTCCCGAAGTTCTGGAGCTGCACACCACAACCGGGCACGGCGACATGCTCTGCCGGCTCGTTGCCCGCTCCAACGCCGACCTCCAGCGGGTGATCGACCGTGTTGTCGGTTTTGATGGCATTGTCCGGGCCTCCACGGCGATCGTCATGGAGAACCCGGTGCCTCTGCGCATCATCCCGCTCGTCCAGCAGGCCGCGGAGGACAGCGACTGAGTCAAGGAGTGGCGCGTGAGCTTCTGGGAGTACCTGGTCAATCGGCACCAGCAGCTGCTCACCGACGCGTACCAGCATGTCAGCGCCGTGTTCCAGTGCATGGTCATCGCCACCGTGCTCGGCATCCTGATCGGGATCGTCACCTATCGCAGCAACTGGGGCGGCTCACTGGCCATCACCTCGACGGCGGCGATCCTCACCATCCCGTCCCTCGCCGCGATCGGTCTGCTGATCCCGCTCGTCGGGCTGGGGGTCCCGCCCACCGTGATCACGCTGACGCTGTACGGGCTGCTGCCCGTCGTCCGTAACTCCATCGTCGGACTGCGCGGCGTCGATCCCGCGCTCGTCGACGCGGCCAAAGGCATCGGGATGTCGCGGATCGCCCGGCTCTGCAGGGTGGAGCTGCCGCTCGCCTGGCCGCCGATCCTCACCGGCATCCGGGTGTCGACGCAGATGCTGATGGGGATCGCCGCCATCGCCGCGTACGCCTCCGGCCCCGGCCTCGGCAACGAGATCTTCCGTGGCATCGCCTCGCTGGGCAGCGCCAACGCGATCAATCAGGTCCTCGCCGGCACGCTCGGCATCGTCATCCTCGCCCTGCTCTTCGACGCCGCGTACGTCCTGCTCGGGAGGCTCACCATCCCCAGGGGGATCCGTGCCTGAGACCGTCGCCGGGGCCGCCGACAAGCCCGCCGCCACCTCCGGGGCAACCATCCAGCTGGAGGAACTGACCAAGCGCTATCCCGGCAACCCGAACCCGGCCGTGGACAGCGTCTCCATGGACATCAAGGCCGGCGAGACGGTGATCTTCGTCGGTCCGTCCGGCTGCGGGAAGTCCACCACCCTGAAGATGATCAACCGGCTGATCGAGCCGACGTCCGGCCGGATCAGGATCAACGACGAGGACGTCACCGACATCGACCCGGTGAAGCTGCGCCGCAAGGTCGGGTACGCGATCCAGTCGTCCGGGCTCTTCCCGCACATGACGGTCGCGGAGAACATCGCCCTCGTACCGAAGATGGTCGGCTGGTCGAAGTCGAAGGTGAAGGACCGCGTCGAGGAGATGCTCGACCTGGTCGGGCTGGACCCGCGGGAGTTCCACGGGCGCTACCCGCGCCAGCTGTCCGGCGGTCAGCAGCAGCGGGTGGGCGTGGCGCGGGCGCTGGCCGCTGATCCGCCGGTGCTGCTGATGGACGAGCCGTTCGGCGCCGTCGACCCGATCACCCGCGACCATCTCCAGGACGAGCTGATCCGGCTCCAGCACGAGCTGCACAAGACAATCGTCTTCGTCACCCACGACTTCGACGAGGCGATCAAGCTGGGCGACCGGATCGCCGTGTTGCGGGAGCGTTCGCACATCGCGCAGTTCGACACCCCGGAGGCGATCCTCACCAACCCGACGGACGATTTCGTGTCCGGGTTCGTCGGCGCGGGCGCGGCCCTGAAGCGGCTCAACCTCACCCGCGTACGGGAAGTGGAGATCGCCGACTTCCCGACGGTGACGGTCGACGACCCGCTCCAGGAGATCTTCAACAAGCTGCGCTCCGGCCCGCACAACGAGCTGCTGATGCTGGACCGCAGGAACCGTCCGTACAAGTGGCTGCGGCGCGGTGACCTGATGCGGGCCCGTGGCTCGCTGGCGCGTGCCGGGCAGCTGGTCCACGACACGGTGACGCGGGACGGCACGCTGCACGACGCGCTGGAGGCCGTGCTCATCGACAGCGGCGGGCGGGTCGCGGTGACCGGGCGGCGCGGCGAGTTCATCGGCGTCGTCGACATGCAGACCCTGATGAACTCCGTCCATGAACTCCTGGAGGCCGACCGGCTCACCGCCATGGAGCACCAGCACGACCTGGAGGAGCTGCGCGCCCATCAGGCCGAGCGGGACCAGGAGGGCGGTGCAGGCGAATGAATCCCAACCAGCCGGTCCCGCCCGACCAGCCGATTCCCCCCAACGGTTCGATTCCCCCCATCGTTCCGGTGCCTCCCAAGACCGGTGAGCAGTCGATGCCCGCCCGGCCGCCCGGCGAGCTCGAGGTCAGGGGCCGAGCCTTCCACGACGAGGAGGAGGAGCCCGCACCGCCGCCCGCAGGACCGCCGCGCCGGATCACCTGGCGCAAGCTGGTGCTGGTACCGGCCGCCCTGGCGATCGTCCTCGTCGCCACGTACCTGTGGATCACCAACGTCCCTCTCGACTCGATCGCAAGGAACTCGCTCTCCGGCGGCAATGTGCAACTGCGCTGGTGGCAGCACGTCAAACTGACCGCGATCTCCACTTTCTGGGTGCTGATCATCGCCATCCCGCTCGGGATCGCGCTCACCCGGCGCAGGTTCCGCAAGGGTGCCCCGTTGGTCACGGTGGTCGCCAACGTCGGGCAGGCCACCCCGGCGATCGGGCTGCTGGCGCTGCTGGTGATCTGGCTGGGCATCGGCCCGCGGACGGCGATCATCGGCATGGTGATCTACGCGGTGCTGCCGGTGCTCTCCAATACGGTGGCCGGCCTGAAGGCGATCGAACCGAACCTGGTCGAGGCCTCGCGCGGCATCGGCATGTCGGCGATGGGAACGCTCGCGAAGGTCGAACTGCCGCTCGCCGTCCCGCTGATCCTGGCGGGCGTACGGACGGCGCTGGTGCTCAACGTCGGCACGGCGACCCTGGCGACGTTCGGCGGCGGTGGCGGGCTCGGGGACCTGATCACCTCGGGCATCCAGACGCAGCGGATGCCGGTGCTGGTGCTCGGTTCCGTGCTGACGGTGGTGCTGGCGCTGCTGGTGGACTGGATGGCCTCCCTGGTCGAGGTGGCGCTGACGCCACGCGGACTGGAGGTGGGGTGATGCGTACGGCGGGGGCGTCACGCACGATCCGGGCCGGTCTCGTCGGTGTGCTGGTGCTCACCCCCGTGCTCGCCGGCTGCGGGCTCAAGAGCGGTTCGCCGATGGCCGACGACGTCGTGCCGGGCTCCGTCGGCCAGGGCCGGCCGCTGGACGGCGCCTCGCTGACCGTCACCTCGAAGAACTTCAGCGAGAACATCATCCTCGGCCAGATGATCGGCCTGGTCTTCAAGGCCGCCGGTGCCGAGGTCCTGGACCGGACGAACCTGCCCGGGTCGATCAGCGCGCGCGAGGCCATCATCAAGGGCGACGCCGATGCGATGTACGAATACACGGGCACCGCCTGGATCACCTACCTCGGCCATGCGAAGCCGATCACCGACCCGCTGAAGCAGTGGGAGGCGGTCCGGGACGAGGACCGGAAGAACGGGGTGACCTGGCTGCCGCAGTCCACCCTCAACAACACCTACGCCCTGGCCATCAGCAGGAAGAACAACGCGAAGTACCACCTGAGGACGCTCTCCGACGTCGCCGCGCTGGCGAAGAGGAACCCGTCGGCGGTGACGATCTGCGTGGAGAACGAATTCGCCTCGCGCGACGACGGGCTGCCGGGCATGGAGAAGGCGTACGGGATGTCGATCCCGCCCGGCAACATCAAGAAGATGGACGCCGGGATCATCTACACGCAGGTGTCGAAGTCCAACTCCTGCCTGCTGGGCGAGGTGTTCACCACGGACGGCCGGATCAAGGCGATGGACCTCGACGTCCTCGCGGACGACAAGCACTTCTTCCCCAACTACAACGCGGCGCCCGTCATCCACACCGCGACCTTCGACAAGTACCCGGAGATCGCGGGGCTGCTGGATCCGGTCAGCCGACGGCTGACCACGGAGGTCGCGCAGGAGCTGAACGCGAAGGTGGACGTGGACGGGCAGGACCCGCACATCGTGGCGAAGGACTGGCTGATCCAGGAAGGCTTCATCAAGAACGGCTAGGGGCGCCCGCCCGCCGAGAAGTTACAAAGAATTCGTTGCAAAGAAGCGTTGCAAAGAGACCTTTGCATGTCTATCGTCGAAGCATGGCAGCGAACGAAGCCGACGGCGAGAAGCCGCTCGACCCGAACATCCACCGCGTCGACGCCCGAACCCTGCGCGGCCTCGCCCACCCCCTGCGGCTCCGCCTGCTCAACACCCTCCGGGAGTTCGGCCCCGCCACTGCGTCGGGACTGGCGGACCGGCTCGGCGAGTCCAGCGGCGCCACCAGCTACCACCTGCGCCAACTGGCCACGTACGGCTTCGTCGAGGACGACCCGACGCTCGGCAAGGGCCGCGAGCGGTGGTGGCGGGCCGTGCACATGGGTACGGCGTTCGACCGGACGGCGGAGTTCCTGCGCGACCCGAACCCCGAAGTGCGCGGCGCCATGGGAGTCGTCCTGCACGAGATCGCCGGCTCGCACACGCAGGAGCTGAACACCTGGCTCGGCACCATGCACGAGTGGTCCGAGGAGTGGCAGCACTCGTGGGACGTGAGCGACTTCAAGGTGCGGCTCACCCCGGAGCTCTCGCTGGAGCTCGCCGAGAAGATCCACGACCTGGTCGAAAGCTACCGGGGCCGGGTCGCCGAGGACACCGAGGGCTCGGCCGTCGTCCGCACCCATCTGCACGTCTTCCCGCGCCCCACCGACTGACCGCACGGCCCAGCCGCGCCGCCCGACCCCACCACCCGGCCGCACCGCCTGACCTCACCGCCCGAGAGGACTTCGCCATGCACCCCGACACGCACCTGCCGCTGCACCACCTCCGCTCCGCCGAACTGCAGCAGCAGGCCTCCGAGTTCCGCCTGTCCCGCCGGCCCCGCCAGTCACCGCGGCAGAGCCTCCGCATGCGCCTGGGATGGGCCCTGGTCGAGTTGGGCCTGCACGTCCTACCGAACCGCCATGGCCTGCCCGCCCCCAGCACCCCTCGCACGGCTTAGCCATGGACGGGGGGAACCGCAAGCCGCTCGCCGCTCTTCTCGCAGCCAACTCCATATCTACTGCGGGTACTTCGCTCACCCTGATCGGGGTCCCGTGGTTCGTCCTGCAGACCACCGGCAGCGCCGGCCGGGCCGGCCTCGTCGCCTTCTGCGCCACGCTGCCGATCGTCGTCTCCGCGGTGATCGGCGGGCCCGTCATCGACCGGGCAGGACGGCGGCGGGTCTCCGTCGCCTCAGACACGGTGTGCGGTCTCGCCATCGCCGCCGTCCCGCTCCTGCACTACGCGGGGGCGCTCGAGTTCTGGATGCTCTGCGCGCTGATGGCGCTCAACGGACTCGTCCACACACCCGGAAACACCGCGCGCTACGTCCTCCTGCCGGATCTCGCCGAACACGCCGGGACCACGATCACCCGCGCCGCCAGCCTCTTCGACGCCACCTCGCGCGGCGCCAGGATGACCGGGGCGGCGCTGGCCGGGGTGCTGATCGCGTTCGTGGGCGCGGAGACCGTACTGCTGCTGGACGCCGCGACGTTCGGCGCGTCCGCACTGCTGATCGCGGCAGGCGTACGAGGGGTACGGTCGGCCGAGCCACGCAAGTCAACCGCGCTGGTCTCGCTGCGTACGTACCGCGCCGAACTGCGCGAGGGCTATACCTACTTGTTCGGCAACCGGCTGCTGCTGGCCGTCGTGGTGATGGTGCTGTTCATGAACGGCACCGACCAGGGCTGGAACGCCGTACTGCTGCCGGTGCACGCCGAGCGTGAACTGGGCGGCGCGACCCAACTGGGGCTGCTCACCGCACTGTTCGGGGCGGGCGGCCTGACCGGCGCGCTGGTGTACGGGGCGGTGGGGCACCGGTTCTCACGGCGGGCGGTGTTCACGGTGTGTGTGGTGCTCTGCGGCGGGCCGAGGTTCGTGGTGGCCGCGCTGACGGACACGACGCTGCCGCTCGCCGTGACGATGCTGCTCGGCGGTCTCGCGGGCGGGGTACTGAACCCGATCCTGACCACGGTGATGTACGAACGCGTACCGCAACGGCTCCGCAGCCGGGTCTCCGGGGCGATCACCGCGGGCTGCGAGCTGGCACTGCCGGTGGGCGGGCTGGTGGCGGGGCTGCTGGTCGAGAGCGTGGGTGTGGACGGGGCGCTGCTGGCGCTGGGCGGGGTGTACCTGCTGGCGACGGTGAGCCCGATGGTCTTCCCCGTGTGGCGCACGATGGACGACAGGCCGTCCGAGGGAGTGCGGGGCGGTGACGCGGCCGCCGCGGTGAAGGCAGACGTCTCACGCGAGTAGGCGGGCGGCCCGCACGCACCGACCGGGTCGGGTCAGGTCGGGTCAGGTCAGGTCAGGTCGGGGCGGCACTGACCGAGTCGCGCCGGGCCGGATCACGGCCCGGCCGTCAGCAGCTCGGGACCTTGTGGCCCTGCTCCAGCGCCTGCAGCGAGGACACCGCGCTCTTCAGCGTCGTGACGGGGATCAGCTTGAGCCCCTTCGGGAGCTCGGCGCCCGCCTCCTTGCACTCGGCCCTCGGGACGAGGAAGACGGTCGCCCCGTCGCGCTTGGCCGCCTGGGTCTTCAGCGAGACCCCGCCGACGGCGCCGACATTGCCGTTCGCCTCGATCGTGCCCGTGCCGGCGACGGTGCGGCCCCCGGTGAGATCGCCGCCGGAGCCGTTGCCGTCGAGCTTGTCGACAATGCCGAGCGCGAAGAACAGGCCGGCGCTGGGCCCGCCCACATTGGCGAGATGCAAGGTGACGTCCACCGAGCCGGGGGGCTTTCCGAGGTACGTCAGGGCCGCGTCGACGGCGGCGTTCTGCGACTTCTCCATGTCCTCGAGGTTGTGCTTCTCGATCTCCTTCTCGGAGCCGCCGGTCGGGTAGACCGAGTCGCGGGGCAGGACCGCACGGTCCGTCCGGAACCAGCTGTCGATCACATCTCCCAGACCGACGTCCGCCTTCGGCCCGGTCGCGATGATCGTCGTCATCCGCAGCTGACCGCTGGTGGACCGGGTCGGCGTGCCCTCGATGCTGATCACGGGCGTGCCGCGCACGTCCCCGAGCACGTTCGCGGTCGTACCGGGCTGCGCCAGCGTGAACGGCAGCGGCGCGAAGGCGGCCACGCCGAACAGCGCGACGACGGGCAGGGCGCAGAGGGCGAGGGTGCGGGGGCGCGAGAGACGAGTGACCACCCGCCCAATCTAGCCGCCGGGGGCGGAGGGCGGGTGCGGCCACCCCCGGCCCGGCCGGCGCCCCAGGACACCCGACCGGCCGGACCGGCCCGTCAGATGCTCGAGGCCCCGTCCGGCGCTTGAGGACAGCACAGCCACCGGACGGACCCGGTCACTACCGCAGCGCGTCCGCCACCTCACGGGCCGCGTCGACGACCCGCGGGCCGACCCGCTCCGGTACCGCGTCCGCGAGCATCACCACACCCACGCTGCCCTCGACCCCCGTCACGCCCATCAGCGCGGCCGCAGCGCCGCTCGCACCCGCTTCGAGTTCGCCGTGGGTGAGGGTGAAGGCGGGCTCGGCCACCGGCTTCGCCCGGGCGGCAAGGATCGCCCGGCCCGCTGCCCCGCGGTCGAGGGGATGACGGAAGCCGGCCCGGTACGCCACGTGGTAGTCGGTCCAGGTCGGTTCGACGACCGCGACCGCCAGCGCGTCGGTGCCGTCGACCAGGGTCAGGTGGGCGGTGGCTCCGATGTCCTCGGCGAGGGACCGCAGCGCGGGCAGCGCTGCCTCCCGTACGAGCGGATGCACTTGGCGGCCCAGGCGCAGCACGCCCAGGCCGACTCTGGCCCGGCCGCCCAAGTCGCGGCGTACCAGGGCGTGTTGTTCCAGTGTCGCGAGCAGACGGTATACGACGGTGCGGTTCACGCCGAGTTTGTTGGACAACTCGGTGACAGTCAGACCGTGGTCGGTGTCGGCAAGCAGCTTGAGGACGCGTAGTCCCCGGTCGAGCGTCTGGGAGGTCTCCGCGGTCACGACGCCCTCTCCTCTTTGGTGAGTGGCGGCACTCTCACGGAGGTTGCGTCGCCGGTCCCAGCGGCGACGCACGGAGAGGCCGCCGGCGGCCAAGGCACCGGCTGCGCTCCGCGGCGGCGTTGCCACGGGGCGTTCACTTTTTTGGGACAGTAGCGAGCCGGTCCGCTCAGCGGAAGACCTCGTCCAGAATCCGGGCGTCCGCGGAAATGCGGTTGTGCCTCGGAAGCATAAGTGCCGGTCAGCGCGGCGCCGACCGGATTTCGAGCATCTACGCGCGTCCAGGTCGGCCAACGCCTCCGCGACGCTCCGTGTGCGGAAGTGAACCATCGTTAACTCACCGTAAACGAATGTGGCGCAATTTTTCTGTCCGCCAGGACCTCGCCGGCCCGGATCACCGCCTCGCCGGGCCCCGGACGGCAGAGCCGGGGTCGGTCCGGGGCCCGCAGCCCCGCCCCGACCGACACCCGACACCCGTCACCGCGCGGCCTCACGGCCTCACGTCATGCGCGTGGCCCACTCCTGCACCTTCTTGATCCGCTGCTGGATCTGCCCGGCCGTCGCCTCCGCGCTCGGCGGCCCGCCGCAGACCCGCCGCAGCTCGGTGTGGATCACACCGTGCGGCTTGCCGCTCTGGTGCGTGTACGCCGACACCATCGTGTTGAGCTGCTTGCGCAGCCCCAGCAGCTGCTTGTGGGTGACCACCGGCCGGGCCTCGGCCGGCTTCTCCAGCAGGTCGGCCTCCCCGGCCGGCTTCTGCCTGCTGTGCGCGATCTGCCGGGTCTGCCGCTTCTGGAGCAGCAGCTGCACCTGGTCGGGTTCGAGCAGCCCGGGGATGCCCAGGTAGTCCTGCTCCTCCTCGCTGCCCGGGTGCGCCTGCATGCCGAACTCGGCACCGTCGTACAGCACCCGGTCGAAGACCGCGTCGGACTCCAGCGCCTCGAACGGCAGCTGCTCCTCGGTCTCCTCGTCCTCCAGCCGCTCCGCGTCGGCGAGGAGCTTGTCCTCCTCCGAGAACGGGTTCTCCTCGTCGCTGCCCTTCTTGGGCTTGTCGAGGACGTGGTCCCGCTCGACCTCCATCTCGTTGGCGAAGTCGAGGAGCATCGGGATGGTCGGCACGAAAACGGAAGCGGTCTCGCCGCGCCGGCGCGACCGTACGAAACGCCCGACGGCCTGGGCGAAGAAGAGCGGGGTCGAGATGGTGGTGGCGTACACACCGACCGCGAGGCGCGGCACGTCGACGCCCTCCGACACCATCCGGACCGCGACCATCCAGCGCGAGTCGTCCTCGCTGAACTTGTCGATCTTCTTCGACGCGGCCTTCTCGTCGGAGAGGACCACGGTCACCTTCTCACCGGTGACCTTCTTGAGGATCTTGGCGTATTCGCGTGCCGACTCCTGGTCGGTCGCGATGACGAGACCGCCCGCGTCCGGAATGCCCTTGCGCACTTCGGTCAGCCGCTTGTCGGCGGCCGAGAGGACGTTCGGGATCCAGTCACCGGTGGGCGACAGCGCGGTCCGCCAGGCCTGCCCGATCGCGTCCTTGGTCATGGGCTCGCCGAGGCGGGCGGCGATCTCGTCACCGGCCTTGGTGCGCCAGCGCATGTTGCCGCTGTAGCTGAGGAAGATCACGGGGCGGACGACGCCGTCGGCGAGAGCGTTCCCGTACCCGTACGTGTAGTCGGCCGAGGACCGCCGGATCCCGTCGTTCCCCTCCTCGTACGCGACGAACGGGATCGGGTTCGTGTCGGACCGGAACGGCGTACCGGTGAGCGCGAGCCGCCGGGTCGCCGGGTCGAACGCCTCCTGGCAGGCCTCACCCCACGACTTCGAGTCACCGGCGTGGTGGATCTCGTCGAGGATCACGAGGGTCTTGCGCTGCTCGCACCGGTTGCGGTGCAGCATCGGACGGACGCCGACACCCGCGTACGTGACCGCGACCCCGTGGTACTCCTTGCTCACGGGTCCCGCGCTGTACTCGGGGTCGAGCTTGATCCCTATCCGGGCGGCCGCCTCCGCCCACTGCTTCTTCAGATGCTCGGTCGGCGCGACGACGGTGATCTGCTGCACGACATGGTGGTGCAGCAGCCATGACGCGAGGGTCAGCGCGAAGGTGGTCTTCCCTGCGCCGGGCGTGGCAACCGCGAGGAAGTCACGCGGCTGCTCCTGGATGTACTTCTCCATGGCGCCCTGCTGCCAGGCTCGCAGCTTGCCGGCCGTGCCCCAGGGGGCGCGGCCGGGAAAGGCGGGTGAGAGGTGGTGGGAGGCGGTAGTAGTCACGGTCTCCGGTTCGGGGCTCTCGGGTACGTGGGGCGCTGTCCGCACGGGCCGGGACGGGCTCGCACGCGATACGACAACCGGGCCACCCTACCGGGGGCCCGGCCGGAACCCCGTATGGACGAACCATGGTTCGGCTCCGTTGAGACCCTCTTCACAGGGAGTTCCACGCAGCGAACACGGGCAGTTCCGCAGCGATCCCGGGCATGTCGAGACGGCCGGCTCCTCGTCGGTGAACCGTGGATTCAGACCAGCCGTGCGTGAGCGGTATGCCGTGCGATCACGCGGTACTACGCCTTTTCCCGCACCCGGCCCGCCACCCACGCCCCCACCAGCGCCACCCCCGCCATCGGCAGGAACACCACCGCGAACGCCCCCGGATGCGCCCCGGACGCCCCCGCCTCCACGGCGTCGTGCGCCGCCCCCACCGCGCCGCCGCCGAGCGCGGCGAACGCCGCGCCGCCCGCGGCCAGCAGCAGCACGTTCGACAGCCCGTCGGAGATCTGCAGCGCGGCGGAGTTGGCCCCCGCCTCCTCCGGCGCCGACAGTTTCAGCAGCAGCACGCTCGTCGAAGCGATCACCATGCCCATGCCGAAGCACCCGACGGCCCAGGCGACGGCCACCGTCCACACCGGCACCGACGCGATCAGCACCGACGGTGCGCCCGCGATCGCCGCCACGACCAGCACCATGCCGCCCACCATCAGCCGCTCCCGGTACGGCTCCAGGCGCGGCCGGGCCTGGACGTACGAGCCGAGCGCCCAGGTCCCGCCCCCGGCGGCCAGCGACAGCCCGGCCATCGTCGGGGACAGTCCGCGCTGCGTCACCAGCATCAGCGGCACGAAGGACTCGGCGGCGATGAACGACCCGGCGGCGATCCCGCGCAGCAGCACCACCGACGGCAGTCCGCGCGCCGCCCGCCCGGTGCCCGTGGGCAGCAGCCCCCGTACGGCGGGAATGAGCAGAGCGACGCCCGCGGCGGCCGGAACCAGCGCGAACCAGTTCCGCTCCTGCCCCGCGTACTGGAGCAGACCGGCCCCCACCGAAATACCGAGCGCCAGACCGATGCGCCGGCGGTCGTACGGTTCGACGGGCGCCGACGGATCGGCAGGCCCGGACGCCATGCGCCGGATCGCGGGCAGCGCGAGGGCCAGCGGGAAGACCACCAGCACCGGAATCCCGACGAAGACCCAGCGCCAGCCCAGATGCTCGGTCACGCTGCCGGAGGCGAGCGGCCCGACGACGGACGGGACGACCCAGCTCGCGGCGAAAGCGGCCATGATCGCCGGCCGGATCCGCTCCGGATAGGCCCGGCTGACCACCACGTACAACGCCACGATCACCAGCCCGCCACCGAGCCCCTGCACGGCCCGCCCGGCGATGAACATCCACATGCTGCCCGCCGTCCCCGACAGCAGCAGCCCGGCCCCGAAAGCACTGATCCCGGCGGCCAGCGGCGCCAGCGGCCCGCGCCGGTCCGCCCACTGCCCGGAGAGCACCATGGCGAAGAGACTGGTCGTGAAGTACGCGGAGAACGCGAACGCGTACAAGGGAATGCCGTGCAGCTCACGGGCGGCGACCGGCATCGCGGTCCCGACGGCGGTCGCCTCGAAGGCGATCAGGAACACGACGGAGACGATGCCGATGCTGAGCGCCCGATAGGTCCGGCCCAGCAGCCCTTCGGATTCGGCGACGACGGGAGTGTCCACAGCATGGGGCGAGACATCGGCGTCACGCGGTTCGAGGGCGGTCATGAGCCCAAGAGTAAGGGGCAAGATCCGCTTTGACCCCTGGCGCGAGTCGGTCGCGCACTGGTCCCTTGGTCGTAGGACCGGGGGCGCGGAACGGGGCGCCGACCATGAACGGCGTATGGCAGTCGCATTGCACCCCGCCCCGCACCCTTGAGCGCCCGCCTCCACCGCCCCTACGGTCGACACATCAGCAGGACACGCAGAAAACGCAAGAAGTGCACGACCGTGTGCCCGAGTGGTTCAGGGGCTCGACTGCAACTCGAGTTACACCGGTTCGAATCCGGTCACGGTCTCCGGTCCGGGAGTCACGCGGATCTGCTGAAGGTGGGGAAGCGGCCCGTTCGGGGCCGCTTCCCCACCTTCATTTCCCGCCCAGGGCCCGCCCCGCGGCCGGGTCGGCCCGAAGCCACAACCGGAGCTACGACGGCCCATCGGCAACGAACGAACCGAGACCGACCTCGGTACGGATGAGCCCTTCGGCCTTCAGATGGGTCAACGCCTTCTGAGCCGTCGAGGCCGCAATCCCGAACTCCGTCGACAGCTCCACCACGCTGGGGACCTTCCCGCCCACCGGGTAAGCGCCGTCCGCGATGCGAGCAGTGATCACTGCCGCCACCTGGCGCCACACAGGGCGCGTTCGGTCAAGATCCTCACTCATGCAGTTGACGCTAGATATCCGCGGTACACCGCGCGACCGCAGTTTACCGCACCTTGTCCGCAAGGTCCCGTTTGCGAATTCAAGAGTACGGGCCTTGCGCCGGGGGCTCCGTAAGGCGAGTTGGAGCCGGCAGGAGCGGTGGCGGGGGCGTAAGCCGGGCGCGGGCCCCAGGACCGACACGGCCCTCTCATACTCCGGCGCAGGCATCGTCACGCTCTCGGCACCCCTTGCCCCTGATGTACATGCGGGGTTCACCGTATGAACCTGAAGCGGCAACCGGCTCCTTCGCGACGGTCGGGCACAGTGTGCCCATCCACCCGATTCGATCACCAGTGCGGCAGCCCATGTCACGGCCGGCCCGCTGTCAGGAGCCTCGCCGCGATGGACAAGCCACTCCCGAGATCCGCCGCCGTCACCGGCAATCCCCAAGGGACTGCGCGGGCCGAACGGGCCAGGGATCCATGGTGGGACAACACTCGGTTCGTCTCCGCCACACTGATCGTGGTTCTGCACACCGTGGGCAGCATCATGGAACGGGAGGACGTGCTGCACTCCTTCCACATCGCAAGCTGGGCCTTCCGAGTGCCGGCCTTCGTCATGTTGGCCGGTGTGTTCAGCAGCCCGGGTCCGCTCGGTCCCCGCCCCCTGCGCTCCCTGCTGCAGAGCATCGTGCTGCCCGCCCTGGTGTTCAGTCTGCTCTTCTCGCTGGAGAGCCGTTGGCTGGGCGCCGAGTTCACCCTGCATGTCGTCCAACTGCCGTGGACCTTGTGGTTCCTGATGTCCCTCTTCTTCTGGCGGCTGCTGCTGCCGCTGGTGGTGCAGCTGCGCCACCCGCTGGTGATCACCACCGGCGTCGCCCTCGCGGTGGGATACATCGACGAGTTCGGGATGGCCTTCTCCGCCAGTCGGACCCTTGTCTATATGCCGTTGTTCTACCTCGGCTGGCGGATCGGCCAGGGCTATCTGCACACCTGGTTCACCAGCCGCTGGAGCCTGCCCGTGGCGATCGCCGGCATTCTGGCCTCCTGTGTCGCCGGCTGGCTGTGGCACCGGGACATCAAGGGCAACTGGCTGTCGATGCGCCACCCCTACTCCGTCGCCGATCCGATGAGCCTCGAATGGGCCTGGGTCATCCGGCTGCTGGTGCTGGCCTCGGCCGCGGCCCTGGTGCTCTGCCTGCTGAGGCTGATGCCCCGACGGCGGCTGCCGCTGATCTCCGCGTTGGGGGCGGGCGGCTTCACCATCTATCTGCTGCACCCGTTGGTCATCATGCCGTTCCGGGAACAGGGCTGGATCTCCCGGGTGAATACCCCCGTCGAGATCGCCGGTCTGGTGCTTTGCGCGGTCCTGCTGACGATGACGCTCGGCTCTCCGCCGGTCCGCCGACTGGTTCGGCCACTGACCCGACCGTCCATCGGCTGGATGTTCGCCCCTGCCCCGCCACGTGCGCAGCCGGTGTTCACGGAGACGTTCACTGCGCCCGCCCCGTCCACGGTGACGGCGACAGTTCCGGCGCCCCGCAGTGCCGCCGAGCAGCCGACCACGGCGACTTGATCGCGCGACGCGCACACTCGGCCATGTGCCCGAGTGGTTGAGGGACTCGCCTGCAAAGCGAGTTACGCGGGTTCGATTCCGGTCGCGGCCTCTGGCGCCTGACCAGGCGAAACGAAATGGCGGCACCCCGGTGGGGTGCCGCCATTTCGGCCGTCCCTTGTGCTCCCTGCGTTACGCGGGGTCCAGTGACGGCTGCGCCTCGAGTCCGCCGTCCCCCTCGCAGTCCAGCTGCTTCGCCATGGCCAGCGACACGGAGTGCGCCACGGTCGCGTAGGCCCTCTTCAGTGCCTCGACGTCGCCCTCGGGCTCCTTCGGCATCCCCATCCGCTCGACGTTCATCTCGACGTACGCAGGGTTCTGCACGGACCCGGGCAGCTTCTGGCTCCGGCAGATGAACCGGACATAGGCCTCGTCGTGGGCGGCAGCCGCCCACTCCCCGATCTCCAGCCGAGTAAACCCCGAGGGTGGCTTGGTGTCCGCCCCCGTGGCCTCGTTGGACAATCTCCAGGTGACACGGAGTTCGTAGCCAGGCGTCCCGACCGGGGTATAGATGCGGCAGACGTCGCCCTTGTTGCCGACGGGCTCGGGGATACGGCCGGAGACAATGCCGACCAGCTCCTCTGCGGCGTGGGCCACCGTGGACTTCTCGGCGGACGCCTCGAACCGCGACGAGCCGGTGATGGCCTTCAGCGCCTTCCCCGCCCCGGCGGACACGGCGGCACCTCCACAGAGCCGCTCAGGGGCCACAGACTGCTCCCGGGCCGCCTTCGCGGGGTCGTCCTCATCCCCTCCGCAGCCGACGGCACCGGCCAGCAGGGCGGCTGCGACAACCGCGCGGGAGAGCCCTCTGCAGATACGCCTACCACTCATGAACATCAGCATTCTTCCGTGTCATTGCCCCACTCACCACCGGGCGTACTTCGGCTCGCTCGTCGACTTCACCGTCAGAACGGACCACTTGACCGTGGCCTCGACCACCTGGCCGCCATCCCCGTCCTCAGAAGTTCGGCCCTTGCCCGGGCGCGCCTCCATACGGAGAATTGGAGCCAGGAGCACCCGGTGGGGGTCCATAGGCCGGGTACGGAGGCTGCTGATACGGGTGCGGAGGCCCATAGGGCTGCGGCACAAGTGCGGCGGACCTGCGGCGGCGGGAGCGGATGGCCAAGGCGGTGACCGCTGCGCCGATAAGAGCGGCGACACCGATACCGAGGCCGATCCAGAGGCCAGTGTTGCTGTCGGTACCGGATGCCGGGGCTGCGGTGGCCGGCTTGTCGTCGCTCTCTGAACTTCCGGTCGCCTGGGAGGGCTTGGCTGAGGGCTGAGCGCTCTCGGCTGCCGCGAGATCGGGGAGTGGGTACTCGTCGGCCGGGCCGGGGTCGCCGGGGGTTTTCAGCGCGATGCGGGGGCGGACGACGCCGTAGCCGATGTAGTCAGTACGCTCGGCGCCGCTGGTCGGGCCGCCTGCCGTGTTGAGCATGACGCGCAGGACCTGATTGTTCGTCCAGTCCGGGTGCTTGGACCAGATGAGCGCGGCAGAAGCGGAGGCGATGGCGGTCGCGTCGCTGGTCCCCTTGCCTTTACACACACCAGTCTCTCCGCCGCAGGCGTGGATCATGTTGACGCCCGGCGCTGAGAGGTCTACCTGTGGCCCGTACTGAGACCAGCCAGCCTTGCGGAGGTCCTCACCGATCGCCCCCACTCCCACGACGCCAGGCGTACCGGCCGGATACTCAACAGCATTGGCTTCATCGCCGCTATTTCCAACGGCGGAAAAGATGAGCGAGCCATTTTCGAGCGCATATTTAACGGCATCCGAGACCTGTCGCGATCCGGTGCCATTCCCCAGAGAAATGTTAATGACCTTTGCCCCATGGTCCACCGCGAAGCGGATAGCAATGGGCAAGTCTCTATTGAAGTTTGCATCACCGGTAGCGCCATTGACGCGACCAGCATCGTCCCTCATCCGAATGGGGAGAATCTTGGATCCAGGAGCGAGGCCGAACGCACCATCTCCTCCACCAGACTTCCCCGTTCCGGCGATCAATCCGGCCATTCCAGTGCCATGGCCGTTGTAATCGGTGCGTTCATCTCCAGGAGAATTCGGCGCCAGATCCTTACCCTTGAGCACCTGGCCTTGAAGATCCGGATTTGAAGAGTCGACGCCTGAGTCAATAACAGCAACAGTAACGTTCTCACCCGTGCTCGTCTCCCACATCTCCTCGGCCCTCATGGCGGTGAGATGCCACTGTCTGGAGCGCACGGAGTCCGCATGCGCGGGCCCGACAGCAGAGCCTGCAAGTAGCAGCCCCAACATCGCGGAGACCACGACTCGACGACGAAAGAGTTCCGTACTGCTACTACTGGTACTCATCTGCTTCCTCTGCCGTTCTCTCGCTGATCAGTCGATGACCGGAGGCACAACACGTCTGGCACCCTGCTGCCAGGTCTCCTGGTCTTCAGTGAGGTAATCCGGTCGCTCGCCTCCCTCATCGCGACGCGGATCCCCCGTCCGAGAACTGTGCGGAGACATCGGTGCGCCCCTCCCCACCGGACCAACACCGTGCGCGCCCTCGGCTGGCCTGGCGGCCCTCACCAGGCCAGACCCCCCAGGTGTGAATGGGCGCATGCCAGTGCGGCCGGGCTGCTGAGAACGACCACCTACAATGCCGCCCGTTTCGCCTGCGAGACGACGGCCGCCGCTCATCCCGCTTTGGCCAGGACCGATGCCGGAACCCACGCCTCCTGCACCCATGGCACGGCCCATCGGCGCACGTCCCTGTGTTCCCTCGCCACCGATCACCGTCCCACGAGGAATTCCACCCGCCGGGCGCCCTGAAGTCTGGGGAACTGCACGTCCCCCGGTGATTCCGCCGCCTCCAGAGGGGCGACCGATAGGACCAGAACCGAGTGGACCTACCCCGGTGCCCGGCATCGATGGACGCGAGATCCCCGTCGCCTTGCCCCCGCCACTTGGACCGGATGGCATCACAGGTCCGCCGCCGAAGGCGGGAGGTACGGGAACTCCCGTGGAAGGGAGGACGCTTTCAGGCCTGCCTCCTCCCGGAAGACCTGACGGGGTCACGGACGGAACTGACGGAGCGTCCGGCAGCGTGGCGACTCCGTCAATCCCCATGTCTACCGGCCTCGAGATGGGGGTGCTTCCCGCAGGCTGGGACCCGATCATGTTTCCTGAGGGTGCAGACACACGGCCCGATGAATCCGCGCCCGGTCCCTGTGTCACCGACGTGTATCCGGTGCGATCGGAAGAGACACCGCTCCCGGTACCGCCCGCGACAGACTCGTCCTGGCCACGGCCGACCTCGTCCTTCGGCACAATCGCCTGCGGCGGGGGCGGAAACGCCGGCTTCTCCAGTCCGTCCATCTGCGAAGCAGACAACGAGTACGTCTGCGCCAGCTTCCGCATCTGCGCAGCCGCCTCCTGGCGGTTCGCCTCCTGGGTTGCGATCAGCGTCTCCGCCGACTTCTGCGCAACCGCCGACGCATCCGGGTCATTGCGCGCCGCCAACGCCGCGTCCAGGTTGGCATGTGCACCCGCCTGGGTGCGCGGGATCGCCGCCTGGGCCGACGCGACCGCGTTCGAAGCCTGCGTCAGCCACTTCGACGCGCCCTCGCTGTAATCGCCCAGGCGCAGCGTGGAGTTGGCCAGGTCCGCGCTCCATGTGCGGAATGCGTCGGCGCCCTCGCCCTTCCATTCGACCCACTGCGGGCGCACCTTCAGGTCTTCCGCGATCTTGCGGATCTCTTTGGCCGCGCTCACCAGTCGGTCGGCCGCACCCTGTATCGCCCCGCTGTTGGCCTGGTCCAGCCACGCCAGCATCTCCTCGTGGGACATGCTCTCGAACGGCGTACCCGAGCCGCTTTCCCCGTGGTCCATCTCGTGCCCCCGTCTATGCCCGTGCCAAGCCGCTGATCGTCGTCTGCATCGGTCAGATGGTCCCGGTGGACTCGCCGGGCGTCGGCTTCGCCGCCGCCCGCTGGTCGGCATGCTGCTTGGCCGGCACCGTCGGGTCGTACGAACCCCCGTAGTGCTCCTGCGCGTTGTCGTTGATCGCGAGCATGCGGCGCCGGATGTCCACGTCGAGGTTCTCGTAGCCCTTGTGGGACGCGAGCACCGCGATGCCCATGCCCTCTATCGAGTCCGACAGCAGCTTCGAGAGCGATTCGAGCTGGGTGATGACCGTCTGGTACGAGAGAAACAGGTCGGCCGCCTCGGCCCAGCCGTTGTGGCCGCCGCCGAACTGGGTGCGGACCATGGGCTCTTCGCCCACCTTCTTCGGTCCGGCCGGCGATGCCTTGAGGTCGCGCAGGAGTTCGTCGATCCGGTCGCGGAACTTCGTGAACGACGAAAGCTCGGTGACCAGTTCACCGACCGCGTTCTGCGCGAAACCGACGACGGACCCGAACGGCCCGCCCGGTGTTTCCGCCGACCCTCCGGCGTCACTCGGCAGCACAGCAACCTCCCCCGTATGCAGCTGTCTTCAGCTTTGGGGATCACTGTAGTCAGCAGCGAGGACAGCGCGCATCTCCGTGTTGCATGTGCAACGCAAATCGGTCAGGAGTTGGCCGCTGCCACAGCCGCCTGCGGTCGGATCGGGAGGCGGTTTATCGGGCGGCCCGTCGCCGCGCGGACTGCCGCGGCCACCGCTGCCGGGGACGTCACCACCGGGACCGCCGAGACGGGCTTGGCGCCGAAGGGGGCCACCACGTCGCGCTCCTCGACGAGTTTGACGATGCGAATGTCCGGCGCGTCAAGCGATGTCGGCAGTGCGTAACCCGTTAGGTCGGGGTGGCGGATCAGACCGCGGGCCGTGCGGAGGTTTTCGGTCAGTGCCGTGCCGATGCCCTGGGTGATGCCGGCTTCGATACGGGTCGCCAGCTGGGACGGGTTGAGGACCCGGCCGACGTCCTGGGCGACGGCCATCTCCACCACGCGGATCGAGCCGAGTTCGATGTCGACGTCCACTACCGCGCGGACCGCGCAGAAGGCGAGGCCGACGAACGCGTCGCCCTGGCCGGACTCGTCGAGCGGCTCGGTGGGGTGGGGGCGGCACTGGGCGGTGGCCCAGAGCTCTTTGCCGTCCATCGCTTCTGTGACCGTCGTGG
The DNA here is from genome assembly GCF_036108815.1 of Streptomyces sp. NBC_00353. Taxonomy (NCBI): domain Bacteria; kingdom Bacillati; phylum Actinomycetota; class Actinomycetes; order Kitasatosporales; family Streptomycetaceae; genus Streptomyces; species Streptomyces sp. NBC_00353. Next base: position 6,292,075 of record NZ_CP107985.1, on the reverse strand, counting down.
ACAGCACTCCGTCGTACGAGGTGATCTTGCCGTTGGCGATCTGGAGCAGCTCCGTGGACATGCCGAACTTGTGGGCCAGCGGTTGGAGGAGCTGTGTACGGACCATCTTCGCGGCCCGTTCGACGGCTCCGGCGGAGACCCAGGTGTGGCGGCCGTGCGTGGCGGGGCCGGCCGGGGGCTGGTCGGTGTCGATCGAGGCCACGTGGACCTCCTCGATGCCCAGGGTCTCCTGGACCACCTGGCGGGCCAGGGTCGAGAAACCCTGGCCGGTTTCGACCGCCGCGCAGATGACCGTGGCGACGCCGTCGTGGACCTTGACCGTGGCCGTGGAGACCTCGTCCGCTCCCTCGGCGCCGAGCATGTGGACCATGCCCAGTGCATAGCCGACGCCGCGGCGCACCGCGCCCGGCTCGCCCGCGCCCTCCGGGCCGCCGGGCAGCAGCCAGTCGTCCTCGGGAGAGTCCTTCGGGAGTGTGGGGAGCGGGAAGTCCCGTACCGCTCGCAGAAGTTCGGCGACCGGGGCGGGGCACGTCACGGTCTGGCCGGTGGGCAGGATGTCGCCGGTCGAGAGGGAGTTGCGCAGGCGGAGTTCGGCCGGTTCGATGCCCAGCTTCGCCGCCAGTTTGTCCATCTGGCCCTCGTACGCGGCGCAGACCTGCATCGCGCCCTCGCCGCGCACATGGCCGGACGGCGGGTTGTTCGTACGGACCGCCCAGCCCTCGATGAAGGCGTGCGGAACGACGTACGGACCGCAGGCGAAGGCCACCGCGGCGGCCAGGGACTCGGACGAGGCGTCGGCGTACGCGCCCGCGTCGAGGAGGATCTGCGCCTCCACCTTCACCAGCCGGCCCTCCGCGTCCGCGTGGTGGCGGTAGCGGAGCAGCGTCGGGTGGCGGTGGGCGTGGCCGAGGAACGACTCCTCGCGGGTGGCGGCCAGTTTGACCGGGCAGCCGGTGCGCAGGGCGAGCAGGCCGAGCGGCAGCTGGAAGCCCGGGTCCTCGCGGTCGCCGGTCGCGCCGGGGACACCGGTGACGACGATCTTCACCCGGTCCGGTTCCAGACCGAAGCAGGCGGCGGCGAGGTCGCGGTCGGTGTGCGGGTCGGTGGAGGCGGTGTAGATCTCCACGCCGCCGTCCGGGCGGGGCACGGCGAGTCCGGCCTCGGCACCGATCGGGGCCGGGTCCTGGCGGCCGATGCGGTACAGGCCCTCGACGATGACCTCGCCCGCGACGTCCGGGTCGCCGTAGCGCAGCGGGATGTGACGGATCAGGTTGCCGTCGGGGTGCAGGGGCTCGGCCTCGAAGGCCTTCTCCGGGTCGGTGACCGGTTCCAGGATCTCGTACTCGACGACGACCGCCGCCGCGGCAAGGCGGGCCGTGTCGGGGTGGTCGGCGGCGACCGCGGCGATCGGCTCGCCGTGGTGGCGGACCAGTTCGGACGCGAAGACCGGGCGGTCGACCACACGGCGGCCGTACGCGCCGTCGCCGGGGACGTCCTCGTGCGTGACGACCGCACGCACGCCCGGCATCCCGGCGGCGGCGGTGGTGTCGATGGACAGGATTCGGGCGTGCGGGTGCGGGGAACGCAGCACCGCCGCCCACAACAGTCCCTCGGCCCAGAGGTCGGCCGCGTACGGGAAGGTGCCCTCGGACTTGGCACGTGCGTCGGCCGGCGGCAGCGAGGCGCCGAGGCCGAACACGGGCGGCTCGGTGTCGGGGCTGTCGACCGGCGGGGTGGTGAGCGTCGTGCGGGTCGCGTTGGCCGCGGTGGCTGCGTCGTTGCTCACGCCATGCCTCCGTCCTGCAGATGTGGCTGGACACTACCGGCACCCGGGGCTGCCTGGTGCGGGATGCGCGCCTCGTCGGCGTGCGCTTCCGCGGATGCGGACGTGGGGCCGGGCACGGCGGCGGCTTCGGCACTGGCCTCGCGGCCCGCGATGACCTCGCTCACGGCGTCGAGCACGCCGCGGTAGCCGGAGCAGCGGCAGAGGTTGCCGCAGAGCGCCTGGCGGGTCTCCAGCTCGCTGGGGGCGTGGTTACCCTCCAGCAGGTCATGGACGGTCATGGCCATGCCGGGGATGCAGAAGCCGCACTGGACGGCGCCGCAGTTGGCCAGGGCCCGCTGGACGTCGGACGGCTCGCCGTCGACGGCCAGGCCCTCGACCGTACGGACCTCGCTGCCCGCAGCCGTGGCCGCGGGGACCAGGCAGGAGGCGACGAGCCGACCGTCGACCTGGACGTTGCAGGCACCGCACTCGCCCTGCGAGCAGCCGTCCTTGGCACCGGCGAGGCCGAGCCGCTCGCGCAGCACGTACAGCAGCGACTCGCCGATCCAGGCGTCGGTGACCGGGCGGTCGGCGCCGTTCACATGCAGGACGTAGGAGGCGGCGGGGTGCTCGCTCGACGTGTCGAGGGGTGCCGGGTCGAGGGGCGGTACGTCGGCCGGGGCCTCCTCCGCAGCGAGCGTGGCGGCGGGGATGTCGGCGTCGGTCCCGACACCGGGGACCAGGTCCGGGGAGAGGTCGGGGACCAGGTCCGGGGCCGGGCCCGGCACGAGGTCCGCCGTCGGGTCGGCGGCAGGCTCCGTCGGCAGCTCGGCGTCCGCGTCGCGCTGCACGTGGACGCGCGTGGACTCCGGGTCAGGCGCCTGCGTGACGTCCACGCCGTGCGCCGGCGTCCCCACAGCCGTTTCGGGTGCCTCGGGGGCCGGCTCCGGCTCCGTCGCCCACGGCGCGGGCGCGCCGCCCGGCAGCGTGGCCGGCGGCGTCCGGTCCCCGTACCACTGGGAGGCCAGCGCCGAGGTCGTGAACTCGCCGGACTCGTCCGGGAGGTCGCCCTCGGCCACCGGGATCGTCCACTGGCCGGTGTGGCCGAGGGGCTCCGGGGCCGTCGCCTCGGCGAAGTCCCACTGGCCCGTCGCGGCCGACTGCTCACCGTGCTGCTCGTGCTGGGAGTGCTGCTCGTGCTGCGGGTACTGCTCCCCCGCGGAGTGCTGCTCGTGCTGCGGGTACTGCTCGCCCGGGGAGTGCTGCTGGTGCTGGGGGTACTGCTCGCCCGGGGCCTGCTGCTCGTGCTGCGGGTAGCCGTGCTGCTGGTTCGGATCCGGCCAGTGCACCGTGCCCTGCGCGGGCTGCTCCGCGCCGCCCTCCGGCAGGCCCTGCGTCTGGACCACCCAGCTGCCCGTCGCCGCCGGGTCGAGCCCGGCCGCAGGGGTCAGCGGCAGGATCATCGGCGGTACGTAGCCATGGCCGGGGGCAGCCAGCGGTGCGTTCGCCAGGTCCTCCGGCGGCAGGTGGACGAAGGCGGTCGCCTCGGAGTCGTACTCGCCGCCCTGCGGGGTCGGCTGCCAGCCCCCGTGCTGCTCGTTGTGGTCCTCGTGGTTGGCGTTGCTGTTGCTCACGACAGTGCCCTCCCCAGCGCGCGTCGGGCGAGCGCGGCGACCGTGCGCCGCAGATGCAGTACGGCGGGGGGCAGCGGTGGCGCCTCGCCCCCGTCGGCGGGCGGTGCCTGGTCCGGGATGCACGCCGCTGCGACGTACTCGCCGAACGCGGCCAGCGCGTCGGGTGCCAGGCCCCGTTCACCGTCCCAGTCGATCAGCGAGGCGATCCACCGCTCGGCCTCCAGCGGGCGCAGCGGCATCGGCGCTATGGCGCCGACCGCGCAGCGCACCCCGCGCCGGGCCGGGTCGAGGACGATCGCGACGGATGCGGTGGCGCGTCCGGGGCCGGTGCGGCCGGTCGCCTTCAGGAAGACCTGCGGGGCGTGCAGCAGCGGTACGCGGACGAAGCCGATCAGCTCCGCGGGTTCGAGCATCTCGCGGCCGGCCAGCAGGTGCGAGACGGGGATCTCGCGGCGGGCGCCGCCGGGGCCCGCGATGACGAGCTCGGCCTCCAGGGCGGCGAGCACCGGCAGGGCGTCGCCGGTCGGGGCGGCGGTGGCGATGTTGCCGCCGAGCGTCCCGGCGTTACGGATCTGGGGCGGGCCCGCGGCGCGCGCGGACGCGGCCAGGGCGGGGATCAGGGCGGCGAAGTCGGGCCGCCCCATGCGGGCGTGGGTGAGTCCGGTGCCGAGCAGGGCGTGACCGTCCTGGTAGTGCCAGCCGCGGAGCTCGCTGATCCGGCCGAGGCCGACCAGTCCGGAGGGACGCAGGAGCCCCTTGTTGACGGCCGACATCAAGTCCGTGCCACCGGCCACAGGAACGGCGGCAGGCATGGCGCCGAGCGCCGCCACGGCCTCGTCGAGCGAGGCGGGCAGCGTCACGGACTGCGCCGCCTGCGGTGCGTGCGTGGTCAACCCAGCTGCCCCTTCCCGGTGTCCCGGCGTCCGGCTTGTTTCGCCGTACGGTACGTGCTCGAAGCCCGGACGTGGCAACTCTGGCACATCTTCCGATCGGACCGACGCGAGGGTCCGCGAAGGGTGCATCTGTCCCCGACCTGGAAGATAGTCCTGTTTCGCACCTCTTCGGCGCAGAGTGTGAATTGGCACTCTTCAGCCATGTTTGTACGACTTGTTCCGTTCGTGCGGTGAACGCTTACCGGCCACCACGTTCCCAGGAACCGTGGTGGCCGGACCCGCACTGCGGCCGGGCTCACACGTTCGGGGGCGCCCCCTCGATCGGACGTCCGAGAACGCCGGGGCGTCGCTGCCACGGCAACGGGCCGCCCGGCGGCCGGTACTCGACGCCGAGCGCGTCAAGTCGGGCGTAGTGCGCCGTCATTCGCCGTTCGAAATCAGCGAAGTCCCGGTCGGCGGGGGCGGGCAGTGCCGACCAGGCGACCTCCGCGAAGGCCGCGAGCCGCGGAAAGACCTGGTAGTCGACTCGGGACCGGTTCTGCATGACCTCGGTCCACACGTTGGCCTGGGTGCCGAGGATGTGACCGGCCGCCTCCTCGGTCAGGCCCGGCGGTACGGGGTCGAAGCGGAAGACGTCCTCGAGGGTGCGGACGTACCCGATGGGCATCGGTTCGTCGGGGCCGCCGTCCTGACGGTGGTCCAGATACACCTGCTGCTCCGGGCACATCACGACGTCGTGCCCCGCCTCGGCTGCGGCGATGCCGCCCGCGTACCCGCGCCACGACGACACGGCCGCGCCGTCCGGGAGGCCGCCTTCGAGGATCTCGTCCCAGCCGATGAGGCGGCGGCCGCGCGCGGTGAGCCAGCGGTCGAAGTGCCGGATGAACCAGGACTGCAGCTCGTCCTCGTCGGCCAGGCCGAGCTCCTTGATGCGGGCCTGGGCGGTCGGGGACTCCTTCCACTGGTCCTTGAGGCACTCGTCCCCGCCGACGTGGATGAACGGCGAGGTGGCGGCCGGGAAGAGGTCGAGGAGCTCCTCGAAGACGCCCTCGAAGAAGCGCAGGGTGTTGTCGGTGGGCGCGAGTACGTTCGGACTGACGCCCCAGGTGTCCCACACGGAGAGGGTGGTGGTGTCGATGACGTCGGTGTTGCCCAGTTCCGGGTATGCGCTGATGGCGGCCTGCGAGTGGCCCGGGATGTCGATCTCGGGGACGACGCGGATATGCCGCTCTGCGGCGTACGCGACGATCTCGCGGATGTCGTCCTGGGTGTAGTGGCCGCCGTACGGGGTCTCGTCCCACAGCTCCGAGGCCCGGTGCCCGTGCTTGGTGCGGGAGCGCCAGGAGCCGACCTCGGTGAGCTTCGGGTAGCGCTTGATCTCCACGCGCCAGCCCTGGTCGTCGGTGAGGTGGAAGTGGAAGACGTTCAGCTTGTGGGCGGCGAGGAGGTCGAGGTAGCGCAGGACATCGTCCTTGGGCAGGAAGTGCCGCGAGACGTCGAGCATCAGGCCGCGCCAGGAGAAGCGGGGCCGGTCCTCGATGTCCGTGAACGGAATGCGCGCGGGAACGCCGGTCGGGACGGGTGCCCGGCGGAACGCTTCCGGTCCCAGGAGCTGCCGGAGGGTCTGAGCGCCCCAGAAGACCCCGGCGGGGCTGCCGCCGGTGATCACGACGCTCCGGCCGGTCCCGGTGGACAGCCGGTAGCCCTCGGGCTCCAGGGCCGGGTCGATCCGCAGCAGGATGGTGTTGTCCTTGCCCTCGACTCCCGGTGGGAGCGACAGACCGAAGGCGGCCCCGATCGTGGAGCGCAGCCAGCGTTCGGTGGACTCGGTGCCGTCCTGCGCGGTGATGCTCGTGGCCCGGTCCATCAGGAAACCGCACCGTCCCTGGTCGCCGACGCTCACCGGTGCCGGGATCAGTTCCATGTCCATGTCGTCAGTCCTTAACCGCTCCGCCCAGCCCCGAGACCAGGCGTCGCTGTACGAGTACGAAGAAGACCAGCACGGGGACGGTCATCACCGTCGAGGCTGCCATGATCCCTCCCCAGTCGTTCTCGTCCGGTTTGAAGAAGACCAGCAGCGCCATCGGAAGCGTCGACTGCGAGGTGTCGCTGATGAGGAAGGACTTGGCGAACAGGAAGTCGTTCCAGGTCGAGATGAACGAGAAGACGCTGGTCGCCACGAGCCCCGGGAGAACCAGCGGGAAGAGGATCTGCCACAGGAAGCGGGTGCGGCTCGCGCCGTCGATGTAGGCGGCCTCCTCCAGGGCGTCCGGGACGGCCTTGACGAAGCCGCGCAGCATCCAGATCGCGAACGGCAGCGAGAAGGCGAGGTGCGGCAGGATCAGCGAACCGAGCGTGTTGAGCTGGCCGAAGTCCCGCATCAGGAAGAACAGCGGGATGGTCAGCGCCTCCACCGGCACCATCTGCGCGATCAGGAACATGATCAGCAGGGTGGTGCGGAACCGGAAACGGAAACGGGTCACCGCCGTCGCCGCCAGAAAGGCGACCAGCGCGGACGCGACGACGACCGTGCCGGCGACGATCAGGCTGTTGAGGAAGTAGCGGCCGAAATCGTGCTGTTCGAGGACCCGGCGGAAGGAGTCCAGGGACGGCGACAGCGTCCACGGCCGGGGGTCGGTGGACTGGATCTCTCCCGCCGGCTTGAGTGCGGAGAGCACCATCCAGTACAGCGGGAAGGCGACCGCGGCGGCGATCAGCAGCGCGACGGCCTCGGCGGCCAGCCTGCCCGGACGACGGATGCGCAGCACGCTCACAGTTCCTCCCCCTGGCGCCGTACCAGGCGCAGATAGACCAGCGTGACGGCCAGCAGGATCACCAGCATCACGACCCCGATCGCCGAGCCCAGGCTGTACTGCGAGGACGCGAACGCCTTCTGGTACGCGTACACGTTGAGCACCAGGTTCTGGCCCGCGATGCCGCCGCCGCCCGTCATCACATAGATCTGCGTGAAGACCTTGAAGTCCCAGATGATCGACTGGATGGTGACGACGACGAGGATCGGCCGCAGCATCGGCGCCATGACCGACCGCCAGATCCGCCACTGCGAGGCGCCGTCCAGCGCGGCCGCCTCCAGCACCTCGGCGGGGATCGCCCGGATGCCCGCGTACACCGTCACCATCACGAACGGGAACGAACACCAGAGCACTTCGAGGAGCACCAGGGCGAAGGCGCTGTAGCGCCCGTACGTCCAGGAGAAGTCGCCCAGCCCCAGCACCCTGTTGACCGGTCCGAAGTCCGGGTCGAAAAGGAACATCCAGACGGTGGAGCCGGTGATCGCGGGCGTCGCCCAGGCGCCGAGCGCCGCCAGCATCAGCGCGAGCCGGGGCAGGGCCCGTACGCGCGTCAGCAGGACGGCGAGCGCGCAGCCGACCAGCAGGGTGGCGAGCACACAGGCCGCGGCGAAGACCACGGTCGCGAGGAGCACCTGCCAGAACTGGCTGTCGCCGAAGAGCGTCGCGTAGTTCCCGAACCCCTGGAAGGTGGTCGGTTCACCGCCGCTGACCTGGGCCTGGGTGTACTCCAGGAACGAGATCAGACCGAGCTGGTAGATCGGGTAGAGGAGGAGCCCGCCGAGCAGGACGAGCGCGGGCAGCAGGTAGAGCCAGGGGGTCCAGCCGGGGCGGCGTGCCGGTCCCCGGGAAATGCGGCGCCGGGGTGTGCTGCCCGTCCCGGCCGCCGCAGGAGCCTTGTACGCCGTACTGTTCGCCGTCATCGTCAGCCCGCGTCGGCGAACGCCGCGTCCATCTTCTTCGCCGCGTCGTCCGAGGCCCGTGCCACGTCCTTACGGCCGCTGACGATCTCCTGGAACATCGTCGGCAGGATCAGCGAGGAGTCGATCTGGCCCCAGCCCGGTGAGGCCGGGACGAACTTGGCGCCCGCGCCCAGCGTCTTGACGAACGGTTCGACGAACGGCTCCTTCCGCGCGACCGTGGCCCGCACATCGGTGTACGTCGGCAGGAAGCCCATCGCGTCGAACAGCTTCTCCTGGGTCTGCTTGCCGGTCAGCGACTTCATCAGGTCCACGGCGAGGGTGCGGTGCGAACTGCTCTTCAGCACACCGATGTTGTTCCCGCCCGCGAACGCGGGGGCGATCGATCCTTCGGACGCGCCGGGCAGCGGAACCACCGCGCACTTGCCCTTCACCGAGCCCGCCTCGACGGCGGCGTGGCTGAAGTCGCCGCCGATCGCCATGGCCGCCTTGCCGGAGGCGAAGGCGGTGACCGTCGCGTTGCCGCCCATCGCGGCGCACTTGGCGGCCGGGCAGTTGCTGTCGCCGAAGAGCGAGGTGTACGCCTCGATGCCCTTGCGGGCCCGGTCGCTGTTGATGGCCGCCTTGTACGTACCACCGCTCTCGTCGGCGAGTTCGCCGCCGTTCGCCCAGATGAACGGCATCGCGCCGTACGTGTACGCGCCACCGACGGCGAGGCCGTACAGCTGCGGCTTCTTCTTGTGGATCTTCTTGGCGGTGGAGATCAGTTCGGCCTGCGACTTGGGGGGTTCGATGCCCAGGTCCTCGAAGATGTCGGTGCGGTAGTACAGCGCGCGTACGCCGACGAAGAGCGGCGCCCCGTACACCTTGCCGCCGACCGTCACCGACTGCTTCGCGGTCGGGTCGGTGTCCTTGGCCTCGTCCCAGGCCGCGAACTCCTTGCTCACATCGGCGAGTCCGCCGTCCTTGACGTAGCCGGCCGTGTCCGTGTTGCCGTACTCGATGAGGTCCGGGGCGCTCTTGGGGTCGTTGAAGGCGGCCTTGATGCGCTGGGCGCGGGTGTCGACGGGGATGTACTCGATCTCCGCCTTCGCACCCTTGTGGGTCTTCTCGAAGTCGGCCACCGCCGCGTCGACGACCTGCTCCTTGGGCTTGTTGCCGACCTCCTGGAACAGCCACACGCGCAGCGTCCCGCTCTTTTCGTCCCCCTTGGCGCCGGTGTCGGAGGTCTGCGGCGCGCAGGCGGTGGCGGTCAGGCCGGCCAGTACAAGCGCCGCGACCGGGGCGGCAATTCGGGCGGAAAGCTTCATCCGGAACCCCTACGGATTGAGCGTTGCAACATATGCAACGTGCGTTTCGTTCTGCACAACTGGCAGGAGAGTAGGAGGGGTCACGGACGCCGACAAGTGGTCTCAACCAATCTGTGACCGAGCGACACGGGCAAACAACCCAGGGCCTACGAAAGGGCATACGAAAAGGCCCCCGGGAGCACGCGTCAGCGCGCTCCCGGGGGCCCCTCGGCCCGAACGGTCGGGGACGGACTACTTCTTGTCCTTGCCGCCCTTGCCCTTGTCCTTGTCGCCACCGGCGCCCATGGACTCGTAGATCTCCTTGCACATGGGACAGACCGGATACTTCTTGGGGTCGCGCCCCGGTACCCAGACCTTCCCGCACAGTGCGACCACGGGGGTGCCCTCCAGGGCGCTCGCCATGATCTTGTCCTTCTGGACGTAATGGGCGTAGCGCTCGTGGTCGCCGTCGCCGCTCGACACCTGCGGCGTCGGCTCTACGAGGGTCCCCGTACCTGCCCCGCGCTCGGGCTCAAGAGTGCTCATAACAGCCAGGGTACTGAAAGGCCCGGGCTTCAGTTGAGCGAAGGGTCGTCCGGATAGGTGGCGATCATGGCGAGCTCGCTGCGCTGACGGCGCAGGACCGCCCGCCACAGCTGTTCCGGACGCGGCGAGGAGACGTCTCCCGGCTCCGACTCCACCACGTACCAGGCCCCCTCGGTCAGCTCCGTCTCCAGCTGTCCGGGTCCCCAGCCCGCGTACCCGGCGAAGATCCGCAGCGAGCCGAGCGCCGCGGCCAGCAGCTCCGGCGGCGCTTCCAGGTCCACCAGGCCGATCGCCCCGTACACCCGTCGCCAGCCGAGCGGTCCCTCGTCGCCGGGGATCACCGCGACGCCGAGCGCCGAGTCGAGCGAGACGGGGCCGCCCTGGAAGACGACGTCCGGCTCAGCGGTCAGGTCGGCCCAGGACACGAGGATGTCACCGACACCGACCGGGGTCGGGCGGTTCAGGACCACGCCGAGCGAGCCCTCCTCGTCGTGGTCGAGGAGCAGCACCACCGCGCGGTCGAAATTCGGGTCCGACAGGGCGGGTGTGGCCACGAGCAGTCGCCCTGTGAGCGAGGACACCTCGGTCATGGCAGAAATGATCCCGCATCTTCGCCCTCCGTGGGGACCAAGTGGTGCGCCGGGTGCCGAAGGGGGCCCGAGCGCAGCTCAGGGCGCACGGGTGCACGAAGAGCGCACGGTCCGTGAGGCACTTGCGGACGGTAACCCTCCGCAAGGCTCGGCGAGCAGAGCGTGTTGTGGCGGATTCATGACGTTCGTACACCGCCCGTAGCCTTATGGAAGGGGGGTACCTGCCCATTACCCTTTCGGTTGGCCCCCTGCCCGACCACTCCGGAACGCGAGATTCATGACCGGCACAGACGATGTCCTGCTTGTCCACGGCGGAACCCCGCTGGAGGGCGAGATCCGCGTCCGAGGCGCCAAGAACCTGGTGCCGAAGGCGATGGTCGCCGCGCTGCTCGGCAGCGGGCCCAGCCGGCTGCGCAATGTGCCCGACATCCGCGATGTGCGGGTCGTGCGGGGTCTGCTGCAGCTGCACGGTGTGACGGTCCGCCCCGGTGACGAGCCTGGCGAGCTCATCCTGGACCCCACCCATGTCGAGAGCGCGAACGTCGCCGACATCGACGCCCACGCGGGCTCGTCGCGCATCCCGATCCTCTTCTGCGGCCCGCTGCTGCACCGGCTGGGCCACGCGTTCATTCCGGGACTCGGCGGCTGTGACATCGGCGGACGGCCGATCGACTTCCACTTCGACGTGCTGCGGCAGTTCGGCGCGACCATCGAGAAGCGGGCGGACGGCCAGTACCTGGAGGCCCCTCAGCGGCTGCGCGGTACGAAGATCCGGCTGCCGTACCCGTCGGTGGGCTCCACCGAGCAGGTGCTGCTGACGGCCGTGCTCGCCGAGGGTGTCACCGAGCTGTCCAACGCGGCCGTGGAGCCGGAGATCGAGGACCTCATCTGCGTGCTGCAGAAGATGGGCGCGATCATCTCGATGGACACCGACCGGACGATCCGGATCACCGGTGTCGACCGGCTCGACGGTTACACGCACCGGGCGATCCCGGACCGCCTGGAGGCGGCCTCCTGGGCGTCCGCGGCGCTGGCGACCGAGGGCAACATCTACGTGCGCGGCGCACAGCAGCGCTCGATGATGACGTTCCTGAACACGTTCCGCCGGGTCGGCGGCGCCTTCGAGATCGACGACGAGGGCATCCGCTTCTGGCACCCGGGCGGCGCGCTGAACGCCATCGCCCTGGAGACGGACGTGCACCCCGGCTTCCAGACCGACTGGCAGCAGCCGCTGGTGGTGGCGCTGACGCAGGCCGCGGGCCTGTCCATCGTCCACGAGACGGTGTACGAGTCCCGGCTCGGCTTCACGTCCGCGCTGAACCAGATGGGGGCGCACATCCAGCTCTACCGCGAGTGCCTGGGCGGCTCCGACTGCCGCTTCGGCCAGCGGAACTTCCTGCACTCGGCGGTCGTGTCCGGCCCGACGAAGCTGCAGGGCGCGGATCTGGTCATCCCGGACCTGCGCGGCGGGTTCTCGTACCTGATCGCCGCACTGGCGGCGCAGGGCACGTCCCGGGTGCACGGCATCGACCTGATCAACCGTGGCTACGAGAACTTCATGGACAAGCTGGAGAAGCTGGGCGCGAAGGTGGAGCTGCCGGGCGGGTCACTGGTCTGAGGGCGGGCGCCCGACGGTCAGGACCGACGCGGGGGTTCGGGGCACTGCCCCGGGCCCCCGCTTCTCGTTCGCCGGCGAGGCGTCCGCACACGGCTCTTCGCCGCCAGAACCTCGCCACGGCCCTGCAGCGGCCTCACAGCGGCCCTCCAGCGGCCTTGGAGCGGCCTTGGAGCGGCCTTGGGGCGGATTCTGCGGTCCGTACGCCGAAGGGCGGCCACCCTTGGTCGGGGTGACCGCCCTCCGTCGTGCCTACGGGGCTTACTTGCCCTTGGCGGCTTCCTTGAGCTTCGAGCCCGCGGAGACCTTCACGCTGTAGCCGGCCGGGATGTTGATCGGGTCGCCGGTCTGCGGGTTACGAGCGGTGCGAGCGGCACGGTGGGTGCGCTCGAAGGTCAGGAAGCCGGGGATGGTGACCTTCTCGTCGCCCTTGGCGACGATCTCACCGACGGTCTCGGCGAGCGCGGCCAGCACGGCGTCGGCGTCCTTGCGGGTCACCTCGGCGCGGTCGGCCAGGGCGGCCACCAGCTCACTGCGGTTCATGTTGTTACTCCCGTGTTCTTCTTGCCTGTGAGGCGTGAGATCGAAGCCGATGCTGCCAGGGCCCTCGGACAGTCCCCGGACCCGGGTCTGACGTCAGACCCTCGCGCCCGAATACGCATCCTGCCCCCACCTGCGGCGGGAAAGCCAATCCGGCACCCTCCGGAGTCACACGAAAGCCGCCACTGCCTCGTCGTGGTGACGTTCCATCGACTCCCCGAAGCGGCCCTCAGCAGATGCTGGAGCGCCCCGCGGCGGGTCCACAGCGGGTGCGGGGTCCTGCGGGGCTCGCTGCCCGCCCACCCTAAAGGGGCGTTTGGGGCCCCGCGACCCGCGACGCGCCGTGGGGCAGGCCAACGTGCGGGGCGCCACAGCCCCGGACAGCCCCCGACAGGGGCCGTGGCGGGTAAGGGAAGTGCTGGGTTCAGATGGAGTTCGCCGCGCCCGTCACAGCGCCTCCAGCGGCCTTCGCGGCCGTGCGGACGGCCCCGGCGACCGCGCCCGCGACCTTGTCGTTGAAGACCGACGGGATGATGTAGTTCCGGTTCAGCTCGTCCTCGGCAACCGTCTCGGCGAGGGCGCCGGCCGCGGCGAGCATCATCTCCGTGTTGACCGTGCGGGACTGAGCGTCCAGCAGGCCGCGGAAGACACCCGGGAAGACCAGCACATTGTTGATCTGGTTCGGGAAGTCGGAGCGCCCGGTGGCGACAACTGCCGCGGTCTGGCGGGCGATTGCCGGGTCCACCTCGGGGTCCGGGTTCGCGAGCGCGAACACGATCGCGCCGTCCGCCATCGCCGCGACGTCATTGCCGTCCAGCACGTTCGGAGCGGAGACGCCGATGAAGACGTCGGCGCCGACGACGGCCTCCTTGAGCGTGCCGGTCATCGATTCCGGGTTGGTGTTGTCGGCGATCCAGCGCAGCGGCGAGTCGGGGTCGGCGGAGACCAGGTCCTCGCGGCCCGCGTGCACCACACCGTGGATGTCGGCGACGACGGCGTGCTTGACACCGGCGGCGATGAGCAGCTTCAGGATGGCCGTACCGGCCGCTCCGGCGCCGGACATGACGACGCGCACGTCCCCAATTCCCTTGCCCACCACGCGCAGTGCGTTGGTCAGGGCGGCCAGCACGACGATCGCGGTGCCGTGCTGGTCGTCGTGGAAGACGGGGATGTCGAGGGCCTCGCGCAGCCGTGCCTCGATCTCGAAGCAGCGGGGCGCGGAGATGTCCTCCAGGTTGATGCCCGCGAAGCCGGGGGCGATCGCCTTGACGATTTCGACGATCGCGTCGGTGTCCTGGGTGTCCAGGCAGATCGGCCAGGCGTCGATGCCGGCGAACCGCTTGAAGAGGGCCGCCTTGCCCTCCATCACCGGCAGGGCGGCCATCGGGCCGATGTTGCCGAGGCCCAGTACGGCGGAGCCGTCCGTCACAACTGCGACGGAGTTGCGCTTGATGGTGAGGCGGCGGGCGTCCTCGGGGTTCTCGGCAATCGCCATGCAGACCCGCGCCACACCCGGGGTGTAGATCATCGAGAGGTCGTCACGGTTGCGGATGGGGTGCTTGGACGCCATCTCGATCTTGCCGCCGAGGTGCATCAGGAACGTACGGTCGGAGACCTTGCCCAGCACGACACCTTCGATGTCGCGCAGACCTTCGACGATCTCGTCCGCGTGCGCGGTGGACGAGGCCGCGATGGTGACGTCGATCCGCAGCTTCTCGTGACCGGAAGCGGTCACATCGAGGCCGGTGACCGACCCGCCGGAGGACTCCACGGCCGTGGTGAGCTGGGAGACCGCGGTACCGCTCGCGGGCACCTCCAGCCTGACCGTCATCGAGTACGAGACGCTGGGCGCCGTTGCCATGGCCGAGTCCTTCGCTTTCCCTAGCTTCATTGCTGCGTGGCCGGGGCCCTCGCCTCGGACGCGCTTCCCGATGTTCGCACCTACTGGCTGGTAGCCGGTAATGACTGCCACTCTTCGGAAAGAGTTTTCCACCATACGAGATTCCATCTCTTCGTGGAACCCCGGCAGCCCCGGACGCGGCTGCCGGACCGGGCCACCAACAAAAACAGACCCGCGCCACCGGAAGGTGACACGGGTCTGTCTTTTTCACTTGAGCGGCACCGACCCGCCATGCTCGCCTCGCGGCAAGTGGTCGCTCGTAGCGACGAAGGTTGGGCCCGGGGGCTTGGATCGAGCCGGTGCCGACACCAGGCTAACAAAGTCCCCGGGACAAGTGATTCCCGCATCGCAGGTTGACTTGTCCGTCAGTCCCTGAGCAGATCCGGAACGCCGTCCTCGTCGGGCAGGTCCCGCTCCCCCGACACCACCGTGAGCTGCTGCGTCGCGCGGGTCAGCGCCACGTACAGCACCCGCAGACCGGCCGGTGACTCGTCGGCGATCTCCGCCGGCGAGACGACGACCGTGGCGTCGTACTCCAGGCCCTTCGCCTCCAGGCTGCCGAGCGCCACCACCCGGTCGCCGAGCTCCGCGAGCCACTTGCGGGCCTGCGCGCGCCGGTTCATCGCGACGACGACACCGACCGTGCCGTCCACCTCGCCGAGCAGCCGCCGCGCCTCCTCCCGTACGACCCCGGCCAGATCGCCGTCACGTACGGCCTCGAAGCGGGGCTGCACTCCCGTCGAACGGACCGCGGCCGGGGACTCCATCCCGGGCATCGCGAGCGTCAGGACCTTCGCCGCGAGCTCCGCGATCTCCGCCGGGTTCCGGTAGTTGACGGTGAGGGTGAAGCGGCGGCGCGGGCGGTTGCCGAGCGCCTCGTCGCGCGCCTCGGCCGCCTCGTCGGGATCGGACCAGGAGGACTGGGCCGGGTCGCCGACGATCGTCCAGGTGGCGGTACGGCCGCGGCGGCCGACCATGCGCCACTGCATCGGCGTCAGGTCCTGCGCCTCGTCGACGATGACGTGCGTGTACTCCGTACGCTCCGCCGCGAGCCGTTCGGCCCGCTCGCGCTGGGTCTCCTCGCGCTGCGGCATCAGCTCCTCCAGACCCGAGAGCTGGTCCAGCGGATCGAACTCGCGCTTCTTCTTCGGCCGGTGCGGAGTACCAAGCAGCGCGAGCAGCTCGTCGAGGATCGCCACGTCGTGTACGGACAGGGGGCCCCGGCCCGCACTGTCGAGCCGCTTCAGCGAGCGGGCGAGGCGGCGCACCTCGCCCTGGTTGAGGACCCGGCGCGCCCAGCGGCCGAGCCGCTTCTCGTCGGCCATCGCGGCGAGCACCCCGCGCGGGGTGAGCTCGGGCCACCAGGCGTTCAGGAAGTCGATGAACGGCGTCTCGGTGGAGACGTCCTCGTCGAAGGACGACCGCAGTTCCGCGGCCAGCTCGGGGTCGGTGTAGCGGCCCCGGCCCGACGACTTGTTCCACAGGGCGTCCAGCAGCAGCCTGCGGGCGCGGGGGCGCAGCAGGTTGACCGGGGTGGTGCCGCCGAGTACGGACTGCCGGATGCGGTGGAGCTCGTCGGCATTCAGTTCGACGCGGGCACCGAAGGCGACCACACGCAGGCGGGTGGGGGTGGTGAGGGGCGCGTCCGTCCCGTCCTCGGAGCCGTCGGTACCGTCCGCGTCACCGAACGCCAGCTGGCCGTCCTGTCCGCCCTGGGGCGCGCCCGGGGTCCGCGGTTGCTCCAGCGCCCCGCGGGCCGCCTTGCGCAGCACCTGGAGCATCCGGGAGGAGCCCTTGATCCGGGCGACGGCCGGTTCGTCGTACGTGGTGGCACCTTCGACGCCCGCCGCCTCGTCGGAGAGCGAGCCGACCGCGCGGATCGCGACCTGCCCCTCCTCGCCGAGCGAGGGCAGCACGCCTTCGGTGTACGCGACGAGCAGCGGGGTCGGCGAGACGACGAGGATGCCGCCCGCGTACCGCCGCCGGTCCTGGTAGAGCAGATACGCGGCGCGGTGCAGGGCGACGGCGGTCTTGCCGGTGCCCGGTCCGCCGGAGACCTCGGTGACGGAGGCGGCGGGCGCCCGGATCACCATGTCCTGCTCGGCCTGGATGGACGAGACGATGTCCCGCATGGTGTGGCTGCGGGCCTGGCCGAGCGCCGCCATCAGCGCGCCGTCGCCGATGACGGGCAGCTTGTCGCCGTCCTTGTACGAGGTCAGCTCCGGGCGCATCAGGTCGTCCTCGACCCCGAGGACCTTGCGGCCCTTGGAGCGGATGACCCGGCGGCGTACCACCCGGCCCGGATCCTTCGGCGTCGACCGGTAGAACGGCGCGGCGGCCGGTGCCCGCCAGTCGATGACCAGCGGCGCGTAGTCGGAGTCGAGGACCCCGATCCGGCCGATGTGGAGCGTCTCCGCGATATCGGCCGTGCTGTCGTCGCGCACGGCGTTGTCGGCCGGTTCGACGGAGGTGAACGCGCCGTCCGGGCCGCGCTCGCCGTCCTTGCCGAGCAGCAGATCGATCCTCCCGAAGAGGAAGTCCTCGAACTCGCTGTTCAGCCGGTTGAGGTGGATCCCGGCCCGGAACACCTGGGCATCACGCTCGGCGAGCGCGCCGGGCGTACCGACCTGGCCGCGCTTGACGGCATCGTTCATGAGAAATTCCGCCTCGTGGATCTTCTCCTCAAGGCGGTGATAAACACGGTCGAGATGTTCCTGCTCGACACCGATTTCCCGGTCCCGCAACGAATCGACAGCGGCATCCTGCGCGGCCACCGAGGCCCCCTTCTGACGTGCATTGGGCAGCCGTCAACCCTATGCGAAGGAAGCCCCGCCGCGCACCTGCCACGAGCACCGATATGGCTCGTGGGAGGTCTCGATTGTGCGTCGGGCCCGGTCGGGCGGTTATGCGTCGATGTCCACCAGCCGCTTTCCGTCGAAGGTGCGCACCTCGAAATGGTCGATGTCGGCACGGTCCATCGCCGCGCCGCCGTGGACATAGAGCGGATATTTCGCGGTCGGGTGCGGAGAGTCCTCGATGCCGTAGCCCCACTTCGGTACGGACCAGGAGGTGACGACCTCCTCCTCGCCGGTCTTCGAGACGGCGATCAGGCTGCACTTCTCCGGCCCCGTGACGTTCTTGAGCTCCAGTACGGCATGCGTGCCCCACGCCTTCTTCTCCATGCCGACCGTGGCGACGACCTTGGTGACGGGATCGGTGGCCCCCACCTTCTCCGTCATGTGGTGGAAGAACGCGTCCTCGGCGGGGCTGGTGGGGTGCGGGTCCGCCGCCTGGCTCGGGCCGCTGTCGCCGCCCCCGGTGGCCACGACGGCGACCACCGGACCGCCGATGATCAGCGCCGCGGCGGCCGCCACCAGATACATGCCGCGCCGGCGCCGCCTGGCCCGCCTGGTCGCGACCTCGTCCACCAGCCGGTCGAGCACCCGGGGGGCGGGCGGCTCGGGGACGTGCGGGACGGGGCGGGCGCCCGGTACGGCGGCGGGGGCCTCGGCGAGCATCGCGAGCATGGGTTCCATGCCGGCGAACTCGTCGAGATGGGCGGCGCAGAGCGCGCAGTCGGCCAGATGCTCCTCGAACGCGGAGGCCTCGGTCGCGTCCAGGATGCCCAGGACGTACGCACCGGCGGCGTCGTGCTCCGGCCCTTCGGTGGCTCCACCGGAGCCGGGGCCGTGGGCTGCGTCGAAGCCGCCGAAGCTGCTGGGCCCGCCGAAGCTGTCGGGGATTCCCGGGCGGCCGCGCGGACCTGTGGGGCCGGTGGGGCTGGAGGGACCGGTCGGCCGGGGCCCGAAAGGCTCCCACTCGTGGTCGCTCATGCCGTGATCCCCCTCTCTTCGAGTGCGAGCTTCATCGAGCGCAGTGCGTAGAAGACCCGGGAACGCACCGTGCCGCTGGGTATGCCGAGCACCTCGGCAGCCTCATTGACCGTACGTCCCTTGAAGTAGGTCTCGACCAATGCTTCCCGATGGGCGGGGGTCAAGTCCTCGAGCGCATCCGAGAGCGTCATCAGCCACAGCGCCTTGTCAATCTCGTCCTCCGCGGGAATGACCTCCAGCGGCGACGGATCGACCTCGTGCGGCCGGGCCTGCCGGCTGCGGTGGCCGTCGATGACGATGCGCCGGGCGACCGTCACCAGCCAGGGGCGGACGGAGCCGGTCGCCCGGTTGAGCTGACCGGCGTTCTTCCAGGCACGGATGAGCGTTTCCTGCACCACGTCCTCGGCACGCTGACGGTCGCCGGCGACGAGGCGGAGCACGTACGCGAGCAGCGGTCCGGCGTGTTCGCGGTAGAGCGCCCGCATCAGCTCCTCGTCGGGGACGGCGGAGGGAGACGGGGGCGGTTCACTGCGATGTCGAGCCCTGTGCGGACGGTCATCGGCCACGGCCGCATCCTTGCGCACCCGAACCTCCCGGTCGAGACCCTGTAGAGCTCCTTGGCCATCGAATACGGAGGCGGGGCCCGATCCATTCAACACAGTTCCGAGATTTTTTACGAGGTGAGCTCCGCCGGGACCGTGGCCTCCGCCGCCCGGCGCCGGTGCCGGGCCACCCGCTCCCGGTTCCCGCACACCTCGCTGGAGCACCAGCGGCGGCGCCGCCCCCGTGACGTATCGAGGTAGAGCCGCCGACAGGTGTCGCCCTCGCAGCGGCGGAGCCCGGCCCGCGCGACCGGGTCGGTCAGGAGCTCCACGACGTCGCGGGCGACGGCGGACAGCAGCGCCCGGCATTCCAGGTCGGCGCTCAGTGCCCGTACCAGCAGACCGTTGCGGGCGCGCACGGCCCGCACCCCCGGCGGGGCCCCGGCGGCGAGTTCATTGACGCGTTCCAGCGCGCCGTCGGCGTCGCGGCCGCCGAGCTCGGCGGTCAGCAACAGGTCGACGCCTGTGCGCAGCTGCCGGAAGCTCGCCAGCCAGGTGTCGTCGACGGCGTCGAGGCGGGTGTCCTCCGGTACGAGTCCGGTGGCCACCAGCCAGTCGGCGAGCCGGTCCGCCCTGTCGAGCAGTTCGCAGGCGCCGGAGGTGCCGATCCCCGTCGCCACCAGGTCCAGGCAGAGCCGCCCGGAGTCGAACCGCCAGTCGTACGAGCCCTTGCCCGCCGCCATGCGCATGTCACCGCCTCGGGTCACCGGTGGTAGCCACCACCAGAGTGCCCGTCGCCGGCCCGGCCCGGAACCCCTCCCGCCGTCCGGGTCATGGCCGGCTTCCCCGTACGGTCAGGACATGAGTGACGATCTCCGGGAGGCCGCGTTCTCGGCCGGCCCCCTGCTGCTGCGGCCCTGGTCCCGGGACGACATACCTGCGCTGGTCGAGGCCTACCGCGATCCCACGATGCGCGACCGGCTGCGGGATCTCGTCACGGACGAGGCGGACGCGGAACGGTGGCTGCGGGTCCAGACCGAGGGCCGGGAGTCCGGCACCCGGTTCAGCTTCGCCGTCGTCGACACGGACCTCGACGGCCGACCGGTCGGCAATGTGGCGCTGAAGTACCCGGCGCCCGGCTCGGGTTCGGCCGAGGTCGGCTACTGGACGGCGGCGCGGGTCCGGGGCCGCGGGCTCGCCCCGCAGGCGGTCGAAGCGCTCACCGGCTGGGCGTTCACCACCTTCGCCGACGACGGTCTGCGGCGGCTCGATCTGCTCCACCAGGAGGACAACCGCGCATCGTGCCGGGTCGCCGTGAAGAGCGGGTACGCCTTGGCGGAGATCCTCCCGGCCCGCCCGCCGTGGCCGCTCGACGGGCACCGCCACGTCCGCGAGGCGGACTGAGGGCTGTCCGGGCCGGCCGTCAGCCGGCGGACGGCCGGTCGGCCGGTCCTTCGACCGGACCGTCGTGCAGGATCCGCTGGAACAGCCGACAGTCGCGCCACTCACCGTTGATGTGCAGATAGCGCGGAGCCATACCGATCACCTCGAAGCCGGACTTGGCGAGCACCCGCTGCGACGCCGCGTTGTCGAGCAAGGTCGAAGCCTCCACCCGGTGCAGCCGCAGCACGTCCCTGGCCGCCGCGCAGACCTGCGCCACGGCTGCGGTGGCAAGGCCCCGACCGGCGTACGCGACATCGACCCAGTAGCCGAGACTGGCGCTGCGGAACGGCCCCAGCACGATGCTGGTGAGCGTGAACCCGCCTATCGCCCGGTCGTCGGCGTCGGCGAGCACCCACGGCATCACACGCCCCGCCTCATGGTCCGCCAGCAGACCGGCCAGGCGCTCCTGCTGCCCCTTCTCGGTGTAGAAGACGTCGGGACGCACGGGTTCCCAGGGCTGCAGGTACGCGCGGCTGCGGGTCAGCGAGTCGGCGAGAGACGCGGCGTCGGCCATGGTGACGGGACGGAGTCGTACCTCTGTGCCGAGCAGGTGGGTGTCGGTGGTCATCCCTGCACGGTAACGCCTCAGGAGTCCGCGTACTTGGCGTCCGCCGCCGCCGGGTCCAGCGCCAGCCGGTAGCCGCGCTTGACGACCGTCTGGATCAGCCGGGGCACACCGAGTGCCGTACGCAGCCGGGCCATCGCGGTCTCCACCGCGTGTTCGTCCGTACCGCTGCCGGGCAGCGCGCGCAGCAGGTCGGCCCTGGCCACCACCCAGCCCGGCCGACGGGCCAGGCTGTGCAGCAGGGCCATGCCGGCGGGCGGCACGGGGCGCAGTTCGTCGTCGACGAGCACCGCGTGACCGCGGATCTCCACCCGGTGCCCGGCGACCGGCAACGTACGGGCGCCGCCGGGCAGTTCACGGCAGAGCAGCTGGACGAGCGGGCCGAGCCGGAAGCGTTCCGGCTGGATGGTGTCGATGCCACGGGCCTGCAGCGGCAGCGCGGTGACCGGGCCGACGCAGGCCGAGACGACTTCGCCCTGCAGGGCGCCCAGGATCTCCGGGAGCAGCCCGCGCTTCTCGGCCCGGTTCAAGAAGGAGGCGGCGGCCGGGGCGCTGGTGAAGGTGAGCGCGTCCAGGCCGCGGGCGGCGGTGACGTCGAGCAGCCGGTCGAGCGGGGCGAGGTCCTCGGGTTCCATCCAGCGGTAGACGGGTACGACGACGACTTCGGCGCCGCCCGCCCGCAGCGACTCGACGAAGCCCGGCAGTGGTTCGCCGTGCAGCTGGAGTGCGATGCGGCGGCCCTCGACGCCCTCGTCGAGGAGACGGTCCAGGACCTCGGCCATGGACTCGGAGCCGGGCGACCAGGCCTCGGTGAGCCCGGCGGCCCGGACTGCGCCCTTCACCTTCGGTCCGCGGGCCAGCAGTTCGACCGTGCGCAGCCGGTCCAACAGCCGGTCGCCGATGCCCCAGCCGTCGGCGGCCTCGATCCAGCCGCGGAAGCCGATCGCGGTGGTCGCGACGACCACGTCGGGGACCTGGTCGATGAGTTCCTCGGTGGCGGCGAGGAGTTCGCTGTCGTCGGCGAGCGGCACGATCCGCAGGGCGGGCGCGTGTACGACGGTGGCACCCCGTCGCTGCAACAGGGTGCCGAGTTCGTCCGCGCGGCGTGCGGCGGTCACCCCGACCGTGAAACCCGCGAGTGGCCCGTGCTGTTCGTCGTCGCGCATGTGGTCTACCGGCTCTCGTCCCGCTGCTCGTTGATGCGGAGGACCGAGCCTGCCAATAAAGCGTGACAGGCTCGGTTCACCCGTATTTCCCGCCCGTTACGTCGTACCGACGCCGGACGGTCATGATCACACTTCGGCGTAGCTGAGCTGCGGCTTCGCGGGGACGGCGGCGGCGCGGCGAAGGTATACCGCCCAAGTGACCGTGAAACACACCCCGTAGAAGGCGAGGAAGGTCCAGAAGGCCGCCGTTCCCGTGCCCGCGGTCTGGAAGGACTGCCGGAACGCGAGGTTGATGGCGAGCCCGCCGAGCGCGCCGACGGCGCCGATGAGTCCCATGGCCGCCCCGGACAGCCGTCGCCCGTGGGCCGCGGCCTCCTCGCCGCGCAGCCCCTGGGCGATCGCCTTGGCGTGGAAGATGCCGGGGATCATCTTGTACGTCGATCCGTTGCCCAGCCCGGTCAGGACGAAGAGGGCGATGAACCCGACGAGGAACACGGCGAGCGACTCGATGCCGGAGGCGTACACGACGACGCCGGTCGCTGCGGCCATCGCGGCGAAGTTCCACAGGGTGATCCGGGCGCCGCCGTACCGGTCGGCGAGCCACCCTCCCGCGGGCCGGATGAGCGAGCCGAGCAGCGGGCCGATGAAGGTGAGCGAGGCGGCCTGCAGCGGGGTCCGGCCGAACTGGGTCTGCAGGACCAGCCCGAAGGCGAAGCTGTAGCCGATGAAGGAGCCGAAGGTGCCGATGTAGAGCACCGCCATGATCCAGGTGTGCGGGTCACGGACGGCGTCCTTCGCGGCCCCGGTGTCGTTCTGCACGGGCGCCAGGTTGTCCATGAAGGACGCGGCGCACAGCGCGGCGACGACGATCAGCGGTACGTACACGGCGAGCACGAACCGCGGGTGGGTGGCGCCCGCCGTGCCGATCACCAGCAGCCCGACGAGCTGCACGACGGGTACGCCGATGTTGCCGCCGCCCGCGTTGAGCCCGAGCGCCCAGCCCTTCTTGCGGAGCGGGAAGAAGGCGTTGATGTTCGTCATCGACGAGGCGAAGTTCCCGCCGCCGATCCCGGCGAGCCCGGCCACCACGAGGAAGGTGGTGTACGAGGTCCCGGGCTCCATCACCAGATACGCGGCGACGGTCGGCACGAGGAGGGTCAGGGCGCTGATCACCGTCCAGTTCCGCCCGCCGAACCTGGCGACGGCGAACGTGTACGGGACCCGGACCAGGGCCCCGACCAGCGTCGCCGTCGAGATCAGGAAGAACTTCCCGGCCGGGTCGATCCCGTACTCCGGCCCCATGAACAGCACCATCACCGACCACAGGGTCCAGATCGAGAACCCGATGTGCTCGGAGAGCACGGAGAACCACAGATTCCGGCGGGCGATCCGCTCGCCCTTCTCCTGCCAGAAGATCTCGTCCTCCGGCTCCCACTGCTCGATCCACCTGCCGGCCATCACGCCTCCACGGTTCGCGTTCCACGGGTGTCGGGTCGTCTGCCTCGACGCTAGGGAGCGCTCGTTTCGGTGCGGTGCCGCGAGGTGACCGGTGGGCAACCTTGCTCTCACCGGGCCGGGGGCGGCCCGGTGAGGAGAAGGCCGGTCACTGCGGGGCCGGTGCGTTCTTCCGTCTCGCGGACGCGCCGGTGGGCCACAGCCGGGGGCTGCGCTTCGCGGCGACGTCCTCGACCCAGCCGACCGCAAGGATCATCAGCGCCAGCAGCGGCCAGACCAGGAGCAGCATCAGCACCGCGTACGAGGAGTCGACGTACGGACCGATGCGGTCACCGACCCAGGGGATGTTCCACAGCTGGTCCAGGAGCGGCGAGGTCGCCATGATCAGCAGGTTGTGCCAGAGGTAGATCGTCACCGCGCGGTTGTTGGCGAGGGTGATCAGGCTGTCCCACCGGGCCAGCCTGCCGGGGAGCTGCTGCCAGGACGGTGCGTACTGGAGCAGAATCGCGCAGAAGCCGAGCGACCAGGCCGCCTGGGCCAGCGGGATCTCGTCGAGGTTCCAGCCCTCCTGCGTCAGATGTCCCGCGGCCCACCACAGTCCGAACGCCATCAGGAACGCGGCGAGCGAGACCGCCAGGTAGCGCGGGACCTTCTTCAGAAGTCCGTCGTGGTGGGCGAAGCCGAGGACCCAGCAGGAGCCGAACACCGCGAAGTCGACGAGCCCCTCGCCGGTCTCCCCTGGCACGGTGACCAGTCCGGTGCCGATCACGGCGGTGAGACCGAGCGGGGCGAGCAGCGTCGCCCAGGGCAGTCTGCGGAAGGCCCTCAGCAGCAGCGGTGAGGCGAGCACGAACCAGAGGTAGGCGCGGATGTACCAGAGCGGTCCGACGGCCTGGTCCGCCCAGGACACCTCCAGCAAGCCGCCCCGCGAGCCGCTCTCCCAGGGGTAGGGCGGGGCGCCGACCGGGAGGAGGTAGCAGCCCAGCTTGATGAACCACCAGATGCCCTCCTCCTTCAGGGGCTTCCAGCCGAGGACGAACATGACCGGGACGACGACCGCGGCGAACGCCCACATCGGGGGCAGCAGACGGCGGAGCCGGGCCCGCACGACGGCCGGGGCAGGGCGGTCCAGCGAGCGCGCCATCAGCGAACCCGCGAGGGCGAACATGACGCCCATGGAGGGGAACACGACCGTCAGCCAGGCCCAGCCGAAGATGTGGAAGACGACGACGCGGACGAGGGCGACGGCGCGCAGCAGGTCGAGGTAGCGGTCGCGGCCCGGCCTCTTCGGGGCGGCCGGCGCGGACGCCTCCGGTGCCGGTGGGGCGGACCGGGCGGGCACCGGGGCCGGGCGGGGCGGGGGGAACGCCGGGGTGTAACTGCTCGTCATGCGACGGGTCTCCGATCGTTGCTGCGCCCGCGCTGGCTCACCATCACGCCGGGCGCCTCCACCACTCCCGTACGGCGAAGCTTCTGCCAGCGCAGCCGGCCGCCGGTGAGTGCGGTGATCCAGGACTGGAGCAGCACCACGTACATGAGCTGCCGGTAGAGGATCTGCTGGAGGGGCAGCGAGATCAGATGCGTCATGCGTTCCTTGTCGAGCCGGAAGGCGTACGCGGCGCAGACGGCCTGCACCGCGAGGACGCCGAGCCAGGCGCCGACGGTCTTCTCGGTGGGGCCGAAGACCAGTCCGTACAGCAGGAAGACATCGATGAGGGGCGCGAGCAGCGGGGCGACGACCATGAACAGGGCGACGAACGGCAGTCCGACGCGCCCGAAGCGGCCGGACGGGCCGCGCTCGACGACGGCGCGGCGGTGCTTCCAGATCGCCTGCATGGTGCCGTACGACCACCGGTACCGCTGCGACCACAGCTGCTGCACGGTCTCCGGCGCCTCGGTCCAGGCGCGGGCGTTCTCCGCGTAGACGACCTGCCAGCCGTCGCGGTGCAGCGCCATCGTGACGTCGGTGTCCTCGGCGAGGGTGTCCTCGCTCATACCGCCGATCCGGTCCAGCGCGTCGCGGCGGAAGGCGCCGACCGCGCCGGGGATGGTCGGCATGCAGCGCAGCATGTCGTACATCCGGCGGTCGAGGTTGAAGCCCATCACGTACTCGATGTGCTGCCAGGCGCCGATCAGCGAGTCGCGGTTGCCGACCTTGGCGTTCCCGGCGACGGCGCCGACCTTCGGGTCTGCGAACGGCTGGACCAGTTCACGGACGGTGGCCGGTTCGAAGACCGTGTCGCCGTCCATCATCACGACGATGTCGTGGCGGGCGTGCGCGATGCCGTTGTTGAGGGCGGCGGGCTTGCCGGCGTTGCGCTGGCGGATGACACGGACGTTCGGCAGCCGCATCGCCTCGACGATGTCCGCCGTGCCGTCCGTCGAGCCGTCGTCGATGACGATGATCTCGATGGGATGCTCGCTCGCCACCAGGGAACGCACGGTGTTGGCGATGCATTCGCGTTCGTTGTACGCGGGCACGAGCACCGAGACGGGGCGGCGGAACGCGGGCCCCCAGCTGAAGTCCCTCCTGCGGACCTTCCGGGAGTGCAGGAAGGACAGCAGCAGCATCAGTCCGAAGCGGACGAGGACGAGCACCCCGATGACGGCGAGCCCGGCCACCAGCACGTCGGTGAGTTTCTCGGAGAGGTCGACGGTGAAGACGAACGCCTTGCCCTTCCACAGTGCGAACCCGGTCACGGGGGTGTGCGCACTGGGGGCGCCGAGGGCGGTGGTGAGGTTGGTGAACGTGTAGCCCCGCTGCTGCATCTGCGGCAGGAACTCACCCAGGGCGGCCACGGTCTGGGACCGGTCGCCGCCGGAGTCGTGCATCAGGATGACGGCGCCCTTGCCACCCTTGGGGGTGGCCTGTTCGATGATCGCGGGGACCCCGGGGCGCTTCCAGTCCTCGCTGTCGGTGTTGTTGACGACGGTGAGGTAGCCGCGCGTGCCGACATACTGGGTGACCGGCCAGGACTTGTTGTCCATGGCGTCGGCGAACGACGAGTACGGCGGCCGGAACAGGGACGTACGGATGCCTGCCGCACCCGCCAGTACCAGCTGGTTCTGGGACAGCTCCCAGTCGATACGGGAGTGCGACTGGTAGGAGAGATCCGGGTGGTTGAAGGTGTGCAGCCCGACCTCGTGCCCCTCGTCGACGATGCGCTGGACCAGGTCGGGGTAGCGCGAGGCCATCGTTCCGGTGACGAAGAAGACGCCGTGCGCGTGGTACTTCTTCAGCGCGTCGAGGACCCGCGGGGTCCACACCGGGTCCGGTCCGTCGTCGAAGGTCAGCACGATCCGGTGATCGGGGATGCGCAGCGTCTTGGCCGGCGCGGTGGCACTCCGGGCGTCGATGACCGGCCCGCCGTCGAGGATCGCGTCGGGCACCTGGTCGGTGGGTGCCGGGGCCTGGACCCGGTGGTCGGCGAGGATTTCGCTGTGCACGTAGCCGCGCAACATCAGCATGGCGAGCAGGGCAACGAGAAACACGGAGGGCAGCAGATAACGCATGGGGAGCCTGCGGCGCTGGTTCCGCTTCTGTCTGTTGTGCCTGCCCCGCGAGGCGGGGGTGGTCATCTACTGGGCGCCTTCTTGCTCTTGCACAGGAGGATCCGGGGACTCGACGGGCGATGTCGGCGTCCCGGTGGGACCGGGATCGACGGGCGGCGTCGTGGTCGCGGCGGGCGGCCGGGGGGTCGGGGTCCCTGATTCCGGCTTCTTGCCCCCGCCGGTGGTGCTGCTGGCCTTCGGCGATACGACGGTTGTCGGCTTCGACGGGTCCTTGCCGGGCGCGGACGCGCTGCCGGATGTGGCTCCGGCCGATGGCGTCGCGCTGCCGCCGACCACCTGCTCCGTCTCCGCGGCACCCGGTGTCGCGCCCACCGGCACGACCGCGTCGGCGCTGCCCGACGGAACGGACGGTGCCGGCGCCTCGTCCGCCTTCTTGTGCTGTTTCTGACCGGAGAGCGGCAGCCACGGCGCGCTGGAATTGCCGCCGAGCAGGGCGACGACCAGCGTCACCGCGTAGCAGGCGCAGACCGCGGCAAGGACCCAGCCCAGACGCCTGAACGTCTTGCTGCGCCGGCCGCTCTCGTCGACGAAGACCGGACCGTCGGAGCCTTCGGGGACTCCTGGTTCGGCAGTTAGTTCGGAGAGCTGACGTCCGAGACCGTCGAGCTGGACGGTGACATCGTTCGGCTCGTGCGTGTGCCCGGTACGGGCACCTTCACGCCAATTTTCCACAGGTGTAGGCACATCCCCCACTCAGAAAAACGGGTGCGCACGTTTGAGCCAGTTACGTACCGACGGACTGGGCCCCCACCCGGTCCGTGCGCCCCCCCAGCACCTTGCACCCGGAGGATGAATGTAGCGCACGAAGCTGACGAAATTGCCCCTGAACGAGTGATGTCGAGGAATGGGGGATACACCGATTTCACACAGCCTCGACCGAAATGAAGATCCACCCTTACATGCACAATCCACGTTTATCTGTTCCGGAGTTGAGCCGAAGTTGGCCAACAATCGGCCAACCTGTCGCGTCAGCACACCTGCGGCATCGGCACGCCTACGACATGAAGGCCAGGTCTCCCTCGGGAAGCCAGCTCCCGGCAGGCACCTCCAGCCCCCCTTCCGCCGCCGTCACCCCCGCCGCGACCCGCCGCAGCGCATCCACCCCCGGGTGTTTCAGCCCCTTGCGCCACACCAGCGACACCGGTGACAGCGGCACGGGGTCGACCAGCGGACGTACGACCATCCCCGGCACCTCGATGAACTCGGTGCTCGCCAGCACCGACCAGCCCTGTTTCCGCACCACCCGTACGAACTCCTCCTCCCCCACGATCTCCGGGAAGGGCGCCACCAGTTCGATCCCCCGCCCCGCGAACAGCCGCTCCGCGAGGTCGGTCCACTCCGCGGTGGCCGGGTTGCCCGCCGCCGCGTACAGCCGCTCCCCCGCCAGCGCCGCCATCGGGACCCGGGCGAGCGACGCCAGACGATGGTCGTCGCGGAGCAGGACGGTCAGCCGCTCGAAACAGACCGGCTGATGCGCCAGCGCCGCCCGTACCGCCGGATCGAGCCCTGCCACCCGGCCGAAGGAGACATCGAGCCGCCCGGCCAGGATCTCCGCCGCCGCCCCCGTCAGCCCGCTCAGATAGCGCGCCACGAACTCCACCTCCGGCGCCTCGCTGCGGGCCAGCCCGAGCAGCCGGTGGCCCGTCCCGACCGGGGCACTGATGTCGACCAGCAGCGGGCGCGTCTGGACCGCCCAGGCGGCGCGGAGGTCGCCATGGGCGGCGATCACCCGGCGGGCGTGCGGCAGCAGCCGTTCGCCGTCGGGCGTGAGGGAGACCTGCCGAGTGGTCCGCACGAACAGTTCCGCACCGAGCTCGCGCTCCAGCCGCCGGATGTCGCGGCTGAGTGCCTGCTGGGCGACGTAGAGCCGGGCGGCGGCGCGGGTGAAGTGCAGCTCCTCGGCGACGGTGACGAAGGCGCGCAACAGCCGGGGATCAGTATCGGAGGAGGTCACGGGCCCGAACTTACAACAGATGTGCGTGAATGGGTGCGGAGCAGGTGTTGGACCGCACCGGCCGGGCGCCGCGAGGGTTGACCCATGCCGTCCGACACGCCCACCACACCGCTGCACGCCGTCTCCGGCGGCCTGCTGGTGATCGCCCCGCGCACCGGCGCCCCCGCCCGCCGGGTCTCCACCAACCCGTACCGCCGCCTGCTCGCCACCCCCGGCGCCCGCGCCTTCACCACCGGCAATCTGATCGCGCGGCTGCCGATGGGGATGTTCAGCGTCAGCGCCGTGATCATGATCGCCGGGTCGCGCGGCTCGTACGCCCTGGCCGGGGCGGTCACCGCGACCGGGCTCGCCGCGACCGCCGTCGTCGCGCCCTGGACGGCCCGGCTCGTCGACCGGTACGGCCAGGCCAGGATCGCCGTGCCCGCCACCGCGATCGCCGCGCTCGGCTCGCTCGCGCTGCTGCTCTGCGTGCACTACGACGCCCCGGCCTGGACGCTCTTCGCCGCCTACGCCGCCACCGCCACCACCCCCAACACCGGCGGCATGTCCCGCGCCCGCTGGGCCCATCTGCACCGCGGCGACCCGGCCGCGCTGCACACCGCGAACTCCTTCGAACAGGCCGCCGACGAACTGTGCTTCATGCTCGGCCCCGCCCTCGCCGCACTCCTGTGCGCGGCACTCTTCCCCGAGGCCGGGACGCTGATCGGCACGATCCTGCTGATGACCGGCGTCCTGGTCTTCGCCGCCCAGCGCGCCACGGAGCCCCCGGTGGCGCCGCACACCCGGGCCGGCTCCCCGCTGCGCACCCACGGCATGCCCGCACTGCTCGCCACCTTCCTCGCCACCGGCGCGGTCTTCGGCGCCATGGAGGTCGTCACGATCGCGCACGCCGGGGGCGCGATCCTGGCGCTCCAGGCAGGGGGCTCGTGCGTGGCGGGCCTGCTGTACGGATCGCTGCGCCCGGCCACGGACATCCGGCACCGGCTGCTGTGGTGCCTGGCGGGGATGACGACGCTGATGTCCCTGCCGCTGCTCGCCGCCTCCGCGAGCGGTTCGCTGCTCACGCTGGCCGGCAGTCTGCTGCTGGCGGGCGCGGCCACGGCGCCGACGATGGTCACCGGAATGACGCTGGTGCAACGGCTGACACCCGAGGGTCAGTTGAACGAGGGCATGACGCTCTCCGTCACCGCACTGCTGGGCGGGATAGCGGCCGGTTCGGCGGCCGGCGGCTGGATGGTGGAGCACACGGGGGCGGTGACGGGGTACGTCGTCCCGGTCTGCGCGGCAGGACTCGCCCTGGCCGTCGCGGCGGTCGGAATCCGCCGGACATGAAGCCGGACACGAACGAGGACCCCGCTGCCGGTGGGCAACGGGGTCCTCGTTCACATGGGAATTGTGGAGATGGCGGGAATCGAACCCGCGTCCAACGGTGCAGAATCAGGGCTTCTCCGTGTGCAGTTCGCTGCGCTTTTCTCGGCCCCGGAGATCACGCGAACAAGCCTCCGACAGGCCCAGCCACTGTTTGATTTCCTTCCAGGCCCCGTGACCGGGCCTAGAAGTTTAGATCCCTTGATGATGCCAGGATCCGGGTCGGGATCACCCCCGGGCTGACACTTCGCAAGTCGCTACTTAGGCAGCGAGGGCGAAGGAATCGCGCTTGGAATCGGCGATTATTGGTTGCGACATATGGTTTACGAGATCATTGCCGCTTCCTCGACACGCTTCCCCTGCTTCGACATCCGCTGTCGAAACCGATCATCCCCATGTTGTTTTTTCAAAGGTGCACCCGCTGTGAGGTGCAGTGCCATCGTACGTGACCAACGCACGACGGTGCCAGCCTATTCCTGCCGGAGCGCGCTCAGGCGCTCCGCTGACGCCGCCGGGCCGCCGAGATCGCACGGTTCGTCTCCCGCAGGTCCTGCTTCTCCCGCAGCGTCTGCCGCTTGTCGAACTCCTTCTTGCCCTTGGCGAGCGCGATCTCGACCTTGACCCGGCCGTCCTTGAAGTACAGCGCGAGCGGCACGATCGTGTGCCCGGTCTCCTGCGACTTCGACTCCAGCTTGTCGATCTCGGCCCGGTGCATCAGCAGCTTGCGCTTGCGCTTGGCGGAGTGGTTGGTCCAGGTCCCCTGCACGTACTCGGGGACATGGATGTTGTGCAGCCACGCCTCGTGCCGGTCGATCTGGACGAAGCCGTCCACCAGCGAGGCCCGGCCCAGCCGCAGCGACTTGACCTCGGTGCCCATCAGCACGAGACCGCACTCATAGGTGTCGAGGATGTGGTAGTCGTGCCGCGCCTTCTTGTTCTGCGCGATGAGCTTGCGCCCTGTGTCCTTTTCCTTAGCCATAGTGCGGCCATTTTCGCACTACGACCCACCCCCGAGGCCACTCAATACTGTCTCGCCCCGCTGCAGGGTCCTGGAGGAGACCGCGAGGTCCGGGGTGATGCCGTGCCCGTCGACGCTGCGCCCCGCCGGGGTGCGGTAGTGGCCGACGGTCAGCTCGGCGACCGAGCCGCCCGCGAGCTTGCTGGGCATCTGGACGGAGCCCTTGCCGAAGGTCCGCGAGCCGACGGTGACGGCGCGGCCCCGGTCCTGGAGGGCGCCGGTGAGCAGCTCGGCCGCGCTCATGGTGCCGCCGTCGATGAGGACGACGAGGCGCCGTACGGTGTCGCCGCCCGGCTCGGCGTAGAGGGCGCGCTGCTCGCCGTGCACGTCGTACGTGGCGACGAGCCCGCCGTCGAGGAACGCGGAGGCGGCGACCACGGCCTCGGTGACCAGCCCGCCGGAATTGCCGCGGAGGTCGAGCAGCACCCCGGCGCCCGCGGGTGCGCTCCGGACCGCGTCGCGGACCTTGGCGCCGGCGCCCTTGGTGAACGAGTCGACCTTGATCAGTACAGCTGCGGAGGAATCGGAACGGTACGGTCCGAGCTTCTGGACGGTGACGGCCTCGGTGATGAGCCGGGCCCGGGTCAGCGTCAGCGTCCTCGTCCGGCCGGTGGCGCCGCGCTGGACGCCCAGCACGACGGTGGTGCCTGCGGCAGCGCTCGTACGGTCCCCGCGCAGCAGGGCGACGACCTCGGCGACGGGGCGTTTGTCGACCCGGTGGCCGTCGATCGTACGGAGCAGGTCGTCCCGCTCGATGCCGGCCCGGTCGGCGGGGCCGCCCGGCTGGACCCGGGCCACGGCGACCAGCCCGTCGGCCGAGCGCTTCGCGGCCAGTCCGACCCCCGTGTACGAGCCGTCGAGGGCCTGCTCGAACTCCTCGTACTCCCGCTCGTCGTACACCGCGCCCCAGCGGTCCCCGCTGCGGCTGACGACCTCCTCGGCCGCCTCCGTAGCGGACTTGCCGTCGGCCAGCGCCTCGGCGGCCGCGTGCGCGACCTCGTCGCGGTCGGCGGTGGAGGCGACGGCACCGGCCTTTATCGCGGCGTTCGCCCCGTGCCCGTGCGGCAGAGATCCGGTCGCCGCCCCGGTGGCCAGGACGCTCGCGAAGACCAATGTCAGGGCCGCCCCGCGGCAGAGGCCGCGGGGCCCGACAGCGTGCGTGGGGCCCGACATGGCGATGAGTCTAGGACAACACTCCGAGGGCGCACGGCGGGTTCACCGCGCGCCCTACGGGGCGCATGTCACACCTTGAGGTACTTGCGCAGCGCGAAGAGTGCGGCAACGGCGGGCATCAGCAGCCCGATCGCAAGGACCAGCGGCAGCTTGGTGAAGACCGCGTCCCAGCCGATGAAGTCGATCAGATTCAGCTTCGACTGGAGGGCCAGACCGCCGTCGATCAGGAAGTACCGCCCGGCCAGCAGCATGACGCAGGCGAGCACGCCACCGATGAGCCCGGCGAACGCGGCCTCCATGATGAACGGCATCTGGATGTAGAACCCGGACGCACCGACGAGCCGCATGATGCCCGTCTCGCGGCGCCGGCTGAACGCCGAGACGCGGACGGTGTTCACGATCAGCATCAGCGCAATGACCAGCATCAGCGCCATCACGAAGAGCGCGGCCACGTTCATGCCGTTCATCAGCCCGAAGAGGTTGTCCAGGATGGATCTCTGGTCCTGGACGGACTGCACCCCGGCGCGGCCCGCGAAGGCGGTGGCGACGACCTTGTACTTCTTCGGGTCGTGCAGCTTGACGCGGAACGACTCC
Source organism: Streptomyces sp. NBC_00353 (assembly GCF_036108815.1). Lineage (NCBI taxonomy): Bacteria > Bacillati > Actinomycetota > Actinomycetes > Kitasatosporales > Streptomycetaceae > Streptomyces > Streptomyces sp. NBC_00353. The sequence goes on along the minus strand of NZ_CP107985.1, from coordinate 6,258,889 downwards.
TGCATCTGGTCCGGCGTGATGTTGCCGGCCATCGGTGAGTCGCCGAACTGCTCCTGGTAGTGCTTGTACGCCTGGTCGGCCGACTCGTATTCGACCTTCTCGACGGCGCTCATCTTCCCGAGGTCGGTCTCGATCTGCTTCTTCTGCTCAGCGGTGACGGCGCCCTTGGAGCAGTTGGCCGCCGACTCCGCGTCGTTCTTGCTGCAGAGGAAGATCGAGACGTTGACCTTGTCGTACCAGTAGTCCTTCATCGTGCTGACCTGCTCGCGCATCAGCAGCGCGCCGCCGAACAGGGCGAGCGAGAGGGCGACGGAGACGACGACGGCGAAGGTCATCGTGAGATTGCGACGGAGACCGACGCCGATCTCCGACAGGACGAACTGGGCGCGCATGGCGTCCTTTCAGTACTCGATGCTCAGCGGGTCCGGCGCGGCCGGATCCGCTCAGTGCTGGTAGCCGTAGACGCCGCGGGCCTGGTCGCGTACGAGACGGCCCTGCTCGAGCTCGATGACGCGCTTGCGCATCTGGTCGACGATGTTCTGGTCGTGGGTCGCCATGATGACGGTGGTCCCGGTCCGGTTGATCCGGTCCAGCAGCTTCATGATGCCCACGGAGGTCTGCGGGTCGAGGTTGCCGGTCGGCTCGTCCGCGATCAGCAGCATGGGACGGTTCACGAACGCCCGCGCGATCGCCACGCGCTGCTGCTCACCGCCGGAGAGCTCACCGGGCATCCGGTCCTCCTTGCCGCCGAGACCGACGAGGTCGAGGACCTGCGGTACGGCCTTGCGGATCTCGCCGCGCGGCTTGCCGATGACTTCCTGGGCGAACGCCACGTTCTCCGCGACGGTCTTGTTGGGGAGCAGCCGGAAGTCCTGGAAGACCGTGCCCAGCTGGCGCCGCATCTGCGGCACCTTCCAGTTGGACAGGCGCGCGAGGTCCTTGCCGAGGACATGGACCATGCCCTGGCTGGCACGCTCCTCGCGGAGGATGAGTCGCATGAAGGTGGACTTGCCGGAGCCGGAGGAGCCCACCAGGAAGACGAACTCGCCCTTCTCGATATCGAGAGACACATCCCGTAGAGCGGGACGGCTCTGCTTCGGGTATGTCTTGGAGACGTTGTCGAATCGGATCACGGATGCACCACGGTCGGCCGGGAGTAGGTGTGCGTGACCATACGCGAACCGGGCTGAGGCGTGCAGGCGCGCGTCCGCTGATGGGCGATTTATGGCGGAACGGAACCGTGCCGGGGCGCAACCGGAGCCGGAACGGACCGGGTGTTTCCGGCGGGCCGCGCCGAAATCTGCGCGAGCTGGCACAGTGGAGGGGGAACGGATGCGTTTCCATGAGCGTTGTGCGGAGAGAACGCGTATGCGGCTCCGCCGCGCGGGAGGAGGAAAGCGCATGACCTATGACCGATTGGTGTGCGCAAACTGCGCGGCGCCCGTGAACGAGGGCCGGTGCCCGGTATGCCGGGCCAGCCGCGCACGGCTGCAGCAGCAGGAAGAGCAGCAGGGACTCTTCGCGGGCCTGAGCCCGGCGATGCTGGTCGCGTTGCTGGTGGTGCTGCTGGCGACGCTGGCACTGCTGGCGCACCAGACCGTATGACCGTGTAGCTGTCTGTAACCGTCACCGCCCGCATGGCGGAGTGAATACGTGACCGTGTGCGTACGTAGAAGGGCCCGGGACGCCGATCGGCTGTCCCGGGCCCTTCTGTGTACGCAGGCGCGTCCACCGGCCACAGGGGCCTTAGGCGACCGTACGGCCGTTCACCAGACGCGGCAGGATCCGGAAGCCGATGCCGCCGGCGATCATCGTCGCGGCACCGAGCAGCAGGAACGTGGTCTCGGCCGCACCGGTCTCGGCGAGCTCGTCCTTGCCCTTGCCCTGCTCGACCGGCTGGTTGCCGACACTGTCGGTGTCGGTGTTGTCCGCGCACTCGGCGCCGTCGAGGTCGACGGTGCAGGTGTTGGCACCACCGTCGTCGCCGCCGGTGGTGTCGCCGGAGGCGCCGCCGTTGCCGTTGCCGCCGTTGTCCCCGGTGCCGCCGTTGCCGTTGCCACCGTTGTTGCCGTTGCCACCGTTGCCGTTGGCGCCCGCATCGGTGCCGGCGTCCGTGCCCGCATCGGTACCCGCATCCGTGCCAGCGTCCGTACCGGCATCGGTACCCGCGTCCGTACCGGCGTCGGTGCCTGCATCGGTCCCGGCATCGGTACCCGCGTCCGTACCGGCATCGGTACCCGCGTCCGTACCGGCATCGGTACCCGCGTCCGTACCGGCATCGGTACCCGCGTCCGTGCCGGCATCGGTCCCGGCGTCAGTACCCGCATCGGTCCCGGCGTCAGTACCCGCATCGGTCCCGGCGTCAGTACCGGCATCGGTACCCGCATCCGTGCCGGCGTCGACGCCGCCGATCAGCCCGCCGTCGTCGCCCTCGCCGTTGCTCACCTCGACACCAGCGTGGATGCCATTGTCACCGGCGTCCACGCCGATACCGATGCCGACGGCCTGTGCCGCGCCGGCAGCGGTCAGCGAGGCACCCGCGGCGATTACCGCACCGGCGGCTATCCGCGCGACGCGGACTCGCGTCTTCTTGGTCATCTGCTGCTACCCCCAGTAGCTGTTCTCGTCAATGGAGCAGCCATATGCGGGCTCACGGCTCTGCCGGGGGTTGCGCTCTCGGCCTGCCGGGCCACGTAATGCCGTGGTCAAGCCGCTCTCCCCCGCCCACACCCGTCCCAGACATACGCATGCTGCACTAGCACCCTGTCCAGAGTTAAGGACTACGTCAAGCCTGTTCCGTGCAATGTGCACCGTTTTGCGAGCAGTTGACCGTCAATCAGAATCACGACTGTGACGCACTCACCACGGGGCCTACGCAACTCGCGGCCCCAACTCCCCTTCGGACAACGGAATTCCGCCCGCACCACGGCGGCCGCCGGGTACCGAAAACGGCGGTGCCGGAACCCTGTGGGGGTCCCGGCACCGCCGTACGCGCGAACTGGTTGCTACTTCTCCCGCTGCTTGCGCCAGCGGATGCCCGCCTCCAGGAAGCCGTCGATCTCGCCGTTGAAGACCGCTTCCGGGTTGCCGATCTCGAACTCCGTACGCAGGTCCTTGACCATCTGGTACGGGTGGAGGACGTACGAACGCATCTGGTTGCCCCAGGAGTTGCCGCCGTCGCCCTTGAGCGCGTCCATCTTGGCCTGCTCCTCCTGGCGGCGGCGCTCGAGGAGCTTCGCCTGGAGGACGTTCATCGCGGACGCCTTGTTCTGGATCTGCGAGCGCTCGTTCTGGCAGGAGACGACGATGCCGGTCGGCAGGTGGGTCAGGCGCACCGCGGAGTCGGTCGTGTTGACGCCCTGGCCACCGGGGCCGGAGGAGCGGTACACGTCGACGCGCAGCTCGGACTCGTCGATCTCGATGTGGTCGGTCGTCTCGACCACCGGCAGCACCTCGACACCCGCGAAGGACGTCTGGCGGCGGCCCTGGTTGTCGAAGGGCGAGATCCGGACGAGCCGGTGGGTGCCCTGCTCGACGGAGAGCGTGCCGTAGGCGTACGGAACCTGCACGGCGAAGGTGGTCGACTTGATGCCGGCCTCTTCCGCGTACGACGTCTCGTAGACCTCGGTCTTGTAGCCGTGCCGCTCGGCCCAGCGGATGTACATGCGCTGGAGCTTCTCGGCGAAGTCGGCGGCGTCGACGCCACCGGCCTCGGCCCGGATGTTGACCAGCGCCTCACGGGAGTCGTACTCGCCGGAGAGGAGGGTACGGACCTCCATCTCGTCGAGCGCCTTCCTGACGGACTCCAGCTCCGTCTCGGCCTCGGCGAGGGTGTCGGCGTCGGCCTCGTCCTGCGCGAGCTCGAAGAGGACCGCAAGATCGTCTATGCGACCGCGCAGGGCCTCGGTCTTGCGGACCTCGGCCTGGAGGTGCGAAAGCTTGCTGGTGATCTTCTGTGCCGCGTCCGGGTCGTCCCAGAGGGACGGCGCCGCCGCCTGCTCCTCGAGCGCGGCGATGTCCGCCCTCAGCGCATCCAGGTCCAGGACGGCCTCGATCGACCCCATGGTCGAGGAGAGGGACTTCAGCTCTTCGGAAATATCGACGACTGCCACGGGTCCAGCGTAACGGCTGTCGGCGCGGACCTGCCCCGGACTGCTTGATCGCGGGCCGGAATCCCTGTGTACGGGGCCGCCGGGCCGCCCGGCGGACGGACTCAGGGTGTCCGGGACCACAGTGACCGGACCCGTTCGATCTTCCGGAGGCCTACGGCACCGCCGGTGCCGAGCTCCCCGAGTCCTGTGGTGTCGCGTCCGCGTCGTTGCCGCTCAGGGCCAGCCAGCCGCCGACGCCCAGTGCCGCGCACAGCACTATCGCCACTGCGCCGAGCGTGATGCGGCGTTTGCGGATGGCGGCCGATTTGTTCCGGGCCGAGCCGGGGCGCGGCTGGCCCGGGGCGCGCGGGGCCCGGGCGGTGCCCCGGGGGCCACCGGAGAGTTCGTCCGGGGCGGGGACGCGCATGCTCGTGTGGGTGTCACGGTTGGAGTCGGGGGACGCGCCGGGGACCAGCGGGACCGCGCCGCGGCGGCGGGGTTCGTCGGGGTTGGGGGTGTACTGCTGCTCGTCGTACGGCTGCGGTTCCGGTTCGGTGTCCGGCTCGTCGACGTCGAGGGGCGGGATGCCGGCCAGGTGCGGGAGCTGTTCGCGCAGGCGGGCCGCGAGCTCGGAGGCGCGCAGCCGGGAGGCCGGGGCCTTGGCCAGGCACTGGACCAGGAGCTGCCAGAGTTCCTCGGGGATGCCGGGGAGCGGGACCACTGTCTCCGTGACGTGGCGGCGCAGCACTGCGCCGGGGTGGCCACCGCCGAACGGTGTGAAGCCCGCGAGGAGCTCGTACAGCACCGTCGCGAGAGCGTAGATGTCCACGGCGGCGCGCGGCGGGAGACCCTCTACGATCTCGGGGGCCAGATAGTCCGGCGTACCGATGATCTTCGTGGCCTTGGTGCGGCGCGGGGTGTCGATGAGCTTCGCGACCCCGAAGTCCGTGAGCAGTGCCGGGTGCGAACCGCCGGGGCCGAGCGGGCCCTCCATGTCGAGCAGGATGTTCTCCGGCTTGACGTCGCGGTGCACCACTCCGGCGGCGTGCGCGGCGGCGAGGCCGTCGGCCACGTCCGCGATGATCGCGACCGCTGCCTCGGGGGCGAGGCGGCGCTCGCGGTCGAGGCGGGTGCGCAGATCCGTGCCGCGTACCAGGTTCATGACCAGCGCCAGGTCGTTGCCGTCAACGACGAGGTCGCGGACGCCGACGATGTGCGGGTGGTCGAGCTTGAGCAGGGCGGCTCGCTCCTGGACGAAGCGTCCGACCAGCTCCTGGTCGGACGCGAGGTCCTCACGGAGGAGCTTTATGGCTACGGGGCCCTCAGGACCCTCGCCGAGCCACACCGTGCCGGCGCTGCCGCGCCCCAGGATCTGGTGGGCGGTGTACCGGCTGCCGATATTCCGTGCCAAGACTGCTCCCTCAGCGGCTGGCGATGGACCTCGCTCACTAACCCCCGGTCGACAAAGTTACGCGTCGATCGGGGTGCTGCGTGCCCTGCATGGCGCCAACCTTCACTTCTGCGGGCGAAATTGCCCCGCAGAAGTCGACAAAGCCACGAAGTCGGTGGTGCGTGCGTCTCAGTTGGCGCCGCTGTCGCCCAGTTTGGAGAGCCAGTCGGTGGCGGCCGAGATCCCGTCACCGATCGCCTGCCAGTAGCTCTTGCCCTGGGCCACCCAGTCCTGCAGGGGCGTCAGTTCCCAGATCAGCCAGCCCGCGACGAACAGCAACACCACGGTGAACAGACATCCCTTGAGGCAGCCGAGGCCCGGGATCTTCGTCGGGTTGGCGCTGCGCTGCCTCGGCTCGCGGGGCTGGCGCGGGGCCGGCTGCTGGGGCGGCGGCTGCTGCGGGGGCGCGTACTGCTGGCGCTGCGGCTGCTGCTGCTGCGGGTACTGCTGCTGCTGACGGCGCTGGGGGTACTGCTGCTGTTGCTGGGGCTGTTGTCCGTACTGCTGGTGCTGCGGCCGCTGCTGCTGGGGCTGTTGGGCCTGTTGGGGCCGCGGCTGCTGGCGCTGGGGGCGGCGGCGCAGCGGGTCCTGGCTCGGGTCGAGGTACTGGACCTGCGTCTGCTCGTTGCGGTCGCGGGCCGCCTGCAGCTGGGACTGCCACGGGTGCGGGCCATCGGGCTGCGGCGGGCCTTCCGGGCGCGTCGGCACGGGCGGCATGACCGCGGTCGGGTCGGCGTACCCGCCCTGGCCCTGCCCGTATCCCTGGCCGGGGGCGTGCTGCATGACACTGGTCGCCGCGTTCGGGTCGTACGCACCCGCATTGCTCGGCAGCACCTGTGTCGGGTCGGCCGCACCCTGGGTCCCCGGGACCGCAGGGGGCGCCGGGTCGGGGGCGAGCAGGGCGCCCACCCCGTCGGCGGCGGCGATCTGGGCCGAGTTGGCGTGCACGCCGATGCCGGCCGCGACGGTACGCAGCCCACGGGCCAGGTTCTCGGCGCTGGGCCGCCGGTCCGGGTCCTTGCTCAGGCAGCGCTCTATGACTGTCCACAGCGGTGCCGGGACGGTGGTGGGGCGGCGGGGCTCCTCGCTGAGGTGCCGCTGCAGCACTTCGAGGGCGGTGCCGCCGGAGAACGGCGGCCGCCCGGTGACCAGCTCGTACAGCAGGATGCCCGCACCGTAGATGTCGACCGCGGACGTCTGCGGCCGGCCCTCGGCGGACTCCGGCGCCACATAGGCGGGCGTGCCGACGAACTCATGGGTCCGGGTCAGCCCCGGGGAGTCGGCGAGCCGCGCGATGCCGAAGTCGGTGAGCATCGGGTGCATCTGGCCGTCGCGCTCGGAGAGCAGGACGTTGGCCGGCTTCAGGTCGCGGTGGACGACGCCGTCGGCATGGCTGGCGGCGAGCGCGTCCGCGATCTGGGCGGTGAGGAGCGAGGCCGCGACCGGGGTGAGCGGGCCGTTCTCGCGGAGGTAGCGGTGCAGGTCGGGGCCGTCGACCAGGTCCATCACGAGGGCGAGGAGATCGCCCTCCACGACCAGGTCACGGGTGCGCACGATGTTCTCGTGGGTGAGCCGCAGCAGCACGGAGCGCTCGCGCAGGAACCGCATCACGACGTCCGCGTCGTTGGCGAGCTCCTCCTTGAGGACCTTGATCGCCACGGTCTCGCCGGGCTGACCCGCGACTGCCGCCTCGGACCCTGCGGTCTCCCGCTGGCGGGCACGCCAGACGGTGCCCGTGGCGCCGCGTCCCAGCGGCTCCTCGAGCAGGTACTTGCTGCCTACCGGCCGCACGTCATGCGCTCCCTGCTGATCGTGGTGCTTGCGGTCCCCCGGGGGCCGCCCGGGAGTTCCGGCCCACTCTAGTGCCGCTTCGTGGCCTTCGAACGGGACACCGGTCGGTCGTTCTCCGGTCGTGAACGGCGAGTGAGCCGTCGTGTCCGGAACGTGCGATTCGTCGTGTCCGCAGGAAGACGCGCACGCCGGACGGATGGTTGCCGCGGAGTTGCCGCACAAACGTGCCCATGGCCGGCCTCGGGCGGCTGTCCGGTTCCCGTGCGCAGCTCCCCGGAACGCCCCAAGCAGGCACTTTTGGGACCACAGCCGACACTCCAAGATCAATTCCAGGTGGCCCCCGGGCGTGTTGTCGGTGGCAGGTGCGAGGATGCCTCCAGCACGGAACTGTGGGGGCGGGAGCCTCGCGGTACGTGACGACCTGTACCGGACGACGCGTCCGTGCCGGGTGGGGGGAATCACAGGGCTTTTCCCCTGCCGGGCACCCCGCGCAGAAGGGACCGCTGACGGCGATGCAGATCCGGCTGACCGTCCTCGCGCCGCCCAGCGGCCAGACCCCGGCTCGCGCCTGTGACGTGCTCGTCACCGCCCCTGCGGGGACGGCGCTCGCCACTGTGGCCTCCAACCTCGCTGCGGCCGTCACCGGGCCGGACGGCTCGCTCGGCAGCGGTGCGGTGGTGCTGTTCGCCGGGCGCGAGCGGCTCGACGCGCAGCGGTGCGCGCTGGGTGAGCCGCCCCTGGTCGACGGGGCGGTGCTGTCGCTCCAGGTCCCGGGCGAGGACGAGGCGGCGGACGACGCCGTACCGGCTCAGCTCCATGTGGTGGCGGGCCCCGACGCCGGCGGCGTCCATCTGCTGCACGGTGGGCAGATCCGGATCGGCCGCTCCGCCGACGCGGACGTCCCGCTCGACGACCCCGATGTGTCCCGGCTGCACTGCGCGGTGGCGGTCTCCGAGGACGGCCAGGTCTCGGTCACCGACCTGGGCTCCACGAACGGCACCTCGCTGGACGGTATGGAGGTCCACGACCGTCCGGTCCGGCTGAAGCCGGGTGCGCTGCTGCGGCTCGGCGAATCGACGCTGCGGCTGGCCTCTGGGGCGCGTACGCCGACGCTGGCCACGACGCCGGACGGCGAGGGTCATCTGCGCGTGGCGCGGGCAGCGGGCGGCGTCGGCGAGGACGGGAACTTCCCGGAGGGTTCGGAGTCGGAGAAGTCGAGGTCGGGGTCGAGGTCGGGGTCGGGCGAGTACGGCTCCGGTCATGCGTACAGCGCGGGTGTCTCGCCCGGCCTCGGGTCCGGCGGGGGCGTCGCGTTCGCGTACGGAAGCGGCGCACCGGCCGAAGCCGGTGACCGGGGCGGGCGGGGGCCGGCCGGCCGGTTCACGGACGACGAGGCACCCCGGCGCGGCGGGATAGGAGCCTGGGCCCGCAGGCTTGCGGGCAACAAGGGCGAGCCGGTGCACGAGGCCGCGCCCGACGAGTCGCGGCCGGTGGGCCGACCGGGCCCGTCCGCCCCGTCCTCCGTCACGGCTTCGCGCCCGTCGGGCTCGTCGGTCGGGGAGACATGGCCCGATCCGGCGACCGTGCTGCTGACCGCCCTCGGACCGGGCCCCCGTTTGTGGGAGCGCGACGCCGAGCACCCGGAGGCGCTGGTGGTCCGGCTCGGCACCACCGACCGGGCCGAGCTGCCCGTAGTACCGGTGACCGTGGGACTGCGGGAGGCCGGTTCGCTCGGGCTCGCCGGACCGCGGGAGCGGCTGGCCGGGCTCGCCCGCTCTGCGGTCGCGCAGCTCGCCGCGCTGCACTCCCCGGCCGACCTGGAGATCGTGCTCATCAGTACCGACCGCGCCCGCAACGCGGACGAGCGCAGGCGTCAGTGGGCGTGGCTCGGCTGGCTCCCCCATCTGCGGCCGATGCACGGCCAGGACTGCCGGCTGCTGCTCGCGTACGACCGGGAGCAGGCCACCGCCCGTACGACGGAGCTGGTGCGCCGGCTGGACGACGGGCCGCTCGGCACCGGCTGGGCCAGCGTCGACCGGGGCACGGTCGCCGAGGCCGCCCGGCGGTACGTGGGGCCGCACACCGTGGTGATCGTCGACGGCGACCCCGGTTCCGCGGTGCTGCGCGAGACCACGGCCCGGCTGGCCGCCGCGGGTGCGGCCGCCGGGATCCATCTGATCTGCCTGGCCGAGACGCCGGCCGCGTCGCCCACCTCGCCGGTCGCGGCGACGTACGAGGCGGCCTGCCATGCGTCGATCGCGTTCCGCGAGTGCGGGGCGGTGGCGATACTGAGCGGCGATGTGGCGACGGCACTGCGGCTGCTGCGTACGGCGGGCGGGCAGGCCGCGGGCCACGGCACGGTGGCCGCGGTGGACGCGGTGTCGGCGGCCTGGGCGGAGCGGTTCGGGCGGGCGCTGGCCCCGTTGCGTGCGCAGGGTTCGGCGACGGCACCGGGCCGCCGGACGGCTGCGGCCCTCCCGCCGTCCGCCCGCCTGCTGGACGAGCTGGGCCTGGCCAGGGCCACCCCGGCCTCGCTGATGGCCCGCTGGGCGTCGACGTCGGACGACCAGCCGGGGGCGACGGTGCACGGGCTCGGCAGCATGGAGGTGCCGCCCGTCGGCACCCACGGTTCGGACCGCACCGAGTACCCGGGCAGCGCGGGGCCACGTGTGGGCGCGCAGCGCACCGCCGACGGCGGGCCGGGCGTCCCGTCGCAGTCCTCGCGCCCGGCCGGTGCGGGTGCCACCGGTGCCCGGGCGGCGGATGACGTGTACGGATCCGGGTCGGGGCGTACGCCGTACCCCGGTGGCGAGTCGTCGGAGTCGGGACGCACCCCGTACCCGGGCACCGACACGTCCGGCTCCGGCCGCACCCCGTACCCCGGCACGAGCAACGACACCCATGCGGGCACACCACGGCATGCGTCGGTTCGCGGCGACGGCAGCCTGTCGGGCACCGGGTCAGGACGCACCCTGTACTCGGGCGCGGGCACCCCGGACTCGGGGCGCACGCCGTACCCGGGGGCGGATGCCTCAGGTTCGGGCCGCACCCCGTACCCCCGCGCCGACACGTCGGACTCCGGGCGCACCCCGTACCCGGGCACGGACAACCGCGGCTCAGGCCGCACCTTGTACCCCGGCACGGACACCTCGGGCTCAGGACGCACGCCGTACCCGAGGGCGGATGCCTCCAGCTCCGGGCGGACCCCGTACCCGGCCGGCGAGACCTCCGGCTCGGGCCGCACCCCGTACCCCCGCGCCGACGCATCGGACTCCGGGCGTACCCCGTACCCCGCCACCCCCCGGATCGGCGCGCAGCGTCACGACCGTGCGGTTGGCGACTCCTCCAGTTCTCGGACCGGTCCTGGCACCGAGCCCGCCGAGCGTGCCGCAAGCCGGGTGAGCGGGCCCCGTGGCGGCGATGCTCCGCAGGTTGCTGCTCGGGTGGCCGAGGGTGCGAGCCCGGTCAGGGCTGCTGCAGCCTGCACTGCCCCGGCCCCCGACGCGACCGCAGTCGCCGCCCGGCCCATCGTCGTTCTCGGCGCCGGGCCCCGGGGTGCGGTCAGTATCGATCTTGCGGACGAAGGGCCCCATCTCCTCATCGAGGGCCCAGCCGGCAGTGGACGTACCGAGTTGCTGCGCGCCGTCGCCGCCTCGCTCGCCGCCGCGGCGCGGCCCGACCGGCTCGGCATCCTGCTCGTCGACGGCGCCGGTGGCGAGCGCGGCGAGAGTCTGCGTCCCTGCACCGAACTCCCGCATGCGTTCATGAACTTGACGGCCTCCGATCCGCTGAGGATGCGTGAGTTCGCCCAGGCACTGGGCGGCGAACTGAAGCGGCGGGCCGAGCTGCTCGGGCGGCTCGACTTCGACGAGTGGCACGTCCGGCACGAGGTGGCGCAGCGGATGGTCGGCCAGCGAGCACCGAGCACCGCCGAGCAGCGCGGCGATCTGGACCCGGCGACGAGCGGCACGCTCCGGTTGCGGCCCGCCGCCGCGCGGTCGGTGGATCCCGGCCCGTCCCCGCTGCCCCGGCTCGTCGTCCTGGTCGACGACTTCGACGCGCTGGTCGCACCCGCCCTCGGCAGCCCGGGCCGGCCCGCCGCCGGGTCGGTCGTCCGGGCCCTGGAGGCCGTCGCGAGGGACGGCGGCCGACTGGGCGTCCATCTGGTCGCGACGTCCGCCCGCGCCGACCGTACCGAGGACACGGAACTGGCCCACGGGGCGCGGCTGCGGGTGGTGCTCGACGCGCCCGTCGTGCCGCCCTCGCCGGAGGACCCGCTGCCCGGCCGGGGGAGGCTGGGGCATCCGGACGGGCGGGTGACGCCGTTCCAGGGTGGCCGGGTGACGGGCCGCATTCCGCGTACCGCGACCCTGCGGCCCACCGTCGTCCCGCTGGAGTGGGAGCGGATGGGCGATCCGCCCACCCGGCGCCCGGTCCGCGAGCTGGGCAACGGGCCGACGGACCTGGCGCTGCTGGCCAGTGCGCTGGAGCGGGCGGCCCGTTCGGTGAACGCCGAGCGAATAGCTCCGCTCGTGGCCCACCACCCCTGAGGTCCCCTCACCCCGGCCGGGGCATCCTCGCCCCGGCCGCCCTTGCGTATTTCGCTATTTCGTCATTTCGTCCTCGATCACCGGACGGGCTGGGACATCGGGCCCGTCCGGTGAGCGAACACGACTGACCTCACGTCACGAGCCCATCACGATCGACAAGTTGACACCGGGAGCGGTATTGCGGCGCCCGTGCACCCGGCGTAGGACTGTGCGCACACGAGCAGACACTCACACGTACAGGCAGGCGCTCAGGAGAGACGGGGCACGGATGCGCACAACGCTTCGGATTCGCAGGGCCGCCATGGTGTTCACAGCCATCGGCGCACTGGCCCTCACCGGCTGCGGTGACGACGGAAAGGGAAAGGCGGGCGGAGGTTCCAGCAGCTCCGAGAAGACGCCTTCGGGTGTCTCACTGCCCAAGCTGGACGGCGAGAAGATCTCGGTCGCGGCGGTCTGGACCGGCCCCGAGCAGGCCAACTTCGTCAAGGTTCTCAAGGAGTTCGAGAAGCGCACGGGCGCCACGGTCACCTTCGTCCCTGCGCAGGACCCGATCGTCAACTTCCTCGGTACGAAGATCGCGGGCGGTCAGCCGCCGGACGTCGCGATGATCCCGCAGGTCGGCGCGATCAAGCAGGCCGCGGAGAAGAAGTGGGCCAAGCCGGTGGGCGCCGACGCCAAGGCCCAGCTGGACAAGAACTACTCGAAGGTCTGGCAGGACCTCGGCGCGGTGGACGGCACCCAGTACGGCGTCTACTTCAAGGCCGCCAACAAGTCCCTGATCTGGTACAACAGCAAGGCGTTCGAGAACGCGGGGGCGAGCGAGCCGAAGACCTGGAAGGACTTCATGGCGACGGCCGAGACGGTCTCCGCCTCGGGTGTCACCCCGGTCTCGGTCGGCGGGGCGGACGGCTGGACCCTCACCGACTGGTTCGAGAACATCTACCTCTCCCAGGCGGGCCCGGAGAAGTACGACCAGCTGGCCCAGCACAAGATCAAGTGGACCGACCCGTCCGTCAAGGACGCACTGACCACGCTCGCCGAGCTCTTCGGCAAGCCGTCCCTGATCGCGGGCGGCGCGGACGGTGCGCTGCAGACGGAGTTCCCGGCCTCGGTCACCCAGACGTTCACCGGCGGTGACCAGCCCAAGGCCGCCATGGTCTTCGAGGGCGACTTCGTGGGTATCAACATCGCGCAGACCAAGGCGAAGATCGGTACGGACGCCAAGGTGTTCCCGTTCCCGGCGGTCGGCGCCGAGTCCCCCGTGGTGACGGGCGGCGACGCGGCGGTTGCCCTGAAGGACAGCAAGGGCGCCCAGGCCCTGCTGACCTGGCTGGCCTCGACGGACGCGGCGAAGATCTGGGCCGAGCAGGGCGGGTTCATCTCGCCGAACAAGGCCCTGGACACCGCCGCGTATCCGAACGAGGTGCAGCGCACCATGGCGAAGGCGCTGATCGCCGCCGGTGACGCCGTCCGGTTCGACATGTCCGACCAGGCCCCGCAGTCGTTCGGCGGGACGCCCGGGAAGGGTGAGTGGAAGACCCTCCAGGACTTCCTGAAGAACCCGAAGGACATCGCGGGGACCCAGGCGAAACTGGAGTCCGACGCGGCCAAGGCGTACAAGAGCTGACGGGATGACGACAGCGACAGCGGGGGGCGCCGACGCGGTGCCCCCCGCCGACAAGCGTCCCCCTGAGCGCTCCGGGCGCCCTGGACAGCCGCGCCCCCGCAGGAGCGTGACCGGCACCCGCAGGATCGTCGCGACGGCGTTCCTGCTGCCCGCGCTGGTGCTGCTCGGCGCGCTCGTGCTCTATCCGATCGGCTACTCCGTCTACCGGTCGTTCTTCGACCAGTCGGGTACGGGCTTCGCCGGTGTCGACAACTACAAGGCGCTGTTCACGGACGACACCATCCGTACAGCGGTCAAGAACAACGCGATCTGGGTCGTCTTCGCGCCGACGATCTCCACCGCGCTCGGGCTGATCTTCGCGGTGCTGACCGAGCGGATCCGCTGGGGTACGGCGTTCAAGCTGATCGTCTTCATGCCGATGGCGATCTCGATGCTGGCCGCGGGCATCATCTTCCGGCTGGTGTACGACCAGGCCCCGGAGCGTGGGGTCGCCAACGCCGTATGGGTGGGTGTGCACGACACGTTCGCCGAGTCGGCCGGCTATCCGAAGGCGCACCCGCTGCCCGTCCATCCGCTCAAGGCGGGCGGCGGCGGATCGTTCGTCACGAAGGTGCCGGTACGGGCCGGCGAACCGGTCCAGTTGCCACTGGTCGGTGTGGCGCCCGCGAAGATGCCGACCGATGCGAAGCCGGCGAAGGCGGCCACCGCGCCGTCCGGGAAGGTCGCCGGTACCGCATGGCTGGACTTCACCAAGGGCGGTGGCGGCAAACCCAATGTCATCGACACCAAGGAGCTCGGTCTCAAGGGGCTCGAGGTCGAGGCGGTCAAGAACGGCAAGGTGGTCGCCTCGGCGAAGGCCGCCGCGGACGGTACGTTCACCCTGCCCGCCGCGGCCGACGGAGCCCTGCTCCGGCTCCCCGCATCGAACTTCAAGGAGCCGTACAACGGGGTCGACTGGCTCGGCCCCACCCTGGTGACGCCCGGGATCATCGGCAGTTACGTCTGGATGTGGGCCGGCTTCGCGATGGTGCTGATCGCGGCCGGACTCGCGGGCCTGCCGCGTGAACTCCTCGAAGCGGCCCGGGTGGACGGCGCCAACGAGTGGCAGGTGTTCCGCCGGATCACCGTGCCGATGCTCGCGCCCGTGCTCGCGGTCGTACTGGTCACGCTGATGATCAACGTCCTGAAGATCTTCGACCTGGTCTTCATCATCGCCCCCGGCTCCTCCCAGGACGACGCGAACGTCCTGGCCCTCCAGCTGTACCGGTCCTCGTTCGGAACGGATGCGGACCTCGGGATCGGCAGCGCCATCGCCGTACTCCTGCTGTTGCTGGTGATCCCGGTGATGATCTTCAATATCCGCCGGATGCGGAGGGAGAGGCGCCGATGACCACTCCGTCGATCACGGCCACCTCCGGCCGGAGGTCCGGGGGTTGTCCCCCGGAGGAGCACGGCAATATCCGCCGGATACGGAAGGAGGGGCGCCGATGACAACCCCGTCGACGACGGCCGCGGCCACCCGCACGACCCCGGCCTCCGGCAGCGACGCGGCGCGGGCGAAGCAGTCCCTCGGTTCACGGATCGCGGCCCGCGCCGGCGGCGGCGTGATGCGGGTCTTCCTCATCCTGGTGGGCCTGTTCTGGCTGATGCCGACCATCGGACTACTGCTCTCCTCACTGCGCAGCGGCGAGGAGATCGCGGCGACCGGCTGGTGGAAGGTCTTCACCGCCCCGTCCCAGCTCACCTTCGACAACTACTCCCGGCTGCTGGACAATTCGACCATCACCCACTCCCTCCTGAGTACGGTGATGATCACCGTCCCGGCGACTGTCCTGGTCGTGGTGTTCGGCTCGCTCGCCGGGTACGCCTTCGCCTGGATGGACTTCCCCGGCCGCGACTGGTGGTTCCTGCTGGTCGTCGGGTTGCTGGTGGTCCCGGTGCAGGTCGCTCTCATCCCGGTGTCCAAGCTCTTCGGCGAGATCGGGATCTTCGAGACCACCTTCGGTGTGATCCTCTTCCACACGGCGTTCGGCCTGCCCTTCGCGATCTTCCTGCTGAGGAACTTCTTCGCGGAGATCCCACGCGAACTCCTGGAGGCGGCCCGGCTCGACGGGGCGGGAGAGATCCGGCTCTTCACCCGGGTCGTGATGCCGCTGGGCGGTCCGGCGATCGCCTCGCTCGGGATCTTCCAGTTCCTCTGGGTGTGGAACGACATGCTGGTCGCGCTGATCTTCGCGGACTCCGACTCGCCCCCGATCACCGTGGCCCTGCAGCAGCAGGTACGGCAGTTCGGCAACAACATCGACGTGCTGGCGCCCGGTGCCTTCGTGTCGATGGTGATTCCACTTGCGGTGTTCTTCGCCTTCCAGCGCCAGTTCGTCTCCGGCGTGATGGCGGGCGCGGTCAAGTAGCAGCGCCACACAGAAATCCATCAACTGTACGTCGACCGGATGTACGTCAACATGGGGCGTGTCCCGTTACTCCGAACGGGCACGCCCCACCTGGCACTTCGCGCGAATGCCACGTTTCGGCGTAACCATCTCGCCCCATCGGCCGTTTGCGGACCACCCGCCCGCACCAGCGAACGACCCATGGATGTGTTGTGCCCAGGTTCAGTGTCATCGTGCCCGCGTACCGGGTTCAGGCGTATCTGCACGAGAGCCTGGACTCGGTGCTGAGCCAGTCCTACGCGGACTTCGAGATCATCGCGGTGGATGACTGCTCCCCCGATTCCTGCGGCACCATCATCGACGGGTTCGCCGCCCGCGACAGCCGGGTGCGGGCCCTGCACCTGCCGGAGAACGTGGGCCTCGGCCTCGCCCGTAACGCCGGGATCGCACAGGCCACCGGCGACTACCTGATCTTCCTGGACAGTGACGACACCCTCGCCCCCGGCGCCCTGCGGACCATCGCCGACCGGATCGCGCGGACCGGGGAGCCGGACGTCCTGGTCTACGACTACGCCCGTACGTACTGGACGGGCGAGAGCGTGCGCAACGCCTTCGCCGGGCATCTCGCCGAGACGGGTGCCGCCACCTTCACCCTCGCCGACCGGCCCGGTCTGCTGAAAGTCCTCATGGTCGTCTGGAACAAGGCGTACCGCCGCGAGTTCGTCGAGGCCGAGGGGTTCACCTTCCCGCCCGGCTACTACGAGGACACCCCGTGGACCTATCCGGTACTGATGGCCGCCGGTTCGATCGCCGTCCTCGACGAGGTGTGCGTCCACTACCGGCAGCGGCGCCAGGGCAACATCCTGTCCACCACCAGCCGCAAGCACTTCGACATCTTCGACCAGTACGACCGGGTCTTCGCGTTCATCGACGCCCACCCCCGGCTCGCGAACTGGCGGCCGGTGATCTACCGCCGGATGCTCGACCACTTCTCGACGATCTTCACCACCCCCGGCAGGCTGCCGCGCGGCAGCCGTGGCGAGTTCTTCCGCCGCGCCCGCGCCCACTGCGGCCGCTACCGCGTCCCCGGCGCCCCCGCGCAACGCCGCGCCCGGCTGCGCCACGGACTGATCCGGCTGGGCGCGCACCGCACGTACCGCGCCCTGTGGACCGCGCGGCTGTTGCGGGGGCGGCTGCGCCGGATCGCCGGGGCCGCACGACGGGTGGTGCGGGCCGGCGCGCTCCAGGCGTACTACCGCGTGCAGCTCCGGCTGCCCGTGCGTGCGGACCGGGCGGTGTTCGCTGCGTACTGGCACCGCGGCTACGCCTGCAGCCCGGCGGCGATCGAGGAGAAGGCCCGCGAACTGGTGCCCGGGCTGCACACGTCATGGATCTGCCGCGCCGAGGACGAGCACACCGTCCCCACCGGAATCCGCCGGCTCACACCGGGAACGTACCGCTACTGGCAGGCACTGGCCCGCTCCAAATACCTCGTGAACAACGTCAACTTCGACCGGCGGCTGGTCAAGCGGCGCGGCCAGGTGCTGCTCCAGACCCATCACGGCACCCCGTTGAAGACGATGGGCCTGGACCTTCAGGACCGTCCCGCGGCGGCCGGCACGATGGACTTCGAGCAGCTGCTCGCCAACGTCGACAAGTGGGACTTCTCGCTCTCCGCGAACCGGCACTCCACCCTCGTGTGGGAGAAGGCCTACCCGTCGGGGTCCGCCGGCTCGGAGACACTGGAGTACGGCTGTCCGCGCAACGACCTCCTGCGGCGGGCCACCGCCGCTGATGTGGCGCGGTTTCGCGAGTCGATCGGCATCCCCGAGGGTGCCACCGCCCTGCTGTACGCCCCCACCCACCGCGACTACCGGCACACCCAGCACCTCGGCCTCGACCTGGAGCGGGTGGTCCGGGCGCTCGGCCCCGACTTCGTGATCCTGACCCGCGCGCACTACTCGTACGAGGCTCCGCTGGTCCGCGGCACGCACCCGCGGATCATCGACGTCAGCGACCATCCCTCGGTCGAGGCGGTCGCGCTCGCCTCCGACGCACTGGTCACCGACTACTCGTCGCTGATGTTCGACTACGCCAATCTGGACCGGCCCATCGTCATCCACAACAGTGACCGGGAGGCGTACGAGGCGGCCCGCGGCACCTACTTCGATCTGCGCTCCTGCCCACCGGGTGCGATCGCCCACAGCGAGGACGAGCTGCTGGACATCTTCGCCACGGGCCATTGGCGCGGCTCCCGCTCCGCGCAGCTGCGGGCGGCGTTCCGGGCGCGGTTCTGCCCGTACGACGACGGGCGCGCGGCGGAGCGGGTGGTGCGCCGGGTCTTCCTGGGCGACACGACCGTGCAGGTGCCCGCGGCGTCCGCGGTGTCCCTGGCGGAGCGGCAGCCGGGGCCCGCGCCGGTCCCGGCGTCCGTCCCCGTACCGGCTCTGCTGAGCGGGACCTCGCCGGGACGCAGTCCGTCAACCGGACCTGACGGCCCGACCGCCTGACTACCGGCCTTCCGACTTCCTGTTGTCCCCCGTCTCCCCCGCTGTCTGCGCCCACGGGTGCCAGTGACCCAGAAAGAGCGTGTATGCCCCGGCTGAGTGTCATCATCCCCGTCCGTCGCGCCCGAGGACATCTGCGCGAGTGCCTGGAGTCGGTGCTCTCGCAGTCGTTCACGGATATCGAAGTGATCGGCGTCGACGACGGGGCGCCGGACGGTTCGGGCCTGCTGCTGGACGAGTTCGCCGCCCGGGACGATCGGGTGCAGGCCATCCACCTCCCGGCGGGCGAGGGCGTGGGTCCCGCAGGGCGGCGCAACGCCGGGGCCGAGCGGGCCGTCGGGAACCATCTGCTCTTCCTGGAGGGGAACTTCGTCCTGCTGCCGGGTGCGCTGCGGGCCGTCGCCGACGCGCTGGACGGTGCGGGCGACCCGGAACTGCTGCTGTTCGGCCATCACAAGCGATCGTTCCGCGGCAGGCCGCGGCCGACCCGGTCGCTGGAGCTGCTGCACGAACTGCCCGTGGGTCCCCTCACCCTCGCCGACCACCCCGAACTCCTCGACATCGCACAGGTCTCCTGGAACCGGGCCGTACGCCGCACCCTCCACGAGTCCGAGAAGCTGGCCTTCGGCCCCGGACAGCACGGCGAGCGGATGTACGCGCTCCAGACGCTGGCCGCCGCCGAATCCGTCACCGTCCTGCCGGTCCCCTGCGTCGAGCACCGCCAGCAGCGCTATCTGCCGGACCTCGCCGACGAGTCGGAGCCGACCGACGGCACGACACCGCTCCAGCTCGTCGAGGCGTACGCGGGGCTGATGACGTTCCTCCGGGACCGGCCGGCCCTGCATCCGCTGCGGGCGCTGCTCTTCGAGCGGGCCGCCCAGGAACTCCTGGCCGGATACCCGTCGGTGGAGCGGCGGCGCAGGCGGTACGTGCGGTCCGTGGCGGCGTTCCACCGTACGCACCGGCCCAAGGGGCACCGGTTCCCGGGCGGCGCCCGGGGGCTGCGGCCACGGCTGATCGGCGGCGGCCGGTTCGCCGCACTCGGCGCCCTCGACACCCTCCTCACCCTGCGCCGGAGGATGCGCTCCGTGCCCACCGCACTCCGGGCGCATGCGAAGCGCACGCTGTCCGCGCGCTACTACTGGTGGCAGCGCAGGCGTCCGCTGGACCCCGGGCTCGCCGTCTACGCCGCGTACTGGAACCGCGGAGTCAGCTGCAACCCGGAGGCGATCTTCCGCAAGGCCCAGGAGCTGGCCCCGCAGGTGCGCGGGGTGTGGGTGGTCTCGAAGAACCAGGTGGACACGGTGCCGTCCGGCATCGACCACGTGGTACCGGGGACCCGCCGCTACTGGGCGATGCTGGCCCGTGCCACGTACTTCATCAACAACGTCAACTTCCCCGACCACCTGGTCAAACGCCCCGGTCAGGTCCATGTGATGACCCACCACGGCACCCCACTGAAGATCATGGGCCTGGACCAGCAGGAGTATCCGGCGGCGGCGCAGGGGCTGAACTTCGACCGGCTGCTGCAGCGCGTCGACCGGTGGGACTGGAGCATCTCCGCCAACCCGCACTCCACGGAGGTGTGGGCCCGCGCCTACCCGAGTGCCGCACGCTCGCTCGAAACGGGCTACCCGCGCAATGACGTCTTCACCACGGCGACGGCCGGGCAGATCGCCGAGATCCGGGCCGGGCTGGGCATCCGCCCCGGTCAGCGGAGCGTGCTGTACGCGCCGACCCACCGCGACTACGAGGCGTCGTTCACCAGCAGGATCGATCTGGAGCGGCTCGCCGAAGCGCTCGGCCCCGACACCGTGATCATGGTCCGGGCGCACTACTTCTACGACGAGGCGGGGCTGCCGGACCGTCCGTCGATCCTCGATGTCTGCGACCATCCGCGGATCGAGGAGCTGTGCCTGGCGGCCGACGCGCTGGTGACGGACTACTCGTCGGTGATGTTCGACTATGCGGCGCTGGACCGGCCCATCGTGGTGCACGCCCCGGACTGGGAGACGTACCGCACGGTGCGCGGGGTCTGCTTCGACCTGCTGTCCGGGGAGCCGGGAGACACCCCGGGGGCCGTCTCCAAGAGCACGGAGGAGCTGGCCCGGATCTTCCTCGACGGCAGCTGGAACAGCCCGGAGAACGAGGCCCTGCGGGCCGCGTTCCGGGCGAGGTTCTGTCCGCACGACGACGGGCGGGCGGCGGAGCGGGTGGTTCGGGCGGTGCTGCTGGGGGAAGAGGGGGCACCCGGCGGGCGTTAGTCCTCGATCGCCGGACGGGCTGGTTCCTGCCGCCCGGCGATTGATCGCGCACCCGCTCCCGGGATGCGCCTCAGCGTTGCTGGCCCGCCATGACCGTGACGAGGCCGACGACCACGAGCAGCGAGCCGCCCCAGGTCCACATCGAGGTCCGCTCGTGCAGCACCGTCGATCCGGCCAGCACGATCAGCAGATAGCCGAGCGCGTTGAACGGGTACGCGATGCTCAGCGGCACCTTGGCCAGCGTCGCCATCCAGGCGAGCGCGGACACCGCGAAGACGAGGAGCCCGAGGACGACCCACGGGCTGGTCGCCGCGCGCATCGCCAGGGATCCGCCGTCACGCCCGGCGGCCTCCGCGGCGCCCTTCATCCCGTGCTTGAGCATGATCTGGCCGCCCGCCGACGCGAACACGGCGAACAGCAGCAGCGTCAGACTGGGCAGGGTCAAGTTCTTGCTCCTGACGGGGGCGGCCGGCACCGGCTCGGGGGCGTGGGGCACGGAGGCGGCGGTGGCCGACTCAGACTCCGACCTGGCCGGCAGGGACGTACTGTCGGTTGAGGATGTCCTGTACATCGACGTGCTCTCCAGCGATGATCGTCTCGGCCGCATGCGGGGTCAGCAGTGCGACGTGCTGATAGCCGAACAGCGTCGGCCGGATCCTGGTCAGCAGCTTCGACAGGCCGCCGAGGATCGTGGCGAGCGGTCCGCGACCGCCGAGCAGCGACCAGAACGGCGCCCCGGTGGAGGCGATGTCGAGGACGTCGTAGCCGGCGTTCCGGACGGTGCGGCGCAGGCTGGCCCGGGTGAAGAAGCGCAGATGTGTCTCGTCGAGGATGCCGCGCCGGTCGTAGTCGAAGACTCCGAGCGCCACCCGCAGCCGTGAGTACCAGTGGCTGAAGTTCGGTACGGACAGCAGCACATGGCCGCCCGGCCGGAGCACGGTCGCGGCCTCGGAGAGGACGCGTTCGGGGCGGGAGAGGTGCTCGATGACATCGCCGGCCACCACATAGTCGAAGTCGGTGCCGATCTCGTCGGGCAGCCCCTCCTCCAGGTCGGCGAGGTGGAAGTGCGTGCACTTCTCGCGGACGCCCGGGACCTCGATGTAGTCGACGCCGGTCACTTCGTGGCCGAGCGCCTCCAGGCGTTGCGCGAACAGGCCGCCGGAGCAGCCGAGATCGAGGACGCGGCCGGGCGGCAGTTCTCGCATCTTCTCCAGGATGACGGCGTGCGAGGAGCCGTCGCCCTCCTTGAAGGCGTACTCGACGGGCTTGGGGATCCAGGCGCAGGTGCCGAACCCCTTGACGGCGAGGCGGTATTCGAGGACGTCCTTGACGACGTCCTTCGCGTACTTCAGGCCGTTGACGTAACAGATCTCGTCGCCGTAGTACGTCGGGACGGGGATCTCCTTGATCCGCATCCCTTCGTTGAGCAGCTGGACGATGATCTGGGTGTCGAAGTCGAACGCGTCGGTGTTCCGGGCGATGGGCAGTTTCTTGAGCGCCGCGACGCTGTAGGCGCGGTAACCGGAGTGGAATTCGGTGAGCTTCGAGCCGAGGAGCCTGTTCTCCAGGCGGGTGAGAATGCGGTTGCCGAGCCACTTGTACATCGGCATGCCGCCCTTGAGGGCGCTGCCGGACTTCATCATCCGCGAACCGAACACGGCTTCGCATTCGCCGCGCTCGATCGGCGCGACCATATCGGGCAGCAGTTCGGGGGCGTACTGTCCGTCGCCGTGCAGCAGCACGATGATGTCCAGTCCGTGTTCGGCGGCCAGTGCGTATCCGGCCTTCTGGTTTCCGCCGTATCCGAGATTCTTGGTGTGCCGCATCACGACGGTCCGCGGCATTCCCTCCGCCAGCGACCAGCGGCATCCTGCGGTGAAGGTCGCATCATGGCTCGCGTCGTCGAGAATGAGGATCTCGGAGACCCGGGACCGGAAATCCTCCGGAATCCGGTCGAGGGTCTTCTCCAGCGTGGTCTCGGCGTTGTACGCGACCACCAGGATGCCGATCCTGGGGCTCGTGCTTTCCTTCACGGGAGATTCTCCAGTCGTGCTCGGGTGTGGTCAGTTGACGGCGGAACCGAACGGATGCGAGGTGCGGGGCGCAGTGACCGATGCCGGTTCGGCGGGGGACGACAGGGGGCCGTCCGGCGGGGCGGCGAGGATCCGGCGGACCCCGCTGACCAGACAGATCGCGAGCACGAACCAGCCGGCGGTGCCCAGTTGCAGCACCGTTTCGCTCCAGCGCACGGCGGAGCGTCCCTGGTAGCCGAGGATGGCCGTCCAGCCGAGCAGGCAGTTGTACGCGACCCCTTCCCAGAACCCGATGACGAACATCGCGGCGGCTGCCCAGGTCAGGTACTGCAGGCCGGACGCGGTGGAGAGCAGCAGCAGAAGGCCCATAGTCACGGCGACGGCACCGGGCAGCTGCGCGGGCCGCACCCAGGCCAGCCAGACACCGACGGCGACACAGATCAGCACGAAGAGGAAGTGGCCCTCGCCGCGGATGAAGGCGATGAAGGACTCCGGCAGGCCGAGCACATCGGCGAACCGAACGAGGCCCCAGAGGCGGTAGGAGCCCCCCGTGTACTCCAGGACGTTCTCGTTGAGGTTCTCCGGCACGGTCACCAGCACGGGTCCCCAGACGAGCGCGACCAGCGCGGTGAACCCCGCGGTGAAACGGACGAACACCGGCCGGCCGGCCCGCAGCGCGACGACGAACAGCGCCGGGATAACCACGACCGGGATGAACTTGACACTGATCGACAGCGCGGCGGCCACCCCGGCCGCCAGCGGCGACCTCCGGTCGGCCAGCAGATACGCGGCGGCGAGGGCGAAAGCGACGGCAACCGCGTCGGTGTTGCCGTGGTAGCCCGAGGTGGCGATCAGCAAGGGACTGAGGGCCACGCCGATCCCGCAGGCGACCGCGGTACGCAGACTGCGACGCCGCCGGACAATTTCGAACACGATGAGTGTGCAGAAGAAGTCGGCGATCGAAGCAGGTGACCGGATCAGCGTCCCGAACGGAATTCCGATTTCGGCGAGTTCATTCAGCCCGAGGAGCATCCAGCCGGCCAGCGGCGGATGATTGTAGACGGGCAGGCCCGGCAGCGGCTGCTCGTAAATGCGAACGGGGCCGTAAACGGAGACGGCCTTGGCGAAACCTCGGAAAATACGCACGTCGGCAGGGCCCGGCGTGTTCGCCGCGATCAGCATTCTGACGAGCAGCCCTATGGTCGCGACGACGAGCACGACAGCTCTTGCCCGTCGCACGTTCCAGGCGTCGCACCACGTTCGGATACCCATGAAAACGAACGTAGCAACCCGCAGCCGCTATCCAGCGTACCGATCAACATACTTAAGCGAACGAGTGAATCGCTCCCCGTCCATCTGCACGTACACCGGACGGCGCGAATCACTCGAACGGTTCACGTATCCCCTATTTCACAGGCGCTTCTTACGCGTTCACCGCCGCTCCACCCGGGAGTCCGGTTCCGGTCCCGCACGGGCGCAGGGACCGGAACCGGACTCCCGGATGGACTAACGGGGCTCGGGCTGCAGCATCCGGTCGACCACCCGCTGCGCCGCATGCCCGTCGTCGAGGTCGCAGAAGTCCCGCCGAAATGCCTCGTACGCCTGCGCGTGTCCCGCGGTGGCCCGGACCGGGTCCCGCAGCGCCTCGACGAGATCGGCGGAGTCGGGGATCAGGGGGCCGGGGGCGCGGTTCTCGAAGTCGAAACAGAAGCCACGCAGGGTGTCGCGGTAGTGAGCGAGGTCGTACGTGTGGAACAGCATCGGGCGGCCGGTCTGGGCGAAGTCGAACATCAGCGAGGAGTAGTCGGTGACCAGCGCATCGCTGATCAGCATCAGCTCGCCGACGTCCCCGTAGCGCGAGACGTCCCGCACGAAGCCGCTGCCGGTGTCCGGGAGCCGGTCGGCGACCAGATAGTGACGGCGCACCAGCAGCACGGTGTCGGAGGCGAGTTCGCGTTCGGCGGCGGCCAGGTCGAGCTGAAGGTCGAGGGCGTATCTGCCGCCGCCCTGCGGCCGGTCCTCACGCCATGTCGGCGCGTACAGCACGACCCGCTTGCCCGCGGGGATCCCCAGCCGCTCCCGTACCGCGGCGGCGACCTTGGTGCGGTCCGAGGCGTGGAAGAGGTCGTTGCGGGGATAGCCGCACTCCAGCATCTCCCCCCGGTACCCGAAGGATCGCCGCAGGACGGGGGTGGAGAAGCTGTTCGGGGAGACCAGGACGCTCCACTGGCTCGCGCGCTGTTCGATGGTGGCGATGTAGGCGGCATTGGCCTGGGCGGTGCCCGCGAGGTCGAGGCCGATGCGCTTGAGCGGGGTGCCGTGCCAGGTCTGGACGACAGTCTGGCCGTCGCGCCGTTCGAACCATTCGGGCAGCTGGGTGTTGGTCACGATGTGGCGGCTGCGGGCCAGCGCCTCGTGCCAGGCGGCGGAGCCGTGGACGACGGCGGTGGCGCCCGCGGGGATCCGGGCCTGCTGATCGCGTACGACCCACAGATGCTCGAACGCGGTGGTGCGGGCGGCCAGTTCCTCGTAGATCGCGCGCGGCGAGTCGGAGTACTGGCGCCCGTCGAAGCTGCTGTGCAGGACGGTGTCGCGCAGAGGGGCGGTGCGCTGTCCGGCGTACGCCTCGCGCAGCAGCCGCTTGGCGCGGGCACCGCGCTCCGCCGCGGTGAGCACGGACGCGGCGTTGACGAGCAGCTGGTCGTGGTAGCGCCGCTCGATGACGTAGGTGCGGCCCGCGAGCGTACGGGCGGCGGGAAGGGTGCGGTGGGCGGCGGCCGGGATGCGCAGCGGCATGTCGCCCGTGTCGTCGGCGGCGCCCTTCGGGCGGAGGAAGAAGTACCAGTGGCCCTCCCCCAGGGGCAGCGGCCCACCGGGCGCTTCGACGGCGTCGGGCCGCAGCTCGGCCCGGAACCGCCGGGCCTGCGCAGGCCCGGAGAACACCACCGGGAAGACGGCCTCCTCGTGGTGACCGCTGTGCCGGGCCACCAGCTCGACGGGGCGGCCGGGGTCGCCGGGGAAGGTGCCCTCCAGGAGCAGCAGCCCGTCCTCCGTCCAGCTCGCCAGCTCGCAGACGGGCTGCACGGGCCGGTCGCTGATCAGCAGGTTGCCCCGGGAACTGGCGGTGAGCGCGAGCTCACGCGGCTCGTCGCCGCCCCCTTCCGGTGCGGGCGAACCGATCGGGTAGCGGCCCTGCGGAACGGGCCCCGGCACGTCGATCGGTGTCCTGCGGCCGTCCGGTCCGACCAGGTGCAGGCTGTACGCGACGGTGGCCGTCTCTGTCGTCGGCCGCGCGTCGGTGACCGCTGCGAGCGGGATCGCAGCGGTGAAGCGCCGCCAGCCCGACGCCGACGGCACGGCGCCCTCGTGGACGGTCGCCGGGAAGTCGAGGGAGGTGCTGGAGGGACGATGGGTGAGACCGATCCGGAGCGGCCCCTTGCCGAGACGGTCCCGGATCATGCCACTGATCACCACGGTGGCGGTCCCGTCGCCCGCGTCGCCCGCCCGGTGCGTCTCGAACCGGGCGTCGATCCGCTCCGCGTGCACCACCAGCTTGCCGCCCTCCAAGGCGGGCACGATGCGGTGGTCGCCGTCCGGCCGGTGCACGGGCGGCGGCGCCGCGGCCACGTCGGTGGAGACGTCGGAGCGGCGCAGCATCCCGTGTCCGGCGATGCCGAGTTCGAGGCGCCAGGTGAGCCGTTCGGTGTCGCCGTCGGCGGAGATCCGGAGCCGGGCCGGGTCGATGACCGTCTCGAAGCCGGACCGGCCGTAGTCGTGCAGGCTCTGCCGGGAACGGACGGTGGCCTCCGGCTCATCGACCGTACGCAGCCGTAGCGGCACCACATGCCGGCGCCCGGCCCGCAGCCAGCCGGCCCGGAATTCGCTGTGCCACGAGTCGGCGGGCAGGTTGCGGATGTACGCGTACCCCTTGAGGTGCAGCTTGCCGCCCTGCCAGTGCGCCTCGCGCAGCCGGGCGGTGAGCGGCAGGTCCCGGTCGGCGACCCGCAGCACCGAGCGCGGTACCGGCCCGGTGAGGGCCGGGTACGAGGCGCTGCGGTGCCGCACGCCCCGTACGGCGAAGGCACCGGGTTCGGCCTTGTCGTGGGCGAGCAGCTCCAGCAGTTCGTCCGTGCGCCGTTCGCGTACGAGATGCCACATCAGTCGCAGCCGCAGCGGCAGCCTGTCGAGGACGGCCGGGTCGACCTGGTCGGTGAACTCGTTGGCGTACGTGAGGAAGGCGCGGCGGTACTCGTCGTCCCCGTCGGGCAGCGCCTCCATGAAGTACCAGAGGTCGTTGGCGAGGACATGCGCCTCGTAGTGGCGTTTGTCGGCGGCGCCGCGGTGCTGTTCGAGGAAGGTGGAGACGCCCAGTACGTGCGAGGCCCGGTCCCGGATACCGCGGACGACGGCGCGGCGGGTGGTGATCGAGCCGGCCCGGTCGCGCCAGTGGTAGACGGCGTCCTTGACGACGTCGACGGAGCGGGCCAGGAAGTGGGCGGGGAGGACGACGGGGATGTCCTCGTAGAGGGTGCCGACCGGGAAGGCGAAGGCGTGTTCGTCCCAGAAGGACCGGCGGAAGACCTTGTTGCAGGCGATCCGGTCGGCGGCGAGGTCCCAGTCGCGGGAGATGTGGGTGCGCAGCCGGGTGGTCGCCATGGGCTTGCGGAAGTTGGGCGACTGCTGGAGCTTGCCGGAGGCCCGCAGCCGGAGCACATTGCCGGATGCGATGTCCGATCCCGTCTCGTCGAGTGCGCCGACGAGGAGTTCGTACGCCCGGGGCGGCACGATGTCGTCGCTGTCCACGAAGGCGACATAGCCGCTGCCCGGGTCGCAGTTGCGGACACCGGTGTTGCGGGCGTGCCCGAGGCCGCCGTTCTTCTGGCTCACCAGCCGGAACCGGCTGTCCTGTTCGGCGAAGGCAGTGGCCAAGGCGGCGCTGTCGTCGGTGGACCCGTCGTCGACCATCACCACCTCCAGGTCGTCCATGGTCTGCTCCGCGAGGGACTTCAGGCAGTCCGTCAGATAGAGCTCCACGTTGTAGACGGGGACGACGACACTGAGCCGTGGCGGCATGTTGAGCACGTCCGTTCATCGGGGGCCTGGTTGTCCGTATGGCTCAACCGCGTGAACGGCCGGGGGTCACCGGTTACGGCCTCGAACGAGTGACATCACAAGCCGTTCAGGAACACCATGGCACCACGCGGTCGGCGGCGTGGCCGCCATGGTACGGACGGAGCCGCTCCCGGAACATGCCCCGGAGCCCGGCCGCCCGCTGTGACCTCCACTCCTCGGTCCGAAGACCCCCGGCAGCCCGCCCTCGGCGGCGGCGACAGCTCCGGGGGTGTCGCCGGGGCGGCCGGGCACCGGGCCGACGTGCGCGCCGCGCGAGACCCGGCAGGCGGACCGGGCCGGGGCGCAGCCGATGGTCGGGCGGTCAGTTCTTCTTGAGGGCGGCGACGGCCGACTCGGCCAGATCGTCCAGATAGCCCTTGGGCAGATCGCCGCGGACCACGGCGAGCCGCCAGTAGAGCGGGCCGACGATCAGGTCCAGGGCGCGGTCCGGGTCACTGTCCTCGGGCAGCTCACCGCGGGCGACGGCGTCCCGGACCACCACGGCGGCGATGCCCTGCTGCGGGTCCAGCAAGGCCGACTTGATCGTGTCGGAGATCTCCGGGTTGCGCGCCGCCTCGACCAGCAGATCCGGGATGACCTGCGAGGCGACGGGGTGGCGCAGCGCATAGGCGGCCAGCTGGAGCACGGCGCGGACGTCCCCGTACAGCGAACCGGTCGCCGGCGCCGGCATGCCCTGGACCGCGACGGCGGAGACCAGGTCGAGAACGAGGGCCAGCTTGGACTTCCAGCGGCGGTAGACGGCGGTCTTTCCGACGCCCGCGCGCCGGGCGATGCCCTCGATCGACATCCGGGCGAAGCCGACCGCCGCCAGCTCCTCGAAGACGGCGCTGCGGATGGCATCGGTGACGTCCTCGCGCAGCACAGCGGCTCCGGCGGGGACGCGGCGGCGGGTTCCCGGGTCGGTGGTCATGACCCGAATGATAGTCCGTAACGACGAAACGGTTGCGTTGCGACGTGATCACGTCCTACTCTCGGCGTTGCGACGATACGGTTCCGTTCCGGCGTTCGCGATGGTTCCTGTCCTCCCGTCGAAAGCGATCGTGGTGAGCCAGACAACAGCCCCGCCGACCACCCCGGCGGTGACCGACGCAGCCCCCACACCCCTCCTCCCGGTCTACGAGCCGGGTGAGCTCGCCGCGCTCGCGGCCCGGCACGAGCTGACCGTGAGCGGGGCCCGGCCGACACTCGGCGCGTACGTCCGGCAGCTGTGGGGCCGCCGGCACTTCATCACGGCGTTCGCCACCGCCAAACTCACCGCCCAGTACAGCCAGGCGAAGCTCGGCCAGATCTGGCAGATCATGACCCCGCTGCTCAACGCGACGGTCTACTACTTCATCTTCGGCATCCTGTTGAACACGAAGAAGAACGTCGAGGACTTCGTTCCGTTCCTCATCACGGGCGTGTTCATCTGGACCTTCACCGCCAGCTCGATCACCGCGGGCACCCGCGCGATCAGCGGGAACCTCGGCCTCGTCCGGGCGCTGCACTTCCCGCGCGCCTCACTGCCCGTCGCACTGGCGCTGCAGCAGCTCCAGCAGCTGCTGTTCTCCCTGGGTGCACTGGTCCTGATCCTGATCGGGTTCGGGCAGTTCCCCCGGCCGTCGTGGCTGCTGGCGATCCCGGCGCTGCTCCTGCAGACCGTCTTCAACACCGGCGTCTCGATGGTCGTGGCGCGGCTGGCCGCCCGGACCCCGGACATCGCGCAGCTGACGCCGTTCGTCCTGCGCACCTGGATGTACGCGTCGGGCGTCATGTTCAGCCTCGACGAAAAGCTGAAGGGGGACACAGTTCCGCACTTCGTGAAGGTGGCGCTGGAATGCAATCCGGCCGCCGTCTTCATCGACCTGATGCGGTTCGCACTCATCGACAGCTTCAGCGGGGCGCAGCTGCCCCCGCATGTGTGGGCCGTCGCCGCGGGCTGGGCGCTCGTGTGCGGGGTGGGCGGCTTCGTGTACTTCTGGAAGGCCGAGGAGCTGTACGGACGTGGCTGAGAACATGACTGGCGACAACGAGCGGGTACCGACCGTCGTCGTGGACGACGTCCACATCACCTACAAGGTCAACGGCGCGCGCACCGGAAAGGGCAGCGCCACCTCGGCCCTCAGCCGGATCGCTTCCCGGCGGCAGACCCCCGGCGTGCGCGAGGTGCATGCCGTGAAAGGCGTCAGCTTCGCCGCGTACAAGGGCGAGGCGATCGGCCTGATCGGTTCCAACGGATCGGGGAAGTCGACGCTGCTGAAGGCGATCGCCGGTCTGCTCCCGCCGTCGAAGGGCCGGGTGCACACCCAGGGACAGCCGTCGCTGCTCGGCGTGAACGCGGCGCTGATGAGCGATCTGACCGGCGAGCGGAACGTCATCCTCGGCGGGCTGGCGATGGGCATGACGCGCGACGAGATCCGCGAGCGCTACCAGGGGATCGTCGACTTCTCCGGCATCAACGAGAAGGGCGACTTCATCACACTGCCGATGCGTACGTACTCGTCGGGCATGGGGGCCAGGCTCCGGTTCTCCATCGCCGCCGCCAAGAGCCATGACGTTCTGCTGATCGACGAGGCACTGTCCACGGGCGACGCCAAGTTCCAGCGGCGCAGCAAGGAGCGGATCATCGAGCTGCGCAAGGAGGCGGGCACGGTGTTCCTGGTCAGCCACAGCAACAAGTCGATCACCGAAACCTGCGACCGGGCGCTGTGGCTGGAGGCGGGGACGCTGCGGATGGACGGTCCGGCGAAGGAAGTCGTCGCCGCGTACGAGAAGTTCACCACCAAGAAGTGAAGTCCGCCGCCGCGAACCAAGGGAGGGCTGCGCGGTCACCTCGCGGGCGTACTCCCCCACAGCCGCAGCGGCCCGCTCCCCCGGTTCGCCGCGCGCCGCCCCGGTAATCAACCCCGTCCGGCGATCGAG
Source organism: Streptomyces sp. NBC_00353 (assembly GCF_036108815.1). Taxonomy (NCBI): domain Bacteria; kingdom Bacillati; phylum Actinomycetota; class Actinomycetes; order Kitasatosporales; family Streptomycetaceae; genus Streptomyces; species Streptomyces sp. NBC_00353. The sequence continues at coordinate 6,228,152 of NZ_CP107985.1, read as the reverse complement.
GACGGAGCGGCCGCCGGACGCACCGGCAGCCGCTCCCCTCTCAGACCACTACCCGTGCGTACGCAGCAACGTCCGCATGGTCCGCATGGCCACCGACAGGTTCGCCAGATCGAACGAGTCCGACCCCCGGATCTCCTCCAGCGTGGTGCGCGAACGCGTCAGGATCGCCGCGTTCTTGTCCTCCCAGGCCGCGAACCGTTCCTCCGGCGTCGACGTCCCGTTGCCCACACTCAGCACATCCCCGGTGAGCGCGGCATGCGCGGCGTACAGGTCCTCGCGGATGGAGGCGCGGGCCATGGACTGCCAGCGGTCGTTCCGCGGCAGTTCGATGATCCGGTCCATCAGCTGGGTGACGCCCAGCCGGTCGGCGAGGTCGTAGTAGACCTCGGCAACGGCAAGGGGGTCCTTGCCGATGCGCTCGGCGATCGCCACGATGTCGAGCGCCGGGAAGGCGGACGAGAATCCTGCGACACGCTGCGCCAGCTCGTCCGGGACGCCCGCCTCGGTCAGCTCGTCCAGGATCGACTGGTACCACTCCTGGTCGGCGCCCTTCAGCATCTTGGGCAGTTCGGCCCAGACCTGGTCGACACCGTCCTTGAAGAAGCCGATCGTCTCGGCGATCTCCAGCGGCTGCGGCCGGTTGCCGAGCAGCCAGCGCGATCCGCGCTCGACGAGCCGGCGCGAGTGCAGCCGGATCCGGGTCTGCACATCGGCGGCGACCTTGTTGTCGAGCGCCTCGACGGCGTCCCACACCTGGCCGAGGCCGAAGATCTCGCGGGCCGCGGTCTGGGCCCGCACGATCTCCTCGATCGACGCGCCGGTCTCTTCCCGCAGCCGGTGCAGGAAGGTCGAACCACCGGTGTTCACCGTGTCGTTGACCAGCACCGTGGTGATGATCTCGCGGCGCAGCGCGTGCCCGTCGACCGCCTCGGGGAACTGCGCGCGCAGCTGCGCGGGGAAGTAGGCGTACAGCAGCTTCTGCAGGTACGGGTCGTCCGGCAGGCTGGTCTTGATCAGCTCGTCGGACGTGGTGATCTTCGTGTAGGCGATCAGCACGGCGAGCTCGGGCTGGGTGAGCCCCTTGCCGCCGTTCAGCAGCTCGCGGATCTGCCGGTCGGTGGGCAGGAACTCCAGCGCCCGGTCGAGGTGTCCGTCGCGGCCGAGACGGCGCATGAAGCGCTGCTGGGCGTGGAGCAGGGAGGCGGACTGGGCGACGGAATTGGCGAGCGCGGTGTTCTGGGCGTAGTTGTTGCGCAGCACCAGACGCCCGATCTCGTCGGTCATCTCGGCAAGCAGCTTGTTGCGCTGCTTGACGGTCATGTCGCCGTCCCGCACCAGGCCGTTGAGCAGGATCTTGATGTTCACCTCGTGGTCGGAGGTGTCCACACCGGCGCTGTTGTCGATCGCGTCGGTGTTGATCCGGCCGCCGCCCCGGGCGAATTCGATCCGGCCGAGCTGGGTGGCGCCGAGGTTGCCGCCCTCGCCGACGACCTTGGCCCGCAGGTCCTCGCCGTTGACGCGGATCGCGTCGTTGGCCTTGTCGCCGACGTCCGCGTTCGACTCGGTGGACGACTTGATGTACGTGCCGATGCCGCCGTTCCACACCAGGTCGACACGGGCCTTGAGGATGGTCTTCATCAGGTCGGCAGGCGTCATCTTGGTGACACCCGACTCGATGCCGAGCGCCTCGCGGACGTGCGCGTTGACCGGGATCGACTTCGCGGTACGGGGGTGGATGCCGCCGCCCGCGGAGAGCAGCTCCTTGTTGTAGTCGGCCCAGGAGCTGCGCGGCAGGTCGAAGAGACGGCGCCGCTCGGCGTACGAGGTGGCGGCGTCCGGGGTCGGGTCGAGGAAGATGTGCCGGTGATCGAAGGCTGCGACGAGCCGGATGTGCTCGGAGAGCAGCATGCCGTTGCCGAACACGTCACCGGACATGTCGCCGACGCCGACGACCGTGAAGTCCTCGGTCTGGGTGTCGTGGCCGAGCTCGCGGAAGTGCCGCTTGACGGACTCCCAGGCGCCGCGGGCGGTGATGCCCATGCCCTTGTGGTCGTATCCGGCGGAGCCACCGGAGGCGAACGCGTCGCCGAGCCAGAAGCCGTAGGAGACGGCGACCTCGTTGGCGATGTCGGAGAAGCTCGCGGTGCCCTTGTCCGCGGCGACGACGAGATAGGTGTCGTCCTCGTCGTGTCGGACGACACCGACGGGCGGCACGACCTCGCCGGCCACCAGGTTGTCGGTGATGTCGAGCAGCGCCGAGATGAACGTCCGGTACGCGGCGATGCCCTCGGCCAGCCAGGCGTCGCGGTCGGCTGCCGGATCCGGCAGCTGCTTGGCGACGAATCCGCCCTTGGCGCCGACCGGCACGATGACCGTGTTCTTCACCATCTGTGCCTTGACCAGGCCGAGGATCTCCGTACGGAAGTCCTCCCGCCGGTCCGACCAGCGCAGCCCGCCCCGGGCGACCTTGCCGAAGCGCAGGTGGACGCCCTCCACGCGCGGCGAGTACACCCAGATCTCGAACGCCGGGCGGGGCGCCGGCAGGTCCGGGATGGCCTGCGGGTCGAACTTCATCGAGACGTAGGAGTGCGGCTTGCCGCTCTTCGCCTGCTGGAAGAAGTTGGTGCGCAGGGTGGCCTTGATGACGGTGAGGAAGGACCGCAGGATCCGGTCCTCGTCGAGCGAGGCGACCTGGTCGAGCGCCCCGTCGAGCTCTTCGAGGAGACCGTCGGTCAGCTCGGTGCCGGCGCTCTGACGGCCGGGCGACATCCGGGCCTCGAAGAGGGAGACCAGCAGACGGGTGGTGTGGACGTTGTTACGGAGGGTGTCCTCCATGTAGTCCTGGCTGAAGGTCGATCCGGCCTGCCGCATGTACTTCGCGTAGGCGCGCAGCACCATCGCCTGCCGCCAGTTCAGACCGGCGCCGAGCACCAGGGAGTTGAAGCCGTCGTTCTCGGCCTCACCGGTCCACACCGCGGCGAACGCGTCCTGGAAGCGGTCGCGGGCGTCGTCGGCGAGGTAGTTGCCACTGCCGTTGACCTGCGGCATCCGCAGACCGAAGTCGTAGATCCAGGCGTTCTTGCGGTCGGCGCAGCGCAGCTCGTACGGACGCTCGTCGACGACCTCGACACCGAGCCGCTGGAGCGCCGGGAGGACGGCGGAGAGGGAGACCTGCTCGCCGGTCCGGTAGATCTTGAAGCGGCGCTCGCCCGGGGCGGCGCCGACCGGCTCGTACAGGCTCAGCGCGAAGTCCTTCCCGTCGTGCTTGAGCGCTTCGAGGTGGACCAGGTCGGCGACGGCGGAGCGCGGCGAGTGGTCGGCCTTGTAGCCCTCGGGGAACGAGTGACCGTACTGCCGCAGCAGCTCGGCGGCACGCTCCTCGCCGCACTCGGCGTTCAGCGCCTCCTGGAAGCCGTCCGCCCAGGAGCGGGCGGCCTCGACGAGACGGGCCTCGATGCGGTCGGCCTCGATGTCGGTGAGGTCGGGCAGCTCGGTGCCGGGTGCGACACGGACGACGAAGTGCAGCCGGGACAGGATCGACTCGGTGTTCCAGGCGGTGAAGTCGACGCTGGTGCCGCCGAGCTCCTCCTTCAGGATGTCGATCAGCCGGAGCCGCACACCGGTGGTGTAGCGGTCGCGCGGCAGGTAGACGATCGCGGAGTAGTAGCGCCCGTACTCGTCCTGGCGCAGGTACAGCCGCAGCCGGCGCCGCTCCTGGAGGTAGAGCACGGAGGTGACGATGGAGCGCAGCTGGTCGACGGGCGTCTGGAAGAGCTCGTCGCGCGGGTACGTCTCCAGGATCTGCAGCAGGTCGCGGCCGTCGTGGCTGTTGGGCGAGAAGCCCGCGCCCTCCAGCACCTCGGCGACCTTGCGGCGGATGACGGGCACCCGGCGCACGGACTCGGTGTAGGCGGCGGACGAGAACAGTCCGAGGAAGCGGCGCTCACCGATGACGTTGCCGTCGGCGTCGAACTTCTTCACCCCGACGTAGTCGAGGTAGCTGGGGCGGTGCACGGTCGACCGGCTGTTCGCCTTGGTCAGGATGAGCAGCTTGCGCTCACGGGCCTTGGCGCGGGCGTCGGCGGGCAGCCGGTCGAAGGACGGGCTGACCGGGTGCGCCTCGTCCTCGCTGTGGTGCGGGTCGGAGCGCAGGATGCCGAGGCCGGTGCCGGGAACGGCAGCCAGTGCGTCGGTCTCCCTCAGCTCGTACTCGCGGTAGCCCAGGAAGGTGAAGTGGTCGGCGGCGAGCCAGCGCAGGAGCTCCCGCGCCTCGTTCACCTCTTCGTCGGCGAGGGCGTCGAGCGGCTCGCCGGGCAGTTCGTCGGCGATGCGCAGCGCGGCGTCACGCATCTTGTCCCAGTCCTCGACGGTCTCCCGTACGTCGGACAGCACCCGGAGCAGGTTCTCGGAGATCTGCTTGAGGTCGGAGCGGTCGGTCTCGCGGTCGATCTCGACGTGGATCCAGGACTCCACGACCGCGTCGTGCGGCAGCGCGGTCCTGGTGTCCTTGGTCCCGTCGGCGTTCTTGCGGACCTGCGGGGCCGCCGAGAGGCCGTTGCCCTCGGCGAGGACCTCGATGAGCTTGCCGGCGACATCACGGCGGACGACGATCTGCGGGTGGATCACGACATGGATGCCGCGGCCCTGCCGGGACAGCTCGTTGGTGACGGAGTCGACCAGGAAGGGCATGTCGTCCGTGACGACCTCGACGACGGAGTGGCTGGACATCCAGCCGTTCTCCTCGACGGTCGGGGTGTGCACCCGGACGTTCGCGGTGCCCTGCGGGCGGTTCTCCGCCAGCCGGTAGTGGGAGGAAGCCGCACCGAAGACATCGACCGGGTCGCGGCCCGCGATGTCCTCCGGAGCAGTGTGCAGGTAGTAGCGCTGGAGGTAGGAGAGCAGCACATCCTCGCCGGGACGCTCGCCCTGCCCGGCCCCGGTGCCCCCGGCCCCGGTGCCTGCAACCTGCACCCGGGTGGTACCGCCCGGGCCGCCGACACCACCGCCCGGGCCGTTGTCAGCTACCTTGGCGGCCCGTGCGAGCAGCTCGGCCTTGGCTTCGTCCAGCTTGGTCTGCATGTCCTCTGGCTCCTGTCGCGCGCCGTTGCGTGACGTAGGTGAAAAAGGCGACGTACCGCCACGACACGGGGTTTCCGGTCTGAGACGACGCTATGCCGCTATGAGAGATGCCCGGGACCTTATTGGCCATTTTTGGCAGTGGGTCCGGGCTGAAGGGATCAGTCATCGCCCGGGCACGTTGGCACTCCGGGCGCAGGCCGGGGGCTTCGCTGCCCCCGAGGCGTATCGCGCTGATCACGGGGTCCAGGCTATCTCGCCCGTACCCGGAACCGTCATGAGCCGTATGTGTACAAAAGATGGTCCCGAACTTTGACACTCTGGACAGCGCGCGACGGACAGATGCACGCTTATGGGAGACGTCCGCGCGAGGGGAGCCGCACCATGGCACCGAAGGTCCTGATCGTCACCGGCGACGCCGCCGAGTCCCTGGAGGTCCTCTACCCCTACCAGCGGCTGCGCGAGGAGGGGTACGACGTCCATATCGCGGCCCCCGCCCGCAAGACGCTCCGCTTCGTGATCCACGACTTCGAGCCCGGCTTCGACACGTACACCGAGAAGCCCGGCTACACCTGGCCGGCCGACCTGGCGTTCTCCGAGGTGGACGCCGGTGACTACGTCGCCGTGGTCATCCCCGGCGGACGCGCCCCCGAGTACCTGCGCAACGACGCCGAGCTCCGCAAGATCCTCAAGGCCTTCTTCGACACGGACAAGCCGGTGGCCCAGATCTGCCACGGCCCCCTGCTGACGGCGGCGATCGGCGAGCTGGGCGGCCGCCGCGTCACGGCCTACCCCGCGCTGGAACTCGACATGCAGGCGGCGGGCGCCAGCTTCGAGGACCACGAAGCGGTCGTCGACGGCACCCTGATCTCGTCCCGCGCCTGGCCGGACCACTCGGCCTGGATGCGCGAATTCCTGAAGGTCCTGCGCACCACGGCCCCGGCGTTCTAAGCCCTCTCTCGGATCATTCCGGGCCTTTTCGGGTCATCTCCGGCCCGGCGGTCCCGCCCCCTCAGCCGGCCATCTGCTCGGCGAGCGCCACAGCCTCGCCCAGGCTGTCCACCACCGGCACCCCGGCCTCCTCCAGGCTGCTCCGGCTGTGCGACCCCCCGGTGTAGAGCACCGCGCGTGCGCCGACATGCGCCGCGGCCACCGCGTCGTCCACCGCGTCACCGATCACCACCGTGCAATCGGGAGACACCCCGCCCAACGCGGCGAGGTGCCGCTCCATGTGCTGCGCCTTGCTGCCGCCGGACGGCCCGGTGCGGCCGTCGACCCGGGTGAAGTGCCGCTCGATTCCGTACCCCCGCACCACCGGAACCAGCTGCTCGTGGACGTACATGCTCAGCAGCGACTGACTACGGCCGGCCAGCTGCCACTGGGCGAGCAGCTCCTCGGCACCCGCGGTGAGACCGCAGACGACCCGCTGCTCCATGTAGTACCGGTGGAAGATCCCGTCCATCCGCTCCCACTCCGCCTCGGTGGGCAGCCGTCCCATCAGCCGCTCGTAGAAGCGCGGGATGGGGATGCAGTACATCTCGCGGTACTGCTCAAGCGTGATCGGCTCCAGGCCGACCTCGGCGAAAGCGGCGTTCGTCGCACCGATGACCGCTGCGTTGTCGTCGAGCAGTGTGCCGTTCCAGTCCCAGACCAGATGCATGCGGTGCTTCCCGTTCGTCCCCATGGAATGAAAATACCCGCCGGGTACGACAACGAGTCCGCGCCCTCGTCCGCGCGCTCGGCCTGCGCCCGTCAGCCGATCAGGTTGGGAATCTCCTGCACCCCGAACCAGAGCAGCTCATGGTCCTCCGCGCCGTCCACGACGAACTGCGCGTCGTCGTCGCCGAGGTCCGCGGCGCCGAGCACCGACGCGGCCGCCGCCACGTCCTTCTCCGCGTCGTCCGCGTCGACATGCACCGCGGCCGCCTTCGCCAGCGCCACCGCGGAAGCGATGCGCACCTCGCCGAGCGAGGAGGGGTCCAGGCTGTGGTCGGGGTCGGCGACGGCCTGCCCGTCCGGCACGTCGACGGCGACGACCACCCTCCTGCGCACCGCACCGGGGTCCCCGGCGATCAGGCGCAGCGAGGCGGCCGCGGCCCGGTTCAGTGCCGCGTACTCCAGCTCCTCGATGTCGTCGGAGACGTACCACTCACGCAGCGCGGGAGTCACCGCGTACGCGGTCAGCGGACCGGGGCCGATTTCGCCCGCCCGGTGCGCCGCTGCGAGACCGGAGAGGGTCAGGGGGACGTACACGCGCATGGCTGGCCGCTTTCGTAGTCGGAGACGCCCTCAGGATACGTGCGCGTCCCCCCCTTCGGGGTTACGAGTACGGGCCCCGACCCGTCCACCCGGCAACCGCCTGTCACCCTCTCCACGCCCTCCCAGAGCCTTGCGGCACCGGGTCCGCCACCCGGATAGGTGAACTTCACGCACCGCACCACGCAGCCCCTCGGCGCTTGCGGTCGTGTCCGCCGCCCCCGTAGAAGATCCACAGCAGAAGTTACCGCCCGGTATGAGCCGGGCTCGGATCACGGGGGCGATCAACGATGAGCGTGAACAGGACCCGGCCCGCCGGACGCCACGACCGGCGCAGGCCCGAGACGGTACCGCCGCAGCGCCGGACACCTCAGCGGATGCTGCGCCCGCACCACTGGTTCGCGGAGCGTCTCCTGGCGGTCCTCAGCGGCCAGCGCCCGGTGCACTGGATGCTGGGTCACACGATCGGCGAGGCGTACGACCAGCTCGCCGAACTGGCCCCGACCACCCCGCTGAGGGCCCGCGGCGCCCGCCCGGTGGTGCGCCAGTGCCACGGTGCGCAGCCCGCCCCGGGCGTGGTGGAGGCCTGCGCGAGCATCGCGGCGGGCGAACAGGTACGAGCAATGGCCTTCCGCCTGGAACAGGGCCCGGACCTCCGCTGGCGCTGCGCCGCAGTGGAACTCGGCACCCCCACCCCACCCACCAGATGAAACCCGTCCGCCGCCCCGGGCCCACCCGGCGATCGAGGACGAAGCGTCCACCGGGTGTCCCGGCGCCCCCCGTCCCGCCCCACACACGGCTGGGGCCGGACACCCCTCGGTGCCCGGCCCCAGCCGCCCTGCAACACAAGCGCACGCCGAAGAGCCGCAGGCTCCACAGCAACCGCAAACTACTTCTTGCGGCGCCGCCCGCCACCACCGCTCTTCTGCGCCCTGCGCCGCTCCGCCCGGGTCAGCCCGTCCGACTCCGACACCGCTCCACCGTCACCGTTGGAGAAGTCGCCCTCGACGATGCCTCCCTCCCCGTCCACCGTGGGAGCGGAGAAGTGCAGCCGGTCGGGACGCTGCGGAGCGTCCAGCCCCTTGGCACGGATCTCCGGACGCGCCCCGGCCGGAACCGCGGCGTCCTCCTTGGACAGCGACGGCCGCTCGGCCGCATCCTGCACCGGAACCTCCTCGACCTGCTGCTCGACCTGGACCTCCAGGTTGAACAGGTAGCCGACGGACTCCTCCTTGATGCCCTCCATCATGGCGTTGAACATGTCGAAGCCCTCGCGCTGGTACTCGACCAGCGGGTCCTTCTGCGCCATGGCCCGCAGGCCGATGCCCTCCTGGAGGTAGTCCATCTCGTAGAGGTGCTCACGCCACTTGCGGTCCAGGACGGACAGCACCACACGCCGCTCCAGCTCACGCATGATGTCCGAGCCGAGCTGCTTCTCACGCTCGTCGTACTGCTCGTGGATGTCGTCCTTGATGGACTCGCCGATGAACTCGGCGGTGATCCCGGCCCGGTCCCCGGCCGCGTCCTCCAGCTCGTCGACGGTGACCTTCAGCGGGTAGAGCTGCTTGAACGCACCCCACAGCCGGTCGAGGTCCCACTCCTCGGCGAAGCCCTCGGCAGTCTCCTGCCGGATGTAGTCGTCGATGGTGTCGTCCATGAAGTGGCGGATCTGCTCCTGCAGGTCCTCGCCCTCCAGGACGCGACGGCGCTCGCCGTAGATGACCTCACGCTGCCGGTTGAGCACCTCGTCGTACTTCAGGACGTTCTTACGCGTCTCGAAGTTCTGCTGCTCGACCTGCGACTGCGCGGACGCGATGGCCCGCGTCACCATCTTGTTCTCGATCGGCACGTCGTCCGGCACATTCGCCATCGACATGACGCGCTCGACCATCTGAGCCTTGAACAGCCGCATCAGGTCGTCACCCAGCGACAGGTAGAAGCGGGACTCGCCCGGGTCGCCCTGACGGCCGGAACGACCGCGCAGCTGGTTGTCGATACGCCGCGACTCGTGCCGCTCGGTACCGAGCACGTACAGCCCGCCGAGCTCCTTGACCTCTTCGAATTCCGCCTTCACGGCCTGCTCGGCCCTCGCCAGGGCTGCGGGCAACGCGGCCGCCCACTCCTCGACGTGCTCGACGGGGTCGAGACCGCGCTGGCGCAGCTCCGCCTCGGCGAGGTCGTCGGGGTTGCCGCCGAGCTTGATGTCCGTGCCGCGGCCGGCCATGTTCGTCGCGACCGTGACCGCGCCCTTGCGGCCGGCCTGGGCGACGATCGTCGCCTCACGGTCGTGCTGCTTGGCGTTGAGGACCTCGTGCTGCACACCGCGCTTGGAGAGCTGCTGCGAGAGGTACTCGGACTTCTCGACCGAGGTGGTGCCGACCAGGATCGGCTGGCCCTTCTCGTGCTTCTCGGCGATGTCGTCGACGACCGCGGCGAACTTCGCGACCTCGGTGCGGTAGATCAGGTCGGACTGGTCCTGGCGGACCATCGGGCGGTTCGTCGGGATCGGCACGACGCCCAGCTTGTAGATCTGGTGGAACTCGGCGGCCTCGGTCATCGCCGTACCGGTCATGCCGGAGAGCTTGCCGTAGAGGCGGAAGAAGTTCTGCAGGGTGATCGTGGCGAGAGTCTGGTTCTCGTCCTTGATGTCCACCCCTTCCTTCGCCTCGATCGCCTGGTGCATGCCCTCGTTGTAGCGGCGGCCGGCGAGGATACGGCCGGTGTGCTCGTCGACGATCATGACTTCGCCGTCGATGACGACGTAGTCCTTGTCCTTCTTGAAGAGCTCCTTGGCCTTGATGGCGTTGTTGAGGTACCCGACGAGGGGGGTGTTCACCGACTCGTAGAGGTTCTCGATGCCGAGCCAGTCCTCGACCTTCGCGACACCGGGCTCATGGATGGCGACGGTCCGCTTCTTCTCGTCGACCTCGTAGTCGCCGGTCTCCTCGATGCCCTTGAGCGGGTTGCCGGCCTCGCCCTTGGTCAGACGCGTGACCAGCTTGGCGAAGTCGCCGTACCACTTGGTGGCCTGGTCGGCCGGGCCGGAGATGATCAGCGGCGTACGGGCCTCGTCGACGAGGATCGAGTCGACCTCGTCGACCACGGCGAAGTTGTGGCCGCGCTGGACTAGCTCGTCCGCGGACCACGCCATGTTGTCGCGGAGGTAGTCGAAGCCGAACTCGTTGTTCGTGCCGTACGTGATGTCGCAGGCGTACTGCTCGCGACGCTGGGCCGGCGTCATGTTGGCCAGGATGCAGCCGACGGTCAGGCCCAGGAACTTGTGGACCCGGCCCATCATTTCGGAGTCTCGCTCGGCCAGATAGTCATTGACCGTGATCAGGTGCACGCCCTTGCCGGAGAGCGCGTTGAGATACGCGGGCAGGGTGCCGACGAGGGTCTTGCCCTCACCGGTCTTCATCTCGGCCACGTAGCCGAGGTGCAGGGCCGCGCCGCCCATCATCTGGACGTCGTAATGGCGCTGTCCGAGGACACGCTTCGCGGCCTCTCGGACCGTTGCGAATGCCTCGGGAAGCAGGTCGTCCAGGCTCTCGCCGTCCGCGTACCGTTCCTTGTACTCGTCGGTGAGCGCCCGCAGCTCGGCGTCGGAGAGGTTGACGAAGTCCTCTTCGATGGAGCTGACCTGGTCCGCGATGCGGTGCAGTTTGCGCAGGATCTTGCCTTCGCCTGCACGCATGAGCTTGTTGAAGACGGACACTGAGGCTGGTCTCCTTGCCGGTCGGGCCTGGCACTGGGTCGTGTTATGGACGCTGGCGCGGGCACGGCAGGTGGGCCCCACCGCAACGGCCATCGTAAGCGAGGACCCCGCCGCGCCGGGAGGGCTGCCGCCGCGTTGCCCCCACTGGGCCCCTTCGAGTCAACGGACAGAGGGCCCCGAAGGTGCCGGGAACCCCGAAAAGTGTTCGCATCACCGTCGGCGCCTCACCAGAATCCGTACATGGAGCCGATCACTCTCACGACCGAGCGTCTGCTGCTGCGCCCCTTCCACGGGGGCGACGCGGACCAGGTGCACGCCGCCTGTCAGGACCCGGCCATCCAGCGCTGGACAGTCGTCCCTTCGCCGTACACCCACGCCGACGCGGAACTCTTCACCCGGAAGCTGTCCCCCGGCGGCTGGCAGGACGACTCGATGTACAACTTCGCGGTGGTCCTGCGCGACGGCGGGGCCATGACAGGTGCCCTCGGCATCAACCGCCGCAACCTGCACGACACGTACGAGGTGGGGTTCTGGACCGCGAAGGAGCACCGCGGTCTCGGCTACATGACCGAGGCGGTAGCGGCCGCGGCCCACTGGACCTTCACCTCGCTCGGCGGGGACCGGCTGGAGTGGCGGGCCGAGGTGGGCAACGAACCCTCGCGGGCCGTGGCGCGGCGAGCGGGCTTCCGCATGGAGGGCGACCAGCGGTCCGGCCTGCTGAACAAGGGGGTGCGGCGGGACATCTGGGTCGGCGCACTGCTCCCTTCCGACCTCGGCCTGCCGGGCGCCCACCCGTATCTCCCGGCCACGGCCCCCGCCGCCGCCCCCTCGGCCGACCTCTCCTCCGGTCCGGTCCCCGGGCTCCCCACAGGCCTGTCCACCGCACCGTGAACGGATGTCAGTGCCGCCCTCTAGGGTGCGAGACATGACGCCAGTGCCGCTTCCCGCCGCCGAACTCTCCGCCGACCAGGCCCGCAGAATCGCCCTGCGCGCCCAGGGCTTCCTCGGCGCGCCGGACCGCCGGGCCGGGGTGCCGGGCGTGCTGCGGCACCTCGGTGCCGTACAGCTCGACACGATCTCGGTGCTGGCCCGCTCGCACGAACTGATCCCGTACGCACGCCTCGGCGCAGTGGGCCGGCGCACGGTCGAGGACGCGTACTGGTCGGCCGGCCGCAGCTTCGAGTACTGGTCGCATGCGGCGTGCATCCTGCCGGTCGAGGAGTGGCCGCACTTCGCGTTCCGTCGCCGCGCCTACCGCTCGCGCCCGCACTGGCACCACGACCTGCCGGACGGGGCCTACGACGCGGTGATCAAGCAGCTGCGCGCCGAGGGCCCGCTGACGGCGACGGAGCTGGGCGGCGCGAAGAACGGCGGGGAGTGGTGGGACTGGTCCGCCTCGAAGGTCGCCGTCGAGCGGGCCCTGATGTACGGCGAGGTGGTGTGCACCGAGCGGCGCAGCTGGAAGCGGGTGTACGACCTCGCGGAGCGCGCCCTGCCCGATGCCGTACTCCACGACGATCTGGACGACAGGGAGTGCCTGCGGCGGCTGGTCGCGCTCGCAGGCCAGTCCCTGGGGGTCGGCACCCGCGCCGACATCGCGGACTACCACCGGCTCAAGGGCGAGCAGTTCGACGCGGTGGTGGCGGACTCCGGTCTGGTACCGGTGACGGTGGAGGGCTGGGCGAAGCCCGCCTGGGCCGACCCGGCGGCGCTGGCCTCGGAGCCCCGCGGACGACACCGCACGACGCTGCTGTCGCCGTTCGATTCACTGATCTGGGAGCGGGCCCGGACGGAGCGGATATTCGGCTTCACCCACCGCCTGGAGGCGTACGTCCCCAAGCCCAAGCGGATCCACGGCTATTTCGCGATGCCGCTGCTGGCCGGCGGCAAGCTGCAGGGCCGGGTCGATCCGGCGCGCGAGGGCACCACGCTGGTCGCCCGGCAGGTGTCGCTGGCGGGCAGGAAGGCCGTGGCGCCGATGGCCGAGGCCTTGGTGGAAGCTGCGTCCTGGGTCGGCTGTACGGACGTACGACTGGAGCGGGTCGACGCACCGGAGCTGCGCGAGCCGCTCGCCCAGGAAATCGCCCGCGCCCTCAATTGACCATGCCGTTGCTTTACCTGATCTCGAGGATCTTCTCCCGCATGGCATAGACCACTGCTTCCATCCTGGAGTGCAGCTGCAGCTTCTCCAGAATGTTGCGGACGTGGTTCTTCACGGTGTTCTCGGAAATGAACAGCTCCTTCGCGATATCGCGATTATTCATGCCCGTGGCAACCAGTTTGAGGACTTCGAGCTCCCGGTCGGTCAGCCGCGGCGCCGGCACCAGTCGGCGCTCGTCGGTCCGCTGGATCATCGACTTGAACTCGGTGAGCAATTTGGACGCCATGGACGGGCTGATCTGGGACTGCCCGTCGGCGACCGCGCGGATCGCCGTGGCCACCTCGTCCGTGGAGATCTCCTTGAGGAGATAGCCGGTGGCTCCCGCCTTGATCGCGTCGTAGAGGTCGGCCTCCTCGTCGCTGATCGTCAGCATGATGATCTTCGCGCTGGGGGCCACCTCCTTGATGGACGTGCAGGCCTCGATGCCGCCCCGCTTGGGCATGCGGACATCCATCAGCACGATGTCGGGCAGCAGATCGGCCGCCTTGTCGACCGCCTCCGCCCCGTCACCCGCCTCGCCGACGACCTGGATGTCCTCCTCCTGGGCGAGGACGATCTCCAGGCCTCTGCGGAAGAGCGCATGGTCGTCCACCACCAGAACGCGGATCGGTTCCTTGCGGGAACCGCTGTCCGTGTCCGCGCCGGTATCGGCACCGGCAGCGTCGTCTCCTCCGTCATTTGCATCGCGCACGGGCCCGAAGGTGTCCGCCATCGTTCCTCCCCCTGAAGGCCATGGCCTGAAGTTCAAAAACTCTCCGCCAACGGCAGTTCACAGAGCACCGATTGGCTTGGGGCGCCATGATTTCATGCCTGGACGTCAGAGCGGTGGTTCTGTCGTCGCACGCGGGTGCCCCTGGCGCGAATTACGCCCCAGGGGCACCACCGATGCGGGGCGTCAGCCGCCGAGCGCACCGCCCGCGCCGCCCGCCTCGTCAGCGGCCAGCGGGTCGGTCCTCAGATGAATGACACCGTAGTCGTAAGCATGCCGCCGATAGACGACACTGGGCTCCTTCGTCTCGGAGTCGACGAACAGATAGAAGTCGTGCCCGACCAGCTCCATCTCGTAGAGCGCCTGGTCGAGCGTCATCGGTGCCGCGACGTGCGTCTTCTCGCGCATCACCAGCGGTCCTTCGCCCTGTACCTCGAGCGAGCCGATCCTGGTGATGGGTACAGACGGGCCGGCGCCGTCGCCGGCCAGGTCGCCCTCACTGTTGAAGGACGCCGTACCCGGCACCGTCTCGGCGACTTCGGCAGCGGGAATCCGGCCGTTGCCACGGCGGCTGTAGCGCTTGTCATGCTGCTTGCGCAGCCGCGCCTCCAGCTTCCCGGTGGCCAGGTCCAGCGCTGCGTACGGGTCGCCTGCGGCCGCTTCAGCGCGGATTACCGGCCCACGCGAGCGGAGCGTGATCTCCACCCGGTCGGAGCGGTCCGCCTGACGGGGGTTTGGCTCCTTGGACACCTCGACGTCGAGGCTGATCACCTTGCCGTCGAACTTCTGGATCTTGTCCAGCTTCAGCTTCTCGGCCACGTGCTTGCGGAACCGCTCGGGCACCTCGGTCTTGCGGCCCTTGACGACGATGTCCACGCAGAACTCCGTTCCCGGATCGCCCCGCTCAGCGGCGGAGCATCTCCCTTTTGCACCAGGCCCCGGTGGTCGCCGGAGCCGCGGACTCGGTGACTTCCACCTCCTCCTCCCCCGTCGGGGAGGTCTCCACCCCACCGATCTTTTTGAACGTCTGGCCTACCGGTGAGTCGCCTGCCCGAAACCTGGCGGTGCACTCGTCGAGGTCTGGCATTCACCATTCCTCACAACCGAACATAGCCTGATCGGCCGGATGTCGGCACCCGCTACTCGCACGTACCTCCGTTCAGGGCCCTTTACCCACTCACTACCTGCAACGATGCAAGTCGACTAGCAGTTCCGGTTTATTGCGAAGGCAGACGGCGATGCTGCGACAACGGCCGCCTGCCCCGTTCGCCCGCCCGCGGCTTCGACCGCCCGTGCAGCCTCCGCCAGCGAGGCCCCGGTCGTCAGAAGGTCGTCCACGAGTACTACCCGTTCGGCCGCAAGCAGCCGCTCACCACCGGCCACCACCTCCAGCGCACCCGCGAGATTCGCCTGCCGCTGCCGGGCGCCGAGCCCCGACTGATCGGCCACCGGGCGCCGTTGCCGCAGCACCGGAACCACTCTGGCCGGAATCCCGCCAAGCCTCAGCTCCTTCGCTGCGGCCAGCGCGATCCGGCGTGCCGGATCATGCCCGCGCGCCGCAACGGCCCGCCGCGCCGACGGCACGGGTACGAGCAGCAGCGGCCCCGGACCGCTCACCTGCCCCGTCCCGGCCCGCACGGCGCCCGCCAGCGCCCTGCCGAGCGCCCGCGACAGAGGAAGTGCGCCACGCTCCTTGTGTGCCAGGAGCACCGCCCGTACCGCGTTCTCGTACGCGGCAGCGGCATGCACCACCGGCAGCCCGGCGGGCTCCGGCGCGGGTCTCACCCGTTGCGGCGCCACGCCGTACAGCGCCGCCCGGCAGTCCTCGCACAGCTCGCTCCGCGGCCCACCGCAGCCACCACAGGCCACCGGCAGCACCAGCCCGGCGATCTCCCGCCACCACCCCCGCATATCTCCACTGTGCCCCCGGCCCACGAACCCGGCCACCCCTGTGGAAAACGCAGGCCCCCTCGCCCAAGGCCCGTCGTCCGCCCGCCTGCACAGGCCTCAGCCCGGGTAGACCAGCGACGAACCTTCCTTGAGCACCGTCTGCCAGTTGTCACCCGGCGACAGCTTCACTATCCCGTCACCCTCGGTGTCCGCCATCAGCGGCAACTGCTCGTCGTCCGCCGCCGCGACCGCCGACACCTGGTTCACCCCGGGCAGCACGCCCGAGGCCGGTGCCGAACCGTCCGCCTGCACATAGCGCACCTGCTGCACGCCGCCCTGCTCCTTGCCGACCACCACGAGACGGCTCCGGCCCGACCAGGACATCGCGGTGACATCCGCCAGCTGCGGCGCGGCCTGCCGCAGCTCCACGACGGAGACCTCCTGCTTCGAGGCCGGCCCATGACGCTCGATCCGGCCGATTTTCAGCGTGGTGTGCCCGTCCTTGGTCAGCAGCAGCGCGATCCGCACCCCGTCCGCCGACAGCCGCAACGCCTCCAGCCGCGCGCCGTCCAGGCTCGGCACCGTGACCTCCGACGGCTTGCCGGCACCACCGGCCAGCCGCAGCAGCCGAGAGTTCTCCGGGTCCCGGTCGGCCACCCAGAGATCGCCCCGGCCGTCCCAGCTGGGCGCCGACAGACGGTCGTTCAGATTCTTGCCGCTGCTGGTCACCGCGGGCGCGGGCAGTTCGCCCTCCGAGACGATGGAGGACACGTACAGGGACTCGTTGTTCTGCGAGACCGCTGCCGCCAGCTGCTCGTCACGGGCCACGCCGACCGCGCTCATCCGCACCGGCCCGTCACCGAACGGGCCGGTCACCGGCTCCGGATCGCCGCTGCCCCTGGTGGATCCCGGGATGCACTGGACATGCCCCTTGGCATCGACGAAGTACTGGCTGTCGGGGCCGCCCGACGAACCGTCCGGAGCGAACTCCTCCGCCTGATCGGCGCCCAGCACACACAGCGGCGAGCTGTCGGACCGCTGCAGCTCCACCTGCTCGACCCGGGCGGACGTCAGGTCCCGCACGGTGTAGAGCACCTGAGAGGCCATCATGCGGCAGGAGCGCTGCCCGACGTTGTCCGCCCTCTTGTTCAGCGGGATCTTCAGGACGCTGCGGTCGTCGGGCGCCAGCGCGGTGACGCCCTTGCGCAGCGCCGTACTGGTCGGGAAGCGGGTGTCGACCACCGGACGCAGCCAGTTGGTCGGCCCCTCGATGAGGCTGCGGACCGTCTGCGTCACGGTGTCCATCCCGGTGACGGGATCCGTCCGGTTGCGTACGTAGACCGGGTCGGCAACCAGCGTGGACTGTCCTGCAGTCCGCCCGGTGGCGAAGTAGTACTTGTTGACGGAGCGGTAGAGGCGCTTGAAGTCGGACTGGCCGAGCAGCAGACCGTCCGGCACGAGGTCGATGCGCCACTCCTTGCCGTCCGGCCCGTTCTGCCGCACCAGATGCAGGGTGCGGTTGAACTGCGTGGGCGCGACCGGCTGGTAGGCGCTCTGTGCGTCGACCGTCGCCACCTTCTCGCCGGTCAGCGTGTAGCTGAGCTCCGTGCTGCTGCGGTCGCCGTCGTGGACGGGGCGGTCGCTGCGGTTCGGCGCCTTCGAGAGCACCGTGGTGAACGCGCTCGGCCGCCAGGTGCCGGCCGCCTTCTTCGTCAGGTACTTGCGGGTGGTCCGGAAGCCGGGGTCGTCGCTGGTCATGGACTCCAGGAAGCCGTCGACCACCTCGATGGGAGTGGCGTTGTCGCGCGGCGCCACCGCGTACACCTGGACCTGGGAGTCACCCGGCTGTGAGGCGTCGACGGCCTTGACGTCCCCGGTGACGGGCATCGAGCCGCACGCGGACAGCAGCACGATGCCGCACCCCAGCAACGCGGTCACTCCCACCGCACGTCCACGGCCGTCCTGACGACGGTCAGTGCCCACGAGTCGTGTCCTCCCGCTCCGGGTGGTGCGCAGCAGATTCGACGTCGCCGCCCGGCCGGTCGTCGGCCGGGCGGGCGACCACCCGGGCGCCGCTGCCCGGCAGAGCCGCCGGATGCACCGAAGCGGGCGCCGTGCGGGGAGCCACGGAGGCACGCGTCGGCACGGGCAGCGGCGACCGGTCCGAGCCGCTCTGTTGGGCGGGCACCGAGGTCAGCCGGTGCTCACTGCCGGTCGTGACGCCGTCCGTGGCCCGCTCCCGGTTCTCCCGGTTGCGGCGCGAGTCCTCGGGCTCCAGCGGTATCGGCGATCCGCGCAGCGGCTCGTCCGCCGTACGCGGCAGGGTCAGGCGGAACTGCGAACCGCCGCCCGGCTCGCCCCACGCCTGCAGCCAGCCGCCGTGCAGCCGGGCGTCCTCGACGGCGATCGACAGCCCGAGACCGGTACCGCCCGTCGTCCGGGCCCGCGCGGGGTCGGCGCGCCAGAAGCGGTTGAAGACCCGGGTCGCCTCTCCCGGCTTGAGACCCACGCCGTAGTCCCGGACGGCGATGGCGACCGCTCCTCCGGCCACACCCATCCGCACCACGACATCCTTGCCCTCGCCGTGCTCGACGGCGTTGACGACCAGGTTGCGCAGCACGCGCTCGACCCGTCGCGCGTCGGCCTCCGCGATCACCGGCTGCTCGTCACCGACCACCCGGATCCGGGTGCCCTTGCGCTCGGCGAGCGGCTCGGCACCGCCGATCACCCGTCGTACGACCTGCCGCAGGTCTATCGGCTCGGCCTCCAGCGCCGCGGCGCCTGCGTCGAACCGGCTGATCTCCAGCAGATCGGAGAGCAGCGACTCGAACCGGTCGAGCTGGTCCCCGAGGAGCTCGGCGGAGCGAGCCGTCACGGGGTCGAAGTCCACCCGCGCCTCGTGGATCACATCGGCGGCCATGCGCACGGTCGTCAGCGGTGTCCGCAGCTCGTGCGAGACGTCCGATACGAAGCGCCGCTGCATCCGGGAGAGCTCCTCCAGCTGCTGGATCTTCAGCTGAAGGTTCTGCGCCATCTTGTTGAAGGCCTCACCGAGCCGGGCGATGTCGTCCTCGCCGGTGACCTTCATCCGCTCCTGCAGCCGGCCCGCGGAGAGTCGCTCGGCGATTCCCGCCGCCATCCGTACGGGTGTGACGACCTGCCGCACCACGAACCAGGCGATGGCCCCGAGCAGCACGACCACGAACAGTCCCGCAGTGGCCAGGGTGCCCTTGACCAGGGTCAGTGACTTCTCCTCCTGCGTCAGCGGGAAGAGGTAGTAGAGCTGGTACGGGTTGTGGTCGATGTCGTACAGGCGCTTGCCCACGACGAGACCCGGCTGCGACTCCTGCCCGTTCGCATACCTGATCAGCGAGTACGTCTGGAACGCACCCGGCCCCTTGTCCACGGCCTCCCGCAGGCTCTGCGGGACGCTGGCCGCTTCCACGCTGCCCGAGCCGCGCGGCGCACGGGTGCCGTCGTCGGCGCTGAGCGCCACCACGTTGAAGGCGTTCTTGCCGCCACTGGCGAGCTGATCGACGAGCTCGGTCCGCCATGAGTTGTTGGCGGTCGCCCCGTCACCGGCATCGCCTCCGCGCCCACCGGGGGTGAGCGGAGCGTTCGCCTTGTCCTGGGCCGCCGCGAAACCACCGGCGGCCTGTGTCTGAGCAGCCTTGCCCTTCGCGTCGAGCAGACCGTTGCGCACCTGTCCGATCACGACCAGGCCGAGCAGCAGCACCACACCGAGCGACATGAGCAGCGTGCCCGCGACGACCCGCAACTGGAGGTTGCGCCGCCACAACCGCACGGCGGGCAGCAGCGGACGCCGCACCCAGCGCATCAGCAGTCGCGGCACGGGACCGCCGGGCGCCCGGTCGTGGAACAACCGGCCGCCCTGCAGAAGCCTCCCCAACGGCGAAGGCCCACGTCCCGAACCGGCAGCCCGCCCCGTACGGACTCCCGGCCCCCCGGGTTTCGGAGCAGCGCTACCCAGGGACATGTCAGCTCGGTCCGGCCTTGTAACCGACACCTCGGACGGTCACCACGATCTCCGGCCGCTCCGGGTCCTTCTCGACCTTGGAACGCAGCCGCTGGACATGCACATTCACCAGACGGGTGTCGGCGGCATGGCGATACCCCCACACCTGCTCGAGCAGTACTTCACGGGTGAAGACCTGCCACGGCTTGCGGGCGAGCGCGACCAGCAGGTCGAACTCCAGCGGGGTCAGTGCGATGGACTGCCCCTCCCGCTTCACCGAGTGACCGGCCACATCGATGACCAGATCCCCGATGGTCAGCTGTTCCGGTGCCGGCTCCTCGGACCTACGCAAACGTGCCCTGATCCGGGCAACCAACTCCTTAGGTTTGAACGGCTTGACGATGTAGTCGTCGGCCCCGGACTCCAGGCCCACCACCACATCGACCGTGTCGCTCTTAGCCGTGAGCATGACGATCGGCACACCCGACTCGGCCCTGATCAGCCTGCAGACTTCGATGCCGTCCCGTCCGGGCAGCATGAGATCCAGCAGAACCAGGTCCGGCTTGGCCTCACGAAATGCGGCAAGTGCCTTGTCGCCGTCCGCTACGAACGACGGCTCGAACCCTTCACCACGCAGCACAATCCCGAGCATCTCGGCCAGTGCGGTGTCGTCGTCGACGACAAGGACGCGTCCCTTCATAATCGACATCATCCCATTAGCTAATCGTTATCTGCGATGACCTGGCACACAGCTCTGCCAGTCCGACCCCCGTGACCGGGGAAACTGCACCCTCCTCCGTGACGATCGCCGTGATCAGTTCCGGCGGCGTGATGTCGAATGCGGGGTTGTACGCCTGGGTTCCCAGGGGTGCCACGAGCAGTCCGCCCGCCTCCCCGCCGTCCGGCCCGATCTGCGGAGATGTGAGCTCCGTCACCTCTCGGCCGGGGCGCTGCTCCACAATGATCGACGCCCCGTCCGCGGTCTCCAGATCCACGGTCGTGGTCGGCGCCACCACAATGAACGGCACATGGTGGTATTTGGCAAGCACCGCCAGCGGATAACTCCCGACTTTGTTCGCCACGGACCCGTCCGCCGCGATGCGGTCGGCGCCGATGAGCACGGCATCGACCTCCCCCGCGGCGAACAGCGATCCCGCCGCGTTGTCCGTGAGCAGGCTGTACGCCATTCCGTTGCGCGCCGCCTCGTACGCGGTCAGCCGAGCCCCCTGCAACAGCGGGCGCGTCTCGTCCACCCAGAGCCTTCGCAGCCGTCCCGCCCGGTGCGCGCGGAGCGCCACCGCGAAGGCCGTGCCCTCACCACCCGAGACGAGCGCCCCCGAATTGCAGTGCGTGAGCAGCTGATGCCCGCCGCCCGGCAGCAGCTCGTCGAGCAGCGCGAGCCCGTACTGCGCCATGCGCCGACTGGCCTCGGCGTCCTCCCGGTGCAGCGCCTTCGCCTCCTCCAGCGCCACCGCGGCCGCCCGCTGCGGATCCGCACCCTTGTCCAGGGCCGCCCAGTACGTCCCTGCCGCACGCCGCACCCCGTATCCGAGGTTCACAGCGGTGGGCCGCGCCCCCTCCAGCAGCCCCGCAGCCTCCGCGACGTCATAACCCCGGACAGCGGCCAGTGCCACCCCGTAGGCCCCGGCGATGCCCAGCAACGGCGCCCCGCGCACAGCCAGTGTCTGGATCGCCCGCACCAGCGCGGGCACATCCGCACACACCAGCCCGACCTCCTCGGCGGGCAGCCGCGTCTGGTCGAGGAGCACCAGCACAGGGCCTTCCGGAGGCTCGTCCCAGCGGATGGAGGGAAGCGCGGGAGGCTCGATGCCCACCGGCGATTGCGCGTCCTGATCAGCCATCCGCCCAGTCTGCCCGGTGAGCCGCCCACAAATGAAGGTGCGAAGGAGATCGAGCACCCGGCCCGTACCGGACCCACGCGTGGCACGATGGCTGCCAACCTGCCGCCCCGATGAGCGGACAGGACCGTGAAGGAGCGAGAATGAACGACACTCCGGGCTGGGCCTCGCCCGGATCTGCCCCCTCCGACAGCCAGGAGGCGGGCGTCCCCCAGCCTTCCGCGCCCACGGACGGCAACGGCCACGCCGGGAACTGGTCTCCCACGCAGCCGCCCGCAGGGCAGTGGTCCCCACCGAGCATCCCCGGCAGCGGTCACGGCGCACCGCCGCCCGTCCCCGGCTGGGGCAGCAGGCCGCAGGGATCCGGCTGGGGTCAGCCACCCGCGGCAAAGCCCGGTGTCATCCCGCTCCGCCCACTCGGCGTCGGCGAGATCCTCGACGGTGCGGTGTCCGCGATGCGTGCGCACTGGCGCACGGTCCTCGGAATCACGCTCACCGTCTCCGTGATCGCCCAGATCGCCATCATCCTCGTGCAGCGCTACCTGCTGCCGGAGCCCGCGTCGGTCGACCCGAACGCGACCGGCGCGGAGGCGCTCCGCCAGGCCGCCGACTCCGCCCAGTCCACCCTGGTCTACAGCGCCCCGTCCACGCTCATCACCCTGATCGCGACGCTCTTCACCACATCCATGCTCACCGTGGTGATCAGCCGCTCGGTACTGGGCCGCTCCGTGACGCTCTCCGAAGCGTGGGCCGAGGCCCGGCCCCGCCTGCTCCAGCTGCTGGGCCTGACCCTCCTGCTGGCCTTGATGGCCGCCGGAATCATGGCAGTGGGCGTGCTGCCCGGTGCGCTGATGGGCTCCACCGCGGGCGTGGGCCTCATCCTCATCGGCTTCATGGCCGCCTGTGTCGTCGTCATCTGGCTGATGGTCCGCTTCTGCCTCGCCACGCCGGCGCTGATGCTGGAGCGGCAGTCGATCACCGTCTCGATGCGCCGGTCCGCGAAGCTGGTCCGGGGCGCCTGGTGGCGGATGTTCGGCATCCTGCTCCTCACCTGGCTACTGACGCTCATCGTGACCCTGGTCATCGCCATCCCGTTCGGCATCATTGGGATGATCGTGGACGGCGACGGACTGAGCACCTTCCTCACCGGCGAGTCCACCGGATTCGGCTGGCCGTTCCTGATCATCTCCGGCATCGGCGAGGTCATCATCTCCACGATCACCTACCCGCTCTCCGCCGGTGTGATGGCTCTGCTCTACGTGGACCAGCGCATCCGCCGCGAAGCACTCGACCTCGAGCTCGCCAGGGCCGCGGGCCTGTCCGGCTACGACACCAGGAGCTGATGCCGTGTCGGGGGCGGGGGGCACTACAACAGCACGGCTACTGATCCACGCGAGCAACGACGTACCGGTGGAGACTCCGCGTGTCCCCGCCCGTGAGGCGGCGAAGCACGAGCTGTCCCATCCGATGTACCACGAGAACGACCCGAACCTCCTCCAGCGCGGCCTCGACCGCCTGTGGGGGTGGCTCGGCGATCTCTTCGCCACGGCCTCGAACGCCGCACCGGGCGGACCGCTCGGGCTGATCGTCCTCGTACTGGTGGTCATTGGCCTGGCCGTCGCTCTCTGGTGGCGGCTGGGCACCCCGCAGCGCACCCCCCGCACCACGGACGCACTCTTCGACGACAGCCCCCGCAGCGCGGCCGAACACCGCACGGCCGCCGAGGCCCACGCTGCCGCCCAGCGCTGGAACGAGGCCGTCCAGGAACGCATGCGCGCCATCGTGCGCTCCCTCGAAGAACGCGCCCTCCTCGACCCACGCCCCGGCCGCACGGCCGACGAGGCCGCCGCCGAGGCCGGCCGCTCACTGCCCGGACACGAGATACCGCTTCGCGCCGCCGCCCGTAACTTCGATGACGTCACATACGGCGGCCGGACCGCCGACCAGCAGACGTATCTGACGGTGCAGGCCCTCGACCGCGACCTCGAGAACGCCAAGCCCCTGCTGACCACCGCGGTCCGGGGAGCCGCCGAATGACCGCAGTCACCACCGCCACCACCGCGTCCCCCACCTCGGCCTCCTCCTCTCCCCGCCAGCTCTGGGTCCGTACCCGCGGTCTGCTGTTCGCCCTCCTTCTTCTCGTAGCGGCCGGAATCGTGCTGGCCACCGCACGCTCCGGCGACCAGCACGGCCGACTCGACCCCCGCTCCGCCGACCAGCACGGCAGCCGGGCCGTCGCCGAACTCCTCAAGGACCGCGGCGTCTCCGTCCGCGTGACCACCACGCTCGACGACACCACTGCGGCGACCGGCCCCGACACCACTCTGCTCGTCACCGCCCCGAACCTGCTGACGCTGCATCAGCAGAACGAACTCCGCGCCGCGACCACCGACTCGGCCGGCCGCACCGTCCTCCTCGCGGCAGACCCCCTGTCCGTCAACGCACTGGCTCCCGGCGTCCGCGCGAACTCCTCCGGCCCGGTGGTCGCCCGCGCACCGCAGTGCTCCCTGCTTGCAGCCCGCACGGCGGGCGACGCCGACACAGGAGGCTTCCGCTACACGGCGGACGGCCTCGACACCATCGGCTGCTACCCAAGTGGCAACCTCCCCACCCTGCTCCTCGTCCAGGAGAAGGGCGCCGGCGACACCGTCCTCCTCGGCTCCCCCGATCTGCTCTACAACAACCGGCTCGCCAGCCACGGCAACGCCTCCCTGGCCCTGCAACTCCTCGGCTCCCGCCCGCATCTGGTCTGGTACCTCCCCTCGCTCGCTGATCCCTCCGCCGCTCAGAACCGCGACGGTGTCGACGACGGCACGGGCGACGACCGCAGCTTCGTCGATCTCATCCCGTCGGGCTGGCTCTGGGGCACTCTGCAGCTCGCAGTCGCCGCCGTGCTCGCAGCCATCTGGCGCGCCCGCCGACTGGGCCCCCTGGTCACCGAACGGCTGCCCGTGGCCATTCGCGCCTCCGAATCCACAGAGGGCCGAGCTCGCCTCTACCGCAAGGCGAACGCCCGCGACCGGGCCGCCTCCTCACTGCGCTCCGCCACCCGCACCCGTATCGCACCCCTCATCGGCGTCTCCCCACGCGATGCCCACTCCCCCTCCGTGCTCCTCCCCGCCGTCTCCGCGCGCCTCAGCACCGCTGAAGGCGGCCTGGACACCCTGCTCTTCGGCCCGGAGCCGGCCGACGACGCCACCCTTGTCCGTCTGGCAGACCAACTCGACACCCTCGAAAGAGAGGTACGCACTTCATGAGCGCCCCGCCCCCAGTGCCCGCCGGGACAACCGAGACCGTCGGGAACGACGACGCAGCCCGCGCATCCCTGGAAGCTCTGCGCTCCGAGATCGCCAAAGCCGTGGTCGGCCAGGACCCGGCCGTCACCGGACTGGTCGTCGCACTGCTCTGCCGAGGCCACGTCCTCCTCGAAGGCGTCCCCGGCGTAGCCAAGACCCTCCTGGTCCGCGCCCTCGCCGCCTCACTCGAACTCGACACCAAGCGCGTCCAGTTCACCCCCGATCTGATGCCGAGCGACGTCACCGGATCCCTCGTCTACGACGCCCGCACCGCCGAGTTCTCCTTCCAGCCCGGCCCGGTCTTCACCAACCTCCTCCTGGCCGACGAGATCAACCGCACACCTCCCAAAACGCAGTCCTCCCTCCTGGAGGCAATGGAGGAGCGCCAGGTCACCGTCGACGGAACCCCTCGCCCTCTGCCGGACCCCTTCCTGGTCGCCGCCACCCAGAACCCCGTCGAGTACGAGGGCACGTATCCGCTCCCCGAGGCCCAACTGGACCGCTTCCTCCTCAAACTGACGGTGCCGCTGCCGTCACGCGACGAGGAGATCAACGTCCTGACCCGCCATGCCGATGGCTTCAATCCCCGCGATCTGACGTCAGCAGGCGTACGCCCCGTCGCAGGCCCCGCCGACCTGGAGGCAGCACGCAACGCGGTCGCCAAGACCACGGTCTCCCCCGAGATCGCCGGCTATGTCGTCGATATCTGCCGTGCCACGCGTGAATCCCCCTCGCTCTCCCTCGGTGTATCCCCCCGAGGCGCAACCGCCCTGCTCTCCACGGCCCGCGCATGGGCCTGGCTCACCGGCCGTGACTACGTCATCCCGGATGACGTGAAAGCCCTGGCACTCCCCACGCTCCGCCATCGCATCCAGCTGCGGCCCGAGGCAGAGATGGAAGGAGTCACCCCCGACTCCGTCATCACCGCAGTCCTCGCCCACGTACCCGTACCCCGATGAGGCGGTGACCGTGGCCCTCACCGGACGAACCGCGCTGCTCGCCGCTCTGGGGTCACTCCCCGTAGGCATCCTGGCCCCGAGCTGGACAGGCATGCTCGCGGTCAACGCCCCTCTCTCGCTAGCAATTCTGTGCGACTATGCCCTGGCAGCGCCAGTGCGAACGCTCCAGTTCACTCGATCCGGCGACACAACCGTTCGACTCGGTGACGGCGCAGAAGTACAACTGACCGTAACCAATCGCTCGCGTCGTCGGCTGCGTGCGCACCTCCGCGACGCCTGGCCCCCCAGCAGCTGGATCACCGGCACGGAGCAGGCCGCGTCCCGTCACACCTTGGACATCCCGGCCGGCGAACGCCGTCGCGTCACCACGCTCCTGCGCCCCACCCGTCGCGGCGACCGCCGGGCGGAGCGAGTCACCGTCCGCTCCTACGGGCCGCTGGGACTGGCAGCCCGGCAGGGAAATCATCACGTCCCGTGGACGGTGCGCGTCCTTCCGCCCTTCACCAGTCGCAAGCATCTGCCGTCCCGCCTTGCCAGACTCCGCGAGCTCGACGGCCGCACCAGTGTCCTCACCCGTGGCGAAGGCACGGAGTTCGACAGTCTGCGCGCCTACGTCCCCGGCGATGACACCCGCTCCATCGACTGGCGGGCAACAGCACGCCAGTCCGCTGTCGCTGTCCGGACGTGGCGCCCTGAGCGGGACCGCCACATCCTCATCGTTCTCGATACGGGCCGTACCTCGGCTGGCCGGGTCGGTGATGTGCCCCGGCTCGACGCGGCAATGGACGCGGCACTGCTCCTCACTGCTCTCGCGACACGCGCCGGCGACCGCGTCGACCTGCTGGCCCATGACCGCCGCACCCGCGCCCAGGTTCAGGGCCGCGCCGGAGGAGAAGTTCTGTCGGCCATGGTCACGGCGATGGCTACGCTCGAACCGGAGCTCGTGGAAACAGACGCCCGAGGACTCAGCGCCACTGCCCTGGCAAGCGCCCCTCGTCGCTCTCTGATCGTGCTTCTCACCAGTCTGGACGCGGCCCCTGTCGAAGAGGGCCTGCTCCCCGTCCTCCCCCGGCTGACCCAGCGCCACACGGTGCTGGTGGCCGCGGTGGCCGACCCGCACATCGAGGAGATGGCAGGCGCCCGAGGCACAGTGGACGCGGTCTACGAAGCGGCAGCGGCGACACAAGCTCAAGCACAGCGACGCCGCACTGCGGAACAGCTCCAGCGCCATGGTGTGGTGGTCGTCGATGCCACTCCGGACAATCTCGCCCCGGCTCTCGCCGACACCTATCTCGCCCTCAAGGCAGCAGGCCGCCTCTGATCCCACGCGGCAACCATGGACTCACACCGAGGAGTCATGGTCGCCGCGGCGGGAAACAGCCGGCCCGTAAACGCAGAAAAGCCCCGCACCAGAGGTGCGGGGCTTTCCCGGAATAATTGTTCGGCGGCGTCCTACTCTCCCACAGGGTCCCCCCTGCAGTACCATCGGCGCTGAAAGGCTTAGCTTCCGGGTTCGGAATGTAACCGGGCGTTTCCCTAACGCAATGACCACCGAAACACTATGAAATTAACCAACACCGGGCAACAACACGGCCGTTCGTTATTTCAGAACTAACACAGTGGACGCGAGCAACTGAGGACAAGCCCTCGGCCTATTAGTACCAGTCAGCTCCACCCGTTGCCGGGCTTCCACATCTGGCCTATCAACCCAGTCGTCTACTGGGAGCCTTAACCCCTCAAAGGGGGTGGGAATACTCATCTCGAAGCAGGCTTCCCGCTTAGATGCTTTCAGCGGTTATCCTTTCCGAACGTAGCCAACCAGCCATGCCCTTGGCAGGACAACTGGCACACCAGAGGTTCGTCCGTCCCGGTCCTCTCGTACTAGGGACAGCCCTTCTCAATATTCCTACGCGCGCAGCGGATAGGGACCGAACTGTCTCACGACGTTCTAAACCCAGCTCGCGTACCGCTTTAATGGGCGAACAGCCCAACCCTTGGGACCGACTCCAGCCCCAGGATGCGACGAGCCGACATCGAGGTGCCAAACCATCCCGTCGATATGGACTCTTGGGGAAGATCAGCCTGTTATCCCCGGGGTACCTTTTATCCGTTGAGCGACAGCGCTTCCACAAGCCACTGCCGGATCACTAGTCCCGACTTTCGTCCCTGCTCGACCCGTCGGTCTCACAGTCAAGCTCCCTTGTGCACTTACACTCAACACCTGATTGCCAACCAGGCTGAGGGAACCTTTGGGCGCCTCCGTTACTCTTTAGGAGGCAACCGCCCCAGTTAAACTACCCATCAGACACTGTCCCTGATCCGGATCACGGACCCAGGTTAGACATCCAGCACGACCAGAGTGGTATTTCAACGGCGACTCCACAACCACTGGCGTGGCTGCTTCAAAGTCTCCCACCTATCCTACACAAGCCGAACCGAACACCAATATCAAACTGTAGTAAAGGTCCCGGGGTCTTTCCGTCCTGCTGCGCGAAACGAGCATCTTTACTCGTAGTGCAATTTCACCGGGCCTATGGTTGAGACAGTCGAGAAGTCGTTACGCCATTCGTGCAGGTCGGAACTTACCCGACAAGGAATTTCGCTACCTTAGGATGGTTATAGTTACCACCGCCGTTTACTGGCGCTTAAGTTCTCAGCTTCGCCGACCCGAAAGTCAGCTAACCGGTCCCCTTAACGTTCCAGCACCGGGCAGGCGTCAGTCCGTATACATCGCCTTACGGCTTCGCACGGACCTGTGTTTTTAGTAAACAGTCGCTTCTCGCTGGTCTCTGCGGCCACCCCCAGCTCATGGAGTAAATCCAATCACCAGTGATGGCCCCCTTCTCCCGAAGTTACGGGGGCATTTTGCCGAGTTCCTTAACCATAGTTCACCCGAACGCCTCGGTATTCTCTACCTGACCACCTGAGTCGGTTTAGGGTACGGGCCGCCATGAAACTCGCTAGAGGCTTTTCTCGACAGCATAGGATCATCCACTTCACCACAATCGGCTCGGCATCAGGTCTCAGGCTTAATGTGTGACGGATTTGCCTATCACACGCCCTACACCCTTACCCCGGGACTACCACCGCCCGGGCTGGACTACCTTCCTGCGTCACCCCATCGCTTACCTACTACAAGTCTGGTTCGTCGGCTCCACCACTACCCTCAACTCCGAAGAGATCGGGCCGGCTTCACGGACTTAGCATCGCCTGATTCAGTACTGGGCGTTTCAAAGCGGGTACCGGAATATCAACCGGTTGTCCATCGACTACGCCTGTCGGCCTCGCCTTAGGTCCCGACTTACCCTGGGCAGATCAGCTTGACCCAGGAACCCTTAGTCAATCGGCGCACACGTTTCTCACGTGTGTATCGCTACTCATGCCTGCATTCTCACTCGTGAACCGTCCACAACTCGCTTCCGCGGCTGCTTCACCCGGCACACGACGCTCCCCTACCCATCCCAGCAGGCGTTGGCCCTTAATGCTGGAATGACACGACTTCGGCGGTACGCTTGAGCCCCGCTACATTGTCGGCGCGGAATCACTTGACCAGTGAGCTATTACGCACTCTTTCAAGGGTGGCTGCTTCTAAGCCAACCTCCTGGTTGTCTCTGCGACTCCACATCCTTTCCCACTTAGCGTACGCTTAGGGGCCTTAGTCGATGCTCTGGGCTGTTTCCCTCTCGACCATGGAGCTTATCCCCCACAGTCTCACTGCCGTGCTCTCACTTACCGGCATTCGGAGTTTGGCTAAGGTCAGTAACCCGGTAGGGCCCATCGCCTATCCAGTGCTCTACCTCCGGCAAGAAACACACGACGCTGCACCTAAATGCATTTCGGGGAGAACCAGCTATCACGGAGTTTGATTGGCCTTTCACCCCTAACCACAGGTCATCCCCCAGGTTTTCAACCCTGGTGGGTTCGGTCCTCCACGAAGTCTTACCTCCGCTTCAACCTGCCCATGGCTAGATCACTCCGCTTCGGGTCTTGAGCGTGCTACTAAAACGCCCTATTCGGACTCGCTTTCGCTACGGCTTCCCCACACGGGTTAACCTCGCAACACACCGCAAACTCGCAGGCTCATTCTTCAAAAGGCACGCAGTCACGACATGCAAGCAAGCTTGCATGCGACGCTCCCACGGCTTGTAGGCACACGGTTTCAGGTACTATTTCACTCCGCTCCCGCGGTACTTTTCACCATTCCCTCACGGTACTATCCGCTATCGGTCACCAGGGAATATTTAGGCTTAGCGGGTGGTCCCGCCAGATTCACACGGGATTTCTCGGGCCCCGTGCTACTTGGGTGTCTCTTAAACGAGCCGTTGATGTTTCAGCTACGGGGGTCTTACCCTCTACGCCGGACCTTTCGCATGTCCTTCGCCTACATCAACGGTTTCTGACTCGCCTCACAGCCGGCAGACTGTGAAAAAGAGATCCCACAACCCCGCATGCGCAACCCCTGCCGGGTATCACACGCATACGGTTTGGCCTCATCCAGTTTCGCTCGCCACTACTCCCGGAATCACGGTTGTTTTCTCTTCCTGAGGGTACTGAGATGTTTCACTTCCCCTCGTTCCCTCCACACTGCCTATGTGTTCAGCAGCGGGTGACAGCCCATGACGACTGCCGGGTTTCCCCATTCGGACACCCCCGGATCAAAGCTCGGTTGACAGCTCCCCGGGGCCTATCGTGGCCTCCCACGTCCTTCATCGGTTCCTGGTGCCAAGGCATCCACCGTGCGCCCTTAAAAACTTG